>CAVWFX010000001.1:0-168788 GCA_963754375.1 uncultured Solirubrobacterales bacterium
CCTCGACACGACGACCGCCGAGCGTCACCTCGCCGTCCTCGTGACCGTGGCGGACCGCGGTCCGGTCCGAGTTGTGCTTGCCCTTGGGGCCCACGACGTCGTCGACCTCTTCGTCCATCAACTCAGTCAGGACACCGAGGCCGACGCCGACGCTCAGCGCGAGCAGTCCCTCCTTCGCTGCCCCGACCAACTCGGCCCAACGCTTCATGGACGCGCTCCGGGAGCACGGCCTCCTGCATAGTCGCCTGCGCGACCGGTACGTTGCTACTCACGGCGGTTCCTCCTTAGATCTTTGCGGGATCACCGCGAACGCTCCCATCGGGAGCGGACGCGGCGGGGGAACCGCCGTCACCTCAAAGTTCTACGAGCTCCGGGACAACCTCCCGCTGACCTGTTCACCACCGAGCTCGCAGTCGGCTGACAAGGCCACGCCCGGCAAAGGACCGACCGAGAAGATCACGGGCTCGTCGCTCGAGTGCTACGCGGAGGCGGCACCGGTCTGGCCGGGGGGTGCAGTCGAAGCGGTTAAAGCGTCCATCGCCACTCAGGCCTCGTCCTACGGACTCGGCCTTCGCGACGATGGACGCTTTGCACAGTTCACTGACCAGCGCCGGTCTCTCCGCCATCGTCGCGGCCCCTCCGCTGGTCTGGCCCCTAGCATCCTGTCTTCCATCTGTTGCGACGTTAACTGGCTTTCCCACCATCACAGTGGAGCCACTTCAGAGCATCACTCCCAGAGTCGGTAGGTTTTCCGGATGGTCCAAACTTCGGTCCGGTGGGGAGACAGAAGCGCGAACGTTGTCGGGCTGCCCTCAAGAGACTTCGGCGCGGTGATCAACCGAGCTGGGATGAACCAGAAAGGCTGGCACCCTCGGTGCGAGCTCTTCTTGATCTCGAGGTAGTGCAACGGGAATGCACCGAGAAGACCAACGTCGTGGAAGAGGTCGCCGCGCTGGGGCGCGTCCTCGACCGGCTGCTCTCCGAGCTGAAGCCAACAACCGGGGATGACCCCCACTCGCGGCGTCCGGAGTTCTTCGCCGCAGCGTTGCTCCTCCGGCGGTTCGACCTCTGAGCCCAGACGAGCGAGCACTTCTTCGCTGCACGATTAAATCGAGACCAGAGCCTCGCTAGCGCCACTGTAGATCAACTGCGCGACCTGATTGCGGCTCGATGGCCGCGCCGCTGGGGGCCTGGCACGATCAAAAGCGAGAGCGTAAAGGCCCACGTGGAACCCTCACTCTCACGAAGCTCTGCGCACAGCTCGAGCGAATGGACACGAGCGTCGAGACCCAAAAGACCAGCACCGGTCCAGGAACTGTTCGGCCTTCTCGCCCCGGCTCTTGGCGGTCAAGCAGAAAGCTAGGTGCCGCAGCCGACGAGTCTCGACGGACCGCTGCAGAGGCGTACCGACCACTCGCACCTGTCCCTGACGATCTCGAGGTTGGCTTCTGGTGGCGTAAGAGCACCGAGTGTCTTATCGAGGAGATTGCAAATCAGCCAAACATCACCGTGTATGCCGGTGCTGATGGTGTCTCTGATGTTGGCGAACCCTTCCACCGAACCGTTCTCAAGGCCATCCTTACCGACTGTCTCATCGGCGACCCCGACCTCGAGACTTGGATTCGTCGTGTTGACCCGACCGGGCAGCATTGAGAACTCAATCGGGACGTACTAATCGACCGTGTAACCGACATCTTCTCAGACGCATCGCCGTCATTTGTGGTGGATTATTGCGAGGCCTGTATGAAATGAGAGGCACGACTACCGCCGATGCCGAGCGTCAAATCGCTAATGTCGTCGACAACTTAGTCATAGCTGGTCGACCACGGTCTCGCACAGTAACTGCGTTCGTCGGCAGCGCGGTCGCCAGGCTGCTGCTTGCTTTTCATCAGCAAGGGAAACCGGCCGCTGCTATTAGTGCTCACTACGATAACGACGTTCTCAAGCAGCTTGAAAAGTTGGCCGGCGACGTTCATCAGCATCGACTTTCAGATGGCGAGGCAAACGTGCCCTGCGAGGACCATCCGTGTGTGCTCTCTTTACACGGAAACTTGGGATCTGACCCGCTAATGCTGAGCGAACTGGATCTCCTCAAGCCAGGCGAAGGTCGATCACGGTCTGGAGCTGAAGTCCTTCGCGACAACCTTAACGTGCCCGCGTCGCTTATTGTTGGGACCGACATTCGGGCGCCGGGCTTGATCACCTCGCTGGCAACAGCGGACGAAGACTCCCCCAAGCGCTACGCCATACTGGTCGCGCCGTAGGCGACGAGACCTCTCGCCCGCTGCGAGACGAGGCTCCAGATCCTGCAGACCCTCCTGATGCGAGCGCGCGGATATGTAGAAACCTCACAGATGAGAGCGCTCGCAGCGCGGTACCTTCACCTGAATATTCAGCCGGCGGTCGCGGACTTCCCGTATCAAGTGCCACAGTTCCTGCGCGAAATAGCCCTGGCAGTCACTTTGGGCGAGAGATATCGGCGCGAGTTACACTCATATCGTCACCGGTGCGAGAGATGGTGGAGTGTGAACGCCCCTAGCTTTGGCTTTGGGAAGCAAGGATTGCGCCTCCGTGAGCCTGAGAATGCACAGACTGAGTGACGCAGCCAGCTTCGAAAGTTAGAGAACAAGCTAACAGAGACCCATGCTGAGGCCAGCGAACGAATTGTTGTTGAGGCATGGATCAGAAAGCCAAAACACCGAGAGTTGTTCCTATGGGCGAGTTCGGAGTTTCGCTGGGACCGGATTGACATAGCACCGACTGCGTCCCTCCGTGTCACCGGGGATATCACCCAGGAGACGTTCCGAAGGAACAACCAAGTGGATCGACATGACACGGCGAAGCGAGGAGGCGGCGAGAACGACACTTCATGGACAGCGCTGGCGCTACTGCATCGCAATGCCGCTTGCACTGCCGGATCAGGCACCATGGTTTGGTTTACCCGTCGGCGTGTTGAAGGTTATGTCAAATCAAGAGAACGGCGGCCTAGCGGCGATCGCAAGGAGCAAAGCTGCCGCTGACGTCAAGGGGGGGCGAGTGGCAGCTTCGCCGCGTACCTCCCCGCAGGGCTGACCGGCCGCCCAGAAAGGTTAGGAGGAGGAAGCGGGGGGATCCGCAATAGGGTCGTCGGCGAGTTCCTGTTCCTCCACATACGCCTTAAGCGCAAACCGCTCGATGCGGTCCTCGATGCGCTTGACCTCCGCGGGATCTGGCTCAAGATCTTCGAGGAGTTGGCTAATCTCGGGCGTCGTGGGCTCAGGAATAAGTGGCCGACTGCTGATGATGGGGGTTTCGACACCGTTGACGATTCGTATCTCGGTCCCGTCCTTCATGACGAGATCGCTCAGCGCCCGCAGTGTGATAGTGGCGCCAGGCAACGGGTCATCATAATTTTCTGGCTCATATCGTGGGCGAGTGGACTCAAGCCCGTCTGACGTGGCGCTACTCATGCGTGCCCCTGCTCGGTTGGGCGTCGTGCCGTCTGTGGAGTGCGACTTCCGGGTTTACCATAGAGGAAGGAACGAGTCAATGAAATTTGTAGAGAAAGCCAGCCACTCCAAGCTGAGGTCCGGCTCACTCCGATGAGAACCAGGCCAAGCCGGACCGCGCGATCCTACTGGATTGGTCGGCGTGGGGGTGTTTCGATGATGGCTGGCCGACCGTTGCGAGGTCATATCTGTTGAACAAGACTCGCATGGCCGAAGTTGCGGCGATCGGAGCGTCACGGTCCCGTTGGAGGACGAGATCAAGAGCAGCCCGGCGCAAGGCGGCGACGGCCAGCATGTCGACGTGGCTGAGCAACTTGGAGGTATCTTGTGGGACTGCGATTCCAAGCGTGAACGATGCAGTGATCAGGCGACTGGTCGCAGCAGCGCAAGGGAATGCCTGCGGCAGCCACCAATGAGGCTCTCGCCGATGTGATCTCGTCCCACGGGGGACCAAAGATCTCAAGCCGACCTGACTCGGCGCCCCCGAGCGTTAGGCGCAAGAAAATTCGTGTGGATTTGACTAAGCCGTTGGCGGCCGTGGCCTTCGCGCCAACTGGGTGCATCGCGGCAGCCTTCGATGCAGCCGAGCCAGTTGCCGGCGTCGTAGCGCCACCGCGCGCGTCAAACCGGCGGACAAGGGGCGTGTTGGGGATGACGGGGTCGCTCATCAGCAAGCTGATTACCACGGTGCGGAAGGGTCGGTGCCGAGTGCCGGCAGCAAGCTTTTCGACCCAATCCGCCCTGGACGCGCGTCCGCCGCGAGGCGAAGGACATGCGTCAAGCGGTCGATCGAGACCACCAGAACGTCGTGCTCGACGCGCTCGACACCCCGCGCACGGACGAGGCACATGACGCCAAGCGCGCCGTTGCGTGCCCACCTTCGCCGGCGTCGTGACAGCCACGCCGCCTGCTCGCGCACCCGAGCGAGATGGCGACCGTCGTACGACCTGGTTTTCGTCTCGATCGCGACCGCAATCCCGGTCGGGGAGATCGCCACCGAGTCAATGTCTCCTCGACCCTGCCACCGCAGCGAATGCCGCAGCCGCCAGCCCTCCGCCCGCAGCGGCGTAAGCGCACGCTGCACGTCGTCCTCCGAGCGAGCACCACGCGGCTACGACCGGCGAGCGCGAGCCAGTGGCGAGCGTAGAGGCCGAGCCCGAACGCGGTGAGGAGCAGCAGCCCGGCGAGCGGCGCCGCCCCGGCGCCCGCGACAACCAGCGCGAGCAGCGCCGCGGCGACGCTCCCCGCCGCCGCCCGGCCGGCGCGCGACAGACGTCGGTACTGCTGTCGACGCGCGTAATTCAACCGGCGTCCTCGCTCGCTGGCGGATCCGCCGGCGGCTCGGCTGGCTGAGCGCTCAACCCACGTTCCGCCTCGTCGACCGCCGCGGTGAGCCATCCAGGCTGCTTACCCGGCGGCAGCAACGTCGCCTGGCGGATCGCCTCGCGCGCCGTGGACCCTTGCTTCCAGTCGCGCTGCCCACCGCGGCGAGCGAGCCATTCCCACTGCCATCGACTCCCGGCACGCTGCGAGCGCCACTGCTGGCGCACGACCTCGACCGGCCCTCTCGGCGTGGCGACGGTCACCGGCTCCGAGCGGTTCGCGATCGCCCTACCGGCCATCGGCCACGCCCTCTCTGCCGACCGAGGTCGCGCATCGGGTCGCGGGCGCACAAGCGATCGGAAGCCCGGCTCCACAATCGGACGCATAGCTCAGATCGTGCCACTGTACCCCGACGTCTGGGGCGCGCTCTGGAACACCGCGTCGGCGACCGACCGCGAAGTCTCGAGAGACAAGCGAGGGCCGCGCCTCACGGTGTGACCCGGTTCTGACCGCCGAGCTCGACGCCCTCGGAGGTGTCCCGTGGGCGGCGACGGTCCCCGCGGCCTCGTCGGCGCCGGGGGTGCGGAACGCCCGCGCCACGAGCTCGGCGTCCTCCTCGCGCGACTCGTAGTGCAGGTACTTCATCGTCGTCTGGATGTCGGCGTGGCCCATCCACTCCTGCACCCGGCGGATGTCGGCCTCGCGGATCATCCGCGTCCCGAACGTGTGCCTCAGATCGTGGAACCGAAGCCGGCGCAGTCCCGCGGCCTCGCAGCGCGCGCTCGTACCGGGAGCTGAGCGCGTCGCCGTTGAGCGGCAGCCCGGACTCGCCGGCGAACACGAAGTCGTCTTCGCCGGTGAACCGCTCGCGCTGGCCGATCCGCGCGAGCGCCGCCGCGACGTCGGGCGCCATCGGCACCGCCCGGACCTTGCCGGACTTCGGCGTCGTCAGCTTGCCGGCGGCGTAGCTCGCGCGGACCCGGATCGTCGAGGCCGTCGAAGTCGATGTCGCGCCAGCGCAGCCCGAGCAGCTCGCCGCGCCGCAGGCCGGTGAACGCGGCGGTGAGGAAGATCGTGCCGTCGACCTCCGAGGCGGCGGCGCGGACGAGGCTCCAGATCTCCTCGGGCGAGAACACCTCGATGTCGCCGCTGCGCCGCACGCGGTAGCGGTCGACGTTGGCGAGCGGGTTGCGCGGCAGCCCGTAGAGCTTGACCGCGCGGCGGAAGATCGCGTGCATCAGCACGAGCTGGTGGTTCTTGGTCTTGTTCGAGAGCGCTCCGCGCCGCTCGCGGACTCCCGACATGCCCGGCGCGCCAGCGCTCGATCTCGCGCTCGGTGATGTCCTCGATCCGCATCGAGCCGAACGCCGGCAGCAGGTGGGCGTTGAGCTGCGAGCGGTAGCCGCGGATCGTCGAGGGCTTGCAGCCGCGGTCCTGCTCGGCGTAGCGCAGGTACTCCTCGGCCGCCTCGGCGAACGTCACGCCCGGTCGCGGCGAGCCGGGCGCCGACGTCCGCGCGCTGCGCCTCCTCGAGCAGCTTGTCGCGCAGCCAGTCCTCGGCGGCGCGCTTGGTGAAGTAGCCCGCCGGCGGCCGTCCGCGGCCGGTCCAGGCCGGCCCGATGCAGCTTCTGGCGCTGGCGCCCGGAGGGCAGCGCGGTACTGCGCGTACCAGACGCGGTCCGCGCTTGCGCTCGACCACCGCGACGCTGTCCCGGAACCCGCATCGCATCGGGCGCCAGAGTCCTAGCGCGATCCTCGTTACACGGTTGTTACACGCTTGCGCGCTCAACCAAAATCAGGCCAAAGAAAAAGCCCGCATTTCCGGGGCTTTTCTTATAGCGGGGGCGGGATTCGAACCCGCGACCTTCGGGTTATGAGCCCGACGAGCTACCAGACTGCTCCACCCCGCGGCGGTCATTCAGTAATAGCACAGGTTTGGGGCGATGGCGAGGCTGCTTGCGCGCGCTTAAACAGACGCAAAACGAGCTCGGGCGGCCCGGGAGCGGGCGCCGGGTAGGCGCTGGAACGGCCCGGTGGTAGCGTCCCGGCCCGTGGCCGGCCCTGGGGATGCCCACTCGATCCACAGCGTGAATGCCGAGAAGGCGGTCTCGTACTGGGACAACGCGCGGCCTCCGGTGCTGGAGATCGAGTCGGGCGAGACGGTCGAGGTGCAGACCACCGATGCCTCGGGGGGCCAACTGGGCGCGGACTCGACCGTTGACGAGGTCGCCGCCATGGACATGACGCGGGTCAACCCGGTCACGGGGCCGATCTACGTCAAGTCGGCCCAGCCGGGGGACGTGCTGGCCATCGAGATCCTTGACTTCAAGCCGAAGAACTGGGGGTGGACGGCGATCATCCCGGGCTTCGGGCTGCTGGCGGACGAGTTTCCGGAACCCTGGCTGAACATCTCGGAAGTGGACGCAGACGACAAAGACGGTCCGCTTCGACGAGCGGACCACGCTCCCCTATGCCCCGTTCCCCGGCACGATCGGGCTCGCGCCACCGGAGCCCGGGCCAGCACTCGATCGTCCCGCCGTCCAAGTGGGGCGGGAACATGGACATCAAGCACCTGCGCGCCGGCACGACGCTCTACCTGCCGGTCGCGGTCGAGGGCGCGCTCCTGAGCGTCGGGGACACGCACGCCGCCATGGGCGACGGCGAGGTGTGCGGGACCGCGGTGGAGACGACCATGGACATCACCTTGCGCCTCAAGGTGCGCAAGGACATGCACATCGCCTACCCGCAGTACCACGTCCCGAAGGGCCAGCTCGCCGAGCACGAGCAGTCGGCCTACCACGTCTACACCGGCGTGCACCCCGATCTGATGGAGGCGACCAGGGAGGCGACCCGCGCCGCCGTCGAGGACATCGCCGATCGTTACGAGCGCACCCGCCAACAGGCGTACGCCATCGCCTCGGTCGCCGGTGATCTCAAGATCCACGAGGTCGTCGACGTGCCCAACTGGGTCGTCGGGCTGTTCATTCCCGAGCAGATCTTCGGATAGCGCGCCGGTCACCGCGGGTACCACGCAACGCACAGCAACCGTGCCCGACGTCACCTACTTCCCCGCTGAATCCCGTGAGCTCGGCGCCTACTTCGCCGAACCCATCAACGACGGCCCGCATCCGGGCGTGGTGGTGATCCAGGACGCGCTCGGGCTCGGCGACGACATCAAGGAGCAGGCCGATCGCCTGGCCGCCGCCGGCTACCTCGCCTTCGCCCCTGACCTCTACTCCGGCCGCGGCATCGGCTGCGTGATCGCCACCCTGAAGGCGTCGCGCTCGGGCCACGGCGAGGCCTACGAGAACATCGAGGCCGCCCGCCAGTGGCTGGCCAAGCGCGAGGACTGCACCGGGCGGGTCGGCATCATCGGCTTCTGCATGGGCGGCGGCTTCGCCCTGCTGAGCGCGCCCCGCTACGACTTCCAGGCCAGCTCGGTCAACTACGGCGAGGTCCCGAAGGATGCCGCCGAGCGCCTCAGAGGCGCGTGCCCGATCGTGGCCAGCTACGGCCGCCGCGACCGCAGCATGCGAAGGCGGGCGGAGCGCCTGGAGAAGGCGCTCACGGAACTGGACATCCCCCACGACGTCAAGGAGTACCCCGACGCCGGGCACAGCTTCATGAACCGGATCAACGTCGGCCCCGGCCTCGGGATGCTGGTCACGTTCGCCGGCTTCAACTACCACCACCCGTCCTCCCAGGACTCGTGGCGGCGGATCCTCACCTTCTTCCAAACCCACCTGCAAGAAGGGCCGCCGAAACACGAAGGCGAAGGCCCCGGCGACGCGGCGGCAGCCGCCGAAACGCAGACGTAAGACAACCGCTCAGAAAGCCCGCGGCGACACCTCCCGCACCTCAACCGCAGAGCGCAGCCGCGAGTAGACCGCCTCGATCAAACGAGCCCGCCTGCGGCGCCGCCACCGCTGCCGCCGACAGCGCCACCGCCTCGGCCAGCCGCTCCGGCCAGCCAACCCCGTCGACCATGCCGGCGACCACCGCCGCCGAAGCCGCATCGCCGGCCCCGGTCGGGTTGCCGCGCATGACCTCGGGCGGCGAAGCCGACCACACCCCCTCACCGGTGACCGCCACCAGGCCATCCGCCCCGCACGACACCACGACCGCGCCCGCACCCGCACCCGCGCCCGACGACCGCAGCGAACCAGCGGCGACGACCACGTCATCAACCGAGCCACCGACCACCCCGGCAAGCTCGGCCCGGTTGATCGCCACCACCGCAGGACCCGCCGAGACGCCGCGCAGCAACGCGGCACCCTCAGCGTCCAAAACCACCGGCGCTGCCGACGCCGACACGAGCTGGCCGTAGGCATCCTCGGGCACCCCACGGGGCAGGCTGCCGGCCAGCACCACCGCCTGCGCCCGCGCCGACAGCTCGACAAACCGCGCGTGCATCTCCGCCCACTCGGCCGCCGACACCTCGGGCCCGAGCTCCGAGAAACCGGTCACCCGGCCGTCGTCCTCCACCACCACGATGGTCACCCGCGACTCGCCCGCGATCGCGACCGTCTCCTCCACCAGCCCGGCCGCCGCCAGCTCAGAACGGGCCAGCTCACCGGTCACCCCGCCGAGCAGGCCCGTCACCACGACGTCGCGGCCCACACCAGACAGCACGCGTGCCACGTTGACGCCCTTGCCGCCCGCCCGCCGCCCGACCAGCTCCACCCGGTTGTGCTCGCCCAAGCGCGTCGCGCCCAACGCGATAGGTGACGTCGACGGCCAGATTCAACGTGACGGTGAGGATCACGCAAGGCCGTGCACCCACTGGCCGCCGACCATCGTGCCGCGAACGCCCAGGTGCTCGTCAAGGACAACCAGGTCGGCGTCCATGTCCGGCCCCGATCGCGCCCTTATGCCGGGACACGCCCAGCAGCCGCGCTGGATTGCGCGACGCCGCCCGCACCGCCTCGTGCACCGTCAAACCGAGGAGCTTGACCGCATTGGCGACGGCGTCGCCCATCGTCAACGTGCTGCCGGCCAGCGACTCACCTCCCTCCAGGACGGCGCGACCCTCCGAGACACGGACCTGAGCGGCACCCAGCCGGTACGACCCATCGGGCATCCCGGCCGCCGCCATCGCATCGGTGACCAGGTGAAAGCCACCAAGCCCCTTGGCCCGTCGGACCAAGCGCATCACCACCGGGTCGACGTGAATTCCGTCGCAGATGAGCTCGCAGCTCACCTCGTCCAGGTCGAGCACCGCCCCCACCAGGCCGGGCGCACGATGATGCAGAGGCGGCATGGCGTTGAAGACGTGGGTGGCCGATCGCGCCCCCGAGGCCACCGCCGCCTGCGCCTCCCTGACGGACGCCTCGCTGTGACCGAGCGAACACACGACGCCGCGAGAGACCAACGTCGAGATCAGCGACCGAGCACCGGGAAGCTCAGGGGCCAGCGTCATCATCCGCACGCACCCATCGCCGCCGGCCGCCAGCAGCCGGTCCGCCACCGCCTCGTCCACCCCCAGAAACAGCCCCGGATCCATGGCTCCCGGTCGAGCCGGACTCAGGAAGGGCCCCTCCAGATGGGCACCCAACACCGAAGCACCGCCGCCACCTCCACGAGCCCCAGCAATCGCCTGCAACGCACCGACCAACTCGTCGACCGGGGCACACACCGTCGTGGCCAGCAGCGACGTCGTCCCGTGCGCCGCGTGAAACCGGGCCACCGCCAGCACCTCGTCCACGTCGCGGGTGTTGAACTGGGCGCCGCCGCCACCGTGCACGTGCAGGTCGATGAACCCGGGCACCAGCCAGTCGCTGCCCAGATCGATGGCGTCAGTCGAGGACGCCCCCGGCGACAACGACTCGATCACCCCGTCGCGGACGCACACCTCCCCGGCCAGCGTCCCACCCGGGGTGACAATCCGCTCGCTGCGCAGTCGCATCAGCCGACAGACTGACACGCAGCGATGGCCGCGCCCCGCCACCCGGCGTCCGGGCCCAGCGCGGCCGGAACAACCGCGGGCACCTCGGCAAAGCGAACCAAGGAACCGAGCCTCCGGACCAGCGGGTCGAACAGGTCAGCCCCTGCGCCGGCCAGCCCGCCGCCGATGACCACCAGCGAGGGCGCCAGCAGCGTCGTGTAGTTGGCGATGGCCAGCGCCAGGGCGTCGAGCGCGTCGTCCCACACCACCCCGGCGGCTCGGTCGCCGGCCAGCGCCCGGGCGACCACCTCGTCGGCGTCAACGTTTTCATCCGAGCGCTCCGCATACCTACGGGCCAGCGCGCCGGCGGATGCAAACGATTCCACGCAGCCGCGCCGGCCGCAGCCGCAGATCGGGCCCTCGGGGTCGACGGTGGTGTGGCCGAGCTCGCCGCCACGCCCGCCCCGGCCGGTGTACGGCCGACCGCCGAGCACCACCGCCGCCCCCACGCCGGTACCGAGCGTCAACAGCAGGTAGTCGTCGTAGCCGCGCGCCGCCCCGAGCCGGCCCTCGGCCAGCGCCGCCGCCCGGACGTCGTGCGACACCACGACCGGCACGCCCACACGCTCTTGCACGACCGCACCAATCCGGACGTCGCGCCAGCCGAGGTTGGCGGCCTCGATCACGGTGCCGGAGCTCCTCGTCGACGATCCCGGGCACGGCCACGCCGACGCCGGCGACGGAAACCGACGACGACGCCACCAGGTCCGCTGCAAACGTGACCACCGCCTCGACGACCGCGTCGGGGCCGTCGCAAACCGGCGTTGGCCGCTGCGACACCTCCCCGCCGCCCCCAGCAACGACCGCGCCCTTGAGGCTCGTGCCCCCGAGATCGAGGCCGACCACCGGGCTGTCGGCGTTCGAGCGCTCCCGTTCAGCCGGCATCCGCCGACAGCACCACCGAGCGGGTCAGCCCACGCGGGCGGTCGGGATCAAGCCCTCGCGCCGCCGCCAGCGCCACCGCCAGCCGCTGGACCCGCACCAGCTCGGCCATCGGGTCCAGCGAGCCCGCCACCAGGGTCGCGCCCGTCGCCTCGATCTCCTCCCCCAAGCCGGCCGGCAACGCCGACAGCGCCCACACCACCGTCCCGGGCTGGGCCACACTGATCGGCCCGTGGCGGTATTCCATCGCCGGATAGGCCTCCGACCAGGCCTGGGCCGCCTCGCGAACCTTCAACGCCGCCTCGAAAGCCAGCCCCACGCTCCACCCCGACCCGAGGAACACGAGCTGGCGTACCGCACCCAGATCGAACCCCGGCTCCTCGGAAAGCGCCCGCGAACCGTCGGCCACCACCGGATCCATGTCGACCCCGAACGAGGCCCGCAGCAGCGCCAGCACGCAGGTGGCAAACCGCGTCTGCACGACCGACTCCTCGTCGGCGAACGGCAGCTCCACGACCCGCGCGGCCAGCAGCCCGAGCGGACTGCTCGCGTCCGCGGTCAGCGCCAGCACGGGCACGTCAGGCTGCAGCGCTCGCAGCACCTCCAGCACCTCGGTGGTGGTGCCCGAGCGCGAGATCGCCACCGCCAGGTCGTACTCCCGCTCCACCGGCATCTCCGAGGCCGGGAAGGCGTCGCTCTCGCCGTAGCCCAGCGACTCGCGCAACGCGGCCGCGGCCTGGGCGACGTACAGCGAGGTGCCGCAGCCGACGAAGGCCACGCGCTCGCCGGGGCGCGGGAACACGTCAGAAACCGCGCCGACCAACCGCGCCGCCCGTCGCCACAGCCCCGGCTGCGACGCGATCTCGCGCTCGGTGACCCCGCTCACGTCGCCGTCCACCGCTCGGTGACCCCGCTCACGTCGCCGTCACCTTCGACAGGCCCGCCGGCGCGTCCGGATCGAAGCCCATCCGCAGCGACAACGAGCGCGCCAGCTGCTGCGCCCGCACCACCGCGGCCACTGGGGCCAGCGCCTCCGGCATGTCCGCCGGCAGCGAAACATCGGCTCCGTCCGCCGAGCCGATCACGACCACCTGGGCGCCGCGGTCACGAAGCTCCACCGTCAAGGCGGCCACATCGTCGTGCGCGGGACCGGGAGCGTCAAGCACGATCACGGGGATGCCCTCGGTGACGGCGGCGATCGGCCCGTGGCGCAGGTCGGCCGATGAGTAGCCGTCGGCCAGCAGCGAACACGTCTCCTCGATCTTCAGCGCCGCCTCGAGCGCGGCACCGTACAGGTAGCCGCGCGCCACCACGACCAGCCGTGTGCAGCCATCAAACGCGGCCGCCGCCGGCTCGACCGCGTCGGGATCGCCCAGGACCTCGTCAACCCACGACGGCACCCGAGCCAGCTCCGCACCCGAGAACGGAACCTCGCCGAGCGCAGCCGCAATCAGAGCGAAGGCAACCAGCTGAGCGGTGACCGTCTTGGTCGCCGGCACCGCGCGCTCCTCCCCGGCGCCGAGGTCGAGCACCGCCTCCGCGGCCAGCGCGAGATCGCTCGAAACATCGTTGGTGATGGCCACGCCGCGCCCGCCGGCCTCGCACAAACGGCGCAGCGTGGTAACGATTTCAGGCGTGGACCCCGACTGGCTCACCGCCAGCACCAGCTGCCCGCGGTAGTCGGCCCGGATCCGGTACAGGGTGTGGAGGCTCGGCGCGGCCAGGCTGACCGGGCGACCGGTGGCGGTCTCCAGCAGGTAGCGGCCGTACACGGCGGCGTGGTCGGATGATCCGCGCGCCACCACGGTGACGCCGGCGAACCCGTCGGGAACGACGGCGCGCACCGACGACGCGATCGAGCCGGCGCGGTCGATCAGCGCGGCCAGCCGCTCGGGCTGCTCGCGCATCTCGGCATCCATGCACCGTCCCGTTCACGTCTTCGTCAACTGCTCTTCCTGGCGCAGGCGATCAACCCGTGCCGCTGTCTCGCTGTCGGGTGGCCAGCGCCCGCCGTTCTCCCAGTACACGCGAATCGCCTCCAGCGGCCGGCCCTTGGTCTCCGGGGCCATGGCGAACACGAACAGGAACGAGATCAGCGCCAGGCCCAGGAACAGACCGAACGTGCCCTCACCGCCCATGTCCTTGAACACGGTGAGGAAGAAGCGCGAGATCAGCAGGTTGGCCAGCAGATCGGCGGTCAGCATCATCGAGGCGCCGGTGGTGCGCAGCCGCGACGGGAAGCTCTCAGAGGCGTAGACCCACACCAGGGCGCCGAAGCCGAAGTTGAAGCCGGCGGTGAAGAACAGGATCCCGACGAAGCCCAGGAACGAGCGCACACCGCCGAAGCTCGAGCCGGTGGCATACAGGATCACCATCAGCGCGTTGGAGGCGACCATCACCCCGATCCCGGTCAGCAGGGTGGCCCGCCGGCCGATGCGGTCGACGACCAGCACCGCCGCCACGGTGGCGAGCACCGAGAACACCTCGATCAGCCCCTGGATGAGCAGCGGCGTGTTGCCGTGCCAGCCGATGTCCTGGAAGATGAACGGGCTGTAGTAGGTGATCGCGTTGATGCCGGTGATCTGGACCAGGAAGCCGAGCACGAGCACGAAGATCGCCGGGCGCGCGAAGGGCAGGTGCAGCATCTCGCGGATCGAGCCGCCGCGAGCCGCGCGCAGGTCGGTCTCGATCTCGCCGACACTGCGCTCCGCGTCCCCGGTCGGGTCGGCGCGCTGCAGAGTCTGCAAGGCGTCCTCGCGACGGCCACGCATCAGATACCACCGCGGTGTGTCGGGCAGCCGCAGGAGCACGAGCAGCACCAGGCCGCTGGCCACCGCCGACAGCGCCAGCATCAGCCGCCACGAGGCGCTCGAGGCAAGTCCGTAGTCGACGAAGTAGGCGACCATGATCCCGACCACGGTCGCCACCTGGTAGCCGACGATCAGCGCACCGCGGATCCCGACCGGCGCCGACTCGGCGATGTAGACCGGCGCCGCCACCGTGGAGATCCCGATCGCGACGCCGAGCAGGAAGCGGGTTACGTCAAGCCACACGATCCCGGGGGCGACGCCCTGCAGCAGGGCGAACAGCGTGAAGCCGGCGGCGACGATGATCATCGCCACCCTGCGCCCGTACCGGTCGGCGATCCGGGTGGCGATCAGCGCCCCCGCGATGAGGCCGAGCCCGGTGAACGTGGTGATCCATTCGGTGGCCGTGGTCGACAGGCTGAAGTCCTTGGGGATGAACAGGAGCGCGCCCGCGATGCTCCCGGTGTCGTACCCGTAGACGACGCCGACGGTGGCAGCGGTCAGCGCGATCGTGATGGCCAGACCGCCACGTTTGGTTACCTCGTTCGCCTTCATCGGCGCCTCCCTTCCGAGGTGTTGTCAATGTCACTCTGCCCGGCCCGGCGAGACATAAACGGGTGGCGATCAGACGCCGAACGGCGACGCAGCGGCACGCCAACGGGCATGACCCGGCTCTGGCCGCACCGCAACCTCAGATCGAATACTGTGTTCGACCTCATAGCCGAGTCACCGGGCCGCCGACCCGGATGATCGGGGAACCCAAGTCGTTGGGGCGAGTCCCGTGGTGATCCACGGGAAGCGCTTACCTCCCAGTAAGCGCGAGCCCGTCAGCTAACCCCGTAGGCGCCAGGCACCCAAGCGAGTCCCCCAGCCGCCGAGGATCGCGTGCCCGAACTGAATACGTCGTACCCCGCTCCCCCGTTGTCGTTCGCCGCGCCGCCGAAAGGACGCAGCCGATGGCTGCGCCGGCGCTTCGTCGGACCCAGCCTGATCGTCATCGCCGTCATCGCCCTGCTCGCCGGCCTGGCCACGGGCGCGAAGGCAGCCGCGCTCCCGCGCGTGTTGCGGATGGGTGACCACGGCAGCGATGTCATGACGCTCCAGCACTGGCTGTCAGATGTCGGAATCCGCACCGGTGCCGACGGGAGCTTCGGGCCGGCCACCAAGCGCTCGGTCATCAGCTTCCAGCGCGCCGCCAGGCTGTCGCCGCCGAGCGGCACGGTGGGCGCCCACACCGCCGGCACGCTGCAGAGCTGGGTGCACAGTGGCCGCAGGGTCAGCGCCAACAGCCGGTCCAGCGCTGCCCGAAGCCAGCCTGCTCCCAGCAGCGCGAGTGGCTGGGTGTTCCCGATGAAGCCCAAACGGCTCGTCGTCTCCTCGTCGCAGTGGACCAGGGACCAGGGCGTTGACATCGGCACCGTCGGCAACGCCTGCGGCTCGAAGGTCGTCGAGGTGGCGGTCACCTCGGGGACGATCGTGAAGGAGGGCATCGACGGCTTCGGCCCGGCGGCGCCGGTGCTGAAGGTCGACGGTGGCCAGTACGCCGGTCGCTACGTCTACTACGGGCATGCCCTGCCCGCCCTGGTGAAGGTCGGAACCCACGTGAGCAGGGGCCAGCCGATCGCCGAGGTCGGGTGCGGCGACGTCGGGCTCTCGTCGGCGCCGCACCTGGAGATCGGGATCAGCGCGCCCGGCGGCCCGCCGTGCTGCCCGGGCTTCGGCGAGACCTCGGGCACGATGTACGGCATCGTGCGCAAGCTGTGGGGCGGTTAGCAGCAGCAGCGCTACAGAGAGTGCGCGACGACCACAGGATCGCCGCCAGCACCACCGAAACGCCCGAGACAACCAGACCGACCACCCAGCCCTCGAGAGTTACTGGAGACCATGATCGCGGCGATCGCCACCCCGATCGCGACGATTCCGAAGGTGGCGATCAGGCGGACCAGCAGCCGCTCGAGCAGCGGGCGTTCGCGTCGGGGCGGGAGCATGCCCGGCTCGCGATGCTGACGCCCCTCTTGGCGAGCTCTGGAGCGAGCCTCGGCGGCTGAGAGCTCGGCCGGGTCGGCACGGGGCGCCGGGTCGGCGCGGGGCGTCGGCTCGACCGGTTCCGGGGCGGGGCTATCCTCGCGCGGGCTGGTGCGGGCGGGCGCGTCCTCCCAGCCGGGGATATCGCCGACTTCCCGGCTCGACGACTCCGAGCTACCTTCGCCTGGTTCCCGCGCCTCGCTCATGTGGTCTGTCTATCACCGTTCCCAAGGGGCGGCAAACAATGGTCGGCAAACATGCATGGACACGTGGGGGCGCCCGTGAGTAGCATCCGCCACCGGTGAGCCAGCCGGAGGGGAGTAACAACACCGCATGACCACGGTCCAGGGCCAGCGGGTGCAGTCGGTGGCCGACGTGGTCGGCGCCACCATCGCCGCCCAGGGGGTCAAGGACGCCTTCGGCGTACTGGGGAGCGGCAACCTGGTCGTCACCAACGCGCTGTGCGAGGGCGGCGCCCGCTTCCACCCCGCCCGCCGCGAGGACGGGGCCATCTGCATGGCCGACGGATACGCGCGCGTGAGCGGGCGGGTCGGGGTATGCAGCGTGCACCAGGGGCCGGGCCTGACCAACACGGTGACCGGCCTCACCGAGGCGGCCAAGAGCCGCACCCCCGTCCTGGTGCTGGCCGGCGAGACGCCCGCCGCCGCTCTGACCTCGAACTTTCGCATCGATCAGCACGGCCTGGTCGAGTCGGTGGGTGCGATCGCCGAGCGCGTCCACAGCCCCGCCACCGCCGCCGACGACGCGCTGCGCGCCTACGAGCGGGCGATCGTCGAGCGCCGGCCGGTGGTGCTGATGCTGCCGATCGACATCCAGCCTCAGCCCCCAGACCGAACCGAGCCCTCGAGCCCGGGGCTGCCGCCGATGCCGCACTTCGAACCGTCCGCTGCCGCGATCGAGGCGGTCGCCTACGTGCTCCAGAACGCTCGCAAGCCGGCCATCGTCGCGGGGCGCGGCGCCGTCATCTCCGAGGCCCGCGATGAGCTCGAGCGCTTGGGGCAGATCACCGGGGCGGTGCTGGCCACGTCTGCGCCGGCCAACGGCCTGTTCGCGGGCCTCCCGTTCGCGCTGGGAATCTCGGGCGGGTTCGCGCCGCCGTTCGCCCAGCAGCTGCTCCCCCAGGCCGACGTGATCCTGGTCGTCGGCGCCTCCTACAACCGCTGGACCACGCACCAGGGGACGCTGGTCGGTCCCGAGGTCAAGATGGTCCAGATCGACATCGAGAGCCGGGCCATCGGCCGCAACCGGCCGGCCGATCTGGCGGTCATCGGAGACGCGGCGGCCAGCGCTCGCGCCCTCGCCGACGAGCTCGAGAAGCGCGGCCATCGCAACACGGGGTTCCGCACCCCAGAGCTGGCGGCCGAGATCGCCGCGCACGGCTGGTACGACGATCCCTACGAGGACGCGCAGACCGAAGACTTCATCGACCCTCGCACGCTGAGCCGTGCCTTGAATGACCTCCTACCGGAGGACAAGGCGGTGGCCGTGGACTCAGGGCACTTCCTCGGCTATCCGGCGATGTTCCTGACCGTTCCCGACGCTCGCGCCTGGGTGTTTCCCAACGGCTTTCAGGCCGTCGGGCTGGGGCTGGGCAACGCGATCGGTGCAGCGGTGGCCAGGCCGGACCGCGTGACCGTCGCGGCGGTTGGCGACGGCGGAGCGTTCATGGCCCTGGCGGAGCTCGAGACCGCCGCTCGCCTGCGGCTGAAGCTGCTGGTCCTGATCTATGACGACAGCGCCTACGCCGCCGAGGTCCACCACTTCCGCCCCATGGGCCACGACGTCAGCCGTGTCCAGTTTCCGGATGCCGACCTGGCCGCGATCGCCACCGCAGCCGGGTGTCGGGCCACGACCGTCCGCGGCGTCGACGACCTATCAGCCGTGACCGACTGGCTCAGCGATCCCGATTCCCAGCCGCTCGTCCTGGACGCCAAGGTCAACCCCGACATCTGCGCCGACTGGCTCGCCGAGGCCTTCCGCCACGGCTAAGCCCCGCTCGTCTTTCCAGAGCGCAAAACCCCGCCCCGAGACCCACAAGGAGAAGCCGCCATGTCAAGCACCCAGACCAGCCAGGTCGCCGCGCTCCTGGACGGGCTCGCCTCGGGCCAGGTGGAGATCGTCGACCTGACCCAGCCGCTGACCGAGACCACGCCGGTGATCCAGCTGCCGCCGCCGTTCGCCAACACGCCAGGCCTGAGCCGCGAGGAGATCAGCAAGTACGACGACCGCGGCCCCGCCTGGGCCTGGTACACGCTGACCATCGGCGAGCACGTCGGCACCCACGTCGACGCGCCGATCCACTGGGTGACGGGCAAGGACGGCGACGACATCGGGTCGATCAAGCCCGAGACGCTGGTCGGCCCCGCCTGCGTGATCGAGAAGACGGCCGATACGGAGGCCGCGGGTGGCGATTATCTGCTCACCGTGGCCGACCTCGAGGCCTGGGAGACCGAGAACGGCCGCATCCCGGACGGCGCCTGGGTGCTGCTGCGCACCGGCTGGCAGTCTCGCGCCCACGACCAGGACGAGTTCCTCAACGTCGGCGAGAACGGTCCGCGGACGCCAGGCCCGGATGTCGAGGCGTCGCGGTGGTTGGCCAATGAGCGGCCGATCGCCGGCTTCGGCACCGAGACGGTCGGGATCGACGCCGGCTCGGCGGGTGGCATGGACCCGCCGTTCCCGCTCCACAACTTTCTGCTCGGCTCCGGCAAGCTCGGGCTCACCCAGCTGGCCAACCTGGATCGCCTGCCGGTCGCCGGGGCGCTGCTGGTGGTGTGTCCGCTGAAGCTGATGGGCGGAACCGGCAGCCCGAGCCGGGTGTTCGCGTTCGCGCCCAAGGGCTAGCGTCAGGGCACGACCGCCTACCCCTGTCGGCGCCAAAGCCGCCCGTGTGTGCGAAACCAGGCCACCTTCCCGTCGGCGCCGCGCACGAAGTCCGACCGAGCGCCGGTGGGCTGGCCCTGCTCGTCCAGGTCGAGGACATAGTCCGAGCGATAGAACGCCAGGGCGAACGGCTTGACCTGGCCGCCGCCCTTCCGGAGGCCGCGGAGCCTGCCGTTGTGGGCCCGCAGCTCGATGCTCCTGTGCCCCACCTGCCCGCCAACGCCGATGTCCTCGGAGAGATAGCTACCGGCATAACTCGCGAGTGCCGCGCCGCTCAGCCTTCGCGCCTTGGCCGGAAGGTTGCTCACTCCGGCAAAGCGGCGCAGCGCCCAATCGTCATCGAACAGCTCGCTGGTGAGGTCCGGGCCCCCCACGGAGTTGGTCAGCAGCGTCATCGCGAAACCGCGGCTTGGAACCATCATGAAGCCCGAGGCCTGGGCAGGCCAGTTACCGCCGTGTTGGACGATCCGCAAACCCTGGGCGCTGGGCCGCAGCATCCACGTAACGCCCATCCCCTCCAATTCGACGATGAGCGTTCCTCCCGGGCCCGGATTCGACCGCATCGCAACCAGCGAACGCCGGGTCAGCAGCTGTCGGCCATTGCGGGCTCGCCCGTCACCGAGGTGAAAACGTGCGTAGCGCAGCTGGTCGCGCACGCTCGAGATCAATCCTCCAGTGGGGTCGCAGCTGCGCGGGAACGCCCACAGTGACGGATCGACGACCACTCTGCCCTTGACCACATCGTGCGACGCGGCGACGTTATAACCGATGATCTCATCGCTGAAGAACCGCGTGTGGGCAAGTCCCAGCCGGTCCAGCAGCAGCTCGCGGACGGCGGACTCGTAACTCGTCCCGGTGACCACTTCGATCAGCCGTCCGGCCACGACGAGCCCGGCGTTGTTGTAGGCGAACACCCGTCCGAGCGGGGTGAGCTGTGGCAGGCGGGTCATCGAGGCGACGTAGCGGGCGATGGCGTCGTCTCCGCGACCGAAGTCCTCGACATCGTCGCCCCACCAGCCGGAGCTGTGGTTGAGCAGCTGGCGCACCGTGACCCGCGCCGCCGTCGCTGGGTCGGCGGTCGCGAAGTCCGGCAGGTATTTGCGCACGGGCGCATCGAGGTTCATCCGCCCCTGGTCGACGAGCCGCATAAGGGTCGTGCCCGTGAAGGTCTTGGTCGTCGAGCCGATCCGGAACAAGGTGTCGCCGTCGACGGCGACGGGATAGTCGACGTTGGTGACCCCGTAGCCCTTGATGTACTCACGGCCTCGATAGATCACGCCGACTGCGACCCCGGGAATTTGGAGCTCCCTCATCGCTCGCCTGATCTTGGCGTCGAGCTGCCGCAGGAGTGGGTCTCCGGTCGTCGCACCTGCCGGACGGCGTGCCGCCGCGCGAGCGGGGGCGGACGTCAGAACCGCCCCTGACGTTCCGGCGGCGGCGACCGCCAGCAGCTGGCGACGCGACAGACCGCCGGCGACCGGCTCCGCCGGCTGGTCGTCGGCGGGGTGACCGATCGGTGGGTCGGTGGTCATCCGATTGAAAAAGCGCCGGCGTTCACGAGGTCACGTCCTTGTTGCTCGAGATGTAGGTGCGCGGCGCGCTTACCCGGTCGGGCTGAGGATGACGACCGGGATCACCCGGCTGGTCTTGGCCTGGTATTCGCCGAACTGCGACGATATCTCCTCCTGGGCGGAGAAGAGCCGGTCGCGCTCCTCGCCCGCAGCCTCGCTCGCCGTCACCGCGACGGTGTCGCCGCCGACCTCGATCGTGGTCTCCGGATCGGCCACGAGGTTGTGGTACCAGCCGGGGTTGGTGGGGGCTCCGGCCTTGGAGGCGAAGATCACGTACCGCCCATCGTCGGGTAGGTAGGCCACCGGGTTAACACGATCCGCCCCGGATTTGGCCCCGCGATGGTGGAGCAGCAGCAGCGGCGAAGACCCGGTCCAACTTGGCGCCTGTCCGGCGTTGGCGCGGAACTCCTCGATGATCCGCTGGTTGTAATCGCTGAACGACACGCCCGAGCAAGCTACCACTCGTGATCACGGTTGCGAACCGGGCGCCTACGGTGGCCAAGCTAGGATCCGGTCGCGTGGGACGGGCGTTGTTGTCTGCGCTTCTCAGTGCGCTGGTGATCGGAGTCTCGGCGACGGGGGCCGTCGCGGCGCCTCGCCTGCTGCAGCCGCGGCGGTGCTCGCACCAGCCGGGCTTCGTCTGCGCGACTCTGCCCGTCCCGCTCGATCACGCGGGGCAGGCTCGCGGCACGCTGCGGCTCGGAGTGGCGGCGCAGGGGGTGGCCCGCGCCCCCCGCGGGGTGCTCGTGTTCCTCACCGGTGGACCCGGACAGCCCGGCGTCGACTTCATCTCGCACGTCGACAAGGTCGCCGGCTCCGCGTTCGCCGGCTACCGGCTGGTGATGCTCGATCAGCGGGGGACCGGCCCTGGAGCCCTGCGCTGTCCCGCCCTGCAGGCCGCGGTCGGATCGTCGGATCTCGCGGTGGCGCCGCCGGGAACAGTCGCCGCGTGCGCCCGGAAGATCGGAGCCAAGCGCCGCTTCTTCACCACATCGGAGACGGTCGCCGACCTCGAGTCGCTGCGGATCGCGCTCGGCGTGCGGCGGCTGACGCTCGACGGTGTCTCGTACGGGACGTTTGTGGCCGAGCGCTACGCGCTGACCTATCGCCGCAGAGTTGCCCGCCTGGTACTGGATTCCGTCGTGCCGCAGCGGGGCATCGACCTCGTCCCGGTCACGAGCTTCCGGGCCACCGCGCGCGTACTGCGGGAGGTGTGCGCTTCCGAGCATTGCGGGTATGACCCGGCCGCCGACCTGCGCGCGGTGGTCCGCGCGCGGCGTGACGGCCCGCGCCTGCTGGATGCGATCACCGGCCTGAGCATCGGAGAAGCCTCGTTCTCCGGCCTGCTGCCGGCGCTGCATCTGGCGCGCGCGGGTGGGTATGGGCCGCTGGATGCGATCGTCCGCGCGCAGGAGCGCCTGTCAAAGGCATCGGCCGGGGAGTTGAGCCAGGGTCTTCACGAGAGCACGCTATGTCTCGACCTCCCGCGACCATGGAATCCGACCGCTCCCCGGTCCAAGCGAGCCGCGACGCTCAGAAGGCTGGCCGCGCGCGTCGGTGCGCCGGCGCTGTTTCCGTTCGACCGCGCCACCGCGCTCGGGACCGGCGACACCGAGAACTGCCTCCAGTGGCCGCCGACCAGGCCACCCGCGCTGCCGGACGGTAATCCGCGGGCGAACCTGCCGCGTGTCCCGGTGCTGCTGCTCAACGGCGATCGCGACCTGTCCACGCCGCTCGCCTGGGCCCGCGAGGAGGCCGCCAAGGCCCCCGACGGGCGCCTGGTGGTGGTCGCCGGCGTCGGCCACTCGGTTCTCCTCGGACCGAAACGCGCCGCCGTGCGCACGATCGTGAAGCGGTTCCTCGACGGCTGACGCGAGCTCAGCAGTAGGCGGCGGTGACCGCCTCGAAGTGGCGCTGGGAGGCGGGCGCCAGCCCCTCGTAGAGCTCGTGGAAGGTCTCGGCGGCACGCTCGCGGGCGGCCGACACCGGGGCCAGGCGCTCGGGGAGCTCGGGGTCGACCAGGGGAAAGCCGCGGAACTGGTGGATCAACCGTGTCCGGACGGCGAACGACTCGCGGTCGTCAAGGGCGGCGAACGCACGCGGGCGGCACAGCGCGGAGAACTCGTCGGAGAAGGCCTCGTAGCGGTCGACCAGCCCGCTGAGGTCCCAGGCGCGCGAAACCAGGACCGGGAGGCCGAGCACCGCATCGGGGTGGGCGGTGAACAGCGTGGCGTAGCCGGCGACCGACAGCTCCTCGAGCAGCCCGGCAACCTCGCCCGAGTGATCGTGGGGCGAGACCCAGAGCGAATCCTGGACTGACCCGAAGCCCAAGAACCTCAACCGGCGGGCGAGGCGGGAGCGCTCGAGCCGGCGGTCCTCGGGGATCTGGTGCCACAGGACCGTCCAGTCGCCCTCGCCCTCGTGGACCTGACCCAGCGAGAAGATCCGCCGGTCGCCCTCGGCGAGGAGGCGGTCGGCGCGGCGGGTCAGCCGGTAGTGGACGAGCCTGCCGTCGCGCACGCGTGTGATTAAGCCGCGCCGGACCAGGCGCGTGAACGCAACCCGGGCCGCGCCCTCAGAGAAACCCAGCTCGCCCAGCAGCACGACCAGTCCGCCCGACCAAACCCGGTCGCCGAAGGGCCGCACGTACACGCCGAGCATGGTGACGATCAGCTCCTGGGGTTGGAGCTGATCGCTGGCCGGCAGCCCGGCCGCCCAGCCGCGGGTGGCAAGTGCGGTCACGACCAGCCCTCCGGAAGTGCAGTCACGACCAGTCCTCCGGGAGGGCGCTCACGACCAGCCCTCCGGCGCCACCAGGACCTCGGGCGGGTCGGGCTCGAAGGAGCGCTGCAGCTCCTTGCGGACGTCGTCGGCGCGGCCGCTCGGCGGCTTGCGGGAACCGGCCTGGTACTGCGGCACCCAGGCCACCCCCTGGCCGGCGTACTCCTGCTCGGCGGCGGCATGCAGGGTCCAGTGCGGGTCATACAGGTGGGGCCGGGCCAGCGCGCACAGGTCGGCGCGGCCGGCCAGGACCGTGGTGTTGACGTCGTCGTAGCTGGAGATCGCGCCCACGGCGATCGTCGGGATCCCGACCTCGTTGCGGATCCGGTCGGCGAACGGGGTCTGGAAGCTGCGGCCGAAGGCGGGCTGCTCGTCCGGGGTCACCTGGCCCGACGACACGTCGATCAGGTCGCAGCCGTGGTCCTTGAGCATCTGGGCGAAGGCGACGGCGTCATCCGGCGTGAACCCGCCCTCGATCCAGTCGGTGGCGGAGATCCGCACGCTCATGGGCCGATCAGCCGGCCACACCGCCCGGCAGGCGTCGAACACCTCCAGCGGGAACCGAGCCCGCGCCTCCAACGACCCGCCGTACCCATCGACGCGCACGTTGGTCACCGGCGACAGGAACGACGACAGCAGATACCCGTGCGCGCAGTGGATCTCCAGCAGGTCGAACCCGGCCGCAAGACAGCCCTGCGCCGCCCACTCGAATTGACGCAGAACGGCATCCATGTCCTCGCGGGTCATCTCGCGCGGCACCTGGTTGATCGGCGAGTACGGAATCGCGCGAGGGCGCGATCACCTCCCAGTTGCCGGACTCCAGCGGCTCGTCGATCCCGTCCCACATCAGCTTGGTCGAGCCCTTGCGCCCGGAGTGCCCCAGCTGGGCGGCCATGGCGCACGACCCGTACCGGTGGGCGAAGTCGACGATCCGCTTCCAGGCGGCCACGTGCTCCTCCCGGTACATCCCGGCGCACCCGGGCGTGATCCGCCCGATGTCCGACACGCAGATCATCTCGGTGTAGACGAGCGCCGCGCCCCCCAGCGACCGCGACCCCAGGTGGACCAGGTGGAAGTCCGAAGGGGTCCCCTCAACCGCTGAGTACATGTCCATCGGCGAGACGATCACCCGGTTGGGCAGGGCCAGCCCACGCAAGACAAACGGCGCGAACATCGGCGGCCGGTCGGCAGTCCCGTCGGCCTCTGACACCTCCCCCACGAACTCCTCGTCGCGCAGCCGCAGGTTGTCGTAGGTGACCCGCCGAGAACGGGTCAGCAGGTTGAAGGCGAACTGCATCCGCCCCTGGCCGACATACCGGCCGATCCCCTCGAACCACTCGAGCGACGCCTGGGCCGCGCGCTGCGTGCTCTCCACGATCGGCCGGCGCTCCTCCTCATAAGCGGCCAACGCCGCCGAGACGTCGTCCACGCCGCCACTACGAAACGCCCAGGCGAGCGCAACCGCGTCCTCCATGGCCAGCTTGGTTCCCGACCCGATCGAGAAATGCGCCGTGTGCGCCGCGTCGCCCAACAAAACCACCCGGTCAGACCGCCACGAACGATTCCGCACGGTGACGAAGTTGATCCACTTGGAGTTGTTGGCGAACACCGACCGACCCTGCAACGCGGACGCGAATGTCTCGCGGCAGAACTGGACGCCGGCTTCGTCGGAGACACCGGGCGCCAGGGAACCCGCGGGCACGGAATCCAACCCGGCTCGCCGCCAAACCGTCCTCGCCCATCTCGACGATGAACGTCGACATCGAGTCGCTGTACGGGTAGGCGTGCCCCTGCATCACGCCGTAGGGCGTCTCCTCGATGAAGAACTTGAAGGCGTCGAACACCAGGTCGGTGCCGAGCCACATGTAGCGGCAGAAGCGCGGGTCCAGCGACGGCATGAAATCGTTTGCACGCGCCGCTCGAACCGCGCTCGAAGCCCCATCCGCCCCCACCACGAAATCAGCCCACTCCAGCAGCGAATCCACCGCAGGCGCCTCGGACGAGAACCGGATCTCCACGCCCACCTCGATCGCCCGCCGCTGCAGGATCCCCAGCAGCTCGCGCCGACCCAGGGCCGAGAACCCGTGTCCGCCCGATCGCGTGCACACCCCGCGATAGTGGATGTCGATGTCGGTCCAGTGCACGAACTGCTCGGTGATGGCGCTGGTACGACACCGGGTCGGCGTGTTCGAACACGGTCAGCGTTTCATCGGAGAAGACCACCCCGAAGCCGAACGCATCCTCGGCCCGGTTGCGCTCGAGCACGACGATCTCGCAGTCGGGCGCCACCCGGCGCATGAGGATCGAGAAGTACAGGCCGCCCGGGCCCCCGCCGACTACGGCAATCCGCATTGCCACCGCAACCCGCGGATCACACGTCCAGGTCGGTCAGGTGCTCGTACTGCAGCGCCAGCCCGTTGACCACGTTGTGCATCAGCGCCAGCGCAGCGCGCACGTTCGACGCCGCCACCGGGGGCAGGTCCTCGCCGCACAGCGCCTTGAGCTCCTCGTACACGGCCAGCAGCCGCTCCTCGGAAGGACTCAGCTCGTTGCCAAGCAGGTCCACAGCCATCAGCCCACCGCCCCGATCGGGGCATCGCGCTTGTCGACCGTGCGCTTGGCCTTGAGCTCGAACCGCGGCAGCTCACCCTCGTCCGCCCGTTCGATCCGGAAGTTCAGACCCTCGTGGGCCAGGGCCAGCCGGTTGTGCAGCGTCTCGGCCAGACCGTCCCAGCGCTCGGCGTCCCACTCGGGCTTGAGCTCGACGCGCAGGGTGATCTCATCGCGCACGCCCTCGCGCGTGATCACCGTCTGGAACTCGTCGACCTCGGAGAACTCGCGGACGATGGCCTCGATCGCCCGCGGGTAGACGTTGGTCCCGCGGATGATCTTCATGTCGTCGACCCGGCCCAGGATCCCGCCCTCGAAGATGTCAAAGCCGCGGCCGCAGGAGCAGGTGGAAGCGGGCACCCGGCAGACCAGGTCCCCGGTCCGGTAGCGCAGCAACGGAGTCGAGCCTCGCCCGAACGAGGTCACCACCCGCTCGCCGCGCTCGCCGTAGGCAACCGGCTCCAGAGAAACGGGATCGATCACCTCCTCGATCACGTGGTCCTCGATGATGTGGGTGCCGCCCGGCTGCTGGATGCACTCGAACACCATGATCGTCCCGATCTCGGTCATGCCCGCGGTGTCGTACGCCTTGGCCCCCCACTGCTCCTCGATCAGAGCCTTGGTCTGCGGGATCGACCCGGCCGGCTCGCCGCTCAGGATCAGCCGCTGAACCGAAGACCCGCGCAGGTCGACGCCCATCTCCTCGGCCTCCTGGGCCAGCCGCAACGCGTAGGTCGGCGTCGACGCCACCACGGTGGCCTCGAAGTCGATGATCTGGCGCACGCGCGCCTCGGTGGTCTGCGCTCCACCGGGGACGTTCAGCACCCCGATCTTCTCCATCGAGTAGTGCAGGCCCCAGAAGCCGATGAACGACCCGTAGCCGAAGGCGATGTAGGCGGTGTCGCCCGGCCGGATCCCACATCCCCAGATGCCGTAGGCCCACATCTCGGCGATCCAGGCCCAGTCCTTGCGCGAGTCCAGCGCGCGCAGCGGCCCCTTGCCGGTGGTGCCCGAGGTGGTGTGCACCCGGATCGCCCCCTCGGCGCCGATCACCGGGATCTGCCCGTAGGGCGGGTGCTCGAACTGCGAGCTCATCCACTCCTCGCGGGTGAGCATCGGCAGTCGCCGCAGATCATCCAGGGAGCGCACCGACGACGCATCGACGCCGGCGCCGGACAACACCCGCCCGTACCACGGGCTGCGAGCGGCCGCCCATTCCAGCTGGACCCGGAGCTTGGCCACCTGCAGCGCATCGAGCTGGGCGCGGTCGAGCGTCTCGGTCTTGGGGTTCCAGTAAGGGCTCGCGCCTGACACCGATCGCCGGGCAGCATACCTAACATTGCTCCGGACTTCTATGTCGGGTATCGTCGCGCTGCGATGAGTCCGTTCCGCGCGAGCGCGCCGCTGACCAAGGACTGGCAGCACTTCGACTTCGAGGTGCAGGACGGCGTCGCCGCCGTGACGCTCAACCGGCCGGCCAAGCTCAACGCCATCACCTTCGACGTATACGCCGACCTGCGCGACCTCATCATCGAGCTCCCGCAGCGCGGCGACAGTCGGGTGCTGACCATCACCGGGGAGGGACGCGGCTTTTGCTCGGGCGGCGACGTGGAGGAGATCATCGCGCCGCTGCAGGAGATGAGCACCGCCGAGCTGCTCGAGTTCACGCGCATGACCGGGGCGCTGGTCAAGTCGCTGCGCGAGTGCCCGCTGCCGGCGATCGCGGCCATGAATGGGGTGGCCGCCGGCGCCGGCGCAGTGCTCGCCCTGGCCTGCGATTTCCGGCTGATGGCCGACACCGCCACCTTCGCCTTCCTGTTCACGCGCGTGGGGCTGTCCGGAGCCGACATGGGCGCCGCCTACCTGCTGCCGCGCATCGTCGGGCTGGGCCGCGCCACCGAGCTGCTGATGATGGGCGAGCCGATCAGCGCCGACCGCGCCCACCAGATCGGGCTGGCCAGCGAGGTGCTGCCGGTAGGACAGCTGCGCGACCGCGCCCGTGACCTGGCCAAGCGGCTGGCCGGCGGGCCCGCCTTCGCCTACGCCACCACCAAGTCGCTGCTGACCCGTGAGCTCGACATGCCGCTCGGGGCCGCCATCGAGCTCGAGTCGATCAGCCAGGCCCTGATGATGCAGTCAGACGACTTCGAGGAGTTCTACCGCGCCTGGGACGAGGGCCGGCGGCCGGAATGGCAGGGGCATTGAGCGAGCTCGTCAACTCCCGGGAGCTGGCCCCGCCGATCGGCTTCTCCCACGCCGTCAAGGACGGCAACACCGTGTACCTGGCCGGTCAGACCGCGCTCGACCAGGCCGGCAAGGTGGTCGGCGAGACCATGCTCGAGCAGTTCGACCAGGCCGCGGGCAACCTGATGACCGCGCTGACGGCGGCCGGTGGCCAGCCCGAGGATCTGGTCACGCTGCAGGTGTTCGTGACCTCGGTGCCCGAGTACAAACAGGCGCTCCGAGAGCTCGGCCGCGTCTGGCAACGGCACTTCGGTCGCCGGTACCCGGCGATGGGGCTGTTCGGGGTGACCGAGCTGTTTGACCCGGAGGCGAAGGTCGAGCTGATGGGCGTCGCGGTGATCTCGCCGCCCGCATGATCGACCTGCACCTGACCGACGACCAGCGGCGGCTTTACGAGGAGACCCGCCGGCTGGCGCGCGACCGAGCTCAAGCCGATCGCCGACCGGGGCGCGGCCGGGCGAGTCAACCGTCCTCTCATCAAGGCACTGGCCGACCACGGTCTGCTGCAGCGGATCTTCACACCCGACGGCGTGGCCGCCACCGAGTTGTGCCTGATCCGCGAGGCGCTGGCCCGCGAGTGCACCGCCGCCGAGACCGCCTTCGCCCTGCAGGGACTCGGCGCTCACCCGATCGTGCAGGCGGGCACCCCCGACATCAAGCAGCAGTGGATCCCCGAGGTGGCCGACGGCACCGCCGTCGCCGCCTTCGCTCTGACCGAGCCCGAGGCCGGATCGGACCCGGCCGCCCTGTCTCTGAGCGCAGAGCCCGATGGCGACGGGGGCTACCGGCTCACCGGCGAGAAGCTGTGGATCTCAAACGCGCCCGAGGCCGACGTCTACACCGTGTTCGCTCGCACCGAACTGGGCGAGCGCGCCTCCAGGGCGCTGACCGCGTTCGCGATACCCGGCGACGCCCCCGGCCTCACCGGTGAATCCAAAACGCTCATCGCTCCCCACGCGATCGGCTCGCTCAGCTTCGACGGCGTCTCCGTCACCCGCGAGCAGGTTCTCGGCGAGCCCGGCGCCGGCTTCCGGGTGGCCATGCATACGCTCGATCTGTTCAGACCCAGTGTGGGTGCGTTCGCGATCGGCATGGCTCGGGCGGCGCTCGACCTGGCCACCGGCTACGCGCTGCAACGACAGACCTTCGGCAAGCCGCTGGCCGAGCACCAGGTCGTCGCCCACACCCTCGCCCAACTGACCGCCGAGACCACGGCGGCGCGCCTGCTGGTCCACGCCGCCGCGGCCGCCCACGACGCCGGAACGCCTGACCCGCAGGCCGCGGCCATGGCCAAGCTGCTGGCCACCGAGACCGCCCAGCAGGCGGTCGACGCCGCCATCCAGTTCCACGGCGCCCGGGCGCTCGAGCAGGGCCACCCGCTGGAGGAGCTTTACCGCGAGGTGCGCGCGCCCCGCATCTACGAGGGCGCCTCGGAGATCCAGCGCGAGATCATCGCCCGCCGCATGTTCCGTGAGGCGGCGGGGTGAGCCGCACGGTGGTGGTCACCGGCGGCGCCAAGGGCATCGGCCGCGCCATCGTCCAGCGCTTCGACGCCCTCGGCGACAACGTGACCGTGCTCGGGCGTGACCAGGCAGCGCTGGCCAAGCTGCCGTACGGCATAACCACCGCGGTGTGTGACGTCACCGACGAGCGCGCCGTGGGCACGACCTTCGACCAGATCGGCGCCGTCGACGTGCTCGTCAACAACGCCGGGATGGGCGAGTCGGCTCCGCTTCACCGCACCGCGCTTGATTCGTGGCAGGGCCACCTCGACGTCAACGCCACCGGTCCGTTTCTGTGCATGCGGGCGGTGATCGAAGGCATGCGCGATCGCGGGCGCGGCGCGATCGTCACCGTCGCGTCCACCGCCGGGCGCGTCGGCGTCCCCTACACCAGCGCCTACACCGCCTCCAAGCACGCCGCCGTCGGGCTGACCCGGGCGGTGGCCGCCGAGCTGGCCGGCACCGGCGTGACCGTCAACGCCGTGTGCCCCACGTTCGTGCGCACCGAAATGACCGCCCGCTCAGTAGAAAATATTATGCACCGGACCGGGCGAGGGCGGGACGAAAGCGAGCAGGCGCTGGCCGACAGCTCGCCGCTGGGGCGGCTGCTCGATCCCGAGGAGGTCGCCGACGCCGTCCTGTTCCTGGCCTCCCCCGCGGCGGCAGCGATCAGCGGTCAGGCCTGGGTCATCGACGGTGGCGGGCTCCAGGCCTGAGCGCCGGGTCGTTGCGGTTTTGAAACGCGCCGGCACACTTTCGGGGCGTCCTCGGTGGCTGGCAGTAGAAACCCGGCAAACTTGACGGGAAAGGGCTGCCAGCCGATCGGGTAGGCGCCGGTACCGCGAGGCCCTGGACAGAAGCGATATACAAGCTCCTGCAATGCGACACCACGTAAAGCGGGGCATCGTCGGGTCGGCCCTCACCCTCGTACTCGCACTCGCGGCCGCCGCGCCCGCAGCCGCCGCGTCCGCGCCGCCCCATCCGCAGCCGCCGCGCCCACCCCGGCGGCTCTGACCAGCGCCGACGGGATCACCGTCGTCTCCCAGCACCAGCTCGACTCGCGGCTGATCGCGCTCACCGTCTCCACGCCCGCGCTGAAGGGGACGGCGAACATCCGGATCCTGCTGCCCAGCGGCTACGCCGCCGACCCGGGCAAGCACTACCCGGTCCTGTACCTGCTGCACGGCACCAGCGGCGGCGCCGGCGACTGGACGAACCTGGGCGGCGCCGAGCAGACAACGGCCGGCAGGCCGCTGATCGTGGTGATGCCCGACATCGCCCAGAACGACAACGGCGGCGGCTGGTGCACCGACTGGTACAACGGCGGCGCCTACGGCCAGCCGGAATGGGAGCGCTTCCACATCGACCAGCTGATCCCGTGGATCGACCACAACCTGCGCACGATCGCCGACCGCCAGGGCCGCGCCATCGCCGGTCTCTCCCAGGGCGGCTTCTGCTCGATGAGCTACGCCGCGCGCCACCCGGACCTGTTCTCGATCGCGCTGGCGTACTCGGGCGCGCCCGACATCGCCTACGACGCCGAGGCCCAGACGCTGGTCACGCCGATCATCAATGCCACCGAGGTCGGACTCGACCAGGTCGCGCCCAACTCGATGTTCGGGCCGCGGCTGAGCCAGGAGATCAACTGGGCCGCCCACGACCCGACGACGCTGGCCGCCAACCTGCGCCACACCGACCTGTTCATGTACACCGGCAACGGCCAGCAGGGCCCGCTCGATTCGCTGGTGCCCGACCCGGAGGCCAACGTGATCGAGTCAGGCGTCGAGCAGCTGACGATCCTGTTTCACAACCGGCTGCAGGCGCTCGGCATCCCCAGCCTGTTCGACGACTACGGTCCCGGCACGCACAGCTGGCCCTACTGGGCCCGCGACCTGAAGTGGTCGATCGGCCCGATCATGAACGACTTCGCGCACCCGCCGGCCACCCCCACCTCGGTCACCTACACCAGCGCCGACGAACGCCTACACGGTCTACGGCTGGACGGTGACCACCCACCGCCAGGTGCAGGAGTTCAGCACGCTGGCGAACGCAAGCTCGACAGGCTTCACTCTCCAGGGCAGCGGCAGCGCCACCGTGCAGACCCCGGCGGTCTACCGCCGGCACACCAAGTACCGCGTCACCGTCGCGGGTAAGAGCACCACGGTCAACACGCAAAAGACACAGCACATAACCGTCCAGGTGCCGCTGGGTCCGTCCAACACCGTCCAGGAGTACCCCGCCGACGGGCCGGCGATCACGACCAAGGTCTATACCACCAAGGTCTCGATCCGCCCGGCCCCGACCAAGACCCACAAGACTCACAAGCGCAAGGCCAAGAAGCACAAGCGCTAGTAGCTAAAGCGTCTCCGGCACCCCGAAGCGCGCCAGCAGCCCGCCGTCGCCAAAGCGCGTGATCGAGGCGATCCCGTCGCTGCGCACGCCGACCACCAGCAGCCCCGAGCGCACGAAGCGATCGCCCTCGCGCAGGTAGTAGACGAAGGCCGGCTGGCCGTTGGCGCGAACGGGCAAAAAGCGCCACGGCCCCTTGCGCATCAGAAGGCGGTCGCGCAGGAAGCGCTCAACCGACGCCCGTCCCTGGTGCCACTCGGGCTCGGGCGGCATCGAGACCACGGCATCGTCGGTCAACAACGCGACCAGACCATCGATGTCGTCGCGCTCGAAGGCGTCAGCGAAGCGTTCGACCATGGATCGCTCGGCGCCGGTCATCGGCATGGCCAGGCGCTCGCGGCCGGACGGCACCCGGGTCTCGAGACTCGCCCGCGCCCGCTGCAGCGCGCTGTTGACCGACGCCGCCGACGAGCCGAGCATGTCCGCGACCTCGCTGGCCTGGAACCCGAGCACGTCCCGTAGCACCAGCACCGCTCGCTGACGGGGCGCCAGGTGCTGCAGGCCGGCCACAAACGCCAACGCGATCGATTCCTTGGCCTCGAGCCGCGCCTCCGGCCCGGGGGTGGCATCGGTCATCCCCTCCATCAGGAGATCCGGATACGGCTCGAGCCACGGGATCTCGTCGAAGCGCTCGGACACCGTTGACGGGCCGCCCACTAACACCGGTCGACGCGCGCTGTCGCGCAGCGCGTTCAGGCACCGGTTGGTGGCGATCGAGTACAGCCAGGCGCGCAGCGAAGAGCGCCCCTCAAAGCGCTCGAGCCCGCGCCAGGCGGCCAGCAGCGTCTCCTGCAGCATGTCCTCGGCGTCCTGCACCGAGCCGAGGATCCGGTAGCAGTGAACCTGCAGCTCGCGGCGGTAGGGGTCGGTCAGCTCCGCGAACGCCGCCTCGTCGCCGCGCTGGGCGCGCGCCAGCCGGGTGCCCACCGTCAGTTCGTCGCTCACATCACGCATTCAAGAGGACATGACACCGCGGCGCGCCCAGATTCATCGCTCAATTGATCCCCCGGACCCGGGTCAGATCGTCTGACAGCTCAAACCCGGTTCAGCAGCAAGGAGCAATTCTGTGAGCACCACCGCCAAAGCCCCGCCGCCCCCGACCACCGCCAAAGCCCCACCCCCGACGAGCGCCAAGGGCCCCCGCGCCACCGGCGCCCAGCGATGGGTGCTGGTCCTCAGCGCGATCGCCTCGCTGATGGTCGCGCTCGACATCCTGGTCGTCACCACCGCCCTGGGAGCGATAAGACGCCATTTCGGCGCCTCGCTCGACGAGCTGGAGTGGACGGTCAACGCCTACAGCTTGAGTTTCGCCGTGCTGCTGATCCCCGCCTCGGCGATCGGCGACCGGTTCGGACGCCGGCGACTGTTCGCCGTCGGGCTGGGGCTGTTCGTGGCCGCCTCGGCGGCCTGCGCGCTGGCGCCCAGCGTCGGCCTGCTGATCGCCGCGCGGGCGACCCAGGGTGCCGCCGGAGCGCTGATCACGCCGATGTCGCTGTCGCTGCTGAGCGCGGCCTTCCCGCCCGAGCGCCGCGGCTGGGCGATGGGCATCTACGCCGGCATCACTGGTCTGGCCGTACTCGGCGGCCCGGTGATCGGCGGCGCCGTCACCCAGGGACTGGCCTGGCAGTGGGTGTTCTGGATCAACGTCCCGATCGGGCTGGCGGCGATCCCCCTGGTCATCACCAGGATCCGGGAGAGCTACGGCCCGCGCACGCGGCTCGACGGTCCCGGCCTGGTACTGGTGGCGGGAGCGGCGCTCGGGATCGTGTGGGGTCTGATGCGAGCCAACGACGTGGGCTGGGCCAGCGCCGAGGTGCTGGGCACGCTGGCCGGCGGGATCGTGCTGCTGGTCGCGTTCATCGCCGTCGAGCGGCGCAGCGGCCACGCGATGCTGCCGCCGCGCCTGTTCGAGTCCCGCGCCTTCAGCGCCGGGATCTCGTCCAACTTCCTGCTCTCCTGCGCGCTGCTGAGCGCTGTGTTCTTCATGGCCCAGTTCCAGCAGATCTCGCTCGGGCAGGGACCGCTTGACTCCGGGCTGCGGCTGTTGCCATGGACCGCCACGCTGTTCATCGTCGCGCCCATCGCCGGCTCCATAATGAGCCGGGTCGGGGAACGCCGGCTGGTCGTCCTCGGGCTGCTGCTGCAGGCGGCCGGGATGGCCTGGCTGGCGCTGATCGCAGCGCCGGGGATGACCTACTGGCACATGATCGCGCCGCTGGTGATCGCCGGCGCCGGGATCTCGATGGCGATCCCGGCCTCGCAGAACGCGGTCATGAACTCGGTGGCGGCGGCCGACCTCGGCAAGGCGAGCGGCGCGTACATGACCACTCGTCAGCTCGGCGGCGTGTTCGGGCTGGCCATCGTGGTGGCGGTGTTCGCCGGCAGCGGCAGCTACGCGTCGCCGGCGGCGTTCGGCGACGGGTTCGCGCCCGCGCTGGCGGTGTCGGCGGCGTTCTCGCTGGCCGGCGCGCTGACCGCACTGGCGCTGCCGGGCCGAGCCCACGCGGCCGGCGACCGCGCGCGCCGGCGAGCGCGCGGCCGCCGCCGGGTCTGCCCGCCCCCGCGCTCGAGGCGAGCTAGCCAGGTCGCGGAGCGGTCAGGTCGGTTTGTTTGAATCGGCCTGACCGCTTCCGAATCTTTGACTTTTGATCAGAGATTCGGGGTACTTAGCGTGCATGGAGGACTCCCACCTCGCCGTGCTGGCCGGTCGAGCCTCGCGTGGGAGCCACCGCACACTGGCCGAGAAGGCCTTCGACACTCTGCATTCGGCGATCATCACCGGGCAGCTGGAGCCCGGCGCCAGGCTGCCGATCGAGGACCTGGCCGAGGTGCTGAAGATGAGCCCGATGCCGATCCGGGAGGCGGTGCGGCGGCTCGACGCCGCCGGCCTGGTCGAGAACATCCCCCACCGGGGCGCACGGGTCACCGAGCTCTCGCTGACCGATCTCGCCGAGGTCTACGACGTCCGCCTGGCCGTCGAGGTACTGGCCGTGCGCCGGGCCGCCGAACACTTCACCGACGCCGATTCCGAGCGCTGCCGTCAGTGTCTGCACGAGCTCAACGAGAGCTCCGACGAGAACTCCACCGCGACCACGGCGGCACACGAGGCTTTCCACTTCTCGATGTACCGCGCCGCCGGGTCGACCTGGCTGGTGCGCACGATCCGCCCGCTATGGGAGACCAGCGAGCGCTACTGCCTGACGATGCCGGAGACCCGTCAGGTCAAGCAGCGCACCGGCGAGCACGAGATGATCATGGAGGCGTGCATCGCCCGCGACCCCGACCGTGCGGGCGCAGCGCTGCACAACCACCTGGCCACCACCGCGAACAACATTGCGGGCCGGATGGGCCACGGCCCGCTCTACGAGGTCACCTGGGGAAGACAGGCCGGGCGCCGCCGAGCCTAGGTGGCGAAATGGGTACGTGTCCAGTACCTATTGATTAGCGCGGACGCACGCCGTACGATTCCGGCGCGATCGTAGTCGTTGCGCTGTCAAGGAGGATGCAGATGGATCAGCACGTCACAGCCGAGGCGACGTCACCCGAAGTGCAGCCCTCGGAACGGACCCCGAACGGCGAGAAACAGTCGGGGCTCGCCTGGAGAAAGCCGATCATCACACGGCTGAGTCTGGAGAACACTCTGTTCGTTAGCGGCAGCATCTTAGACGGGCATTCCGGGTCCAACGGCGGGTAAGCCCATTATCGCGCCCCCGGTTTCAGGGCGCCTTGGTTGCTGGCGGGCGGCTCGGCGAGAGAGTCCAGATGCTGCTGGCCTTGTGACCGCGCGATCCGTCGGGACAGGTCAGCCAGGCGGGGCGCCGCCGAGCCTAGTTGGCGAAATCAGGCTGGGCGCCGCGCAGCGAGTCGGCGCGCCCCATTTCCACCGGGACCATCGGCTAGCCGGCGGCGGTCGGCGATCAGGGCGTCGCGGGCGCGGGTCAGCTCCTTCTCGCGCTCCAGGAGCTGCGTGCGGGCGGCGATCCACTCCTCGCGGGTGGCGATCTCAGGCAGGCTCGTCGGCGGTCCTCCTTGGTTGAGGTTCAAACCATAGGACCGGACCGCGGGCCGAGAGTAATCGGTGGGCGGGGCGTACCCCACCCACCGATTGACGTCACATCCCGTTCGTCAGTGCAACACGTCCAACGAGTTGGCCATCGGGCCGCCGCCGATGTCGTTGACCCAGTAGATCCCCATCCCGTGCGGCACCAGGGCGATCCCGAACAGGTCACCGCCACCATTGGGCACCAGCGTCTTGGCGGCCAGCTGCGTTCCGGCCGGGCTGGTCTCGACGAGGTTGCCGTTGGCGCCGTTGGCGCTGACGATGTCGCCGTTGGGGGCGATCAGCAGACCGAGCGGATCGTTGAGCCCCCAGCCAGAGGTCACCGTCGTCCCGCCGCCCGTGACCGCGGTCGTCCGCGTGGGCGCGTCAGCGATGGACGCGATCCGGTTGTTGGCGGAGTCGGCGACGTACAGGGTTCCGTCGCGGCCGAGGCCCACGCCGGTGGGACCCACGACCAGAGCATTTGGGTCGGTGTGCTCGGCGAAGCCCGTGCCGATCACGGTGTTCGAGCTCACGGTCACCCCTCCGCCGGAGATCTGCAGACCGAGCCGGACCACCGTTCCCCTGTGCACGACCTTGCCGCCCCCGGCCACCGTTCCGTTTAGCACATTGGTGACGTACACGGTGGCCGTGGAACCACTGCCGGTGGCGGTCAGGTCCCAGGGACCATTGATGTCGGGCGCGGTGATGGTGTCGACGATCTGGCCGTCATCGTTGAGAACCGTGAGGGCTCCCGCGGTGGCGTTGGCCGAGTTGCCGCCGGGAGCCGGCAGACTGCCCACTATCACCAGGTCCTGCGGCAGGACGGCCAGCGCCGTCGTGAGGCCGACAGCGAGGGTCGCCGTGGGCGGCGGCACGACGGCGAACACCTGCCGCATGCCGCTGGGCGAGATCTGGACGATGCTCGACCCAGTCCCCTGCTCGTTCATGGAGTTGTTGAAGTTCGAGACCAGCACGTCACCGTTGACCAGTTTCCCGGCGCTGTGGCGAACCACCGCCACTCCGTACGGGTTCTGGTCGCCCTTGGCAGGGCCGCTGTTGGGCACCGCAGAGGCGAGCTTGCCGATGTGGGTGAACTGATCGATGATACGTCCTGGCGCTGGCGGCCGACGCCCCGGCACCGACGGCAAGGACGATCGCCGTGACGACGAGCGCCCTGAGCTGCTTGGTCGCAGCGAAATGCATGCGAGCCCCTCTCTGTTGGGAAACACCGTGCGTGCAGTCCCCCGGAGCCTGCGACTGTTCAGGACTCCGGTCGGCGCCGTACCTTCCCGGCCTACATGAGAAGTCTCTTAGCGGCCGAGGTAGGCCCGCTTGAGATCCTCGTGATGAAGCAGCTCAGAGGCGGGGCCCGAGAGGACGATCTCCCCGGTCGACAGCACGTAGCCCCGGTCGGCGATCGACAGCGCCATGTTGGCGTTCTGCTCGACCATCAGCACCGCCACGCCGGACTCGTGGACCTCCTTGATGATGCGGAAGTTCTGCTGCACCAGCGCCGGCGACAGCCCCATCGAGGGCTCGTCCATCAGCAGCAGCCGCGGGCGCGACATCAGCGCCCGGCCCATCGCCACCATCTGCTGCTCGCCCCCGGACAGGGTGCCGGCCAGCTGCGCCTCGCGCTCCTTCAGACGCGGGAACAGCGTGTGGACGCGCTCCAGGTCCTCGTCGAACGTCTCGTCGCTCTGCAGCACGGCGCCGAGCTCGAGGTTCTCGAGCACCGTCATCTGACCGAACAGGCGGCGGTTCTCAGGGACGATGGCCAGCCCCATCGAGATCCGGGTGGGCACGTCGCAGTCGTTGCAGACCACGCCGTCGATGATCACTTGGCCGGCGCGGGGGCGCACGATCCCGAGCACGGTCTTGAGCGTCGTCGACTTCCCGGAGGCGTTGCCGCCCAGCAGGCACACCAACTCCCCCGCGCCGACCTCGAGCGAGATCCCCTCCAGGATGCGCATCTGCCCGTAGTAGGTGGTGACCTTGTCGAGCTTGAGCAGCGGCACCGGGCCTCAGGCCTCCGCCAGCGCTTCGGGATCGCGGCCGAGATAGGCCTCGACCACACCGGGGTGGGTGGCCACCTGGTTATAGGTGCCCTCGGCGATCTTGATCCCGTGGTCGAGCGCGACGACGCGGTCGGAGATGCCCTCCACGACGTGCATGTCGTGCTCGATGACCAGGATGGTCAGGCCGAGCTCGTCGCGCAGGCGGCCGATCACCTCGGTCACCTGGTGGGTCTCGCTGGGGTTCATCCCGGCCGCCGGCTCGTCGAGCAGCAGCAGCCGCGGCTGGGTGGCCAGCGCGCGGGCGATCTCCAGCCGCCGGCGGTTGGCGTAGGAGAGGCTGTAGGCCGGCTGCTCCCAGCGGTAGCCGGTCAGCCGCTCGCCGAAGAAGCCGAGCGCCTGCTCGGCCTGGGCTTCGACCTCGCGCTCCTCGCGCCGCGCTCGCGGCAGGCGCAGGATCGACTCCGGCGGCGACGCCTTGGTGTGGCCGTAGGTCGCGGCCTTGACGTTCTCCTTGACCGACATGTTCAAGAACAGGCGCAGGCTCTGGAAGGTGCGGGCGATGCCCAGCTTGGTGATCGTGTGCTGGCGCTTGCCGCCGATGCTCTGGCCCGCGAACCGCACCTCGCCCGCGGTCGGCTTGTAGACGCCGGTGATGACGTTGAAGACGCTGGTCTTGCCGGCACCGTTGGGTCCGATCACGCTGACGACCTCGCGCTCGGCGACCTGCAGGTCGAGCTCGGTCAGCGCGCTCAGGCCGCCGAACTTCAGCGACAGCTTGTCGAGCTCGAGCAGCGGTGTCGACGCGCCGGCGCCCACTACACCATCTCCACGCGCCGCTCACCCAGCAGCCCGTTCGGTCGCGCCGCCATGGTCACGATCAGGATCACCCCGAGCATGATCTGGGTGGTGATCGACGGGTTGACGATCAGCCGCGACTCCCAGCAGCACGCGGCCAGATACACGGTGGGGACGATCAGCGCCAGGCGCACGTTGCCCTTCGTGCGCACCAGGGCCAGTACCAGGACGATGACCAGGACGAACAGGATGTTGCCATAGCCCACCGGGTCGGAGGGGACGATCACCCACCCGTTGACGGCATGGCCGATCCAGCCCGAGCTGCCGGGGGATCCGGCGGTGTACGAGCTCGAGATCGCGCCCACGATCAGATTGGCCAGATACCCGAACACGACGATCCCGGCCAGCACCGCCGCCAGGTAGCGCCACGGCCTGATCTTGAGCACCAGCGTGAGCAGGATCAGGCCGTAGAACAGGTAGCCGGCGTCGGTCGGACTGGAGAGCATCTGCTCGAGCGCCCACACGATGATCCCGCCGGCGATCGCCCCGGCGATGCTCCCGGCGCCGCCGAGCACCAGGCAGGCGTAGATCAGGATGAGGATGTTCTCGGTGAAGTTGGTCGGGAAAACGCTGCCCTGCTGGGCGGCGAACAGGGCCCCGCCGAGCGCACCGACGGCGGCGCTGAAGCTGAACGCCATCACCTTGAGCTTGTTGACCGGGATGGTCATCGCCGAGGCGGCCAGCGGGTCATCGCGCAGCGCCCGCCATGCCCGGCCGGTGCGCGAGGTGTCGAGCAGGTGCAGGATCGCGGCCAGCAGCACGATCATGATCAGCGCCACGAAGTAGTAGCCGCGCGGGGACGAGATGTTGCCGCTGAACCCATGCAACGAGTCCAGGGCGAAGATGCCGTTGACGCCGCCCAAGGTCCCCGGGTCGACGTTGTTGACGAACTCGACGAACGCCTGGCCGACGAACAGCGTCACGATGGCCAGGTAGTCGCCCTCGAGCCGCAGGGCGATCAAACCGATGATCACGCCGACCACCCCCCCGGCGACGACCACGATGCCGAACGACGCGAACCCCGGCAGGTGCGATCCGCCGGTTCCCCCCGATCCGAGCGCGGTCGAGGAGAAGATCGCGTAGCCGTAGGCGCCGAAGCCGACGAACGCGATGTAGCCGAGGTCGAGCAGCCCGCTCCAGCCGGCGGCGACGTTCAGTCCCAGCGACAGGATCGCGTACAGCAGACACGTGAAGCCGACCGTGAGCAGGTTGACGCTGCCGGTGATGAACCCAAAGGCGATGCCGGCGAGGGTGACCAGCGCCAGCCGCTGCCACCAGCTGACCCGGTCGTCGAGCACGTTGACCACGCGGCGCATCCCGGTGCCGGTGTCCCGCCGCTGGCCGGATTGCGCTACCCACTCATCGGCGCCGATCTTGGCCATCCGCGTCCCTACACCTTCTGAAGGGCCTTGCGGCCGAAGATGCCCGCCGGCCGGACGAGCATGGTCAGGATCAGAATCCCGAACACGATCAGGTCGGAGTACTTGGTCGAGATATAGCTCAGGCTGAAGGCCTCGCACAGCCCGATCACCAGGCCACCGACGATCGCGCCGCCGATGCTGCCGATGCCGCCGACGACCGCGGCGGTGAACGCCTTCAGCCCGGCCAGGAAGCCGATGGTGTTGGAGATCGAGTTGAACTCCAGACCTCCCATCACGCCCGCGAACCCGGCCAGCACCGAGCCGATGAAGAAGGTCAGCGCGATCGTGCGGTTGACGTCGATGCCCAGCATCTCGGCGGCCTCGCGGTCAGAGGCCACCGCCCGCATCGACTTGCCGAGCGTGGTCCGGGTCACCAGTTGGATCAGGCCGTAACACAGGACCCCGGTCAGGACCATGATCATGATCTCGACGGTGTCGATGTGCGCGCCGCCGATGTGGATGCCGTTCTGGGATGAGATGAAGCTGTTGGTCGAGTAGCTGCGGGTGAAGCCGCCGAACAGCAGCAGCACGGTGTTCTCGAGCACGAACGAGACGCCCAGGGCGGTGATCAGCGGGGCTATTCGCGGCGCGTCGCGCAGCGGCCGGTAGGCGAAGCGCTCGATCGCCACCCCCAGCAGACCGGTGCCCAGGCCGGCGATCACCAGCATCAGCAGGATCAGCAGCGGCACCGGGATCGAGAGCGCGTTGGGACCGCCGAACCACTGGATCACGAAGTAGCCGATGTACGCCCCCACCATGTAGACGTCGCCGTGGGCGAAGTTCAGCAGCTTCAGCACGCCGTAGACCATCGTGTAGCCGAGCGCGATCAGCGCGTAGATGCACCCGGTGACCAGCCCGTTGACGATTGTCTGGATGAACGTCTGCACGGCGGCTGTGCGGTTTTATCTCATAACGGCGGCGGCGCCGCCCGCGGTGTCCGCGAGCGGCGCCATCACAGCCGTCAATCGGCGTTCCGTTCTAGATACCGGTCACTTGGGCGGGATCTCGCTGTACGCCCCGTTGGTTCCGATCTTGAACAGGTAGCCGTAGTTCCCGGTCAGGTTGCCGTCCGGCGGCGAACGCGATCGGGATGCCCAGCGGGTTCGCGCTGGCCGGGATGTTGGTCTTCTTGATCGCGGCCAGTACGTTCGAGCGGCTCGGCGTCTGACCGGAGGCGCAGACCGACGAGATCGCCTTCATGACCACGTCGGTGGCCTCATAGGTCGGCAGGCCGAAGGCTCCGTAGGGGCCGTACTTCTTCACGCCGGCCACGATCGACTTGTCGAGCGGCTTGGTGCTGCCCGAGATGTCGGGCCCGAACGCCGACACGTAGCTGCCGGGGATCTTGAACTGCGACGGCGAGTTGGTGCCGTCGGTGCCGAACAGGATCGTCTTCTTGCCCTGCTGCTTGGCGGCGAGGCCGAACTGCTGGGCGTTCGTCGGCGGTCTGCCACGGGACCATCGTCACCGTCTCGTTGGGCGTGCAGGTGCGAGGTGACCAGCGACTTGATCTCGTTGGCCAGCGTCGCCCCGGTGTCCGAGCCGTTGAGCGTCTGGTGGTCGACGGTGATCCCCGCCTTCTTGAGGATCGGGATCATCGCGTTGACCAGGCCCTGCGAATAGGCCTCGTCATCGTCGATGATGAGCACGGCCTTGGGCTTGAGGTGGGTGACGACGTAGTTGGCGTCCTGCGGGCCCTGGACGTTGTCGTCGGGGACGACGCGGAAGAACGTCGGGTTCTTGCCGTCGGAGGCCAGCGCCGGCAGCGTCGCCGAGCCGGAGACGAAGGCCACTCCGGCCTTGCCGAACAGCGGCCCGACTGCCTCGACCTCCTGGCTTCCGGCCGGACCGATCACCGCGACCGCGGGCGACGAGATGATCGACTGGGTCTTGGTGCGTGGCGATCGACGGCGTCAGCTGCGTGTCGTCCTGAGCCAGCGTGATGGAGCTGTGGTCGGCGGCGTTGTCGTTGGCCACCGCCAGCTGCGCGAAGTGCAGCTGCTACTGGCCGAGCTGCGCGACCGGGCCCGGTGAACGGACCCTCGATCGCGATCGACGCCGTGCACTTCTTGCCGCCGGCTGCTGCCGCTCGACGACGGCGCTCGCGCGCCTTGCTCGAGCTGCTTGAGCTGCTGCTGCCGCAGCCGGCCGCGATCAGCGCCGGCCAGGCCACCGCGGCTGGGCCATTCGTCCCTTCATTGCTGTTGACTCCTCCTCTGGAGTTGCTGCCTGGTTGTCGCCCTGATAGGCGGGCGTCCCGTCTGGGTAATAGGCCGCCGCCGGCGAGCCGGCCGGCCTGAACACGGCGACGACCCGCATCGGATCGGTCGCCGGTGTTCTCCAGGCAGTGGACCGTGCGCGCCGGAAGCTGGATGCACGATCCCGGGCCCCAGCGGCTGGTCGAGCTGCGCCGGCGTGCATGACGCCCTCGCCGTCGAGCACGTAGATGACCTCGTCGTAGGTGTGGAAGTGGTCCGGGGCGCGGACCGGTCGGGATGTAGCCGACGAAGTGGGTGGCCGAGCGCAGCCCGGTCGCGGGTCGGCGACGATCCTGAACTCGCGCTCGGCGGTCGCCGCCTCGGGCTCCTGGTCGGCGAGCGTGCGCACCGCCGCCGCGCGGGCGCGGTCCCGTCGGCGGGCTCCGGATCGGGACCCGGACGGCGACCAGCCGCAGCGTCTCAGGCCCGGGGTTATGGAGCTCGAACTCCGAGCCCGGGGCGAGGTAGACCCCGACCTCGGGCTCGAGCGCATGAGTCTCGCCGCCCGTCGTCAGCGCTCCCGCGCCGTCGAGCACGAACAGCGTCTCCTCGACGTCGGCCACGCGATCGGCCCGGCTCGCCGGGCTCGAGTCTCGAGCACCGCCTGCTCGAGCGCCGCAAAGTCGGTCTGGGAGCCGAGCGTGGGCCGAACGAGCAGCCCGGCCGCCGAGCCAGGGCGCGGCGACACGGCGTTGAGTCGACGACGGTCACGCCCGGCACTCGCGCCAGCGGGCCTCCCGACATTCGGCTGGCGCGCGCCCAGGCCACCTGCTGCACCCTCACAGATTCGCTGCATGGTCAACCGTCGCTGATCAGCTGACCTATCAGGCTCGCCTCGAGCGGTGATCTCGGTTCCGGCGAGCGCCAGCGAGACCGGACACGTGGCCTTGGCCTGCTCGGCGAGCGCCGCGAACTGCGTCGGCGTCGACGCCGGGCACGTCGCCCGGTCGTCTTCAGATCGATCCGGGTGATCCGAAAGCCCGTCGTCGATCTGCTCCAGGCGGACCCGCGCGGTGGTCTGCAGATCGGCGGGCGGGTGGCCCTGCCTCGCTGAGCAGGTTGGCGAGCGACATCGTGAAGCAGCCGGCCGAGGCGGCGGCGATCAGCTCCTCGGGGTTGGTCGAGCGCTCGACGTCCTCGACCCGTGCGCTGGAGCGTGAACGGCCCCTCGTAGGCGCCGCTGCCGACGCGATCCGGCCCCCGCCTTCGGGCACCGTGCCCTGCCAGCTGGCCTGCGCCCTGCGGGTCACTCGAATGCTCACGATCTGCCGTCCTCTCCGGATCGCTGGTCCCGTCGGGTTGACTGATCATCACTAGGTTGAACCAAGTCGTTGCTCTTTGTAGCGATGATCAAATCTCGTCCCGGGAGGGGTGCAAGTGCTGAACCAGAGGAGCGACTCGAGCGATCGCCGCGTGCGGGACCGCTTCTCCTCGCTGCAGCAGGGGTTCGCGTTCCTCGACGCGCCCGGCGGCTCGCAGGTTCCCGACGAGGTCGGCGAGGCGATCGCGCGCGCGCTGCGCGAGGCGAGCGCCAACCTCGGCGCCGGCTACGCGACCAGCCTCCGCGTCAAGGAGATCCTCGAGACAGGCCGAGGCACGGCGCCGCGCGCTTCCTCGGCTGCGAGCCGCACGAGATCATCTTCGGCCCCAACATGACCTCGCTCGACTTCATGCTGTCGCGCACCGCGGGACGGGAGTTCGCAGGCCGGCGACGAGATCCTCGTCTCCTCGCTCGACCACGACGGCGGCGTCGCGCCGTGGCTCGAGCTCGCCCACGACCGGGACCTGGTCGTCAAGCACATCGAGCTGCACCCCGACACCACGCTCGACTACGACGACCTGCGAGGCCAAGCTGTCCGACCGCACCCGGGTGGTGGCGTTCGCCTGGGCGTCGAACGCGATCGGGACGGTCGTCGACGCCGCGCGCGTCTGCGAGCTGGCCCACGAGGCGGGGGCGCTGGCCTGGATCGACGCCGTCCACTACGCCGCCCACGAGCCGATCGACGTCCACGCGATCGACGCCGACGTGCTGATCTGCTCGCCGTACAAGTTCTGCGGGCCGCACCTGGGCATGGCCTACGGCCGCGCCGCGCTGCTCGAGACCTGGCGGCCGTACAAGGCGCGGCCGGCGCCGATGACTCCGCTCGGCCGGCGCTTTGAGACCGGCACGCTGCCGTATCGAGCTGCTCGCCGGGCTTCAACGCCACGATCGACTACCTGGACTCGATCGGCGGCTTCGACGCGATCGTCCCGTACGAGCGCGCGCTCGGCGAGCGCTTCCTGGCCGGGATCTCGGACGCCGTCACGGTCTACGGCCTGCCGGCGATGGAGGGCCGGGTGCCGACGTTCCTGGTCAACGTCGAGGGCGTGCCGGCGGCCGACGTCGCCGCCCAGCTGGCCGAGGCCAGGAGATCGGGCGTGTGGGCCCACGACTCGTGGTACTCGCTGAATCTGTACAAGCGGCTCGGCTACGAGCACGACGCGATCCGGCTCGGGTTCATCCACTACAACACGGCCGAGGAGGTCGACCGGCTGGTCGGCGCCTGAACTCGATGGCCCGCTGAAGCTCGCCGGCGATCACCAGGCCGAGCCGTCGCGCGAGTCGCAGGTCAGGTCGCCGCCGAGATCGAGCTCGGCGCTGACCCCGAGCACATAGATGCCGTCGTCCTCGTCCTCGGTGCGGACCACGCCGTCCGGGGTGAGCGCCCGACGTCCGACCCCGCCACGGTGTCCACGCGCGGGCCTGGTAGAAGGCCGCGCCCTCCTCGCTGGCCCCGAGCGCGCCGAGCTCGTAGGCGCCGCGGATGATCCGCTCGAGCGCGTCCATCATCGCGGTCGGCGTGGCCGCGCCGCCGACGGTCGGCCCGCACCGCCACCCCCTCGACGTAGCCGGTGCGCAGGGCCCGGCCGCCGTGGATCAGGCGCCGCTGGATGACGCGCGGCCGTGCCCGATCAGCTCGCCGCCCTCCCACACCAGGGCGTGCATCCCGCCCAGGCAGTGCTCCCAGTCTGACTCCTCCATGTCGTCGAACACGTCGTCAGCAGCAGCGCGCGCGCCGCGGCAGCTGGCAGGCGGCGCACGGCGTCGAGCGCCTCCCGCGGCGGCTGTGGCGCGGACACTCGCAGCCGGTCGATCGCGGCCCGCGCGTTCAGCTCCGGCGTGCGGCCGCCGCCGCGCTCGGCGTCGAACAGCTCGACCAGCCGGCTGCGCACCTCCCACAGCTTCGGCAGCTGGCGCTGGGCGATCAGCTTGCCGAGCACCTGCACGGGCGTGCCCTGGATGCCGATGCTCTCCTCGCCGATCGCCCGCGCGACGACCGCGTAGTGGCGAAAGCGCCACACCCAGATCCGCTCGTCCCAGTCGGTCAGCAGCTCGGCCAGCTCGTGTAACGTCTCGTACTCGCTCGCGCTGGCGGTAGAGGTCCGTCAGCGTCGACGCCGGCGCGCTCGAGCGCGCGGTCAAACGCCGCCGCGACCGCTGGCGTGACCCGCGCCACCCGGCGGAAGCCGGGCGAGTCGAAGCCGCTGCCGTGCCCGAGCGCGACCCGGATCTGGTGGTAGTCCCAGGGGTCCAGCTGGTCGAGCATGTCCAGCTGGCGGTGACGTACTGCAAGGCACAGCACGGCGCGCCGCATCAGCCGGGCGGCGGCGCGCGAGCTGGTCGGCGTCGATCAGCTCGGTCGCCTCGTCGCACCTCGGCTGCACGGCGAGCTTGAGCCACAGCTCGGAGGACTGGTGGACGGTCTGGAACAGCAGCTCGTCGCGGTGCACGCGCTCCTCGGCGGTCTTCTGCAGCGACAGCAGCTCGTCGGTGCGCAGGTAGCGCTCGTAGTCGCTGGCGCCCGGTGCCGGGGAGGATCGGCTGGCGTGGTCGCTCACCGCGTCTCCGCTCGGTCACGCGTCGCTCATCCCACCTCCAAGGATCTCGGCCAGCGTGGCCAGGTTGATGTTCCCCCCGGAGACGATGCAGACGACCTTGCCGCTGCCGGCGCGCCCGCCAGCGCCGCCGCCGTGGCCAGCGCGCCCGCGCCCTCGGCGATCACCCGCACGCGCTCGGCCAGCATCCGCACCGCCGCCGCGGCGTCGTCGATCGGCACCGCGAACGCCCCGTCGACCACCTCGCGCAGCCGCGGCCACATGGTGTCGAGCACCCGGCGGCTGCCCGGAGCCGTCGACGAACGAGGCCTCGTAGTCGACGTCGACCGGTGCGCCGGCGGCCAGCGCGGCGTGCAGCGCGGCGCCGGTCGCCGGCTCGGCGGTGTAGATCTTGGTCTGGGGCCGCAGCGCCTTGACCGCGCTGGCGATCCCCACCGTCAGGCCGCCGCCGCCGACCGGGATCACCACCGCGTCGGGGTCGGGCAGGTCCTCGAGGATCTCCAGCCCGATCGTGCCGTTGCCGGCCATCACCGCCGGATCCTGGACCGGGTGCACGAACAGCCCCTCGACGGCCCGTCGATCCGGCTGGTGACGATCGCCTGCCACCAGTCGTCGTAGGGCACCCGCAGCACGCGGCCGCCCGAGGCGCTCGATCGCGGCGAGCTTGGCCTCGGGCGCGTGCTCGGGCACGGCGATCGTGGCCGGCAGGCCCAGCTCGCGGGCCACCCAGGCGACTCCCTGGGCCATGTTGCCGGCGCTCGCGGTCAGCAGGCCCGCTGCGAGCGATCCGGCTCGGCGGCGGCGCGGATCGCGTTGGCGGCGCCGCGGATCTTGAACGAGTTGATCGGCTGCAGCGTCTCGAGCTTGACGTAGATCTCGGCCGGCGCGTCGTCGAGCGCGCAGGCGCACCAGCGGCGTGCGCACCGCGACGTCGGCGATCCGGTCGCGGGCGGCCTCGATCGCGGCCAGCTCGATCACAGCTCGACCTCGGTGCCCAGGCCCCTGCTCCCGGGCGCCGTGCCACCGCCAGCTCGGCGGCGGCCAGATCCTCGACCCCGATCCCCAGCGAGCGGAACAGGGTCAGCTCGCCGGGTCCTGGCGGCCCGGGCGCAGTCCGGCGAGCACCTCGCCGAGCTCGGCGCGGATGTGGTCCTCGCCCGCGATCGCGCCCTCCTCGATCGCCAGCCGGTACTCGCCGGCCTCGTTTGCGCACCGACTCGCGGCTGTCGCAGAACAACGCTCGACTCCGCCACCGTGGCGACGTCGATCTCGCGCGCCGACACCTGGCTGGCGCCGACCGCGTTGACGTGGGTGCCGTCGGCCAGCCAGCGCCGCTCGAGCACCGGCTCGCGGGCGTTGGTGGCCACCACCACCACGTCGGCGCCGCGGACCGCCTCCTCGGCGCTCGCCACCGCGCCGGCCGTCACGCCGGCGGGCGCGCCCGCGGCCACCGCCTGGGCGTGCTCGCCGGTCGGCGCGTAGACGCGGATCTCGCTCCCAGTCGCGCACGCCGGCGAAGGCGCGCAGGTGCGCGCGGCCCTGGACGCCGGCGCCGATGATCGCCCAGCACGCGGGCGTCCTCGCGGGCCAGCGCCCGGGTGGCGGCGGCGGTGATGGCCGCGGTCCGGATCTCGGTCACCGCGGAGGCGTTGAGGATCGCCGTCGGCACGCCGCTGACGCCGTCGAACAGCCACCACCATCCCCTGGTGGGCGTCGAGCCCGCGCTCGCGCGGGTTGTCCGGCGTGACCACGATCGCCTTGAGCGCGAAGCCGCCGTCGCGCCGCCGGCGCGCCAGGCCGGCATCAGCCCCAGGAAGCCCGGGCGCCCCGGGCGCCGCCATCACCGACCGCAGCGGCTCGTAGGCCTCGCCGCGGGCGCGCGCCGTCAGCACCGCGGCCATCGCCCGCTCGCACTCGCCGGGCGCCAGCGCGGCGTAGACGTCGTCCTGGCTGAGCATCAGCACCCGCATCGGGCCTCCCTGAGATAGCACGTGGTCACGAGGCAAACGTTGTCTGTAGCCAGCGCGCTCGTCGGCCGACAGCGGCTGCGCCAGCGCTTCGGCGACCGGGTCGAGGTGCTCGGGACGCCCCGGGCCGACGACCACCTGGGTGACCGCGGGTCGGCCAGCAGCCAGGCCAGCGCGGCGCCGGCCATCGACATCCCGCGGTCGCTGCGCGAACGCGCTCCAGCGCCTCGAGCGCGTCGAACGTCCGGTCGCGGGCGGCGAGAGCGGCGTAGGGCTCGGGGCGCTGGGTCATCCGCGAGCCCGCCGGGTACGGCTCGCCGCGGCGGTACTTGCCGGTCAGCCAGCCGCCGGCCAGCGGGCTGAACACCGAGGTAGGCGACCGCGCGCCGCTCGCACAGCGGCAGCACCTCGGCCAGATCGTCCTGCTCCAGCAGCGAGCACGAGTTCTGGATCGCCGCGGGCGACCCGGCCGACAGCGCCGCCTCGAGCTGGCCGGCGTCGAAGTTGCTGACCCCGTAGGCGCCGATGGCGTCCGGCGCCGCGCAGCCCCTCGAACGCGGCCATGGTGTCGGCCAGCGGCACGTCGGGGTCGAAGTCGTGCGCCAGAAACAGCTCGACTGGCTCGACGCCGAGCCGCTCCAGGCTGGACGCGCAACTGGCGCACCACCCGTTCGGGCGCCAGGCCCGTGGTCGCCGCCCGGCGACCATCGGGTTGAACGTCTTGGTGGTGATCGTGGGCCGGACCCCGCGCGAGCGCGATCCAGCGCCCGATGGCCGTCTCGCTGCGGCCGCCGCCGTAGGCGTCGGCGGTGTCGAAGTGGGTGATCCCGCGCTCCCACGCGGCGTCCATCAGCGCCAGCGCCTCGTCCTCGCTCAGCCCCTGGCCGAAGAAGGCCGGCGCCGAGCCGACGCCGCCGAAGTTCCCGCAGCCCAGCGCCACCCTCGGGATCGTGCGCCCGGACGCGTCCAGCGCCGACCTGCTCGATGTCCAGCGCTGGCCGTCACGGCGTCTCCGGTCAACGCCCGTCCAGGATCTATGTGAATATTTGATCAAATGGCAACTCGGTGTCGGGACAGTCGGGGTGGCGATTTGCCAGGCTGGTCGGGTAAAAACCCGGTAGCGGCTGGCGATCCAGGTCTAGCGGCTGGTCATATCCAGGTCAACCCAGGGAGACGAACATGGGATCGCGGGTAAACATGTTCCGTGACATCGACCGCATGGACGCGGACGCGTGGGCGGCGTATCTGGCGCCGGACGCGGTGATGCGGTTTGGCAACAGCGACCCGGTCCACGGCCGGGAGGCGTGCCGCGACGCGCTGGCCGGCTTCTACGACAACATCGACGGGCTGCGTCACGACGTCGTCGAGCAGTGGGAGCACGGCGCGGCGACGATCGTCGAGGCGGTGGTCATCTACACGCGGCAGGATGGCGCCGACGTGGACGTGCCCGTGGTGACCATCTACCGCACCAACGCCAAGGACCTGATCTCCGACTACCGGGTCTACATCGACCTGGCGCCGGTGTTCGCCTAAGCGGTCGTCGCCGGTCAGCCGACCACCTTCTCGTCGGTGTCGATCGGCTCGAGCTGGCTGATCTCCGAGCGCCGGTTCTCCCAGTGCGGCGGGATGCACATGTGCGTCCCGAGCTCGTCCTCGGACTCGTCGATCAGGAAGCCCTGCTCGGCCGGATAGGCGAGCTCGATCAGCGCGCCGCCGGGGCTGCGCATGTAGACCGAGAAGAAGTAGCCGCGGTCCTTGACGTCGGAGACGTCGGTGAACCCGAGCCCGACGATCCAGTCCTTGACCGTGGCCTGGTTCTCGGCCGTCACCGCATCCAGCGCATGGTGGTGGATGGTGCCCTCGCCGAAGTTCCAGGTCCCCTGCGGCAGGTCGGGCTCCTCGACCAGCTCGAACATGCGGCCGTGGCCCTCGTCGGTCCCGATCACGAACTGGTGGTGCGGGCCCTCGGAGGCGTGCAGGTGCGCGCTCAGCCCCTCGGTCAGGAAGAACGACATCGGGTCGGGCTCGCGGACCGAGGTGGTGGTGCCGTAGGCGCCGCGGATCGCGTACTCGGCGCTGACCACGACGTCGTAGGGGTCGCGCGGATCCGGGTTGGGATCGCCGACGATCGCGTAGTCGATCCCGCACGGATGCTTGAAGTACAGCCGCTCGGTGCCGAACAGCTGCACCGCGCTCGGTGCTCGACGCCGGCGTCGCTCAGGCGGTCAGACCAGAAGCCGATGGCGTCGTCGGGCACCGACAGGTTGATCCGCTTCATCTGGTTGGTGCCCGCGCTTGCCCATCCAGCCGGCCTGGCGGTAGGGGAACGCGGTCAGCAGCGTGCTGGCGTCGCCGGCGCGGTTGCCGTAGTAGAGGTGGTAGATCGGGATCTCGCCGTCGAACAGGACGGTCTTCTTGACGCTGCGCAGCCCGAGCAGGCGGACGTGGAAGTCGTAGTCCTCCTGGGCGCCTCCGACGCAGAAGGTCAGGTGGTGGGTGCCGCGGACGTAGCCCTTGTTCGGCATCGGTCTGCTCCTCTCCTCGATGGCTCGGATGCTGTCTGCGAAAGCGTCATCGTACTTGTGCCCGCAATGGCGCCGCCAAGCGTGCGCGGGCGGTCAGGCGCGGGCGCTGGCTGGCGATCTGGGCTCCCTCGGCCAGCGAGCGCAGCTTGGCCCAGCAGATGTCGGGGTCGATGGCGCCGAACCCGGCCCAGGTCCCGAAGCCGCAGTCGGTGCCCGCCACCACGCGCTCGGGACCGACGATGTCGGCGAACGGCGCGCAGCCGCTGGGCGACCAGCTCGGGATGCTCGATGTAGTTGGCGGTGGTGTCGAGCACTCCGGGAGCCAGGATCTTGTCGTCCGGGATCCGAGCGTCGCGCCACACCGCCCATTCGTGCGCGTGGCGGGGGTTGGCGGCCTCGAACAGGATCGTGGACGGCTTGGCGCCCAGGACCACGTCGATGATCTTCTCCAGCCCGATGTCGAGGTGGTGCGGGCCCTCGTAGTTGCCCCAGCAGAGGTGCAGCCGCACCCGGTCGGCGGGGACGTCGCGCAGCGCCCGGTTGATCGCCTCGACGTGGCGCTCGGCCGCGGCCACGAACTCCTCGTCGGAGCGGTCGCGGTACATGATGTGGCGGCCCATGGCCAGGTCGGGCGCGTCGATCTGCAGCGCCACGCCGGCGGCCACGATCGTCTCGTACTCGACCTTCATCGCCTCGCCGATCGCGTCCAGGTACTCGTCCAGCGTCGGGTAGTACTCGTTGGGCTGAAACAGGGCGATGATCCCCGGGGAGGGCGCGTTCATGAATGCCCCGGCACCGGCTGGTCGGCGACCGCCGCCGTCAGGTGCCTGAGGTCGCGCTCCAGCGGCTCGGCGGTGCTCGTAGGTGATCGGGCCGCGGCAGATCGGGCCGCAGGTAGCGGGCGCTGCCGCCCTGCTGGGCCAGGCGGTCGCGAAACCGCGGGTAGGCGTCGAGATCGGCCGGCGTGGCCCGCGGGCACGTCGCCGACCTCGAAGCCGCTGAGGCGATGGCGGATGTAGGTGGCGTAGCCGATCTTGCTCATCTCGCCGTCGCTGACCCAGTCGATCCCGGCCTGCACCTGGTGGCGCACGCGGTCGCGGACCGCGTCGCCGATGACCCGGTCGTACTCGGCGCGGTCGACGGCCTCGCCGCGGTCCTCGGCGAAGACCACGTCGACGACGGACTGAGGCCGCGGCAGGCTACCCACGTGGGTGGTGGCGATCCTCATCGGCCGTCCCACCCTACCCCGTCAACAGCGACTCGGCAAGATCGCCGCCGGGACCGACCCGCAGCCCACCGGCCCGCACCTGCGAGGCGACCAGCTCGAGGATCCTCTGCACGCCCGACCACCACGCGGGGTCGAGCATCAGGAACGGATGCAGGATCAGCGTCTGGAGCACCGCGCGCGCGCCGCCGGCGGTCAGCGCGCGCGGCGAGGTCGTCCTCGGTCGCGGCCGCGGACCGCCGGGCGCCGAGCCGCGCAGCTCGGCTCGAACCGCCTCCATCAGGTGGTAGGCGTCGACGAGCTCCCACCGGAACGGCACGAAGGCGATCCCGTCGCGGACGTCGGGCCGGTCGCCGACGGGGGAGCACCAGCGAAAGCCGAGCCGGTGCAGCAGCGCCGGCGTGAGCGGGGTCAGCTCGCCGCCCGGCGGGCGAAAGCCATGCACCTCGAGCCCGAGGCCGGCGAACGCGCGCAGCCCGCGCTCCAGCGTCTCCCGCTCCTCGTCGGGGTGCAGCGCCGACCAGGCCTCATGGCGCCAGCCGTGCATCCCCAGCTCGTGGCCGTGGGCGGCGATCTGCCGCAGGGCGTCGGGGTACAGCTCGCAGTTGATAGCTTCGACGAAGAAGGTGGCGCGCAGCTCGTGCGCGTCGAGCGCCTCCAACAGGCGGGGAAGCGCCAGATGCACCGACGGGTGCTGTCCGAGTGGCTCCCCGGCCGGGCGGCGGCCCCGCTCGAGGTCGCTGGCCTCGCCGAGGTTGTCGAACGTCAGCACCAGCGTCGGTGCCAAGGCAGTGTCCGGGTCCATCTCACCTGTCCCCTCGGCGCGCCGTTGTACGTCGTAGTGAGAACACGTTCCTAGTATGTACGATGATCTGTCGTACGAGTGAGGTAACCAGACGCCTATGACCACCAGCATCGAGACCCAAAACCGGCCCCATCTGCGCGCGACCCTGCTGCTGTCGTGCCTGGCGCAGTTCATGGTCATCCTCGATGTCTCGGTGGTGAACGTCGCGCTGCCGGCGATCCGGAACGGACTGCATTTCTCCGAGGTCGACCTGCAGTGGGTGGTCAATGCCTACACCGTCACCTTCGCCGGCTTCCTGCTGCTCGGCGGCCGGGCCGCCGATCTGCTCGGGCGCCGGCGCGTGTTCGTCAGCGGCCTGGTCCTGTTCGCGGTCGCCTCCCTGGCCGGCGGCCTGGCCGACAGCCAGGACCGTGCTGATCGCCGCTCGCGCCGTTCAGGGACTGGGCGGCGCCGTGATCGCGCCCGCCTCGCTGTCGATCCTCACCACTACCTTCGCCGAGGGCCCGGCGCGCAACCGCGCGGTTGGGATCTGGGGCGCCATGGGCGGTGCCGGCGGCGCCGCCGGCGTGCTGCTCGGCGGCGTGCTCACCGACCTGCTCGGCTGGCGCTGGATCCTGTTCATCAACGTCCCCATCGGGTTGGTGGCCGCCTTCTTCGCCCACCGGCTGATCACCGAGAGCCGGGCCGCGTCGTCCCGAGCGCAGGAGTTCGACGTGCGGGGCGCCGTGTCCGCCACGCTCGGCCTCTCGATCCTGGTGCTCGGCATCGTGCGCACCGACCAGACCGGCTGGGGATCGCCCCAGACGTTGGCTCTGATCGCCGCCGGGATCGCGCTGCTGGGCGTGTTCGTCCTGATCGAGGGTCGGTTCGCCAAGGCCCCGCTGATGCCGCTGCGGATCTTCCGGTCGCGGACGCTGGCCGCCTCCAACGTGATCATGCTGTTGCTCGGCGCCTCCTCGTTCGGGATGTGGTTCTTCGTCTCGCTGTATCTGCAGCAGGTGCTCGGCTACTCCCCGATCAAGGCCGGCCTGGCCTTCCTGCCGATGACGCTGTGCATCGTGGTGGGGTCCACGCTCGCCTCGCGCGCCGTCCACCGGATCGGCGCGAAGCCGTTGCTGATCGCCGGCATGGCTTCGCTGACCCTCGGGTTGCTGTGGTTCGCCACCATCTCGCCGCACGGCAACTACATCAACGACATGCTCGGCGCCTCGCTGCTGACGGCCGCCGGGATCGGCCTGGCGATGGTGCCGACCACGATCTCCGCGGTCGCCGGCGTGGAGCGGGCCGAGGCCGGCCTGGCCTCCGGGCTGGTCAACACCGCCCGCCTGTTCGGCGGCGCGCTCGGGCTGGCCATCCTGGCCGCGATCGCCACCTCGCGTACCAACAGCCTGCTCGCTCACAGCGACGCCGGCGGCGTTCACGCCGCGCTGACCAGCGGCTTTCAGCTCGCGTTCGTGGTCGCGGCCGGGTTGTCGCTGATCGGCGGCGTGGTGGCCGTGGTCGGCGTGCCGCGGATTCCGGGCCGCCGCGCCCGCGCCGCCGCGGTGGCCCCAGCCGAGAGCGCGTAGGCCGCCTCCGCCGTCGCGACGACCGAGCGGCGACCCGGGCGGCGCCGGCGGTAGGGATTAGCATGCGGGCGGTCTTGGCGCACTGCTTCGTCACCCGCGACCTGCCCGGCCCGGCGCTTGACCGACTGCGGGAGGCGCACGAGGTCGACGTGTGGCCCGAGCGGCTGCCGCCGTCCTACGACGAGCTGCGCCGGCGCACCGCCGAGGCCGAGGGCCTGCTGTCGCTGCTGACCGACCGGGTCGACGCCGAGCTGATCGAGTCAAGCCCGCAGCTGCGGGCGATCTCCAACTACGCCGTCGGCTACGACAACATCGACCTCGAGGCCGCGGCCGCGCGCGGGATCCCCGTCGGCAACACGCCCGACGTGCTGACCGACGCCACCGCCGATCTGACCTTCGCGCTGCTGCTGGCGGCGGCGCGGCGGCTGCCCGAGGCGATCCACTCGGTGCTGGAGGGGGACTGGCCGACCTGGGAGCCGGGCCGGCATCTCGGCTACGACGTCCACGGGGCGACGCTGGGGATCGTCGGCATGGGGCGGATCGGGCGCGCGGTGGCCCGCGCGGGCCGAAGGCTTCGAGATGCGCGTCATCTCCAGCGGCCGCGGCGGCGACACCGACTTCGGTCGGCTGCTGGAGGACTCGGACTTCGTCTCGCTGCACTGCCCGCTGACCGCCGGAGACCCACCACCTGATCGATGCCGGTGCGCTGGATCGAATGAAGAGCACGGCGATCCTCGTCAACACCGCGCGCGGCCCGATCGTCGACCCGCGTGCCCTGCGATGGGCGCTGGAGGCGGAGGTGATCGCCGGCGCCGCGCTCGACGTCACCGACCCCGAGCCGCTTCCGCCGCAGGACCCGCTGCTGGGCGCGCCCAACCTGATCGTCGCGCCCCACATCGGCTCGGCCACGCACTCGGCGCGCGAGCGGATGGCCGACGCTGGCGGTCGAGAACCTGCTGGCCGCGCTCGACGGCCGGCCGATGCCCCACCAGGTCGGCGGCTGAACGGTGCGGGTCGCGGTCGTCGACATCGGCTCCAACTCGACCCGGCTGCTGATCGCCGACGTCGACGGCGGCCGCGTGGTCGGCGAGCTCGAACGCCGCAGCACCGTGACCCGGCTCGGTCAGGGCGTCGACACCGATGGGCGGCTGCGCGACGACGCCATCCAGCGCGTCTACGCGACGCTCGACGGTTACAAGGCCGAGATGGACCGCCACGACTGCCAGCGGAGGGTGGCCGTCCTCACCAGCGCGGTGCGGGACTCGGCCAACGGCGAGGAGTTCGCCGACACGGTGCGCACGCGCTACGGACTGGAGCCGCACGTGCTCACCGGCGACGAGGAGGCTGAGATGACCTTCCGGGGGGCCACGAGCGAGCGCGACCCCGACGATCGCCAAACGACACTGGTGTTCGACATCGGCGGCGGCTCGACCGAGATCGTGATCGGCAGCGCGACCGAGGTCGAGTTCCACGTCTCCACCCAGGCTGGGGTGGTGCGCCAGACCGAGCGCCACCTGCACGACGATCCCCCGACCCAGGCACAGCAGGACGAGCTCTCCGACGAGGTCCGCGCGATCCTCGAGGGGGCGGTGCCGGCGCGGTGGCGCAGCGGCGTCAGCCAGGGGATCGGGGTGGCTGGGACCGCTACCTCCCTAGGGGCGATCGCGCAGGAGCTCGAGCCCTACGACCCGGCCCGGGTGCACGGATACCGGCTGGAAGCGACCGAGAGCGATCGCATTCTGGCCCGGCTGGCGGCGATGCCGCTGGAGCAGCGCCGTCAGGTGCCCGGGCTGCATCCCGACCGCGCCCCCACCATCATCGCCGGGGTGCTCATCTTCCGTGAGGTGCTGCGGCTGTTCGGGCTCGAACGGATTGAGATCTCAGAGCACGACATCCTGCGCGGCGCCGCGCTCACGCTGGCCACCTGAAGACGGGGGTCAGCCCGCGGCCGACGAGGCGCGCAGACGGCCGCTGATGTCGGCGCACTCGGCGCACACCGTCTCAGGGATCAGACCGGCGCGCATCAGCAGCGCGAACACGTGGCAGCCGAGGCACACCGCGAAGATCGACTCGAGCCCGGCAGCCACGACGATCAGGCCCAGCACGATGTCGGCGGCGAGGTGATCACCGAGCACCAGTCCGAGGACCAGGGCGGCGGTCGACAGCACCGCGCCCATCCCCTGGGCGAAGCGCTTGGGCGGACCCGGCACCGGCTTTTTGGCGCCCAGCCGGGGAGCGATCACGTTCTGAGCCGTCCAGCCGAGCGGACTCAGCGTCGGGCCGGTGAGAACACGGGCCCAGAATCCATAACAAACCGGGATCAGCAGCCAGTACCAGCCGGTGATCAGGGTGATTGCCACAAGCACCAGAACGCCGCCGGCAACCACGCGGGCGGCCTTCTCGTTGACCGGATTGGGGAAGCCGAGCAGTCGTTTCATCGCCGCAAATCGAATATATTATGCTTAACTTAACCGAATCAGTGGTGATTGCGCCGCATTACCCACGAGGACGCGCAGGTATTAGTCCTCTGGACGAATGTTCGATTGCCTACTGGCTGGCTAACCAGGATTATCTTCTGCGGGGTGCGGGGACGCCTAGCGAACCCGCCACCTGCACATAGGCTCGAGCGAAGCCGCAGACATCGGCGCCTCCCGCCGTTCGAGCCACTCTAACCGGCCCTCTTGGCACGTACCCCTGCCCGTCCCGACAGGGCCAAACCTGGATCGGAAGCCGCCCGCTAAGTCGCGGGCGGTTTTCGTTTAAGGGTCAGGCCAGGTTGGCGCGCCGCGGGTAGGCCACGGTGGGATCGGTCAGCACGTTGACCAGCGCCGGCTTGCCCGACTCGAAGGCCCGCTCCAGCGCCGGCCTCAGCTCGGCCGGCTCTCGCACCAGCTCGCCGTGGCCGCCCAGCGCGGCCACGACCTCGTCGTACCGGGTCTCCGGACGCAGCTCGGCGGCGATCGAGTACCCGTACAGGAACTCCATCGGGTGCTTCTCCAGCGCCCAGATCCCGTTGTTGCCCATCACGCCCACGACCGCCACCCCATGGCGGGCCAGCGTGTCGAAGTCCATGCCCGAGAAGCCGAAGGCGCCGTCGCCGAGCAGCAGCACCACCTGGCGGTCGGGGTAGGCGAGCTTGGCGGCCAGCGCGTAGCCCGGCCCCGAGCCCAGGCACCCGAACGGCCCCGGGTCCAGCCAGCAGCCCGGACGGTAGGAGTCGACCACGCGCCCGGCGAAGGAGACGAAGTCGCCGCCGTCGCCGATGATGATCGCGTCGCGGTCCAGCAACTGGGCAAGCTCGCCGTAGATCCGCATCGGGTGCAGGGGAGCGCGGTCGTCGGCCAGCTGCGCGGCCTCCTCGCCGCGCTTCTCGGTCTCGATCGCCCGCAGGCTGGCGATCCAGTTCTCCCGCGCCGTCACCCGGGCGCCCGACGCCGCCGCCCGCAAGTGCTCCAGGGTGGCCGGCAGTGCGCCGTACAGCCGGGCGTCGAGGCTTCGCGGCGACTGACGCTCCGGCTCGGCCTCGTCGATGGCGATGACCCTGGCCTCGGGGCTGAAGCTGGCCCCGAAGCCGAGCCGGAAGTCAAGCGGGACCCCCATCACCAGCGCCACGTCGGCCTCCCCCAGCCCGACGCTCCGGGCCCGCGAGAAGGACAGCTCGTGATCGGCGGGGACGCAGCCGCGCCCGAGCCCGTTGAGAAACACCGGGATCCGCAGCTGCTCGGCCAGAGCCAGCAGCTGCTCCTCGCCACGACCCCAGTACAGGCCCGTGCCGGCCATGATCACCGGTCGCTGGGCATCGCGCAGCAGCGCGGCGGCGTGCCCGAGCTCGGCGCCTTCGGCGCCTGCTCCTCGCCAGGGCTGGGGCAGCGGCTCGGCCACCATCGGCGCGTCGGCCTCCATGAACACGTAGTCGAGCGGGAAGTCGAGGAAGGCGGGGCCCGAGTGCGGGGTAACCGCCGCCGTCATCGCCTTCAGCAGCAGCTCCGGGATCTCGGCGGTGGTGCCGGCGGTGGCGGCCAGCTTGACCAGCGGCGACACGAACGGCACGTGGTCGATCTCCTGCAGCGAGCCCTGGCCCCAGCGAAACGCCGGGGCTCTGCCCCCGAGCACCAGCATCGGAGAGTGGTTCTGCTGCGCGGAGGCCATCGCGCTCATGCCGTTGGTCACGCCGGGACCAGCGGTGAGCGCGCACACGCCGAGCGTGCGGGTGACCTTGGCCCAGCCTTCGGCGGCAAATCCCGCCGTCTGCTCGTGGCGGACATCGACGATCTCGATCCCCTCGGCGCGGCAGCCATCGTAAATCGAGAACAGGTGACCGCCGGACAGCGTGAACAGCCTGCTCACCCCCTGGGCGCGAAGCCCACGCGCGATCAGGCGACCGCCGTGAAACTGGGTTTCGGTATCCGTATCGGCTTTAGTGGCCACGTCAACGCGGGGATGGACCATGCGCTCTTTACCCTCTCAAACGCATGCTCAGACGATCCAGTCAGCTCCGTGACTGAAATGAGGTTTTACTAGATTCTGGCCGTCTTGTGAAACTTCTTAGAAGCGGGCGACGCGCTCCCCGAGGCGGCGCCGAGCCCGGGAGGGGCGCCTTCGGTCATCCTGGGCAAGCTGCCCCAAGCTCACGTCCCGGCGAAACGGCCGTCGCAGTATCGACACACGCCGACACAGTCTCGCCAGGTCTCCGGCCCGCGTCGGGGACGTGGTGCGATCCACTCGCCTATGACGCCGACTCCGAGCATCGGCCCCGGCGCGCCCACCGCCGTCGGTGCGGCGACCGCCCCGCCGCTCGCCGCGACCACTCGCTTTAGCTAGCTCACTGGCGGCTGGGTAGGCGTGTCCGGTGTCCGGCTTTTAAGTCGCAGCGCGTTGACGACCGCGCCGCCCAGGATGATCAGCGCCAGGACGTAGAACCACCCCAGCACGATCAGCACGAACACGATCGTGGTCCCGAACCGGGCGATGGTCGAGATGTTGTTCAGGTAGATCGGGAAGGCGTAGTCGACCACCGCGATGGCCAGCGTCGCTCCCAACGCCCCGGGCCACACCGCTCCCCAGGGGACCCGGAGCTTGGGCACCCGGATGTAGATGATGGTCAGACAGCCGAACAGGAGCACGATGCCGACGGCCAGGCTGACGACGTACACGAATGCGGCCACGTGGGCGAGGTCGAACGGGAGATCGTCGACTCCCGAGCGCAGGAGGCTCTGAGCGGTGGGCACCGCGACCGTCGCCACCATGAACAGCAGCACCACGATCAGCATGCTGAGGGCAAAGCGCTTCTGCTCCAGCCAGCGTCGCGAGGGACCGCCGTAGATGCGGGCAAAGGCGGTGTCCATCGCTCCCCAGAACGAGGAGCCGAGCCACAGGGCGGCGACCAGGGCCAGCACGCCGGTGCTGGTGGTCGAATCCTTGATCTGGTCCAGCAGCGAGTCGAGCGTGTGCTCGGCGGTTCCCGGGAACACCTCCCGCAGGTCGGTGAGGACGCTGGTCTCGACGGCGTGGCTGCTCAGCACCTGGCCGGCGACGAACAGGCCCAGCAGCGCGATCGGGATCACCCCGAGCAGCATGTTGTAGGCCACCATCGAGGACAGGCCGGTGATGCCCGAGGTCCAGGCCAGGCGCCAGAAGCGCCGGACCGCCCCGGTCACCCTCCGCCCGAACCCTAGTCCGCCACTGAGGCGGCGCCGGCGCGCCCGCGCGCGGCGCGAATGGCGCTCGGGCGCTGGTGCCGCGCCTTCGGAGCCCACAGCCGTACCTCCATGTGCTTGCCCTTGAGGGGAACCGACGACCGCTCATGCAGGTCAAAGACCGCGCCCGGGAGCAGCTCGCGGGTCGCCTCGGTGATGAGCACGTCGTCGCCGGTCTCGCGCGTGGCGGCCTCGACCCGTGACGCGGTGTTGACGGCGTCGCCGATCACGGTGAACTCGACGCGACCGCCCCCACCCACGGTGCCGGCCACGACCGGCCCGGAGTTGACGCCGATCCCGACCTCGATCCGGCCGTCGTAGTGGTCGCTGCACGGCGGCGGCGATGTCGAGCGCGGCGGCGACCGCCCGCTGCGCGTGATCGCCGTGATGGTCGGGCGCGCCGAACACGGCCAGCAGCCCATCGCCGATGAACTTGTTGGCGTGGCCGCCGTGGCGCAGCAGCGTCGGCACCACCAGCGCCCACAGATCGTTGAGCAGCGCCACCACCTCGGTCGGCTCCGAGCGCTCGGCGAAGGCGGAGAAGTCGCGCACGTCGAGGAACATGATGCTGACCTCGAGCTCCTCGCCGGCCAGGTCGGCCCCCTCGCGCACCACGCGCTCGGCCAGGGTCGGGGTCGACGTAGGCGCCGAACGCGGCTCGGAGCCGGTCGCGCTCGTCGAGACCCTCGACCATCGTGTTGAACGACTGCGCCAGCCGGCCGGTCTCGTCGGTGGCCACCACGGGCACGCGGGAGCCGATAGTCGCCGGCCCGGACACGCTCGGTGGCCCGCTGCAGGTCGGTCAGCGAGCTCACCAGCGACGCGCCACCAGCACCACCAGCTCGAGCGAGATCGTGAACGAGACGACGACCGCGATCACCCACGAGATGCCGAGGTGTTCGAGGTTGGTGTGCTGGCCGTCGGTTGACAGCCCGGCCACGACCACGCCGGTGATCACGTTGATGGCCGGCGCCACCGCCAGCAGCCGCCAGCGCAGCGACAGCGCCGGGGCGTCGATCTCGAAGTCCGGCGGCAGCCCTGCGGCCACCTCCTCGAGCACCGGCCGCACCACGACCTCCATCGTGAAGTAGCGCACGATCAGCGAGTAGGTGAGCACCACCGTGCCGACCACGGCCAGGATGAAGAACGAGTACCAGGGCAGCTTGAGCAGCCAGGTGGCGAAGCGCGATGAACGGCAGGTAGGCGAGCACGAACGGGTACTTGCGCATCCGCCGCACGTAGTCGATCGGCAGCGTGGCCAGCGCCTGCCAGGCGGCGATCGTCGACCGCTCGTCGCGGGCACCGTGCTCCCAGCGTCGCACCGGCCGCCACATGCGCATGGTCAGCTTGATCGAGAGGAAGTTGTCGATCGCCACCAGAGCCTGAGACACCAACAGCAGGATCAGAAAGTCCTGGGTGCTCATCGGCTGATAGAGCGCCAGCAGCCCCAGACCGCCGAGCATGACCAGGTGTGCGATCCCGAACTGCGCCCACACCAGTGCGTAGGAGTTGCGGCGCGCAACCGCGCGAACGGCCCGGTCGACGGGGTCGATCATGGCCACAGTCTGGCAGCGGGGCTGGTCAGCGGCTGCGCAGCGGGGCTGGTCAGTGGCGGCGCAGCTGGATCACCGCCGCCGGCGCCAACGATGGCTCGTCCAGCGACGGCGCGTCCAGCGACGGGCCATCGGCCCGGTGCTCGTACAGCACGGCGGCAGCGGCGGCGAGGCCGCGCCCGCCCTGAAACCAGCGACGACCGACGCGGATCACCGGGAGCTCGGTCACCCCGTGGCCGCGCAGCCCGTCGGCGGTGGCGGCGAGCGCCTGGTCACGGTCATCGTCGCCGGCGGCGGTCAGGCACTCGTCGAGCGGAACCCCGGCGGCGGCGGCGGCCTCGGCCAGCGTCTCGTAGATCGTCGAGGTCGTACCCGCCGCAGAAGTGAAGCCGGGTCGCGGCCAGCGCGAACCGGGCGCCGTGGCCCAGCTCGCTGGCCCGGGCGGCGGCGCGCAGCGCTCGCGTCGAGGGCGGCGGGGAAGTCGTCGGGCCACACCAGCGGGAGTCGCAGCGCGCAGGCGCGGGCCTCGGCGCGCTCGCGCACCGCCTCGAGCTCACGGGGCGAGCGCGGCCCGCCACGGACGACGTCGGCGGCGACCGGGACCCACTCCACCGAGCCGAGCGTTCGCTCGATCCGCTCGGCGGTCAGGTAGGACTCCGGGCAGGCGAGGTCGAAGAAGAACGCCGGCGCCGCGTCGGGCGCCGGTCGCGAGCGGTGCTTGCGACGGTCGTCGAGGTAGATCAGCTCGCCCATCGATGACCTGTAACGACGGGCGCGGACAAAACTGGCGCGAACTGTCGGAATTCGCGCAATCATCCGTTATGCTGGAAGTCGGTTGGTGGGAACCGTCCAATTTGAGTAGGGGGATTTTCTTATTCCGCACGTACCACCCCCAAAGAGACATCCGTACGACCAGTGGTCGCCGGATGCCCGCGCACTTGACCTGGTAGGGGACAAGTGGACATTGCTGATCGTCCGTGACCTGGTGTCGGGTCCGCGGCGGTTCGTCGAGCTGCAGCGCGTGCTGCCGGGCATCTCGACCGAGCAGCTGCGGTCTCGTCTGAACCGCATGGTCGCCGACGGCATGCTGACCCGTAAGCGCTACCGCGAGGTTCCGCCTCGCGTCGACTACGAGCTGACCGAGCGGGCCCGTGAACTCTCCCCGGTGTTGGGCGAGCTCGCGCGCTGGGGCTACGAGTGGGCCTGGGGTCCGCCGCGGCATGCAGAGCGTGTCGACGTGGGCGCGATCTTCCGGTTGATCCCGGGACTGCTGGGATCGTCAGGCGTCGCGCCGGGCACCGTCGAGCTGGTCGTCTCCGACGGACGCGACGGGCGAGCCGGGCTCGTATCTGGTGAGACTGGGCGAGACCGGCGCCAGCGTCTCCGAGAACCCGAGCAGTGCGGCTGACGCCCGGCTGCAGGGCAGCACCGACGCATGGGTGCGCGCCCTCTCGCCGGCCGCCGACCGCGGTGCGCTGCGGGCCACCGGCGACCAGCGGCTGGCACGCACGCTGCTCGATGCTCTGGCCGACGGCCATCGCACTCGGGCTGACGAAGCCGAATCCGCCGCCGCGGTCTAGGTGTCCCGACCAGGGACGTCGTGAACGCGGCTGACCGGGACTGCTCACTCCGACTGGCAGCACCTTCCCGTCACCACAGGGGGAAAGAGCTGCCAGCCGGCCGGTACAGCGCCCCGACCCCCTCGGGTCTGCCACGTAACGCACATCGCTAGGTCGCCGGCCCCCCAAGCCGGCCCCGCCCCGACCCTTCCGCAGCGGTCGTTTCCGCCGGCTTCCCAGCCCCCGCGCACGGACGGCCGGCTACGGCTACTTGCTCGAGTAGTGGGCCGGGCCGATCTGCGGGAACTTGCCGTTCTGTCCGATCAGCTTGCCCAGCGGCGGCTGCACCCAGCAGGCTGGGTCGGCCAGCTGGGTTGTCGACGAGACGCCGGGACCGGTGGGCCGGGACCCGTCGCCGGGAGCGCCGGTGTTGCTGCAGTCCCAGGACTGCAGCGCGAAGCTGCCCGGGTATTTGCCGCCGGCCGAGAACGACTTCGGATCGGCCAGCCACAGCGGCTGCGGATAGGTGTTGCCGCGGTTCGCCGGGTCGCGGTTGGCGGCCAGCGACAGCGTCTCGGGACCGATCGGCTGGAACTGGCGCAGGTAGTGCCCGACGCCGTTGCCGGCGAACGCTCGTCGTCTTGGCCGCGATGCCCGACGGGAGGTTGCCGAGGAAGTCGGCGGTCAGCTGCTGATGCAGGGACAGCCAGTCGAGGATCGGGTTGAGCTGCTCCAGGAACGGGCCGAGCGATCCCAGCAGGGGCTGGGCCCCGTCGAGCACCTTGCTGATCGCGGGCAGCCCGGTCTTGGAGACGGTGATCAGCGGCCCGAGGTTTACGAAGAACGAGCGCAGCGACGGCGCCAGGTTGTCGAGGTCGCGCAGGGTCGGGGTCAGGTTCTGGGCCACCGGCTCGAGCTCCTTGATCAGCGGGATCGGTGTCGGTGGCGAAGTTCTGCAGGCGGATCATCGTCGCCTTGGTCTCGTTCAGGAACGTCGGGAAGACGTGGAAGGTGTCGGCGATCGCATTGTTGTTGGCGGCGGTGGTGGCGAACGTCGTCTCGCCGCTGGTGATCAGGTTGCGCAGAGCCGACTGGCTGCGGTCGAGCGCGTCGAACACGGTGCCGCCGTTGCGCAGCAGGTTCACCACCGCGGTGTGCTGGACGTCGAGCACCTGGAGCAGATCGGTGGCGTCAGCGGCGAACGGCGGCAGGTTGCCGAGCACGTTGCTGAGGTTCTGGTCGTTGCCCTGGACGGCCAGCGACAGCTGTTTCTGCCACACCTGGAAGGCGTGACGGGTGGTCGGGTCAAGGGCGTTGAAGATCGTGTCGAGCTGCACCGCCGGGACGACGTTGCTGCGCGCCAGCGTGGCGCCGTCGGGCAGCATCGGGCTGCGCGGCGTGCCGGGGGTCAGCTGCACGTAGGTCTCGCCCAGGATCGTCTTGGTGCGCAGGATCGCCTGGGCGTCCTTGTGGATCGGGGCGAACTTGTTGTCGAGCTGGATCGTCACCAGCGTGCGGTTGCCCTGCGGGTCAAGCTCCTTGTCGATCACCTTGCCCACGTTGACGCCGGCGATCCGCACGTCGGCCTCGTTGGCGAGCTGGCTGGCGTCGGGGAAGGCGGCCTTGAACCGGTAGCCCTGAGCGGCCAGCGGAAGCGTGCCGCCGAACGAGAGCCACAGGAACAGCAGCAGCCCCACGCACGAGAGCGCGAACAGCACCATCGTGGCGACTTTGGCGATTGAGGGAGTGCCGGTTTCCATCGCCGGTTAGTGGATGGGGAGGTTGGGGTCGAAGTTGGTCAGCGCCGAGACGTTGCCCGACGACGCTCCCGACGACGCCACGTGGGCGATCTCGCCGGCGGCCTGCGGGTGACCGGCCAGGTACTTCTTGTAGTCGGCCGACAACGCCGACGCCTGTGTCGGGCAGATGCCGTCGGCCCCGATGATCGGGGTGATGTTCAGGACGGCCTCGAACTCGGAGCCGAGCCCCGACTGGACCGCGTTGAGGTTGTCGATCAGCTGGGTGTAGGTCGCGCAGCTGGCCTGCAGGAACAGCGGCCGGAAGTCGCCGTTGGCGTCCTGCAGCGAGAACAGCGTGCGGGCGTTGTGGCCAAGCCAGGCCAGCCACCACAGATAGCCGTGCTCGACGTTGCCCGGGTTGTAGCCGAGCATGTTGACGAAGTGGTTGAGGACCACGAACGTGCTCGAGAGGTTGGGCGTCGCCTTGGCCAGGTTGATCGAGGCGGGCTTGAGGTCGCGCACCAGCGGACGGGCGGCGACCACGAACGGCCGGATCTGATTGCGGACGATCGGCGTGCTCGGCACCGCCAGCGCCTTGAGCGCGTTGTTGGCGGCCGGGATCTTGCTTACCGCCGGCAGCAGGTTGGTGGCCGTCGGTCCGAGCAGCTTGGCGAACGCCTCCACCTTGCCCAGCGTCTCGGTGGTCTGGCTCAGCGTGCTGGGCAACAGCGAGATCGACTTGCTGATGTTGTCGTCCTCGGAGGCGAAGGCCCTGAACACCGTGGAGCTCGCGTCGACCAGCGAGACGATCTGGGTCTGCTTGGTGGCCAGCGACGTGTTGAGGCGCTGCAGCGAGTTGACCAGCTGGCTGAGGTCGTGGCCGCGGACGGCGACCGCCTTGTTGAGCCGCGCCAGGTCACGGTGGGTGGGCTCAAAGCGCTCCAGCACCTGGGCCAGCTCGTCGCCGCCGTTGCCCTTCAGCCCCTGACCGGCGCCGTTGACCAGCAGATCCAGATAGCTGCGGGTGTCGGCGTCGAGCGAGCCCAGGATCTCGTCGACGTCGATGTCGGGCAGCGTGTTGGAGACCGGGATCGTGTAGCCGGGCTTGGCCACCGGTCCGCTGGCCGGCTGCCCGGGTGGCGGGTACAGCTCGATGAACATGTCCTTGAGTCCGGTCTTGGGACGCAGCAGCGCCGACCAGTTCTCGTGCACGACGTTGCGGTACTTCTTGTCGATGTCCATCGGTCACCACCGCCAGCCCGTTCTTCAGGGTGACGTTCCCCACCTCACCGATCTGGACCCCGGAGATGCGGACCGACTGGCCCTGACCTGGAGTCACCGCCTGAGCGGTCGAGAACTCGGCGTTGAGCGTGTATTGCGGGGCCTCGATGAACGGGAAGCGCAGCCCCTCGTGGTTGAGCACGTAGCCGGCGACGACGATCGACAGCAGCAGCAGCCCGATGATGGCCAGGAAGTCCGTCAGGTGGTTTTTGATCGCGCGCTTCACTTGACGAGTCCGCCGCGGTGGAGGTCGACGCGCTGCTTGTCTGCGAAGTGCTCGTCGTCGCCGGCGCCGACACGCCCGCGTCAGACGCGTTGAGCTTGTCGCCGTCCGCCTGGGTCTGCTCGGCGACCGCCTTGATCGCGTTGGAGGTCACCGACACCCAGCGCGCCTTCATCGCCGGCGTTGACAGGCCCGTGCTCTCGGGCTGGATGGGGCCGCCGGGCGGGGTGTACAGGTTGGTGATCGGCGCCTGCGTCTCGCAGGGGACGTTGGGCTCATACGGCGGGCGCGCGTTGCCTGGCGGGATCTTGGGCTGGACGGAGTCGATCTTCGACAGCGACTGCCCGAACAGCCCGGGCGACAGCGAGTAGGTCAGGGTGCCGCCGTTGCCGAGGATGCGGACGTAGGGGCCGTTGGCGTCGAAGTTACGCGACTCGCCCGCGAGCCCGGGAAGGTAGTAGACCGCTTCGACGTACACCTTCTCCGGCGGGAAGCCGTTGGAGGCGTTGAAGATCCCGTCGTTGAGGGTCAGCTGCGACCAGGGGTAGATGATGTTGGCCACGCAGCTGGAGGCCGGCCTGACCTCGTTCTTCATCAGCGGGATCGTCGCGTTGGTCAGACTGGCCAGCGCCGGGACGGTCGGCTTGAGGTCCTGCGCCAGCCCGCGCAGCTCCGACGGCTGCACCAGCAGGCGCAGCTGGTTGATGAACGGCAGGCTGGCGTCGATCGCCGGGCCGCTCGACTTCACGCCCGGCAGCAGGGCCTTGGCGAACTGAGGCACCGGACCGGCGGCACAGTTGGGGACCTGAGGCCCGCTGCAGAAGGCCGAGTTGAGCGCATTCAGCGCCGGCACCGCCGCCGCCAGCGTCTTGGGCAGCTGGATCACCGTCTGCTGCAGGGCAGTGTTCTGGCGCGCGAACGCGTTGGCGGTGGTGTTGAAGTCGGTGATCAGGCTCTGCAGGTTCTGAGGGTGGGCGTCGAGCGCGCCCGCGACACTGCCCTGGGCCGCGATGTAGTTGGACAGATCGTCGGGCTGCAGGCCGAGCGCGTCGTGGGCGACGATCGACGAGTACTTGTAGGCGGGCAGCCAGTACTGGATCGAGCGGTTGAACGACGGGTCCGGCCTGCTTGACCGCCTTGCCGTACTGCTGCAGCAGGATCTGCAGGTTCTTGCGCGTGTCCTGTTGCAGGCCGGTGAGCACCTGGTCGAACTGCACGGGCTCGACGCCCTGCCTGAATCGGGAAGATGTGTCCGTTACCGGCGACCGGCGCGCTCGGCGTCCCCGGCGAGACGTCGACGAAGAAGTTGCCCTCCAGGAAGATCCGCGGCCGGATCGCGAAGGTGGCGTTGGTATGGATCGGCAGGCCCTGGTTGTTGATCGCCATCGTGACCTCGGCCGCCTTGCACTCGCTCGGGGTGGTCGGCAGACGACTTGCAGCCGGGCTCGGTGCTGACGCTGGTGACGGTGCCCACGTTGACGCCGGCGATCCGCACGAAGCTGTTCTTCTGCAGCCCGTTGGCGTTGGCGAACACGGCGTGGATCGTGTACTGGTTGGCGAACGGATTGGCGAACTTGGTGTAGGCCAGGTAGGAGAAGATCAGCGATCAGCACGATCCCGATCGCTCCCGCCGCGAACTTGCTCATGCCCTTGCGCCGTTTCTTCTTGCGTCCGAAGAGCTTCATGGATTGCTCGGGTTGTAGTCGAGCTGAGGGCCGGTGGTCGGGTTGCGGGTGAACGTCTCGCCGGCGGGGACGCGGGCGCGGCCCTTGTAGGTCGGGCCCTGGTCACCGGGGGTGTGGACGTCGGTGGCGAGGTCGCGGTGCTGGGGATCGAAGTAGTTCAGGCGCTTGGGGTATCCGCGCTGGCCGGTCTCGCAGTCGGCGTTGCCCTGGTTGTCGATGGCGGCGCCATAGGGCTGGGCGTGCAGGTACTCGTTGCCGCCGGTCAGCAGCGAGTCGGTGCCGCCGCCGTTGGCCGGCGCGGTGGCGCCCTGCTGGCCACGTTGTTGGGCTGCAGCGGGTTGCCCATGTTGAGCATCGCGCGCTGGGCGTAGCCGAAGGTGGTGGCCTCGGAGATGTGCTCGGACAGGTAGGTCCAGAAGTAGTTCCAGTAGTCGCACACCGTCTGGTACGGGCCCAGGTACTTCACCATCGGGTTCAGCGTGTTGACGGTGGACGTCAAGCGCGTTGATGGCGACGTTGGTGCCCGGCGCCTGCGACAGGTTCTTCAGCGAGGTCATGACCTGCTGCAGGTCGGCGTTGAGCGACGGCGTCCGCGCCAGCGTCTTGGTGCCGACCTCGATCGCCGGGTTGATGTTCGGCAGCGCCTTGCTCAGCTCCGCGGTGGCCGGCGCCAGCTGCTGACCGAGCGTGTTGAGGTCAACCAGGAACGGCTGCTGGACCTTCAGCGAGTGGGTGGTCACCGCCTCGGTGGAGGGAGACTCGGCGATCGTCTGCTCCAGCGCGTTGGGATCGCGCGAGATGGCCTCGAACGTCGTCGCCATGTCGGTGAACAGGCGGGCATTGGTCTGGGCCACGGGAGCGACCGTGCCCATGAAGCCCTCGAGCGAGGTCAAGAACCGGGTCAGCTCGGTGTCCGGAGCCGACAGGTAGGCCGCCACCGGCTCGAGGTGCCCGAACAGCGCCGGCAGGGTGGCGATCGTGTCGTTGAGGTCCGACCCGCGGGCGGCCAGCGTGTTGCCGAAGCCGACCAGGTTGTCCTGGATCGCCTTGCGGGTGGGGGCGTTGAAGGTCGAGAAGATGTCCTCGAACTGGACCGGGACGCTGGTCTGTCCGATCGGCATCGTGCCGCCGTCGGCGAACACGTGCTTGGAGCGGCCGAAGTGGATGTCCACGAACTTCAGGCCGAGCACCGAGCGGGGGCGGATCTACGGCCGTCGAGTCGGTCGGGACGCTGCCGTTGGCCTTGTTGAGCTTGAGCGTCATCTGGGCGCCGATCTGGCCGTTGGCCAGCTCGATCGGCTTCTCGGTCGACACCAGCCCGATCCGGAAGCCGCCCTCGCGAACCTCGTCGCCGGGGCCGATGTCCGCGCCGCTGGCGAAGTCGACCTTGAGCTCGCGCGTGGGCACGAACGGCAGGCCCTCGTTGGCGTTGTAGGCCAGGAACACGCCGACCATGCCGATCAGCACGGTCATGGCGCCGATCAGGACGGGATTGCCCAGCGCGGATTGCTGGGGGCGGCGACCGTTGCTCATGGCGTCAGCAGGTAGTTGAGGAGGGCCTGGGCCTGGTTGGGCGAGCCGCCGCTCGACGACGACGAGCCAGCCACCCGACGACGACGACGCCGGCGTCTTGGCCGCCGAGGCCGAGCTGCTGCCGGCACCGCCGCCCAGCCCGGACAGGATCCCGCCCAGGGTCTTGGGCAGGTTGATCGGCGGCCCACCCGAGCCCGACGTCGGCGCCGGCGTGGTGCTGGAGCCGGTGGAGGTGGAGCTGGACGGCGTGGACGACCCGCTGGAACCCGAGCCGCCGCTACCGGTCGGCGCCGGAGTGCTGGTGGTGTTCGTCGAGCCGCTGGTGCCCGCGGTCGACTTGCGGTTGGCGTCCTTGGCCTTGGCGCTGAGCGGCAACGGGCTCGAGGGGCCGCCGGTGGTGGCCACGCCCGGGTTGCCGCCGCCCGGATCCGGGATCGTGGCGCTCGGATCCGACGGGTCCTTGGTGGTGACGCCGGGTTGATTGGGACCCAGGAACGAGTAGCACTGCCGGTACTGGGGGCCGTACTGCTTGAGCGCCATCGCGATCGTGGCCGGAGTGGCGTAGTTGGCGCACATGGCGTTGGTGAACGCGTCGACGCCCAGCATGTGCCCGAGCGGCCCGTAGTAGTTGATGGCCAGCGTCTGGTTGAAGACGTAGCCGAGCAGCGCCTGAAGCCCGCTGAAGCCCTTGCCGCCCGGGCTGCGCGGATCCGGCTCCACCGCGCGGCTTTGGTCGTCGAGATCGTGCAGGACGATGGCCAGGTTCTGCGCCAGCTCGGGGGTTGACTTGGCGAACTGGTTGAGGTCGGCCACCGTCGGGGTGGCCGCTGTGACCGCCGCCTTGCCGGTCACCGACGCCTGACCCAGCGACTTGATGGCCGGGCCGGCGGAGCGGGCGAACGGGGGCAGGTTGGCCAGCAGCCGGTTCAGCTCTCCCGAGGTCGCGTTGAGGTTGTTCAGCACCGGCGTGTAGGTGGTCACCGTCGTCCCCAGCTGGGCCAGCGACGGCTTGAGCTGCTCCAGCAGCGGTGGCAGGTTCTGGAACGTGCCCCGCAGGTTCTGCTGCTGGGTGGCGGTGGCGACCGCCGTGCGGTTGGCCGTGTCGATGAACCGGTTGACGTTGGCGCTGTTGTTGGCCAGCGCGGTGATGACGGTGTTGGAGTCCCGGGTCAGGTTCTGGAGCGTGGTGGAGTCGTTGGCCAGCAGGTTGAGCAGGTTGTCGGTCTCGTCCAGCGCCGGGACCGCGCGGTGCAGCGCCGCCTGCAGGTCGCCGGAGCGCGCCGCCGCCGCCGCCCCCAGCTCATTGATGATCAGCGTGAACCGCTCGCGGTAGGGCATGCGCATCACGTCCTGGAGCAGGTCGGCGGGGATCGTCGACTGTGTGTGGCTCACCGTGATCGTGCTGCCGGTCTTGAGCACCGGGCTGCTGCGAGCTTCCGGGATTGCAGTCGATGAAGTACTCGCCGATCAGCGACTGGGGCCGGGACTCGCAGGTGGTGTCGGCGTGGAACTGGCCGAAACCGCCTTGGTTGACCTGGACGGTGACCAGCGCGTCAAGCTTGTTCTGGCAGTGGGCCTGGGGGACCGCGCTGCACAGGTCGATCGAGTTGATCGTGCCGGCGGTGACTCCCGCGACCTTGAAGTCGGCGCCGGTGACGAGCCCGAACGCGTTGTCGAGCTCGATCTTGTAGGTGCCCGACGGCGCTGCCGCTGGAGCTGCCCAGGGCCACGAACACGAACGCGCCGGCAGCCAGCACCACCGCTGCGCTGATCAGGATCCGCTTCACGATCCGGTCGGAACCTGTTTGGGGTTACACGGGAATCCCGACTCCGGGTAGTAGACCCCGCCCCGCTCCATCGAGCCCGGGCAGCGACTGCCCTGGCCGGTGACGATCAGGCCCTGGAGTGCTGCCACTGCTGCTGGTCCCGCCGCTGCCCACCGGGAGGCCGGTGCTGCCCAGGACGCCGCCCACCGGGCTTGAGCCGAGCACGCCGCCGAGGCCGCCGAAGGCCAGGACGCTGCGCAGCGTGGGGTCGGCGAACGACGGCAGCAGGTTGAGCGTCCCGTTCTGCAGCGAGCCGATGCCGATGATCGGCGCGATCCGGCTGGCGCCGCCGTTGGCGTCCTGGGTGCCCGGGTGGCTGTAGCCCTCGAACCAGCCGGTCAGATCGACGGCGTAGGGGCGGTCGGTGGCCAGCTCCGGCGTCGAGTCATTCAGCGCGGTGGTCGACTGCGGGAAGGCGCCGGGACGGTTCGCGCCGTCGACGTTGATGTTGTCGACGGTGGCCTGCCGCAGCGGGACACCCAGCTTGGCCAGGTCGATCAGGTCGTTGTTGGGCCCGGGCCGGCTGATGATCTCAGACAGGTCCTTGAGCGTGGGGACCGAGTCCTGGGCCAGCGGTCGCAGCTGGACGAGCAGCTTCTGAAGCTTGGGCGCCACCGGCTTGGAGGCGTCGACCAGCGGCTGGAGCGCGTTCAGCGAGTTGCGCAGGTTGACGAACGTCGTGTTGGCCAGGCGCATGAAGCCCGGGAGGCGCTGCAGCGACAGCGCCAGGTTGGTTCGTTGCGCGGCCAGCGCCCCGGTGGTGGTCGACAGGTGCTGGATCAGCCCGCTGAGATCGGCGCTGCGCTGGGAGACGGTCGGTGACCAGGCCGCTGGTCTTGACCAGGAAGTTGGTGAACTGGTCGGAGTTACGGTTGATCTGGCTGAACAGGACGCTGGTCGACGCGATCGCCGGGTTCAGGTACTGCCACGCCTGCTGAGCCACGCCGCCCTGGTCCTTGTACTGCGAGGCCGAGCCCTGGATCACATCCTGCAGGCCCTTCAGCGTGGGTGGATTGAGCGTGTTGAAGATCTCGTCGAGGTCGACCTCGCTGGTGGTGTGGGTCTGGCTGATCACGCCGCCCGGAGGGATCTTCGGCGCGCCCGGAGATCCGAGGGTCAGATCGACGTAGCGGTTGGCGATGCCCGACAGCGAGGTCTCACGGATCGTGGCCTTCGTGCCCTGGTGCAGCGGTTTGTAGGCGGCGTTGTTGATGTTCAGCGTCAGCTGGGCCTGGCCGTCCGGGGTCAGGGCTATGTTCGAGACCGTCCCCACCTGGTTGCCGGCCACCTGGACCAGGTCGCCGGAGACGATCTGGCTGGCGTTGGCGAACACCGCCTTGACCTGGTAGCTGCTCCCGCCGCCGAGCAGGATCACGCCACCGCGACGAGCGCGATCGCGACCGCGGCGACGGCGGCCACCCGGCCGATCACAGATGAGTTACGCACCGCGCAGACCTACCCAATCGAGCTCCTCCCGCGCGGGCCCGTCGGGGTTCGAGACCAGCGCCGATCTGGCTCGCGAAGCTAGCAAGGGCCTCATTGCACTGTCAATTAGGAACCGAACGCCTCCGACGGCGCATTTCTGGCGTGATTGCAGGGCTTGGCGCGATTTCCGGTCAGCGCGGTGCGTCGGGCGTCGGGAGCGGGGATTGGCTGGCGGACTTGGCCGCCGGGTCCGAGCGAGTCGCTAGCGTCTGACGCACCCGCCCGGGTGGTGGAATTTGGTCAGACACGGTCGCCTTAAGAGCGACTGCCCTTTGTGGCGTGAGGGTTCGAGTCCCTCCCCGGGTATGTGCGGTAGCGGTGATGTCCGTGGGCGATTGGGAGACCGGCTGGCCAGAGAGGGTTACCCGAAAGTAGGCCGATCCTTTCGCAAACGCGCAACTTCTGCGCTGCTACCGTGTCCAAACGCCTGTCGAGGGAGGCCCTCGCAACCAGTTCCGGATGGAAGTCTCTGCGCTCACATACTCCGGGGGTATCGGTCTGCACGGACGCTCGCGCCTGCTCCGCCTCCAGTCCGACGAGCGGCTCGTCGCCCTGTCTGCGCAAGGGCAACACCGCCGCCTTCGAGGTGCTGGTCGCCCGCTACGACGCGCGGCTGCACGCGTTCTGCCGCCACCTGCTCGGTTCTCGCGAGGACGCCGAGGACGTCATGCAGGAGGTGATGACGGCCGCCTTCAACGCGATCCTCGCCGACGATCGGCCGATCAACGTCCGGCCATGGCTGTACCGCATCGCCCGTAACCGCAGCCTCAACCACCTGCGCCGGATCCAGGCGATCGGCGTCGAGTCGATGGACGTGCACTTCTCCGACGGCGGCGCCAGCACGGCCGACAAGGTCCACGACCGCGAGGAGTTCCGGCTGCTGGTGGGCGACATCAACGAGCTGCCCGAGACGCAGAAGACCGCGCTCGTGCTGCGCGAGATGGACGCGCTCTCCTACGAGCAGATCGCCGAGGCGATGGAGACGACGGTCTCGAGCGTCAAATCGCTGCTCGTGCGCGCGCGGGTATCGCTGGCCGAGGCGGCCGAGGCGCGCATGCTGTCCTGCGACGAGGTTCGGATCGAGCTCGCCGAGGTCGCCGAGGGGCTGCGCCGCCGGCCCGGCCCGCTGGTCCGCCGCCACCTGCGCAGCTGCAAGCGCTGCACGATCTTCCGCGCCCAGCTCAAGCAGACCAACCGGGCGCTGGCGGCGCTGTTCCCGATCGGCGCCGTCGGGCTGTTGCACAAGCTGCTGTTCGTTCATCTCGGCCACTCCGCCGGCGCGGGCTCGGGCGCGACGGCGGCCGGCTCGAGCGCCGCCGGGGCCGGAGCTGCCGGAGCCGGGGCCGCCGGAGCCGGGGCTGCCGGAGCGGGGGCCGCCGGCACCGCCGTCGCCGGTTCCAGCGCGCTGGCCGGAAGCGGTGGCTTCGTCTCCGCCGGCATCGGCGCGATCGCCACCAAGGCCGCCGCCGGTCTGGCCGCTGCCGCGCTGGTCACGGGCGCCGCGGTCGAGGCCGACCACAGCACCGCCCGTCCACCACGCGCACCATGTCGTTGTCGCCGCCGTCCCGCACGCGGTCGCCCCGGCGGTCCAGACTCCCTCGGCGCCGGTCTCCACCTCGCCCGAGCGGCGCTCCTCGGTCGTCAAGCACGTGGCGGCCCGGCCAGACGGCGCGCACACCGACGCGCAGCGCCAGGGCAAGAGCGGCGCACCCAGCCGCCAGCCAAGAACGGGAACACGACGACCACCGCCGCCAAGACCACGCCGGGCGCCACCACGACGACGACCAAGCACCGGCGGCGCGACGAAGACCAAGTCAACCGACACCGGGCGGACCCAGAACCAGTCCGACGGGACCGTGCTGCCGCCCGTGATCACTCCGGTCGGCACCGCTCCTCCGCCGCCGCCACCGCCGCCCGCGACGGTGGCCAGCGTGCCGACCCCCCCGCCCACCGTGACCGCGCCTACCGGTACCACAACGGCTCCCACCACGACTCCCCCGGTCGGGACGGGAACTGGCACGGGGACGGGGACCGGCCCGGACCGGCACAACGGACCACCGGCACCGGCACCGGCACGGCACCGCGACCGGCGGACCGGACAGGGACGGGGACGGGGACGGGCACAGGAACCGGCACTGGGACACGGCACCGGCGGCACCGGCACCGGCGGTACGGGCGGCACGGGTGGGAGCGGCGGATCCGGCGGATCGGGCCGGGGTTCGGGTGGCACCGCGGCGGTTCGGGTGGCACCGGGGGTTCGGGCGGCACCGGGAGGGCTCGGGCGGCACCGGAGGCTCGGGCGGTAACGGGGGTTCACGCGGGTTGGGCACGGCGGATCCGGCTCCGGTTCGTTGTGGTCCGGGTCGCGGTCAGGCTCCGGCAGGTCCGGGTCCCGGCATATCGACCTGATTCGCTGAACGGCTCGGCTCGGAGTCCGGGGACTTGATCGAGTTCGACCAGTTCCTGGCCGTCGACATGCGCGTCGGCCGCGTGACCGCCGTCGATGAGTTCCCTGAGGCGCGCAAGCCGGCCTGGAAGCTGACCATCGACTTCGGGCCCGAGCTCGGGGTCAAGCGCTCCTCGGCGCAGATCACCCACTACTCCCGCGACGAGCTCCAGGACACGCTGGTCGTCGCGGTCGTCAACTTCCCGCCGCGCCAGATCGGGCCGTTCTTCTCCGAGGTCCTGGTGCTGGGCGCGCTCGACGACGAGCACGGCGTAGTGCTGCTCCGCCCCGACCGCCCGGCGGCGCCCGGGGACCGGATCGGCTAGCCACCCAGCCGGGAGTAGGGGTCGCTTGCGGGGCTGAACCGTCACGAGTCTGTGCCCGCGCGCCTCAGAACTGCGACGCAACCGGCGGGGCAGCGAACGTGGGTCGTCTGACTCGGCATATACGCGAGTAGGGCGCACCACGTCCCCAATCCCGGCCCGCTCACTGGGACGCAAGCTTGGGACAGCTCGCCCCGTGACGTGAGCTTGAGGCAGCTCGCCCCGGGGGCCTACGGGCCAGCGCAGACCGCCCCGCGGCCGATTCGTCGCTCAAGCGCTTAGCCGCGAGAGCGAACTAGGGGCCGGGCGTGGCGCCTACGATCAGCCGCCCGCGGACGGCGCCGTCGACCTTGACCACGTAGGCGCCGTTCGGAGCCCCTTGAGCGCCAGCTGCGACGCCCGCCCGGGCACCACCGCCAGGGTGTGGGCATGCGGGGTGGCGAGCACCACCGTGTGCCGCTTGCCGTCCTGGGAGCGGACCGTCAGCTCGATCGTGGTGTGCTTGGGCGCCGCCACCAGCGGCGGGAACAGGATGCCCCCCGCCCGGATGGCGAACTTCGCCGGCAGGCGAACGTTGGTGTCGGGGCCGCGGTGGTCTGGACGTCGAGCTGTCCGCGCCGCCGGTGGTGCTGGCGCTCGTGGCGCGGACGTCGACGTGGGGGCGGCCGCCGAGGTCGACGCTGCGCTGCTGGTGGCCGCCGCGCCCGAGCCGGTGGTGCTGGTGGTCGCGCTGGACTGCTGGATGCTGGAACTGGTGGAGCTGCTCGAGCCGCCGCAGCCGGCGAGCGCCAGCGAAATGAGCAGGGCGAGCAGGACCCGGGCGCCTCATGAGGCCGAGCATACGCGCCGTTCTCGGCATCATGCAGCGCCGTGAGCACCGCGCTGCTGACCACCTTCCTGGCCGGGTACCGCAGGCCGCTGTACCGGCGGCTGGCCGAGCGCTACGACGTCGAGGTCCTCTGCTACGGCGGCGGCGAGCGCTACGTCCCGGCCTGGTTCAGCGATCTCGACCGCCAGCTGGCCGCGGCCGACTTCCCGGCCCGGCGCCTGGACGGCGCTCGGCGAGGCGCTGAGCGTCGGCCGCACGCTATCACGGCGGTGATCGCCCCGTTCGCCGGCGGCGCGATCCTGCCCGCCGCCTACCTGGGCGCCAAGCGCCACCGGCGCCCGTTCGTGCTGTGGGCGTCGGTGTGGGTCGCAGCCGCGCTCGCTGCTCGCACGCGCTCGCCCTGCCGGTGACGCGCCACATCTACCGCCACGCCGACGCCGTCGTCGCCTACGGCGAGCACGTGCGGCGGTTCGTGGCCGGGATCCGCGGCCGCGACGACGACGTGTTCGTCGCCCCCCAGGCGGTCGAGCCCGAGCTGTTCGCGCGCGAGGTCGAGCGACTGCTGAGGTCGCGGCGAGTTCCGCGACCGCCACGGGCTGCCGCCCGGACCGCTGGTGCTCTACGTGGGGCGCCTGGTGGCCGAGAAGGGAGTCGAGGTGCTGGCCCGAGGCCTGGCCGCAGGTTGGTCGCCGACGCGACCCTGGTGGTGATCGGCGACGGCCCGCTGAGCTCGCTGGTGGCCTCGCTGCCCGCGGGCGCGCCTGCTCGGCCCCCTGGCTCGCGGCGAGCTGCCGGTCGCCTACCGCGCCGCCGCGCTGGCGCTGCTGCCGTCGGTGCCCACCCCGCGGTTCACCGAGCCCTGGGGACTGGTCTGCAACGAGGCGATGCACCAGGGCCGCCCGATGGTGGCCACCAGCGCGGTCGGCGCCGTGGCCGGCGGGCTGGTCCGCGACGGCGAGAACGGGCTCGTCGTGGCGCCCGGCGACGCCGGTCGCGCTGGCCGCGCGCGATCGACGGCTGCTGGCCGACGCGCCGCTGCGCGAGCGCCTGGGCGCCGCCGCCCGCGCGGCCGTCGCGCCCTACACCTACGACGCGATGGCCGACGCGTTCGGCCGCGCCCTGGCCACCGCGATCAGGCCGTCGCCCACGGGTCCCTGAAACGCGCGGTGGCTGGCCCGCAGCAGCGGGTTGAACACGAGCCTTCCCGGCGCGGCCGGCGACGGGCGCAAAGCACGAGGCGATCGCCTCGAGCTCGTAGCCGGCGCCGTCCAGCGTGCGCTGCAGCGTCCGCGGCCCGTAGTAGACGCGGTGGTCGGGGTGCACCGACTCGCGCCCGCAGCGAGCGCAGCCCGATCTTCGGACAGCAGGCGTTGGGGACGGTGACGCAGAGACGGCCGCCGGGCGCCAGCAGCCGCGCCGCAGCCGAGCAGGAACGCATCGGCGTCGGGGACGTGCTCGAGCACCTCGCCGGCGATCACCAGCGCGTAGCGACCCCTCGTCCTCGGGCGGGATCGTCTCGGTGACGTCGGCGAGCACGAAGCGCTCGCCCGGCATCCGCCGGCGCAGCAGCTCCAGCGCCGTCGGCGTCGACGTCGAACCCGGTCACCGACGGCGACCTCGACCAGGCGCTCGTGCAGCAGCACCCCGGCCGCGATCAGCTCGGCGGTGTACGGGCTGTCGGCGCAGCCGAGGTGGGCCACCGTCGCCGCGCGCCCGCGCGGACAGCGCGCTCCAGCCAGGCCGCCCGGCTCTCGACCAGCGGCATCCGCAGCCGCTCGCCGGCGTGCATCTCCGCCGAGCACGATGCTGGACGTCCGGTCGGCGCCGGCCGCGACCGAGCGGTCACTGGCCGACCGAGAACAGCGCCTCCAGGTCGTGGCGCGAGTAGACCTCGAACGCGACCATCGTCTGCGTCCGCCGCACGCCCGGCAGCTGCGAGAGCTTGCCGGTCACGACCTGCGCCAGCTGGTCCTGCTCGCGCAGGCGGAGGATCGCGACGAAGTCCCACTCGCCGGTGACCGAGTACGCCTCGGCGACGCCCTCGATGTCGGCCAGCTCGCCGCCGAGCGTCGCCAGCGCCGTGCCGCTCGGCCTGGATCAGGACGATCGCGTGGGTCATGCCGAGTGCGTCTCGCCCGGCTCGAGCACGACCACGTTCGAGCTGGTCGCGGACTCGACGTCGGACTTGAACGCCTGCGGCGTCGGTCTCGATCGGCGGGAACGTGTTGTAGTGGCAGGGGATCACGGTCTTGGCGCCGACCAACTCGGCGGCGTCGACGGCGTCGATGCGGTCCATCGTGTAGTGGCCGCCGATGCACATCAGCGCGATGTCGATCGGGTTGCGCTTGCCGACCAGCTGCAGGTCGGAGAACAGGCACGTGTCGCCGAGGTGGTAGACGATCGTGTCCTTGAAGTTGATCAGCAGCCCGGCGGGGGTGTTGACCGTGCCCTTCGGCGTGGTCGAGGTGTGCCAGGCCGGGACGAGCTTGACCCAGCCCCAGTCGAACTTGACGGTGCCGCCGAGGTTGCGGGTCGCGGACGTCGACGCCCTCCTCGCCCAGCTCGCCGGCGAGCTCGGTGATCGCCACCACCGGCGCGCCGGTGCGCTTGGCGATCGCGACGGTGTCGCCGAGTGGTCGGCGTGGCCGTGGGTGAGCAGGATCGTCGTCGGCGTCGACGTCGTCGGCCGACGATCGCCGCCTTCGGGTTGCCGGTCAGGAACGGGTCGATCAGCACCGTCGTGTCGCCGTCGGAGAGCGTGAAGCAGGCGTGGCCGAGAAAGCGGACATCCATCGTCGTATCAGTCCTCCTGTTGGGTTTCGAGTCGGGCTGGTCGAGCGTGCGGGACGAGCTCGAAGCCGACCGCCACGCCGACCAGCATCCCGAGCCGGGTCTCCTCGGCGAGCAGCGTCCGCACCGCGCGCAGCCGCTCGCTCGGGGTCCTCCGCGCCGGTCGCCTCGCGCACCGCCTGCTCGTGGGCGGCGTCGAACCAGCCGCCCTCGGCGAGCGCCGCCGCCGAGCACCGCTGCAGCGACGGCGCGGCGCGCATCACGAGGTCCTGCGCCTCGCGCAACCGGCTCGGGTCGGTGATCGCGGCGATCGCGGCGTCGAGCTCGGCGTCGGTGTAGGCGCGGTCCGGCACTCGCGTGAGGATCATACGTACGTGGCCGTTGCCGCTGACCTCGCTGTCCCACGGCGCCGGCTGTGGCTGCAAGCTGCCGGCGGCGGCGATCGGCCCGCTGCTGGCCGGGCTTCCCGCGGCGGCACCGACCCGAACGTGCTGGTCGGCTTCGAGACCTCCGACGACGCCGGCGTCTACCGGCTGCGCGACGACCTGGCGCATCGTGCAGACGGTCGACTTCTTCACGCCGATCGTCGACGACCCGTTCGACTTCGGCCGGATCGCCGCCGCCAACGCGCTGTCGGACGTCTACGCGATGGGCGCCGACGCCGGTCAGCGCGCTGAACCTGGTCGCCTTCTCGCTCGAGCAGCTCGGCGGCGAGGTGCTGGCCGAGATCCTGCGCGGCGGCGCCGCAGGTCGCCGCCGAGGCCGGGGTGGCGATCATCGGCGGGCACTCGATCGACGACCCCGAGCCGAAGTACGGGATGGCGGTCACCGGGGTCGTGCATCCCGACGAGCTGCTGACCAACGCCGGCGGGCGCGCCGGCGACGCGCTCGTGCTGACCAAGCCGCTCGGCGCCGGCGCGGTCTCGACCGCGGTCAAGCGCGGGCCTCGACGCGCCGCTGGCCGAGGCGGTGGAGGTGATGACCACGCTGAACCGCGACGCGCGCCGCGGCCGCGCGCGACGCCGGCGCGCACGCGACTGACCGACGTGACCGGGTTCGGCCTGCTCGGCCACCTGCACGAGCTGGCGCTGGCCAGCGGCGCTCGCCGCCGAGGTCGACGCCGCCGCGGTGCCGGCGATCGACGGCGTGCTCGAGCTGCTGGCCGACCCCGACGAGCGCGCGGTCGCCGGCGGGACGCGGCGCAACCGCGCGCACGCCGAGGAGTTCACGCACGTTCGCCGACGACGTCGCCCGAGGCGCGGCGCTGGCTGGTGTGCGACGCGATGACCTCGGGCGGCCTGCTGGCGGCGGTGCCCGCCGGCGCGGCGCCGCGACGATGTCCCGGGCGCGGTGATCGGGCGGCTGGTCGACGGGCCCGCCGGGCACGATCAGCGTGCGTCTGAGCGCCGGGCGGCCGGTCAGCGTGCGCCAGCCGCGCCAGCGGCAGCCCGACCGCGAACCCGGCCACCACGCCGACGCCGTCGGCGATCCAGCTCGCCTCGCGGCACCGCCAGCGGCATCAGCGCGACCACGACGCGCGATCACCGCCGTCGCCGAGCAGGTCCCCTCGATCTCCTCGCCGGCGCGCAGCGCCAGCAGGTCCGGGACCGCCCACGCGCACAGCAGCGCCAGCGCGGCGCCGTTGCCGCCCATCGCGATCGGGACGGGTAGACGGCCGCCGTCGCGGCCAGCCCGCCGACGCCGCCGACCAGGAACAGCCCGAGCACCGACGAGCGGGCCGTGGCGGCGCTCGAGCAGCCAGCCGAACAGGCGCGATCGCGCCGAGCGTCGACGAACGCGTAGCCGGTGTTGTTGTAGGTGAACGCCGCGGTGAACAGCCGCCACCAGTGCGACCCCGGCTTGCCGAAGATCGTCGAGCTCGTTGATGGCCGACCAGCGCCGGTGCGCCACAGCAGGCTGCCGACCAGCCCGAGCAGCGACCAGCACGATCGTCGCGTACGGGCGCGGTGTCGGGCCGGATCCCCGGGATCTCGTCGCGGCGCAGCCGCGGTCAGCAGCGGCGGCGGCGGCCGGCGCCGGCGCTTCTCGGCGACGCGGCCCGTCGCGGTCGAGCTTCGGCGCGCGCTTGCGCAGCCGGTTGCCGCAGTACGGGCACTCGGTGATGTACGGGCTGACCTCGGATCCGCAGCTCTTGCAGATCACGAAGAGGTCCGGGCCGCCGGTGCTCACGAACCGATTGTAGAACTGCTCCGAGGCCCTGGCCGCTAGACGCTCGCGAGCCGAAGCGCCTGCGCTCAGGCGGCGGTCGCGGCCACGATCTCGGCCATGACCTCGCGCAGATCGTGGTTGGCCTCGTAGACGACGACCTGGCGGGCGGCGCCGTTGCCGCGGCTCGAGCAGGTCCTCGACCGCCTCGAGCTCGGTCGCCGAGCCGAGATCGCTGGCAGTGCTCGCGCATCCGGTCGAGCAGCCGCCGCGCCAGCGCGCGGGTCGCGACCCGGTCCGAGCTCGGCAGGTCGACGAGCTCGCCCTCGAGCCCGTGGCGGGCGGCCAGCCACTTGTTCTCGTCGAGCATCTCGAACGGGTAGCTCGACAGCTCGCTTGCCGGCGTCGAAGTGCTCGGCCAGCTCGCTGACCAGCGCCTGCACGAGCGCGGCCAGACCCGAGCGAGTGCTCGATGTGGGTCTGGGAGTCCATCACCCGGATCTCGACGGTGCCGAAGTTCGGGTGCGGGCGCACGTCGTGCCACAGGTAGGTGTAGTCCTCGATCACCCCGGCCTTGATCATGAACTCGATCCGCCGCTCGTAGTCCTCCCAGTCCTCGTAGGTCGGCGGGATCCCGACCCGCGGGAAGGCGCGGAAGATCGGCGTGCGCGTCGACGCCAGCCCGGTCGCGTCGGCGCGCCAGAACGGCGAGTTGGCCGACAGGCCGAGCAGCACCGGCATGTGCACGCGCATCCCGTTGGCGACGTGGATCGCCTTGTCGGGGTCGTCGATGCCCGACGTGGACGTGCATCCCGAAGATCAGCTCCTGGCGGGCGACGAACCGCAGCGCCGAGATCAGGTCGCGGTAGCGGGGCCGGGCGACGATCCGCTGGTCCTCCCACATCGCGAACGGGTGCGTCCCGGCCGAGCCGATCGCCAGGTCCTTGGCCGCGGCGCGTCTGGCCACCTGGCGGCGCAGCGCGCGCAGCTGCTCGCCGGCCTCGGCGATGTTCGGCGCACGGGTCGGTGGAGATCTCGAGCACCGACTCCATCAGCTCGGGCTTGATCTCCCCGAGCGGCGCCGGCTCGAGCATCGACTCGATCGCGTTGACGAGCTCGAGCGACTCGGCGTCGAGGATCATCAGCTCCTCCTCGATCCCGATCGTGTACGCGGGTCCGGTGAAGCGGTGCTCCACGGCGCGCAGCAGCCTACGGACGAGCGTGTGCGCCGTAGACTGGCGCGGCCGACCTAGACTCGGCACGACGCAAGTTCGACGAAGGACGGTCCAATGGCTCTGGGCTACGACGGCAAGCTGTACATCCTCGCGTTCGACCATCGCGGGTCGTTTCAGAAGAAGATGTTCGGGATCGAGGGCGACCCGACGCCCGAGGAGATCGAGACGATCGCCGACGCCAAGCGGCTGATCTTCGAGGGGATGCTGGAGGCCGTCGCGCGCGGCGCCGAGGCCGGCGCGACCGGCGTGCTGGTCGACGAGCAGTTCGGCTCCGACATCCCCGAGCGCGCCCAGGCAGGACGGCCTGAAGCTCGCGATGCCGGTCGAGAAGTCGGGCCAGAACGAGTTCGACTTCGAGTACGGCGACGACTTCGGCGCCCACATCGAGAAGTTCGACCCCGACTTCTCCAAGGTGCTCGTCCGCTACAACCCCGACGACGACACCGAGATGAACGAGCGCCAGCTCGAGCGGCTGAAGCGGCTCGCCGACTGGCTGCACGAGCAACGACCGCAAGTTCCTGTTCGAGCTGCTCGTGCCGGCGACCGAGGAGCAGCTGGCGCAGCGTCGACGGCGACACCGACCGCTACGACGCCGAGCTGCGGCCCGAGCTGATGCGCCGCGCGATCGAGGACGATCCAGGACGTCGGGATCGAGGTCGACATCTGGAAGATCGAGGGCGTCGACGAGCGCGAGGACGCGGAGATGCTCGCCGAGCAGACCCGCTCCGGCGAGGGCCGCGAGGGCGTCAAGTGCGTGCTGCTGGGCCGCGGCGCCTCGACCGAGAAGGTCGAGCAGTGGCTCGCAGGCGGCCGCCCCGTCGAGGGCTTCATCGGCTTCGCGATCGGCCGCTCGATCTGGTGGGACGCGCTCAAGGGCTTCCTCGGCCGACGAGCTCGACCGCGCGGCGGCCGCCGTCGCAGATCGCCGACAACTACCTGCATTTCGTCGAGGTCTACGAGGGCCAGCAGGTCCACTGAGCGCTGGCGTCACGGCGGCCGCTGCAGTCGCCACGCCCCGGCGCGACTCGCGCACGTTGGTAGGCTCGCCGCGATGGCGATGAAGATGCGCCAGAGCCTCGCGCAGCTCGAGCAGGAGTTCCGGCACGAGACGCAGCTGGACCGGAGCCGCAGGCGAGCACCTGCGCCGTCACGCCGTGCGTGCGCTCGCGCAAGCGGACGCACGAGCGCGAGCAGCAAGCGCAGCTCGATGCGCTTCTGGCTGCTCGTGCTGTCGCTGATCGCGACCGCGGTGATCGTCACGGTCGCGATGTTCGAGACGCTGTACTACCTGCTCGGCTGAGCGCTCGGCGCGGCTGCGCGCCGAGCGTCGGCCGTCGGCGCCTCCGAGCCGCCGGCTGCGACTGCGGCTGCTCGTCGCCGAGCCCGCGCAGCGCCGCGTCGACCTCTTCGCGCGCGCCCTTGCCGGCCGTCCGCGCGCTCCTGCTGGATCTCGAGGTAGACCTCTTTGCGGAACACCGGGATGTCCCGCGGCGCCTGGATTCCGATCCGCACCTTCTCGCCCATGATCGCCAGCACCGACACCTCGATGTCGTCGCCGATCATGATGCTCTGGTTGGACTTCCGGGTCAGTACCAACATCGGACTTGCCTCCCTGCTTGGCTGCATGAGTGGTCAGCGGCCGAACCGCGCCGCGCATAGCGCGCCGGTCCAGCCCGCGGCTGCCAGCATACGCGTCGAACCAGCATTCGGCGCTGCGAAGCAGCTGAGCAGCGTTTCGTCACGGCTCGGCACGCCGCCGGGGCCGAGGCATCGTGCCGTCGCCTGTACTAGTCTCCGGCGCTCAATGGCCCGCAGATCACTTCGACCCGAGCTCAACCGGATCCGCGCCTGGGTCCGCCAGGGACGCACCGACGCCTGGATCGCCCACCAGCTCGAGGTCACCGTCCAGCAGATCCAGGCCTTCAAGCGCGAGCAGGAGCTCGAGCCCGGCGACGAGCGCCGACGGCGCCGCGCCGCGGCGCCGACTTCGACGACGAGATCGATCTGCGCGCCGAGGACGACGCGCTGATCGCCGCCGAGCTCGACGCCGCCGAGGCCGAGCGCGCCGACGAGGACGAGGACGAGGACGACGACGAGGAGGACGAGGAGAAGCCCGGCTCGCCGCCGGCGCGGCCGCCGCGGCGGCCGCGGCGGACGCGGCCGCCGGCGCACGCTCGGGCACGCTCGAGGCGACCTTCGACCACGGCGAGGAGGGCTACGGGCTGTGGCTCGACCCCGCCGTCCAGGACGACCCGATCTACGCCGAGTACTGGGCCGGCCACCGCCCGGTCGAGGTGGCGATCGAGGAGGATCAGATCGTCATCCGCCGCGCCGGCGGCGACGGCGACGGCGACGACGACGACGACGCGACGTCAGGCAGCGGCGACGACTGCCGCGGTCGCTCAGCTCGTCGGCCGACCCGGCGCCCGACCGTGTAGTCGCTGGCCTCGCGCGCGTAGCGGGCGAACGCCGCGCCCGCGACGGTCGGTCATGTCCCAGGCCGCCGGGTTGCCGGCGCGACCCGGGTCGCGAGGTCGAAAGCACCAGTCGGTGCCCTGCTCGACGTAGAGCTCGGCCAGCTCCTGGACGCGTGAACGGACCGCCGAGCCGGCGGCGCAGCTCGACCACGATCGCGTCGACGACGCGCTCCAGCGCCGGCCCGGTCGCCGGGCTCGCGCCTCGCGCCAGCCGCCGCTGGCCCTCCTGCCACAGGCCGATCAGATCCTCGAAGCGCAGTCGGCCGCGGGCTCACCGCGCGGCTCGCGCGCGGCTGCCGTCGGCCGGTGCGCGCGGCGCTCAGTGGCCGGCGAGCCCGGTGATCACGTACGGGCGCTCGCCGGGCCGCACCATCCCCAGCGCGCGCGCGTCGCGCGACGATCGTCGCCGGGTCTGCTGAGCGACTGCTGCTGCCGCTCCAGCGCGCGTTCTGCGTGCGCCAGCTGGCTGACGATCGCCTGCTGCTGGTCGGCCTGGCTCGTGGTCGAGAGGTAGCGACAGCGTGTGCTGGACGTACAGCCCGACCACGACCGCCAGCACGACCAGCAGCCCGACCCGGCCGACCCGGTCCCAGCGGACCCGCAGCGCGCGGCGCCCGGACGCGGCACCGCGGCGCGGGCGCGTGGCGGCGGCGTCGCGTGCGCGGCGGCGAGGGGCGGCGGTGGCGGAGCGGGCGGGCGGCATCCCGTGCGCGCCTTCGTTCGACGCCCGCGCGCTCCTTCCTGCTGCACGAGCCCTGCACGGCGCGCTCGGCCGGAGCCGACGCGGCTCACGACCGGAACGCCGAGCGGCCCGGGTAGCCGGCCTCGGGCCCGAGCGCCTCCTCGATCCGCAGCAGCTGGTTGTACTTGGCCACGCGGTCGGTGCGCGACGGCGCGCCGGTCTTGATCTGCCCGCAGCCCGGTGGCCACCGCGAGGTCGGCGATCGTCACGTCCTCGGTCTCGCCCGAGCGGTGCGACATCACCGCCGCGTAGCCGGCCTCGCGGGCCATCCGGATCGCGGCGAGCGTCTCGGTCAGCGTGCCGATCTGGTTGACCTTGATCAGGATCGAGTTGGCCACGCCGGCGTCGATCCCCCGCTTGAGCCGCTCGGTGTTGGTGACGAACAGGTCGTCGCCGACGAGCTGGACGCGGTTGCCGAGCCGGTCGGTCAGCGTCGACCAGCCGTCCCAGTCCTCCTCGGCCATCCCGTCCTCGATCGAGATGATCGGGTAGCGGCCGGCGAGCTCGGCCCAGTAGGCGGCGAGCTCGTCGGCGCTCAGCGTGCGGCCCTCGTGCTCGAGCACGTAGGCGCCGTCGTGGTAGAGCTCGGACACGGCCGGGTCCAGCGCGATCGCGACCTGGTCGCCGGGCACGTAGCCGGCGGCCCGGATCCCGTCGATCAGCACCTCGAGCGCCTCCTCGTTGGAGTCGAGGTCGGGCGCGAAGCCGCCCTCGTCGCCGACCGCGGTCGACAGGCCCCGCTCGTGCAGCGTCTGCTTGAGGTGGTGGAACACCTCGGCGCCCATCCGCAGCGCCTCGCGAGAACGTGCGCGCGCCCGACCGGGACGATCATGAACTCCTGGAAGTCGACGCCGGTTGTCGGCGTGGGCGCCGCCGTTGAGCACGTTCATCATCGGCACCGGCAGCACGTGCGCGCTCTCGCCGCCCAGGTAGCGCCACAGCGGCAGGCGCTCCTCGGCCGCCGAGGCGTGGGCGGCGGCCAGCGACACGGCCAGCATCGCGTTGGCGCCCAGCCGCGACTTGTTGGGCGTGCCGTCGAGCGTGATCAGCATCCGGTCGAGCGCCGCCTGGCTGGAGGCGTCCTGGCCGCGCACCGCGGTGGCGATCTCGCCGTTGACGTTGTCGACCGCCTCGCGTCACGCCCTTGCCCAGCCAGTCCGAGCCGCCGTCGCGCAGCTCGGTGGCCTCGAACTCGCCGGTCGAGGCGCCCGACGGGCACCGCCGCCCGGCCCCACGCCCCCGACTGCAGGCTCAGCTCGACCTCGACCGTCGGGTTGCCGCGGCTGTCGAGGATCTGGCGGGCGTGCACGTGCTCGATCTGGCTCATGTCTGTCGGCGCTCTCCTTCGGTCAGCCGTGCGCGGGCGTAGTAGGCGAGCTGCTGCTCGGGCGCAAGATCGTCCCAACTTCCGCCCTCGGATGCCGCGAGCTCGATCGCCGGCCTCCACGCGCTGCGCGAAATCGGCCCGACGCCGAGCGCAGCGCCAGCTCGGGGTCGACCTTCAGCTTGCGGGCCACGTTGACGGCGGCGAACAGCACGTCGCCGAGCTCGTGGAAGCGCTCGTCCTGGGCCGTCGGCCTGCTCGAGCTCGTCGAGCTCGTCGCGGACCGCCTGCAGCGGCCGCTCGACGCCCGGGAAGTCGAAGCCGCTCGAGGCCGCCCGGCGCTGGACCTTGCGCGCGTGCAGCAGCGACGGCAGGTTCTCGGGCACCTCGCCGAACACGCCCGGCTCGCGCCCGGGCTCGTCGCGCTTGATCTGGTCCCAGTTGCGCAGCACCTGCTGGGCGGTCGTCGGCCTCGACCTCGCCGAACACGTGCGGGTGGCGGCGGATCAGCTTCTCGGTCACGTGCTCGGCGACCTGGGCCAGGTCGCCGGCGCCGCGCTCCTCGAGCAGCAGCGACAGGAAGTGGACCTGGAACAGCACGTCGCCGAGCTCGTCGAGCAGCTTGGCGTCGTCGCCGCGGTGGGCGGCGTCGGCCAGCTCGTAGGCCTCCTCGACCGTGTGCGGGACGATCGTGCGCTCGTCCTGCTCGCGGTCCCACGGGCACTCCGGCGCAGCCGCCGGGTGATCGCGTCCAGGCGCGCGAGCGCGTCGCACGTCCGCTCGGAGCCCTCGGCGCCACGCCGGCTTCAGGCGGCGCCGCGGTCCGGTGGCGCCGCTGGGCGTCCCGATGCTCCGGATGCGCCGCCGCTCCGGCAGCGCCGCGGCGCCGCTGGTCGGCGGCGCCGCTGCTCCGGCAGCGCCCGTGGTCGCTGGTCTTCGGCGCCTTGTAGCCGCTGCAGTCGGCCATCGCGTAGCGCGCGGCACTTGGTCTTGCTCAGCCAGGCCTTCTTGGCCTGGTTGTCGACCGCGTTCTGGGCCGCTGTCTGCAGCTGGCTGGTCAGCGTCTGCTTGATCAGCGCGCGTCGACTGCGCCAGCGTCTGCTGGGTGGCCGGGGTGATCTTGGTGACCTCGAACACGTAGTAGCCGAACTGGCCCTTGACCGGGCCGATGAGCTTGTTCATCGGCGCCGCGAACGCGGCCGTGGTCAGCGCCTGCGTCCTGCTGGCCCTTGGTGACGCCGGTCAGCAGCCCGCCGTTGTTCTTGGTGGTCGGGTCGATCGAGTACTTCTTGGCCACCGCCGTCCAGCTCTGCCGCCCTTCTCCAGCGCCTTCTTGGCGGCGGTCGGCCTGGGCCAGGGTCTTGGTCAGCACGATCTGCATGTTGCGCGTCTCGGCGGTGCCGAACTGCGACTGATGGCTGCTGTAGTAGGCGGCGATCGCCGCCGGCGTGACCGTGGTCGGGTGCTTGGCCAGCAGCTTCTGGTAGATCTGCTTGACGCGGACCCGGAACAGGATGTCCTGCATCGTCTGGCCGGTCTGGGTAGGAACTGCTGGAACTGCGGCGCGGTCGAGAACTGCGCCTTCTTGGCCGTGTCGAGCGCCTTCTGGACCTGGGCGTCGGTGACCTTGATGCCCAGCTTGTGCGCCTCGGCCTGGTACCAGTAGGCCTTGATCAGGAAGTCCATGACCTGGCTCGAGAGCGATGTGAACAGCTGCTTGCAGTCGGCCTTGAGCGTCTTGTCCGGCGTCTTCGCCAGCGACGGGATCTGCTGGCGGACCTGGGCGATGCACTTGGTGAAGTTCGGCGGGTCGTTGGGCACGATCACCGGCTGACCCGGGGCTCTGCGCCGCCTGGCCCTTGGCCGCCACGTACATCCAGTGGTTGAACGCCTGGGTGGTGATCGGGTTGCCGGCCACGGTGGCGACCGAGTCGCCCGGGATGCCGCTGCCGCAGCCGGCGATCGACCAGGGCGATGACCACAAAAAAGGCGCCAAGCGCCGGGATGGACTTCAGGGTCTTCATACGACTCGGCCGATGGTAGCGAGCCGATGAGCGATCGCGTCGCACTTCGAAGCGCTTACGTGGCACACAGCGTTACAGCTTTCTTGCAACGCTCGGGGTCGTGTCGGATGCACGCTGCCCAGACCCGCGTTATACGAGTGAGCAGGGAGTCGACGCGATTGTCCGAGCGCGAGAGCAACACGTGTGGTGCTCGAGCAGCTGTTGCGCGACGCGGGTCGCGGTAGCACGATCGCGTCGGCTCGCTGCCGGCGCCTGCTGCAGGTTCATCGGGGCGTCTACGCGGTCGGGCTCGATCCTGCACGCAACGTGGCCGCTGATGGCGACGGTCCTTGGCCTCGGACCGGCGCGTGTTGAGCCACAGACCGCCGCAGCGGCTCGCGAGCTGCTGCCACCGGCCAGACGTTGATGGACGTCACGGTCCGGGGGCCGGCACGCGAGCATCGGCACCGCGGTCCGCGATCCACGCTGACGGCAAATCTCACCGCGAGGACGTCGATGGCGTGGACGGATCCCCGTCACCTCGGTCGCGCACGATCCGTCGACCTCGCGGCGGTCCGGCACCTCCACACGGCGCGCCTCGTGATCGGCAGGCCGACCGAAGCCGGCGTGCGAACCTCCTCGCCGCAGCGCGCGCTAGACCGCCGACCAGCCAACCGCCACAGCGCGCCGTCAGGCGCCGACGGTCGTGCCTCCGCAGTCAGGCTCGGCGCCCTACCGGCGCGCCGAGCGCGCCTCGGCCGTCGACGACGAGCCGACGCGCCCCCGACTGCACGCCCGTCGTGGGCGTGACTTCCCAGCCGATCGCACCGCCCGGCCCTCCTTCGAGCGTCAGCGCCAGCGCCTAGGCGGCCTCGACCGCCTCGGACTCCTCGGCGGCGGCCTCGCGCGTCACCGCCAGCAGCACGTCGGCCGCCCGCACGACCGCCGGGAACCGCTGCTCCGGGATCCTTGGGAACCCGCACCGACAGCTGCGACTTGCCGGACTCGTACAGCGCCTCGGGGATCTCGGCCCGGATCTGCTTGGCCCGCACCGAGTCGAGCTCGATCGGCGTCACCGCCAGCCGGTCGCCGCGGAACGTGACCGCCCTGGCGCCCGCCTGCCCGAGCTTGATCCGCGCCTGCTGCAGCGAGATCAGGTTGTCCAGCGGCTCGGGCAGCTCGCCGAAGCGGTCCTCGAGCTCCTCGCGCAGCAGCACCAGGTCGGCGACCTCGCGGGCGCCGGCGATCCGGCGGTGGACGTCGACCTTCGCCTGCTCGTAGGGGATGTAGTCGGCCGGCACGTAGGCGTCGACGTTGACGTCGAGCCGCACCGGCTCCCAGTCCTCGTCGGCAACGCCCTCGCCCTCGGACGCGGCCACCGCCTCGTCGAGCATCTGCATGTAGAGCTCGAAGCCCGAGCGCGGCCACGTGGCCGGACTGCTCGTCGCCGAGCAGGTTGCCGGCGCCGCGCATCTCGAGGTCGCGCATCGCGATCTTGAAGCCCGGCGCCGAGCTCGGTGTAGTCCGACAGCGCCGACAGCCGCTGCGCCGCCTCCGGCGTCAGCGCCGCCGCGCTCGGATACAGCAGGTACGCGTAGGCGCGCTCGGCCGACCGGCCCACCCGGCCGCGGATCTGGTAGAGCTGCGACGAGCCCGAACATGGTCGGCGCGCTCGACGATCAGCGTGTTGGCCTGGGGGATGTCGATCCCCGACTCGATGATGCTGGTGCAGACGAGCACGTCGGCGTCGCCGCGCAGGAACGACAGCATCCGCTGCTCGAGCAGCCGCTCGTCCATCTGCCCGTGGGCGACCTCGAACCGCATCCCGGGGCACAGCCCGCGCAGCCGCACCGCCGTCTCCTCGATCGTCTCGACCCGGTTGTGCAGGAAGAACGCCTGGCCGTGGCGCTCCTTCTCGCGCAGCAGCGCGCGGCGGACGAGCTCCTCGTCGTACTCGCCGACGTAGGTCTTGACCGGCCGCCGGCCCTCGGGCGGGGTCTCGATCACGCTGATGTCGCGCACGCCGGCCAGCGACATCTGCAGCGTGCGCGGGATCGGCGTGGCGCTCATCGAGATCACGTCGACCCTGCAGCTTGAGCTGGCGCAGCAGCTCCTTCTGCTTGACCCCGAAGCGCTGCTCCTCGTCGACGATCAGCAGCCCGAGATCCTTGCGCGCGCACGTCGCGCGACAGCAGCCGGTGGGTGCCGATCAGGATGTCGACCTCGCCGCGCGAGAAGCGCGCGACCGCGTCCCTCTGCTCGGCCGCGGGCCGGAACCGCGACACGTGCTCGATCGTCACCGGGTAGTCCTTGAGCCGCTCGGTGAACGTGCCGTAGTGCTGCTGGGCGAGGATCGTCGTCGGCACCAGCATCATCACCTGCTTGCCGTCCTGCACCGACTTGAACGCCGCCCGCAGCGCCACCTCGGTCTTGCCGTAGCCGACGTCGCCGCAGATCAGCCGGTCCATCGGCCGCGGCGCCTCCATGTCGGCCTTGACGAACTCGATCGCGTCGCGCTGGTCGGGCGTCTCGGTGTACGGGAACGCGTCCTCGAACTCGCGCTGCCAGTCGGTGTCGAGCGGGAACGCGTGGCCCTCGCGGCGCTTGCGCTCGGCGTACAGGTTCAGCAGCTCGCCGGCGAGCTCCTGCGCCGCGCGCCGCGCCCGCGCCTTGATCGTGCTCCCAGCGCGTGCCGCCGAGCTTCGACAGCGGCGGGTGGGCGCCGCCGGCGCCGACGTAGCGGCTGATCTTGGCCAGCTGATCGACGGGCACGAACACGCGGTCCGAGCCCGCGTACTCGAGGTACAGGTAGTCGCGGGTGACGCTCGGCCACGGTCTTGGTGTCAAAGCCCGCGAAGCGCGCGATCCCGTGGTCCTCGTGGACGACGATGTCGCCGGTGCGCAGGTCGGCGAAGCTGCGCAGCACGCCGCGGCGCCGCTCGCGTCCGGGTCGCTCGGGCGCGCGCCGGCGGTGGAACAGCCGGTGGTCGGGGATCACCGCGAGGTGGAACTGCGGCGCGATGAAGCCGGTCTGCAGCCGCGCCTGGGCGAACGTCACCGCCCCGGCGACGGGCGGCCGTCGAGCGCCTCCTCCTCGCCGAGCCAGCGCACCTTCAGCCGCCCGAGGTTGTAGGCGAACCGCTCGCCCTCGCCGCGGCGCGCGAACGTCACCACCGTCCGGTAGCCCGAGCGCGCCAGCTTCTCGAGCTCGGGCTCGGCCTCCTTGAGCCCGCGGGCGGCGATGTCGGCCGCCTGGGCGCGGAACGCGAACGGCTGGTCCTGGTCGATGCTCGACAGCCGGATCCGCACCCGCGCGTCCAGCGCCGACATGATCTCCTCGGGCGCGACGTACAGGTGGTGCGGCGTCCTCGTCGTGGAAGGCGGCGGTCACGTCCTGCCAGTGGTCGGCCAGCGCCGGCGCCAGGTCCTCCTCGCCGGCGATCAGCACCGCGGCGTCGGGCGCGGCCAGCTCCAGGAACGGGTGGAAGTTCTCGACCGGCAGCAGCTCGGCGATGTCGGGGCGGTCGGACGCGTCCTCGAGCGCGGCGATCTCGGCCAGCTCGCGGTGCTCGGCGCGCCAGCTCGGCCGCCGGCGCGACCTCGACCACGCTCGGCGTCGCCCAGCGAGCGCTGGGTGAAGGTCGAGAACCAGCGCAGCGACTCGATCTCGTCGCCGAACAGGTCGACCCGCACGGCGCGGTCCTCGGTCGCCGGGAACACGTCGAGCAGCCCGCCGCGGATCGCGAACTGGCCGCGGTCCTCGACCTGGTCGACGCGCTCGTAGCCGGCGCCGACGAGGTCCATGGCCGTCTCGTCGAGGTCGAGCAGCTCGCCCGTGCGCAGCGTGAAGCCGTGCGGGCGCATCGACGGGTCGGGGACCTTCTCCGACAGCGCGACCGCGCTGACCACGACCACCGGCGCGGCGTCCCCCGGCTCGAGCAGCGCGTCGAGCGCGGCGATCCGCAGCCCGACGAGGTGCGGCGGCGGCGCCAGGTGCGACTCGTAGGTGACGCCGCGGCTCGGGTAGTAGCGGACGGTCCGCGGCTCGAGCCAGCTCCGCAGCCCGGCGGCGAGGTCGCGCGCCGCGCGGTCATCGCCGGCGACGACGATCGCCGGGCGCTCCGGGTCGCGGTCGAGCAGCGCCGCGACCAGGTAGGGCCGCAGCGACTGCGAGACGAACGCGCTGCCGCCGTCGCGGGCGAGCGCGGCGGTCTGCGGAGTCGATCGTCGGCGTGGGCGAGGAGGGATGCGGAGCATCGCGTCTACTACTGAGTCTAGGCAGCCCGCACCCGTCACTCGATGCCGTCGCGCACGACGCGCTCGGCCGCGTCGGCGGCCCGCTCGACCAGCGGCTTGCACCTCGTCGCGCGGCTCGCGGAAGCGGCCCAGGACGTAGGCCGCGACCCGGTCGGGATCGGTCGTCGGCGGCCGGCCGACGCCGACCCGGACGCGCGCGAAGTCGGCCGAGCCGAGCCCCTGCTTGATCGACTTCAGCCCGTTGTGGCCGGCGAGTCCGCCGCCCACCCGGACCCGGATCTCGCCGAACGGGAGGTCGATCTCGTCGTGCAGCACGAGCACGTGGTCGAGCGGCACCTTCAGCGCCCCGCGCGCCGGGCCGACCGACTGGCCGGCGTCGTTCATGTACGTCTGCGGCAGCAGGACGCGACGCGCGGGCCGCCCGGGGCCGATCCGGCCCTCGGTCAGCAGGCCCGCGGTAATCGCGACTTCGGCTTGCGGCAGCTCCCAGCGCTGCGACCAGCTCGCGGGCGATCTCGAAGCCGATGTTGTGGCGGGTGCCTGCGTACTCGGAGCCCGGGATTGCCGAGCCCGACGACCAGCCAGTCGACCGGGCGCGCCAACCGGCATCGCGAACCGTCCCAGTCGCCTACTCGGCGCCGGAATCCGCGTCTTCGTCGCCGCCCTCGTCGCCCGCCGCCTCGGCGCCTTCCTCGCCCTCGCCGACGACCTCGGTCTCCTCCTCGATCTCGTCTCCTCCTCGACCTGGAGGCGCGGCGGCGTCAGCGTGGCGATCACGGTCTCGGGGTCGTCGAGCAGCTCGACGCCGGCAGGGGCGCTGACCGCGCTCGAGCGTCAGCGTGTCGCCGATCACCATCTCGGAGACGTCGTGCTGGAGCGAGTCGGGGATGTCGTTCGGCAGCGCCTCGATCGTCAGCTCGCGCGTGACGTGCTCGAGCACGCCGCCCTCCTTGACGCCGGGGGCGTCCTCGGCGCCGGTCAGCTCGAGCATGACCGTCGCCTGGATCTTCTGGTCGAGCCGGACCCGCAGCAGATCGATGTGGACCGTCTCGCCGCTGACCGGATGGCGGTCGAGCTCCTTGACGACGACCGGCGTCGCCGCCGCGCCGTCGACCTCAGGTCGAGCACGGCGCCGGCGTGGGCCAGCGCCAGCCGCAGCTCGCGGGCCTCGACCTGGAAGGCGACCGGGTCCTCGCCGCCGCCGTAGACGACGCCGGGGACGTTGCCCTCGCGGCGCAGGCGACGGGCGGCGCGCGAGCCGCGGGCTCGCGCGCGGCGACCTTCAGTGCGGTTGATTGCTTCTGTGCCATGGGCGGCGTCCGATGGTAGCGACCGCGGTCACAAGCGGTTGACCAGCGTCGCGAACGGTGGCCCCGGCGATAACCGTGCGCTAATCTTTTCCATGTCGGGCGACGCTCAGCTGATGCTCTGGATCGCCGGGGTGCACCTCCTGGGGCTGGCGTGTGTCGCGCGTGCTGCTGATCCCCGCGCTGCGCGAGGACAGCCCGAGCGCCCAACCGCCGCTCCGACGGCGAGAGCGACGACGGCTGGGGCCGCGGCCCGAAGGCTCCGCCCGAGCCGCCCGAAGCCGCCGCGGGGCGGGATCCCGCTGCCGGACGCCGAGCCGGCCGCGAGTCCGGCTGCGCGAGCCCGGCCGCCTGTCCGAGCTGCTGCCCGCGCGCGAGCGGCGGCCCGCGCGCGAGCCCGCCCGTCGGCCGGTGCGGACGCCCGCAGCGGTCTAGAACCGGGCCGGGCAGTCGGCGTCGCTCTTGATCCGACGCTGACCTCGAGCAGCTCGATCGTGGAAGCCCTGAAGCACGTTGCCGGCGTGCCGGACGCGCACGCACTGGACGATCGGCAGCGAGCTGCCCGACCAGCCACGCCACGCGCGCGGTGCCCGAGCGTGCTGCCGAGCGAGAAGCCGGCCGAGGGCTGGATCTGGATGACCGACACCGTCCCGGGGTGCTTGAGCGCGGCCGCGTTCCGTCTGCCCGCGCTCGGCAGGCGGCGCTGCCGCGCAGCCGTCGATCTGCCGCCACGACCGGCGCCGGCGTTGCCGCTGCGCCTCGGCCCTGAACGAGGTCCGTGATCGCCGACTGCTCGGCGCCGTCGACGCTCAACACGCGCGCCAGCAGCGCGCTGATCACCAGGAACACGACCACGCCGAGCGGCGATCAGCAGCGATGATCAGCGCGGCGGCGCATCGGCCGCGCACGCTAGCGAGCCACGGCTCGAGCTCGTCGGGTCGCTGAGCTCGAGGAACCGCTGCACCGACGCCTCCTGGTGATCGAGGCGCTCGGCGAGCGCGAGCGCGTGCTCGGCGGCGAGCTCGAGGAAGTCCTCGACGCACCGCTCGGGGTCGTCGGCGAGCGGATAGACGCGCGTCAGGTCCTGCTGGGCGCAGGCGATCCCCATCGGCGGCCGGCCCTCGGCGAGCGTCCGGGCGCCGCACACCGGCGTGACGACGAGCTGCGACTCGGTCGCGACCAGCGCGGTCGGCAGCAGCCGCGGCGCCGGCAGCCGGACCGACAGCTCGACCGAGTGGTCGACCGCGACGCCGCTGCCGGCGAGATCGCCCAGCGGCTCGCGCCACACGTCGAGCACGGTGTCGGCGCCGACCAGCGCGTCGCGCAGCGCGGTGGCCTGCTCGACGTACAGCCGCTCGGCCTCCTCGCGGTCCTCGGCGTCGGCGAGGTCGAGGTCGCACGGGACGCGCAGCAGCTCGCTGGCCGGCGACCGTCGCGCCCGGCGCCCGGCTGCCCCAGGTGACGTAGGTCTGCAGCGTGCCGAGGTCGCGCCGGCCGTGGAAGATGACCGTCACCGCCTCGCTGAGCGGCAGCCCGCCGACCCGCAGCGAGACCGCCACCGCCGAGCGAGTCGTCGAGCAGCGCGCGCCGCAGCAGCTCCTCGGCCCCATCGCCCTGACGTCGTGATCCTCCTCGAGCATCTCTTGCTCCTTCGAGATCGGCAACTTATAGCTGCGTCATTTACCCACTCGCGCCGGTCGGACACCAGCGCCAGCTGGCGCATCGGGCAGCGCGGCGGTTGGCCACGGGCGAGCCATGCTGGCTCGCGACCGGCCGTGAGCGGCGGTCAGGCACTAGGCTGCAGCGCAGATGAAGCTCCTCTACAGGCCGTTCGCGATCATCGCCGGCATCGATCGCCGCCCGGCTGGGCCGGACGCGTGTTCAGGAGCCTGTGGTCGAAGATCGACGACGCGCCGCCGCCGGGCCCGGCCGCCGGCGAGGCCAGCGCTGGGCAAGGTCGTCGGCGCCCAGGCGCTGAGGCGGCGTGATGGCCGGCGCCGCGGCCGCGTCGACGGCGCGCTGGCGCGGCGTCTTTCACCACCTGCTCGGCGGCTGGCCCGAAGAAGCCGCCCAAGACGCCAGACGAAGCCGACGAGTAGCCGGGAGCTCGGTCAGGGCGCGTCGGAGTCGGCTTGCGCTCCGGGACCAGCCACGGCTCCAGCCCGGCGCGCGCCCAGTCGGGCATCGCGCGTCTTGGTCGCCGTCGCCCGGTCGATGAACACGTGGCGCAGCGTCGCCTCGAGCAGCAGCTCCGGCCTGCGCGCAGGAAGCGGTACGAGCGGTCTGACGCTCGTGGTGCCCGATGTTGGTCGACGGTGGCCTCGATCGTCGATCTCCTCGTCGAACCGGGCCGAGCCGAGGAACCGCAGGTTGGCCTCGGCGACGACGATGTCGACGCCCCGGTCGAGCATCGCCTTGTAGCCGCCGAAGGCCGCTCGCCACAGCTCGGTGATCGTGTGGTCGACGTAGGCGAGGTAGTTGGCGTTGAACAGCACGCCCTGCGGGTCGCATTCGGCGTAGCGGACGCGCAGCTGATAGACGAACGGCTCAGCCATCGCCGCCGCCTCCGCCACGCAGCACGAACCCTCGCTCGGCGAGCTCGGCGAGCGCGTCCTCGAAGGCGCCGAAGTCCCGGCCGACGAGCGCGTCGATCGGGCGGCCCGCCGGCCCGGCGGCCCGCACCCAGCGCCGCAGCACCGCCGGCCCCGGCGCGCTCGGCGGCCTCGTCGAGCAGGTCCAGCAGGATCGGCAGCTCGGCGTCGGTGCTCGAGCTGGCCCGAGAGCAGCGTCAGCGGGTCGACGTCGAGCGTCTGGCACAGCTCGTCCTCGCTCAGGCCGAGCAGCTCCATCAGCCGCGCCGCGCGCTCCCTCTGCACGCGGCTCGCCGCCGCTGGTCGCCGGAGGGCTCGTCGATGGCCACGGCGCTCATGTCCGTGGCTAGCGCCGCTAGAACAGCTGGTTCTCGCCGCCGAACACGTCGCTCACCGAGCCGTCGGTGAAGATCTGGCGGATCGAGTTGGTCAGCAGGTCGGCGCAGGAGAGCACGCGGACGTTGTCGGGCGCGCCGGGCGGCAGCGGGATCGTGTCGGTGACGACGACCTGCTCGAAGCCGGCCGCGGCGAGGTTCTCCCAGGCGTTGCCGCGAGAAGATGCCGTGGGTGGCGGCGGCGTAGACGCGGCGCGGCGCCGGCGTCGTGGACCGCCTGGGCGGCGGCCTTGAGCGTGCCGGCGGTGTCGATCATGTCGTCGACCAGCACCGCGGTCTTGCCGGCGACGTCGCCGATCACGTAGCCGATCTCGGCGACCTGCTGGGCCGGGCGCTCCTTGTTGAGGATCGCCAGGTCGGCGCCGATCTTGGCGGCGAACTTCTTGTTCAGCTTCACCCGGCCGGCGTCCGGGGCGACGACCACGAGGTCCTCGAGGCCGAGGTCGGCGAAGTACTGGGTGAGCATGAACAGCGCCGTCATGTGGTCGCACGGCTTCTGGAAGAAGCCCTGGATCTGCCCGGAGTGCAGGTCCATCGTCAGGATCCGGTCGATCCCGGCCGACTCGAGCATCCGCGCCACCAGCCGGGCGCTGATCGGCTCGCGCGGCGCGGACTTCTTGTCCTGGCGCGAGTAGCCGTACCACGGGCGTGACCGCGATCACCCGGTGCGCCGAGCCGCCGACCGCCGCGTCGATCATCACCAGCAGCTCCATCAGCGCGTCGTTGGCGTCAGCCCGTGTCGGGATTGCCGCAGGTCGGCTGCACGATGAACACGTCGGCGCCGCGGACCGACTCCTCGTAGCGGCAGTAGACCTCGCCGTTGGCGAACGTCTTCAGCGTCACGCCGCCGAGCTCGACGCCGAGCTTGGCGGCGATCTTGGCCGCCAGCTCCGGGTTCGCGCGCCCGGAGACCAGCATCAGCCGCTTGTCGTACTCGACGCCGCAGGTCGCGTCGGCGCGGATGCGGTCTGGAGGACGCTCATCGTGCGCCGCGAGTCTACGCCCGGCGCGCCGACGGTTCGGCTCGCGCGTCACGGCGTGCTCCGTCGGCGGCTTCGGCCTCGTCTCCGCCTCGCGCTGCCTGCGGCGCTCGGCGTAGCCCTCGATGTTGCTCCTGGCGCGCCCGGGCGACGCCCAGCGCGCCCGGCGGCACGTCCTTGGTGATCACCGAGCCGGCCGCCGGTGTAGGCGTCGTCGCCGACGCTCACCGGCGCGACCAGCGTCGTGTCGACGCTGGTCTTGACCCGGTCGCCGATCGTCGTGCGGTGCTTGCGGTAGCCGTCGTAGTTGGCGGTGATCGTGCGGCGCCGAGGTTGGTGCCCTCGCCGATGTCGGCGTCGCCGATGTAGGACAGGTGCGGGACCTTGCGTGCCCGGCGCCGACGTCGGAGTTCTTGATCTCGACGAACGTCCCGGCCTTGGAGCCCTCGCGCAGCACGGTGCCCGGGCGCAGGTAGGCGAACGGGCCGACGCTGACCGGTCGCCGATCACCGCGCCGTCGACGTAGGAGTGCAGGACCGTCGGCGCCGTCGCCCACCTCGGCGTCGATCAGCGTGCTGTGCGGCCCGATCGTCGAGCCGCTGCCGATCTTGGTGTCGCCCGTGCAGGCTGGTGAACGGCGCGATCACGGTGTCGGCGCGCGATCTCGACGTCGACGTCGATCACGGTCGCGTCCGGGTTGACGATCGTCACGCCGGCGAGCATGTGGCGCTCGTGGATCCGCCGCTGGGCGACCGCGGTCACCTGCGGCCAGCTGCGACGCGGTCGTTGATCTGCCGAGCATCTCGCGCGGGTCCGGCGAGCTCGTAGGCCAGCACCGTGCGCTCGTGCTCGCGCAGGATCGGCAGCACGTCGGGCAGGTACAGCTCGCCCTGGGCGTTGTCGGTCGCGACCTCGTCCAGCGCGGTCAGCAGCGGCCCGCCGTCGAACGCGAACAGCCCGGTGTTGACCTCGCGGATGTGCAGCTCGAGCTCGCTGGCGTCGCCCGGCGCCTTGGTCTCGACCACCCGCTCGACCGTCCCGTCGGGCGCCCGCACCACCCGGCCGTAGCCGGTCGGGTCGTCGAGCACCATCGGTGGCGATCGTCGCCGCGGCGCCCGGAGCGCTCGTGCGCCGTCGACCAGCGCCGCGAGCGTGCTCGGCGCTGATCAGCGGCACATCGCCGTTGAGCACGACCACCGTGTCGTCGCCGGCCGATGTGCGCGCGCGGCGGCCCTGACGGCGTCGGCGGTGCCCCGCGGCTGCTCCTGGACGGCGACCACCACGTCCGCCGTCCAGCGACGCGCCTCCAGCCGGCCGCTCGGGCGAGTCGACGACCACGATCTTCGCCGGCGCCGGCCTCGCGCGCCGCCGCGATCGGCCACTCGATGATCGGCCGCCCGCACAGCGGGTGCAGCAGCTTCGGCAGTCGCGGAGCGCATGCGCGTGCCCTGCCCCGCGGCAAGGATGACGACGACGGGCGCGGTCACGGCGGTGATCGTAGGCGATATGAAGTTGTCAGTTCCGGTCAGGCGGCCTCCCCCATCTCTTTGTCCAGTTCACGGCGCGCCTCGTACCAGCGGATCCACTTGCGCACGGCGTTGTCCGAGACTCCGTATCTCCGCCCCACCGCGCTGAAGCCCATCTCCGCCGTCTCGGCGATCAGCTGCTCATACGGCGGTCGCTCCACCTTGCGCCGCTCCGGCTCGTGGGTCCCGCGGTCCCTTGCTGTGGCACACCGCACGCCTGCGAGCAGTACCGCTGCGCGCGGGTAGTTCGGCATGAACTCGCCGCCACAGTGCGCGCAGGCGACGCGGGGTCAGGTCCAGCTTGTTCTTGCGGCCGCAGTGCGTCTCGAGGGTCGCGCGCAGTTGGGACACACGATCTGCAGATTCTCGAGCCGATTGTCATCGTGGCGACCCCGTTGACGTGGTCGAGGATCAGCGCCATCCGACGTCCGCGCCAGTGTCTCTCCCTGACCGCACAGCTCACAAACCGGCTCCTTCAGCCCGGCCGCGTAAAGCCGCCGCTTCAAGCTGCTGCGGTGGTAGTTCGAATGCTCAACGAGGACTCCTCCAACGGAATCCGGGGCCCGACGCAGTCCGACGCTGCGGCGAATCCAGTTCGGATCGAAAGTGGTCCGTCGAGATCGCCGCAGACCTCGTCGACGTAGCGGCTTGAACAACTTGTGGTTGCCGCCGCCGGCCTCAGCCCGCAGCTTCCGTAGCGCCTGCCGCAACGAGAGCGAGCTCCCTACGGCTTTCTTGCCTGCGGTTCTCGTATACCGTGGCATCGAACGTATGTTCGCATCGGCAGCGGACGGAACTCATCCACCGGGGCACTGGTAGATTCGCGATCCGTCCGACGCGTCACATATGCTGGGGGATCGTCCAACTGGCAGGACACCGGGTTTTGGTCCCGGGAATCGGGGTTCAAGTCCTCGTCCCCCAATCACTGACACAGCGCCATCTCGAGTGGCTGAGCCAGCTTACCACGCCACCCTCCAGCACAGAGGGCGTAGCCCGCGGTCAGGTCAGAATCCCGCGCATCTCGGCGTCAGTGAGCGGGTCGGCCAGTACGGCCCGCACGTCCTCGGGACGGCGCAGGCCCCGCTCGGCCCGCAGCAGCCCCACCTCCAGGCCGGCCTCGCGGGCGGCGACGATCGCGGCGGACATGGCGTCGGGGCTGCGCCAGGCCTGCTCGGGCAGGCCGAACAGGGCGGGCAGCGGCCGGGCCAGGCCGATCATGTAGAAGCCGCCGTCGAACTCCGGGCCGAACGACACGTCGCAGCCGTCGGACAGGTCGCTGAGCGCGCCCGAGGCGTGGTCGGCCCGCCACCGGGGCAGGTCGGGCCAGATGATCAGCACCGGGCCCTCGCCGCGCGCAAACAGCCGGGCGCTGGCCTGGGCCAGGCGGCCCGAGATGCCGGTGCCGCTCTGCGGGAACAGGTTCACCTGCGGCCCCGAGCAGCGCCCGCAGCTCCGCGCCGGCGTCAACCGGCTCGTAGCCGACGTGCACAGAGCCGGGGGCCACCTCGCCGGCCCAGGTGCAGGCGCGCACCACCAGCGCCGCCTGGAGCTCGGCGCAGCGGGCCGGTCCGATCAGCGGCTCCAGGGCCGGGCGCACCGTCCCCGGACGCGGCGCCCGGGCCATCAGCAGGACCGCGGGCGGGAGCGTGGAGTCGGCCATGGCTCAACTCTGCGCAAAGCGGTAGACGGTGCCCACCGTCGACGGTGGCGTGGCGGCGAGCCGCGGCACGGCGCCCCCGAAACACGTCGGCGAACACCTCGGAGCTTGAGCCGATCAGTTCGATCAGCTCGGCCACCGGCGTCGTCGCCCCGGGCATGACCTCGTTGGCGTAGTCGGTGACGAAGCCGACCAGCGCGTAGGGCAGCTCGAGCTCGCCGCAGAGCACGGTCTCGGGGCCGGCGGTCTGGCTGACGGCAATCACGCCGCACGCCGCCGAGCGCAGCGATCTCGCTCGGCGTGTTGAAGCGGGGACCGTCGACGTGCCCGTAGGTACCCCCGGTCGCGGACCACATGCCCGGACTCCGCGCGCCGCGTCCACCAGCGCCGTCCGGACCCCGGCCGAGAAGGGCCCGCCGTGCAGGATCCAGTGCGCGCGCGCGGGGTCGCCGGGGTCGACGAAGAAGGTGCACAGGCGAGCCATCGGGCATCCGGTTGGACGGGAAGTGCAGGTCGTCGAACACGACCAGGCTGCCGAGCTCCAACGTCGGGTCCACCGCCCCGCAGGCGGTGCAGGCGATCACCGCGGTCGCTCCCAGCTCGTGCAGCGCCCAGATGTTGGCGCGATGGGCGACGTGATTTGACAGCCGCACATGTCCGGGTTCGTGACGTGACACCTGCAGAATCTCCTCCCCGGCGAAGCTGCCCGCGGTGCACGGTGACGCTTCCGAACGGGCTCGTCACCGGCACCGCCTCGGCGACCTCGAACCCGGGTAACGCGTAGCGTCCCCGATCCGGTGATGATCGCGATCGGCATCGAGGCGCGATCCTAACGAGTTAGATGGCAGCCGACAACGTGAATTTCGACACCCAGTGGACGGTGCTCTACGACTCCGATTGCGGCTTTTGCAAGAGCTCGCTGGCGCTGCTGCTGCAACTCGACCGCCGGCACCGTCTGCGCCCGCTGGCGCTGGCGACAAGGGAAGCGGACGAACTGCTCGCCGACCTCACGCCTGACCAACGTGCTGCCTCCTGGCACCTGATCGCCCCATCGAAGCAGCGATGGTCCGCGGGCCGGGCCCTGGCCCCCGTGCTCAGACTGCTCGGCCCCGCCGGCCGCGCTCCCGCCGCGCTGCTGGACCGGATCCCGCGAGCCGCCGACAACGGTTACGCCTGGGTGGCCGCCCACCGGGGAAAGCTCGGACGCTGGCTGCCGTCAAGCGCCAAGCGCCGCGCCACCCAGACGATCGCTCGGCGTGAACGTCAGGCGGCGGCCAGTCGTGCTAGCTCGGGACGGTGCTCGGCCAGGTAGCTGTCGAGCGCCGCTGCCTTCTCGGTGTCCTCGTAGACCTCGTAGTCCTTGAGCCGGCCCCATTCGAGCCGGCCCCAGATCACGAAGCGGTTCTCGTAGATCCGCTCGCCGGCGGGCGAGTGAGCGTCGTCGTGTCCGCGAATGCAGACCGTCTGGCGCCAGGGGAAGCCCTTGAGCACCACCTCGTCGGGGTAGGTCTTGATGCCCACGCGGACCAGTCGCTCGAGCCACGCCCGGAGCTCGTCCTTGCCGTGGTACTCCCCGGCCCACGAGTTGTCCCCCGGGAAGGTGAACCTCACGTCGTCGGCGTCCATCATCAAGGTGGGACGGATGTCGCCCTCGCGGGTGCGCGACATCACGTACGAGATCAGCTTCTTGGCCAGCCATGACTGCATGGTCATCCTCCCTGCCGGGAACTCGACTAGATAGATCGCTCTAGCGAGTACGATACCGGCTAGACGCCGAAACGCAAACCAACCACCCCACGACAAAGGCCATGACCCCCATCCCCTCACCCCCACCCGAGAACGGATCGTCGACGCCAGCGCGGAGCTGTTTCGCCGCCAGGGATACGCCGCCACCGGCGTCAAGCAGATCGTGACCGAGGCGCAGGCGCCGTTCGGCTCCATCTACCACCACTTTCCCGGCGGCAAGGAGCAGCTCGGCGCCGAGGCGATCCGCACCAGCGGCAAGCTCTACGAGCTGCTGATCCCGGCGGTGTTCGGGCCGGCGCCCGACCTGGTGACCGGCGTGCGGATGTTCTTCGCCGGCGCCGCCGCTCACCTCGAGGAGACCGACTACGAGGACGCGTGCCCGATCGCCACCGTCGCGCTGGAGGTGTCGAGCAGCAGCGAGACCATGCGCCTGGCGTGCGCCGACGTGTTCACGAGCTGGATCGACAAGGGCACCGAGCTGCACGCCGAGGCTGGGATCGACCCGGACACCGCGCGCCAGCTGACCATCGCGATGATCGCCGCCCTGGAGGGCGCGTTCGTGTTGGCCAGAGCACTCAGGAGCACCGAGCCGCTCCACATCGCGGGCGAGACGATCGCGGCCCGCGTGCAGGCAGCGCTCGCCAGAGCCGAAGCCGAAGCGGGCCAGTAGGCCTGGCGCGGTTCCGCGCCGAAGCGGGTTGTGGGTCGAACCTATGCCGGGGTGCGAACTACTGGCTCAAGGAAAGGGGCTGGGGTCCGTGACCGTTCCGTGGCGCTACGCGACCGGTCCGGCACATCTGGGCCGGTCGGAGTGGCGTGCGTCAGCCTGGGCCAGCGAGGCAACGCCAACCTGTCGGCCTCGGCTGGCCGCCCTTTCCCGTCAGATTTGACCGGTTCTTACTGCCAGCTGGGCTGGCAGTACTGCCAGCTTGCCGCTGACCACGGCATCGGGGCGGATCGTGCATCGCCGAGGAATCAAGCATCTAGCGCGGAACCCGGCCGCCGGCCGCGCCGGGCTCGCTGGCCGGCCCATGCGGCGCCGCGATCCCCAGCACTCGCATCGCCTTGAGCCCGAGCGAAAGCTTTTCGCGCCCGTCGGTCGACGACACGTCCAGGCCGGTCAGCTCGCGCACGCGCTCGAAGCGGTACCGGATCGTGTGGCGGTGGGTGATCAGCCGCGAGGCGGTGGCGTTGACGTTGGCGTCGCAGTCCAGGAAGGTGGCGAGCGTGCCGAGCAGGTCGGTTTCGTATTGCTCGTCGTAGGCGACCAGCGGCCGCACCGTCTGGTCGTAGAAGCGCTTGAGCTCAGCGGGATCGCTCATGTAGGGCAGCAGCAGCTGGTAGGTGCCGGTCTCCTCATAGGCGAGCTCGATCCGCTCGCTGTCGCCCTCGACGACATTCAACGCCAGCAGGGCCTCGTTGAAGGCGCGCGCGAGCGCAAGCGGATCTTCCACCCGTCGGCTGCGACCCAGCGCGAACACGAAACCGGCGAGCCCTGACTCGAGCTCGCGCAGGACGGCGGCCGAGACCCGGCGCGCGGAGTTGCCGTCGGCGTCGGGCAGCAGGACCACGACTTCGTCGGCGTCGCTGTCGGGGGGCGCCGCGATCGAGCCGGGGGCGATCGAGCGAGCGCCCCGGGAGCTCACCGCCAGCAGCCGCCGCCGCCAGTCATCCTCGGTGGCGGTGCGCACGTGGGCACGCAGCACGATCACGCTGGCCCCGCCACTCAGGTCGGTGCCGAGCTCCTTGCCCCGCGCGATCAGATCATCGCGGTCGGCGATCTCTCCGGCCAGCACCGCGCGCTGAAACGCGGCCGCGGCCTCCTCGGAGGCGCGCTCGGGGGCCCGCACCCGCTCGACCTCGGAGGCGATCAGCGTCGTCACCAGGCGCAGCAGTGCCCCGTCGGGAGTGCGCTCGCGGCTGCGCATCCGCAGCTGTCCCACCGGCGACTCGGCCACCCTGAGCTCGACCGTGGTCGACGTCATCGGCATCGCGCATCAGCGAGCGCTCGTCGGCAGGCGAGCGCGCCGCCACCGCCAGCACGGCGGCCGAGCGGTCGATCAGGATCAGGCTGGCGTCGAGCGCGCGAGCGGCCGCACGCAGGATCTCCGGCAGGCCGGCGCCCGCCTCCACGGCATCGGTGATGGCGGCAAAGGCGCCCAGATCGGGGGCGCGGGCCCCGCTGCGCTCAGCGCTGTCGGCCACTTCTGTCACCCTCGCGCGCGGACCGCGGCCAACGCGGTCAGAACACTCGCGGCCACTCGACGATGATCAGCGCCCCCAGCAGGACGCCGACCCCGACGAAGGCAGCCAGGACGTACAGAGACAGGACCATCGCCGCGGCCCGGTGCAGCGGGCGTCGGTAGGCGGTGATCGCGGGCGCCATCACCAGCGTGCCGAAGGCGACGATGCCGAACACGGCCAGACAGGCGCCGACCAGGTAGGTGATTGTTTGATTGCTCACCGATCGAAGCCCAGATTGTGCCAATCAGCGCCGATACTCGCGGCCATCGCTCCGTACGTGCGCGCAAATTGCGCCAAAACCGCCTACGTGTTCGGCGCCGGCGCCGCGACCCCTCTGCCCACGACGCCGGTCGCGATCGCGCCCGGGTAGCGATCACGAAGCCGCTTGGCCGCGGCGTGTACCCGGTGAAAGTCCGTGCCCCAGAAGATCCCGATCACCGTCGGGCCCGACCCGCACACCAGCACCTGATGGGCCCCAGCGGCTCGCGCCGCGTTCAGCGCCGCGACGATCTCCGGCCGCAGCGACAGCGCCGCCGCCTCCAGGTCGTTTACCAGCAGCCTCGAGGGCAGCGCCGCGGGCGTGTGCTCCTGGGCCCGGACGCACTCCTGCAGATCGGCCGTGATGGCGGCCAGCTCCTCGGCCGGGCGGGTCAGGCCGAGCCGGTCAGCCTCTCGGTAGACCTCGGCGGTGGAGAGCCCGAACGGCTGCGGGATGATCAGCAGGTAGTGGTCGCTCGAGGTTGGGGGCGAGCTCGACGATCTCCCCCGCTCCGGTCCCGATGCTCGGCCCCGGCGTCAGCTGGCTGGGCACGTCGGCCCCGAGCCGGGCGGCGATCGCCTCCAGCTTCGACCACGGCCACCGGCGCGATCCGCTCGGCGTAGCGCAACACCGCGGCGGCATCGGCCGAGCCCCCGCCCAGCCCGGCCGCCACCGGGATCCGCTTGGTGATCTCGACGCGCACCGGGGGCGCATCCCACCCCGACTCCCGCAACGCCGCCAGCGCCGCCGCGACCAGGTTTTCCCCCGCCACTCCCGGGCACACCACCTCGTCGGGACCCGAGGCCAGCGACGTGATCACCAGCTCGTCTTCCGGGCCTGCCGACTCGAACAGGGTCACCAGCTCGTGGCGTCCATCCGAACGAGTCGGCCCCACGAACAGGCAGAGGTTCACTTTCGCGTAGGCCACCGCCCGGTCATCGTTCAGCCCCATCCGAGCCTCCGGGCCAGCTCGCGAAACTCCTCCGGCGCCAACCGCTCGGCGCGCTCGTCGGGCGGGTGGCCGAGCCCCACCAGCGCTTCGCGGACCCGTTCCCGGGCCGCGGCGTCATATCCGCAGGCCAGTGCCAGCGAGCCGGCCATCGTCTTGCGACGGTGGGCGAACGCCCCGTGTACCAGCTCGCGCAAACCTGGACCAGGCCCCGGGCCCAGACGCCGCAGTCCCAGTAACACCGAGTCCACGTTGGGCACCGGTCTGAACACGTTGCGCGACACCGGGCGCAGCACGCGCACCTCGCAGGCCAGCTGCGCCAGCACCGACGGGATCCCGTAGGCCTCGGTCCCGGGGGAGGCGGCGAACCGCTCGCCGACCTCGCGCTGGACCATCACCACCCAGTCGCGGACCGAGGGGAGTTGGTCGACGGTCCGCAGGATCACCGTGGCCGCCACGCCGTAGGGCAGGTTGGCCACCACCTTGACCGGCGCCGGTCGCATGCCGGCCAGGTCCACCGACAGGGCATCGGCAAAGTGCAACGAGACGTTGGAGAACCCGGCCAGCGCCCCCCGCAGCCGCGGTTCGAGCCGGGCGTCGACCTCGACCACGTGGACGAACCCGGCGACAGCGGCCAGCCGCTCTGACAGCACCCCCGCACCCCCGCCGATCTCCAGCACCACATCCCGATCAGACAACTCCGCCAGCCGCTCGATGACACCGAGGATGTTGCGGTCGGCGAGGAAGTTCTGGCCCAGCTCGCGCTGGCGTGCCGACCGGGAGCTCACCATCCGAAGACGTCGGCGGCGGCGCGCTCGACCGAGCGCTCGAGCTCCGCGTAGGGCACCCGGCGCTCGATCGCGATCGCCTCGGCGGTGCGGACCACGAACGCGGGCTGGTTGGGCTCGCCGCGCACCGCCTGCGGCGACAGATACGGGGCGTCGGTCTCGACCAGCAACCGCTCGGCGGGGATTCGCAGCGCTGCGGCGCGCAGATCGTCGGCCCGCTTGTAGGTGGCGTTACCGGCGAACGAGAACCACCAGTCGGGGTGGCGCAGGCACTCCTCCACCCGGCCGGCCATCGAGAAGCAGTGCAGGATCACCCGCACGCCGCCGGCCAGCGAGTCCAACATCTGGAGCGTGTCGTCGTCGGCCGCCCGGGTGTGGATGACCAACGGCTTGCCGCTGGCGCGCGCCAGCTCGATCTGCGCCGCAAACGCCCGCCGCTGATCCTCGCGGGGCGCGTAGTCGCGGTAGTAGTCAAGTCCGGTCTCGCCGATGGCCACGCAGCGCTCATGGCTGGCCAGCGCCTCGAGCTCGGCGTAGTCGGCGTCGTCGAACCCGGTGCTCTCGCTGGGGTGCCGGCCGATGGCGGCGAAGACCTGCGGGAAGTCCTCGGCCGCGGCCAGCGCCGCCCGGCACGAGGCGCCGTCAGTCCCGACGGTCACGATCCGGGTGACTCCGGCGGCCTCGGCGGCGGCCACCAGGTCCGCGTTGGAAGGCTCGCACGCGTCCAGATGAGTGTGGCTGTCGATCACCGCTTCGGGAACAGTGGCTCGAGCTTGGCGACCGAGCGACCGCCGCCGGTGGCGGCGAACTCCCCGGCGGACCAGTCGAGCTCGTCGGTCCCGAGCGCTTCGAGCAGCTTCATCGTGCTGGTCGGCATGAAGGCGTGCAGGAGCACGCTGAGCACGCGTACCGCCTCGGCCAGCGAGGCGAGCGTCCGGTCGAGCAGCGGTCGCCGACCCCGGGTCCCGGGCCAGCTGCCAAGGCGCCTGCTCCTCGACGTAGCGGTTGCAGCGCCGCACCCGCTGCCAGATCAGCTCCAGCGCCAGGGTGACCTCGGCGCGATCGAGCAGCCGAGCCAGCTCGTCGAGCAGCCCCTCGAAGTCGGCCCCGAGCGTCGGGTCGACGGCGACGTCGGGCACGACGCCGTCGCGGTAGCGGTGCACCATGGCGATCGTGCGGCTGGCCAGGTTGCCGTACTCGTTGGCGAGTTCAGTCTCATACCGGCTGCGCACCGCGTCCATACCCACGGCGCCGTCGGCGCCGAAGGGCACGTCGCGCAGCAGATAGAAGCGCAGCGCGTCGGTCCCCAGCTCGTCGAGCACCTCGAACGGGTCGAGCACGTTGCCCAGCGACTTGCTCATCTTGCGTCCGTCGGCCCCCAGCAGGAAGCCGTGCACGAACACGTGGTGGGGCACGGCCAGCTCGGCGGCCATCAGCACGGCCGGCCAATAGATGGTGTGGAACTTGAGGATGTCCTTGCCGATCACGTGGTAGGTGGCGGGCCAAAAGCGCGAAATCAGGTCCTCACCCACCACCGACTTCGTCGGCGGCGCCGGCGCGTACTCAAGTGCGGTGTAGTAATTCAGGAGCGCGTCGAACCACACGTAGAAGACGTGGTCGGGATCCCACGGCACCGGCACTCCCCACTTCAGCCGCGCCCGTGACAACGACACGTCCTGCAGGCCGGAGGCGATGAACGAACGGGCCTCGCGGAAGTGATGGGGCGGCATCACGAAATCCGGCTGATCGTCGAACAGCCGCTCCAGCGCTCCCTGGAACTCCGAGAGCTTGAAGAACCAATTCTCCTCCCGCTCGCGGGTCAGCGGAATCTCGTGGATCGGGCAGCGGTTGCCCTCCGCGATCTCGTTCTCGACCTTGAAGTCAGCGCACCGCGGGCAGTACCAGCCCTCGTAGACGCCCTTGTAGGTGTAACCGTTGTCGTGCACACGCTGGAGCACCTGCTGCACTCCCAGCTCGTGCTGGGGATCGGTGGTGCGAATGAAGAAGTCGTTGGAGGCGCCCAGCCGCGGGCCCAGCGCCTTGAAGCGCTCGGCGTTCAGATCGGCCAGCGCCTGGGGCTCCATGCCCTGGGCGTGGGCGGCGTCGGCCACCGGCTCGCCGTGCTCGTCGGTCCCGGTGAGAAAGAACACGTCCTGGCCGCGCTGGCGCATGTGGCGGGCCAGCACGTCGGTGGCGATCGTCGTGTAGGCGTGGCCCAGGTGGGGCTGCGCGTTCACGTAGTAGATCGGGGTGGTGATGTAAAAGGTACCGTCGTCCATAACGCGTCAGATCAAGCCTATCCGCGCCTGACCAGTACCTGGCCCGGGCACCGCTGGGGTCTAATCTGACGACATGACCGCCACCTCCACACGCCTGCTCGAGAACTACGTCGCCGGTCGCTGGACCCCGGCCGCTGCCGCCACCGAGGTCCTCGACGTCACCAACCCCGCCACCGGCGCCGTGCTGGCCCGGGTGCCGCTCAGCGGCGCCGCCGACCTCGACGCCGCCGTCACCGCCGCCCGCGTCGGCGCTGCCCGAGTGGCGCGCGGTATCCACCATCGGCCGCGCCAAGCGGCTGTTCGAGCTCCGCGCGCGCCTGGTCGCCCGCGAGGAGGACCTCGCCCGCTCGGTCACCACCGAGATGGGCAAGACGATCGCCGACGCCCGCGCCGAGGTGGCGCGCATGATCGAGATGGTCGAGGCCGCCTGCGCCATCCCCACCACCATGCAGGGGCGCAACCTCGAGGACGTCAGCCGCAATATCGACGCCGAGACGATCCGCCAGCCGGTCGGCGTGTGCGCCGCGATCGTGCCGTTCAACTTCCCGGCCATGGTCCCGTTCTGGTTTCTGCCCTTCGCCATCGCCTGCGGCAACACGTTCGTGCTCAAGCCCTCCGAGCAGGTGCCGCTCACCCAGCAGATCGCCTTCGAGGAGCTCGACGCCCTCGGCCTGCCTGCCGGCGTGGTCAACCTCGTCAACGGCGGCCGCGAGGTGGTGGAGGGCATCCTCGACCACCCCGGCATCGACGCGGTCTCGTTTGTCGGCTCCGCTCCGGTGGCCAAGCTCGTCTACGAGCGGGCGGCCAAGGCCGGCAAGCGCGTGCAGGCCCTGGGCGGCGCCAAGAATCACATCGTGGTCATGCCCGACGCGGTCGTCGACAAGACCGTGGACGGGATCATCGGCTCCGCCTTCGGGGCCGCCGGGCAGCGGTGCATGGCCGGCTCGGTGGTGGTGACGGTCGGCGACGCCCATGAGCAGTTGATGGGTCCGCTGGTGACGACGACCCAACAGCTGACCGTCGGCGACGGGCTCGACGACTCAAGCGACGTCGGCCCGGTGATCTCGTGCGCTGCCCGTGACCGGATCAACGAATGGATCGATCGTGGCGTGGCCGACGGAGCCAAACTGGCCGTCGACGGCCGGCGGCCTGAGCCCGACGACCTCCCGGCTGACAGCTCCTACGTCGGCCCCACCATCCTCGACGACGTCACCCCCGAGATGGACATCGCCAAGGAGGAGGTGTTCGGCCCGGTTCTGAGCGTGATCCGGGCGGCCTCGCTCGACCAGGCGATCGAGATCGTCAACGCCAGCCGGTTCGGCAACGGCACCTCGATCTTCACCGAGTCAGGTGCCTCGGTCCGCCACTACCGCCACGAGGTCGCAGGCGGGCATGATCGGGGTCAACATCGGGGTGGCGGCGCCGGTGGCCTTCTTCCCGTTCAGCGGCTGGAAGGACTCGTTCCTCGGCGACCTGCACGCCCATGGCACCGACGCGGTCGACTTCTTCACCCGCAAGAAGACTGTCACCAGCCGCTTCTTCTCGAGCGGCCAGGGGAGCGGCAGCTACTTCGTCGAGCGCTGAGGCTTGCGGTCAGCCCTCATCCGGGTTGCCTCCGCGGGCGAGCTGGAGCGCTCGCATCATCGCCTCGACGTGGGCGGCCTCCACTGAGTTGGGGTCAAGCAGGCCGTTGCCGTCGCCGTTGCCGTTGGCGGCGTGCGGATGCGGCGAGCGGATCCCGGCGGCCAGCGGCGGGGAATACCACGCCGGCTGGCCCGTCTGCTCCCAGTGCTCGATGTCGGGCACCTGGAGCCGGGCACGGCCGAGGATGAAGATGTAAAGGGACACGAGCGCACCGGTCACCACGATCGCGAAGCAAACCCACATGGCGATCTGGGTGCCGGCGGCCGGCGAGCCGCCGGCCGTCATCGCGAGGTGCACGATGATCGGACCGGCCGCGAACGCGGCGGCGCCTCGGAGCAGCTCGAGCATGGCGAAGACGCGAGGCAGCTGACCGGCACGCAACGAGAAGCCGGTGCTGAACAGCGCGGGCGCGACCGATGACCCAAGCCCAAGGCCGACGAGTCCCGAACCGACGAGCACGAGTGCGTTCGAGCCGCCGGTGGCACGCCGGTGAGGATGGCCGCGCCGCCGGCGATCTCCAGCAGCCCGGTCCAGGCCAGCAGGGGCACGAACCGGGTCCGGATCAGCGACCCGAACAAAACCGCGGTGAAGACCGCGCCTCCCACCTCGGGCAGGAACAGGACTCCGATGTGGGCGGGCGATTGGTGCCTCGTCAGGGCCGCCTGGACCAGCTCGATCAGGGCGACCGAACCTGCCCCAGCGGCGATGGCGATCGTCACCGCCGCCACCGGGAAGGTGCTGAGTAACTGGGCCATCGGCATCAGTGGGTTGCGGCCGAAGACCTGATGGAGGATGAGCACGAGGAGCAGGCCGGCGCCAGTGAGCAGCGGGAGGAACACGATCAGGTCGAGCATGCGGTGCGTCTGCAGCTCTGAGGCGCCAAAGAACGCGGCCGCGCAACCGGTGCCGGCGAGCACGATCGCCGACCAGTCGCGCGGCGCCTCCGGGTCCTGGGCGGGCGTGTCCTCGAACGTCAGCAGCGAGAGGACAACAGGCGAGGGCCCCCGACTCCGCAGACGATCCAGAACAGCGGCCGCCAGGCGCCGGCGCTGGCCTGGAGGCCGCCGATGAACGGTCCCGCCGCGACCGCCCCGAAGATCCCGAGGTTCATGACCATCGCGGTGGTGGGCAGCCGCGAGGACGGCCAGCCGAGGACCAGTGCCGGCGCGGCGGCGATCAGCATCATGCTGGTGAACAGGCCCTGGATCACATGGCCGGCGACGAACAGGCCGGGCGTGAAGGCGGTGGCGCTCATCAGCGAGCCGAGCGTGAAGATCGCCGTATAGATGACGAGCAGGCGGCGCTGCGGGTAGTGGACGGCCAGCTGAACGGACAGGACGGTGCCGAGCGCATAGGCGGCGTTGGACAGACCGAGCGTCAGCGCCAGCGCCTGAGTGCTCAGGTGCACGTCGGGGCCGATGATCGGGATCAGCGGGAACAGCGCCGAGCTCAGCGCCAGGAACGGGACCAGTGCGCAGATCACCAGCAGCACCGCCGACCAGTAGCTGTTGACCAGCGGGCCGCGGAACTTCATCGGCGGGCCTCGGCGTCGCGTTGGAGCGCCGACAGATCGGCGAACTGGTCGGTCCTGATCCGCTCCCCGCCGACCTGCAGACCACGGGCGAGGCTGATCTCGCGCACGAGCAGTCCCAGCGCGCCGAGCGCCGGCCAGCGCGGCCCCGGCCGCGAACTCGGTCCAGCGAGTCCGGTCGGTGAGGACGCGCGCGGCGACGATCGCCCATGCTCCGACCAAGCCGATGAGGACGTCGGCGATCCGCTGGTAGACGCCCTGGTGGGGCAGCGCGAAGTTGGCCAGGCCGGCCACGATCGCGGTGGCGCCGACGCCGACGCTGACCCAGGACGGGTGTCCGCAGAGAAGGCGAAGGCGGCCACGACCAGACCGGCACCGAGCAGGAGGAGACGAAGTTGACGGTGAAGCGAGCCGACATAGGTGAGCACTCAACCTAGCGTCCCGTCAGCGGCCTTCTCAGCTCGTGTGACATTCGTCTCAGAGCTGACGCAAGCGGTAGCCGCCCGCTGACGCAAGCGGTGCCGCCTACGACGAGGTCAGCGCGCGATACAGGGCATTGGCGCTCGTGCCGGTGAGATCGGCCACGACCTGGGCGGCCGGGCGCGGCTTGGCACCGGCCTCGACCAGGCGGGTGAGGGCGCGCAGCGGTCCGGCGAGGTCGATCGCCGCCGGAGCCGCAGGTCCGATGACGAGCACGATCTCCCCCTTGGGGGGGTGCTCGCGATAGCGCTCGGCGACCTCGGCGGCACTGCCGCGCACGATCTCCTCGTGCAGCTTGGTCAGCTCCCGGCACACCGCCACCTGCCGGTCGGCATCCGACGCCGCCAGCACCTCGAGTGACGCCCCCACCCGGCGCGGCGACTCGAACGCCACCAGCGTCTCGGGCGAGGCCAACACCCGCTCCAGGTCGCCGCGCTTGCGCGGCAGGAAACCCACGAACTGCCAGCGGTCGGCCGGTAGTGCGCTGGCCACCAGGGCGCTCAGGGCCGCCGACGGCCCCGGCAGGACCTCCACCCCCAGCCCGGCGGCCACGCACGCCCGCACCAGCACCAGCCCGGGGTCGGAGACCAGCGGCATGCCGGCGTCGGACACCAGCGCCACCACGGCCCCGCCGCGCATGCGAGCCACCAGCTCATCGGCCCGGGCGTGCTCGTTGTGCTCGTGATAGCTGACCAGCTTGCCGGCGACCCCGTAGCGGTCGAGCAGGATCCGAGTGCGCCGCGTGTCCTCACATGCCACCAGGTCGGCCTCCCGCAGCGCGGCCAGCACCCGCAGAGTGACGTCCTCCAGGTTGCCGATCGGGGTCGGACAGACGACCAGCCGTCCGCTCACGCCCGCGCCTCCTCTCCGGCGGCCAGCCCGTCGAAGGCCAGCGTGGCAGCGCCGATCATCCCGGCATCGACCCCGAACCGAGCCGGCACGATCCGCACGAAGTCACGCGGCGGCGCCAGCGCGCGGCGAGCCATCTCGGCACGTGCCGGGGCCAGCAGCAACTCGCCGGCGGCCAGGACCCCGCCGCCGATCACCACTACCTCCGGGTTGAAGATGTTGACCAGACCGGCGATCGCCACCCCGAGCCGGGTGCCGATCAGCTCGATCGCCTCGATCGCCGCCGGATCGCCGTCATGGGCCAGCTCGGTGACCAGCGGACCGGCGATCTCGCGCCCCTGGCTGACCGCGCGGGCCAGACCCGAGCCCGGCTGTTCGCCGGCCAGCCGCCGGGCCTCCCGGGCCAGCGCCGAGCCCGACGCGTAGGCCTCCACGCATCCCCGGTTGGGACAGTCGCCTTCGTGTAAGCGGACCATCCATCTCGATCGTCATGTGCCCGAACTCCCCGCCGAACCCCACCGCGCCGCGATACAGCTCGCCGCGCAGGATCAGCCCCCCGGCGATCCCAGTGCCCAGGGTCATGACCAGCGCCTCGCTGACGCCCCGTGCGGCTCCGGCCCGGTGCTCGGCCAGCGCCGCCGTATTGCCGTCGTTGTCGATGAACACCGGCATCCCCAGCCGTTCGGCCATCACGTCGGCGAACGGGACATTGGCCAGCGGCAGGTGCACCGAGCTGGCCGCCATCCCGGTGCGGCGGTCGATCAGGCACGGGATCCCGAACCCGACCGCGTCGACCTCGGCGCCGGCCGACTCACGCACCTCGTGGATCGCATCGACGGCCACATCCAGTAGCGTTATCTGATCAAGACCCGTGACGGTCCGCTGCGCGCGGTGATGGACCCTAAGTCCCGGATCGACCGCCCCGGCGAGTAGCTTGGTACCGCCGAGGTCGACGCCGATAGTGCGCCGCGCCGGCATATCGTCACTATATGCACAGCTCGATGTCCGACGATTCCAGCAATCGGGCCCCAGACGAGGATCCACCCTACCGGCTCTACCGCAGTGAGCAACCGCCACGCTCCAGCGGGCGTCCGGCTGGCTCCTCGACCGAAGCGCGTCCGTACACCACTTACCGGTCCGCTCCCCGCGGGCTGCGATCGCGCCTGCGCGGCGAGGACTCCGAGCCGATCGAGCGCGAGCGGCGCGGCGGCCGCGGCGGCCGCGGCGGAGGCGACGGAGGCGACGGCGACGAGCCCAAGAGCAAGCCGACCGGGCCCTGGTACAAGCGGCTCACTTGGAAGCGGGGCCTGGCCTACCTGGCCATCGCGGTGGGCGCCTGGCTGCTGCTGTCGCTGGTCCTGTTCCTCATCAGTGCCGGGACCGGCGCCGGGATCCCGCAGTCGGCCCAGAACGCGCTGACCTCGGGGCCGAACATGATCACCGGGACCGACACCGTGCTGGTGATCGGGACCGATCAGCGCCCCAAGGGCTCAAAGGAGCCCGGTGCCGACACCAGCGACAAGGGCAGCCGCTCGGACACTTTGATGCTGTGGCGGGTGGGGGGCGGCACCTCGCGGCGGCTGTCGATCCCCCGCGACACGATCACCAACATCCCGGGCTACGGCGCGTCGAAGATCAACGCCGCCTACGCCTACGGGGGTCCGGCGCTGACCATCAAGACCGTCGAAGGGTTCACCGGCGTCAAGATCAACCACGTGATCATCGTCAACCTGGCCGCCTTCCCCAAATTCATCGACGCCATCGGCGGCATCGACGTCACCACCGGGCGGGTCTGCTCGGAGATCAGCGGCGGCGCCAAGAACGGCGGCTGGACCCTGAACCTGAAGCCGGGGACCCATCACCTCAACGGGACCCAGGCCCTGGTCCTGGCCCGGACGCGTGAGAACCGCTGCAACCCGTCCGAGAACGATTTGACGCGCGAGGCGCGCCAGCAGGAGATCCTCAACTCGATCAAGTCCAAGCTCGAGTCGCCGCTGACCTTCTTCCACCTGCCGTGGGCGTCCTGGTACGCGCCCAAGACGATCCGCACCGACATGGGCGGGCCGACGATGCTGAGCCTGTTCGCCGCCGCCGAGCTCGGCGGGTCGGCGCCGGTCGACGTGCTGAAGCCGAGCGGCGGGGAGACGCTGCCCGACGGCGAGGACGGCCTGACCGTCACCCCCGGGTCCGTGCACCGGTCGGTGAACAAGCTGATGAACGGCTAGCCGGCGGCTTGCCCGCCGGCGACGAGACGACCAGCCGGCTCTAGGCCGCCTTGGCCTCGGCCTTCTTGGCGGCGCTCTCGCTCTTGGAGCCCTTGGACTCCTTGGCGCCGGACTTGGTGTCCGTGCTCTTGGCGTCCGACGACTTGTCCTTGGAGTCGGACTTGCCTTCCTTGGACTCGCTCATCTCGCGAGCGCGCTTGCGGGTGCCGTAATCGGTGTTGTAGAAGCCCGAGCCCTTGAAGTGGACAGCCACCGGTCTGAACACCTTGCGTACCGGGGCCTCGCAGACTTCACACACGCTGAGCGGATCGTCGGAGATCGGCTGCATCACTTCGAACTCGTGACCCTTCTCGCAGCGGTACTCGTAGATCGGCATGGCTTCAGGAAGTATAGCTGATGATTGGCACTCCCAGGGCCAGAGTGCCAAGCGAGCGGCGGCGGCTACCATCGAGCGCTCGATGACCAACGACACCGTGACCATGGACAAGATCGTGTCGCTGTGCAAGCGACGCGGGTTCGTCTTTCAGAGCAGCGAGATCTACGGCGGGATCAGCTCCAGCTACGACTACGGCCATTACGGCGTGCTGCTCAAGAACAACGTCAAGGGCCAGTGGTGGCGGTCGATGCTCCAGGAGCGCGACGACGTGGTGGCGCTCGACTCGGCGATCATCCAGCACCCGGAGACGTGGGTGGCCAGCGGCCATCTGGCCGGCTTCACCGATCCGCTGGTCGACTGCCGCACCTGCAAGCTGCGCTTCCGAGCCGACAAGCTCGAGGACGCCGCCTGCGGTCGCAAGCCGTCCAAGCACCCCGGCGAGACGCCCGAGTGTGACCTGACCGAGGCCCGCGACTTCAACCTCATGTTCGAGACCACGGTCGGGCCGGTGAAGGAAGAGGGGTCGACGGTCTACCTGCGGCCCGAGACCGCCCAGGGGATCTTCCTCAACTTCAAGAACTACCTGCAGTTCTCCCGCAAGAAGCCGCCGTTCGGGATCGCCCAGATCGGCAAGAGCTTCCGCAACGAGATCACCCCCGGGAACTTCATCTTCCGCACCCGGGAGTTCGAGCAGATGGAGATGGAGTTCTTCGTGCCGCCCGCCGAGGCGCAGCAGTGGTTCGAGCACTGGCTGGCCCAGCGCTGGGAGTGGTGGGTGCGGCTCGGAATCCGCGAGGACCACCTGCGCCTTCGCCCCCACGCCGCCGACGAGCTGTCGCACTACTCGAGCGCCACCAGCGACGTCGAGTACCTGTTTCCAATCGGCTGGCAGGAGCTCGAGGGGATCGCCAACCGCGGCGACTTCGACCTCACCCAGCACGCCAAGCACTCGGGCCAGAAGCTCGAGTACGTCGACACGGCCAGCGGCGAGCGCTACCTCCCCCACGTGATCGAGCCCGCCGCCGGCGCCGACCGGGCGATGCTGGCGTTCCTGGTCGACGCCTACGACGAGGACGAGATCGAGGGCGAGACCCGGACGGTGCTGCGGCTGCACCCGCAGCTGGCCCCGGTGAAGGTCGCCGTACTGCCGCTGGTGCGCAAGGACGGCCAGCCCGAGCTGGCCCGCGACGTCTACCAGGCGCTGCGCCAGCGGCTGCAGGCCGAGTACGACGAGGGCGGCGCCATCGGCCGGCGCTACCGCCGCCAGGACGAGATCGGCACCCCGTGGGCGGTCACCATCGATCACCAGTCCCTGGAGGACCGCACGGTCACCCTGCGCGACCGCGACAGCCTGGTCCAGGACCGGATCGCCATCGACGAGCTCGCCGGCGAACTCGACCGCCGCCTGCGCGAGCCCTGGAGTTCGCCCAAGCTCACCGCCGCGTAGTAGCGCGGCGCAGGCTCAGCGGGGCCGGGGTCGGCGGGTCGCCGGGGGCACTGGCCGACGGCCGCGGCGCGGGCGCCGCACGCCGCCGCGGCGCGACTGGCGGGAGTCGATTAGCAGCGTGATCCCGCACACGGCCAGGAACAGCAGCGCCAGGATGCCGGTCACCGCCGAGTCCTGGAGACACGATAAGCACGATCGCCACGATGACCACGGCCACGATCACCTCGACCACCACGGGCTTCAGTCTCATAGAGGCAGCCTCCGGAATATCGGTCGGGGCAGGAGCCGGAGGATGGCGAACACGTAGCGCAGGTGAGCGGGCACCCAGACCGTGTGCGCCCGGCTCCCCAGCGCTGCGACGGTCGCGTCGGCGACCGCGTCGGCGGTGGTAGCGAACGGGGCGTTCGGCAGCCCCTCGGTCATGCGCGTCTTCACGAACCCGGGGCGGACCACGAGCACGCGCGCGCCGCTGCCGGCCTCGGCGTCAGCGAGGCCTTGAGCCAGGGCGTCGAGCCCCGCCTTGGCGGCCCCGTAGATCGCATTGCTCGCCCGCGGGCGCTCGGCGGCGACGGTGGAGAGCACGACCAGCGTTCCGCTGCCCTGCGCGCGCAGCCGGCGCAGGCACTCGAGCAGCAGCGAGCCGGCGCCCAGGAAGTTGACCTGCATCACCTCGGTGGCCTTGTCCGTGTCGGCGTCAAGGCCGGCCTGCGCCCCGAGCACCCCCACCGCCAGCACGACCACGTCGAAGCCGCCCGCGGCGCGGAATGTATCGCCGATCACGCGCTCGTGCGTGTCGAGATCGGTCGGCGTCGACCAATCCGCTCCTGCCGTCACGCGACCCCGCGGAGCGAAGCTGCTCGAGGGCCGCATCGAGCCGCCGGCGGTCGCGCCCGAGCAGCAACGGCGACACCGGACCCTCCTGAGCCAGACGCCGCACGACGGCCAGCCCGATCTCCGAGGTGCCGCCCACCAGCAGCACTCGCTCGCCACCCCCGGTCACGGTCATCGCTCGGCGATCCACCAGCCCGGTGCGCACGGCGAGATCCGAGCGCCAACGCCGCTCGGGGTCGACGCGGTCTCGCACCGCGCGCCACTCGTCGAGGCGCGGGTACATCGCCGCCAGCGCCTCTGGCCGCAACCGCGCGTCCTTGGCCAGATAGACGCGGCCGCCGGCGTCGGCCACCAGCTCGTCAAAGCCGCTCAATAAAGCCTCGAGCCCCGGCGCCGCGCGCGGGAGATCGAGCGCGAGCGTCCAGCCCGCGATCGGGAACGACAGCGGCGCCTCGCCGGCGGGGCCGAAGTCCTTGAGCACCGCCAGGTAGCACGGCACCTGCGACCGCCGCAAGCTCGCGATCAGCGACTCGAGCTCGCGCTCTCGGCCTCGCGGGACCACCAGTTGGTACTGGAGGAAGCCCTGGCGGCCATACAGTCGGGGCCAGCGGTCGAGCCCGTCCAGCGGGAACATGTGGCGCCCGAACGGCTCCACCTGTCCGCTCTCGCGGCGCGGAGCCCGCCGGAAGCGGAAGCTCGTTGAAGGCCCGCACGCATGCTGGGGCGCAGAAGCCCACCCGGCCACCACTCCGGCACCGTGGCCCGCGCCGGAACCGTCGAACCCGTGGTCGGCGCCGAACGGGGTGGTCGACCAGCTCGGCCCGGGTGACGATGCCGCGGACCGGTCGGCGAGCCGAGCAGATCGAGCCAGGCCACGCGATGCGACCCGCCGGCAGCCAGCAGGCCGGCCAGAGCCTCGTCGAGCGTCCGCGACCCGCTCGGTGTCGACGCTCACAGTGGCGACACGGAGCGGCGTCAGCGCGATCCGCGCCCACACGATCACCCCGGTGCAGCCCCATCCCGCCGACGGTCGCTCGCGAACAGCTCGGGGTCGCGGCCGGGTGCGAGCTCGAGCTCCTCCCCCGCCGCGATCAGCAGCCCGAGCGCGAGGACGTGGCTGCCGAACGTCCCGGCCGTCCCGTGGTTCTTGCCGTGGATGTCGGCTGGCGATCGCGCCGCCCGACGGTCACGTGCTGGGTTCCCGGCACGACCGGGAGCATCCAGCCGGCCGGCACCAGCTCGGCCAGCAGCTGCTTCGAGGGTGCACCCCGCGCCGGCGGTGACGGACCCCACCCGTCGCGCTCGAAGCCGCTGCATGGCGGTGGTGTCGACGACGAGGCCGTCGAGCCGCTGAGCGGCGTCGCCGTAGCTGCGCCCCATCCCGCGCGCGATCGCTCCAGCGGGAACGTCGGGGGAGCCCACCGACCGCCGCGCGCAGTTCCTCGACGCTATCGACGCGCGACCAGCGTCGGCGGGCACCCGGGCGCCGCCGCCCCACCCCGACAGCACCGTGCCGGTGCGCTAGCCGCCTCCGGCATCGGCGGCGAGCATCGTGGCGTCAGCACGGCGGCATGCACGGCTGAGGGCGAACAGGACCAGCCAGGCGAGGGCAAACTGCGGCCAGCAGACGATCGGAGCAGCAGCGTCTCCTCCGGCGCCTCGCCGCCGCCGGCCCGTACGATGGCGCCGTAGCGCAGCAGTCCGAGCGCGAACGGGATCGACGGTCAGCGGCCGCCACGGGATGCCGTCGACGTCAGGAAGATGGAACGCCCACACGCAATAGGCGAACAGCGCGCACAGCACCGCTGCCAGCCAGCACCACCCGCAGGCCACCGAGGGTGTAGCAGCGCCAACACCGCTCGCCCGCGTCCGGCCGCCGCCCGGGTTCGCATGAAGCTCGGCGTAGCGCTTCGCCGGCGGCCACGAATAGCGGCCGCGAAGGAGACCACGAGCACGAACCAGCGCGACAGCGTCGACCGGGGCGGCGACGCCACCGGCGAGCGCGCGGAGCACGAACCCGCCAGCGATCGCGACGAGGTCGAGCACCAGCACGTGCCGCCAGAGCCAGGTGTAACTGACGCGTCAGCGCCACGTAGCCCGCGGCCACGAGCCACCAGCAGCGGCCGTACCGCGACGCAGAGCGCGAGACCGACGAGCGAGGCGACCCAGCGCCAAGCGCAACCGCGTCGCGGCTCGCAGCTCGCCGGCCGCCACCGGCCGGAAGCGCTTGCGCGGATGCAGGCGATCCTCGGCGAGCGTCGCGAACGTCGTTGATCGCGTACAGCCCCGCCGAGCAGCAGGCAGAACCGGCAAACGCGCCACGGCGACGCGAACCGGGACGTCATCGTGGCCGAGCGCGCCCGGCGGCACCGGCGGCGGCGACGACCAGAGCGTTCTTGATCCACTGGCGGGGCCGGATCGTGACCAGGGCAGCGCTGGCCCGGCCACGCCGCGGAAGCGCGACGGAGAGCTCGTTCCGCGGTCGACATGCGCGGCGGTCACCGTAGGTTTCGGCCGATGAACCGGACCTGTCCGGTTGATGAGGGACCTCTCAGCATGCCTTTAGGCGGAAAATCCCCGCATCTGCTGGGACTATCGGCCGAGTCATGCTGCACCCCGACCAAATCCCCGCCGGCGCACCGCCGCCGTGTTGCCGACACCCCCACGCGGACCCGGGTCCGGTGCGGCGGATCCCGCACCGGCGCCGGCGCCGGGTGATCGACATCGCGGCGCTGGTGTGCCTGGTGCCGGCGCTGGCCTCCTACGTCGAGCATGTTGGCCCAGCCCTCGGATTCGAGCCTGGTCGATCCGCACCGTCGAATGGCTGCGCGTACAACGGCGCCCGCGGCCTCGTCAACCGAGTCGAGAACGATCTACTACTCGCTGAACGCCCCGGCCAAGGGCGGCCCGGCACTGAAGGCGCTACCGCCGCAAGCCGGGCGGTCACCGCCGGACAGCGGCCGCGCGCCTGCGCGCCGCCACTCTACTACCGCCCGCCGCGGATCCGCCCGGTCATCCACCCGGCGCTGCCGCGGCGAGGGCGTCTGGCGCGCCGACGTTCGCCGGCAGGCGGGTCGCACCCGCCGGTGCTGGTCACGAGCTTCCGCCCTGAGCCCGCCTACCCGCAGATGGTGGCCGGGGTGGCCTGGATCGACCACACGCCGCACATCGATGTGGCTGTACCCCGGGCATGCAGGAGCCGGCCGTAACGCATGCCCTCGCGCGGCCCGATGGAGGTGCCCGCTCGACCGGCGCTCGGGCCTGGTGGCGACGTTCAACAGCGGCTTCAAGCTGGCGGACTCCGGCGGCGGGTTCGCCAGCGGCGGTCACACGTACGCGCCGCTGAAGGCCGGCCTGGCGACGATCGTGCGCTACCGCGACGGCCACGTGGATGTCATCGTCCTGGAGCGGCGGTCCCGACGCCGGCTCCGAACGTGATCTACGCGCGCCAGAACCTGCCGCTGATCGTCAACGGCGGCAAGCCGAACCCGAACCTGTCCGACGGCCCGGAGTGGGGCGCGACGCTCGGGCAACGCGATCCGGGTGTGGCGCTCGGCCGGTCGGCGTCGACCGGCCACGGCAACCTGATCTACGCGGCGGCCAACGACCAGACCGTTGGCTCGCTCGCGCCAGATCCTGCATCCACGCCGGCGCGGTCCGCGCCATGGAGCTCGACATCAACACGCTACTGGGTCGAGCTTCATCACCTACCGCCACCCGGGCGCGCCGGTGCGGCGAACCTGCTGGCTCAACATGGACCGCTCTCCATAGCGCTACCTGACGCCCGACGACCGCGACTTCTTCGCCGTCTACGTCGCTGAGGGCGCGGGCCGTCTGCTCGGCGCCTGCTAGCCCTCGCATGGGCGACACTGCTGCAGTGAACAACGCTCCCATGCCCGACGGGGGTGAGATGGGCGCCCACATCGCCGTCCCCGACTCCGGGCACGGACCCGGGATCCTGGTCCTGATGGAGATCTTCGGCGTCGGGTCCTACATCCGCCGCGCCACCGAGCGGCTGGCCGAGCTCGGCTACGTGGCGCTCGCCCCGGACCTGTACCGGCGCACCGACCCCGATGCCGAGTTCGACCACGACCCGGCCGGGCTCGAGCAGGCGTTCGCCGCCGCGGGACGCCTGGACGATGAGGGCGCCGTCGAGGACGCGATCGTCGCCCTTGGCTACCTGCGCGACCTGCCCGAGGTCCAGCCGCCGGTGGGCGTCTTGGGCTTCTGCCTCGGCGGCTCCCTGGCCTTCCAGGTGGCGGTGCAGGACGACCCGGCGGTGGCTGTTTCCTACTACGGCGCGTCTGTGTCAGATGCGCTGGGCGACGGTGAGCGGGTCACCTGCCCGGTGATCTTCCACTTCGGGGCCCAGGATCAGTTCATCCCGGCCGAGCAGGCCCAGCGCGTGGCCGCAGCCGCCGACGAGCGTCCCGAGTGGGAGTGCCACATCCAGCCCGACGCCGGACACGCCTTCGACAACCACGAGTCCGAGATGTTCCATCAGCCCGAGCCGGCCGCCCGGGCCTGGACCCTGACCTCCGAGTTCCTGGCCCGCGAGCTGCCGGTCAGCTCATAGCCGAACGGAAGCCGGGCGCGCTCTCGCCAGCGCCTGCCGTCGGACACCAGCAGGAGCGCGTGATCGAGCCTGGCGGCGAGCGGCAGCGATGGAGACAGTTCGGCGTCGACGGCGTCAAGCGCATCGTCTCCGACCCCCTGGGCCACCGTCAGGTGCGGGATGATCTCGTCGAACTCGCCGTTGTAGGGCGGCGCCTCCGGCCAGTGTCGGGCGAGATCGAACGTCAGCTGCAGCAGGCCATCGGCGGGATCCGGATCGAGGTACAGCACGTTGGTGAACCGTGCCGTGCGCCGGAACACGACATCGAGCGCGGGCTGAAGAGCACACAGCCGCGTGAGTTGCGCGATGACGCCGTCGGTCAGCCTCCGTTGCGTCAAAAACGGATACAGAATGGTGATGTGGGAGGGCATCCCCTCCGCTGCCGAGCCGTCGTAGCGCGAGCGTAACGGCGAAACCAGCGGCTCCGCATCCTGCACTGGAACCACCACAGCTGAGGGACTTCGCCCAAAGCCCAGCCGTCCTAGCTGGAACATTAGGCTCGCAGCATACCGCTATCGGGCAACCGGTGGGCGGGATCGTGGCTAATGAAGATGGCCGATGGCGGTCACCGAGAATCCGCCGGGCGCCGGGCCGGCCGACACGCTCTGCACGTCAATGTGTGGATTGGAGAACACCTTGATCGTGGCCAGACCGCCGAAGGGGACGTCGGGGACCACGACCAGCGAGCCGTTCTGCGTCTTGACGGTGGCGTCGACGGTGGCGGTCACCCCGAACAGCGACGCGGTGCCCTGCAGGGTGAGCTGCCCGCCGCCCGACGCCACCGGGGTCAGAGATTGAATGATCGGCAGCGAGGCTCGCAGGTCGGCCTCGGTCACCACCGCCGTGCCGGTGAGCGTGTCCCCGCGCTTTCGCAGCACCGCGTCACGCAGGGTGAGCAGGCCGGCGTCGACCTCGCGCGCCGACGCGTCCAAGCTGCCCACGTCGGCGGTCTGGCCGAGGCTGTTGCCCAGCGGTCCCGGCGCCGAGCGGTAGCGCCCCAGCCTGATGACGACCCGGTCGGCCTGATGCCACAGGAGCTTGATCGCCGGGAAGGCATGGACCTGCACTGAAAGCACCTGACCGGACCGCGCCAGCCGGTCGCGGAGCTTGTCGGCGGCGATTCCGGGCAGCACCAGCTGGCCGACTCCGAATACCAGAATGATCAGCGCGACGCCGGCGAGCGCAGCTATCCGGCGCATCGCCGGATCGGCCCTGGCGTCATGCCACCCTCACGCCAGCAGGGCGCGAGCGGCCGAGACCGCCTGGTCCATCAGCCGACGGGTGTCGAGATCGGGCTCGCTCAGCCGTCTGATGGTGACCCCATCGGCGAGCGCGTAGAGAAAGTTGGCCACATCGACCGGTGCGGCCCGTAGCTCGAACACGCCGGCCTGGGAGCGCGCCCGCAGCGCGTCGGCCAGGCGCTCGCGCGTGGTCCGGGCCAGGTCGGCCAGCTCGGCGGCGATCTCCCGGTTGCGCTGGCCGACGGTGAACAGCTCATAGAACATGACCACTCCGGTCGAGCCCTCGCCGAGGATCTCCTCGAAGCTGCGCACCAGCGCCCCGATCAGCTCGTCGGCGCTGGCGGCGCCGGCCACCGCTGACTCCAGCAGCTCGCAGCGCACCTCGCACTCGCGCCGCACCACCTCCACCAGGAGCCGTTCCTTGGTGCCGAAGTAGTAGTGCAGCAGCCCGCGGGAGACGCCGGCCTGGTGCGCGACGTGGTCGAACGTCGACCCGGCGGCCCCGCGCTCGGCGACGCTGGCCCGCATCGCCTCGACGATCCGGGTCGCCTTGTCGCCGGACAGGTCGGAACTTGGGGAGCGCTGGTGAACGGCAGCTGCCTCCATCGGGTGGCGATTGTAGTCCTGGTGCCGGACCCGGGCCGCCACCCCCTTAACCAGCGAGAGCGCCCCGGGGGCGCTCTCGCTCGAGCTTGTGGTGCTCGCCGACGTTAGGCGGCGGTGACGGGACTCGCGGGCGGAGTCGTCGGTGCGGCCGGAGGCGGCGTGTACTGGAACTCCTCCTCGGCGCCGAACAGGGTGTCGAGCACCTTGGAGCGGAGCTTCTCGCTCACGGCCAGGGCGACTCCCGCACCCACCACGAGCAGCAGGAGCTTGCGGCCGAAGCCGCGCTTCTTGCGCTTCTTGGGCGCCTCGGTGAGCGAGGTGCTCGCCTCGCGCAGCGCATCGGCGGCCTTGCGGATGTCCTTCTGGAGCTTCTTGTCCTCCAGAACCGCCTTCTGCGGGTGCTTGGCCTTCTGCAGCCGGTCATAGGCGCGCTTGCTCGAGTCCAGCGCCGTGCGGATGTTGTCGCGCAGCTCGGCGTCCGAGATCAGCCGCTGGATGTAGGGCGTCGCCTTGGTGACGATGGCTAGGTCGGCGGCATTGAACGGCACCGCCTTCGAGACTTGCTTTCGTCGTGATGCCATTGTTCTCCCTCAGGTGCGTGCGTTTTGTAGCCGGGAAGGGCCTCAGCATACGGCAAACGGCTGGGTTCGCCGAAGAATGATCAGGATACGCTAAACGCCCGCACTCGCCGGCGAGCGAGGGCGGCGTCCAGCACCTCGCCGATCGCCGACACGAACACGAACTCGAGCGTCCGGCGCAGATGCGCCGGAATCTCGTCCACGTCCTGCTCGTTGAGCTCGGGCGCGATCACCGTGCGGATCCCGTTGCGTTGCGCCGCCAGAGCCTTCTCCTTCAGACCGCCGATCGGCAGCACCTGCCCGGTCAGGGTGATCTCGCCGGTCATGGCCACGTCGGACCGAACCGGACGGCCTGACAGAAGCGACGCCAACGCGGTGACCATCGCCACCCCGGCACTGGGACCGTCCTTGGGGATCGCGCCCGCCGGCACGTGGATGTGGAGGTCGTGGGTGGCAAACCAGTCCGACGGCAGATCCGGCAACAGCTCACGCGCGCTGGAGCGCACGTAGGACAGCGCCGCCTGGGCCGACTCGCGCATGACGTCGCCGAGCTGTCCGGTGATGGTCAGCCCGCCCCGTCCCGGAAACGCGGTGGCTTCGATGAACAGGACCTCGCCCCCGACCGGGGTCCAGGCCAGGCCGGTGGCCACCCCCGGGCGCGAAGTGCGCCGCCGGGCCTCGGAGAAGAACTTGCGCTTGCCCAGCAGTTCGCGGACCCGGGGCTCGGTGACCGTGACCTTGCGGGTCACCTTCCCCTCGGCCACCTGCAGGGCGACCTTGCGCGCCGACCGTGCCGATCTCGCGCTCGAGCTGACGCACGCCGGCCTCGCGCGTGTAATCGGCGATGATCGCCCGCAGCCCCGCGTCGGTATAGGCGATCCGGCTGCTGCTCAGCCCGTTGCGCTCGATCTGGCGCGGGACCAGATACCGCTTGGCGATCTCGAGCTTCTCCGAGGCGGTGTAGCCGGCCAGCTGGATCACCTCCATTCGGTCGCGCAGCGGACCCGGGATCGTGTCGAGCGTGTTGGCGGTGGTGACGAAGATCGTGTTCGACAGGTCGAACGGGAGGTCCAGGTAGTGATCGCGGAACGAGTCGTTCTGCTCTGGATCGAGGACCTCGAGCATCGCGCTGGCCGGGTCGCCGCGGAAGTCCGCGCCCATCTTGTCGATCTCGTCGATCATCAGCAGCGGATTGTTGGCGCCGGCGTCGCGCAGGGCCCGCACGATGACCCCGGGCATGGCTCCGATGTAGGTGCGGCGGTGGCCGCGGATCTCGGCCTCGTCGCGCACCCCGCCGACGCTGATGCGCTCAAAGCGCCGCCCCAGCGCGCGGGCCATCGAGCGGCCCAGCGAGGTCTTGCCCACGCCGGGAGGGCCGACGAACAGCAGGATCGATCCGCGGCGCGTCCGGCTTGAGGGACCGCACGGCGAGGAACTCGAGGATGCGGTCCTTGACCTGCTCGATGTCGTAGTGATCCTCGTCGAGCACCCGGCGCGCGTGCTTGAGGTCGAGGTTGTCCTCGGTCGCCTTGTCCCAGGGCAGCGAGGCGATCCACTCCAGGTAGGTGCGGATCACGCCGTACTCGGCCATCGCCGGCTGCAGCCGCTCCAGCCGGGCCAGCTCGCGGTCGGCCTGGCGTCGCGCCGCCTCGGGCAGCTCGATGGCATCGAGCTGCTGGCGCAGCTCGCTCGACCTCGGCCGCCACCTCGTCGACCTCGCCAAGCTCCTCCTGGATGGCCTTCATCTGCTGGCGCAGGACGTACTCGCGCTGGCCCTTCTCCAGCTCGGACTGAACCTGGGACTGGATCCTGGTCCCGATCGCCGCCACCTCCTGCTCGCGCGCCAGGATCTCCGACAGGCGGCGCAGCCGCTTGTTGACGTCGACCTCCTCCAGCAGCTGCTGCTTACTGCTCGGTGGGCAGCCGCAGCGCGCCGGCGATCAGGTTGGACAGCACGCCGGGTCCTCGACGTTGGTGACCATCACCGCCAGCTCCTCGGGCAGGTAGGGCACCTGCCCGACGATGCTGGTGAACGTCTGCTGCACGTTGCGCATCAGCGCCACCAGCTCGGCGCTCTCGGTGACCACGTCGGGCTCCTCCTCGATCCTGGCCACCAGGTAGGGCTCGGTCCGCACCCAGTCCGCCGATCCGGACGCGCTGGCCGCCCTGGATCAGGACGCGAAGCGATCCGTCGGGCAGCCGGATCATGCGGGCCACCACGCCCAGGACGCCGACGTCATAGAGCTCGTCGGGGCCGGGCAGCTCGAACTCGGGGTTGCGGCTGGCCACCATCACGATCGAGCGGTCGCCGCGCAGGACGTCGTTGATCAACTCGACACTGCGCTCCTGCCCGATGTTGAGCGGGATCACCATGTCCGGGAAGCTGACCGTCTCGCGCAGCGGCAGCACCGCCACCTCGGCGGGAAACTGCCGTGCTCCCGGCGGAGCGATCTCCTGTGCGCCGTCGGCCGGAACGCCGACTTCGATCATTGCGACTCGCCGCTCTCGATCGGCACCGCTCGCGAGCGCGGCTCGCGCTGGACGAGCGGCAGCTCCACCTGCAGCATCCCGTCCTCGTAGCGGGCGGTGGCCTCGTCGGCGCGCACGTCGGCAGCCAGCTCGATCACCCGGCGAAACTGGCCGCGTTCGATCTCCATCTGCTGGTAGACCTGGCTCGGCGATGCCGACAGGCCGCGACGGCCGGCCAGGATCAGCTTGCGTCCCTCGATCCTCAAGCGCGAACTGGTCGACCTTCATCCCCGCCAGCTCGGCGGTGATGATCGCCCGCGGCGGATCCGGGGCATAGGCCACGTCCACCGCCGGCCACGGAATGGTGCCGCGGGCCGGCAGACCCGCCCGCTCGAACACGTCGCCGAACAGCTCATCCATCTCCCGTCGCATGCGCTCGAAGTTGGCAAACAGGTCACGGTCGGCCATCGACAACAGCGTATCCAGCGAGGGTGGGCCGGCGTGCGTGGGCGGCCAGAGCGCACTCAGCCGACCGCGGACGGGTACCGGCGCAAAAGGCAGCAGGGAAGGGGGCGGCCCCGAGCCACACTCGCCGTCGAGCATGCAGAAGGTGACAGAACCGCACGCGTGGATCGGCCTTGTCGCAACCTTGAGGCTGAGGCTGCAGCTGGCGACAAATCGTCCCGGCCCGTGCGGGTTTGTCACCTCATGCACGTCCGACGCGACCCGGCCGGCCTGCCTCTCTCCCCAAAGCCGTCGTTGCCCCGAGGGGCCGCGGGGCCAGCGGCGGCAGCGGCGGCAGCGGCGGCAGCGGCCGACCTGACGGCCCAGGTCGGCCGGCAGCCCTTTCCCGCCAGATTTGACGGGTTTGTGCTGCCAGCCGGGCTCGCCTCTCGGCAGTGCGCGGGTGGGTGAAAACCATCTGGCGTCGATGTCGCCTGCCAGTCGGCCGTGTCGCCCGGACCCGCGCTCTTCGTGGCTGCGGGCGGCTGGCAGCCCTTTCCCCCCTGTGGTGACGGGAAGGTGCTGCCAGTCGGAGGCCCCGCTAGACGGTGTAGACGGCGCCCTCGTGGGCGAGCTCGACCGTCCCCCCGTAGCTGGACGCCGCCTCCAGCCGCGCCCACTCGGGATCCATCTCGTCGGAGAAGTGCGTGAGCACCAGCCGCTGGGCGTGGGCGAGCTTGCCGTGCTCGCCGGCCTCACGCGGTGTCAGGTGACCGCGGAGCCCGGTGCGCTCCGGCCGCGGCAGGGTCGCCTCGATCATCAGCAGGTCGGTGTTCTCGGCAAACGTGACCAGCTCTTCGTTGGGCTTGCAGTCGGCGCCGAAGGTGAACCGAGCCGTGGCGGTGGTCAGCTCGACCGCGTAGGTGGTGACGTAATGGGGCACCTCGCACAGGCGGATCTGGAAGGGGCCCACCGAGAGCCCATCGACGGTGTGGGCCCGCTCGTCGACGCCGGCGAACTCGCGCAGCTCGAACGCGTTCTCGATCAGGTCCTCGTTGCCCCAGCAGCCGACGATGCGCCTGAACACCTTGGCGGCGCCGCCGGGGACGTACAGAACCGGCCGCGCCGGATGGTCGGTGCCCGGCCAGCCCCCGACCGCCACCGGCTGCTGGCGAGGGGCGTAGGTGAGCGCGTAGCTGAACGGAACCAGGTCCAGGAAGTGGTCGGCGTGTAGGTGGGTGATCAGGACCGCATCGACGTCGACGTAGTCGACGATGTGGCGCAGCTTGGAGAACACGCCGTTGCCGCAGTCGAGGACCATCGTGAAGTCGCCCTCCTGGACCAGGTAGCCGCTACAGGCGCCGGCGGCGTCCTGCCAGGACGGCGATTTGCCCAGCACGGTTATGCGCACACGTCGATCCTCTCCTCTGGTCTGACACTGTAATCGGCGTGATCGCCGCGCAGCTACACCTGACCCTGATACCCGCTGCGGCCTCTCATCAGTTCGAGATCTCCACGCTCGTGCTCGGCGGCCTGCTGGTGATCGGAGCGTTGGTGTCCGGCATCGCCGGGCGCACGTTCCTGTCACTGACCGCGCTGTTCGTCCTGGTCGGGTTTGTGCTCGGCGAGGGCGGGACCGGCTTGCTGCACTTCGATGCCCGCTCCGGGTTCGTGAGCGAGCTGGCCACGGTGGCGCTGATCGTGATCCTGTTTCGCGACGGCCTCGACGTCGACGGCGAGATGCTCCAGTCGCACTGGCACCTCCCGTTCCGCAAGCTCGTGCTGGCCATGCCGTTGACCGCGGTGATCGTGGCGCTGGCCGCCAAGCTCCTGGTCGGACTGACCTGGACCGAGTCGTTCCTGCTCGGCGCCCTGCTCTCCCCCACCGACCCGGTCCTGTCCTCGAGCGTGGTCACCAACCCCCGCGTCCCCCAGATCGTGCGCCACTCGTTGAACCTGGAGTCAGGCCTCAACGACGGTCTTGCCCTGCCGGCAGTGCTGGCCTTCAGCGCCGCCCTGTCGGCGACCGGCTCCGGGTTTGTCTGGTGGCGGTTCGTGCTCGAGGATCTGGTCATCGGCTTCGGCATCGGGCTCATCGTCGGCTTCGTGGCCGCCCGCCTGATCCGGCGCGACACCGACTCCGGCGATTCCATCCCTGCCCACCAGCAATCTCTGTACGCGCTCGGATGCGCGTTTGCCGCCTACGGGATCGCCGTCCTCATCCCACACGGCAACGGGCTGATCGCGGTGTATGTGGCGGCGATCGTGCTCGGCATCCAGCGCCCCGATCTGCGGGCCCACTTCGAGAACCAGGCCGCCGATCTGGTGGAGATCGTCAAGCTCGGGGTGTTCGTCGTGTTCGGCTCGCTGCTGACCCTGCACGGCCTGTTCGGATCCGGGTGGGCCGCGGTCGGCGTGGTGGCCGTGACCCTGCTGGTGGCGCGCCCGGTGGCGGTGTTCTGCGCCCTGGTCGGGACCCAGACCGACACCGCGACGCGCGCGTTCATGTCGTGGTTCGGGCCCAAGGGGGTGGCCACCATGACCTTCTCGCTCCTGGTCCTCAGCCAGCCGATCGCCGCCGGCCCGGTCATCTTCAACCTCGCCGCGCTCACCGTGTTCTGCTCGATCCTGGCCCACGGGCTGACCGACACCGCCGGAGCCGAGTGGATCGCGTCACACGCCGAGCGGGCGCGAGAACGGGCGCTCGGCTCCTGACCGGGTGCTCAGGCCGGCCGCGTCACAGGCCGGGTCGCCGGCTCAGTGGCCGTTGCCGTCGGCGTCGCCGTGCCGGTCTGAGTCCATGAGCCATCCCATGAAGATGGCGAACAGGACGAAGGCAATGAAGGCGCCGATCAGCGGCCAGAACATGGCCGGAAACATATACGAGCGGCCCCGCGGCCGAGCCGCCGCCGGGCCCGGGGTTCAGACGTGGAGCGCCACCTGCTCGCTGGGCGAGGGGAACGCCCAGGCGACCTGAAGCCGCCGCTCCTGGCGGAATACGAAGCGCAACTGCTTGGGCGGACGCAGGCCGTCCGGGTGCGCCGGACGGAAGGTGCCGCAGGGACCGGCGACCGCCACCGCGCACAGGCCGTTCTGATGAAAGAAGCAGTTTTCGCAGCTCGCCTTCGCCGCTGCCGAACGACCGTTCGCCATGCCAGTCCTGCACCCCGTTTCCGTGCTCGAAGCTCAACCGACGCGCAGCCATCAAAGCGAACTTCCACCCCCCCGTGCAACGACGATTCCCGGAAAACGCAGGAACTTCCGCCAACCGTAATTGCCTGCAAACTGCGGGGTCTTTTGTCCGCGGGCGGAGACCGGCCGCAATTTCCGTAGCTTTGTCAAGCGATGGTCACCCCCGACCACGAGGCGCTGATCACGCTCGCCGACTACGAACGTGCCGCCGCCGCGACCATGGAGCCCGCGGCGCATGCCTACGTGGCCGGCGGGGCCGGCGACGAGATCACCCAGCGCGACAACGAGCGCGCCTGGGCCCGGCTGGCCGTTCGCCCACGGATGCTGGTCGGAGTCGGCCGCCGCGACCCCGGGGTGGAGTTGTTGGGACGGCGACGACCGCACCCGGTGCTGGTCGCGCCGACCGCGTTCCAGCGCCTGGCCCACCGTGACGGCGAGATCGCCACCGCCACCGCGGCGGGCGCGACCGGAGCGATCATGTGCCTCTCGACGCTGGGCACGACCACGCCCGAGGCGCTGGTCGAGGCGGTCCCCGCCGGGACCCGGTGGCTGCAGCTCTACGTCTTCAACGACCGCGGGGTCAGCGCCGAGCTCGTCGCCCGTGCCGCCGCCAGCGGCTTCGAGGCGCTGGTGGTCACGGTCGACCTCCCCGTCCTGGGTGTGCGCGAGCGCGAGCTGCGGACTCCCGTGCCGCCGGCCAGGGGAGCGCGGGCGTGGGCCGCCGACGCGGCCGGCGCCACCGAGACGATGACACCACAGCAGTTCGCCGCGCTCGTCGACCCCGACCTGGATTGGAGCGACATCGAGCGCTTCGTGGCCGACAGTCCGTTGCCGATCGTGCTCAAGGGGATCCTCACCGTCGATGATGCGGTCACGGCGGCGGAGCTCGGGGTAGCCGGCGTGATCGTGTCCAACCACGGCGGCCGCCAACTCGACACCGTGCTCCCCACCGCCGCGGCCCTGCCCGCGATCTCCGACGCCGTCGGCGACCGGATCGATGTGCTCGTCGACGGCGGCATCAGGCGCGGCACCGATGTGCTCAAGGCGCTGGCCCTGGGGGCGCGCGCCGTCCTCATCGGCCGGCCGGCGGTGTTCGGCCTCGCCCAGGGAGGGGCCGAGGGCGTGCAGCGCGTGATCGAGATCCTGCTGGCGGAGTTCGACGCCGCCCAGGGCCTGGCGGGCGCGCCGGAGGCAGCCTTGATCGACCGCAGCTATGTGACCCCGGCTCCGTGGGCGGAAGGTCAGAGATGAACATCCTCGTTACCGGCGTCTCGGGCTACATCGGCTCACTGCTGGTTCCGCGCCTGCTGCGTGACGGCCATACCGTCACCGGCCTGGCCCGCCATCCCGAGCGCCTCGACCCGAACGGCATCTCTTTGGTCGCGGGCGACGCCGTAACCGGCACCGGCCTTGACCGCGCGTTCGAAGACGCCGAGGTCGCCTATTACCTCATCCACTCCATGGAACGAGCCGAGGGCAATGGTTTTGCCGCCCGCGACCGGATCGCCGCGGAGAACTTCGCGGCCGCGGCCGGGGCCGCCGGGGTAAGGCGGATCGTGTACCTGGGCGGGTTGGTACCGGAGGGTGGACCGCAGTCCGACCACCTGGCCAGCCGGCTCGAGGTGGAGGAGATCCTGCTCGCGGGCTCACCCTCGTCGGTGGCGCTGCGCGCCTCGATCGTGATCGGCCCCCGCTCGCGCCCCTTTCGCTTCCTGGTGCGCCTGGTGGAACGCTTGCCCGTGCTGGCCCTGCCCGGCTGGCGTGACAATCTGACCAGCCCTATCGACGAGCGCGACATCGCCGAGCTGCTGGCCCGCGGTGCCACCAACGTCGCAATCGGCGGGCGGGCACTCGACGCCGGTGGTCGCGACACCGTCTCCTACGGTGGACTGATCGATCGGATCCGGGAGTCGATGTTGGTCGACCGGCCGATCGTGCGGCTCGGCCGTGTGTCTCTCACTCCGATCGCGAGCCACATCGCCGCCGTGATCGCCGGTGAGGAGTACGAGCTGATCGGCCCGCTGATGGAGAGTCTGGAGACCGACCTGCTGCCGCGAGACGACGAGGCGGCCAGGCTGCTGGGCGTCAAGTTGCACTCGCTCGACGCCGCGATCGACCGCGCGCTGCGCATCTGGGAGCAGACCGAACCCGTTAGCGCCCGCTGAGTCCGAGCCGCGGCGCAACCCCGGCGCGGTGGACCGGTTAGTGTGCCCACGCCGATGAGCACAGTAAAGACCGACATCGAGATCGCCGCCCCCATCAAGACGGTATGGGACACGCTGATGGACCCCAATCGGCTGGCTGACTGGGTCACGATCCACAAGTCGGTGAGCCAGGTGTCGGACTCGCCCCTGCGCAACGGCTCCACCATGAGGCAGGCGATGCACGTCAGAGGTTTCACCTTCCACGTCAACTGGACCGTGGTCGAGCTCGAGCAGCCTCGGCGTGCCGAGTGGAACGGAATCGGCCCCGCTCACTCCCGGGCCCGTATCCGTTACGAGCTGACCAGTCTCGACGACGGCCGCACCAGGTTTCAGTACACCAACGAGTTCAGCCCGCCGGGGGGGCGCTTGGGCATGGTGGCCAGCCGGGTGATTGTCGGCGCCACATCAGAGCGCGAAGCTGACCGTTCATTGACCAAGCTGAAGACTCTGCTCGAACGCGGCTGACCGCTGCCGAGCTGACCGCAACCGCGACGGTCCTCTTCGATCGTGCAACGGCGCTAACACTGCGCTAAGTAACGGTCTGTATCTTTCCGTTGGACAATTACGTCTAAAACAAGGAGGTTGACTGTGGCTGACTTCGTTGACAGTACGGTCAAGGACATCGACGCGAGGCTCGCCGAGCTCAAGCAGGAGGTCTCGAAGCTCGAGGCCGCTCGGTCGGCGCTCGTGGGTGAACGCCGCGGTCCTGGTCGGCCCGCGGGCTCGACCGGTCGCACTCGGACGCGCCGTACGGCTCGCCGAGCGGGGCGCCCGCGCGGCCGCCGTGGTGGTAACACCCGCGCGACCCAGGCCCTCGAGCTGGTGCGTACGCAGCCCGGTATCACCATCCCGCAGATCGCCGAGGCGCTCAAGATCGAGCCGAATTACCTCTACCGCGTCATGCCCAAGCTGGTGGAGGACGGCCAGGTCAGGCGCGACGGCCAGGGCTGGCATCCCGCCCAGGCGGCGTAGCCACCTGGGCGGTCCGGGGCGGACACTGGCCCGGTCGCCTAGCGGCCTGATGCGAGTGTCACGGGAGGCCGCCGCGGTCACAGGCCACGGCCGCGGCGGCTCTTTCTCCGGAGGCGGGTCTCTCTCCGGGTGAGTCAGATCAGCTCGAGCTGCCTGACCGCCTCGCGCTCTTCGCCGAGCTCCTTGACGGTCGCGTCGATGCGCGAGCGCGAGAAGTCGTCGATCTCCAGTCCCTGTACCACCGTGTACTCCCCCCCGGAGCAGGTGCATGGGTGGCCGGCGAAGATCCCCTCCTCGATTCCGTAGGAACCGTCGGTGGGGATCGCCATCGACACCCAGTCGCCGTCGGGCGTGCCCAGGACCCAGTCGCGGACATGGTCGACCGCAGCGTTGGCGGCCGACGCGGCGCTGGAGGCGCCGCGAGCCTCGATGATGGCCGCCCCGCGCTTCTGGACGGTGGGGATGAACTCGTTCTCGATCCAGCTCTGGTCGCCGATCACCTCGCCGCCCGGGGCGCCCTTGACTTTGGCGTGGAACACATCCGGATACTGGCTGGCGGAATGGTTGCCCCAGATCGTCATGTTGGTGACCTCACTGACCTGAGCCCCGGTCTTGTTGGCCACCTGTGCGATCGCGCGGTTGTGGTCGAGCCGCATCATGGCGGTGAAGCGCTGGCGGGGGATGTCGGGCGCGTTGCTGGCCGCGATCAGGCAGTTGGTGTTGGCTGGATTGCCGACCACCAGCACCTTCAGGTCGGGGGCAGCGTGGTCGTTCAGGGCCTGCCCCTGGGGCTTGAAGATCCCGCCGTTGGCCTCCAGCAGGTCACTGCGCTCCATGCCCTTGGTGCGCGGCCGGGCCCCGACCAGCAGCGCGATGTTGGCGCCATCAAAGGCCTGGTTGGGGTCGTCGTAGATGTCGACGCCGCGCAGCAGCGGAAAGGCACAGTCATCGAGCTCCATCGCCGTTCCCTCGGCTGCCTTCACCGCGGCAGGGATCTCCAGTAGCGACAGGTGCACCGGGGTGTCAGGGCCGAGTAGCTGGCCACTGGCGACCCGGAACAGGAGCGCGTACCCGATCTGACCCGCGGCTCCCGTTACCGCCACTTTAACTGGTGTCCGACTGTTTTGAGGTTCACTCATTAGTCAATAATTCCTTCCCTGCACCGGGGCCACACCGACGGGCGCAGCCCGGGCGAGTTCATCGTTCTGTCAAGGCTCTCACCTTGATGCTATAGGCGGGCGGCGGTCCCGGCGTGGCCGCTGGATCTGGCCGGTCGCCGCCACGCCGGATGCGCCGGCTCTGTCCGGGCTGTGAGGCGGCCGTCACCTCGCCAGCTGCAGGTCATAAACGTCGCTCAGCTTGCCCTTGAGGTAGCGGATGAACGGAGCCACCGCGACCGGTCCGGCGCCCTCGCGCTCCAGCAGCTCCGTGGTGGTGAACTTGGCCCCGTGCCGGTGCACGTGTTCGATCAGCCACTCACGCAGCGGTGTCAGCTCACCGGCGGCGATGCGCTCATCCAGGTCCGGAACCTGCGTGTGGGCAAGCTCCCACAGCTGACCGGCGATCAGGTTGCCGATCGCGTAGGTCGGGAAATAGCCGATCAGCCCCGCCGACCAGTGGACATCCTGTAGCACGCCGTCGGCGTCGTTATCGACATCTAGTCCAAAGTAATCCTTGAAGCGCGCGTTCCATGCCTCGGCCAGGTCGCTGACCGGCAGCGTTCCCTCCAGCAACTGCTGCTCGAGCTCAAACCGCAGCACGATGTGCAACGAGTAGGTGGCCTCGTCGGCCTCGACGCGGATGTAGGAGGGGTTGACGCGGTTGACCGCCCGGTACAGGGCATTCGGATCGAGGTCGCCAAGCGACCCGCCGAGCACTTCGGCGACCTTGGGGGCGAGGACGCCGGAGAAGGGCCGGCCGCGGCCGACCATGTTCTCCCACATCCGGCTCTGAGACTCGTGCATGCCCAGTGACTCACCACCCCCCAAAGGCGAGCGGCGCAGGGCATGCGGGATCCCGGCCTCATACAGACCATGACCGCACTCGTGCATCGCGCCATACAGTCCGGCCGGGAAGTAAGTCTCATCCCAGCGGGTGGTGATGCGCACGTCACCTTCGCCCAGGCTCTGGGCGAAGGGGTGCACGGTGTCGTCGATTCGCCACCCGGCCGGATCGAAGCCCATCAGCGACAACGTCTCGCGGACCAGGCGCCGTTGGTTGGCTACCGGAAAGTGTCCGTGGAGCACGCGGACATCGACGGCGTCAGGGTTGCGCGTGACCTCGCCGATCAGAGGGATCAGCTCGCCCTTGAGCTCGTCGAACAGCGATGCCACCGTGGACGTCTTCATGTCGGCCTCGAAGTCATCGAGCACCACGTCGTAGGGACACTCGTACTGGCCCGAGTCCATGTGGCAGTCGACGTAGCGGCGGACCAACTCGATGTTGTGCTCCAGATACGGCATGAACGAGGCGAAGTCAGACGACGCGCGCGCAGCCACCCAAGCCTCCTGTCCGATCGAGGCCGCGCGCGCCAGCTCGGCGGCGAGGTCGGGCGGCACCCGGCGGGCCTTCTCCCAGCGGCGGCGCACCAGTCGCACCAGGCAGACATCGTCGGACTCCAGGCCGGCGCCGTCGAGCTCCAGGGACGCCGCCTCGAGCAGGCGGCCGGTCTCATCGTCGACCATCATCTCGTGGGAGATCCGCTCGAGCGTGGCCAGCGACTCGGCCCGGCCGGCGCCGCCGCGCGGAGGCATCATCGTCTGCTGGTCCCACCGGCCCAACGCGGCCAGGTGGTGGAGGTCAGCCAGCTGGCCCATCCGTTCCTTCAGTGCATTAAGACGTTCACTCATTCGCTTCTCCTGGATGCCCGCCGACAGGCGGCGGCACCCGTTGGCAGCTATGCGACCATTGCAGCATGTTCCGTCGCTCGACCTCGATCAAGCTCGTCGAGCTGTTCGGCATCCGCGTGGGTGTGGACGCCAGCTGGTTCGTAATCCTGTTCCTGCTGATCTTCTGGCTCTCGACGCCGTTTCGGGAGACCTTGCACAGCTCCGACGCGGTCGCGTATCTGACCACCGTGGTCAGCGTGCTGCTGCTGTTCGTCTCGCTCATCATCCACGAGTTCGGACATGCGCTGGTGGCGCGGCGGCAGGGCATCGAGGTCAAGCGCATCGATCTGTTCCTGTTCGGTGGACTCACGCACATGAGCCGTGACGCCGCCACGCCCGGGGAGGAGTTCAAGGTCGCAGCGGCCGGCCCCCTGGCGACCTTGGTGGTGATCCTAGTGTGTCTCGGGCTCGACGTGGCCCTCGTCGGCTTTCACCGGCTGACCCACGCCATCGTCCTCGACAACGACATCCAGATCACGCCGGTGCTCCTGTCCCTGAGCTGGCTGATTCCGATGAACGTCCTGGTGTTCTTCTTCAACATCCTCCCCGCCTTTCCGCTCGACGGCGGTCGCATCGCCCGCGCGCTGGTCTGGCGGGTGTCCGGCGACAAGCGCCGCGGCACGCAGGTCGCGGCGCGGCTCGGTCAGGGCTTCTCGATCCTGCTGGCCGGAGTTGGGATCTGGCTGCTGCTCGCCTACGGCAGCTTCAGCGGAGTGTGGCTGGCGGCGGTTGCCTTCCTGCTCTACCAGTCGGCCCACGGGGCGCTGCTGCAATCGGCGCTGACCGAGCGGATCGAGGGGGTCCGGGTCGCCGACATCATGGACACCCACCCCGTGGCCATCCAGGACGAGACGCCGGTCGGCCAGGCTCTGGACGAGTACTTCCTGCGCTACGGCTGGTCGTGGTTCCCCGTCGTCGACAGCGCCGGGCGCTTCCTCGGCGTGGCCCGGCAGGAGCGGGCCCAGGCGTCGGTCGACGCCGGCGAGGGATGGCTCACGGTCGGGGCCATCGTCGAGTCCGACGAGGCGGCGAACTGGCGCGTGGCCGCCGACCGGCCGATCACCGAGCTGCTGTCCTCGGAGTCGCTGGGACGGCTGGGGGCGCTGATGGCGGTCGACGGTGAGGGCGTGCTGCGGGGCGTCGTCACCATCGAGCAGGTGCGCCGGGCGTTGCAGTCGGCCTTCGGGTCGACCGCGGCCTGAGGCAACGCCCCCCGTTCGCCCTCATTTATATTGCTGGGAGTGCCCTCTCATGACGTACTGATCATCGGCGCCGGTCTGGCCGGCCAGCGCGCCGCCATCGCTGCCGCCCAGACGGGCGCCAGCGTCGCGATCATCTCCAAGGTCCACCCCGTCCGTTCGCACTCGGTGGCCGCGGCCGGTGGCATCAATGCCGCCCTGAACCCTGAGGACACCTGGGAGTCCCACGCCTTCGACACGATCAAGGGGTCGGACTACCTCGGCGATCAGGACGCCATCGAGATCATGTGCCGGGAGGCGCCGGGCGAGATCCTGTGGCTCGAGCACGCCGGCGTGACCTTCCATCGCAATGAGACCGGGCTCCTGGGGACACGCGCCTTCGGCAGGCGCCTCGGCGGCCCGCACCTACTACGTCGCCGACATCACCGGCCACGCGATCCTGCACGTGCTCTACGAGCAGCTGATGAAGTTCGGGGCCCAGATCGACCGCTACGAGGAGTGGTTCACCACCGATCTGCTCCAGGACGACGACGGGCGCTGCATCGGGGCGGTGTGCCGCAACCTGCGCGACGGCGCCCTCGAGGTCTTCAACGCCAAGGGGGTGATCCTGGCCTCCGGCGGCGCCGGGCAGGCGTACAAGCCGACCACCAACGGGTTGATCGTGACCGGCGACGGAATCGCGCAGGCATATCGGATCGGGGCGCGGTTAATGGATATGGAGATGATCCAGTATCACCCGACGACCCTGGCCGGGAACGGGCTGCTGATCACCGAGGGCGCTCGCGGCGAGGGGGCCTGGCTGCTGAACGCCGAGGGCGACCGGTTCATGGAGAGGTATGCCCCCAACAAGCTCGAGCTGGCCTCGCGCGATGTCGTCTCACGCGCCGAGCAGACTGAGATCAACGAGGGCCGCGGGTTCCCCGACGGCACCGTCGCGCTCGACATCACGAAGGTGCCGCGCCGCCGCACGCTCGAGGCGCTGCGCGAGATCGTCAACATCGGGCGCGACTTCGCCGGGGTCGACATCACCCGAGAGCCGATCCACATCCACCCCGGCCAGCACTACATCATGGGCGGCGTCAAGACCGACGTCGACGGGCTGACCACCATTCCGGGGCTGTACGCCGCCGGCGAGGTGGCCTGCGTGTCGGTGCACGGCGGCAACCGTCTCGGCGCCAACTCGCTGCTCGACACGCTGATCTTCGGCCGGCGCGCCGGTGAGCACGCTGCCGGCCAGGCGGGCCACATGCCCATGCCAACCACGCACGCCAAGCGCATCGATCAGACCGAGGCCTACATCCAGGAGATCATCAACCGTCCACGGGAGGGCCGGCGAGTGTCGGCGATCAAGGACGAGCTCGGCGACACGATGAACGAGTACGTGGCGGTGTTCCGTGACGAGGACGGCCTCCTGAAGGCCCACGAGATCGTCCGGCGGCTCAAGGAGGAGGCGCCCAAGGCGGCGATCGACGACAAGGGAACGGTGTTCAACCAGGATGTGATCGGTGCCATCGAGCTCGGCTACATGCTCGACTGCGCCGAGGCGACCGTCGTCGCCGCCCTGGAGCGCAAGGAGTCACGCGGAGCCCAGTTCCGCACCGACTATCCGGAGCGCAATGACGACGATTGGCTCAAACATGTCGACGTCACCGCCAACGGCGATGACGTACCCACGGTCAGCTACTCACCGGTGACCATCACCAAATGGGAGCCTGAGGAAAGGACCTACTAGCTAGGTATGCCTGAGTACACGTTGAGGATCCGCCGGTTCGATCCACAGTCTGGAGAGGCTGCATATTGGGACGACCATCAGGTCGATCTGGAAGGGAGCAACTCGGTGCTCGACGCGATCCTCAAGGTGCGCGACGAGATCGACGGCTCGGTGGGCATCCGCTGCTCCTGCCAGCAGGCGATCTGCGGTTCGTGCGGGGTACGCATGAACGGCAAGCCTGGGTTGGCCTGCAACACCCACCTGGATGAGGCCGCGGCCAGGATGCACGGCAGCGGCTGGAACGCATCCGAGGAGGAGGGCGACGGCGACGGCAACGGCACCTCGGCCGGGGTGATCGAGGTCGAGCCGATGGGCAACATCCCGGTCATCCGCGATCTGATCGTCGACATGGACGCGGTCCACTGGAAGAAGATCCAGCGGGTCACCCCGTTCCTCATCAACCAGGAGCCGGTGCCCGAGCGGGAGTACGTGGTCCCGCACGAGAACATGGTCGACGTCACCCAGACGATGGCCTGCATCCAGTGCGGCGCCTGCGTGTCCGACTGCCTGTCGATGGAGATCGACCCGCTGTTCATCGGCCCCGCCGCCCTGGCCAAGGCCTACCGGTTCGTCGGTGACCCCCGTGACGCCGAGCACACCGAGCGCCTCAAGGATCTGTCCGAGGACCCGCACGGGATCTACGACTGCACCCACTGCTTCAACTGCATCGACGCCTGTCCCAAGGGCGTTGACCCGATGAGCCAGATCATGCGCCTGCGGCGCAAGGCCGGCAACGACGAGAAGATCAACGACCGCAACAACGGTCACCGCCACGAGGAGGCGTTCGTCACCCTGGTGCGCGACTACGGCCTGCTCAACGAGGCCGAGCTGCTGCCGCGCAGCTACGGCGGCAACTCCTGGTGGGGCAAGTTCCACCCGGCGGCGGGCAAGGAACTGCTGTCCTCGCTGTCGACCGTGGTCACCGGGGTGGTCCGCGGCAAGATCAGTCCGAAGATCGCCATGGTCGGCCACAAGCTGCCCAAGACCGACCTCGCGCAGCTCAAGAGCCTGTACGCGAAGGTCGAGGAGCGCCCCGACCGCGTCGAGCTCAACCTGTACGTGTCTGGGTACGAGGACGAGCCCGAGCCCGAGCCGACGTCATCAGAGTCCGAAGGCGCGGACAAGGCGCCGACCTTCCCAGGGCCAGGAGAGGAATCTCAGACCTCCTCGAGCGAAAGCGAGAGCCCATGAAAGTCGCATACTGGCCGGGCTGCGTGAGCCGCGGGTTCACGCCGGAGCTGCACGGCTCCATGGCCAAGGTCGCGCCCCTGCTCGACATCGAGCTGATCGAGCTCGACCGAGCCGCCTGCTGCGGCGCCGGGGTGATCGCCGAGCACAACCAGGAGCTGGCCGACACGCTCAATGCGCGCACGTTCGCGCTGGCCCAGCAGACCGACGGCGAGCTGATGATGAACATCTGTTCCACCTGTCAGGGCTCTCAGTCCGAGTGCCAGGAACGGCTGGACGCCAACACCGATTACCGCGATCACATCAACGAGAACCTGGCCGACGAGGGGCTTACTTACAGTCGCGGGCTGACCAACAAGAACCTGCTGTGGCTGCTGGTCGAGGACATGGGTCTCGACGCGCTCAAGGCCAGGGTCAAGCGGCCGCTGACCGATCTCAAGGTGGGGCCGTTCTACGGCTGTTACATCGTGCGCCCGGTGGGCCGCCTGGGGGTCGACGAGGACCACCCCCGCGACCGCTACATGCACATGGTGATCGAGGCCCTGGGCGGCACCGTGATCGACTACGCCGGCGTCTACAAGTGCTGCGGTTTCCCGATCATCACCATGAACAAGCACGCTTCGCTGTCGATGGCCGGACGCCACCTCGGCGACGCCATCGACGCCGACGCCGACTGTCTGGTGGTGCCGTGCCCGCTGTGCCATCTGAACCTGGACCTGCAGCAGCCACTCGCTGAGCGGGAGGTTGGACGCGAGCTCGGGCTGCCGGTGCTGCACCTGCCGCAGCTGCTCGGGCTGGCCCTCGGGTTGGACCCCAAGGAGCTCGGCATGAGCAAGCACGTGGTCAAGCCGACCTCGGTGATCGACTGGTCGGCGTCGGTGGTGGCGGGCGCGCCGGCCTGACGACGCGCGGCCCTGCACCGCTGCGTCAGGCGAGGATATTGACGGCCCGGGAGATGATCAGACCGATCGTGACAAGCGAGACCAGACCCTCGACGCTCATCAGCGCCTTGGCCGGACGTGAATTGGGCATCGCATCCGTGGGGGTGAATGCGGTCGCTGTGGTGATCGCCAGGGCGAGATAGTCGATGAACTCGGGCATCCAGGCTGCTGGCGTGTAGGGCAGGCCACCGTCCATCTCTGGGAACACGAAGTCCGGATGGCCCTCCGGAGTCGTGGGATCCGGATGCCGAGCGCGGTTGACCGGACCCCCACGGTCCAACAGCCAGTACCACAGCGCGAATATCAGGACATTGGTGATCCAGATCGTGACCCCGGAGAGGATCAGCGATCGGCCGTCGGTGATGTGCTTGTGCAAGAGCTCGTGGGCGAGGAGATAGAGCGACACCGCGTTGGCGGCGGTGACCAGGGCGATCAGCCCGATCGCCACGCGTCGCCGCACCGGGTGGACCTTGTCTCCCCGACCGCGCACGGTATCCACGGCAAGTCCGATCAACAGGGCGCCCTCGAGCGACGGTAGGAGCCACTCCGGCCCGGCGGTGAGCTTGCCGGGCAAGCGGATCTGGAGCACCACCGCGGCCAGGACACAGAGCAGCGCGGGCCAGTAGACCACCCGGCTGGCCCGCTCCGCCAGTTTGACCCCTTCCCGCCTGGCCGCCGCGGGACCGCGAGCAACGTCCGCGGCAGACTCACGCGCGGCCCCTTCGAGTGCTGCGCGGCTCCTCGCCAGACGTGTCGCCCGTCTGGAATCACGCGCTGCTTCGCTCTCGGCGCCTGTGCCGCCGCCAGCCTCGTATGCGCCCGAGGCCGGCTCGTCCTGTCGCTCATCGTCCATGTCGTCAGTCCGACTCTCGGTGGGATTATCCGGACTTCGATCGATCCCATCGCCGCCAGCGGGGCAAGCGACCAAGCCGCAGCCTCGGCATCCCCCGCCTGGTCAAAACGCACAAGCCCGTCCCCGGGACCTGGGGCCGACGCGAAACGGTCGCGTGGCGGGCTACCAGGGCTCGCCGTAGCGATCGGCGAAGGTGAAGTCCGCCACCGGCCTGCGGGACAGCTGCCGGGGCCACGGGTCAGCTCGGTAGCCGGTTGAAATGTGCCCGGCCACAACGAACTCCTCCGGGATATTCAGCAGCCTCTTCACTTCGGTCTCGGCCGGGACCAGGAGCGTGGTGAAGGACGCGCCCAGGCCCTCGCGGCGCAGTCCCAGCAGGATGTTCTGCACGAACGGATAGACCGAGGCGCCGCCGACGATGCTGGGGCGGTCGAGCGCTTCATCGGTGATGGACAGCACGTTCACGTCCACGCACACCACCAGGTGGACCGGCACCCGGTCGAAGGCGCGGGCGTACTCGTCGGCGCCGCGCAGCATCCGCAGCCGCCCCGCCGGCAGCCCGCTGGCCTCGCCGGCGTCCAGCGCCGCGCGGCCGCCGGTCTTGATCATGTAGGCGTCCCAGGGCTCCTGGTAGAGGTCGCGCAGGCCCCGGCGGAGCTCCGGGTCGGTGACCACGATCACCCGCCATCCCTGGCGGTTGCCGCCGCTGGGGGCGAAGCGGGCGTTGTCGAGCACTCGGTGCAGCACATCGCGCGGGGGCGCCTGGTCGGTGAAGCGCCGCGTCGAGGGGGCGCAGCGCATCAGCTCGTAGAGCTCCGCAGGATGGTCAGGCAACGGGGGAGCCCGCGCGGTCGGCCACCAGCAGCTCGGCGATCTGGACCGCGTTGGTCGCCGCTCCCTTGCGCAGGTTGTCGGATACCACCCACATGCTGAATGCGCGCGGGTGCGACTCGTCACCGCGGATCCGGCCCACGAACACCTCGTCGCGGCCCTCGGCCCGCAGCGGGGTCGGGACGTCCTCCAGCGCCACCCCGGGGGCGTCCCTGAGCAGCTCTCGCGCCCGGTCGGCCCCGAGCGGCTCGCGCGTCTGGACGTTGACCGCCTCCGAATGCGAGACCCGGACCGGTACGCGGACGCAGGTGACGGCAACGCCGATCGACTCGTCCTCGAGGATCTTGCGCGTCTCGAAGATCATCTTGCGCTCCTCGTCGGTGTGGTCGTCCCCGTCGGCGAAGTTTCCGGCGGCACCGATGACGTTGAAGCCGATCGGCTCGGGATAGATCTCGGGCGCCGGCATCTCCATCCCGTGCAGCGAGGCGTGGGCCTGGGCATCGAGTTCGTCGACCGCGGAGCGTCCGGTGCCCGACACTGACTGATAGGTGGCCACCACCAGGCGCTCGATCCCGGCGGCGCGGTGGATCGGGGCCAGGGCCACCATCAGCTGCATGGTGGAGCAGTTCGGGTTGGCGATCAGGCCCTGGTGAGCGGCCAGCGCGTGGGGGTTGACCTCGGACACGATCAGCGGCACGGCGGGGTCTCGGCGGAAGGCGGAGGAGTTGTCGATCACGGTGGCGCCCCGCTCGACGAACCGGGGAGCCCACTGACGCGAGGTCCCGGCTCCGGCGGAGAAGAGCGCGATGTCGAAGCCGCTGAGGTCGGCGTCGTCGTCCAGGCCGCGCACCACGCGGCCGTCGATCTCAAGCCCCGCCGAGCGCGGGGTGGCGAACAGGACGATCTCGTCGGCCGGGAACGAGCGCTCGTCCAGCAGCGCGAGCATGGTACGGCCGACCTGACCGGTCGCGCCAACGACTGCAACGCGTGTCATCGCGGCCCCTGCTCGGGCTCGATCCCGCCCTCGCCCAGCTCGAACGCCGAGTGCAGCGCCCGCACCGCCTGGGGCACCACCTCGGAGCGGATCACGCAGGAGATCTTGATCGGCGAGGTGGAGATCATCTCGATGTTGATCCCTTCCCCGGCCAGGGTCTGAAACACCTTGGCCGCGACGCCCGGATGCGAGCGCATGCCGGCCCCCACGATCGAGACCTTGCCGATCTCCCGGTCGGTGTCGATGCGGGTTACGCCAAGCTGCACTCTGACCGGCTCCAGCGCCGCCTCGGCGGCGCGCAGGTCCTCGGTGCCGATCGTAAACGAGACCTCGGCATCGCGGCCCTCCTCGCGCGGCTCGTTCTGGATGATGGTGTCGACGTTGCAGTTGGCATCGGCCAGGGCGTTGAAGATCGAGGCCGCCGCGCCCGGGCGGTCGGGCACGCCGATCAGGGTGATCCGCGCCTCTTCGGTCGAGTGGGTCACGGCGGTGATGAGGGGGTGCTCCATGGTCTCGTCTTCTCCGAGGACAAAGGTACCGGTGGCGGAGTCAAAGCTCGATCGGCAGTGCAGCCGGACGCCGTGGGTGCGCGCGTACTCGACCGAGCGCAGCTGCAGCACCTTGGCCCCCGACGCGGCCATCTCGAGCATCTCCTCAAAGCTCACCTGGGGCAGCTTGCGGGCGTCGGGCACGATCCGGGGATCGGCGCTGAACACTCCGGCCACGTCGGTGTAGATCTCGCACACCTCGGCGCCGATGGCGGCGGCCACCGCCACCGCGGTGGTGTCAGAACCGCCCCGCCCCAGGGTGGTCACGTCACGGCTGGTGGAGACCCCCTGAAAGCCGGCCACCAACACGATCAATCCCTCGGTCAGGGCCTCCGTGATGCGCATCGCGCGCACGTCGAGGATCCGCGCCTTGGTGTGCGAGGTGTCGGTGACGATGCCGGCCTGCGACCCGGTCAGCGAGATCGCGCGGTGGCCGAGGTCGTTGATGGCCATCGCGCACAGCGCGCACGAGATCCGCTCGCCGGTGGAGAGCAGCATGTCCATCTCGCGGCGGTCGGGGTCCGGCGAGACCTCCTCGGCCATGGCGATCAGCTCGTCGGTGGTCTGGCCTCGCGCCGACAGGACGGCGACCACGTGCTTGCCGGACTCGCGCTGGGCCACGATCCGCCTGGCGGCGCGCTTGATGCGCTCGGCGTCCGCGATCGAGGTGCCGCCGAACTTCATAACGATTTTCCCGGGTCCGAGCACGGCGACGAAGGGTACGTAGAGCTTGGATCAGACGGCGCGCCGGCCCGCCAGCGCCCGTCCAAGCGTCAGCTCGTCGGCGTACTCAAGGTCGGCCCCGACCGGCAGGCCGCTGGCCAGACGGGTCACCGACAGCTCCGGCAACCGCTCGCGCAGGCCGGCGGCGATGTGCAGCGCCGTGGCCTCACCGGTGGTGGTGGGGTTGGTGGCGATGACCACCTCACGGACGCCGTCACTCACGGCCCGGGTGTACAGCTCGGAGATCTTGAGGTCCTCGGGATCGACCCCGTCGATCGGCGACAGCGCCCCACCGAGCACGTGGTAGCGGCCGCCGAACTCGTGCGTACGCTCGATCGAGATCACGTCCGAGGGTTCCTCGACCACGCAGATCAACTCGAAGTCACGGCGCTCGTCGGCGCAGATCCGGCACCGCGGGCCGTCGGCCAGGTTGAAGCACACCTCGCACAGGCCGATCCGCTGCTTGACCTCGCGGATGGCTTCGGCCAGCGCCATCGCCTCCTCGTCGCCGGCCCGCAGGATGTGGAAGGCCAGACGCTGGGCGGTGCGACCCCCCACGCCGGGGAGCTTGGACAGCTCGGTGATGAGCTTCTGGACGGGCGGTGCGTACACGGGTGCGCGGCGCTCCGGCGGGCTAGAAGCCGGGCAGGCCGAGGTTGCCGAGGCCGCCGGCCAGCCCCTGCATCTTGGACGCGGCCAGCTCCTGGGCCGCGCGCAGGGCCTCGTTGACCGCCGCCAGCACCATGTCCTGGAGCAGCTCGACGTCATCGGGATCGACCGCCTGGGGGTCGATCTTGATCGACTTGATGGCCAGGTCGCCGGTTACTTGAACGGTGACCATTCCGCCGCCGGCAGACGCGTCCACGACCTCGTCCTTGAGCGACTCCTGCGCGGCGAGCATGTCCTCCTGCATCTTCTGGGCCTGCTTGAGCAGCTGCTGCATGTTGGGTGGCTGGGGCATGGCTGTTGGTTACCTGGCCTGTTCTTGATCGGGGTCGTCGAGGACTTCCTCGGCGTCGAACTCCTCCATGAACCGTTTTACGAGCTCCTCACCGGTGATGGCCGGCTGGTCGGAATCGGCCGGCGCGGCGGTGTCGTCGCGCAGTTCGTAACGAAGCGCCAGCGCGGTGCCCGTGACCGAGCGCAGCGCCTCCGCGGTGGCACGCCGGTGGTCGTCCTGCTCGGCCTTGCGCTTGAGAAACGCGGCACCGGCGGGAAAGGCGATCGTCACGTCGCGCTCGGCCAGGGCCACGGGGCGGGCGTCGGCGAGCAGCGCCGCCAGCATGGCATTGCTCTGCCGGACCACGTCGACCACCGCGGGCCAGGAGGCGACCAGAGTGTCGAGCTCGGACGCGATGCTCGGCCCGGGGGCGGGCGGCACTGCCGCCTCGGGCACAGCGACGGGCGGTGCTGCCGCTTCGGGCTCGGGGGCGGGCGACGCTGCCGCTGCGGGCCCCGGGGCAGCAGGCAGTGCCGGCTCGCGCTCAGGGGCGGCCGCCGGAGGCGTGGCGATGGCGGCCGACGGCGTCGCCCCCCCGGCGCGCAGCGCGCCCTCCAGGCGCTCGATCCGGGCCAGCAGGGCAGTCGTGGACGGATCGATCTCCGGTGAGGCGGCTTTGAGCAGCACCAGCTCGAGCTGGATCCGCGCCTGGGACCCGTTGGCGGTCGCCTCCAGCGCCGCCGACACCAGGTCCAGCAGCCGGACCACGTCTGACCCGGTGAGGGCCTGGGACTGCTCGAACAGCCGCCCGTCACGCTCGGGAGTGACGCGAAGTTCCTCGGGGACCTCGCCCAGCACCTGGACGGCCAGCAGCTCACGGCCGTGAACCTCGAGGTCGCGCAGCACCTGGCCGGGGTCGCGGCCCGAGCCGGCGAGCTTGGTGGCGGCTCGCAGCGCCGCCGCCGGATCGTGGGCGGCGACGGCGTCCACCGCCTCGAACAGCTGCTCGGCGTCTGCCACCCCCAGTACCGCCAGCACATCGGTGGAGGCGATCGCCTCGTCCCCGGCATAGGTGACGAGCTGCTCGAGGGTCCCGAGCGCGTCACGGAAGCTGCCAGTGGCATGCCGGGCGATCAGGGCCACGGCGGCCGGCTCGATCTCGATCTGCTCCTGGGCCGCCACCCGCCCCAGCACGGTGGCCACCTGCTCCACCGTGGGGCGGCCGAAGTCGAAGCGGTGGCAGCGATCCACCACGGTCGGCAACACCTTCTGGGCCTCGGTGGTGGCCAACACGAAGATCGTCCGCGGCGGCGGCTCCTCCAGCGTCTTGAGGAAGGCGTTCCACGCCTGCTGGGAGAGCATGTGGGCTTCGTCGAGGATGTAGACCTTGTGGCGACCGGAGATGGGCGCGTAGGCGACCGACTCGCGCAGGTCGCGGATGTCGTCGACCGAGTTGTTGGAGGCGGCGTCCATCTCGATTACGTCGAGCGAGGTGGCGTTGGCGATCGCCACGCACGAGTCGCACACCCCGCACGGCTCGGTGGTCGGGCCCTGCTCGCAGTTCAAGCAGGCGGCGAGAATCTTGGCGGTGCTGGTCTTGCCGGTCCCGCGCGAGCCCACGAACAGGTAGGCGTGGTGCACCTTGCCGCGCTCCACGGCATTGGAAAGGGTGCGCACCACCTGCTCCTGGCCGACGACGTCGGCGAAGGTGCGCGGGCGGTGGCGGCGGTAGAGCGAGGGACCGGTGGACACGGGATTCCGAGTCTAGAGAGCCGGTAGGCCGCCACGCCCCTGGCGCGTCGATCTCACGAAACGGTGGCCCGAGCCGTTGTCTCTGGGTCCGGCTAGCCCAAACCGAGAGGAGCCAGATGACCACCATGACCGACGCCGGCACCGACATCCGCCGGCGCGTCGACACGCTGCCGTGGGACGATCTGCAACAGCGCCTGGACGAGTTCGGCCACGCCGTCACCGCGCCGGTGCTGTCGGCGGACGAATGCGACGAGTTGGCCGAGCTGTTCGACGGCGGGCAGTTTCGCTCCACCATCGACATGGCCCGCTACCGCTTCGGCGACGGCCGCTACCGCTACTTCGATCACCCTCTGCCCGAGCAGATCGCGGCGCTGCGCGGCGCCTTCTACCGCCACCTGGCCCCGGTCGCCAACCGCTGGTCGGAGCTGCTCGGGGGCGACGGCGCCGCCTTCCCGGCCGAACACGCGGAACTGCTTCAGCGCTGCCACGACGCCGGCCAGGTCCGGCCCACGCCGCTGATCCTGCGCTACGGCCCGGGCGACTGGAACGCGCTGCACCAGGACCTCTACGGAGCGGTGTTCTTCCCGTTCCAGGTGGTCACGATCCTGGCTGCACCCGGCACCGACTTCGAGGGCGGCCAGTTCGTGCTGCTCGAGCAGCGCCCGCGGGCGCAGAGCCGCGCCCATGTGCTGACGCCGTCCCAGGGCGCGTTCGTGATCTTTCCCACCGCCGAGCGGCCCAACCGCGGAAAGCGCGGCTATCACCGCGTTGGCATGCGCCACGGCGTCGCCACCGTGACGAGCGGGCAGCGGACCGCGCTGGGCGTCATCTTCCACGACGCCAAATGACCGGCGCTGCCCTCAGCCGGCAGGGGAAGCCGCCACCGCTGCCGGGTCCAGGGGAGCGCCGCTGAGCTGTCCTGCGTGGGCCGGCTCAGCCTGACCCGTCCGCACAGGGCCTACCCGCTCCCAAGTCCCACCCCGGGCCCACGAGCGCTGGGCCGCCTCGGCCAGTTTGACTACATCTCGGGCCATCTCGGCGAACCGCTGTCGGGCCGCCCGCCCGTTACGGACCGACGCAGCGAGAGCCGCCACCTCGGCGGCAAGCGGTTCTGTCTCCCCGAGCGTCAGCGCCTCCATGTTCCCTGGCGCGCAAAACAGGTCATAGCGGCCGCGGATCTCGTCTTGGTACACGACCCCGTGGTCGTGAAGTCTCACCTGGTCGGCGTGACAGTCGTCGTACACGACCATTTTCTTGGTGCCCACGATTACGCTCCGGCGCACCTTGCTCGGCGCCAACCAGCTGTTGGCAATGTTCGCGACCATCCCTGACGGGAACCTCATGGTGATGAAGGCGACGTCCAGTATGCCTTCCACCACCGAGTCGCGCCCGGTGGCCAGAATCGCCTCTGGCATTGATCCCATCCAGTACAACAAGATCGAGAAATCATGCGGGGCGAGATCCCACAGCACGGACACCCCACGCTGATGCATGCCTCTGGCCCGCTCCGAGGAGAGAAACAGCACTTCGCCCAGCACATCGCCGACGATCAGCTCGCGCACGCGCCGGACGGCAGCGCTGTAGAGGAAGGTGAAATCGCACATCAAGGTGACGCCCCGCGCCGCTGCGAGGTCACAGAGTTCATCGGCCTCTGAACTGGACAGGGCGAGCGGCTTTTCCACAAAGCAGTGCTTTCCCGCCGTCAAGACACGTCGGACCAGCGGAGCATGGCTCGGGATCGGCGTCGCGATGCACACGGCTTCGAGCCCGGGATCGGCCAGCAGCCTCCCGATGTCGTCCGCCACGGCGACCGCCGGATACTCCCGGCCAAACCGCGTGAGCCGATCCCGATCGGTGTCGCAAATCCACCTCACTTCAGTGCAGCTGGCCTCGTCGAGGACCCGCAGCAGATTCGGGCCCCAATAGCCCAATCCGACAATGCCGACGGTGACCGGTCCAGCCGCATTCGGATCGATCCCCCTTTTGCCTGACATGGTCGCGGCCCGGGACTCCTGTCCGAGAACAGCCATCATCCTCCCGCCAGGGCGGCAAGCAGACATAACTCGTCGCCGTCCTTCAACGCGATCGACTCCCTGTCCAGGCGCACTACGTCGTCATTGACCACGACCAGAAAGCCACGGGCCAGCACCCCTGAGTCCGTGAAGACCCGGGCGGCCAGGCCGGCGAACCGCCTGCGGATCTCCAGCACGGCGTCCTCCCATGAGGTCGCATTCAGCCTGACAGACCGGCGCCTCTCGGCCCGGTGTTGCTCTGGATCGGGCAACAGCGCAAACAACGATGCCGACAGTGTGAGCGTAACCATCTCTAAGGGCCCTCCAACCCGTCCGCGTAAGACGTCTGTGCGAGTCGGAATCCAAGATCCGAGGCGCAGAACTCCGCGGGTTCATGGAAGCGATAGCGCGTCCGGCACATCTCCGCCAGGGCGTACAGGCTCCCGCCCCGCGCGACTCGGTCGGTTCCCATCCAACCACGCGCCTGGTTGTTCACCGGATCGCGCGCCGGCGAGCGCTGGTAGTAGTCCTGATCGTAGACGTCCTTACACCATTCCCAGACGTTGCCGTGGAGGTCAAAGAGCCCAAACGCGTTCGGCTCCAAGCTGGCCACCCGGTGCAGTCGGTCATCGGCGTTCTCGCTGTACCAGGCGTAGCGGGCGAGGCGGTCCTCGGGGCAACACCACTCTCCCGGGCCCCCGGCGCCGCAGGCATATTCCCATTCGGCCTCCGTGGGCAACCTGCATCCCACCCACATGGCGAACAGCGCCGCTTCCCACCAGGTGACGTCAACGGCGGGCTTCTCCCGCTCCCGCCGGCTCAGGTCTGATCTGCGTGGATCGAACAGCGAGAAGAGCCCGTTGGTGACGGAGGTCTCGCTCAGCCAGTACGGGGGGAGCTCGATGACGTGGCAGGGAGACTCGCCGCAGAAATGCCGCGCGTGCGCAGGAGGTGTCCCCATCTCGTAGCGCGCCCCTGCCACCAGTTGCATATGTGGCGCGATGTACTCGGTGTGCCGCGTCCGGGCCGCGCGAAGGATCCCGTTTTCCACCAGGTCCGCGACCACTTCGCCTTCACCTGACCGCAGCACCGCCTCGATGGCTTCGAGCACGCGTCGGGCGTCACGACACCGCGGACGTCCTTTGCGGTCGGTCTCAAGCACGTGTCTTGTGTCGCCCAGGACTTGCTTTGACCTGGCTAGGACGGCCATGCTGTAACCCTCTCGGCGGCAACGCCTCCGGTTTCCCGGATGGGACTATCCACGATCGTCAGCTCGCGCACGCCCTCTCCGGCCGTGCTGAATGCCCGGATCTGCGGGATCCGCGGGTTCCGCAGGGAGATGATCAGATGCCACAGATCCGGAAACCGCTCCACATGCAGGTGGTAGTCAACGCCGGAGAAGTTGGCCGGGTGGCGTTGATGACTGTGGAACGCCGCGACCTCCACCAGGCCCCGCGCCCAGATCTGCTTCTGGACCGTCCATGACTCTTCCACCGGTGCCACAAAGCCCGCGTCGTCATGCTCGACGAAATAACGCCCGAACGAGTGGAAAACCTGTCGCCAGGATCCATCGTTGCGGCGGTTTCCCTCGAAGATGACGAAGTCTGTCGGGCTGCCCTTTTCCTCCGGCGATAGCAGGTATCCGAAGGACTTGGTGGGAAATCGCCGGCGTACGGCGACCGTGAGGCGCTCGCGCACCCGAGGCGAGAGGACGACAACGTCATCGAACTCAGCCATCGACCAGCTCCGCGTGGTCACCCGCGCGAGACGGCATCGAGAAACGACGAGCCTGTGGGGGTCCGTGAGAGGAGATGACTCCGCTGTCGGTAGCGAGAGCCAGCCGGTCGAGGAGCTTGAACACCGTCTCGACCCGGTCCGCCGAGCCGATTGCGTCGGAGACCTGCTCAGCGCTCAATGGCGCTTGCGCTCGCGCAAGCTCCGTCAGCACCTCGGTCTGCAACGTGACGATCGGCGCGGCGGCGTCTTTGGCGACGCCCGGCTGGTGGTAGGCGTTTACATCGACCAGCTCGGCGTAGACGCCGACGGTGCGCTCATACAGTGCGATAAGGCCTCCCAGCGACCGTGGGGTGAGGTCACGAAGGGTGATCGTGATTGACTCACGCTCGCGCTCGTAGAGAGCATCGCGGGTCGCTTCCAGGGAGGCAAAGAGGTGATCGGCCAGCGTCGCCCCGGGCCCGACCTCAACCCGGTCTCGGCCTCCGTCATCCTGTACGCAGACGAAAGTCACGAAGAAGTCGGACCGCCCGTCGCGGAGCTGTTGTACGTAAGCGTGCTGATCCGCCGATCCCTTATGCCCGTAGACGGTGAGGCCCTGGTGGACGATCGCCCCCTGTCGGTCGGCTTTCTTACCCACCGATTCCATCACCAGCTGCTGGACGTACCGAGCCAGCAGCGACAGACGATCCGGTAGGGCAGCACGACCATGTTCTTGTCTCCGCGCCCGCGGCCGAGCCAGTGCCACATGAGGGCGAGGAGCACGGCTGGGTTCTCGCGGGGGTCTGGATGCCGCGTCACGCGGTCCATGGCCGCCGCTCCATCGAGGAACGCCCGGATATCAATGCCCTGGAGCGCCATGGGTAGCAGGCCTACGGCCGAAGTGACCGAGGTGCGCCCCCCCACCCAATCCCAGAGCGGAAAACGTGCCAGCCAATGCTCGTCGCTGGCACACCTATCGAGCTCGGTTCCCTGCATCGTCGTCGCGACCGCGTGACGGGAGAACGCAAGTCCGTCGCGCCCGAAGGCCGCCCGAAGCTCGGACATGATGTGGCTTGTCGTCGGTGTCCAGCCGCACTTCGAGACGACGGACACCAGCGTGCGAGCGAGCTTCCCGGTGAGCGCAGAGGTCAGCGAGTCGATGGTCTGAGGATCCGCGTTGTCAAGGAAGTGCACGGCAAGGCCGTCGGCACGGCCCGGAAGTGCATGGCAGGCAAGCTGCGGGCCGAGCGCAGACCCGCCGATGCCCACATGAATCAGGTGCTCAAACGGGCCGTCGGCTCCGTGCACCGTCCCACGCCGGACACTTGACGCAAACGCCTGAACTGATGAAACCGCGACTTCGATGTCAGCTCGTATTCGCGGGTCGGGGGCGATGTCTGGGGCGCGTAACCAGTAGTGCCCGACCATGCGGTGCTCATCGGCGTTTGCCAGTGCGCCCGCCTCGAGTGCCGCCATCGCCCGCATGGCCGACGCAAGCGGGACCGCCATTTGATCGAACAGCTCGGAGCCGAAGCGGACGCGGCTGATGTCAAGCGCAAGCCCGAGTTCGTCAGCCTCATAGCGATACTCGCAGTAACGCTGCCAGAGGCCGTGCCCCCGCTTACTGGATGCGACGTCGACAACCCCAGCACTCAGTGCCACCGCCACCGTCCTCTCCGACCCCCGGAGCGCGCCAGTGTGCGTTGCCGTCGCGCTTTTTCAAACCTCTGAGGTCCTCTTTATGAACCCCACATTGGAACCTAACACGCACGGGGTGGTGAATGCAAGACTTGCTTCCTAACTCGTGGGGTCCGGTTCGCCACCGATCTCACACAAGTGCGCGTCCAGACGTTTGATGAGCATGAACGACACCACCTTCATCTGGACCACATACGAGAGCCCGCTGGGGAGGTTGACCCTGGTGGGCGGCGACGCTGGGCTGAGCGATCTGCTGTTCCCCGGCTCAGAACCGCGCGACGAGTCCGGTCGCGACCCGCTCGCGTTTGCCGACGTCGCCACACAGCTGGACGAGTATTTCGCCGGCCGTCGCCGAAGCTGCAACTTGCAGCTCGACCTGAACGGCACGCCATTTCAGCTCGCCGTCTGGGAGCAGCTGCGGGCGATCCCATACGGGACGACGGTCACATACGGCGAGCTGGCCCGGCGGATCGATCGTCCTGACCGCGTCCGGGCGGTCGGCGGCGCCGTCGGCCGGACGCCGGTGCCGATCATCGTTCCCTGCCACCGCGTGATCGGTGCCGACGGCTCGCTCACCGGCTACGGCGGCGGACTTCCCCGCAAGCGGGCCCTGCTGGAGCACGAGGGTGCCGCCTTCGGCGCCCGCCGTTCGGAAGGCTCGAGGCGAGCGGGGCAGTTGGTCCTGGCCTAGAACGGTTGATTCCGCGGCGGGCGCGAACGGTGTGCGGGGCGCGACGTGCGTCATCTAACTCGTCGTATATGCGACTAACTCGGGCCACGTCCCGGAACCGGGCCGGAAACATCACGCCTCCGTGACAGCGTGTCCCCACACCGTGACGGCGACCGCCCGCGTCGGCGCGCCAAGCATGCCCGCCCGCCCGGCCGCGAGGATCATTGGCCGAGGCGAGCGGGGTGCTCCAAAAGAAAAGTGACCGTGCACCCTCCGTCGAAGCCGTACCCTGGGCGCGGCCGCCGTCCGAAGGCTCCGATCTGGCACCCCCTTCGCGCCTGAAGATGACCGCTTAAGGCTGCTTCCTTCCGGACCTGACCTGGTTCACGGGTCTTCATCACGATGGGACCAAATCATCAACGCCTTCGACGTGGCGCTGACCCAGGGCCTCGAGCCCCTCGAGAGGGAATTCAGCCCCGCTAGAGCGGATTGCGGGTACAGGGCACCGCTAGCACCCCGCCTAGCACGGTCAGGACAGATCCTAGTCGGTCGCGCCTGACCGGGCCACCGGCGCTCCCCGGGCGTCCAATACACTGGCCCCACGCACGGGCGCGTAGCTCAGTGGGAGAGCGCTCGCTTCACACGCGAGAGGTCGCTGGTTCGAGCCCAGCCGTGCCCATCCATCTTGAAGCCCGTAAGTTGATTCCGGGAACCAAGCCCGGTTCCCGGTCAGCAGGAGGGCACAAATGACCGACGTCGCGGGTAGGTGGCGAATCGTGGAGATGGAGCTGTGGGATCGGGATGACCTGGACCTGGTCGGCCCCGCCTTCATCGAGTTCGACGAGGACCGCACCGGCCGCTTCGCTTTCATCGCCTCGAGGGTGAGATCGACGCCGGCGATGCGCCTCACGATGGCCGTCCGGGTGTTGAGTTCTCGTGGGCGGACAACGGCGAGAGCGACCCGGTTGGTGGCCGGTACTTGACTGTCGGCGCTCGCGGGTGAAGCGCTCAGCGCTGGTGCAGCCCGGCCGCGTTGGGGGCTGCCGATTCCTTTCTGTGGTGGCGAAGGTCTACATGTCGAGGTTGCGGCGCGCCGAAGAGGCCGGCCGCGATGAGACAGAGTCGAGAAAGGAGCTGATTGCCGTGAGCATTCCTGCCACCATGCGCGCCCTGCAGCAGACATCCCTAGAGGGCCCGCGGGGCGTTCGTTTGATCTCCGACGCGCCGGTACCGAGCCCTGGACCGGGTGAGGTCCTGATCCGGGTCACCGCCGCCGGCGTCAACTTCGTCGACATCTCGCAGGCCCGCGGTACATTCGCAGGCGGCCCGCAGCCGCCGTACCTGGCGGGCATCGAGGGGGCCGGTGAGGTCACCGCGGTTGGCGAAGGCGTGACCGACCTGGAGCCCGGCGCCCACGTCATCGGCGTCGGCATCGGAGGGGGCGCCTTCGCTGAGTACATGGTGCTGCCCGCGGCTGCGGCGGTCCGCGTGCCTGAGGGGTGGGCCGACGAGCAGACGCTGGGCCTGGTCGTGAACTGGCCGACCGCGCTGGCGGCGCTCAGGCCGCTGGGCTGCCTCGCCGCAGGGCAGATCGTCCTGATCCACGCCGCGGCCGGCGGGACGGGCCAGGCCGCGGTCAAGATGGCCAAGCACTATGGCGCGACGGTGATCGCGTCGGCCTCGCCAAGCAAGCACGGGGTGGTACGGGCGCTGGGCGCCGACCATGTCATCGACTCCGGCGGCCCGGACCTTGCGGCCGAGGTCCTGCGACTGACCGGCGGCGCGGGCGCCGACCTGGTATTGGACTCGGTCGGCGGCGCCACTCTCGACGCCAGCCTGGCCGCGACCAAGCGGGTCACCGGCCGGGTCGTCGTCTACGGCGTGGTCGGCGGGGAAGCCTCGATCACCAACTGGGACCTGGTCTACAAGCACCAGATTCACGTCATCGGCCTGAACATCGGCATCCTGCTCCAGGCAGCTCCGCAGATCTTCGGCGAGGTCATGGGCGAGATGTTCGGGCTCCTCGCGGCCGGGGTGCTCGGCCCCAGCCAGCCCACAACCTACGCGCTGGCTGAGGGGCCGAAGGCACTCGCGGACCTGGACGCACGGGCGACCGTCGGCAAGCTGGCGCTGCTGCCCTGAAAACACCCGGCCCGGTACCGCGCCGGTAATACCAACACCGAAGATCCCTGACAGGAGTTGACACTGATGACCTCGACCGTTGACCCGGCCATTCCGCAGATGGCGCGATTCGTCGTGCTGTACGACACCCCGTCCGACGTCGATGCGTTCGAACGTCACTACAACGATGTCCACATCCCGTTGGCGAAACAGTTACCGGGCCTGCGGCGTTACACGCGCAGTCACGAGCCGGCAGCCGTGATCGGCCAGCCGTGCTACATGGTCGTGATGCTGGACTGGGACGACATGGCTGCGCTGGAAGCCGCGTTCGGGTCCGAGATAGGCCAGCGCACCGCCGAGGATGCCAGGGCGAACCTGGCGCGGTACGCGACCTTTCGCGGCATGATCCTGCAGCTCGAGGAGGTCTGATCGCGGAGGCCGTGTCCGCGGGACGGATGCCATCGCGCATCTTGGCGACTGGTCGCGGACGTAAGCTCGCGGCATGACGTCAAACGTCGGGGACCCGGCGAGCCGGGATCGGTTCGCTGCCGAGACCGAGCGGTTCCGTCGGGAGCTGATGGCGCACTGTTATCGCATGGTCGGCTCGGCGCATGACGCCGAGGACCTGGTCCAGGAAACGTATCTTCGGGCGTGGCGTTCCTACGCTGGCTTTGAGGGCCGTGCGTCGATTCGGGGCTGGCTCTACAAGATCTCTACCAACGTCTGCCTGACTGCGTTGGAGCCGCGCCGGATCCGGCTGCTGCCCTCGGGTCTGACAGGTCCTGACGGCGGACCCGATCGCCCGCCGAGTCAGGTTGCGCCGGGCGAGGTCTCGTGGCTGGAACCGTTGCCGGACGCATGGATCGCCCCACCCGCCGACGATCCGGCCGCGGCCGTGATCAAACGCGAGTCGCTGCGGCTGGCGCTGATCGCGAGCCTGCAGCACCTGCCCGCCCGCCAACGTGCGATCCTCATCCTGCGCGAGGTGCTGGCGTTCTCTGCAGCCGAAACCGCGGAGATCCTCGACACCACCACGGCGGCGGTAAAGAGCGGACTGCAGCGCGCCCGCGCCCGGCTGGACGAATTGGAGCCGGAGCCCGAGGAACTGCTCGAGCCGACCGAACAGCGGGCGCGTGCGCTGCTCGACGGCTACATCGCGGCCTTCGAGCGCTCCGATGCCGGCCTGCTGGAACAGGTGCTGCGCGCGGACGCCACGCTGGAGGCGACGCCATTCCGCGAATGGCAGGCGGGCCGGGTGAACTGCATCCACATGCTCGACGCGTATGTGCTGGGCGCCCCGGGCGACTGGCGGATGATCGCGACCACCGCCAACGGGCAACCCGCCGCCGCCGTGTACCACCGGGATGCGGACAGCGCTCTCCGAGCCGACGGCGCCGTAGTGCTGGCCCCGACCGCCACCGGCATCTCGCGCGTGATCAAGTTCCACGATCCCGCGCTGGTCCTGGTGCTCGGCTTCCCGGACGTGCTCGCAGACTGACCCCCGGCCGGGCGTGGGTCGCCGTGATCCCGGGCTGCGGCACGAAGGGGCCTGGCAGCTGATGTCGGCTCACCCACCCGGGGATCGCGGCGAACGGACGGTCAGTCGTTGGGTCCGTCGACGGCGTGCAGTCCCGGTCGGCTGTCGGCCGTGGGCTCGTCGAGCTCCGCGGACAGCGCTTCGCTCTCGAACCGGGCGAGTGCCTCCTCGCAGGAGGCGACGGCCGCGGCGGCTTCCTGACCGCCGGGTGCATCGAAGTAGTCGCGCGCGCGGATGGCGGCGAGCCACTTCTGATAGCGGCGCGAGATCGGCGTCGGACTCCTCGAGCTCGGGGTAGGTGGTCCGGCCACGGCGTGCGCTCGAGCTGGAGCTCGTCGTGGAACTGCCTCGTGCTCTCGACCAGCTCGTGGTACTCGTCGGTCCGCTCGCGCTGGATCGCGTCGATGACCGCGGCCTCCTGCTTGGAATCCGTCAGGTGGATGCGAAGCATCTCGCCGTGGCCGCCCTCGGCGCGCAGGCGGGTCACGACCCGCGCCGCGGCGCGCGTGGTCTTCGCCGTCGCCGGGAGCAGGCACACGGACTGCTGCAGGTAGTGAGCCCCCAAGCTGCGCATATTGCGCCACGCGTAGACGCGGAGCGTCGAGGTCCCGCCGGGCGGGGTCGAGACGGTGATCAGCAGCCAGTCGCGGGCCATAGCGCGATGATAATCCCAGATGCCTCCACTGTTTCCATCACTACGCATCATGCGTTTCATGTCACGTGACAACGCATGTGTCATTTACGCGTCGGGTGGCCAGGATCCGCACGCGTCTTCGGCCTGTTACCAGTAAGTTGTACTATATGTTTCATGCCCAGTACAACGCGAGTGTCGTCACCCGCGGAGGCGATGGACGAGCCAATCAGCCGGCGTGTCAGGTGGCTAACTGAATCGGGTTGACACGGAGTCTCGGTCGTGTTAGCCAGTTGCCGTACCGGGCAAGCCCACGCCCGTGTAAATCAACTCGTCGAGGGAGGTTTTATGGGCTTTTTGCTTCTCGGGGTCGACAGCTTGATCGCTTGCTTCGCTGTCGGTGCCCTCGTTAGCCGACGGTCGTGGCTGCCTTACGCCATGCTCTTCGGAGTCTGCGACGCGGGTGGATTCCTGCTCGGGACCGCGCTTCATTGGAGCATCCCGGACGGCACCGCCAATGTTGTGGAGACAGCGGTTCTGGTCGGCTTGGGCGTGTACTGGCTCGGCATCGCGTTGTACGCGCGGCGGCTCGCCGAGACTCGGTGGGTTTGGGCGCTTCCGTTCGTGCTGAGCATCGACAACATCACCTATGGTCTGATCGACCACGCGTGGTCTTCATCGGTGGCGGTCCAGGCCATCGAGCAACTGATCTCCAGCTCGCTGCTCGCTCTCATCGGCCTTCTCGCGAGCGCTGCCGTCCTGCGCGCAATCCCGGGCGCGCAAGCAGCGGAGCGCCACTTTCGCGGCCGGCGTTCGCCGGGGCTGCCTGCATCGTCGCGGCGCCCGTCCTGCTCGCCATCGGCTAACCGAGACAGGGACCGCTTCTGCCGAGATTCTGGTCAGCGGTCGCCCGGGCTCAAGTCCTCGCACGGGCACCGCTGGCCCGTCGGCGCCGACGCTACTCAGCGCTCGCGTCCGCACAATCGTCGAGCGCCGGTGCTACGGGCCGCTTGAGCAAAGAACGTCGATAACGCGAACCTGTCAGGCGGTGGTCGCCCATGTAGTGGTTGCGTTGCTGCTAGTCGCTCCATCGGTCGCGCAGCCGATACTCCTTCACACACTCCTGAGATGATCGGGGCGGGACCGCCTCGGTCGGCTGACCGCGTCGGGTCGGGTGAGTCTCAGCCACCCAGACGTGCGGGGTGGCGGCCGGCGATCGATGAGGTGAGGAGGATCGAGTCGGCCCGTCGCAGGCGAGTGAGGTCGAACGGTTCCTCGCGCGCGTTGGGTGCCGCGGTGGCGAGCAACATTGCGCGGGTGATGCCTGGCAGGATCCGGCCGTCCAGCGGTGGGGTGATCAGGTCGTCTCCCTCGACGATCCAGACGTTGGCGTACCCAGCCTCGAGGACGACATCGTCGGAGTCGACCAATAGCGGAGTCGTCTCTGACGCGAGAGCGCTCAGCGTTGTCAGCAGCGCCCGGTCGCACCATTTGTGACGGCCAAGGCCTCCCGGAAGCACGAAGGGCGTGAGCAGGCGCACGCCGTCAGGCGCCGGCCCGGCGGGTGAGACGGTCACCGTCGCCGAACCGTCCGGGCTGGCGCGAACGCGAAGGCGCCACCGTCCTCGGCGCTCAGCAGCCGCGATTTGCACGCGGACGCTGACGTCAGGATCAAGCCTCGTGCCGTAAAGCTCTGCCAGTGAGACGTTCAGGCGGGCCAGATGCGCCTCTAAGTGTTCCGGGCGACCGTCGGTGACCAGGAGTGTCTCGAACACACCGGCCGCCGGATCGGGACGATCGCCGTGGGCCAGGGCGCGCTCCAGGGCCAATCCCGAGCCGGCCTGTGCCGCTGCACTGGAGCGAGCCGGCCGCCGATCGCAGCGAGCGGGCCGGCTGCCTTTGTCAGCGCCTCGGTCAACTCGGACTCCGGGTCAGAATCAGCCACGATCCCGCCGCCCGCGCCAAACCAGATGCTTTCCGATTGCGCTTCAAACGTACGGATCGCGACACTGAGATCGAGCCCGGCGAACGGGCTCGCGATGCCGATCGCGCCGGTGTAAAGCTCGCGCCGCGTCGCCTCCAGCGAGGCGATCAACTTCATCGCCTGAACCTTGGGCGCTCCCGTTACCGAGCCGGGCGGAAACGTCGCTCTGAGCAGTGCGCCATCGCCAACGCCGTCCCGTAGCCGTCCGGACACCGTGGAAACCACGTGCCACACCCCGGCGTGGGCCTCGATCCGCGGTGGCTGCGCGGTAACCGTCCCGTATTCACAGACGCGGCCCAGGTCGTTGCGCATCAAATCCACGATCATCACGTGCTCGGCCGCGTCCTTTTCTGAGGCCAGCAAGTCCGTCCGGGCAGCGTCCCGCTCCTGTGCGGTGCCGGTGCGGGGACGCGTGCCCTTGATCGGCTCGGCGCTCACCTGCCGGCCCGACCGACGCAGAAACCGCTCTGGCGACAAGCTCACCACCCCATCCACGAAGGCCCCGAAGCGCGGTCGTGCGCGCGGCATCGCGCGGACGAAGAGATCGAGCAGATCCCCGGTTAGGCTGGCCTGCAGGCGCAGGCAGATGTTTGCCTGAAACAACTCGCCCTCGGCAATCCGCCGACAGCATTCCGCGACCGCGTTGACATGACCACACGGTCCGTTGGCCGCCACTTCGAGCGGCGTGAGCGTCGCATCGCGAGCCGGCGGCGGCTCGCTGCGCATACGCCGCTGCCATACCCCCAGCCGTTCGCGAAGCGCTGCGTCACGCCCCGACGTCCACAGAGCCTCGAACCACCACCGCTCGCCATCGAAGATGACGACATGGTCGTAGAACGCCATTGAAAACAAGGGTCGAGGAGTCGGAGCCGGAGGGCTCGGCGGCAGCGCCTCGATGCCAGACCCAGGCCGTAGCCGAGCCAGCCGACCCAGCCGCCGCCGACACGCGCCCGGCCTCCGGGCTCAAGGGACGCGTCAAGCAGCATGAACGGATCCTCCGTGGCGCTGGCCACTCTCACTGGTTCAGACCCGATCAGCACCGCATCCTCGAGCCAGTCACCCGCCAGGACAAACGGGCGCTCGTCTTCACGCAGCCACAACGCCGCCTGTTCCGTGGCCAGCCCCGAGGCCAGCGGGACACGCAGGCCGACGAGCGTTTCCGTCAGCGGCCAGGTTGGGCTAGTTGAGACCATCCAAGGACGGGAGACGATGCCCGCGAGCCTTAGCTCGAGCGGACGCGGGGTAGCTGCGCGCAGTGGGCAGCGAAGCCGGTAATGACCGCCGCCAGCTGCTCACGAGTCGCCTGGTCGCTCAAACGGTTTTGCTCGTCGAAGCGCTCCGACGCGCGATCGACGAACAGCGATTGACCGAACCAGGGCCGCATCTTGAGGAACCGGAACACCGACAACCAGGCGGTCTGCGCGAAGCGGGTGCCGGCCCCCCCGCCGATGCCAATGAGCGCGACCGGCAAATCGCCGAAGACGTGCGGGACGTCATCGGCCGGACGCGAGGCCCAGTCGATCGCGTTCTTCAAGAATCCGGGGATCCCCCAGTTGTACTCGGGCGTCGCGATCAGCAGGCCGTCCGCGGCCTTCAGCGCATCCTTCAGCGCTGCCGCCGCAGGCGGAAGGCCGTCGCGGTCCAGGATGTCTTGATTGAACAGCGGAAGCGCGCCGATGACCGCAAGTTGGCTGAGGTCCAGCTCGGTGCCGGCGGGAGCCAGCAATGCGGATTCATCGAGCAGCGCCCGGTTCTTGGAGCCTTCCCGGAGGCTGCCACCGAAGGCGAGGATTCGCGTGGGTTTGTCGATTTCTTGCATCGCGCTTGGGCTGTCTCTCGTCCGCGCCCGACAATACGGAAACCCGAATCCGTGTGCCGCTCGTCGCCACAGGCGGGCGTGCTGCGCGTCCAGCTGCGCCCTTCACAGGCGCCGGGAGAGCGACAGCGCGACGCGTCCGGCAGCCGCGATCGCCACACCGACCGCCGCGACGCCGGCCGTGATGCGCAGGGCGCTCGCGGTGAGCGGTTCGACGCCCAGCGTCGCCCCGGCCTGGGTGAGCGACAGGATGAACGCGGCGACGAGCGCGACGAGCGGCCCACACCGGGAACGCGACGTTGCGCCGCAACGGCAGACCCGGTCGGGCGCGCAGGCTCCACGCGATCGCGACATTCGCGATGAGCCACCCGGCGACGGCGGCCGCGATCGCCATGCCGGTGCCCGACCGGGCGTGGACGAGGAGAAACGCGGGGAGCACCGCAACGGTGAGCGCCACGGCCGTGAGCGCGATCGCGGACAGCTGCGTGGGGTCGAGGAACCGGCTGGCAGGATCGCGCGGAGGGCGATCCATCGTCCCCGGCGCCGTGGGCTCGGAGACGAAGGCCACCGACGCGCCGACGTCCATGAACAGCTCCAGCACGACGATGTGCACCGGGTGAAACGGGGCGGGCAGCCCAAGCGCGAGTGGCACGGCGATGACCACGACCAGCGCGATCTTCGCGCCCAGGTAGAAGGCGACCGCACGCCGCAACTGGGAGGCCAGCCCGCGCCCGCCCTCGACCGCGCCGACGATCGTCGGGTAGGCGTCATCGACGAGCACCAGGTCGGACGCCTCGCGGGCGAGATCGGTTCCGCGCGCGCCCATGGCGATCCCGACGTTCGCCGCGGCGAGGGCCGGCGCGTCGTTGACGCCGTCGCCGGTGACGGCGACCGCTTCGCCGCGATCCTGGAGGATCCGGACGAGGCGCAGCTTGTCCTCGGGCGTGGCGCGCGCGATGACGGCCTCGCCGCGCAGCCGCCCGGCGAGCTCGTCGTCGTCGAGGGCGTCGAGCGGCGCGCCGCCGTGCAGGACCTCGGGAGCGCGGACGCCGGCCTCGCGCGCGGCCGCGGCGACGGTCTCGGGGTGGTCGCCGCTGACGACGATCGTCCGCACGCCGGCGTGGGCGAGCTCGGCCACGGCATCGCCGACGCCGGCGCGCAACGGATCGCGGAAGGCGGCCAGCCCGACGAAGTCGAGCTCGGTCTCGGCGTCGGCGGCGTCGCGGGGGGCGGAGGCGACACGACGCTGGGCGACCGCGATGATCCGCAGCCCGTCATCGGCGAGCCGCGCGACGCGCGCGAGCACCGAAGTCCGCTCCGTCTCGGACATCGCGCACGCGTCGAGGACGGCCTCCGGCGCTCCCTTCACGGCCACCCATGCGCCGCCGGGGTCGCGCCACACCGCGCTCTCGCGCCGGCGCACCGGATCGAACGGGTAGCGGGCGAGCCGCTCGCCCGGCGCGGGCTCGCCGGCGGCCTCGACCAGCGCGCGATCGACCGGGTCCTGCGCGGCCGCCGCCCCGTGCGCGGCCGCCGCCGCTGCGAGCACGCGTTCGCGGTCGCCGTCGATGCGTTCGATCAGCAAGCCGGTTCTCGGTCAGCGTCCCGGTCTTGTCGGCGAGCAGCACGGTCATCGCGCCGACGGCCTCGGCGGCGCGCAGCCGCCGCAGCAGGACGCCGTGCTGCGCCATGCGCAGACCGCCGAGCGCGACGAGCACCGTCACCAGGATCGGCAGCTCCTCGGGGATCGTGGCGAACGCGAGCGTCAGCCCGTCGAGCAGCATCTCGCGCGGGGGCTGGCCCCGAAGGACCCCGACGAGCGGCACGAGCACGCACGCCGTCACCGCCACGATCAGCGCTGCGCGCGCCAGCTCGGCCATCGCGCCCTGGAGGGGGGTGGGCGGCTCCTTGGCGCGTGCGACGAGCCGGCCGAGGCGCCCGATCTCGGTCTCGTCACCCAGCGCGACGACGACGCCCTCGCCGGCGCCGGCCACCACGGCGGTGCCCGCGTGCAGCACCGAGGACCGCTCGGCGAGCGGCGCGTCGGCGTCCACCGGCTCGGGTCCCTTCGCGGCCGCCACTGGTTCGCCCGTCAGCCTGGACTCGTCGGTGGCCAGGCCGTCGGCCGCCACGACGCGGGCATCGGCCGCGACGACGCTGCCGGCCTCGACGAGCAGCACGTCGCCGACGACGAGCGCGCCGACCGGGACCGCCACGCGCGACGCCGGCGCGCCGGACGAGTGCGTTGGGGGCGCTGAGGTCGCGGAGCGCCTGCAGCGCGCGCTTGGCACGGACCTCGGAGATCGCCTCGACCGCGCTGACGAGCACGATGACCGAGAAGATCGCGATCGCGTCACGAAGCTCGCCGAAGATCGCCGAGAGCACGCCGACCACGACCAGCAGCAGCTGGAGCGGCTCCACCACCGACTCGACGATCTCGCCCAAGACTGCCGAGGTGTTGCCGCGTTCGGTCCGGACCGCCGCCGTGCGGCGCTGCGCGACCTCCTCGGGCCTGAGCCCGCCCGGGCGGCTGCCGGTGCGCTCCCATACGACCGCCGGCGGTTCTGCGTGGACCGGGACCGCCGGCGCCCGGTCGGCGCGTGACGACGCGCGCGTTGCGCTCGGCATGAAACGTATGATACGTAGCGACCGGAACGGGCTGGGACGTCTGGGATCATGGTCTCCCGTGGCTCGCGACTGGTTGCTGATCACCGTCTCCACTCCGCGCGGCGGGACCTCGACACTGCGCGTCTACGCGTGGCGCAATCTCCGCAGCCTGGGGGCTCACTACTTGCAGCAGTCCGTGTGCCTGCTCCCGGCGACGCCGAAGACCACGCGCGCCGCGGCGCGGCTGGTGACCCGACTGCGCGCCGAGGGCGGCCACGGCGAGATGCTTCGCATCCGCCTGACGGACTCCAAGCAGGAGGCCGCGGTCATCGACGCGATCCAGCGCGAGCGGACCGACGAGTACCGCGAGGTGGTCGAGCGCACGCGGCAGTTCCACGAGGAGCTCCAGCTCGAGCGTCGCCGCGGCCGGGCCACGTACACCGAGCTCGAGGAGTCCGACGCCGACCTCGCCCGCCATCAGAAGTGGCTCGCGGCCATCCGCGCGCGCGACTACTTCGATGCGCCCGGCGGTCAAGAGGCCGCCGCGGCCGTCGCCTCGTGTGAGGAGGCACTGGCCCGGTTCGAGAGCGAAGCGCTGTCCGCGGAGCTCGACGAGCCCACGCCCGACAGCCGGCCCGAACTGCGCGCCGTCGACAGCGGCAACGACTGACGCGCCGGATGTCCCGGGGCGCTGGCGGCCGGCGTTTCGGATCAGCCGCCT
>CAVWFX010000002.1:0-235582 GCA_963754375.1 uncultured Solirubrobacterales bacterium
TCACAAAAGCCCTGCTAAAGCGGGGCTTTCTCCTTCTTTGTGGTCCATTCGCGGACCGATCCTGCGGAAGGCAGCCCGCAAACGGGCGTCGCTCGGGCCGGTACCCGGATCTTCTCCACGGTGCTCGCGCCGCGGGTCTCATCGCGGCCGGTGATGATCACCGTGGCGCCTTTTTCGGCCATCGCCAGTAACGGTCGCGATACCCATCCCGGAGGTGCCACCGGTGATCAGAGCGTTCTTGTCTTGCAGATCCATAGTCGACATCCCTTTAATATTTGGAACAAGTACTCCACTCCTGCTGGCGCCGACTGTAATGGAGCTGGCTCATGTAAGCCAATGCTGGGCGGTCTGTCAGTACGCGCTTCTTCCCAGATGGCAGCCTCGACGGTCTGATCGCCGGCTCCGCGTTCGCCTTCGGGTACGGCCAACAAGGTTGGCGGCTGGGCCAGGCTCGTGTTCTGAAGAGTTGGTGCGGGCTGCGTCCACCCCGACCGTGGTCACCGGGATGCAGGCCCACCCAGAACCTCGATCACGCCCCGGCGCGGCCGCGTTCGCTGATTTGCCTCTAGGCCGTGTTGGTGCGCACCGCGCACCGACTGACGTCGGTCCGTGGGCTCAGCTGTTGAGCGAGGTGCTCGTGGTGCTGCTGAGGGTGGCGATGTGCGCGAGCATCGTGTCGAGCGCGGCCGCGAGCGGTTCGGGGTCGCGCTGGATCTGAGCCAGCAAGAGGCCGCCTTCGAGCGCGGCAAGCAAGGCCAGCGCGAGCCGGCGCGGATCGGCCTCCGGGCCGAGTCGGCCAAGCGCGTGCATCCGCAGCAGACCGGCCATGATGCTGGCCTCCCAGCGTTTGAATGACGCCGCAACGATTGCCCTGGCTTCGGGCTCGGTCTCGGCGAGCTCGGAACCGAGCGAGCCGACCGGACAACCAAAGCGGCCGTCCGTGTCGCGGGCGTGATCGACCACGAAATCGCGCCACTCCCGTAGGCCGTCGAGGCTGCTGAGGTCGAACTGCTCCTGCGTGCCGATGGCCCTGTCGGCCTGGCGCTCGATGACTGCGCGGACCAGCGCCGGCTTGTCCTCGAAGTAGTGGTAGAGCTGCGAGCTGCTCACTTGTGCACCGTCGCGCACTTCCTCGACCGTCGTGTGGGCAACGCCCTGCTGATAGATCAGCGCCGCCGCAGCGTCAACGATGCGCGCGCGCGTCGCCTCACCCTTGCGCGTCAACCGCGGCCGATCAGAACTCCTTGAGGACATCAGGAGAAGTATAGCGATCAGAATGGCTTAGACATTCCAGTTCAGGTCTGCCATAGTGGATCAATCAATCCAGCCAGGCAAGGAACCCCGGGGCTGCTAGCGCCGGGAAAGCAGCAGGCCGCTGTTGCAGGGCCACTCCGAGCAGGGCCTAACCCGCATATCTGCCCGGCGGTCTGGCCACACCATTCAGTCAACCCTGCCTGGACCTACAAACATGAGAGGAACTCGATGAGCACAAAACCGGAAAAGACCGTGTTGATCACGGGCGCGAACGCCGGAATCGGCAAGGAGGTGGCCCGGCAACTGGCGTCACGTCCGGAGATCGCCCGCATCTACCTGGCGTGCCGGAACCGAGACAAGGCGACAACGGCGAAGGCCGAGCTCAAAGCCGCGACCGGCCGGCGCATCTTCGACATCGTTGTCATGGACGTCGCCAATCTGGATTCGGTCCGCGCCGGCCTGGCCGGCATCAGCGGATCCGTCGACGCGTTGGTGATGAACGCCGGTGTCATTGGCCCGAAGACGATGGACTTGACCGCTGACGGGGTCACCACCGTGTTCGCGACGAACGTCCTTGGCCACGTCGTCCTCCTCGAAGGGCTCCTGGCCGATGATCGGCTTGGCGAGGTTGCGGTCCTCGCCGGAAGTGAAGCAGTCCGCGGAGTTCCGAAGTTGCGGATGAAAGGGCCATCCTTCGTCTCAACCTCAGCCGATGAACTCGCCACCGTCATCGACGGCAGCTACTTCGCCAGCAGAAAAGCTGACTTCAACCTAGCGTTCGGGCAGGCCAAGTACATCGGGGCCCTCTGGATGGCCTACCTGGCCCGCCAACACCCCGACCGCCGCTTCATCACCGTGAGCCCCGGGAACACCACCGGCACCCACGCCCCCAACGACCTTCCCCTACCGATGCAGGTAGCCGCCAAGTACGTCATGCCCGCCCTAGGTCTCGCCCACAAACTCGACGTGGGAGCGAAGCGGCTCGTCGACGGCGTCACCGACCCGACCCTGTCCAGCGGCGTGTTCTACGCCAGCGCGGCCAACAAGTTGAAGGGTCCGTTGGTCAACCAAGCGGACATCTTGCCCGATCTGGCCAACCCGTCGTTTCAGGACCACGCCAACGAGGCGATCCACCGCTTCATCGCCTCAAAAACAGTCGCTTAGCACCTCACCGACTGGTTCCGGAGACACAGATGAAACTACTCGGGCCGGGCCGGGCCCGTGTCGGCTGTCTCGTATGCTCGCCAGAGCACCGGATAGCGTTAGCCGCGATGCAAGAGACCCGCCACCAGTTCCGCGAATCGCTCAGGGAGCTCGAGCGCCAGACGGTCGACGGGCTCGGCATGGTGCACGAGCAGCTCGACCGCGCCCTGGAATCAGTCAGCGAGCACGACGTCGAGCTGGCCGGGATGGTCATCGCCGGCGATGAGCGGATCGACCGGCGCTACGTGGAGGTGCACCAAGGCGTCCTGTCGCTGCTGGCACGCCAAGCGCCGGTCGCGGGCGACCTACGGCTCGTCGCGGCGTTGCTGCACATCGTCCGATGCTTGGAGCGGATGCGCGACCAGTGCGCGAACATCGCCAAGCTCGTGCGGTTATCGGGCGATGTGGTGCCGAAGGACGAGGGCGTCCTTGACACGATCGAGCGGATGGGCCAAGTGGCACGTTCACAGGTATTACAGGCGATGGAGGCGTTCGCGACGCGCAATGTCACGGTCGCGCAGAACCTTGTCGGGCTGGATCGGGAGATCAACCGGCTGAACCGCGAGATCTTCACTCGCGCCGTCGAGGCTTTCGCACTCACGGGGGCGATCCGTACATCCTTGGGTTGCCTTGACGGGCGACAGCGCGGCGACGGCGACGGCGATTCCGACGTCACCGGATCGCGCCTTCTGCCTCCTCGTCGCGACCTTGCACGAGCAAGCTCTGCCTTGTGCGCTCGGCGCCAGCCAGAGCGAACCCGATGGACTCGACAGGCTGCAAGGCGGGACCCCCCCGACCGCTCACAGGCGATGCCGGCGGACTGGCAGGCTGACGCTCTCCGAGAGCTGCGAAGGTACGCCCTATCCCAGGCGCATGCTCCTTGCGCACAGCAAGCATCTGATGGGTTAGCTGTCTCGGCGCGGTGAGAGGTTCTCAGCAAGCGATTGGTGCGACCACCCGCGCTTCCCTTATCGCGTGATACCGGCGCACGCCACGGGGCGGGTGCTTGCGCTTGCATTGCCACGCGAGCGATCCGATCGTCCCGGTCCGGACCCGCTTTCCTGTCCGGACGCGCCTGGCGACGCGGAGGCCGGTGCTCCCCCTATGCGCGATAGCACGTCTCTCGAGCGGTGACCGCCGAGCCTCGCCGCGGATCAAGAGCAGGTCTTTCCGGGCAGAAGTGCGTGACTGCTCCGCACCAGTCCGTAAGTGGTCCTCCTTGCCGAGCGGATTGGTGCGCTTGGAATACAGTTGATCCAGCCCGCGTAGCCAACCAACAAGGAGCTCGCTTCCCGTGATTGCGATCTACATCGTGACCAAGAACATGACGGCTGAGCAGCACACCAAAGGGCGCGACCGTCTCCGGGAGGCCGGGGCACCTGAAAACGCTATGAAGCTTCACTCATGCTTCGGCGAAGATGGTCAGCTTCAGGTCTTCGATGTCTGGGAGAGCCAGGAGGCGTTCGATGAGTTCCTGACCTACCTCGGGCCGGTAATGGAGGAGCTCGGCATCGAGCTGGCGCAGCCGCCCACGATCATGCCGATTGTGGACCTTGTCCAGCAATAGCGGCTGAAGCCCGCGAGGACTCGAGCGCAACGGGGCAATCGGCACTGGCGCCGAGCGACTTACACCGGCTGGCCACCGACCGGCTCGAGTACCGCGCTTTGCCCGAAGTACGTCTCTCGTCGCGGTCGTGTGCGCACCTGCTCGTCGCCGAGTTGCAGGTTTCGTGGCCGTCGGGCAGGCACCCGCTGTCCCGCTGCGGAGCAACTCTCGACCCCCGGTGGCGGAGCTGTTCCGTTCGTTCCGGAGCAGCAGTGTCGGGCACGCTGCTCGGACCGATCCCTTGCGCCGCCCGTCCGTTCGCTGGCGACGTTCACCTGCTGTTACGACACCGGAGCTCCGCAGTGGGAGACGGCGTTGCGACAGTGAGCCGGGCGGGACGCCACGCCGCGGGTACGCCTAGCCTGAGTTCCCGGGCGGGTCGGGGATATCTCCACACAAGATCCGTGCGTCCGGGAAATCGCTGGTGTTGTAGGGGAACTCGATCAGCCCGGGTAGTGTGACGCCGCGCTCGTCCACTAGCGCCGGAGTCCCCGGCTGCGCCGGGAGGAAGCGGAACCCGTTGCGCGGCGAGTAGAACTCGAGCTTGTCGAGCCCGAGTCCGTTGGGGACCGGCCCGAACAGCTTGTCGGTGATCGAGGCGGGGATGCCACGGATGCGGGCGTCGGCGTTGTTGCCCACTGCGTGCTCTTGGGCTACAGCGATGATCGGAGTCCACGGGTTCCCGGGGTCTGGGTCCGGGAATCGCCCGACGAACTGGGCGCCGTCGGCCTGCTCGTTGAAGAGGCGCTTGTTGTAAACGTCGAAGGGATTGGGCCCGCTGTCGCAGTACCAGTCGCGCGCGTTGGAGATCCCCTGGCCGAGGTCGTACATCACCGGGTAGGCGAGTGGCACCAGGCTCTCGTAGATCGTCTGCTTAGCGGCTCGCACCAGCACATCGCGGGCCTGACCCATGTCGTCTAGGCGCCAGTCCGTTTCCCCGGGGCCCGGCTGGGCGTCGACCTTGTTCGCGACGGCGGTCAGCTTGCCGTAGTCGCTGACGATCAGCCGGCCCAGGTCGTTGAGGTTGTCGCCGGCCTGTTGGTAGCGCTCCTCGAGCTCAACGCCGAGCTTGCTGGCCGTCGTGGTGATCTTGGGGCCGATCAGGTCCGGCGAGCCGTTGTCGCGGGTGAAGTAGCCGCCGAGCGCGAACGCGGCGTACAGCACCGCCGCTACGGGGGTCGTCTCCGGTGCGGCGTACCCGACGTTGGCGAGGATCGAGAATCCGGTGAGGACGTTCGCGGTCGTGTTGTCCGCGGCGGGCGGGATCACCGCTGTCTTGATCTCCTCCGAGATGGCGGTGAGATTGGCCAGCGTTTCCGCACCGGCGGGGCCGAACGGTCGCTGGAGACCGGCCGGGCCGAAGTAGTGGGTCACCTTGGCGACATCGAAGACCTCGTCGGCCAGCTGCTTGCGGATTCCGTTGCATTGGGCCGCGGTGAAGCCCGGGCGGCCGTGCGGGCACAGCTGCCTGTCCGCCAGCCTGCCCTCGATCAACGTCCAGTCTGCGCCGTAGTCCTGGTAGTAGCTCTTGCGTATCTCGCACGCCGTCAGCGCCGCGGAGCACAAACCCGTCACGCCTTGACCGCCGAGGAAGTTCTGCACCGCCTGCGCGCTCGCCGCGTCGATCGGCTGCCCATTTGCGTCCTTGAACGCTGGGAAGTCCTCGTGCGTCTCGTTGGCGATATGGATCAGCTGGGTGTTCACCGGCGGCTGCCCGTCGCTGCGCGGGGGGGCGGCGACCATCGGCTCGAAGCCGTCGTCCCGCGCCCGCATCAGCACGCCTTCGAGCCGGCCCGGGAGGCCGTTGAGCGAGTAGCTCGCCTCGGCCAGGGGCGCGGTTGAGCCCACGCGACCGACGAACGCGTACGGTCCCTTCCGGTTGGGATCCTCGCCGTTCAGCGCCTGCGGGTCGACCGCGTTCATCGCGTTGAACACCTGGCGCGTCCCGCCGAGGCGCTCCATCTCCTTCGCCACGCTGTCCCACGGAGCGTCGTTGCCGTGCGGCGCGCCGAACGCCTGGAGGATGACCAGCGGCGTTGTCGCGCTGTCATCCGCGGCCGCTTTCAGGCTGCTCGCCAGTTGCGTGACCTCGGCGGGCTGTTCCGCGCCGTCGGCGGCGTTGGTCGTAAACAGGAACTCGCCCTGCGGAGAGAGGTCGTACGGGTCCAAGACGAGAAGGTGGAAGCCCGAGACGCCACCGCCGGGGTTCGGCCGGGTATAGCTCTTCGCGCCGATCTTGATCGTCAGCTCGGCAGGCGAGATGTCCGTGATGGTCTTGCCCGTGTTGGGGTCGGTCCGGGTCTGGTTGCTCTCGGTGTCGAAGTCGACGGCGTCGGTGAAGACGAAGTCGTACTTCTTGGTCGCGCCGTTCATCCGCAGCGACCCTGCCAGTTGACCGCCTCGCACGAACGCGGATCCGGCGGGCGCTCCCGCCACTCCGACGGCGGACACCACGAAGCCGGTCGGACGGTCACGGTCGGCCGTCAGCTTCTGCCAGCCGATCTTCTGCAGAAGCCCGTCGTACGCGTTCTTGGTCGCGTCGTCAACGGGGGCTTCGACGTAGTTGACCCAGTTGACGACAACGAGATACTCCAGTGATCCGCTGTATCCGTCGACGATCGCTGCCGAGGCTCTGGACACCCGCGAGGTTGGCGTCGACGGATCCGCTCGCGGCGCGCTCGAGCGTCTGACGATCGAGCACCGCATAGTTGATGTACGCGCTTCTGAAGCATCGGCTCGATGCCTCGCAGACTTCCGTCCCGGGGACCGGCTGCCCACCGAACAGCACGTTGCCCCTCAGCGTGTCGAGCCGCACGCCCGCCGGCGGGATGTCTGGCATCACCGTGAGCGTGGCCGTGTCGTTCGACACGCCGGCCAGGTCCAGGCCCGCGACCGGCCGAGCGCGGTGGGCCCCCGCGGCGCGTACCGCGCACCGACACCCGAACCTGGTAGACCCCGGGGCGGCCAGGCACCACGGTGGGGCGGCTGCTCGAAGCGTTGCGAAGCCTGGCCTTCGAGCCCTTAGGAGCGGTGACGATCTTCCAGCGGAACGAAGGCTTGGTCCACCCCGGCGGCAGCTCGCTGGCCCGGCCATTGAGCTGGACGAAGCTCCCCCCCGTGATCGTGTGGTCCTCGCCGGCGCTGGCGATCGGCGCGTTGCGGCCGATGATGACCGTGCGCGACTCGATGTCGTAACTGCTCTGATGCTTATAAGGATGCGTCTTGTGGACGAGGATCTGGACAAGGTTGCGCCCGAAGCGAAGGCCCTCGCCCGCACCCAATCGCACGAACAGCCGCCCTCCCTGAAGCGAGAATCCGCGATCGACGCGCCGGTTGTTGACATAGACGCGCGCTCTGACGCCCTGGGCAACGCTCAAGGCTGCCCGGACATTCGTCCCGGTGGTTTCACGCAGGCCCACCTGAAGAGGCGCCGCGGCGGTTTCGGTGCGGAAGCTGGTCAGGCGCAGCAGGCTGCGATCACGCTGGGCGACGATGAAACGAACGTGGTCAAAGCCGCGGCGGCCACCCCTCCCGCGGGCCTGAACGAAAGCATCGTTAAACCCGTAATGAAGGTGGCGAGAGAACCTGAGCAGCGCACCGTAGTAGACCCCTGCCCCTGCCCCTAGCCCTCGCGTTCGCCGCAGCAGGCGGGTGACGACCACCCCGTCGACATCGACCTTCGTGAGCCGAGCGCCGTCCCGAAGCTGGACGATCACCCGGATCGGACCCGTACCCTTCTGGACCAGCGTATCTCCCGTCGGCCGGACGAACCGGACAAGCTTCGCCCCCGCTAGCGCCGAAGGCGCCAGCCACAGCGCGACGACGAGCACCGCCGGGATTGCCGCACAGCGAGAGCACCGCGACCAGTTCATGCGGTCCCGCGCGCCGACGCGCGACGCCCTCCGCCAACCGTTCAAGACGTTCATCGAGGTCCCCGCTCCTTGGCGGTTGGCGAAGGTAATCCGACGGACGCGAGAGCCAAATTCGGAGTCCGTCTGGTCCCAATCAGGAAGCCCCGAACAACTTCAATTACAACAGAGCCTCAAGACTTCTCTCGGCAGACGAGAAGAGAAACTTGAGCGCCGACGCTTTCCGCAGCCGCTTCCAGCGCTCTCATCTAGACAACACGCGCCTCCCTGGGATGACGTTGCTTGGGGCGACGGTGGTCCAGCTAGGACTTACGACGCGCGAGCAGCGTGGAGTCGAGGATGTCGACCGTTTTGCCGTCGCGAGTCACCGTCCGTGGCCGCTGTTCCGGCGCCTCGTCCGGCGGCGGGTGGAGGCAGCGCCGTGACCTGAGAGGGATCCCGGGTCTGACCTTGTGGGAGGCGGTCCGCGGGCTGGTGGGGTACGTTCGATGCGTGAGCCGAGGCGAACATCTCGCCCGGACGTACTGGTTCGACCTGCTGATCGCGCTGCTGGCGATCGTGGCGATGCTTGACGTGGTGCTCGGACGCGGCTCGCCCGGAGCTCCGACAACGACGCTGTGGTTCTGCCTTCCCGCGCTCGCGATCCTGGTGCTACCCGTGTTCGCGCGGCGATGGTTTCCGTTTGCCGGACCGGCGGGGTACTGGCTTTTAGCCGCGGGAATCTCGTTCGTCGACCCGCTGCTGATCCCGTACCCCGAGTCCCTCTTCCTGCTTGGCCTGGCGACCGCATTCCTGCTCGGGAACCTTCGGGACGTCCGGCGGGCCGGCCTCGGACTGGCGATCGTGGTCGGCGCTGCGGCGACCCTCATCTACAAGATCCCCGGACACTCGGTCGCCCAGCTCGTCTTCATTCCCGTCGACTTCGCCGTCGCCTGGGTTGCAGGCCTTGCCGTCCGCGCGCGGGCCGAGCGGGCCGAGGTGGCGGAGTCACGTGCGACACAGGCCGAGCACGCCGTGTTCGAGGAGCGCGTGCGGATCGCGCGGGAGCTGCATGACGTCGTCGCCCACCACGTGAGCATGATGGGCGTCCAGGCCGGCGCTGCCCGCGTCGTTATCGACCGTGACCGCGTCAAGGCCAAGGAGTCGTTGACCGCGATCGAGGTCTCGAGCCGACAGGCGGTGGGGGAGTTGCACCGCCTGCTCGGATTCCTGCGGCAGGCCGGGGACCAGGACGATCTGCTGGCTCCGCGCCCTGGCCTGAGCCAGCTTCCGCGGCTGGCGGCGAGCATGAGTGAGTCCGGGCTCGCTGTCGCGGTCGGCATCGAAGGGGAGGAACGCTCGTTGCCGCCGATGATCGGCGTGTCGGCGTACCGCATCGTGCAGGAAGCCCTGACTAACACCCTCAAGCACGCGGCGGCGTCGCGCGCCGACGTGCGCGTGCTGTACTGGCCCGACGAGCTCGAGGTCGAGATCGTCGATGACGGCCGTGGCGCGACGGCGCTATCGGGGACGAGCCCGGGCGGCCTGGGGTTGATCGGCATGCGTGAGCGTGCCGCCCTGCACGGCGGCCAACTGACGGCGGGGCCGGCATCCGGCGGCGGGTTTGCGGTGCGCGTCAAGCTGCCCACCTCGGACGGTGTGCTGTGAGCATCCGTGTGCTGTTGGCTGATGACCAGGCGATGGTTCGCGCCGGCTTTCGGATGATCCTGGAGTCCGATCCCGAGATCGAGGTGGTCGGGGAGGCGGCGAACGGCGAGCAGGCCATGGCCAGCACCCGGCGCCTGCGGCCCGACATCGTGTTGATGGACATCCAGATGCCCGACGGTGACGGACTCGAGACCACGCGGCGGATTACCGAAGACGGCGAGCTTGACAGTCGTGTGGTGATCCTGACCACGTTCGAGCGTGACGAGTACGTGTTCGAGGCGCTGCGGTCGGGCGCCAGTGGCTTCTTGCTCAAGAACGCGCCACCCGAGGAGCTCCTGCACGCGGTGCACGTCGTGACTGTCGGTGAGGCGCTGCTGGCCCCGTCGGTCACGCGGCGTATCGTCGAGCAGTTCGCACGCCGGCCGGTCAGGCCGGAGCTCGGCACGCGGCTGGACGCCTTGACGCAGCGCGAGCGCGAGGTGCTGACGATGCTGGCGCATGGTAAGAGCAACGCCGAGCTGGCCGCCGAGCTGTTCGTCAGCGAGGGCACGATCAAGACCCACGTGTCCAGCCTGCTCGCCAAGCTCGGGCTACGCGACCGCGTGCAGGCCGTCGTCCTGGCGTACGAGAGCGGGCTGGTCACGCCCGGCGCATAAGGCGCGCCTCTGTCCTTTGACAGAGGCGCGAGCGGCAAAGATCTGCCCTGAGGAGGAGCGCAGACGCGCCCTGCGGGCGATGACAGGCACAGCCGGCGGTCCCAGACTGATCCCCAGGCAACTTGCACCAACCTGAGGAGCAGTGATGACGACCAACGGGAAAGAACGAACCGTGCATCCCTCGACCAGACGCTTCAGTCGCGGCCGGATCACCGGCCTGACCCTGATCGCCGTCCTCACGCTCGGGCTCGGCTACCTCCACTTCGCCGGCAGTTCTACGGCCGTCTCCGTGCCTGCCGGCGCGCATGCAGGGCAGCTGACGCTCAAGAGCTGTACCTACAACACTGAAAAGGGCGCTTACGCCGCCGACTGCGGAACGCTCGTGGTGCCCGAGAACCGCGCCGACCCGCACTCGCGGCTGATCGCGCTGCCGGTCATCGTGATCCGTGCGCATTCGGCCCATCCGGGCGACCCGATCTTCCGCCTGCAAGGCGGCCCCGGCGTCACGAACATGTCGTTTCCAGACGCCAGTCGGTTCACCGCCAACCACGACGTCGTCCTCGTCGGCTACCGCGGCGTCGACGGCTCTTCGGTGCTGAACTGTCCCGAGGTGACGGCGGCGCTCGAGAACTCCGCAGACTTCCTCGGCCAGAAGTCTCTCGATGCCTACTCGAACGCGTTCCGCTCGTGCGCGAAGCGGCTCGAGGCAAACGGCGTCGATCTCGCCGGCTACACACTCCCCGAACGGGTCGACGACCTCGAGGCGGCACGGAAAGCCCTCGGCTACCACCAGATCGACCTGTTGAGCGAGAGCGCGGGCACCCGCACCGCGATGATCTACTCCTGGCGCTACCCGACAGCCATCCACCGTTCGGTGATGATCGGCGTCAACCCACCCGGCAACTTCCTCTGGTACCCGAAGACGATTGACGAGCAGATCGGCCGCTACGCCCGCCTCTGTGCGCAAGACGCGACGTGCCACAAGCGCACCAGCGATCTCGCCGCGTCGCTGAAGCGGACCGTCGCCCACATGCCGAACCGCTGGTTGTTCTTTCCGATCAAGAAGGGCAACGCACGGATCGCCAGCTTCTTCGGACTCATGGAGACGACGTCGAATGCCTCGCCGCTCGACGGACCGATGACCCTGGACGCCTGGCTCTCGGCCGCCCACGGTGACTCGAGCGGACTCTGGTTCGAATCGCTCCTCGCCCAGATCACTTTCCCGTCGGCGTTTGTCTGGGGCGACCTCGCAGCTGTCGCAATGGCTGACAACCAAGCTGGCGAGCGTTACTTCTCGTCAAGCGAACCCGACCGCGGCTCGATTATCGGCAACCCCGGAACGGAGTTCCTCTTCGGCGGCGGCGGCCTCCTGCACGCATGGCCGGCCAACCCAACCGACAACGAGTACACCCATGTCCAGAGATCGAAGGTGCAGACGCTCCTGATCGGCGGCAGTCTCGACTTCGCCACCCCGCCCGAGGTTGCGACCAAGGAGCTCCTCCCCTACCTGCCCAACGGCCACCAGGTCATCCTCGCCGGCTTCGGCCACACAACCTCCTTCTGGACCGAGCAGACCAAGGCGAGCAATAACCTGATTAACACCTTCTTTGACACAGGCAAGGTCGACGCCTCGCTGTACAAACCTCAAGCGGTTAACATCACGCCCGGCTCCACACAGACCGCACCGCCAAAGCCATCGCCGGCGCGATGATGGGCTTCGGACTCCTCACGATCCTGTCACTGCTACTGATGTGGCGCCGGGCGCGCAAGCGCGGCGGCTTCGGGCGCAAGGCGAGCGTGATGCTGCGCTCCGTCTACCTGCTGGTCCTCGGCCTCGGCGGATGGTTCATCGGCCTGATTATCGTGCTGGTGGCTTTGCCGACAGTGCCCCTCGACAGCGAACTCATGGCTGTTCTCTCCATCGGCACGCCGATCGGCCTCGGCACCTACTGGGCCTGGGTCAACCGCGACCGGCCGGCCAGGGCCACGAGGATCGGCATCTGGGTCGCACTGACGGGCGCTCTCGTCGGCGCGCTGCTGGGGTTCAACGCAACATCCGGGATCATGGCGGTCATCACCACGATCGTCGGAGCAGCTGCCGGTGCGAACCTCGGCCTGATCGCCCTCGACGTCGCACGAATCGGCGAGCGGCCGGAGGCCGTTCCGGGCGAGCGGCGCGAGACCGTTCCGCCCATCGCCATTCCAGCGGTCGAACACTGACCCCCGGAGTCCGTTCGCGCAGAGCATGTGGCGGTGTGCTGGTTGCCGCCACATGCTCTGCTGACGTACGTGCGCGCTCGGTGGTCTGCGACTTGGAAAGGACCGCTCATGCAAGCCGCAACCACCCGACCACTCAGCACCTTTGAACCGGAGACAGGAGCCATGACTCCAGTGACGCTTCAGACGCGCGAGCTCGCCGCCCGCGAGCACGACGGCATCCACGTCCTGCGTCTGGCACCCCCGCAGGACGCAGTGACCGTCTCGGTCGACGAACGCGGGGCGGCCGCCGCTACGACCTTGCCGTCGCGCGCGACCGCGCGCTAGAGGTCTTCGATCGCCCCTTCGCTTACGCGTTCTAAAAGTTTTGATTTAATATTTTTTTTTTTTTTTTTTTATATAATAAAAAAAAAAAAAAAAAAAAAAAAAAAAAAAAAAAAAAAAAAAAAAAAAAAAAAAAAAAAAAAAAAAAAAAAAAAAAAAAAAAAAAAAAAAAAAAAAAAAAAAAAAAAAAAAAAAAAAAAAAAAAAAAAAAAAAAAAAAAAAAAAAAAAAAAAAAAAACTTCCGCTATCGGGGACGAGCCCGGGCGGCCTGGGGTTGATCGGCATGCGTGAGCGTGCCGCCCTGCACGGCGGCCAACTGACGGCGGGGCCGGCATCCGGCGGCGGGTTTGCGGTGCGCGTCAAGCTGCCCACCTCGGACGGTGTGCTGTGAGCATCCGTGTGCTGTTGGCTGATGACCAGGCGATGGTTCGCGCCGGCTTTCGGATGATCCTGGAGTCCGATCCCGAGATCGAGGTGGTCGGGGAGGCGGCGAACGGCGAGCAGGCCATGGCCAGCACCCGGCGCCTGCGGCCCGACATCGTGTTGATGGACATCCAGATGCCCGACGGTGACGGACTCGAGACCACGCGGCGGATTACCGAAGACGGCGAGCTGGACAGTCGTGTGGTGATCCTGACCACGTTCGAGCGTGACGAGTACGTGTTCGAGGCGCTGCGGTCGGGCGCCAGCGGCTTCTTGCTCAAGAACGCGCCACCCGAGGAGCTCCTGCACGCGGTGCACGTCGTGACTGCCGGCGAGGCGCTGCTGGCCCCGTCGGTCACGCGGCGTATCGTCGAGCAGTTCGCACGCCGGCCGGTCAGGCCGGAGCTCGGCACGCGGCTGGACGCCTTGACGCAGCGCGAGCGCGAGGTGCTGACGATGCTGGCGCACGGTAAGAGCAACGCCGAGCTGGCCGCCGAGCTGTTCGTCAGCGAGGGCACGATCAAGACCCACGTGTCCAGCCTGCTCGCCAAGCTCGGGCTACGCGACCGCGTGCAGGCCGTCGTCCTGGCGTACGAGAGCGGGCTGGTCACGCCCGGCGCATAAGGCGCGCCTCTGTCCTTTGACAGAGGCGCGAGCGGCAAAGATCTGCCCTGAGGAGGAGCGCAGACGCGCCCTGCGGGCGATGACAGGCACAGGCGGCGGTCCCAGACTGATCCCCAGGCAACTTGCACCAACCTGAGGAGCAGTGATGACCGCACCACACGCCGTACTTGAAGAAGTTCGCCCCGCTCGGAAAGCCAAAGAGCCCGGGCCCGGCCGCGGTCGACGTCGGATCGGAGGGCCGATGGCCCCCGTCGAGATCCGTGATCTCTCCAAGCACTTCGGCGCCGTCGCCGCCGTCAATCACCTCTCGTTCGACATCGAGCCCGGTCGCGTCACGGGGTTCCTCGGACCGAACGGGGCCGGGAAGAGCACGACGTTGCGCGCGCTGCTCGGGCTGGTGCAGCCGTCGTCGGGGGCCGCCACGTTTGGCGGTCTGCGCTACGACGAGCTCGACGAGCCCAGCGCCCGTGTGGGCGCCGTGCTCGAGGACGCCTCCTTCCATCCGGGTCGCAGCGCACGAAACCACCTGCGCGTCCTGGCCATCACGGGAAACCATTCCCCCCACCGCGTCGAGGAGGTCCTGTCCGCGGTCGGGCTCAGCGACGCCGCCGACCGGCGTGTGAAGGGCTACTCGATGGGCATGCGTCAGCGGCTGGCGATCGCCGCAGCCCTGCTCGGCGACCCGCAAGTCCTGATCCTCGACGAGCCGAACAACGGCCTGGACCCGCCCGGGATCATCTGGCTGCGCGGTCTGATGCGCGAGCAGGCGGCAGACGGGCGCGCGGTGCTGATCTCCAGCCACGTCCTGGCCGAGGTCGCCCAGTCTGTCGACGACGTCGTCGTGATCGCCGACGGCGAACTGCGCGCCCAGGGGCCCCTGGAGCAGGTGCTCGGCGGCGACGACGGCCCCGCGACCACGGTCCGCGCACAGGACCCGGTCCGGTTGATCCGCGCGCTCGAGCGTCGCGGTCACCGCGTCGACCGCGACGGTGACGTGCTGAACGTCTCCGGCGCCACCCCGGAAGAGGTCGGCAAAATCGCCGGCGACGAGCAGCTGTCCGTGCTCGGCCTGGCCCCCCGAACGCGCTCCCTCGAAGAAGCGTTCATCGCCCTCACTGGCGTGCAGTCATGACCGCGCTCCTGCAAGCCGAGCTGCTCAAGCTCCGCACCACCCGCACCTTCGCCGCGGTCGTCGCCAGCGCCGCGGCGCTGTCGCTGACCCTCGTCGTCCTCGGCGCGGCCCTAGGGAAGGAAACCAAAGCGCACGCGCTGTTCACCAACAGCGCGATCACCTACATCATCGTGATACTCGGTGCGATCGCGATGACGGGCGAGTGGCGTCATCGCACGATCACCGGCTCCGTGCTCGCCGCCCCCAACCGAGTGCGGCTGCTGGCCGCCAAGGCGATCTCCTACTCCGTGGCCGGCATCGCACTCGCGATCATCGTGACGGTGCCGACCATCATCGTCGGCGAGCTGGTCCTGTCAGGCCGCGGGCTAGCAACGCTGGGCGCCGGCGGCATCGCCGACGTGCTGTGGCGCAACCTGGCCGTCGCTGCCCTGCTCGGCCCCCTCGGCGTCTGCGTCGGCGCGCTGATACGCAACCAGATCGTCACCGTCATCGGGCTCATCATCATCGCCGCGGCGATTGAGCCCGCCGTCTTCCAGGCGGTCCCGAAAGTCGGTCGCCTCCTCCCGCTCGCCGGCGCTCCGAGCGGCGTCCTCGGCGGCACCCACGGGGACCTGTCGCCCGGGCCCGCGCTCGCGGTCATGGTCGCCTGGACACTCACGATCTTCGCGGCAGCCGCCTGGCGCCTGCGTAGCCGCGACCTCGTCTGACGCAACCATCCCGACAAACGACCAACAGACCACGCAGCGGCCACCACCATCCATTCGAACACAGGCTGGAGCTGCCGACCGAGCAAGTCGGCAGCTCCAGCCGAGCCGCACACAGTGGAACGCTTCCGTGCTTTCGGTCTACGCCGTCTCCGGCGCAGCTGGGCTCATCCTGTCCTCTTCGAGTTGATCCTCCCGATCTCGCTGGTCGCGCCCCACTCCAGCCTGACGTGGTACGTAAGCACGATCTCGCCATCGTCACAGCGAACGACGCCTTCGCCACCGGACAGTTCGATCACAGTTGACCCCGATCGAGGCGCGGTCATCGGCCCCCTGAGGTGCCGAGCAGGATCAGCGTCGTAGTGCGCACTCGGCCTGCGTCACGCGACGCTGTGTTAGCTCCTGACCGCCCATAAGGTCCGGTAGGAAAGTTCACAGCGGTCGTAGCGGTCAACCGGGGGAGTAAGGCGACCGCTAGGCGGGACTAGCAACCACGGGCACGTTGACCGCAGCATGCCCGGAGGGAGGCGACATGATCGTGCTCGACGCCATTCTCATGGCAGGCATAGCTGCCGCGATGGTCGGATTCTTGACCTGGGCCATCTGCACTCAGTACCGCGACGCTGGCTGCGCACATCTGCGCATCCGCAGCCGTCGTCAGGTCAATGTGCGACTCGTCACACTCGACCAGCCCCAGACTCGGACAGGATCCAGCGCCGCTCTGTAGATCGGCCGACCGTGATCAGCGCTTCTGAAGCTTGACGCCAGCGACCGCCCGCGCGTCGGGTCGACCAGGCGTGGAGCATCAGCCCGGCCGAGCTCAGTCCAGCTAGATCCGATTAGGGGCTCGCGCCCCGATCATCCATCAAGGACTCCGGCGTAATCCCAAGCTTGTCGAGTGCCGGGCCTCTGTGTTCAATGGGGCCGATGATCCGCGGGAGGGCATGTAGATTGGGTCGATGCCACGGAAGCTTGGAGAGGCGTTGGCTCGCCGGGCGGAATTGCAGGCGCGATTGGGCGAGGTCCGCGACCGGCTACGGGTGAGTGCTTTGGCCCAGGAGGGCGATCGGCCGGCCGAGGATCCCGAGCCGCTGCTTAGCGAGTTAGACGCGATCGCGGTGGAGCTGGAGAAGCTCATCGCCGACATCAACCGCACCAACGCCGTCGCGCGGATCTCGTCTGGGACGCTGACCGAGGCGCTGGCGCGACGCGATGTTCTTGGACTCCTGCACGGAGCGCTCAAAGCGGTCGCGGATTCGACCGCCCAACAGCAGGCGCGCTACAGCCGTTCTGAGATCAGGCTCGTTCGCACGTTTGACGTAGGCGCGGTGCGCTCTCGAGTGGATGAGTTGGCGCGGGATCGGCGGCAGCTTGATGTGGAGATTCAGAATGCGAACTGGACCGTCGATCTGCAGGAGGACAGCTGAGCGCGAGTCGGTAGCTGCACAGGAGATAGCGAGCGCCAGGGCGGCAACTGCCCACGAAGTTGCATGCCGGTTCGCCGGCTCTTGGTGGCGCGAGGGTAGCGCCCGCGGGTTCGACTCCCGCATCTGCACAGATACGCCCCGCATCGTCACACCGGCACCGAGTACTGGCACCGAGCATCACCACGGCACTGGATCTCCGCCGCAGCGAGGGTGGGTGAGGGGATATTCCGCGCAGCCAAACAGTCCAGCCCGTCGAACCGCCTCAGGAGAGGACTGTGTGCCTCGTGGGCACTCCAATCAGGTTCCCGTCGGGATCCCGGACGAACACGGCGAGCCCCAGTGGTGAGGTCCACAATTGCCCGTCATCTTCCGGCGTCGCCACCGGGGTGGCGCCGACTCAGAACTCTGGGGGTCTTCCATGCTGGATGTCGTGACGGTGCACGCCTACTCGATGAGCTGGCGGCGTGCGATCGCCGTGCTCATGGTCGCGCTGGGAGTCCTGCTGGTCGGCAACGTCGGTGTCGGCCGCGCGGCCGACTATGAGGACGGCAACAACAACGTCTGCGGGGGACCGACCTGCTTCAACGGCAACCTGATCGCAGACGGGGCACAGGAGAACGTCGCCTTCGGTGCCAGCATGATGAACTCGCTGACCTCGGGCCAGTTCAATGACGGGTTCGGGGATGGCGCCCTGTCCGCCGTCAGCGACGGCAGCGATAACACGGCCATCGGCAGTGCTGCCCTGGGATCGAGCAACGGCTTCTTCAACGTGGCCGTGGGTGACTCAGCCCTGCTTCAAGATGTCAACGGCGAGGACAGCGTCGCCGTGGGCGAGGGGGCGCTGGAGGCCAGCACGGTCGGCGGCAACACCGCGGTGGGCTCCGACGCGATGGACTCGGCAACCACCGGCGATCGGGATGTCGCCACCGGCGACAACGCAATGTTTCATAACACTACGGGCAGCAGCAATACTGCGGATGGGTTCAGCGCTCTGGACTCCGAGACGAGCGGTTCCAGCGACACCGCAACGGGAGACTCGGCGCTGGCTCACACCACGACGGGGATCAACAACACCGCCGATGGGTCGGATGCGCTGTTGTCGAACGCCACCGGGGAGGGGAACACGGCCAACGGCATCGACGCGTTGACCGATAACACCAGCGGCAAGTTCAACGTCGCGGACGGAGGCCTGGCGCTGTTTGATACCAGCACGGCCAGCGACAATGTCGGCCTGGGGTTCAACACCCTGTTTCAGGACTCCGTCGGCAGCAACAACGTGGCCCTGGGATACAGCGCGCTGTACAACGACACCGGCGCCTCGAACACCGCAGCCGGCACCAACGCGCTGCTCAGCAACACCTCCGGCACGCAGAACAGCGGGTTTGGTCTTCAGGCGCTGTCTTCTAATAAGACGGGCTCTGGGAACGAGGCGCTGGGGGTCAATGCGTTGCAGCACGCCACCGGTTCCTCGAACGTTGGGGTTGGCGTGGGCGCGGGCGCGAGCCTGACCACGGGCTCGGGAGATGTGGATATCGCCAACCCGGGTGTGGCAAAGGAGTCAAAGACGATCCTGATCGGCGCGGCGGGCTCGCAAACGGCCGCGTACGTCGCGGGGGTCTACAACACCGCGGTGTCGGGGACGACCAAGACGGTGATCATCAACTCCAGCGGCCGACTGGGCACCTCGAAGGCGCCAGCCGCGGTGGCGCAGGCTGATACCGCTGGGTTGAACGCGACGGTGGCGCACCAGGCCGGTCAGCTCAAGCGTCAGGCAGCCCAACTGCGGGCTCAGGGGCGCCGGCTCAACCAGCTCGCCGCCGAGCTCGCTCAGCTGCGCAGCGCCATCTCCGCAAAGCACTGAGACGAGAGCCCGGGGGCGGCGGGCGCATACCTGCCCGCCGTCTCCCAACGCCGCCCAGGCCGCGGCGTCTGTGCCCACAACGCCATAAGCTCGCTCAGCCTTGCCTGAGCGAGCTTATGGCCGGTCCCGCCCCGCCCACAAGACCGACCGCGACACACTCGCTCCTCGCCAGATGCACGTCGCGCGGGGCTGGTCGTGGCGCTGCTCGGGGAGTCTCAGGCCTCGATCAGGCGGTCGAGTAGCGCGAGCGGACCTCGAAACCGGCCGCGGCGACAGTGCAACGTCGGCGTTCGCCGCGCAGTTCGTCGAAGTGCGGATCGACAAAGACCTCGGTCTGCTTCGGATCGCCCAGGTCGTGTCGGCGATCGACGCGGGGCGAATCCTCAACTCGAAGACGGCCCGCAGCCAGATCATCGGCGGCGTCGTGATGGGCATCGGGATGGCAACCCTCGAGGAGACCATCTTCGACTCCGTCACCGGTCGCATCGCGAACGCCACCCTCGCCGACTACCTGATCCCCGTCAACGCCGACGTGCCCGACATCGACGTCGTGTTCGTCGGCGAGCCCGACTCGTTCAGCCCGGTCGGGATCAAAGGTCTCGAGGAAATCGGGATCGTTGGCGCGGCCGCGGCTGTCGCAAACGCGGTCTACCACGCCAGCGGACGGCGGTTCCGCTCGCTGCCGATCACCATCGACCAGCTCCTTTGACGGCATCCGTTGAGTGTCAAAGCGACGAAAGGATCCGGTATGTCTGCCCCGTTCATCTTTATCGCGACCAACAGACTCAAGGACGGTAAGCTCGCTGCAGAGCGGGATCGCGCGGTTGGTCTCTGCTCGTTTGTCGAGGCAAACGAGCCTCAGCTTTTGGCGTTCAACGAATACGTGAACGAGGACGGCACTGAGGTCGGGGTTGTTCAGATCCATCCCAACGCGGCCTCGATGGAGTTTCACATGGACGTCGTGGCAGATCGAGCGGCGCGCGCTTATGCTGAGACGCTCGAGGCGACAACCAGCATCCAGGTCTACGGCGAGCCGAGCGACGCGGTCCTGGAGATGCTCAGGCGCCAAGCGGGGGCAGGTGTTCCGATGACGGTCAAGCGCCAGCACCTAGGCGGCTTCACCAGGTCCGGCACAGACTGACGCCGGAGACGTGTCCAGCTGGGCCCGTTCCCCCCTTCGCGGGTCCTCCGGCGCACTGCCCGCCCTGGAGGGCGGAGCCGAGCGCGTCTGCGCCACACGTCCTACCTTGCCAGCCTGGCTCCTCTTATCCGCTGACCCGTCCGCGCTCGGCGGCGAAGGACTACCCACTCGGTTGAAGATCTATCCGCGAGCCCGACGCCCAAGCCGTGGGCTGCGAACTAGGCGTCTGGTTCGTTCGGTCGCGTAGGCGAGGTGACGCGGAGTTCGACTAGGAGTCCCTCACGCCTGCTTGCTAGTTGCGGACGCTCACCCGAACCGGGTGATGCGATCGACGCTCGACCTGGAAGGGTCTGACGCTGGTGCAATCCGGAGGTGGATGATGAAACGCGTTGCTGCAGTTCTCGTGGCGCTTGCCGCGCTGGGATTGGCCAGTGCGGCCGGTGCCCGTGTGCTCCTGGTCGGAACCTACAAGGGCATTCGCGGGCAGTACGAGTCAATCCAGGCCGCGGTCGACGCCGCTCGACCCGGCGACTGGATCCTGGTCGGGCCGGGCGACTACAAGACCACCTCCTCACGGGAGCCCGCCGGCCGTTCCGATACTCCTGCCGGCGTATTGATCACCACGCCGCGGGTGTACCTGCGCGGCATGAACCGCAGGACGGTGATCGTCGACGGGACCAAGTCGGGTCCAGCCTGCAGCCGAGCCAAGCGCGACCAGAACTTCGGTCCGCACGGCAAGGGCGGCGCACAAGGACTCAACGGGATCATGGTGTGGAAGGCCGCCGATGTGTGGGTTCAGAATCTCACCGCCTGCAATTTCCTCGCCGGCAAGGGCGACGCGGGCAACGAGATCTGGTGGAACGGTGGCGACGACAGCGGCAAGATCGGCGGCCACGGTTACTTGCGGCTCGTATCTGAGCACGACGAGCACGTTCTACGAGCCCAACGACACCCCGGCGCAGTACGGGATCTTCTCGAGCAACTGGACCGGGGGTACGTGGTCCCGGACCTATGCCAGCAACTTCAGCGACTCCGGCTACTACATCGGCGCCTGCCAGCAGCGGTGTGACCAGACCATCACCCGGGCCCATGGCGAGTTCAACTCACTCGGCTACTCGGGGACCAACTCCGGCGGCCAGATCGTCGTCAAGAACTCCGAGTTCAACGACAACCAGGACGGGTTCGACACCGACAGCGAGAACGGGGATCCCCCGTCGCCCCAGAACGGCGCGTGTCCGAACAACGGCATCAGCCCAATCACTCACACCCACTCATGCTGGGTGCTGATGAACAACTACATCCACGACAATAACGATCGCAGTGCGCCCGAGGTGGGCCAGGCCGGCTCCACGCCTATCGGGGTGGGCCTATCACTCAGCGGAGCACGCAACGACACGGTGATGCACAACCGGATCGTCCGCAACAACTCGTGGGGAGTGCTGCTCCAGATCCAGCAGGGGGAGGGCGGACCGCCGTGCATCGGCGGCACGCTGAACTTCAACGCACTCGGCCTCCTCACGCTCCCGTGCCTGTTCGACGGTTTTGGGAACGCGATCCTCAAGAACAGCTTCGCGGACAACGGGGCCTACGGGCACGCGACCAATGGCGACATCGGCGCATTCAACCTCGAGGACGGCCATCCGACCTCCTGCTACCGCGGTAACGTGGATCCGGCTGGCCTGACGACATCGCCGGCCGGCCTCGAGCAGTCGCACCCGGTGTGCACCGGCGCGGGTGTCCCGGCCACCGTGAACCTGCCCTTGGTCGAGGAAATCCTCTGCGGCAACGAGGGCTCCCTGGTCGGGGTGAGCATCTCGTGTCCAGGTGGCAAGCCCTATCCGGGCACCACGCAGGTGGTCATGCACCCGCTACCGAAGAACCTCGCGACGATGCCCCGTCCGTGCGCGGGCGTGCCCGTCAATCCGTGGTGTCCGGGTCGGCCGGCGCCGCCGCCGCCGCCGCCCGTCGGCCTCGGATGAGCGTGGTCGCCTGGGCGGACGCGCGCCGCCGCCGTCCCGCCAGCGACGCTGGGGGGCGGCGAGCTGTGTGACGCTGGTGTGACGGTCATCCGGTCGAGGCCATGGGCGCCAGCGATGACGAGGTCCTTGCTTTCTTGCGGTTTGCTGTTCGCAAAGCGCTGGCCTGCTGAGGGAGGGCAGACTCGGAGATAGCTCGCTGCCGGTGGATCGCCCCACGTCCCGATCCGGGGCTGAACCGTGACGAGTCTGTGCCGGCTCGTTTCAGGACGGTGACGGAACCGGCGGTCGAGCGGACGTGGGTCGTCTGAGTCGTCATATAGACGAGTAGGTCGCACCACGTCCCCGATCCGGGCCGGAAACCTGGCGGGATTGTGGCGGCGTGTGTCGAGACTGCAACGGCCCCCGCTCGCCGCGACGTGAGCTTCGGGCAGCTTGCCCCGAGCGACGTGGAGAGCGCCTGTGCGCGGGCGGATTCCCGCGACGACTGCGCCCTGATCTGCGAGCGCATCCTGACCGGAGGGAACGCTTTCCTTGAGCGCGGACGGCGATCGCGCGTATCCGGTGCACCGGAGGACCACAGCCGCGCGGCACGCAGAGGCGGGGGGTCTGAATCAGTGCGGCTTGCTCTCCGACCGCGAAGGGCTGGTGGCTGGAGGCTGCTCGTAGTCGTATGGCTCGCGCATCCTCGCTCGCGTGCTGCTGATTGCATGCCCGACCGTATAACCGGCCTTCCGCCGGTGGCGAAAGTGGCGCAGAAACCTGGGAACGGATGTCAGCCAACCCCACAATGAAGGCACGAGATCGAGGCTAGCGCGCGGGGGCGAAGCCTCGGTCACACCTCTGACAACTCGGGTGGGGCTGTGATCGAAAACACCCGTTTGAGGTCTTCCGCATGCTCGGCTCGGCTCGGCTCGGGTTGGTCTTGGTAGCGCGGGCCGGCGCGGTCCCCGTCATGTTGGTCTCGCCAGATGAGGCCGGTTCCCCGCCCGCAGAACGGGCTCGGGCGCCGGCACCGCCACCGCCGCCGGCGACGACCAGCCGCGAGTCAAGCGTGTTGTCTGCCCCCGAGCAGCTGATGGCGCTCACCGAGCAGGTGCGCCTACCCGGGACTTAACGGTCACGGGCCGCACGGCCTGTTTGACGGGTGTTCAAGCGCGTGCTTGAATAGGTCACATGACATCAGCGAAGGTGGACCAGCGTCGCGAAGCCGGTCTGCGGACGCGGACGCGGCTGATGGATGCCGCGCTGGACCTGCTCGCTGAACGCGGCGGAGATGGCGTGAGTCTGCGCGAGGTGACCGATGCCGCTCAGGCCAACGTCGCGGCGGTGAGCTATCACTTTGGCTCGCTGAAATCGCTGTATGACGCGGCGATCGAGTATGCGCTTGAGCGGTATCTCGACGCTCAGCAGAAGGCGGTGAGTGCGCTGGACGCAGAGGCCTCGATTGAGGCGCTGGCGGCGGCGTTCGCGCGACCGATGATGCGCGCCCTGGCTGTGGGGGGTCGCGACCTCGACGTGATGCGGATCGTGGCGCGGGCCGGCGTCGACCCACCAGAGGGATGGGATCGGTTTGATGCCAGTTTCGATCAGATTCGTACCGACGTCGTTCGGGTCCTGAAGGCCAACCTTCGTGGGGTCAGGGAGCAGGAGCTGGTCTTTCGCACGCGCTGCGCAGCCGGGCTGTTGAACTGGCTCGTCCTCGCGCCGGTTGGTGCCGAGCTCAGGAACAAATCCGAGAAGCAGATCGAGCGACGGCTGGTGCCGGTGCTCGCCGGCACCTTCGGCGCCACCAGCACCGGCTGACCGGCGGGCGGACCCACATAGGGGCCGGTCGTCGAAAGCCAGAGCGCGTTCCCTAACACTTCAATCAACTGCTTGACAGAAATCCAGCGACGGATTATTCTCAATCAAGTGCTTGATCTACTGATCTCGTGCCATACGACGACCACAGACAGGAGGCTCTCCAGTCATGAAAGTTGTACTCACCGGCGCAACCGGATTCGTCGGATCCCACATCCTCGTCGAGCTGCTCTCGCAAGGCCACGAGGTGACGGCACTCGTCCGCAGCGACGCCCAATCCGACAGCATCACGGCCCGTGGCGCGAAACCGGTGGTGGTCGACCTCTCTGATCGCCCCGCCGTCGTGAGCGTGCTGAAGGGGGCGGACGGGGCGATTCATACCGCCAGTCCGGGTGACGAGACCAGCGCGGACGTTGACTCCGCAGTGGTTGACGCAGCGATCGAAGGATTCGCCGGCACCGGCAAGCCCTACCTCCACATCAGCGGCCTGTGGATCTACGGCGACAACACCTCGATCACCGAGGAGTCGCCACTCAAGCCACCCGCCATGGTGGCATGGAAGGAGCCGATCGAACGCCGGATCCTTGACGCTCCAGATATGCGCGGAGCGGTGATCGTCGCCAGCACCGCCTATGGCGACGGCGGCGGAGGCATTCCCACCCTCCTCCTCAACTCACCCCGAGACGACGACGGCAACCTGATCACGCTCGGCACCGGCCGACAGCACTGGTCGACAATCCACGTTGCGGACCTTGCGAGGTTCTTCCGGCGCGTCCTGGAGTCCGACTCGGCTCGTGGCCGCTACGTGGTCGGAGATGGCTTGAACCCGACCCTCGCCGAACTCACCGAGGCGGCCGCCGCCGCGGCCGGCGCTCCGGGAGCGGTCCCCGGTTCCGATAGTGAGGCCCGGGCACGTCTGGGCGACTACTTCGCCGAGGTCCTACTGCTCGATCAGGGCACGTCTGCGGCCAAGGCCAGGGACCAGCTCGATTGGTCTCCGACCCATCCAGGACTGGTCGACGAGTTCCGCCACGGGAGCTACGCGCCTGAGGCGAAGGCGGTCTGACCAGCGCTGATCTTTCGCGAGGCCGATCTTGGTCGACACTCGCGTTGGCGTAGGCAGAGCGGTGACCTTGACGCATGAGAGGATCAGCTCATGAGTTCGAGGCCGATCTCCGCAGCGGCCGCAGGTACCTGGAATCTCGGCGACCTGGTGGTCAACCGGATGGGGTTCGGCGCGATGCGCCTGTCGCAGGACGGGCGGGCGCTGGCTCCCGGCGCCACCCCGGCCGACCGCGACCAGGCGATCGCCGTGCTGCGCCGGGCGGTGAGGCTCGGGGTCAATCACATCGACACCGCCGCCTTCTATTTCTCCTCGCTGCGCTCGGCAAACGAGCTGATCAACACGGCGCTGGCGCCATACCCGGCCGAGCTGGTCATCGTGACCAAGGTCGGGCCGAGCCGGGACGCGTCAGGGGAGTGGCTGCCTGAGGCCAGGCCCGATCAGCTTCGCGGCCAGGTGGAGGAGAACCTGCGCCAGCTTGGCCGCGATCATCTCGACGTGGTGAACCTGCGTCGTCAGCGCGGCATGGACTCGGTGACCGAGCATTTCGGCGCCCTGGCGCAGCTGCGCGACGCTGGGCTGATCCGGCACCTGGGCATCTCCGGCGTGCAGCCTGAGCATCTTGCCGAGGCCCAGGCAATCGCGCCGGTGGTCTGCGTGCAGAACTCCTACAGCGTCGCGTCCCGGCGCGCCGACGCACTCGCGCAGGCCTGTGGTGAGCAGGGCATCGCATTCGTGCCGTTCTTTACGATCGCCGGCCACGGCCGCGAACGGGGCAGGACCGGCCCCGAGCCCGAGGAACTGCTCGCCGTCGCTCGCGCGCACGCCGCGACTCCGGCTCAGATCCGGCTGGCGTGGACGCTGCACCAGGGACCGCACTTTCTCGCCATTCCTGGTACGGGCAACCCCGATCACCTCGCCGAGAACGTAGCCGCGAGCGCGATCACGCTCTCCGACGTTGAGCTGGCCCGCCTGGAGTCACTGGACCAGTGCAGTCCCGCTCACGCTGCGAACGTGTGTTCGTAGCCGGGCTAGACTTCAATCCCGTGTCGCTCCTGGTTCAACCATCGCTGTTTGGCTCGTCGGGCGAGCTCGGCGTCGCCGAGCTCGGCCCTGCCGTCGAGCGCCGGCCGCTGTCCGACGGCGCGTGGGTTGACCTGCGGCCGGGCTTTGTCACCGCGGCCGACGAGCTGTTCGATGCGCTGGCCAGCGCCGTGCCGTGGGGTGAGGAGCGGATGCACATCTATGACAGCACTGTGCGGGTCCCGCGGCTGCTGGCTCGCTACTCGCAAGGCGAAGCGCTGCCGCACTGGGTGCTCGACGAGGCCCGCTCGGCGCTGAATGCCCACTACGCCGAGGAGCTCGGCGAGCCGTTTGTCAGCGCCGGGCTGTGCCTGTATCGCGACGGCAGCGACAGCGTCGCCTGGCACGGGGACCGGATCGCGCGCGAGAGCCAGCGCGACACAATGGTGGCGATCGTCTCGCTCGGCGCCACCCGGCCGTTCGGGCTCCGGCCCAAGTCCGGCGGCCCGGGCCTGCGCCTCCAAGTCGGCCACGGGGACCTGCTGGTGATGGGCGGAAGCTGCCAGCGGACGTGGCTGCACGGCATCCCCAAAGTCGCCAACTGTCTGGGCGCGCGGATCAGCATCCAATTTCGCCCGCAGTGGGGCAACAACGTAGGCAAGCCCGCCAGCGACGGTCGCGACGCCTAGGCGACGCTTGGCCGCCGGCGGGTCGTCCGGGGCCGCGGTCGGGCTCGATCTAGGCGGCGATTGAGCTGGGATTGGTAGTGGCGCTGGGTTGGCGGACGAACTCGAGCGCGGGATCGTCGATCGGTGTCCCGATCACCGACTTGCGGTCGTGGTGGTAGTTCAGGGGCCTGTACCAGGGCTCGCCCGGTCCCTGCCTGGGGAACAGATCGATTCCGCGCCGCACGTAGCCGGAGGACAGCTCAAGGAAGGGCGTGGACCCAGCGAGGCGGTTGGCGTTGCGGGGGGTGCACTGGGCGTAGCCGGCCTCGTCCATATGGTTGAGCAGCCGGCACACGTGCTGAGCCGCGAGGTCGGAGCCGAGGGTCCAGGACTGGTTTATGTACCCGAAGGCAAACGCGAGGTTGGGCACGTCACTGATCATCGCCCCGCGGTAGACGAGCGTGTCGGGCAGACGGATCTCGCCGCCGTCGACGCGCAGTTCGATCCCGCCCAGCGGCTGCAGATTGAGCCCCGTCGCGGTCACGACCAGGTCGGCTTCAAGCTCACGACCCGACGCCAACGCGATACCGGTCTCGGTGAATGTGTCGATCCGATCGGTGACCACCGAGACCCGACCGGCGCTGATCGCGTCAAACAGATCGCCGTCCGCGGCGATGCACAGGCGCTCATCCCACGGGTCATAACGGGGACTGAAATGCTGATCGATGTCATAGCCAGGCGGCAACTGGCGCTCAGCCAGCTTGAGGATCAGGCGCCTCATCAGTCCCGGCCAACGCCGGCTGAGGCTCCAGATGAGGGCCTGAAGCTTGACGTTGCGCCAGCGCACGATGGGATAGGCCAGCCGCGACGGCAAGAGTCGCCCGAGCAGTCCGGCCACGGGATCGGAGGCCGGGAACGCGAACACATAGCTGGGGGACCTCTGCAACATCGTGACGTGCGCGGCTCGCTCGGCCAGCGCCGGGACCACTGTCACCGCCGTGGCGCCGCTGCCGATCACCACCACCCGCTTACCGCCATGATCCACGTCGTCGGTCCAGAACTGGGGATGCACCACCTGACCAGCGAAGCGATCGAGTCCCGGAAACTGGGGCGTGTAGCCCTCGTCGTAACGGTAGTAGCCGGTGCAGCTGAACAGGAATCCGCAGGTCATCTGCTCCGTCTCACCGGTATCGCTGCGATGCACCTCCACGGTCCAGCGCGCGTCGATCGATGACCACTCGGCGCGGGTGACCCGGCGGTTGAAGCGGATCCGCCGGTCGATGCCGTGCTCGCGTGCCGTGGCTTGGACGTACTCACGGATCGAGGACCCGTCGACGATCATCTGCGAGCCCGTCCAGGGACGAAACGGGTAGCACAGCGTGAACATGTCCGAGTCCGACCGGATCCCCGGAAACCGGAACTGGTCCCACGTGCCGCCGATCGCCCCCCGTCCCTCGAGGATCGCGAACGTCTTACTCGGACAGCTCTCCTGGAGCCGATAGGCGGCGCCAATGCCCGAGATCCCAGCCCCGACGATAAGAACGTCGACGTGCTCGCCAGTCATGAAGGACGGCCCCCTCGTGAAGAATTGCGGTCAGGCACCTTACCGTCGCCGAGGACACAAACAAAGTCGGCGGCTGCCCCCAAACCGCCCGAAGCAGCAGCCAAAGCGCGGGCAGGCGAGCTACCTCGAGCTTCCGCGTGACGCCTGGCGATGACATGTCTTGTGTCCGGGCGTTGCCACGCGGGAGGATTGGAGGGTGATCACGACGAGGAGGAGCCCATGCCGTACATCCAGTTCGACTTGCCGCGCGATGCCAGTGAGGACGACTTCAGTCCGGTGGCGGCGGCGGTTGCCGACCTCTACGCCGAGGTGATGCAGACGACGCCCAGTGGAGTCACGGTCGCCGTGCGCGAGCTCGGCACCGGACGCGTGCAGCGCGGCGGGCGTCCCGTGGTGGCGATCCGCTGCGATATCCGCGGCGGCCGTCCGGACGCACAGCGCGAGGCGTTCGCGCTCGCGCTGACCGATCTGGTCGCGAGCCGCGCGGCGGAGCTCGGTGCCGAGCGATCGGTCATCTACTTCACCGAAAGCCCGGGACGGTGGATATTCGAGGAAGGCCAGCCGAACCCCGACTGGTCTCCGGCTGAGGCAACCGGCTGAGGTAGCCGGGCGGCCCCGCGGCCAGTCCCGTTCGGGGTGGGCACGCTTTGCGGCTCCGGGCGTTGTCGCCATGAATCAGACCCAGGCCACCTACACGATCAGATCCCTGACCGGCGCGATCTGGGCCGGCCGGACAGGGCCCTTCGAGTGGTCAGTGGACTTCGTCGCCGCCTTCAGCACGGGGCTTCCGGTGCTCGTGTGTGGTCCTCGCGGCAGCGGCAAACATCACCTCGCCGACCAGCTGGCCGCCGCCACCGGGTTGCAGCTCAGGCACCTGCGGCCACAGGACGGGGCGTCGCCGAGGATCGGCCAATGGCTCACACACGACGAGAAGCCACCGCATCTCAACTTCATCTCTCACCTGGACGGCCTGCGGTACGGGCCGGTCCTCACCAGCCTGATCGGCCCCCTCGAGCAGTACTGGGACCAACGCGAGCCCGAGGCACAGTGGATCCTTGCCAGCACCGGACGATGCGAGGATCTGGATCCCCAGGTTCGCTTCAAGTTCGGCGTCGCGCTGGCGACGGCGCCGCCGCCCCCGGCGGCGTCGCGACCGTTGCCGAAACCGCACACAGCGGAGCTACCGCGTGCGGTGAGCGCCGCCGATCTCGCCGCGCTGAAGACGTTCTTGGCGCACCGGGGCGCGCAGATCCGCAAGCGCCGGCACGACGAGCTGGCGCACCGGGTGCAGACGATCCTCGCCGGGCACCGACAGGGACGCCCGACAGATCTCCACGGCTACCGGCCGTGGCATGCCGGCGCGCTGGTCACCGCGGCCTACGAGTTGCTGGGCGTGGAGGACGGGCTGGACCGAGCGATGCAGCTGGTCAGCTACGGCCGCGTCGCCTGATGACCGCAGCACGGTGGAGGCGGCCCGCCGCGCCGTCCTGGTTTCGGACCGCTAAGCGACCTGGGCCACGGTTTCCCGCGGAGCGACCTCGTCGGGGCTGCGGGAGGCGACCCACGCCGCCGCTTCGTCGAGCGCGGTGAAGGGGTCGAACGCCGGCACTGCCGCGAGCAGCGGTCCGACGTCGGTGATTCCCAGGATCTCCATCGTCTCCGCGCGCAGGTCCTCCACCAGCGAGGTGCCGGTGTCGAGCTCGGTCTCGAGCTGGTGGGCCAGCGCCAGCCAGTGGGCGGCCGCCTCGGGTTGCACCCCGGCGGCGTAGCGGGCCACGAACCACAGCGCGGCCACCGCCACCGAGTGAACTCCGTGGTGGCGGGCCAGGTCCACCAGCTCGGCGAGGTCGGGTTGGGCGAACTTGCCGTCGATCGCCGAGCGGGCCAGCAGCCGCGACTGCAGCGCGCACACCAACATGTACTGCTGTCCGAGCCGCGTCGCCAGCTCGACGGCGGCCTGGGCGTGGTCATAGGACTTTTGGAACTGGCGATCCATGTAGTCCTCTCCGCAGAGCGCGTAATGAACCCAGCCCAGGAGGTGGGGGCTTGTGCCCGGGGTGATCAGGCTTTCGAGGATCGGGTGCAGCCGGCGTATCTCCTCTCGGTCGTGGTTGTTGAGCGCGGCAGAGAACAGCTGGACGGTGGCGATCCCCAGGGACTCCGAGTCGCCCAGCTCGGCGGCGCGATCGGCAAACCGCCGTTGCCATTCCGCCTCCGGATACTCGAGTGAGGACGCGACGCGCAGCAGGGCGAGCTCACGCGGGGCGGGAACCGTGAATCGATCGAGCAGCTGCTCGGTGAGCTCGGCGCTCTCCTGCCGGAGGTTGCCCGCCAGCCACATCGCGCGCAGGCCGAGGGCGACCCCGGTGGCGGTCTCCTCGTCGACCTCGCTGACGGCGTCGGCGAAGGCGGCCCGCAGGTTGGCGTGATCGGCGCGCAGCGGGATCGACAACTCGCCGACAGCCGTCCCGTCATCGAAGGCGGCGCTCACCGGGGCCACCAGCTCGGCGAAGTACCGCCGGTGGCGAGCCTTGAGTTCGGCGGCCTCCCCGGTTGCCTGCCCCGCCCCCAACGCGAACGCTCGCACCAGCTCGAGCAGCTCGAACCGGCTCGTGCCGGCCTGGCGGCGGACCAGGCTGGCCTCGCGCAGCTCGGCGAGCTCGGCGTCGGCGGGCCGTCCTATGACCGCTCCCAGCGCGGCGGGGGTGAAGCCGCCGAGAAACGTGCCCGCGCCGCGCAGCGCCGCCTGGGCGGGCGCTGTGAGCAGCTCGTAGCTCCAGGCGATGGTCGCGTGCAGGGTCTGCTGGCGGTCGGGCAGGTCGCGCAGTCCCCGTTCGCCGATTTTCAGTGGGCTCGAGAGTTGCTCGTGAATCTGCTGTGGGGTCAGCAGGTGACAACGCGAGGCGGCGAGCTCGATCGCCAGCGGCAAGCCGTCCAGCGCCCGGCAGATAGCGGCCACCGTGGGCAGGGCGTCCGCGTCGAACCGCAGCCCCGGATCGGCCGCCTCGGCGCGCTCGGTGAACAGCTGCACCGCCGGGCTGTCGCTGATCTGGGCCTGGGACTCGCCGGCCGGTAGGCCGAGCGGCTCCACCCGGAACAGCCGCTCACCCCTGATCCGCAGCGGCGTCCGGCTCGTGACCAGCACCTGGACCCGGGGGGCCATCTCGATCAGCTCGGAGACGGCGACCGCGGCCGGCAGCAGGTGCTCGAAGTTGTCGATGACCAGCAGCAGCTCCTTATCTCGCAGGGAGCCGGCCAGGCCGTCAGCCCCAGGTCCGTCGGTCCCGTCGCGGTGACCGAGCGCGGTGGCGATCTCGGCCGTGATCAGAGCGGGGTCGGTCACACCCTCGAGCCGGACCAGGAACGCGCCGTCCCGGTACTCGGGTTCGAGCCGGCGGGCGAGCTGCAGGCACAGTCGCGTCTTGCCCACACCCCCTGGCCCGATCAGCGTCACCACGCGGACGTCCTCGTCGGCCAGCAGTCTCTGGAGAATGGCCAGCTCTGGCTCGCGGCCGATCGTCGTCGTCGGCGCCGCCGGGAGGCTGGAGGACGGTCGTCGCGCCGCGGGACGGTCGGCGCCTGCCTGGTGGTCGGCGCTGGCATCGGCCGGTGGCGTGGGGAGGAGCAGCGACCCGTCCTGCCCGAGCATGCGGGTGTGCAGCCGGGCCAGCGGCTCTCCTGGGTCAAGGCCCAGTTCGGTGGCTAGCCCCCGACGCGCACGGTCGTAGGCGTCAAGCGCGTCGGCCTGACGACCGGAGCGATACAGGGCGAGCATGAGCTGGCCCCACAGTCGTTCCTCGAACGTGTGCTCGGAGACCAGCGACTCGAGCTCTGAAACCAGCTCCGCCGCCGCGCCGGCGGCGAGATCGGCGTCGATCCGCAACAGCAGGGCCTGCAGTCGCTTGTCCTCCAGCGCCCGCCGCCACTGCGCGACGCTGCCTTCGCAGGCGACGTCGCACAACGGCTCGCCGCGGAACATTCCAAGCGCCTCACGCAGCAGCTCGCGCGCGCGATCCGGATCGGCCCGCGCCTCGTCCAACAGCGTGTCGAAGCGCAGGCAGTCCAGCTCGAACCTTCCAGCCTGCAACGAGTACCCGGCCGTGTCGCGCACGACGAGATCGCCGAGCAGCTCGCGCAGCTTGGAGAGATGGACGTGCAGCGCCGAGACCGCGCTGGCGGGCTGCTGTTCCCCCCACAGCTCATCGATCAGACGATCTCGCGCCAACGGCACACCACCGGCCATCAAAAACAAGGCCAGCAGCGAGCGCTGATGGCCGCTCGGCAGCGGCACCAGATCACCATCTCGCTCGAGGACCAGTGGCCCAAGAACTCCGAATCGACAAACGCCCGCGGCCACTGCGCCAGAAAGGGTACAGCGCGGTTTTACCGCTATCCAGTGGGCACCGCTGGCGCTCACCCGGCCGTGCGCCGGCGGCTCGGCGCCACCACTCCGGCGGCGCTGCCGCCGCGTCGCACCCGCTCACCGGCGGCCAGGATCCGGCCGTGGCCGAGGAACTCGAGTCCGGTGGCCGTCCCGATCGTGGTCGGGGTCTTGATCGCCGGGTTCAAGGTCGACGTGTCGTCGATCACGAACCGCTCGCCGAGGCGCTCCAGCCCGGGGGTGGTGGGCAGGCGGATGAACGCGGGCTCGGCGCGGGTGGTGACGGTGTTCTGCTGGGATGCCCGCGGGGCATCGATAGCGGCCTGCAGGCCCATGTGCAGATCAATGCGGTTGATGAGGACCTCGAGCACGGTGGTGATGATGGTGTCGCCGCCGGCGGCGCCGACGGCCAGGAACGGCCGGCCGTCACGGAGCACGATGGTCGGCGACATGCTGGATCGAGGCCGCTTGTCGGCGGCTGGGAGGTTGGGGTCGGGCACACCCGGCTCGATCGGGGTGAAGTCGAAGTCGGTGAGCTCGTTGTTGAGGATGAAGCCACCGCCCGGAACGACGATGCCGGTGCCGCCCAGCGCCTCGATCGTGTTGGTGTAGGAGACGACGTCGCCCGTGCGGTCGGCGACCACGAAATGGTTGGTGTTGACGCCCTCCGACGCCTGTGCCGCGCCGGTGGGAGGCGACGCCGAGCACGCCGCGCCCGATCGCGCGAACGGATTGCCGGGCGCCACCGGACTCATCAGGGCCCGATCGGCGCTGATCAGGCAGGCGCGGCGCGCGCCGAACGCGGGCGAGAGCAGCCCGCGCAGCGGGACGTGCACAAAGCTCGGGTCACCGACCCAGCGATTGCGGTCGGCGTAGGACAGCCGCGAGGCCTCGAGGAACTGTTGCCACACCTGCAGCCGGCTCTCCTTGGCCAGCCGGAAGCGGCTGAGGATGCTCAGCGCCTCGCCGAGGGTCGAGCCGCCCCCCGAAGACGGCGCCATCGAGTAGATGTCGTAACCCCGGTAGACGACGTGCGTGGGTGCCCGGAACCGTGTCCGGTAGCGGACCAGGTCGGACCGGGCGAGCTTGCCGGGCAGGGGCGCGAGGGTTGCCCCGCGGACCAGCGGCAGATGGTGGACGGCGCGGACGACGGCGGCGCCGATGGGGCCGCCATAGAGCTCGCGAATCCCGGAGCGCCCGATCTGCTCGTAAGTCCGGGACAGGGCCTCGTTGCGCAGGCGCGAGCCGACCGGTGGTACCCGGCCGCCTGGCAGATAGAGCCCGCGGGTTGAGCTGAACTGGTCGAAGCGAAACACGTTCTCGCGGATGTCCTCGCGGATGACCGGGGTGACCGTAAATCCTCGGCGCGCGATGCGCTCGGCCGGCCGCAGATCATCGGCCAGGCCGAAGCGGCCCCACCGCCTCAGCGCTTGCTGCCAGGTCATCAGCGTTCCCGGAACGCCGACCGACAGCCCGCTGGTGACGGCGGTCGCGAATGGGAACGGCTTGCCGGTCCGCGGGTCGATGAACAAACGCGCGCTCGCCGCCGCCGGTGTCGTCTCGCGCCCATCGATGGTGTAGACCCGGTGCGTGCGGGCGTCGTAGTAGACGAAGTAGCCGCCGCCGCCGATCCCGGCCACGAACGGATCGGTGACGCCCAGGGTCGCGGCGACGGCCACGGCGGCGTCGACGGCAGTGCCGCCGCGACGGAGCACTCCCAGGCCGGCGTCAGTCGCCGCGGTGCTCTCGGAGACGACCGCCCCTCCGCTGCCGACGGCCGACGTCTGCTTGGCGGCGGCAACGCCCGGGCTGCACGCCAACGCCACCGATACAACCGCCAGCGTGAGCCGCTGGTGCCGGCGGGACCCGAAAGCGCCCCGCCGGGACCACACGCAGCTCACCCGAAGTGCCCGACGACCCGCTCCGCGTACCACTGGGGCCATGGCGCGTCAGGCCCCTCCGCGGTGTAGTCCCTGTCGAGCTGCACCAGCAGCCACACAAGCTCGCTGCGGACAGGCTTGGTGCCCAGGATCTGTGTCAGCTCGGAGAGGTTGATCAACCACTCGGCGTACCACGAGGCCCAGTCCGGATCATCGCCGTCGACGATCCGATAGACGCGGTGGTGGGTCTCGCCGGCCTCATGCAGCAGCTCGGCGACCTGCTCTTGTTCATTTGCCATGCCGCGGAGTCTGGCCGACCGTGACCGTCCGTGACAAGCCGGGTCTGATCGGCATCGCGTGTCGGTCGGGTCCGGGCGTTAGCGTCTCGGTGTGGCTTCCGTATCGCTCGATGACGTCGATCTGTCCCTGCGGCTGTCCCGCTCAGAGTCCGAGAAGCGATTGGAGGGCCTGCAGCGGCGGCTGCTGACGCTCCGCCTGCAGGCGAGCGGGCTGATCGCCGACGGTGCTCTCGGACCCCCGCTGTGTGTGGTGTTCGAAGGCTGGGACGCGGCGGGGAAGGGCGGGGCGATCCGGCGGCTGACCGCGCGGCTGGACCCACGCCACGTGCGTGTGGCCCAGTTCGCCGCTCCCAGCGAGCGGGAGCGCCGCCACCATTTCCTGGCCCGCTTCTGGCCAGTGCTGCCGGGCTGGGGTGCGATGACCATCTGTGACCGCTCGTGGTACGGACGGGTGCTGGTGGAACGGGTGGAGCGGCTGGCCAGCGAGGCCGAGTGGACGCGTGCCTACGACGAGATCGTTGCCTTCGAGCACAGCTTCTGCGAGGAGGGCGGGGTGCTGGTCAAGTTCTGGCTGCACATCTCCCCCGAGGAGCAACTCCGTCGCTTCCGGGCCCGCGAGCGAGATCCGCTCAAGCGCTGGAAGCTGACCGAGGAGGACTGGCGCAACTTCGCCAAGCGGAGCCGGTACGAGGAGGTGATCGCCGACATGCTCGCCCGGACCGATCACGCCGCGGGTCGATGGACGCTGGTGGCCGCCGAGAGCAAGCCGTATGCCCGGGTGAAGGTGGTGGAGGAGGTGATTGCGGCGCTGGAGCGCGGGCTGCGCGGCGTCGGCCAGGAGCCGGTCGACCCCTCGGCGGACGCGGCGTTCTGAGCAGTAGCAGTGGGTTGCGCGACGGCGCAGGGTGTGGCAGGGTTTCGCCTGACCGGGGTGGCGAGCCTCAGACCGAGGCGCGGGGCATGAGCTAAACGCTGGGCGTCGCCGCCCTCCAACCGGGGATGGAGGCTGTTGATGTCAGCACGCAGGTTCATTCAAACCACGTTGGTCGCGGCCATCGCCTGCTGCGGCGTGCGCCACCTGGGCGGCGGCGGCGTCCGCCACCACCCCCGGCATCTGGGCGGCCACCGGCGTGACCAACGGGACGCCAGCGGTCTACGAGTACGCCCCGGGCGCTTCCGGAGCTGGTGCCCCGGAGAACACCATCAGCGGCCCCGATACCGATCTGTCAGGACCCACGGGCGTGGCCGTGGACGCAGCCGGCGACCTCTGGGTCTCCAACCAGGGCACCGCCACCATCACCGAATACGCTCCCGATGCAACGGGCGACGCCACGCCAATCGCGATCCTGAGCGGATCGGCCACGCGGCTGATGCAGCCCACCGGCATCTGGATCGACGCCACCGGGCACCTGTTCGTCCCCAACGTCGGCAACACGGCCGACAACGTGTTCGAGTTCGCCCCCGGGGCGCATGGCAACGTGGCCCCAATCGCCAACATCACCGGGAGCAAGACGATGATGGACTCCCCGTTCGACGTGGTCACCGATCCCGCCGGGCACATCTTCGTCGAGAACCTCGACGGGGACTCAGTCGACGAGTTCGCCGCTGGGGCCACCGGCAATGTGGCTCCGCTGACCCGGATCGCCGGCACCAATACCACCATCCTGAGCCCGTTCGGGGTGGCGCTCGACGCCGCCGGGGACGTGTTCGTGGCCAGCAACATGTCGCAGGGGGTGGCCGAGTTCAAGAAGGGCGCCACCGGTGACGTTGCTCCGACAGCGACGCTGACGGGCGCCAATACCAGACTCACCGACCCCTTCCAGGTCAAGCTCGACGCCGCCGGAGCCATGTACGTCGCCGACGGCACCGAGATCGCCGAGTTCCCGAAGGGGGCGCACGGCAACGTGAAGCCCTCCGCTGTCATCGACACGGCGGGCAACTTCTACGAGGGGCTCTCACTGCTGACGCCCACCGTGGTCACCGGGGCCGAGGGCGGAACCGGCACCTCGGTCACGCTGACCGGGACTGGTCAACCCGCAGGGCCAGGACACCCGCTACCACTTCGAATGGGGCACCTCGACCACGTACGGTCACGCAACCGCGGCGGCCGACGCTGGCGCGGGTACGGTCGACACGTCCGTGTCGGCTGCGATCGGCACGCTCACCCCGGGCAAGACCTACCACTTCCGCCTCGATGCCTCCAGCAACGCCGGCAGCCCGAGACGGATTGGACCAGTCCTTCACCATGCCCACCGCCACCGCGCCCGGGATGTGGGTCGCCAACCAGGCGGGGAACTCGCTCAGCCGGTTTGCCGTCGGAGCGTTCGGCAACATCAACCCGACTCTTCACATCGCCGGCTCCGCCACCAAGCTGGCGGGCCCATTCGGCATCGCGCTGGACGGCGCCGGTCACGTCTACGCGGCCGACAACAGCTCCAACTCGGTGACCGAATATGCCGCCGGCGCCAACGGCAACGCGGCACCGATCGCCGACATCCACGGCGGGGCCACTGGCCTGGGCGGACCCGACGCCGTCGCGATCGATCCCAGCGGCCAGATCTACGTCAGCAACAGCTCCGGAACGATCACCGAATACGCGCCCGGCGCCACCGGCAACGCCGGTCCGGTGGCGACGCTGTCAGGCGACAGCACGATGCTGTCCGGCCCTCAGGGCGTGGCCATCGCCCCCAACGGGCGCTTGCTGGTCGCCAACGACAGCGGCAACTCGGTGCTCGAGTTCGCCGACGGCGCCAACGGGGACGTGGCGCCGGTGGCAACCATCGCCGGGGGCGCCACGAAGCTGAACTTCCCGGCCGGCATCGGCGTCAACAGCGCCGGGAGGATCGCGGTCGCCAACACCAGTTCGTTGACCGCCTACGCGCCCTCGGCGTCGGGGAACGCCGCCCCGGTACAGACGGTGAGCGGATCGAGCACCGGACTGCAGGTCCCGTTCGCCACCGCGATCACGAGTGCCAACGGGCTGTTCGCGGCGAACTTCGGAGGCAACTCGGTCACCGAGTACGCGTCGTCCACGACGCCCAACGTCGCGCCGAAGGTCACCATCGCCGGCACCCTGACAACGCTGTCAGACCCGGCTGGGCTGGTGCTGCTCACCCCGGCGGCCACCACCAGCGCCGCCACCGGCGTCGGGGCGACCTCCGCCACCCTCCACGGCGTGGTCAACCCCAACTCGGTCGACACCAAGTACCAGTTCCAGTACGGCACCAGTACGTCGTACGGGCACACGACGCCGGCGGTCGATGCCGGCTCCGGTGCCTCGGGAGTCAGCGTCTCGGCCGCGGTCGGGTCGCTGTCAGCGTCTACGAAATACCACTACCGCTTGGTGGCGGTGAGCGCCGCGGGCACCAGCTACGGCAAGGACACGACCTTCACGACCACGTAGATCGGTTTGGATCGCGTGAGGCTGGCGGTCCCGCTTAGGGGCGGGATCCGTTCGACGAGATCGCGCGCAGCTCGAGGCGGGCGGTACTGAGGGCGCGCTCAGCGCTGATCAGCGCACGCTCGCGGGCCAGGTCCAGCGCCGACCCATGCGCAAAGGCGGCCAGTCCGTCGGCGAGTCGATCGGCGGCGCGCTGCGCACGGTCATAGGCGGCGCGCTCCTCGGGAGTGGCGCCGGCCGATAGTGGGGCCGCCGCCAGCGCCGCCCGGCGACGATCGAACACGGCCACCGATTGGCTGGCGAGTGCCGCCGAGGACGTCCGCCCCTGACCCTGGGCCTGCCACAGGCTGAGCGCGGCCTGAAAGGCGGTGAGGGTGAAGCCAACCGTCTGGTCGAGGCTGTCAGCGCCGTCGTGCGGCGCCGCCGGAGACTGGCGCCGCCCGCGTCCCCACCAGCCCAAGGCGAACGCCGCCACGATCAGCACGAAGATGATCAGCTGAGAAGCCGACACGATCGCAGTCTGGCGCAACCACCGGTTCGGGACTCACCGCCGTCGCCCGCTCAGCGCCGGCCGCCGCCGCGTGAACGGCGGGTGAGGCCCCGCGCCGCGATTCCGGCCAGTGCGGTGACAACCAGCGCAGCCTGCGTCGCGTGCTCTCGCAGCCACGGGTCCTTGCGAGTCGCCGGCGCCGCAGACCCTGCCGTCGCCACGGGCCTCGCTGCCACCCGGGGCTCCGCTGCCACCGAGGGTCGAGCTGGCACCGGAGGCTTGGCCGGCACCGGAGGCTCGGCGGTGGGCGCGACCTCCGCTGCCGGCGCGACCTCGGCGACCGACGGGGCGTCGGCGGCCTTGACGGCCTCAGCGGGTGGCGGCTTGTGCCCCACGCGCCACCGGTCGGCCGAGGACCGGGAAGCGGGGGGCGCGTCGGCCGCGACCGCCGCGACCGAGGCCGCTGCGACCGGCCCCGCCGGGGAAGTGGTGCCCGAGCCGGCGGCGGCGGAGTCTCCAGCCCCAGCCGGGGCGGAGGTGGCAACGAAGACGCGACGCCGCTTCCACGGCTGGCCGAGCACCACGGCGACTGCCAGCAAGCTGAGCACGATCACGGCCAGCAGCAGCGATTGGTGGTCGTCGGTGTCCGCGCGGGCGACGCTGCTGCCGCTGAGGGTGGCGGTCAGCGGAGGCGCGGATCCGGTACCCGATCCGTGGCTGGAGGACTTGGCCGATCCCGACTTCGTCGCCGGCGGGGAACTCGGCGAGGAGGTCGAGCTTGCCGCCGACGAGCTTGCCGCCGAGGTCGCCGAGGACGAGCCCGGGGAGCCGGGCAGGTACGAAACCGTTGAGACGAGGGTTCCGCCATCGCCCGTGGTGCTGGTCAGGCCGGTCCCCTCGGTGGAGGAGGTCGGTGCGGCACCGCTGGTGCCGCAACCGCCGGCGGCGGCGGTGGTGCGCAGCGCCATCACCGAAGCCTGCTCGAGGAGCGACTCGCGCTGCGTGCTCACGTGGAGGATTCGGGCCACGGCGGTCGCGCTGCGGGCCGGTCCGTCGATGCCCGCGCGGAGGTCGAGCAGTCGCTCGGACTGCGGGCGCAGCGAGCTCAGGCAGCCGCGGTCCTGAGCCACCAGCGAGCGCAGGCGCTGGTTCTCGAACTGCGCCTGGCGCTTGGCCTGTGCCGAGCCGGAGCTCGAGCGTGACCTGGCGTCGGCCGAGAACGAGTGCGAGCCCGCGTTGGAGCCAGGCCGGGAACCGGCGCCGGCGCCAGCACCCTCGCCCTGGGCGACGGCGCCGGTCGTGCCGGCGGACGATGCCGCCGGGGTGCCAGCGGCCGCGTTCGAGCCTGAACCTGAAGCTGTACTTGAGGCTGAGCCTGATGAGGCTCCACTTGAGCTTGAGGTCGAACCTGACGAGGTCGAAATCTTGGGTACCGAGACCGACGGCGCCGAGACCTTGGGGGCCGAAATCGAAGGCGTGGAGACCTTGGGGGCCGAGACTGACGGCGTCGAGACCTTCGGAGCCGAACCCGGGGAGGCCGAGACCGACGGCGTCGTGACCGACGGCGTGGTCACCGAGGGAGTCGACCCCACTGGCGTGGAGACGCTCGGCACGGTCACGGTGGGAGTTTTCACGCTGGGAACCGTGACGGTCGTGCCCTTGACCGAGGGGACGCTGACCTTGGGGACGGTCACCGACGGCGTGGCGCCCACCGGCGTGGAGATCTTGGGCACGGTGACTGAGGGCGTCGACAGCTTGGGTACCGAGACCGACGGCGTGGAGAGCTTGGTGGAGTTCGGGAGCCCGGCCGCGCCGCTGGCCAGCGATTGGACGGCCAGCGCCGTCACCAGGATCGCCGTGAGCAGGAGGCTTATGAAGATCGATCTGCGTGTCATAGGACCTGGAACGTTCGAACCGGGCAAAACTTGCGAATTGCGCTGAAAACGGCTGGTGGAGAGGCGCGCGAACCCGCGTGTAGGCTCGGTGCAGTGGTGGCCAAGTACCGCTCCGTCCTGTCCGTCCCGGGCTCGGCCCGGCTGCTGATCAGCGCCCTGTTCGGCCGGTTGCCCCAGGGCATGGCGTCACTGGCCATCCTGTTGCTGGTCCGCGAGACCACCCACTCCTACGCCGCCGCCGGGCTCGCCGTGGGGGCCTACACCCTGGCCAATGCCACCTGTGCGCCGATCCAGGGACGGCTCGTGGACCGCTTCGGTCAGGCCTGGGTGCTGGTCCCCAGCGCCTGCGCGCAGGCGTCCCTGCTGGCGGGGCTGGTGGTGGCCGCGAACGCCGGAGCCCACGCCGGGGTCTTGGTCGTGCTGGCCGGAATGGCGGGCGCGTTCGCGCCGCCGATCGCCCCCACGGTGCGGGCGCTGCTGCGCGACGTCTTCCGCGACCCGCGCGTACTCGACAGCGCCTACGCGCTCGATGCGGTGCTGCAGGAGGTGATCTGGACCGTCGGACCGCTCGTCGTGGCGGTGGTGATCGCGGTCGCGTCGCCCAGCATCGCGGTGCTGCTCCTGGGATTCATCTACGTGATCGGAACCTCGGTCTTCGTCCGCGCGCCGCTGGCGCGCGGATCGGAGCGGCGCCGCTCCGCGCACGAGCGGGGCTCGGCCCTGGCCAGCCCCGAGCTGCGGACTCTGCTGGCGCCGGTGGCGATGATGGGGATCAGCCTGGGCGGGATCGAGGTCGGGCTCCCGTCACTGGCCCTGCATGCCGGCTCGCGCCCGGCGTCCGGAGTGCTGCTGGCGGTCTGGGCGGTGGGCAGCATGGTCGGCGGCCTGTGGTACGGCTCCCGGCAGTGGCAGGCGCCGTTGACCGACCGCTACCGCACGCTGCTGGTCCTGGCCATCGTGTTCAGCGCTCCGCTGATCGCCGCGCACTCGATACCGGAGGGGCTGGTCTTCAGCCTGCTGGCCGGCCTCACCACCGCGCCGGTGTTCTCATGCCAGTACGCCCTGGTCAGCCGGGCGGTCGTGCGGGGCACCGAGACCGAGGCGTTCACCTGGATCTCGGCGGCGCTGATCGGCGGGCTGGCCGCCGGGACGGCCCTGGGCGGGGCCGCGATCGCCGCCTACGGGGTCAGTGCGCCGTTCGTGCTCGCCACTACGGCCTACGTGCTGGCCGCCGTGATGGCGCTCAGGCTCCGCGACCGGGTCCCGCAGCCAGCGTGTTGAGTCGCGGCCCTATCCGAAGACGGTGGTCAGGGTGAGGCGGCCCTTCACCTTCGGGAACGCGTGCTTGGAGTAGCGCTTGGAGTTGTCCACCTGGATGGGATAGCTGCGGAAATGCGGGGTGGCCGGATACAGCTTGGCCTTGGTCTTCAGCACGCCGCACGGCCCCGCCGCCTTGCCGAAGCGGACCTTGGCAACCTGCCGCCCGTGGACGATGTAGTGGCCCCAGATGTACTTGCCGGGCGCAAAGCCGGAGAACGCCCAGTTCGTCTTCTCGTGGAACGCGCCCAGGCCTGGGCGCTTCTTGGCGCCGCCGTGAAACACATACAGGTAGGCGACGCTGAGCGGCACGGCGGCGGTGATGGGGCCGTTGGCGGACTCATCGTCAGCGGTCAGCAAGACCCCCTGGGCGCCCGCGGCGGCCTTGGGCGGCAGCGGCGCGGTGGTCGAAACGGCGATGTTGCCGGCGGCGTCGGCGGTGGCAGAGGCGGCGACGAACCCGACGTTGCTGGTGATCTCCACCAGGTCGCCGGGGGCGTAGCCGCTGCCGGTTACCACCATCGTCGGCGGCGTCTTGGTGGCGTACACGTAGCACGCTGCGTTGACGCTCAGCGTCGCTGCGGATGCGGCCTGAGCGGCAGCGGCGCCCAGCCCGACAGCCAACCCAACCACCAGCACGGCCGAACGGCAGCGCCGACGTACCGACACGCAAATGCCCATGCACTTCCCCCTGTCCGGATGTTTTGCGACTACGACCTCCAACCGCGCAGGAAGTGTAAACCCCCGGCGAGCTCACCTCGTCGCACCCTTCGGAATCGCGCCAGGCGGCGCGGGTCGCGTTGACGTCTCTGACCTGCATCTGATATATCACGGTCTCATGGGAACTTCTGACCCCAGGCGGCGCGCCGCCCGCACTGTGGTCATCGGGGCAGGGATCGTCGGCAACAGCGTCGCCTACCACCTGACCCGTCTCGGCGAGACCGACATCACGCTGATCGACAAGGGCCCGCTGCCCAATCCGGGTGGATCCACCGGTCACGCCTCGAACTTCATCTTCCCGGTCGACCACAACAAGGAGATGACGGCGCTGACGCGGGAGAGCATGCGCCAGTACAAGGAGCTCGACGTCTACCACGAGTGTGGCGGCATCGAGGTCGCCCGCACCGAGGCGCGGCTGCAGGAGCTGGACCGGCGGATGGTGTCAGCCAATACGTGGGGCATCGAGCCGGTCTCGTTGGTGACGCCGGCAGAGATCAGCGAGCTGGTGCCGTTCATCAACGAGGAGCTGCTCCTGGGCGGCTTCTACACGCCCGGCGCCGGCGTCGTGGACTCGCTGCAGGCGGGGACGATCATGCGTGAGCGGGCGGTCGAGGCCGGCATGACGCTCTCGGCCAACACCGAGGTACTCGGGCTCGACGTCGAGCACGGCCGCATCCGGCGCGTTCGCACCGACCGGGGTGACATCGAGGCCGAGCGGGTGGTCATCGCCTGCGGCTGCTGGAGCCCGCGGATCGCGCGGATGGCGGGCGCCCGGATACCCCTCAGCCCCGCGGTCCATCAGATGATCGACATCGGGCCGGTGAAGCTGTTCGCCGACGCCAGGTCGCTGGTCGACTATCCGATCGTGCGCGACATGGACACCAACATGTACGAGCGCCAGGACGGTGGCGGGCTGGAGATCGGCTCCTACGCCCACCGGCCGATCATGCTCGACGCCGACGAAATCCCCTCGATCGAGGAGTCGGCGCTCAGCCCCACCGAGCTGCCGTTCACCCAGCAGGACTTCGAGCTCCAGATGGAGCAGGCCCTCGAACTGATGCCGGAGATCGTCGGCGACGAGTCGGTCGGTGTGCGATATGCGATCAACGGCCTGTTGTCGGTGACCTACGACGGGATGCCGTTGATGGGCGAGACCCCCGAGGTGCGGGGACTGTGGTCGGCGGCGGCGATCTGGATCAAGGAGGGTCCCGGCGCCGGCAAGTCGGTGGCCGAGCTGATGGTCCTTGGGGAGAGCGAAATTGACACCTACGACTCCAACATCGCCCGCGCTTATCCCCACCAGAAGACCAAGGCCCACATCCAGGCCCGCGTCGGCGAAAGCTTCAACAAGATGTACGGGATCGTCCATCCGTCTGAGCAGTGGGAGTCAGACCGGCGGGTCAAGCTGGCGCCCTGCTACGAGCGCGAGCAGGAGCTGCAGGCAGTGTTCTACGAGGCAGCGGGATGGGAGCGCCCGCACTGGTATGAGTCAAATGCCCCCCTGCTCGAGGAGTTCGCCGATCGCGTCACCCGGCGCGAGGCCGAATGGGACGCCCGCTGGTGGTCGCCGATCATCAACGCCGAGCACCTGGCTATGCGCGACCGAGCGGGTTACATCGATCTCACTGCGTTTGCGATCTTCGACGTCACCGGCCCCGGTGCCCTCGATGCGGTCCAGCGCGTGGCCATGCGCCAGATGGACGTCCCGGTCGGCCGCGTGGTCTACACCCCGATACTGCTGCCCGCCGGCGGCTTCAAGGCTGACCTGACGATCATGCGGCTGTCAGACGACGTGTTCCGCGTCGTCACCGGTGGGGGATGGGGGATGTCGGACCTGAAGTGGTTCCGCGACCACCTGCCGACGGACGGCTCGGCCCAGGTCCACGATCAGACCAACGCCTGGACCACGCTGGGCCTGTGGGGTCCGCGGGCGCGCGACATCCTCGCCAGCGTCACCAGCGACGACGTCTCCCACGAGGCCTTCCCGTTCGCGCGCTGGAAGGCGATCGAGGTCGGGCCGCTCGAGGTGATGGCTTCGCGGATCTCCTACGTCGGCGATCTCGGCTGGGAGCTGTACGTGCCGATCGAACAGGGCGCGCGGCTGTGGGACATCGTCGCCGAGGCCGGCGTCCCCTATGGCGCCGTCCCGGTGGGGGCCGGCGTCTACGGCACCACCGGCCGGCTGGAGAAGGGTTACCGCGCCTACGGCGCCGAGCTCGAGGGCGAGTACGACGTGGTCGAGGCCGGGATGGCGTGGGGCAAGGTCAAGGACCAGGACTTCATCGGCAAGGAGGCGCACGTGCGCCAGCGCGAACAGGAACCGGCCGCGCACATGTGCACGCTGACCGTCGACGACCACACCTCCAACGCCGGGGTCAAGCGCTACATGCTGGGTGGCGAGCCCATCCTCACCCCCGACCGCGAGCCGATCGCCGACGCCAAGGGCCGCCGCTCCTACGTGACCAGCGCCGGCGCCGGACCGTCGATCGGCAAGCACATCCTGATGAGCTACCTCCCGGGCGAGTACGCCAAGGAGGGCGAGAAGCTCCTGGTGCAGTACATGGGCGAGCACTACCCGGTGACCATCGCCGTGGCTGGATCCACCCCGATCTTCGATCCCGACAACTCACGGATCCGGAAGTGAGCGAGGTGGAGCGGGCGTGAGGATCCTGGTCTGCGTCAAGCGCGTGCCGCTGACCGGCGGCAAGATCACCCTGACCGAGGACGAGCAGGCGATCCAGACCCGGCACCTCGGCTTCACCGTCAGCCCCCACGAGGAGTGCGCGGCCGAGGAGGCGATCCGCTTGATCGAGCAGCATGGCGGCTCCTCGACGGTGCTCACACTCGGTCCCGCCGAGGCCGAGGAGCAGCTGCGCGACATGATGGCGATCGGGATCGACGATGCAATCCACCTCGTCACCGACGGGGGTGAGTGGGATCCGCAGGCGACGGCGACAGCCATCCGGGCCGCCATCGAGGCGGCCGTCGAGCCCTACGACCTGCTGCTGTTCGGCAACGAGTCGGCCGACGCCGGCAACTACCAGGTGCCGATCCGTGTCGCTCAGGCGCTCGGCCTGCCGTGCATCGGCGGCATCAAGGCGATCACCGTTGTCGACGGCAAGCTGCGCTGCGAGCAGGAGGTTTCGGGCGGACGCGACGTCTACGAGCTGCCGCTGCCGGCAGTGGTCACGGTCAAGGAGGGCATCAACCTGCCGCGCTACCCGTCGGTCCCCGGGCGGATGCGAGCCAAGCGAAAGCCCCTGGTGGCCTCCCAGCCGCAGCGCCCGGATCCCAAGCTGCAGATGCTGCGGCTGGTCCTGCCCGAGAGCGCCGGCAAACAGGCCGAGGTGCTCGGCCACGGCCCCGAGGCCGCCCCCGCAGTGGTGGAGATCCTGCAAGAGATCGGGGTGATGTAGGTGCCCGGGCTGGCGCTGACCTTCATCGAGTCGCCGGACGACGAGCTCTCCCAGCAGGCGCTCGCCTTCGCCCGCGCGGTCGGCGACGAGGTCCAGCCGATCGCCATCGATGCCGCGGAGGCGTACGCGCCGGCCGCTTGGGCTCATACCCTGGTCGAGCTGGCGCAGCGGCGTGGAGCGAGCGCGATTCTCGCCCCCGGCACCGATCGTGGCAACGAGGTGCTGGCCCACGTGGCCGCCAAGCTCGACCAGCCGATGGCGGCCAACTGCGTGTCGATCGCCGCCGGCGATCCGGCGACCGTGATCCGGATGCGCTGGGGCGGCAGCCTGCTCGAGGAGGCCCAGGTGCACGGCTCGCCGCTGCTGCTCACCTCCGCGCCGCACGCCATCGCCGGCGAGCCGATCGGGGAGCTGGAGGTGGTCGCGGTGACCGAGTTGGCCTCCGAGCGCGACCGTATCGTTCGTGTCGTCGAGCGCGTGCAGGAGACCAGCGGGGGCGTATCGCTGGCCGACGCGGACGTGGTGGTCTCCGGCGGGCGCGGCGTCGGCTCGGCCGAGGGCTTCTCGGTGATCGAGGAGCTGGCTGAACTGCTGGGCGGCGCCGTCGGCTGCTCGCGCGCGGTGACCAGCGCCGGTTGGCGCCCGCACACCGACCAGGTCGGTCAGACGGGGACCAAGATCTCCCCGGAGATATATATCGCCTGCGGGATCAGCGGTGCCACCCAGCACATGGCCGGCTGCAAGGGCGCCAAGCGGCTGTTGGCCATCAACCCTGACGGCGAGGCCTCGATCTTCGCCAGCGCCGACTACGCCGTGATCGGCGATCTGCACGAGGTGGTGCCGGCAATCTCGGCCCAGATCAGGCAGGTGAGGGGCACATAGGGGTCGCGATCGCCGCCGTGGTGCTGGCCGCACTGCTGGCGGTGAGCGTCGCCTTGTTCACAACGAGGGTTCGGTTCCTGGTCGACTTGCTGCGCGCGGGGGCGCCGGTCCAGCGGGCCGGCCACGTCCCCGAGCGCGTGCGCAACGAGGGCACGATCGTGCTGGGGCAGCGCAAGCTCCTGCAGCGCTTCGTACCGGGACTGATTCACGCCTTCATCTTCTGGGGCTTCCTGGTGCTGGGGCCGACCATCGTGATCGCCATGATCGGAGCGGTCGACAAGCACGCCACCTTCCCGTGGCTCGGTGACCAGGGGTGGTACGCGTTCATGGTCGACGTGTTCGCGGTGCTGGTGCTGATCGGCGTGGCCTGCGCGCTGTGGATCCGCAAGGTCCAGCGGCCGGAGCGGTTCAAGGGCAGCCATCTCGGAGAGGCCGACGTGATCCTGGCGCTGATCGCCACCATCGCCCTCACGCTGCTGCTGTGGCACGCGACCCGAATCGCCCTGGGCCTGAACGAGTGGCCGGCCTCGTCGGCGCCGGTCTCGAACCTGCTCTCGCACCTGTTCGCCGGCAACGGCACGACGCGGGTGCTGGAGCGGGTGTTCGTCTGGGCGCACATCACCACCATCCTGTTCTTCCTCGCCTACCTGCCGCGCTCCAAGCACCTGCACATCGCCAGCGCCGCCTTCAACGTGTGGTACGGGCGCATCGGCCCCGGCGGGCGGCTGGAGCCGCTGCGCTTCGACGATCCCGACATCCCGGAGGAGGAGATCCGGTTTGGTGCCGGCAACGCCGCCCAGCTCACCTGGAAGGAGATGCTCGACACCTTCTCCTGCACCGAGTGCGGACGCTGCCAGGATGTCTGCCCGGCGTTTGCGACCGGCAAGGTCCTGTCGCCCAAGCTGGTGATCATGGGCCTGCGCGACCAGGTGTTCGCCGACGGTGGCTCACTGGTGCGACAGCGCGACGGCAACGACGCCGCCGAGCTGGCTCCGCTGGTGCCCGGGGCGGTGCCGGAGGAGTCGGTGTGGGACTGCGTGACCTGCGGCGCCTGCGTGCAGGCGTGCCCGGTGTCGATCGAGCACATCGATCACATCGTGGACCTGCGCCGCCATCTGGTGATGGTCGATTCCAGCTTCCCGGCCGAGTCAGAGCCGATGCTGCGCGACGTGGAACGGGCCTCGAACCCGTGGGGCAGGGCCCAGTCCGAGCGCGCCGACTGGGCGGGATCGATCGGGGTGCGGGTGCTGGAGCCGGGCGACCCGGCGCCGGAGTACCTGTACTGGGTGGGCTGCGCCACCTCGTTCGACGAGCGGGCCCGCAAGACCGCCGAGGCCACCGCCAAGCTGTTGAACAAGGCGGGAGTCGACTTCGCCATCCTCGGTCCGCGCGAGGCGTGCACGGGAGATCCGGCCCGCCGGATCGGCAACGAGTACGTGTTCCAGGCGTTCGCCGAGCAGAACGTGGAGACGCTGAACGAGGCCGGGGTGACCAAGATCATCGCCAACTGCCCCCACTGCTTCAACACGCTGGCCAACGAATACCCCGACTTCGGTGGCCGCTACGAGGTCATCCACCACTCCGAGGTGCTCTCGCGCCTGGTGGCCGAGGGGCGGCTGGCGCCGCAGCGCGACTCGGCCCTGCCGATCACCTACCACGACTCGTGCTACCTGGCCCGGCACAACGATGTGCTGGCCCCGCCCCGCGACCTGGTGGCGGCCGTGGGCCAACCGGTGGAGATGGAGCGCAGCGGCAAGCGCACCTTCTGCTGCGGGGCCGGGGGTGCCCACATGTGGATGGAGGAGCGCGGCAAGCCGATCAATGAGAACCGCGTGCGGGAGGCGGCGGCCACCGGCGCCCACACGCTGGCGGTGGCGTGCCCGTTCTGCACGGTGATGCTCGACGATGGAGTGCAGAGCGTGGGGGCCGAACTTCGGGTGGTGGATGTGGCCACCCTGCTGGTCGAGGCGGGCGCCGCTGACTAGATTGGTCCGGCGGGGTCGGGCGCGGCCGTGACCTCCTGATAGGGCGTGATGACCACCTCGGCCTCGTAGAGCAGGCGCAGGACCTGGTCCTCGCGGCCGTAGGCCAGCGGGTAGAACAGAAACTCGTCCAGGGGAAACCACAGGCCGAGCCACAGCAGCACCCATCCCAGGTGGTCGACGATCAGATGGGCGGCTCCGTCCGACGGCTTGATCGACGTGGCGACTCCCACCATCACGAACCCCACGACGCAGACCGGCAGGCCGACGCGCAGAGCGCCGACCCCGCTCAGCCTCAGGGCGCGAGTCTCGCGGCGGTTAAAGCGCATCCGGTGGTCGCAGTAACGGCGCAGTGTGCGCCCGATTCGCTCGGCCGCTTGGTCGCCGGCCTCCGCCTGCGGGAGGTGGATCTCCAGGCGCACCGGCCGACGCGACCGGCGGGCTCTGAGCTCGCCGATGCAGAAGTCGATCCCGGTGAGGAAGTTGCGGTACTCGGAGAAGAGATCGGTCTGCGTGAGCTCGAACATGTCCTCGGCGTGCATGAGTCGCAGCTCGACGGTCTGGCGCTTGAGCGCCGGCGCTGTGCCGGCTCGGTCCAGTTCGCCGGGGCGCAGATCCACGCCGGTCTTCGCCGGCTCGGACCCCGGGCTGGGCGGGCGGGGCGGTTGCGGTGGCGCGGACGAGCGCACGGGCGGATCGGTGAACGCGGCGGCCCCGATCGCGGTCGGCCCGCCATCGCGGTCATAGGCCTTTGACCGGCGACGCCGCCGAGCCAGCCGCCCGGACTTCTCACTCGACCATCTCCGCCAGAAGCTCATCCCCTGGGAAGTTATCCGCCCGGGAGGCAGAGCGAAGGCGGGTGAAGGCGTTACACGAGTACGCTGCGCGCCCCTACGCCATGTGTACCGCGGCCAGCAGCGCCGCGTATGACCGCACCAGTGCGGCCCGCTCCTGGGCCACCAGAGGGCTGGCCATCGAGCAGCCCTCGGCAACCCACCGATCGGAATAGCGCATGGCCAGCGCGCGCTGCTCGGCGGCGTGGCGCACCTCCCCGGCCGGCACCTGGTAGACGTAGGCGTACAGCCCGGTGAGCGCCTCGATCAAGGTCTGCTCGTCGAGGTCGTTGTCGCTGCGCTGATGGATGCGGTGTACCCGCCACCAGTCGACTTCCAGACGGGAGGCGACCACCGGGTCATAGCGCTCGTGGTGCTTGACCTTGACCAGCCGGTAGAAGCGCTCCATGGCCTGGCGGGCGCCTTCGGGATCGTTGTCGACCGGGGGCGCCCACAGCTGGTTGGCGCGCAGCACAAGCCAGGCGCCGTAGAGGGTCGCCGGCCACGACAGTCCGAAGGTGTGACGGGTCAGCGACACCGCCGCCCGTAGGAAGCTCAGCCATTCGTGGCGGTAGTAGGTCACCCAGGCGGTCGTCTCCAGCCGCCCCACGCGAAGCGGATCGAACGAGCGATGGGCGCCACCCACGCCGATGCTCGTGCCGGCGGTCAGTGCGTCGGCGGCGCCTGCGACTGCGCCGGCATGGGTCCCCGTGGCCACAGGGGTCAAGTCTCTTGGACGGCGGCGCTCCGGGTCAAGCCGACCTGGGACAATCGCCGGGTGCAGTCTGTGGGCAGGAGGCTGACGATCCGGCGACCCATGCTCGCGGTCGCGGTGGCTGTCGTCGCCCTGGTCGTGATGGCGATTGCCGCCGGACGCGCCGGCGCGACCGGGTGGACCCAGGGTGCCGCGCTGAGTCCGGCGGTGGCTCCTGACACGAGCCCGTCCGGCTTCGCCTTCGACGACGGGTTCGCGAGCGTGTACTACCAAGCCGCGGCCGATGATCAGATTCACGACCTCGGTTGGGACCCAAGCAGCGGATGGAGCGGCAGCGCGGCCCTGACCAGTACCGGCGTCGCCGCCGGCACCCGACCATCGGGATTCGACCTCGGCGGCGGCTCCACCCGCACCTACTACCTCGCCGCCGCCGACGGTGCCATCCATGCCCTTGACTTCGACCCCGGCCTCGGCTTCAACACGACCGCGGCGCTGACCTCTCCGGTGGCCCCGGGCACCAGTCCCAGCGCCTTCTCACTGGGCGACAACGTCCAGCGCGTCTACTACGTGGCCGCCGCCGACCAGGACATCCATGCCCTCGACTACGACCCCGGCCCTGGGTTCGACACCACGGCGGCATTGACCGCAGCCGTGGCCCCGGGCACGAGCCCGAGCGCGTTCTCGCTCGGCGGCGACACCCAGCGGATCTATTACGTGGGCGCCGCCGACCACGCGATCCACGCCCTTGACTTCGACCCCGGACTCGGCTTCAACACCACCGGCGCCCTGACGCCGCCGGTGGCGGCCGGCAGCAGTCCCGCCGCCTTCGCCTACGGCAGCGCGGGCGCCCAGCGGGTCTACTTCGTCGAGGCGGGTGACGACGCGGTGCACGAGCTGGGCTTCAACCCGGGCTCGGGATTCGCCGTCGGCCCACCCCTGACCGAGCCGGTGGCCGTCGGCTCCGCCCTCGTCGCCTTCCCCATCGGGGACGGCGCGCGCATCTACTTCGTGGCCCGCAGCGACGGCGAGATCCATCAGCTGGCCTACAACTCGTCGACGGGCTGGACGCAGGGCATCGCCATGACGTCGCCGGTGGCGTCGGGTACCAGCCCAACCGGCTTCGCCTGGACCGACTGCGATCAACGGGTCTACTTCGTCGCCGCCGCCGACGGCGCCATTCACGAGCTCGGCTACAACGGTCCAAACGAGACCGAGTGCCTCGGCGACCTCGAGCCGGTCGCCACCAGCGCGCCGGCGGGCACCGCTCCCGTCGCCATCGCGCCCAAGCTCAGGCGCGGCCACGTCCGGGCCCGGATCACGATCAGCTGGACCTGGCTGGGCCGCAACACCCGATTGCGGCGGATCATCTTCAAGCGGCTACCCCGCCGGGCCACGATCACGGTCGCCTGCCAGGGTCGCGGTTGTCCTCGACACCGGTGGTCGGCCAGGCCGGGACGGGCAACGCGGCTCACAAGGGGGCTGCAGGGCCACGTCTTTCGGGCTGGCGACCGGATCCTGATCACGGTCGCCGCACCGCGCGAGATCGCGATGCGCGCGCGGGTCCGGATCCGTGAGAACGAACGGCCGCTGGCGAGCGTGGTCTAAGCCGCCGGGCCCGCGGCGGTGGCCGGCTCCAGCAACCGCTCGAGCTCGCCCTCGAGGCCGGCGTTGCCGACCTCGATGACCTCGAGCGGCAGCCCGACCAGTTCAGCCGCGCGCTCGGCGCAAACCCGCGTGGCCGGCGTCGCGCGCTGGGCCAGCCACACCATCCGCGCGTAGTGACGGAAGTAGTCATCGCGCAGCTCGGGGTGGCGGTCGAGGCCCAGCTCGCGCACGACCGTGTGCTCGAACGTCCGGGCCAGGAAATCGGTGAGGAAATAGGTGCCGGGCTGCTCGCTCAACGCGGCCCTGACCTCGTCGCGGGCCAGCACGTCGTAGCAGCTGTCGCCATGCAGCCGCGGGAGGCCGTCGAGCCCGCCGGCGGTGCCGCAGTCGCCGTAGGCCACCGCCGCCACCTCGCGGTCCCGGGCCGCCTGGGCCACGGCGGCCGGAATCTCCGCAGGACGGTTGTGCAGCAGCGCCGGCACCGGCACCACCTCCACGTCCCACCCGCGGCGGGCCGCGATCCGGCTCACATCCAGCGCCAGCGCGCCGCAGGCGATCACTGTGGCCTGACTCATCCCGGAAACGCCAGCTGGTCGATGAACAGGTCGTTGAAGTCGGCGCGTCCGGAGAGCTCCACGTACTCCACCTCGCGCAAAATGGAGCGGGCCTCGGCCCGCTCGCGCAACGACAGCGCGGCGATCTTGGCCCCCTCACCGGCCACATTGCCGGCCGACACGATCCGCGGCAGGGCAAGCTTCGGCACCAGCCCGATGCGGACGGCGCTGAGCGGCGTCAGGTAGGCCCCGAACGAGCCGGCGAGCAGGACCTGGGTGATGTCGGAGGGGTCGACGCCCAGGTCGCGCAGCAGGAGGTTCCAGCCGGTGGCGATCGAGGCCTTGGCGAACTGCAACTCGCGCACGTCGCGCTGGGAGAGGAATACCGATGCAGCCGGATCCGTGCCGCGCCAGTGCAGCACGAACACACGCTCCTCACCGATCTTGGTCAGCCGCGGCGCCAGCAATGGCAGCGACTGTGCCGCGTCCTCGTCACCGATGAAGCGCCCCGAATGGTCGAGCAGGCCTCGGTGGGCGAGCTCGGCGACGGCGTCCACCAGTCCTGACCCGCACATGCCGACAGGCTCCACGTCGCCGATCACCTCCAATTCGAGCGAGTCATCGGCGATCGAGACGCCCTCGATCGCGCCCTCGGCCGCCCGCATGCCGCAGCGGATCTGCGCCGCCTCGAAGGCCGGGCCCGCCGGGGCGGCGGTGGCCAGTACGCGGTCGACCGAACCAAGGGCGATCTCGCTGTTGGTGCCGACGTCGATGAACAGCCGCAACCGCCGGTCCCGGGTCAGCCCGGTGGCCAGCATCCCGGCGACGATGTCCCCGCCGACGTAGGCGCCCAGCGACGGGAACACAAAGGCCGGGGCCCGGGGGTGGACGGCGACGCCGAAGTCGGCCGCCTTCACGGGCGGGAACTCGTGGGTGGAGACCACGAACGGCGCCATCGACAGCGGCTCAGGGTCGATCCCAAGCGCCAGCTGCATCATGGTCACGTTGCCGCACACGGTGATCTCGTAGACCTCGCCGGGGTCGACCTCGGCCTCGACGCACACCTCGTCACACAGCTGCGCCATCGTCTCGTGGGCGCGATCGCCCAGCGCGCCCAGGGCCTGATCGTCCATCATCGTTGACGAGATCCGGGTGATGACGTCGGCGCCGTAGGGCTGCTGGCGGTTGAGCATCGAGCGGACCGCAGCCGGCTGGCCGCTGTCGAGGTCGAGCAGGGTGGCGACCACGGTGGTGGTCCCGAGGTCGAAGGCGATGGCGAAGCGGCGGGAGGTCGTGTCGCCCGGCTCGAGCGCGATCAGCTCCTCGTCGCAGACCACCGCGGTGACATCGAAGTGGGCTCGGCGCAGCACGCCGCCGAGATCGCGCAGGAGCTCGAGCGAGGCGGTCGGCTCCAGATCCTCGAGCGCATCCAGCACCCGCTGCAGGTCGGGCCGCTGGTCCTCGAGCGTGGGCTCGTCGAGCACCAGGTGGCGCTTCTGCACCGATGGGCGCAGGATGACGTGGCGCCCGACGCCCGCCAGCGCCGCCTTGGGCCGCGTCTGCAGCGGCGGCACCTCCACCACCACGTCATCGCGGGCGGCGGCCCGGCAGGCCAGCCGCCAGCCCTAACGCAACTCGTCGGTGGTGAAGGCGCGCGGATCGACGCTGTCGACCGGTACCTCACCGGAGACGATCCGGACCTTGCACTTCTTACATGTCCCGTGACCGCCGCACGTCAAGTCGATCGCGATTCCGTTCCAGCTGGCGGCGTCGAAGATCGGGGTGCCGCTGGGGACGCGGACCTCGCCGCCGTCGGGCAAGAAGCGCAGGCGGACGCGACCGGCGCCGTCGTCGGCTTGCGCCACTGGTTCGGGCCCGCGCTCGAGCCTGGGGCGGCGTTGCGGGGCCGCGCTCACGCTGCCGGCACCCGTTCAGCCGCGGCGTCGGCGGCCTGCCGGGCCCGGTGGGCGGCGATCCAGCTGCTGCCCCAGGGGTCGTGGCCGAGCAGCAGGTCTGAGGCGCGCACCGACTGCACGCACACCTCGGCGGTCGACATGATCGCGCTGGTCAGGCCGGCGGCCATCGCCATCGGCAAAAAGCCGGCGTTGAGGACGTGGCGCTGGGGCAGCCCGAAGGAGAGGTTGGAGGCGCCCAGGCACATGTTGACCCCGATCTCATCGCGGATCAGCGAGATCGTCCGCAGCGTGGTGGTCACGGCTTCGGTGTCGGCGCCGACGGTCATGGCCAGCGGGTCGATGAGCACGTCCTCGGTGGCGATCCCGTGATCGTTGGCCGCGCTCACGATCTTCCGCGCACACTCCAGGCGCTTCTCCGGCGTCTCGGGGATCCCGGTCTCGTCGTTGGCCAGCCCGATCACGGCGGCGCCGTGCTTGGCCACCAGCGGCAGGATTTCATCGAGGCGCTCGTCCTCGGCGGTGACCGAGTTGACCAGCGCGCGACCTTCGTACACCGACAGCCCCGCCTCCAGCGCCTCGATCACCGAGGAGTCGATGCAGATCGGCACGTCGACGGCATCCTGGACGGTGCGCAGCATCGATTTGAGCAGCTCCGGCTCGTCCACCATAGGAATGCCGGCGTTGACGTCGAGCATGTTGGCGCCGGCCTGCACCTGGTTGACGGCGTCGACGGTCACCATCGACAGGTCCCCGCCGCGCAGCTCCTCGGCGAACCGCTTGCGGCCGGTGGGGTTGATCCGCTCGCCGATCACGCAGAAGGGCTGCTGGGCCCCGATGGTCACGCTAGCCGAGCGCGACCGAAGCACTGTATCCATTGGTCTCCCTTTCGATTCGGGGTGGTATGCCCAGCCGCGTGCACAGCTTCGCGATGCCGGCGTCCTTCCGGAACGAGATGAAGTGAAGCCCGGCCACTCCGGGCTGGGCGAGAGCGTGAGAGGCGAGCTCGTAGGCGATCTCGAAGCACTCCGCCTCGGCGTCGGCGGCGTTCTCGACGCGCGCCACCGTCTCCGGGGGGACATCGACCCCGGGCACGTTGGAGGCCACGAAGCGCATGGCGCCGGCCGTGCGCAGGATGCAGATCGATGGGATCATCGCGATCCGTCCGCTGAGCCCGGTGTCGGCCGCCGCGCGCATGAATCGCTCAAGCAGCTCGGGGCGGTAGCAGATCTGCAGCTGCAGGAAGCGCGCTCCCGCCAGCGCCTTCTTGGCCGCGCGGCGGACCCGAGCCTCGAGCGGGGGCGCGCTGGGGTTCTCGACCGCGCCGAGGAAGAAATGGGGGGCAGGAGAGATCGCGCGGCCCGACAGATAGTGGCCGCGATCCATCACCCGGGCCAGGGCGATCAGCTGGATCGCGTCGAGATCGAACACCCGGCGGGACTCCGGCTCGTCGCCGGCGGTGACGTCGTCGCCGGTCAGGCAGGAGATGTTCTCGATCCCGTGCATCGAGGCGCCCATCAGGTCGGCCTCGAGCGCCAGCCGGTTGCGGTCCCGGCACACGAGCTGCATGATCGGCTCGGCGCCGGCGGCAAGCAGGCCGATGGCGACGGCCAGCGGCGAGGTGTGAGCGTGCGCCGAGGGATTGTCGGTGGCGTTGAACGCGTCAGCGAAGGCCCGCATCGGCTCCAACTGGTGAAGGATCTCCTCCTGCCCGCCGCCGTCGATGACCGGCATCTCCGCCGTGACCACGAACTCCCTGGCGTCCAGCTTGCGCTCAAGGTTCGACATCCGACCAGCCCGCTGGCACCTGCCGGTCTCGGCCACTGATGAGGTTGAGCCACGACGAGGTCCCCTTCAGCGAGTTGTCGACCGGAGGCCGAATGTGGTCGATGTGTCCCCGCCACACCGGCAGGCGGTCGGAACGCTCGTAAGCCTTGACCCACACGCACGGCATCTCCGGCTTGACCTCGCAGTGGCCGTCGGGGCGCACCCCGCCGCAGGGCCCATTGCGCAGCGTCTTGGGGCAGGTCATCGGGCAGGTCAGCCCGGTCGAGTGCAGCACGCACTGGCCACACATCTGACAGCCCCAGACCGGCTTCTTGATCGCGTGCTCCAACCCGCCGACGACACGGGCCGCCGCGCCGGGGCGGGTGCCCGCGTCGCTCACGCCGGTACCTTCTCCCGCCGCAGCTGGATCAGCTGCTTGGCCTTCTTGACCGCCGACGAGGCGTCGGCCGAGTAGCCGTCGGCGCCGACGGCGTCGGCGTACTCCTGGGTCACCGGCGCTCCGCCGACCATAACGATCACGTCGTCGCGTATGCCGGCCTTCTCCAGCGCATTGATGTTGGCCTTGAACATCGGCATGGTGGTGGTCAGGAACGCCGAGAACCCGACGACGTCGGGGTTGTGCTCCCCGATCTGCTCTACGAACTTCTCGGGCGCGACGTTGACGCCGAGGTCGATGACCGTGAAGCCGGCGCCCTCGAGCATGATGTTGCAGAGGTTCTTGCCGATGTCGTGCACGTCCCCCTTGACGGTGCCCATCAAAAACGTGCCCACCTGCGCCGTCCCGGTCTCGGCCAGCAGCGGCCGCAGGATGTCGAGCGCGCCCTGCATGGCGCGGGCCGCGATCAGCATCTCGGGCACGAAGTAGTCGCCGCGCTCGAAGCGGGCGCCGACCTCCTCCAGCGACGGGATCAGCGCGTCGTAGAGCATGCGCTCGGGCTCGAGCCCCTGCTCCAGTCCGTCGTTGACGCCGTCTATGACTGCCGGCGCGTTGCCGACCAGCGTCTCTTCATAGAGCAGCTGCAGGATCTCCTCGTCAGACGCCATGTCGATACCTCCGTTCCTTGGTCACGCCGCGTGTTCTCCTTGCTCCGGGCTGCCGAGGCGTCGGCTCAGAGACTGGGCCTCCTCGGTCAGGATCGGCCTGAGCTCGGCGACCCGCTCCGGGGTCATGCGGATCGTCGGACCCGAGATGCTGAGCGCGGCCACCACCTGCCCGCCGGCGCCACGCACCGGAACGGCGATCGCCGCCAGCCCCGGCTCGAGCTCGTCGATGGCGGTCGCGAACTCTTCGCGCCGCACCACCTCGAGCTGGGTCCGAAGCACCTCGGGGTCGGTGATGGTGTCTGCGGTCAGCTGAGCCGACGGCCGGGCCGGCATCGTCGCCCGCCCGAAGGCCATGAACACCTTGCCCACCGCGGTGCAGTGGTAGTCGACCAAGCGACCCAGCCAATGTCCGGCGCCGAGGAAGTGCCGGCCGTCGACCTGAGCGACGTGTGCGACGCCCTCGCGGGCCGGGACGGCCAAGTTGATGGTCTCGCTGCTGGCCTCGCCGAGCGCATCGAGAGAGGGGCGGGCCAGCTCGACCACGCTGCGCTCCAGCATGCTGCGCTCGGCGACGCGCAGAATCGCCGGACCCGGACGCAGCCGGCCGCGCTCACCGTCCTGCTCCACCAGCCCCTGGCGCTCGAGCGCGCTGAGCAGTCGGGAGGCAGTGCTCTTGGGGATCCCGCTGGCCGACGCGAGCTCGGTCAGCGCTACCGGCTGCTCGGACTCGAGCACCCGGACGAGCAGCTCGGCCCCCCGGTCCACCGCGGTGGTGCCGGCCCGTGGGACGGCCGGATCGCCGTCTCGAGAAATTTGGAACTGTTGTTCCACGGCGAGGTATATATTAGGGCCGAGCTTCGCTACGTCAACCCCAGCCGGACCCGTCGGGTTGCCGGTGACGATCACCAGCCAGGCCCGCGGGGTGCCCGCAGACGGTCCGAGGAGGAGGCCAGGATGTTCGAGAACGCCATGCCCCGCTACGAGATTCTCAGCGAGGACGCGATCGACACGCTGGACCGGGGCTGGCGGCGGATCGTGTCCGAGCTCGGCATCGAGTTCCTGCTGCCCGAGGCGGTCGAGCTGCTGCGCGGGGCCGGCCAGATCGTCGAGGACGAGAATCGCGTCCGCTTTGACCCCGAGTTCATCCTCGAGCAGGTGGCCAAGGCTCCCCGGGAGTTCGAGCTCCAGGCTCGCAACCCGGCCAACAACGCCCACATCGGCGGCGACCACATGGTGTTCGCACCCGTCTACGGCTGCCCGTTCATCCGCGAGGGCGACGTCCGCCGCGATGCCAAGATGGCCGACTTCGAGAACCTGGTCAAGCTCGCCCAGTCATTCCCGGAACTCGATTCCCCGGGTGGCACGATCTGCGAGCCCGAGGACCGGCCGCTGGACTCCCGCCACCTCGACATGGTCTTCGCCCTGCAGACCCTGTCCGACAAGCCCTACATGGGGTCCGTCACTTCGGGATCCAATGCCGCCGACACGATCAGGATGGGGGAGATCCTGTTCGGCGGACGCGCCGCGATAGAGCGCACGCCGGCCTCGATCTCCCTGATCAACGTCAACAGCCCGCTGCGCTACGACGACCGCATGCTGGGGGCGATGTTCGAGTACGTGAAGGCCAACCAGGCGGTCGTGATCACGCCGTTCTTGCTCATGGGCGCGATGTCGCCGGTGTCGCTGCCGGCCACGCTGGTGCAGCAGATGGCCGAGGGGCTGGCCGGAATCGCCCTCGCCCAGCTGATCCGTCCCGGCGCCCCGGTGGTGTTCGGCTCATTCCTGTCCAACACCGACATGCAGTCGGGGTCGCCCTCATTCGGTACCCCCGAGTCCGGCATCGGCGTGCTCTGCACCGGTCAGATCGCGCGGCACTTCGGTCTGCCGTGGCGCGGCGGCGGCGCCCTGAACGCCTCCCAGACGGTCGACGCTCAGGCTGCCTACGAGTCGCTGATGACGTTCCTGCCGACGTTTTTGGCCGGGGCCAACTTCGTCATGCACTCGGCCGGCTGGCTGGAGGGCGGCCTGGTCTCCTGCTACGAGAAGTTCATCCTCGACGTCGAACTGCTGCGCGAGCTGCGCCACGAGTTCACCCCGATGGAGATCGATGAGGCCTCGCTGGCCTATGACGCCCATGTTGAGGTGGGCGCCGGCGGCCATTTCCTCGGTGCCGCCCACACGCTGGAGCGCTTCCGGGAGTGCTTCTACCGGCCGCTGCTGTCCTCGACTGAGAACTTCGACCGCTGGACCAAGAAGGGCAGCCGCGACACAACCGCGCGCGCCGGCGAGATCTGGCGATCAACGCTCGAGAGCTATGAGCCGCCGCCACTGGACGACGGCGTTCGCGCCGAGCTCGAGGAGTTCGTCGTGCGCCGGCGCGCCGAGCTCGGCGATTAGTACGAGATCAGGGCAGGGTGTAGCCAGTCGTCCGTGCGCGGTGCGGGCGAGCCGGCGTAAATGACTGCTGTGGAAGCGAGGCAGGCCGTACCGGTCGGTTCGGGCGTGCATGAGGTGACAAACCCGCCGGCGCCGGGGCGATTTCCGCCGGCAGCTGCGGGCTCAGCCCCGAGTTTGCGGCAAATCTGCGTCATTGAGGCTGGGCTGAAATACCCCGCGATTTCAGTCCTCACGGGCCGCCGGCGCGCCGGCCCCCGACCGTCTGTCGTGTAAACGTCCGGCCCTCGTCGGGCCCTCGGCCGACCAGACCCAGCTGGCAGTACAAATCCGTCAAATCTGGCGGGAAAGAGCTGCCACCCGGCCGGTACGTCCGTCACGCGCGACCGACCGGCCGCGGCCAGCCCGGCTGGCAGTACAAACCCGTCAAATCTGGGGGGAAAGAGCTGCCAGCCGGCCGGTACGCCCGTCACGCGCGGCCGGCTGGTCGCAGCCAGCCTGGCTGGCAGTACAAATCCGTCAAATCTGGCGGGAAAGAGCTGCCACCCGGCCGGTACGCCCGTCACGCGCGGCCGGCCGGTACGTCCATGACGCGTGACCGACCGGCCGCGGCCAGGCCCAGCTGCTTCCTGCTGCCTTTTGTGCCGGCCGTACCGTCGCACTGAGCGCGCTGCACGCGGGCGTCTTTGTCAGCATTGGGTAAACGCGGGCGGTGCCTCCCTTGACGCGGCTTTCGGTCCGGTGATATAAGCCGCGGCCGAACTCGGGGCCCGCGCCTTGTCCGACGCGGAATCGAAAACAGCCGGCGTTGGGAGGTAGTGGTGGCTTTGATTCGTCGCGGCGCGCGAGAGGGTGGAGAACGTGGGTCCCGGTGGCGGTGGCCGGCGCTGGGGATGGTGCTCGTCCTCGCTTCTCTGGCCGCAGGGTCGGCCGCGCTCGGATCGCCGAGCCTGGTGAGGGTCGCGCCGGCCCCGCGGCTGCCGCAGGGGATCAAGGCGGTCGGCGCTGTCGCGGCCACCACCTCGATCAGCGGTGCCGTGGTGCTCAAGCCGCGCGACAACGCGGCGCTGCAGCGCTTTGTCGCTGCGGTGAGCGACAAGTCCTCGCCGCAGTTCGGGCACTACCTCCCGGCGGGCCAGTTTGCCAGTCGTTTCGGGCCCACGCAGGCCTCGATCGACGCGGTGCGCTCGCAGCTTCAGTCCGACGGTTTGCAGGTGGCCGGTGTGTCCAGCAACGGGTTGCTGGTGCGGTTCTCGGGGTCGGCGGGGAAGGTGCAGAACGCCTTCCACACCGGCTTTGAGCGCTACCGGATGAGCAATGGGACCGAAGGGCGCCAGACGACCTCGGCGGTGTCGTTGCCGTCGAGCATCGCGCCCGCCGTGGCCGGCGTGGTCGGTCTGCAGACGCTGGTGCACCCGCACTCGCAGGCCCTTCACGGGACCGCATCGGCCCGGGGCGAGTTCCCGAAGGCCAAGGCGGCGGCGTCGTTCCCGCATCCGGCGGGCTCGCCGACGCCGTGCTCGGCCGCGAAGTCGGCGGCCCAGTCCCTGGGCGGGCTGACCGACGACCAGATCGGCAACGCCTATGGCACGTTCGGTCTGTACGGGGCCGGGGATTTCGGCGCCGGGCAGCGGGTGGCGATCTTCGAGCTCGAGCCGTTTCTCAAGTCAGACCTGCAGACCTTCGACACCTGCTATTTCGGCGCCACGCGCGCCGGCGACATGATCAACAACGTCCACGTGGTCCCGGTCGATGGTGGTCAGCCCACCGGAGCGGGCAGCGGCGAGGCGATCCTCGACGTCGAGGACGTCTCGGCACTCGCGCCGCAGGCCGGGCTCGACGTGTACGAGGCTCCGAACACCAACTTCGGGGCCATCGATGCCTACGCGGGGATCGTCAACGCCGACCAGGACCGCGTGATCAGCACGAGCTGGGGGTTCTGCGAGCAGGCCGAGGCGAATAACGATCCCGGCTCCACGCAGGCCGAGAACTTCCTGTTCGAGCAGGCGGCCGCGCAGGGGCAGACGATCTTCTCGGCCGCCGGCGACGAGGGCTCTGACGACTGCAATGCGTTCGAGCTCGCCAATCCCCCGGCGGGTCAGCCGCTCATCTCCGCCGACGACCCCACAAGCCAGCCGTACGTGGTCGGGGTCGGTGGCACGACGATCGACAACGCCTCGACCCAACCGGCGCAGGAGCGGGTCTGGAACGACGGCAACTTCTTCGGCGGCGGCGGCGGTGGGATCTCGCAGTCGTGGACGATGCCGTCCTGGCAGCGGGCCGCGCGGGTGCCAGGGGTCGTGTTGCCGGGCAGCGCGCCCTACAAGAACGCGGCCAAGATCTTGACCGCACACGGGTTCCCGTCGACGTTCTGTGCGGTTGTCCCGGGCGCGACCACCAGCACGCCGTGCCGGCTGACGCCCGACGTCGCGGCCCAGGCCGACCAGTTCACCGGTGCGGTCACCGTCTTCACCGTGACGTTCGGGTGGACCACCTTCGGGGGGACCTCCTCGTCGGCGCCGTTGTGGGCGGGCATGCTGGCCGACGTCAACGCGTCGGCCACCTGCAAGGCGCACACCGCGACCGCGAACGGCGTCGGGTTCGTGAGTCCGCTGCTGTACGCGGTGGCGTCCAACAGCAGTCAGTACGCGGCGTCGTTTAACGACATCACGACCGGCAACAACGACATCTTCGGGCTCGACAACGGCCAGGTGTTCCCGGCGACCAAGGGTTATGACCTGACCACGGGGCTGGGCTCGCCGAGGCTGACGGGCGCGAACGGAGCGCCGGGGCTGGCCTTCTACCTCTGTAACGCAGGCGGTGCGGTGGCCCGGCCGGTGGTGTCGAACCTGAACCCGAGCCAGGGCAGCACCGCCGGCGGTGAGAAGATCACCGTCGTCGGCAGCAACTTCGAATCGGCCGGGTCACCGGCGGTGTCGAGCGTTCAGGTCGGGGTGGCGCAGGTGAGCGGCAGTGGCTTCAAGGTCACGGGTCCCACCACCCTGACGCTGACGATGCCGCCCGGGGTCCAGACAATTCCGCCGCCCCCGGGATCGCGTCCCCCGCAGTCGGGGGCGGGTCCGGCCAACGTGGTGGTGACGCTCAAGAACGGACAGTCAAGCGCCACCAGTCCGGCGTCGAGCTTCCAGTACGTCGACACCTCCAGCAAGGGCGCCAAGCCCAGCATCACCGGCATCAGCCCCTACGGCGCCCTGCGGTCCGCGCCCGGGACGATCACGCTGCTGGGCTCGGGCTTCACGGGCGCGACCAAGGTCACGTTCGGCGGCGTCAACGCGACCGGAATCAATGTCGTCAGCCCCAACCGTCTGACGGTGACGGCGCCGAAGTTCTCGTCGAGCACCGCATGTTCGCCGCTGCCCACGACGGGGGTGTTCAAGGGCGAGAACGCGTCCAATGACATCTGCCAGGTGCAGGTCATAGTGTCCAACGCCAACGGCAGCAGCGCGATGGGCAAGATCCTGCCGCCGCCCGAGGGAGCGATCAACTTCAACCCCGACGGCTCGCTGGCGCTTCCGCCCGGATGCACCTGCGAGATCGCCCCGGCGCCGACCGAGTTTGACTACGTGCCCGCGCCCGCGGTCACGTCGATCTCGACCTCGAACGGCCCCGGCAGCCTGGCCAGTGAGAACGGCGGCTCGGTGGTCACGGTCACCGGTCGCGGTCTCGGCTGGCAGACGATCGACTGGACGAACTTCGGCCCGCCGACGCAGGCCGATTCCCAGAACATCAACTACGTGTTCCTGACTGGGACGCAGATGCAGATCGTCACGGTGCCCGAGCCGCTGACCACCAACATCCTGTCGGTGCCGTTCAGCGTAATGACGCTGGGCGGGCTGTCGCCGTCGGTGACGGCGCAGTTCGCGGGCGTTCCCGTTGTGACCAACGTGGTCAACAAGCAGAACAGCAAACTGCTCAATGGCGTCCCCGGCACGGTGACCACCGGCGGCACCCCGATCCAGATCCAGGGTCAGGGGTTCAGCGCCGGCCAGGTGCTGGCGCCGATCGAGTTCAACGACGCCAGCGGGTCGGGATTCTCGACCGGGACGCAGTACACGTTCTCGACCAACGGCAACACGATCATCAACACTCAGACGGTGTCTCAGAACCCGGGTCTGATGGACGTCCAGGTGTGCACGGTGACCGACTGCAGCACCGCCGGTCCGGCGGACGAGCTGTGGCTCTACGCGCCGGGCGACCCCACCGTCGACTCGGTGACGCCGAGCTCGGGCCCGGCCGCGGGTGGCACCAGGACGACGATCAACGGCAACAACCTCGGCTGCGTGCTGACGGCCACGTTCGGCGGCAAGCAGGCCACGGCGGTGTCCAACGTGCCGGGGCCCCTGGATTGCGGCTCGACCTCGGCGGTGCGGGCCACCTCGCCGGCCGGGACGGCCGGCAGCTCGGTACCGGTGAAGGTGACCACGGTGGAGAGCTTCTTCACCGGGTCGGGGCCGAGTCAGAGCACGGCGAAGTTCACCTACACCTCGGGCGGCTGACCGCCAGCCGCTCCGCCGGCTCGGCTGCGGTCACGAGTCGAGCCGGCGGACGCTGTAGCCCGCGGACTCGAGCGCCGACACGATCGAGTCGCCGTGGGCGGAGCCGCGCGTCTCCAGCGCGATCTCGACGCCGGTCTCGCGTACATGCAGCGGGACCGCCTCGCGTACGTGGTCGGCCTGGACCACGTTGCCGCCGGCCTCGGCGATGCAGGTGAGCAGACCGGCCAGGCCGCCGGGCCGATCGGAGATTCGCGTGAACAGGCGCAGGCGCCGGCCCGCGGTGGTCTCGTGGCGCTGGGCGATGGCGGCCAGCAGGCCGGCGTCGACGTTGCCGCCGCTGAGCACAATCACCGTCGAGCCGGTCGGCGCCGGAGCGACGGCGCCGGCGAGAAGGGCCGCCACCCCGATGGCCCCGCCGCCCTCGACCACCAGCTTGGAGCGCTCCATCAGCCACACCATCGCCTCGGCGATCTCGTCCTCTCCGACCACCACCATGTCGTCGACCCACCTGCGCACCAGCGGCAGCGTGATCTCGCCGGGGCGCTTGATCGCGATGCCGTCGGCGATCGTGGCCCGAGTCGCCACCGTCACGGGCGCCGCGTCACGTAGCGAGGCCGGGAAGGGTGCGCAGGTGTCGACCTGGACGCCGATGACTCGAGCCGACGGACGCTGGCTCTTGACGACGCCGGCGATGCCGGAGACCAGCCCGCCGCCACCGACCGGCACGACCACCGTCTCCAGGTCGGGCACGTCGTGCAGCAGTTCGAGCCCGAGCGTTGCCTGGCCCAGGATCACATCGGGATCGTCGAACGGATGCACGAACACGGCGCCGGTCTCAGCGGCGTGCTCGCGGGCGGCGGTCACGCAGTCATCGACCGAGCTCCCGCCGAGGTGGACGTGGCCGCCGAACGCCTCGACCGCCGCCACCTTGGCCACCGGCGCCTCGCTGGGCATGAACACCTCGCAGGGGATCCCGCGGGCGCGCGCGGCGTAGGTCAGCGACTGGGCATGGTTGCCGGCGCTGCCGGCGGTCACGCCCTCGGCGCCCTCCAGGCGGGAGAGCTTGTGGACGGCTCCGCGCAGCTTGAACGACCCGGTGCGCTGCAGGTTCTCGGCCTTGAGCACGATCCGCCCGCCGCACCCCTCCGACAGGCTGCGCGAGGTGAGCAGCGGCGTGTGCCGGGCCAGCGTCCCGACCACGCGGGCCGCCTGGGCCGCCTCGCCGGCGGCGATCCGCTCGGCCACGAGATCGGCCTCGCGGGCGGCGTCGGTAAAGCTCATTGTGGGTCGCTGCAGGCTTGGCGCACGGGCGGCTCGATGTTAGACTTCGTAACCGATGACTCATATATCAGTCGTGTGCGCGGCCCGTCAAGGAGGCTCGTGACGACCGCCGAGGCATCGAGACGAGCACCTCGCGAGCTGCTGGCAGACCGCGCCTACGCCGACCTGCGCGATCGTATCGTGACGCTCAGGATCGCCCCCGGCGAGCCGATCGACGAGGACCTGCTCGGTGCCGAGCTGGGGATCGGCCGCACGCCGGTCCGGGAGGCGATCAAGCGCTTGGCGCTGGAGAACCTGGTGACCGTGTTCCCGCGGCGCGGGACGTTCGCCTCGGAGATCAACATCACCGATCTGGCCGACATCTCCGATGTGCGGATCCAGCTGGAGGGCCACGCCGCCTATCGCGCGGCCGAGCGGCTGACCGACGCGCAGCGGGCCGAGCTGGACCAGTTGCTGCGAGAGCTGGCCGGCAGCGAGGGCTCGAGCGACGTCGAGGCGTTGATGGCGCTGGACACGCGGGTGCACAGGTTCGTGCACCGGTGCGCCGGCAACCCGTACCTGGAGGAGACGCTGGGCCGCTACTTCAATCTGTCGCTGCGGATCTGGTACCTGGTGCTCGACCGGCTTCCCCACCTGCTGGCCCGGGTCCACGAGCACGACGATCTCCTTCGGGCGATCGCCGCCGCCGAGCCGCGTCGCGCGAAGGAGATAATCGCCGAACACATCGAGACGTTCGAGCGCGAGATCCGGTCCGTCCTCTAGGAGTGAGACCACTAGGGCGGCGGACGGCAAACCCGAGGAAGGGGACCTGACATGCAGTACGACTTCGTGATCGTCGGAGGCGGCTCGGCCGGCTCAGCGCTGGCCAATCGCCTGAGCGCGGACCCTTCCACGCGGGTCCTGGTGCTGGAAGCGGGTCGTAACGACTCCGTGTGGGACGTCTACATCCACATGCCGGCGGCGCTGTCGTTCCCGATCGGCAACCGCTTCTACGACTGGAAGTACGAGTCCGAGCCCGAGCCGTTCATGAACGGGCGGCGCGTCTACCACGCGCGCGGGAAGGTGCTGGGCGGCTCCAGCTCGATCAACGGGATGATCTTCCAGCGCGGCAACCCCATGGACTACGAGCGGTGGGCGGCCGATCCGGGCATGGAGGATTGGGACTACGCCCACTGCCTGCCGTACTTCAAGAAGATGGAGAACTGCCTGGCGGCGGCGCCCGACGATGTTTGGCGGGGTCACGACGGGCCGCTCAAGCTCGAGCGCGGACCGGCCCGCAGCCCGCTGTTCCAGGCCTTCTTCCAGGCCGTGCAGCAGGCCGGCTACCCCCTCACCGACGACGTCAACGGGTACCGCCAGGAGGGGTTCGCCGCCTTTGACCGCAACATCTATCGCGGCCACCGCCTCAGCGCCGCGCGTGCCTACCTGCACCCGGTGATGGACCGCCCCAACCTCGAGGTCCGCACCCGGGCCTTCGTCACCAAGGTCCACTTCGACGGCAAGCGGGCGGTGGGCGTCGACGTCACCCAGGGCGCAACAGCGAGCGGGTGGATGCCGGCGAGGTGCTGCTGTGCGGCGGCGCCATCAACTCGCCCCAGCTGCTGCAGCTGTCGGGCGTGGGCAACGCCGGCGAGCTACAGGCGCTGGGGATCGCCCCGGTGCATGATCTGCCCGCTGTCGGGGAGAACCTGCAGGACCATCTCGAGGTCTACGTTCAGTACTCCTCAAGCAGCCCGTCTCGGTTGCCCCGGCGATGAAGTGGTACAACCGCCCAAAGGTGGGAGCGGCGTGGTTGCTCGGCCGCCGCGGACCGGGCGCCACCAACCACTTCGAGGCGGGCGGGTTCGTACGCTCCAACGATGACGTCGCCTACCCCAACCTGATGTTCCATTTCCTGCCGATCGCGATCCGCTATGACGGCTCGGCGCCGCAGGGGCACGGCTATCAGGTGCACATCGGACCCATGTACTCCGACTCTCGCGGCACGATCAAGATCACCTCCACTGACCCGAGCAAGCACCCGGCCATCCGCTTCAACTACCTGTCGACTGACACCGATCGCCGGGAGTGGAAGGAGGCGATCCAGGTGGCGCGCAAGATCCTCACCCAGCCTGCCTTCGATCCCTACAACGGTGGCGAGCTGTCGCCGGGGCCCTCGGTGTCGACCGACGAGGAGGTGCTTGATTGGGTGCGCCGCGATGCCGAGACGGCGCTTCACCCGTCGTGCACGTGCCGCCTGGGTACCGGCGAGGACTCGGTCATCGACCCCAAGACCATGAAGGTGCACGGCCTGGAGGGGATTCGGGTCATCGACGCCTCCTCGCTGCGCTACGTCACCAACGGCAACATCTACGCGCCGACGATGATGACGGCCGAGAAGAGCGTGGACCTGATCCTCGGCAACACGCCGCTTGAGCCGATCAATCAGCCCTTCTACCGCTATCAGAAGGCGGGCGCTTCGTCGGACTCAGCACAATCGTCTGCAGCTCGGTGAACGACTGCATCACGTGGTTGCCGCCGACGCGGCCGATGCCACTGTCGGTGCCGGCACGGCCGCCGAAGGGCAGGTGCGACTCCCAGTAGTTGCTTGACTCGTTGATGTTCACCCAGCCGGTCCGGACGCGGTCGGCGAACTGCAGGCCCGTGGCCAGATCGGCGGTGAAGATGGCGGCCAGCAGCCCATACGGTGAGGCGTTGGTGAGGGCGATGGCATCCTCGAGGCCGTCGATCGCCACCACCGGCGCCACCGGGCCGAACGTCTCCTCGACCGCCACCCGGGCATCGGCCGGCACGTCGGAGAGCACGGTGGCGTTCCAATACAGGTCGGTGGGGAAGCCGTCGGCGCGCCTGCCGCCGGTGACCACCGACGCGCCCCGCTCCCGGGCGTCAGCCACGTGCTCATCCATCTTGCTCGCGACCGGCTCGTTGTTGAGTGGACCCATCGTCGTAGCCTCGGCGAACGGGTCGCCGAGCACGATCCGCTCGGTCACCCGGCGGGCCAGCAGCTCGACGAACTGATCGCGCACGGCGCGGTCGACGAGGATCCGCTCACCGGCGGTGCAGCTCTGCCCGGCGCACAGGAAGCTGGCGGTCATGGTGGCCTCGACGGCGGCGTCGAGGTCGGCGTCGGCCAGCACCACCACCGGTCCGTTGCCGCCCATCTCCAGCAGCGTCGCCTTCCCGGCCGCGGCCGCGCCGACGAGCCGGCCGGTGGCGGTGGAGCCGATGAAGGCGACGCCGTCCACCTCGGGGTCACGGGCGATCTGGTCGCCCACCACCGGCCCCGGCCCGGTCACCAGGTTGAACGCGCCCGGCGGCAGGTCGGCGGCCGCGACGCACTCGGCCAGCGCCACCGCACACACCGCCGTGCTCGGAGCCGGCGTCCACACCACCGCGTTGCCGCAGGCCAGCGCCGGCGCGATCAGCTCGGCGGGCATCGTGTAGGGCCAATTCCAGGGGCTGATCACCCCGACCACGCCCCGGGCCCGGCGGGTCAGCAGCACGCGCTTGCCGGGGGAGAACGAATTGGGCAGCTCGCCGCCCAGGCGCTTGGCGTCCTCGGCGGCCATCCGCCAGTAGTCCACGAGCTCATCGACCTCGTCGTAGGCCTCGGCGTGCAGCGGCTTGCCCTGATCGAGCGTCAACGTGCGCGCCAGCTCCTCGCGGCGCGCCTCGATCGCGTCGCCGACTGCGTGCATCTTGCCGGCGCGCTCGAACGCGGTCAGGCGAGCCCAGCCGTCGGCGGCGGCCCGTGCTGAGGCGATAGCCGCCCGGGCATCGTCGCGATCGCCCTGGGGCACGGTGCCGATCACCTCGCCGGTGGCCGGGCTGGTGGCCTGGAAGGTCTCGCCGCTGGCGCTGGGGCGCCATTCGCCGCCGACGAACATCTGGTATCCGGTGCCTGTGAGCATTCTCGCGCCTCTCCGATCGCGCCGATGTCGTCGGCCAACGTCGCGTTGACACGATTCGACAACTGATATATAACCGCCCGATCTCGACTGGGTCAACGCTTAGAGTCGCGCTAGAGGCCGTGACGTGCCGGGCCGCCGCGTGCCCCACCACTTTCGTCCGAGTTGCGCCGAAGCGGCGCAGTCAGGGAGGTTGATCGATGTCAACTGTTCAGGAGCCGCGGAGCAGCGGGTCCGCCGAGGACAGCAACGAGCTTGCCGGTTTCGGTTACAAGCAGGAACTGGACCGTTCGCTGGGCAGCTTCTCTTCGTTCGCAGCCGGCTTCAGCTACATCTCGATCCTGACCGGCGTCACCGCCCTGTACGGGTTCGGCTATCTGAACGCCGGGCCCGGGTGTCTGGTGGACGTGGCCCGTGGTCGTTGGCGGCCAGATCCTGGTCGCGCTCTGCTTCATGGAGTTGGCGGCCCAGTACCCGATCGCCGGCTCGGTCTACCAGTGGTCAAAGCAGCTCTCGACGGGCATTACGTCGTGGATGACCGGCTGGATCTACATCGTCGGCGCGATCGTGACGATCGCCGCCGTGGCGGTCGACTGGCAGGTCGTGCTGCCGCAGATCACCACCAGCTTCCAGTTCTTCGGATCCGCCGCCGATGCCGGCACCTACCTGACCAAGGGCGGGGCGCAGAACGCGCTGCTGCTCGGAGCGATTCTGATCGCGATCACCACCACGATCAACATGCTGGGCGTCAAGCTGATGTCACGCATCAACAATGTCGGCGTGGCCGCCGAGCTGATCGGCTCGACCGTCCTGATCATCCTGCTGCTGTTCCACCTCCATCATGGACCGCAGATCATCGTCCACACCTACGGCTTCGGCGTCGGCCACAAATGGGGCTACTTCGGCGCGCTGCTGATCGGCGGCCTGCTGAGCGCGTATGTGATGTACGGATTCGACACCGCGGGCACGCTCGCCGAGGAGACCAACAACCCGCGCAAGCACGCGCCGCCGGCGATCATCCGCGCGATCTTGGCCGCCGCCCTGGTCGGCGGACTGGTGATCCTGCTCGGGGCCATGTCGCAGAAGAACCTCCTCAACAAGAACATCGGGCTCCTCGGCCTGCCCTACGTGATCAAGAGCGCGTTCGGCAACACGACCGGCAATGTGTTCCTCGCCGATACCGCGCTCGCGATCTTCGTCTGCTGTCTGGCGGTCCAGACCGCCACGATCCGGATGCTGTTCTCGATGGCCCGCGACTCTCGGCTGCCGTTCGGGTCCCAGGTCGCCCGCGTGTCCGGCCACCGCAAGGTGCCGATCGTGCCGGCGCTGGTGACCGGGATCCTGGCGGTGCTGCTGCTCGTCATCAACGTCGGCAACCAGAACGCGTTCCTCGTGATCACCTCGATCGCGATCATCATGTTCTACCTCGCCTACCTCGGGGTGACCGTCCCGATGCTCGTCCGCCGACTGCGCGGCGACTGGCCGAAGCCAGACCACGGGCCGTACTTCTCGCTCGGGCGCTGGGGGCTGCTCGTGAATATCGCGGCGGTGGCGTACGGCACACTGGTCGCGATCAACATCGCGTGGCCCCGCAACTCGGTCTACAACGCGCTGGGCACGCCGCACTGGTACTGGCAGTGGTCGCCGGTCCTGTTCATCGGCGGCGTCGTGATCATCGGCGCCATCTACTACTTCGCGGTTCAGGCGAAGAAGGGGCCGGAGGTGCTCGCGGAGCATCGTGCCGACATTCCGGGGCCACCGCTGCCGGCACCGATGGGAGACGCCGCGCCATGACCGGCTGGGACCCGTGCCGGAAGGCTCACGCCTTCTGAGGGCGGGTCCCGTGAGTGCCGACGAGGCGCTCGATGCCGGTCGCTTCCTGCGGGGTCATCCGCCGTTCGCCTCGTTGCCCGAGGAGCAGGTGGCACGCGTCGCGCGCGCCGCCGAGCTCGAGCGCCTGCCCGCCGGTGTGACGATCTTCGCCGCGGGCGACGGGCCCGTCGAACACCTGCGGGTCATTCGCAGCGGGGCGGTCGAAATTGTCTTTGACGGACGCGTGCTGGACCTGCTCGGCGAGGGAGAGCTGTTCGGCCAGGCCTCGATGCTGTCTGGCTTTCCGTCCGGGTTCGAGGCGCGCGCCGCCGAGGACACGGTCTGCTACCGGATCGGCGGCGGCGTGGCCGAGGAGCTGCTGGCCGCCCCGGAGGGCCTGCGGTTTGTGGCGCGTTCGCTGCTGGAGGCGCCGACCGATCTGCACGAGCTCGCTCGTGAGCCGGCCCGCAACCAAGCTGATCAGCCGGTGTCAAAGGTGATCCGCAGCGAGCCCGTGGTGTGCGACCCGCAGACCACCATCCGCGAGGCGGCGGAGCTGATGACGACCGCGGCCCAGACGTCGGTGGTGGTCGATCTGGGCGGCGGCCGGCTGGGGATCCTCACCGACCGCGACCTACGCACTCGGGTGCTGGCCGCCGGCCTCGGTGGTGACGCTCCGGTGTCGGCGGCGATGTCCGCTCCGGCCTACACCTGCGGGCCCGACCGCCCCGCGGGCGAGGTCCTGCTGGGAATGCTCGATCGCGGTTTTGGTCACTGCCCCGTGGTCACAGCACGCGGGACGGTGCTGGGCGTGGTCGACGACATGGACCTGCTGGCGGTTCGCACCCGATCGCCGTTCTACCTGCGGGAGCGGGTGACGATGGCGCGCAGCACGTCGGAGGTGATCCTGGTGGCCGGGGAGCTGCGATCAATGGTCATTTCACTGTACGACGCCCACGCCGATGCCGCCAACGTGATGGCGGTGTACGCGGTGGTGGTGGATGCGCTGACCCGGCGCCTGCTCGAGCTCAACCGAGCCGGCGGCGAGGCTCCGGGGGTGGACTTCGCCTGGTTGGCGCTGGGCAGCCACGCCCGGCGCGAAGCGCTCCCGAGCTCAGATGTCGACAGCGCCATCGTCTGGTTCGGCGACGACGAGGCCGACTGCACGGCGATCCGGAACGGGCTGCTGGCCGTCTCAGGGCCGGTGGTGGCGGCCTTGGAAAAATGCGGGCTGCGGATCGACGAGCACGGAGTCAACGCGTCGGCACCGCCGTTTGTGCGGTCCGTTCAGTCGTGGCAGAAGGTGGCCCGGAGCTGGATCGACGATCCCACTCAGCGCAAGGCGCTGATCTTGGCTTCGGTGCTGGTCGACAGCCGGCCGGTGTGGGGTGAGCACACCGGCACGCCGGTGGCCGACACCTTCCAGCTGGCCCCCGACAACCCGGGCATGCTGCGCCTGCTGGCTCGCTTCGCGCTTTCGCACCACCCGCCGACCGGCTTCTTCCGGGGCCTGGTGGTCGATCACGCCGGCGAGCACCGGGGCCGGCTCGACCTCAAGCGCGGCGGGGCGCTGCCCGTCGCCGCGCTGGCGCGGTGGGCAGCGATGACGGCAGGGGTGACCAGTGCCTCCACCGTCGAGCGGCTCCGGGCCGCCGCCGACGCCGACGTGGTGTCGGGCGCCGACGCCCACACGCTGATCGACGCGTTCGAGCTGATCAACAACCTGCGCCTCGCGCATCAGGTCCAGCAGCTGCGAACCGGCGCCGAGCCCGACGACTACATCGACCCGGGTGAGCTCAGCGCGCTGATGCGCACCCAGCTAAAGGAGGCGTTCCGGGCCGTGACGTCGATTCAGAAGCGGGTCAGCTCCCAGCTCGGCGTCGGGGTCCGCTGAACGCGTTAGGGTCATGGCACGATGACGCAGGACTGGCGCATCTACCGGCCGGCGATCTGGCTCGGAATGATTGGGATCGCCCTGATCCTGCTGGTCAGCCCCGCCTTCATCGGGGGCGCCGTGCTGGGCGGCGCGATCGGGATCGGCCTGCGGATCGCCTTCGGCCGCCGGCCCGCCGATCGCCGGCGCCGGCGAGGCGGTGGCCCGAAACGCCCTAGTTGAGCTCGCCCCGGGCTACGGCCAGGCACGCCTCGCAGTGTGGCCAGGGCGGGTTCCAGGGATAGCCGGTCACGTCCTGGCCGCACAGCGCCGTGTCGGGGTCGTGCTCGGTGACGAGATGGCAAAGCTCCTCAAAGCCGTCGTCGTTGACCCGGGGGACGTTGACACAGGCCGGGTGGACGTTGGGTGTCCTGACCGGTGTCGAGGACAGGGTCACTCGGCTGAGGATACCCCCGCGGGCGTGGCGCGGGACTCTCTGCCACGGCTCGCAGGTGCTGGAAGGGACGGCCATCGCGCAGCTCGCGCACGACGGCATCGACGAGCCCGTCGCCGTCGAAAACCCGGCCGTCGGTAACCGCGGCGACAACCGCTCGTTTGCTTTCGATGATCCGCGCCATCGTCTCGTCGATCGTTCCGGCCGCGAGCAGATACCAGGCGGTGACCGCGTCGCGCTGTCCGATCCGGTGGCAGCGATCCTCGGCCTGATCGTGCATCGCCGGGGTCCACTCGAGCTCCAGAAAGGCGACGTTGGAGGCCCGAGTGAGCGTGATGCCCTGCGCTGCCACCCGCGTCGCGCCGACGATCAGCGGCGGCCCCCCCGGCTCCTGGAACGCCTGGATGGCCGCGTCGCGATCGGCCAGCGAATCCTGCCCCACTAGGTGCAGCGCCGATGGGAACCGCGCCATTACGGCTCGCTGGACCTCCACGTGGCGGGCGAACACGACCAGGGGTTCCCCGGAGACGAGGAAGTCGTCTATCCAGGCCAGGGCGGCCGCCAGCTTGCCCCGCGCTGCCAGTCGCTGGAGGATCCCCAGCTGAGCCAGACGCTCGGCGCGCAGCGTGGCGGCGACGCGGGAGTTCAGCTCGCGCAGATCCAGGGGCTGAGAGCGCAGCCAGGCAATCACGTCGCGTTCGGCAAGCTGGTACTCGGCCTGGTTGGTCAAAGCCATCGGAACCACCACCTGGCGCTTGGCCGGCAGCTGCGGCAGGACCTCGGACTTGAGCCGGCGCACGAAGCAGCGGCGGCGCAGATGCCAGTGCAGACGCTCCTCGCTGAGTCGGCCGCGGAACTGGTTGGAGAAGCGAGCCCCTGATCCGAAGTCCTCCAGACGCCCGATCACCCGCAGCTGAGCGATCAGCTCATCGGCGTGGTTGAGCACCGGGGTGCCGGTGAGCGCGAGACGCAGACCGTCGTCGACGACGCCCTCGGCCAGACGGCGGACCGCCTGGGTCCGCTTGGCACGCGGGTTCTTGCAGTAGTGCGACTCGTCGACCACGATCGCGCGGGGGCGGCGCCGGATGAACGCCTGACGATGGGCGGCGACGACCTCGTAATTCACGATCGTGATCTCGGCGCTCGGTGCGACCGCGCCGCGGCCCTGCACCACGGCCACGGATCGATGCGGAAGCCATCGCTCCGCCTCACGCTGCCAGCCGAGCTTCATCGACGCCGGGCACACGACCAGCGCCGGATAGGCTCCGTCGGCCTCCACCGCGGCCAGCGCCTCCACCGTCTTGCCGAGTCCTTGCTCGTCGGCCAGGAAGGTTCGGCGGGCGTCGAGCGCGTAGCGAACCGCCGCCCATTGAAACGGCGCCAACTCGCCGCCGAGCGAGGCCGCCGTCGGGGCGATCGCGTCGGCGTGGGTCGCCCGGGAGCGGCGGACGGCGCCGGCCGCCCGCCGGTGCTCGGCGAGCATCGCCTCCATGACCTCCTGGGCCAGGCCGTCGACCGCCACGTCGTGACGGGCCACGAAGGCGTCAAGCGTCTCGGCGAGCCACGGGTCCAACGGCACGGCGCGGGTGCCTTCCGCGCCGGGGAGGGCGGCGAAGGCCAGGCCTACGTCGGGGTCCCAGATCACCTCCAGGCGCAACTGCTCGCCCGCCACGCCCCGGGCCCAGACCAGGCGGGCCGGGGGCGGGTCGCCGCCGGACTCGACGATCTGCAGGCAGCGCTCAGCCCCCGGGTCCAGCGCGCGCCGATTCCTGTGCCCGCAGCGCCTGCGCCGCGGCCAGGGTAAGGGGTACGAGGAGCTTGCCGTCGCGCTGCACCGATCCCGCCAGCAGTGGCGTTGGGACGGGGCCGGCCAGAGTGCTCAACACCCACCAGCCGCGACCATCGTGTCGGACGGTGCTGACGTGGCCGATCCAGCGTTGCCGGACGCGGGCGAGCCAGGCCAGCACCGCGGGATCGATGACGAGCTCGGGGTAGAGCTCCAGGACCTCGGTCACCTTGAGCGCGGCCCAGTCTCCGGCCGGCGCCGACCACTCGCGGGTGTCCCAGTCGAAGCGGCGATGGGGGATCGTCCGCACGAGCTCGACGAGCCCACGGTCGTACGGGAAGGCGAGCACGACTGTGTGCTCGCCGTCCGGATCGAGGCGCAGCTCGACGTTCGGGCGGTTGGGGACGAGCTTCATGGCGGTGCCCAACGCTAGCGCCGGGTCAGGCGCCAGCTCAGGCGCGGGTCAGCTCGGCGCGGTCGTCGTGCGCGGCGGCTGATGGGTGTTCGGCGACGCCGGTCTCGGGATCCTCGCGGAAGAGTTCCGCGGTGCGCTGGGCAGTCCGATGCGCCCACGCGGTGGTAGTCACCAGTGCCAACGCCAGGATCACCAGCCCCAGACCTACGGTTATCCACCAGCTGACGTGGGTGGCCTCGGCGAACCCCGGTCCCAGTGCGCCCGTCGCTTCCCCGCCGGCCAGGGCACCGAGGACGGCGACGCCCAGGGTCACGCCGACCTGGCGGCTGGTGGAGGCGACGGCGGCTGCCACCCCGGCCTGGGACGGCGGCATGCCCGAGACGGCGGTGTTGGTGATCGGGGGATTGATCATCCCGAACCCGAACCCGAACAGCGCGTAGCTGACGAACAGCAGTGCCACCGGAGTGGTCGGCGTCAGTTGGGTCAGGATCACCGCGCTGGCGATGAATCCGAGGCTGCCGGCCACCAGTGGGACCCGGGTGCCGCGGCTGCCGACCAGACGGCCAGACAGCGGACCGACGACCATGATCACGCCGGCCATCGGCAGCGTGTACAGGCCGGCGTCAAGCGGCGAAAGAGCCGCGGACGATCCTGTAGATACAGGGTGTTGAGCAGCAGAAAGCCGCCGAGCCCGGCGAACGCGCACACCGCGATCGCGCTGGCGCCGCTGAATGGGGCGCTGCGGAAGAAGCGGATCTCGATCAGCGGCTGCACCCGGCGAAGCTCCCAAACCACCAGCGAGATGAAGGCCAGTACCGACACCGTGAACAGGATCAGCGTCTTGGCCGACAGCCAGCCGTTGCGGGGGGCCTCGATGATCGCGTAGGTCAGCGTCGCCAGGGCGACGATGACCAGCACCTGACCGATCGGGTCTGAGCGCCGCGCGCGCGGCGCTCGAGACTCGGGGACGAACAGCGCGGTCAGCACGATCGCGGCCAGGCCCACCGGGAGGTTGACGATGAACACCCAGCGCCAGGAGAGCGAGTCGACCAGTAGGCCGCCGAGAACGGGACCGAGCGCCATGCTGATCCCCATCACCGCGCCCCACACGCCGATCGCCTGGGCCCGCTCGCGCGGCTCGTGGAACACGTTGCGGATGATCGACATGGCCACCGGATTGAGCATCGAGCCGCCGATCCCCTGCAGCACGCGGGCGGCGATCAGCGCGTCCTGGCTCGGAGCCAGCGCGCACAGCAGCGAGCCGAGGGAGAACAGGCACAGGCCGAGTCTGGAACACCCGGCGGCGGCCGATGCGATCGGCGGTCGAGCCCGACAGCATCAGCAGGCTGGCGATGACCAGCGTGTAGGCGGCGATCGTCCACTGCAGCTCCGACAGCGACTGTGGAACGACCGGTGGATCGCCGGCAGTGCGACGTTGACGATCGTCGAGTCGAGCCCGACGATCAGCAGGCTCATCGAGCAGATGAACAGGATCACCAGCCGCCGGCGGCGGTCCGGCCGTCCTCAGGTGCGGGCGCGGCTGCCAGCGGCCGTTGTGAGCGGGGCGAGACAACGGAGCGGACTCGGCCATCCGCCTCGATGCTAGCCCGGCCGCTTCAGAGCGAAACCGCGGCGGTCAGCCGAGCTCGGACTCCCACGCCTCGATCAGCTGCCGGGCGACCTCGATGTCGGGGTGCAGCGGACGGTCGTCGAGGTCCGGATCGAGCCTCGCCGAAGCCGGCTCCCACAGGACGTGGCTGCCGGCCCCGATGGGCTCCTTGCCGGCCAGTCGCAGCGCGCGCACCGCGACCACCAGCTCGGTGGCCACGGCCACGCGCAGCGCCGCCACCGCCTCCTGGGCGCGGCGGGCGGCGATCGGCGCCAGGCTCGAGTGCGACTCGACTCCGCGGGAGACCGAGACCGTCTGCGCCGCCACCGGGGTGACCAGGGAGCGCACCTCGGCGACGGCGGCGTGGGCGGTGTATTCGAGCACCAGCGCGCCCGACTCGGGCCCGGGCGGCGGGCCAGGAACGGCGGCAGGCCGGTCAGGCTGCTGTCCAGCAGGGTGCTGACCCGAGCCGCGATCAGCGCCGCCGACGAGGCCAGCGCCGTTCGCAGCCCGTCGATGGCGTTGGCCAGCGGCGCCGCGTGCGGGTTGCCGTTGGGCAGCGCGATGTCCTCGCCGGTGACGATCAGAGCGTTCTCGCCGGCGAAGTTGAGCTCGTGGCCGACCGTCTCCTCCAGCGCCAGCAGCGCATCGTGGACGGCGCCGTCGACCTGGGGCTGGGCGCGGAACGGGTACGGGTCCTGGATGCCCGAGCGGGCCGGGCTCGCGGGCGCGACGCGGCCACGCCCTCCAGCAGCTCACGCATGCGCGCGGCGACCGCGGCCTGTCCGGGCCGGTGACGCCACGAGTGGATGCGGGAGTCAAGGACGACCGGATCGGCGGCGGCGGCTTCGAAGGACAGCGCCGCCACCGACAGCCAGGCGTCGAGCAGCCGCCGGGCGTCGACGACCAGCAGCGCCGCGCGGCCGATCGTGACCGCGTTGGAGCTCATGAAGGCCAGACCGTCGCGCGGGCCCAGCCGAGCCGGGGAGAGGCCGGCGTCAGCGCAGCCCGGTGGCGGCGTCGATCAGGTCGTCGCCGCGCCACACCTGGCCCTCGCCGAGCAGGGCGAGCGCGATGTCGGCCAGGTTGGTCAGGTCCCCGGTTCCCAGCGAGCCCAGCTCGCGGGTGAACGGCGACAGGCCGGCGTTGAGCGCCCCGACCAGGGTGTCCAGCAGCTCGCCGGCGACGCCGGCGCCGCCGGCGCCGATCTGGTTGGCGCGGGTGGCCATCGCCGCGCGGACCAGATGGGCGGGCAGCGGCTGCCCGGCGCCGCAGGCGTGGCTGCGCAGCAGGCCGAGGGAGTAGCTGGCGCGGCGGCCCTCGGGCACCCGGTAATCCCGCAGCGCGCCGACACCGGTGGTCACCCCGTAGAGATCGCCGCCACGCGCCAGCAGGCCGGCGATCGCCTCGCGGGCCCGGTCATTGCGGGCCTGCGCCTCGGGGGACGAGCTCGGCCACGGCCCCGTCGCGGGCGATCAGCCGCCACCCCTCTCGGGAGTGAGGGTGGACGCCGTCGAGGGTGACCGGCGCTGGTTGCAGCCCGGCACGGCCGTCGGATACGGGTTCGACCGCCATCGGCTGGACTCTAATCCCGGTGGCAAACCCCCGCCAGTATCGTCGCGGGGCGATGCCGGACGCCGTGCTGCTCACCGGTCACGACCTCGATCTGCCCGCCGTGGCGGCGATCGCCCGCGACTGATGCGCGGGTGGCAGATCGGCTCCGAGGCGCGCGAGCGGATGCCGAGGGCGCGGCCGCGGTGGCGCCGGGCGGCGGCCCGCGGGACACCGGTGTACGGCGTCACCACCGGCCTTGGCCCGCGGGTGGTGGAGGCGGTCGACGGGCGACGAGGCCTCGGAGTTCTCGCTGCGCACGGTGCGGGGCCGGGCGATGGCGGTGGGAGAGCCGCTGGCGGCGGAAATCGTGCGGGCGGCCATGGCGGTGCGTCTCAACGGGCTGTGCGCCGGCGGCGCCGGAGCGGGGCCGGCAGTGGCCGACGGGCTGGCGGCGCTGCTCAACGCCGGGGTGCACCCGCGGATCCCTCGCACGGGTCGGTCGGGGCCGCCGACCTGTGCCTGATGGCCCACGTCGGGCTGACGCCTGATCGGCGAGGGCGAGGCCGAGCTCGACGGCGAGTGGCTGCCGTCGGCGCTGGCGCTGCCAACGAGCCGGTCTGGCCCCGGTGACGCTGGGGCCCAAGGACGGACTGGCGATCTGCTCGAGCTCGGCGGTGACCGCCGGCGTGGCCGCGCTGGCCCTGATCGACGCCGCGGCGCTGCTGGACGCGGCCCAGGTCGCGGCCGCCCTGTCGATGGAGGGGTTTCGCGCCAACCTGAGCCCGCTCGACCCGCGCGTGGTGGCCGCCCGTCCGGCGCCGGGACAGGAGTGGTCGGCGGCCGGGCTGCGGGCGCTGCTGGCCGGGGGCTCGCTGGAGCAGCCCGGCGCCGCCCGACGGCTGCAGGACCCGCTCAGCTTCCGCTGCGCCAGCCAGATCCACGGCTCGCTGAAGACGCGCGCTTGACCTGCTGGGCGGCTCGCTGGCGCCCGAGCTCAACGGCGCCGCCGACAACCCGCTGGTGCTGGCGGCCGACGACGAGATCCTCTCGACCGGCAACTTCCACGTGCCGGCGCTGGCGCATGGCGCTCGACGCCACCGCGGTCGCGCTGGCCCAGGTGGCGGCGGCGGCCAGCCGAGCGCCAGGCGCGGTTGAAGACCGAGCGGCTGAGCGGGCTGCCGGCCGGGCCTCTCGGCCGGGCGGCATCACGGGCTCCGGACTGGCACCGCTGAGCAAGACGGCGCAGGCGCTGACGCTCGACATCCGCCACCTGGCGGCGCCGCTGGCCGTCCACCCGACGGTCGGCGCCGACGGGGTGGAGGACGACTCCACCGGCGTCGGTCCAGGCGGCGCTGCGCGTGCGCGAGCAGCTGGACCGCCTGCGGCTGCTGGTGGCGCTGGAGCTGCTGGTGGCGGCCCAGGCGGTCGAGCTGGCCGTCGCCGGCGCGGCTCGGTGCCGGCACGGCGGCTGCCCAGCGGTGTGTGCGCTCGACTGGTGGCGCCGCTGGGCGAGGACCGCCCGCTCGGCCCCGACGTGCAGCGGCTCGCCGACGACGCGCTTGCCACCGGCGCGCTGCTGGCCGAGGTGCGCCAGGCGGTGCCGTGAGCCGGCTGGAGCTCCTGTACCTCGAGCGGCGCCGACGTGGAGGCGTTGGCCCTGACCGACGACGAGATCCTGGCCGCCGTCCGCGACGTGCTCGCCCAGCAGGGGCGCGGCGAGACGGTGATCGAGCCGCGCGTCCACCTGTTCCCGGGCCGGGCCGAGGGTCATTTCAACGTCCTGCGGGGCGTCGGCGCCGGGTCTTGCCGGCGTCAAGGTGGTGGGCGACTTCGTCGACAATCACCGGCTCGGCCTGCCCTCGGAGCTGGCCCTGCTGCTGCTGATGGATCCGGCCACCGGGGTCCCGGAGGCGATCCTCGACGCCACCGCGATCACCGAGATGCGCACCGGCGCGGTCACCGCCGTGGGCGCGGAGCTCCTGGCGCGGCCCGGATCGCGGGTGCTCGGGCACATCGGGGCGCGGGGCACCGCGTACTGGAACGTGCGCCTGCTGGCGCGGGTATTGCCGCAGCTGGAGGAGGTGCGGGTGCACTCGCGCCGGCCGGAGAGCCGGTCGGCGTTCGTCCGCCGGCTGGCCGGCGAGCTGCCGGTGCCGGTCCGGGCCGTCGACAGCTGGGAGGGGTGCGTGCGCGGCGCCGACGTGGTCGTCGAGGCGAGCCGGCTGGTGGCGCCTGAGCCGCTGCTGCGGACCAGGTGGATCGAGCCGGGGGCGCTGGTCGTTCCCTACGGGACGGTGAGCGCGGTCGAGCTCGATCTGGTCGACGTGATGGACAAGGTGGTGGTCGACGACTGGGGCCAGGCCGGGATCGGTCCGCTGGGAGCGTTGCGGGCCCATGTCGATTCGGGCCGGCTCACCGAGGCCAGCCTGCACGCCGAGCTCGGTCAGGTGGTGTGCGGCGCGCGCCCGGGGCGCGAGCGCGACGACGAGACCATCCTGTTCTGGCACCGCGGGCTGTCGACCACCGACATCGCGCTGGGGGAGGCGCTGCTGCGCAAGGCGAGGGCCGCCGGGGCTGGGCTTCGCCTCCCCTATCGAGACTGACCGAGACCGAGGCTAGACCGTGGCCGGCGAGGCCTGGGCGACCGCCTGCTTGAGGTGATCGAGCTCGTCGGGCTGGAGCGGGAGCCGCGGCGGGCGGCAGGGCCCGCCATCCAGGCCGAGCTCGTCGAGGGCGGCCTTGAAGTACTGGACCAGCTTGGGCGTCATGTCGGTCCGGGCCAGCGGCAGCAGCTCGGAGTACAGCTGCCGGGCGGCGACGAGGTCACCCGTCGCGCACAGATCCCAGAGCCGGATGCACTGCCGCGGCAGCGGTACCGCCACTCCGGAGATCCACCCGGCGGCGCCGGCGCAGAACCCCTCCAGGGCCCAGTCGTCGCCTCCGACCAGCACGTCGACCTCGGGGCACAGATCGATCAGCTCGGCGATCCGCCGGACGTCGCCGGAGCACTCCTTGAACAGGCCACACCGGGCACGTGCGCGGCGATCTCGGCCAGGGTGCCGGGCTCCAGATCGACGCCGCTGGCCAGCGGGTTGTTGTAGACCATCAGCGGCAACTCGGTGGCCGCGGCCACCCGGGTGAAGAACTCAGGCGCTCGTCGTGGTCGGCGCGGTACAGCAGCGGCGGCAGCGACATCACGCCGTCGGCGCCGGCCTCCGCGGCATCCGCGGCGTAGGTGCCGCCCAGTTCGGCGGTGGTCGCCGACACCCCCACATACACCGGCACCCGGCCCGCGGCCACCTCCACGGTGGTCTCAGCCACACTCCGGCGCTCGTCGCGGGTGAGGCTGCCCGCCTCGCCCATCGTGCCGTTGGCGACGAGCCCGTGGATGCCGTCGTCGATCAGCCGGTCGACCTGGGCGCGGATCGCCCGGTGGTCAATGGTCAGATCCGATGCGAAGTGGGTGACGATCGCTGCGCTCACGCCCTTCATCGCGTCCCTCCAGTCGTCGGTGGTTGCGTGACCGCAGCGCGCGGGCCGGGTCAAACGCTTTCAGCAGCGGGTCCCTGGTGCCCGCGGCGATCAGCCCGCCCAGCAGCTCACCGGTCAACGGCGCCAGCGTGATCCCCAGCGTGGCATGCCCGGTGGCCACGTAGATGCCGTCGAGCCCGGGCACCGCTCCGACGTAGGGCAGCCCGTCGGGCGACATGGAACGCATCCCCGCCCAGTCGTGTCGCACCGCGGGCAGCTCCCAGCCGGGCAGTGCCTGTTTGGCGGCAGCGGTGAGCGCCTCCAGGCGGCGGGCCGACAGCGCCAGCGTCTGCGCCCCCAGCTCGAGCGTGCCCGACACCCGGACGCCGCCGTCGTACACGCTGATCGCCACCTTGGGGGCCTCTAGGTAGAGAGGATTCACGGGCGCGCCGGCGGCAGCGGCGAAGGTGCGGCTGTAGCCCTTGGCGGCGGCGAGTGCGAGGTGGATGCCATGGGGGCGGAGCAGCTCGGCGGTGGCGGTGCCGGCGGCCAGCACCACCGTCTCGGCGGGATGGTCGCCGGCGGTGGTCCGCACCACCCAGCCGCTGCTCGCCCGCATGAGGCCGGTGACCGCCGCGTTCTCGATCACCTCGGCGCCATGGTCGAGCAGGCCCTGTCTCAGCCCGTAGGTCAGCGACTCCGGGCGCACCCGTTGCTCGCCGGTGGCGATCAGGCCGCCCACGATCCGGTGGCTGAGAGCCGGCTCGCGCTCAAGCAGCTCGGCGCCGGTTGCCATCGTGACGGGACTCTGCGCGCCGGCGTCTGCGGAGCTCGGCGGCGACCCGGTTGAGGTGGTCGAGCTCGGGCCCTGAGAAGGCGGGGTAGAGGAGGTCCTCGTGGTGGCGTTCGAACTCGACGCCGCGCTCGGCCAGGTGCACGAACGAGTCCGCGGCCCGGGCGGCGGCGGCCTGCAGCGCGACCAGCCCGCGGCGATAGGCCGAGCGGCGGCAGCTGACCACGAAGCGCCCCACCCAGGTGAGCATGGCCGGCGACACGGTCGGCCGGATCCACAGCGGGCCGCGCGGATTGACCAGCCACCGAAGTGACTGACCGATCACCCCGGGGCCTGGCACCGGGATGGCCAGCGAGGGCGTGATCCAGCCGGCGTTTCCGGCCGACGCGCCCAGCCCGCAGCGGTCACGCTCGATCGTGGTGACCTCGATGTCCTTGAGGGTGAGCGCCTCGGCCACGCACAGGCCGACTGCTCCGCCGCCGACGACGACGGCCTTCACAGCGCGAACCCGGTCGGGAACGGGTCCAGTGGGTCCAGCAGGTACTGGCCCATGCCGGTGATCCACGCGCGGCCGGTGATCTCGGGCACCACCGCGGGCGTGTCGCCGAGCGTGGTCTCCTGCACCAGCCGGCCCACGAACCGGCTGCCGATCACCGACTCGTTGATGAAGTCGGTGTCCAGCGGCAGGCGGCCCCGGGCATGCAGTTGGGCCATCCGCGCCGACGTGCCGGTGCCGCACGGCGAGCGGTCAAGCCAGCCGGGATGGATTGCGGTGGCGTTGCGGGCGTCGGCGCCGTCGTCGCCGGGGGCGTGGAAGACGACGTGCTTGCAGCCACGGATGGCCGGATCGAGCGGGTGTATGGGTGGGTGCCGTGCCGCAATCGCGTCGATGATCCGCAGACCGGCGTCGATCAGTTCGCCGGCACGCTCGGGCACGGGCTCGAGCCCCAGCGGCTCGGCGTCGACCAGCGCGTAGAAGTTGCCGCCGAAGGCCATGTCGTAGTCGACGGTGCCGAGCCCCTCGACGGTGACCGAGGCGTCGAGCTCGTCGACGAAGGCGGGTACGTTGCGCAGGGTCACGCGCTCGGCGCGGCCGTCGGCCACCGCCACCCGCGCCTCCACGAGCCCGGCGGGGGTGTCGAGCCTGATGAGCGTCTCCGGCTCCGTCACCGTGACCAGGCCGCACTCCACCAGCACGGTGGCGACGCCGATCGTTCCGTGCCCGCACATCGGCAAAAGGCCCGAGACCTCGATGAACAGCACGCCCCAGTCGGCGTCCTCGCGCGCGGGCGGCTGCAGGAAGGCACCGGACATGGCGCCGTGCCCGCGCGGCTCGCGCATCAGCATCAGCCGCACGTCGTCGAGCTGATCGGCGAAGTGCAGGCGGCGCTCCTGCATCGAGTCGCCGGGCAGCGTGCCCAGCCCGCTGGTGATCACCCGCGTGGGCATGCCCTCGGTATGAGAATCGACCGCCGAGAAGTAGCGTGACGCCCGCATCCGCTCCGATCATAAACCCGGGTCGCGCGACCGCCCGGTGCTGCGGTAGCGTGCTTTGTGTAGGGATGGCAGCGGACACCAACACCGGACTGGTCTGCCGCGGTTGGCAGCAGGAGGCGGCGCTGCGGATGCTGCGCAACAACCTCCACCCCGACGTCGCCGAGAACCCTCGCGAGCTGGTCGTGTACGGCGGCATCGGCAAGGCGGCGCGCAACTGGTCCGCGCTATCACACGATCGAGCGCGAGCTCCAGCGGCTCGGCTCCGACGAGACGCTGCTGGTCCAGTCGGGCAAGCCGGTGGCGGTGTTCGAGACCCAGCCCGATGCGCCCCGGGTGCTGATCGCCAACTCCAACCTGGTGCCGCAGTGGGCCACCTGGGAGAAGTTCCGCGAGCTCGACGCCGCCGGGCTGATGATGTACGGGCAGATGACCGCCGGATCCTGGATCTACATCGGCAGCCAGGGGATCCTGCAGGGGACCTACGAGACGTTCGCCGCCGCCGCGCGCAAGCGCTTTGACGGCACTCTGGAGGGGCGGCTGGTGGTCACCGCCGGGCTCGGGGGGATGGGTGCCGCCCAGCCGCTGGCCATCACCATGCTCGGCGGGGCGGCGCTGTGCGTGGAGGTCGACCTGCAGCGCATCGAGCGTCGGATCGAGACCGGCTACCTGGACGAGCGCGCCGCCGACCTGGACGACGCGCTGCGCCGCTTGGATGCGGCGCGCGCCGAGCGGCGGGGGCTGTCGATCGGCCTGGCCGGCAACGCCGCCGAGGTGCTGCCCGAGCTGGCGCGCCGGGGCGTCGAGGTGGACGTGGTAACCGACCAGACCAGCGCCCATGACCCGCTCAACGGCTACATCCCGGCCGGGCTGACGGTCGAGCAGGCCGAGGTCCTGCGCCGATCGGATCCTGACGAATACCTGCGGCGGGTGGGGGAGAGCGCGCTGGCCCACGTGGGGGCGATGCGCGCGCTGCAGTCAAGCGGGGCGGAGGTGTTCGACTACGGCAACGCCCTGCGCGGGCTGGCAGCGTCATACGGCGACGAGGACGCCTTCGCCTACCCCGGGTTCGTCCCCGCCTACATCCGACCGCTGTTCTGCGAGGGCAAGGGCCCGTTCAGATGGGTGGCGCTGTCCGGTGACCCGGCCGACATCCACGCCACCGACCAGGCCATCCTCGACCTGTTCGGCGACCAGGAGCACATCGCCCGCTGGATCTCGCTGGCCGCTGAGCGGGTTCACTTCCAGGGGCTGCCGGCGCGGATCTGCTGGCTGGGCTACGGCGAGCGCGACCGGGCCGGAGTCGCGCTTCAACGAGATGGTCGCCTCCGGGGAGCTGCGCGGCCCGATCGTCATCGGCCGTGACCACCTCGACGCCGGCTCGGTGGCCTCGCCCGAGCGCGAGACCGAGTCGATGCGCGACGGCTCGGACGCCGTGGCCGACTGGCCGCTGCTTGAACGCCATGCTGATGACCGCCTGCGGGGCGAGCTGGGTGTCGATCCACCACGGAGGCGGCGTTGGGATGGGCAAGTCGATCCACGCCGGCCAGGTGGTGGTGGCGGATGGAAGTCCCGAGGCCGGCGAACGGGTGCGCCGGACGCTGACCGCCGACCCGGGTCTGGGGGTGGTGCGCCACGCCGACGCCGGCTATCCCGAGGCGCTGGCCGCGGCGAAGCGGTCCGGGATCCGGATGCCGATGCTCGATCCCGAGCCCGACGCGCGTTGACCGCCGCCGCCGCGCGGTCGCTGTCGCTTCAGGGCGCCGAGCAGATTCTGCGCCCGCCGCGGGACGGCCTGCCCTACCTGCGTGGCTCGGCGGTGAGCGAGCAGACGCTCGATCCCGGCAACCTGGTCGGTGCGCGACGGCCTGATCGCCTCGTCCGCTGACGAGGACGAGATATTCGAACTGGTCATCGACGCCGGCGGCTGCGCGGTGGTGCCGGGGTTCGTCGATTGCCACACCCATCTGCCGTTCGCCGGCTGGCGCGCGCAGGAGTACGAGCAGAAGCTGCGCGGCGTCCCCTACGAGCAGATCGCGCGGGGCGGTGGCGGGATCGCCGCCTCGGCCCGCGCGTTGCGCGAGAGCTCCGACGAACAGGTGCTGACCCAGGCCGGCGGACTGGCCGCCGAGATGCTGGCCTCGGGCACGACCGCGTTCGAATGCAAGTCGGGCTACGGACTCTCCCGCGAGGGCGAGCTGCGTTCTTTGCGCCTGGCCCGGGAGCTGGCGGATCGGGTGCCGCAGACCACGGTGTCGACCGCGCTGCTGGCCCACGCCGTGCCGCCGGGCTTTTCGCCCGGGCAGTGGATGGACGAGGTGGAGGCGATGCTGCCGGAGGTCATGGAGCCGGGGAGCGTGCGCGCGCTCGACATCTTCGTGGAGTCGATCGCGTTCTCGAACGAGGATCTGGAGCGGATGGGGGCGCTGGCCGCCTCGGCCGGGGTGGCGCTTCGCTGCCACGTCGAGCAGTTCGCCTCCCACCGCTCGGTGCCGGTGGCGCTGGCGGCGGGCGCGCGGTCGGTTGACCACCTCTCCATGCTCGGCACGCGACGACCTGCCGGGGCTGGCGGAGGCCGAGTGCGCGGCGGTGCTGCTGCCGGCGGCGGAGTTCCTGGGCGACGAGCACCGCGCCCCGGGGCGAGAGCTCCTGGAGGCCGGGGCGCTGGTGGTGCTGGCCACCGATCTGAACCCGGGCACGGCGCCGGTGGCCTCGATGCCGCTGGTGATCGGGCTCGGGTCGCGCCTGTACGACATGAGCGTGCGCGAGGCGCTGGCGGCGGCGACGCTGAACGCGGCCTGGACGCTGGGGCTGGACCGGGTCCTGGGATCGATCGAGGTCGGCAAGCGGGCCGACCTGCTGGTGCTGGACGGGCCGGTAGAGCAGATCGCCTACCGCCTGGGACGCAATCCGGTGGCGATCGCGCTGCTGGCCGGCGAGCCGGTGTACGTGCGCGACGCCGAGGCGGCCGCAGCGGATCTCGGGGCGGCTGCTGTGAGAACCGCAGTCGTCCCGGCGATGGCCAACGCTCACAGCCACGCGTTCCAGGTCGGATCTGCGCGGCGTGGGGGAGCGGGTCCGCGACGGCGACGACTTCTGGAGCTGGCGCAACGCCATGTACCAGTTGGCCGGAGCGCTGGATCCGGTGTCGATGCGAGCCGTCGGCGAGCGCGTGTACCGGCAGATGGCCGCCGCCGGCTACGGCGCCGTCGGCGAGTTTCACTATGTGGTCCATCAGCCCGACGGCACCCCCTACGACGAGCCCAACGCGATGGCGATGGCGCTGGCCGAGGCGGCCGTCGCCTGCGGGCTGGAGATCGTGCTGCTGCCGGCGGCCTACCACCGGGACGGATTCGAGCGCCCGGCGTCGGACGGTCAGCGGCGATTCTGCGACCCGTCGGTGAGCGTGTTCCTGGACCGGGTGGACGCGTTGCGGGCGTGGGCTTCAGGGGTTGCCGGCGTGTCGGTCGGCGTCGCCGTCCACAGCGTTCGCGCCGTCCCCGAGTCGTGGATCGCGGCGGTGGCGTCGTACGCCGAACGCGAGGGGCTGGTTCGCCACGTGCACGCCGCCGAGCAGCGCCGCGAGCTCGAGGAATGCCAGGCGGAGCACGGCTGCTCGCCGATCGAGCTGCTCGACCGCTGCGGCTTTCTGGGGCCGCGCGCCAGCATGGTTCACGGCATCCATGTGTCCGATCGGGACGTGAAGCTGCTGGCGTCGAGCGAGACGATCGTGGTTACCTGCCCGACCACCGAGGGCAACCTCGGCGACGGCATCCTGCCGGCGCTGCGCTACCGCGACGCCGGCGTGCGGCTGGCCATCGGCACCGACGAGCAGATCCGCATCGACCCGTTCGAGGAGCTGCGCGAGATGGAGACGCTGGCCCGCCGCGTGGGGGAGACCCGCGACGCGCTGCTGTCGGCGGCCGACGGGGACCTGTGGGGGGCGGTCGGGCGGGTGGGGCGCGAGAGCCTGGGCCTTGCGGGGGAGGGGGCCTCGATCGAGATCGACCTCGATCACCCTGACCTGGCCGGGGTGGCCTCGGAGGACCTGGGGTTGGCGCTGGCCACCTGCGCGTCGGCGGGAGTGGTGGTGCCGCGTTGACGACAGTGCTGCGGTCGCGCGGCGACATGACTCGTATGGCGCGTCGCGTTGCCCGCGTCGCCTGGGGGGAAGAGAACGTCGAGGTGGCGGCGGCGGGCGCTGGAAGGAGGTGCAGCGGCGGCGCTCGGAATTCTTGGCGCTGGTGGCCCGCGATCCGGCCCGCAGGTACTACGGGGTCAACGTCCACGCGGGCGACGGCTCGGACCGAGTGATGACCGAGGCCGAGCAGCGCGGCTACGAGCGTGGACTGCACAGCGGCACCTCGTTCGGTGAGCCGCTGCCGCGGCGCGTGTCCAGGGGGATCGTGCTGGCCCGGCTGGCCAATTACGTCGGCGGGCACGCGGGGGTCTCGGTGAAGCTGGTGGCAGACGGTGGCGGCGCGGCTCGACGGTCGCCCGCTGCCCCCGGTCCCGCGCTACGGCAACGGCGGACCGGGCGAGATCCAGGCGCTGGGGCTGGCTGTTCGCCGATGTCCCCGATGAGGTGGAAGCTGGGGATCAAGGAAGGGATGGCGTTGATCAACGGCTCACCGTGCGCGGCGGCGCTGCTGGCCGATTCCGTGCTGTGTGCCGAACACGTGCTGGAGGTGGCGGTGCCGGTGTTCGCCATGGCCTGCGCGGCGGTCGGGGTGCCGGACGCGACCTTCGACGCGCGCCTGGAGGCGCTGTGGGGCGACCCATACGACGCCCGGGCACTGCGGTGGTTGCGGGAGTTGTTGGAGGACCGCGACCATTTGGCGGGGCACGATCATGTGCAGCCTGCGGTGAGCTTCCGTGTGCTTCCGCGGGTACTGGGCGCATTGCTGCGGGCGCTGGCGGGGGCGCGGGAGGCGGCCGAGGTGGGGTTGTCGGCGGTCAGCGACAACCCGGTGTTCGTGTTCGAGGACGGTGATGACGTGATCTCCAATGGCGGCTTCCACAATGGCTCGGCCCCAGGATGTATCGACCGGCTGACAGCCGCGATGGCCGATCTCGCCCAGCTGGCCCAGCATCAGGTGCAGCGGGTGCAGACGGACCCGCAGGCGCTGCCGGGGCTGGACTCGCTGGCCTTGGGGACAATGCAGATGGTGGCGGCGGGGTACGCCGAGGAGGCTCGTGCCGCGGTGGTTCCATCTCTGCTGCCACTTCCTGGATTCGGCCAGAACGACGCCCCGGCGCCGTCCTTTCACGCCTGGAACCGGATGGAGCGAGTGCGCGGGTTCGTGATCGGGTCGCTGACCTGCCTTGCCGTGTTGGCGGCCCAGGCGCTGGCGCGGCCGGAGCGGCGGGCGCCGCCGGCACTGGCACAGTTGCTGGCAACCGTGCTCGACGCGTGCCCCCCGGTCGATCAGCGGCGGTCGCTGGGGCCGGACCTGGGCCGGCTGGCCGAGCTGCTGGGCGCCGGCGTGCCAGACTGACGGGCGGCCAGGATGTTCTTCAGCCGGTGGGCTTCGCGTTGGGATAGGCCGGTGAGTCGTGCCCAGGTGATGCGGATCGTGCTCTAGCCGAGCGCGAGCGTGGTCGCGTCGCGTTCGCGGTCGTTCTCGAAGGCGCGGCGGTCCTTGTGGAACTCCCAGCTGTCGAGTTCGATGATGAGTTTGTGGTGGTGTTAGACGGCGTCGACGCGGGGCTGGTGGTGCGAATGCCGCGTTGGGTGGTGATGTCTTTGGGAGCGAGCTTGGTGCTGCGGTGGATGCGGATGCCGTCGATGCGGCGGTCGCCGTTGACGGTCAGTTCCAGTGGCGTGGCCAGGCGTTTGGTCAGGCCCCACAGAAAGGCGGCTGAGGAAAAGGAGATGACCCGACCAGCCCTACAGCCGCAGCCGAACCCCAGCCAGGTCTTCGTACAGACGCACGGCGCTCATCTCCCCGGCGGTGTCCCCGAACGCCTCCCGGGCACGGACGTGGAGCGCCTCCACCAGCGCGGCGAGCTCGGCGGGGACCTCGGCGTCGGAAGCCAACTCCGCCGCCAGACCCAGGTCCTTGGTCACCAGCTTCATGGCGAAGCCCTCGTCGTAGTCGCCGTCGTCGAGCACCATCCGCAAGTCGCGCTCCAAAACGACCGAGTTCGCCGGCGAGGCGACCAGCGCCGTGTGGAGCTTGTCCAGATCCACGCCGGCCTTGACCCCGATGGTCAACGCCTCCGCCGCGGCCACCAGGTTGACGAACCAGGTCAGGTTCAGGAGCAGCTTGACGGCGTACCCGCTGCCGCTACGTCCCACGTGGAAGATCCGGGCCGGGTCGGCCATCGCCTCCAATAACGGCAACGCCCGGCGGAAACCACGCCGGGTGCCGCCGGCGTAGACGGACAGCGTCCCGGCCTCGGCGCCGATCGTCTGGCCGGCCACGGGCGCATCGACGAAGTCGATCCGGCGCGCCCGGGCGGCGGCGGCCAGCGCGGCGGCCGACTGACAGCGACGACGTGCTCATTTCGACCACCAGCGAGCCCGGCTCCAGCAGCGCCAGCGCTCGGCCGAGCACGGCGTCGACCTGCGGGCGGCCCGGGCAGGCTGGTGACGAGCATCGAGGCGCCCGACAGGCAGTCGGCCAGGGTGTCAGTGCCGCGCGCTCCCGACCGCTCCGCCCGCCGCACCGCGGCTCGGTCAAGATCGAACGCGCTGACCGCGAACCCGGCGGTGCAGACGTTGCGGCACATGTGCGAGCCCATGTGACCCAGCCCCACGAAGGCGACGGACTCGCTCACGTCTCACCGAGCGCGTAGTGAGCCACCGCGTCCTCGTCGAGGTCGATCCCCAGTCCCGGTGAGTCGGGCACGGCCAGGCAGCCGTCGGCCGGGTCGACCCGGACCGGAGCGGCCAGCATGAAGTCGCGGCGCTCCGGGGTCCAGCCGGGTGGGTCGAACGGATATTCCAGAAACGGCCCGCCGCCGACGCCGCAGCACACGTGCAGGTTGGCCAGCAGCCCGATGCCGTTGGTCCAGGTGTGCGGGGTGAACCAGCGGTTGCGGCGCAGGGCCAGGTCGGCCAGCGTGCGGCAGCCGGAGATCCCCAGGGCCAGGACGACGTCGGGCTGCACCACATCCAGCGCGTCGGCCTCGAGCGCACCAGCCAACTCATCGAAGCTACGGGCCATCTCGCCGCCCGCGACCCGGACTCCGGTGCTCGCTCGCAGCATCCGCAGGCCGTCCAGATCGCCGGCCGGCAGCGGTTCCTCGACCCACAGCACGCGGTGCTCGCGCAGCCGTTCCACGGCCCGCCGGGCGTCAACCGGGCCGAGGGCAGGCTCGATGTCGCCTGGCATCCGCCACGCCTGGTTGAGGTCGACCATGATCTCGAGCGCGTCGCCGACGGCGTCTCGGATGGCCGCGACCACGGCGATGCCTTCGGCGATCCGGTCGCGGGCGATCCGCACCTTGACCGCCCCGAAGCCCTGCTCGACCAGCATCCGGGCATCCTCGCCGCGCTGCGCCGGCAGCCGCAGCGATCCCCACGAGGCATAGGCCCGCACTCGCGCCGCGGATCCTCCGAGCATGGAAGCGACCGGCACGCCGAAGACCTTCCCGGCCAGGTCCCACAGCGCTGCCTCCACCGGCCAGTAGCGGCCGGCGTGGAACGAGATCGTCTCGAGGCGCCGCCCGTGGGCGGCCAGCGCCAGCGGATCGCGACCCACGAACAGTTCTTCGAAGGCCTGGAAGCCTTCCATGGTGTCGCCGCTGGCGATCCCGGTGACGCCCTCGTCGGTCACCACGCGCACGATCGAGGCGTCAAAGCGGCGCCGCGGCGACGGATCCCAGGCGGCGGCGAACGGCGGCTCGAGCGGCAGCCGCAGGCGCTGCACCCGAATTGCCGTGATCTTCACAACCCGGAGTAGAAGGGGCTGCGCAGCGAGTCACGACGGTCGACCAGCGACTGCGCCGCCTCGGGCGTGCGGCCGTGCACCGCGGTGCGCACACCATTGAGCGTGGCCTGGCGGCTGGCGATCCTGACCGCCGTCTCGTCGCCGGCGTCGGGATCGATGTAGATGGCGACGAACACGATCAGGTCGCCGCTGGCCGGGATGGTTCCGGCGGCAACGGCATCGAGCACACCCTGGGCGATCCCGAGCTGACCCGCGCCCCAGGTGATCGTCTGGTGGTGCTCCCCGATCGCGGTCGCCTTGTTGATCATGATCGTCGGCGGCCAGACCGGCTCGTAGTGCGCCTTGTCCTCGCCGACCACGACCAGGATGGGAGCGTGACCGGGAGCCGGGGACGTGAATGTGGTCAGCAGCGCGGCCGCCGTCTGGGAGCTGCGCTCGGCCAGGACGACATTGACGTGGGCGCCGTCGGGGTCGACGCCGCTCCAGCCCTCGCCGATCAGTCCGTCGTAGTCGATCACGAACCGCCCCATCAGCCCACCTCCACTCCCGTCAGCGAGGGCTCGACTCCGGCCAGCGCCGGGTCGACGACCACCACGGTGCGGTCGCCCTCACCGGACCGCATCCGCGCGAAGGCGTCGGCCACGCCGTCGAGGTCGGTCAGATGCGAGACCACGCTGGCCAGGTCCAGGCGCCCCGAGCGGACGAGCTCGACCAGCGGGGGGATTGTGTCGGCAGGATCGGAGGAGCCGTAATAGCTGCCCATGATCGATTTCTCCGACAAGAACTCGATCGCCGGCAGCGAGACCTCGGCGCCGACCGGGGCCAGCCCGACCACCACCGCGGTCCCTCCCGGTCGCAGGGCATCCCAGGCGATCCGCACCGTCTCGGGCGAGCCCACCACCTCGAAGGCATAGTCGACGCCGCCTCCGGTGACGGCGCGGATCTCGGCGGCGGCCTGCGGCGAGGCGGTGACCACGTCGGTGGCGCCGCGGCGGCGGGCGTGCTCGAGCTTCTCGGACCGGCGGTCGACGGCGACGATGGTGGCGGCGCCGGCCAGCCGGGCGGCCGCCACCACCTGCAGGCCCACGCCACCGCAACCGATAACGCACACGCGCTCGCCGATCCTGACCCTGGCGGCATGGCTGACGGCGCCGAAGCCGGTGACGACTCCGCAGCCGAGCAGCGCCGCCTGCCACAGAGGGACGTCGGGTGAGATCGGGATGGCGGCACCGGCGGCCACCACCGCGTATTCGGCAAAGCAGGCGAGGCTGAAGCCGTGCTGGAGCACGCTGCCGTCGAGCGCGCGCAGCCGCGAGCTGCCGTCGAGCAGCATGCCCGCGACCGACCGCAGGCCGGCCGGTTCACACAGCGTCCGGCGGCCCGACCGGCAGGCCCTGCAGACGCCGCACGACGGCACCAGGCAGAGGACCACGGGCTGGCCCGCCTCAAGGTCGGCGACGCCCTCGCCGACGGCTTGCACCACGCCGGCCCCCTCGTGGCCCAGGACCATCGGCCAGCGCCCGCCGCCGAGCAATCCGTCGGCCAGGTGGATGTCGGAGTGGCACACACCGGCGGCGGCCATCCGCACCAGCACCTCGCCGCGTCGCGGATGCTCGAGGGTGACGTTCTCCACGGCAACGTCCTGCCCGGGTTGGCGCAGCACGCAGGCTCGCATCTCGAGGGTCCGACGGGAGTCGGCACCCGGTTGCACCAGGACGGAGGGGGTCATCAGCGGAGATCCGCGCAGCCGGCCAGCGTTGTCGCACACGGCGCGCGCGGTGTCAAGAGCCAGGCTTCGAACTGGCCCGAACGGGGGTGGCCGCAGGGAGTCGCGGCGAGCCCCGAGTGTGAGCTGATGCCAGACGACTACGTGTCGCGCTGTGCGGTGTGCGCCTCGATCACCGAGTCGCCGTCGACCACTTGGAGCCGGCGCAGCTCCTCGAGCGGGATGTGACAGCGGATCCCGTGGCCGGCCTCCTCCTCGCGCAGCTCAGGCTCGGTGGTCTCGCAGATCTCGCCGATCTTCCGCGGACAGCGCGTCTGGAACGGGCAGCCGCTGGGCGGGTCGGCGGCGCTGGGGATCTCGCCCTCGAGCCGGATTCGCAGGCGGTCGATGTCATCAAGCGTCGGTACCGCCGACAGCAGCGCCTCGGTGTAGGGGTGGTGAGGAGCATCGAACACCTGGTCGGCGGACCCGATCTCCATCACCCGGCCCAGGTAGAGCACCACGATCCGGTCGGCCAGATACCGCACCACCCCGAGGTCGTGGCTGATGAACAGGTAGGCGACGTGCTCGCGGTGCTGAAGGTCGGTGAGCAGATTGAGGATGGCCGCCTGGACCGAGACATCGAGCGCCGAGGTGGGCTCGTCACAGACCACGATCCGCGGGTCGCCGGCGAAGGCGCGCGCGATCGCCACCCGCTGCTTGAGCCCGCCCGAGAGCTGCGAGGGTCGCATCGGCAGGTAGCGCTCGGCCATCCGCACCGACTTCATCAACCCCGTGAGCTTGGCCTTGAGCTCATCGCCGCTGTAGCCGCCCAGCTTCGACAGCGAGCGCGAGATCAGCTTCCGCACCGAGTGGCGCCGGTTGAGCGCCGAGTCGGGGTTCTGGAAAACGATCTGAAGGGCCTTCTTGTCGCTCGGCTCGCGCTTGGCCGCCAGCGGCGGCAGTTCGTGGCCGTCGAGTTGGAGCTCGGAGCCCTCGTCGGGGGCGGTCAGGCCGAGCAGCACGCGGGCCAGGGTCGTCTTGCCGCTGCCCGATTCGCCGACCAGCCCCACCGTCTCCCCGGCGCGGACATCGAGGTCGACGCCGAGCAGCCCTCGTACGGGCTGGCCGCCCATGTGGAAGGTCTTGCTCGTCGCGCGGACTCGGATCAGCGGCTCCGAGCTGGCCGGCATTGGCGGGCGGAGGTCATCGGGAGGCGCCTCGTCGATGGTGCCGCTGGGCACGCTCTGGGCCTCCTCGTGGTAGTGGCAGCGCGAGCCGCGCCCGCCCCCGATCTCGTACAGCGGGGGCGCCTCGGCCCGACAGCGCTCCCGCACCAGGCCACAGCGGTCGGCGAAGATGCAGCCCTCGGTGACCGAGCCGGGTGCCGGCAGCGAGCCGGGGATCATGGCCAGCGTGCTCCGACCACGGCTGCCGCGCCGCGGCGCGGCGGGGGATCGAGCGCAGCAGCCCCACGGTGTAGGGGTGGCGCGGGTCCTTGAACACGTCCTGGGCCGGCCCCTCCTCGACCATCTCGCCGGCGTACAGGACTCCCACCCGGTCGCACATCTGGGCGATCACGGCCAGGTTGTGGCTGATGAACAGCAGCGAGGTGTCAAATTCGGTCCGCAGGCCCCGGATCAGGTCGAGGACCTCGGCCTCGACGGTGGCGTCGAGCGCGGTGGTGGGCTCGTCGAGGATCAGCAGCGCGGGCTCGGAGGCCAGCGCCATGGCGATCACCACGCGCTGGAGCATCCCGCCCGAGAGCTGATGCGGGTAGCGGTTCATGACCGCCGGCCGGGTCCGAGATCCTGACCTTGCCGAGGATCTCCTCGCGCCCGCTCGAGCGCCGGCTTGTGATCCAGGCCGGCGATCTCGTACACCTCGGCCACCTGGCGCCCGACGCGCAGCGACGGATTGAGCGCCCGTCCCGGCTCCTGGTAGACCATCGACACCGTCTGGGCCCGTAGCTCGCGCAGTTGCGACTTGTTGAGCTTCAACGCGTCACGGCCCTCGATCTCGATCGTCCCGGCGCTGACGCGGCCATTGCGGGCCAGGTAACGGACGACGGCCAGCGCGACCGTCGACTTGCCGCTGCCCGACTCCCCGACCAGGCCGAAGGACTCGCCGCGGGCGACGTGGAAGCTGACGTCGCGCACGACCCGCTGGTCGCGGCGGTTGACCCGGTAGCTGATGTCGACGTTGCTCAGCTTCAGCGTGTCAGCGGTCTCGGGCGTGGGCGAGGTGGGACTGGGCTGCGTGCCGGTGCTCATTGCTCGTCCAGCGTGGCTTCAATCGAGTTGGCGACCATGTTGACCCCGATCACCAACGTGGCGATCGCCAGGGCGTCGAACAGTACCTCCCACCAGTAGCCGGCCGCGACCACTCCGTAGTTGGCGTAGATGTCAGAGCCCCAGTCGGACGAGGGCGGCGGGATCCCGAAGCCCAGGAACGACAGGGTGACGATCGTGAAGATGGCGTAGGCCAGGCGGACGGTGAACTCGACCACGATCGGGGCGGTCACGTTGGGGAGGATCTCCCTGAACATGATGTAGAGCGAGCTCTCGCCGCGCAGGCGGGCGGCCGACACGTAGTCCAGCTCGCGCTCGAGCAGCACCGCGGCGCGGACGGTGCGGGCGATCAGCGGCGTGAACACGATGCCGATCACGATGATCAGGGTCAGGTTCGACTCGCCCAGCGCGGTCACGCCGAGGATGCCGGTCACCACCAGGGGCAGGGCCAGGAAGGCCTCGACGACGCGGCCGATGATCTCGTCGGGGGCGCCCCGGTAGTAACCCATCACCAGCCCGAGCGCGGTGCCCATCACCGTCCCGAGCAGCGTGGCCAGCGGAGCGGTGATGAGGATGTCGCGCGATCCGGTGATCACGCGGCTGAACATGTCGCGTCCGAGCTGATCGGTGCCGAACCAGTGCGAACCCGAGGGCGCCTGGTTGATGGCGCTCAGATCCTGAGCGAACGGATCGTGGGGGACCAGCAGGTTGCCGAAGATCGCCGCGAAGATCCAGAACCCGACGATGATCGCGCCGACGATGAACGTCTTTGAGTGCCGCAGGTTGCGCCAGAACTGGCTGCGCGAGGCGTCGTACTGCGCGGCGCTGACTGCGCCCGCCGATTCGATCGGGTACCGAGCCGATGCTCATTCGACGCCCTGGTAGCGGATCCGCGGGTTCAGCAGCGAGTAGAGTGATGTCGGCGATCAGGGTGGCGACCATGTAGACGATCCCGATCGTCAGCACCCCGGCCTCCAACATCGGGAAGTCCTTGTTGTTGGCGGCGTTGTAGATCAGCGACCCGATCCCGTTGTAGTGAAACAGCGTCTCGACCAGCACCAGTCCGCCGATCAGGTAGCCGGTCTGGGTGGCGATCACGGTGATCGTGGGCAGCAGCGAGTTGCGCAGCACGTGGCGGCGGATCATCACCCCGCGCGGCAGGCCCTTGAGCGTCGCCGTGCGGGCGTAGTCAGACGCCAGCGCCTCAGCGGTCCCGGCGCGGGCCATCTGCTGGATGTAGCCGAACAGGATCAGCACCAGCGGAATCGCGGGCAGGATCAGGTGATACAGCTGGGTTCCGATGCTCGAGCCCGGCGGCGTCGAGGCCTGGATCGGCAGGACGTTCAGCCAGATACCGAAGATCAGGATCAGGATGATCCCGCTGACCAGCTCGGGGATCACCACCGCCGACAGGCCCGACCACGCTGAGCACCCGGTCCAGCGGCTTGCCGATGTTCAGCGCGGCGACCACGCCGCCGAGGATCCCCAGCGGCACGACGAGGATGAAGGCCACCGCGGCCAGCTTGAGCGAGTTGCCCAGCGCGGTGGTGAGCAGCGGTCCGATCGGCGCCTGGTACTGGTAGGAGTTGCCGGGGTTCCCGGTCACGAAGTGGGTGATCCAGGTCCAGTACTGCTCGATCACCGGCTTGTCGGTGCCCAGCTGGTGCGAGAGGGCCGTGACCGCCGAGGGGGCGGCCAGCGGCCCGAGGATCGCCCGGGCCGGGTCGCCGGGCAGGACCTGGGCGGCGAAGAACACGATCACGCTCAGGATCCACAGCGTGATCAGCGCCAGACCGATCCGCTTGAGGATGAAGACGAGCATCGTGCTGCGCTTGGCCTTCCCGCTTACGCCGTCTTGTACGCGTCCTTGAGGAAGATCGCCGACAGCGACGTCGGGTTGACTCCGTGCACTGTCGATGTGGTCGCGGTCAGGCCGTCGATGAAGTACGGGATCACGATCGGGGTCTCCTCCAGCAGCAGACTCTCGATCTTGCCGGCCAGCGTCTTCTGGGTCTGCAGGTCGACCGCCGCGACGTACTGCTTGACCAGCCCGTCGTAGGTCTTGTTGTGGAAGCGAGCGGCGTTCCAGGGACCGCCCGAGCTCAGCGGCGACTCCAGGAACACGTTCGGCACGCCGCGGTCGCCGTAGTCGACCAGGCTCATGATCGCGTCGAGCCAGTCGGAATTGCCGTAGGTGGCCTTGCCGTAGTAGTCGGTCTGGTTCTCGACCTTGAGCTTGATCGTGACCCCGATCTTGGAGGCGGCCTCGGCGATCACCTGGGCCAGCGCCGGGATCTCCTCGTACTGCTCGGTGGTCAGCGTGGTCGAGAAGCCGTTGGCGTGGCCGGCGGCGGACAGCAGCTGCTTGGCCTTGGCGATGTCCTGCGTGCGCTGGGGCACGCTGGTGTTGGTGGAGGGGAACTTGGGCGCGAACGGGCTGTCGTTGCCGACCTGGCCCTTGCCGGTCAGCAGCGCCTGAACCATGCCCGGCCGGTCCAGCGACAGGGCGATCGCCTGACGCACCCGCGGGTCGGTGAACGGCGCCATGTCGTTGCGCATCGACAGCTCGCGGTGGTTGGACGACTTCAGGGTGATGATGGTGTACTGCGTGTTGTTGAGGATCGACTGGGCGCCCTGGGCGACGAACTGCACGATCACGTCGACGGTCCCGCCCTGGAGGGCGAGGATCTGGGGCTGCTGGGAGGTGTAGAAGGTGAACGCGGTCGAGTCCAGGTGCGGCGCGCCGCCCCAGTACGTGGGGTTGGCGATGAAGTCGGCGCCCACGTTCTGGGTGTAGCTCTTCAGCTTGAACGGGCCGGTCCCGATGAACGTCTTCTGCCAGTTGCCGTAGTCGTAGCCCTTGGGGACGATGATCGCGTTGTAGTTGTCGGAGGAGACCAGGTAGGGGAAGTTTCCGTTGGGCGCCTCGAGGTGGAAGGCGACGGTGCTGGCGTCGACCTTCTTGACGCCGTCGGGCGTGACCACGCCGCCGAGGTTCGACAGGGCGTTGGACGCGTTCTTGGTATTGGACAGCTGCTGGAAGGTGTAGACAACATCGTCGGCGGTGAGCGGTGAGCCGTCGTGGAACTTGACGCCCTGACGCAGGCTGAACGTCCACACCGAACCGTTCTGGCTGGGCTTCCACGCCGTGGCCAGCATCGGCTTGAGCTGCAGGGCCAGGTTGTCGTCGAAGGCCAGGAACTCCCCGGTCTGGGCGAGCATGCACAGCCCGCCGGCGTCGGCCACCGTGAGCGGGTTCACGGCCGCGGACGGGGCCTGGGTGGCCAGCTTGAGGGTCCCGCCCTTGGTCGGGGTGCCGGAGGCCGACCCCGACGAGGACGCGGACGAGGTGCCGACCTTGTTGGCTCCGCCGCAGGCGGCCAGGATGGCGCCCATCATCGTGGTCGACATGCCGATCACGGCGCCCTTGCGCATGAACTGGCGGCGGCTGAGCCGGCCCGCGGCCAGCTCGTCGATGTAATGGTTTTCGAGCTCTGAGCTCTTTCCCCGTAGGGCGTCGAGCTCGCGGTCATTTGTGGCCATGCTCCGTCACCTTTCTCTCCGCTGGGAGCGGTGCGCTCCCCGCAGGATCACGCCCCGGCGGCGCCGGCCGGGACCTGTTGACATAGCGGCGGCGGGCAGTTGGCCGCCCGATCGTGAGTGGGCTGTTTGGCAGCCAAGGGCAGCGACATGCACCTCCGGGTCTCCTCGTCGCCCCTCCACTCAGCAGGATTCTTTCACAATGCAGCGCGTGTAAAGGGGGCGATCGAACCGCGCCCCGCGCGCTCACGCGGACCCGGCGCCCGGCACCCGGCCGAGAACCATGGCCGCCAGGCGGGCGGCGTCGACGATCTCATCCATCTCGGCGCTTTCCTGTGGGGTGTGGCTCTCGCCGCCGTGCAGGGGGACGAACAGCAGCAGCGTCGGCATCAGGGCGGCCAGGTGCTGGGCGTCGTGACCGGCCCCGGACCAGGTCTCGGCGGCGGCGATGCCGAGCTCGCGGGCGCGGCCCAGCGCGGCCTCGGCCAGCGAACGATCAAGGGCGACCGGGTGCCCGTCGCGCACCAGCCGCAGCTCGGCGCCGACGCCTCGCCGCGTCGCGATCTCGTCGGCCGCCGCCCGGATGGCGGCGTCGAGCCGGTCCAGCGACTCGACGGCGATGCCGCGCACGTCCAAGCCGAGCCGGGCCCGGCCGGGGATCACGCTGACCGCGCCGGGGGCGACCCACACGGTGCCCACGGTGGCGACGGTCTCCGGTGGCTCGGCGCGCGCCGCCCGCTCCACCGCGAGCACCAGCTCGGCGGCGGCGACCAGAGCGTCGTGGCGGTCGGCCATCGCCACCTCGCCGGCGTGGCCGGCCTGGCCCTCGAACTCGACCTCGAACCGACGCGGAGCCGCCACCCTCGTCACCACTCCGATCTCGCGCAGGGCGCGGCGCTGGGCCACGTGGACCTCGGCGTGAGCGCGTAACCGCGCCACCGGGGGCTCCACCGTCGCCAGCTCGTCGAGCGCATCGAGATATGAGGCGCGCGCGTCGGCGGCACTGATCCCGTCGACGTCATACAGATGGTCGAGCGCCGACTCCTCGAGCGCGCCGACCAGCAGCCGGGACCCGACCGTGCCGGCGCCGAACCGCGGCGCCTCCTCGGCCGCGCACACCAGCAGCCCGGCCGCGAGCGGGGACCCCGCCTGCCCGCAGGTCATCGACCAGCTCGAGGCCGAGCACCGTCCCCAGGGCGCCGTCGTAGCGGCCCCCGTCGGGCACGGTGTCGACGTGCGAGCCGGAGGTGATCAGCGGACCGGATCCGTCCGGGGGCAGCGCCCACAGGTTGCCGTGCTCGTCGACTCCGGGCTCGAGCCCGGCCTCGCGCGCCCAGCCGGCCACCAGCAGCATCGCCCGCGCCTCGGCGGCTGAGAAGGCGGGGCGGTCAGCACCGCCGCCGGGGCCGAGGGCGATCGACCACAGCTCATCGAGCCGCGCCGCGATGCGTCCGCGGTCAGGCAAGCGCGTACTCGGCCAGCGGCTTGCCCAGCATGGCCTCGACCTCGGGGTAGACGCTCGGCTCGCGGACACCGTCGCCGAGCGGCACGTTGGCCTTGGGGACGTGCAGCACGGCGACCTCGTCGCCCTCGCGCAGGGTGGCAATCGAGATGATCCGGCCGGTGGCGGGCGACAGGGTGGCCAGCACGTCGGGGAAGGTGGCCAGGCGCTGTCCGCCGGACTCGGCGGTGAGGTACTCGTTGACGAAGCCCAGTTCCAGCTCGCCGACCTGCACCGAGCCCACGTCGAACGCGTTGTCGGTGCGCAGCACACGGCTGCGCACCGCTCCCTCGGCGAGGATCGACCCGCCGAGATGGGACACGGTGGCCTCGATCATGCGCCGGGGCCCGCCCGGCTCGGCGGCCAGGATCGCCTCGCCGAGCTCGAGGGCGAAGCTGATCGCGCCCACCGCTGCGTGCTCGGCGACGAACGACGCCGGCAACGGGTTGCGCGCGGCCGAGATGAACCCGCCCGACTGGTCGGCGGCGGTCCGCAGCACGTTGGCGGTGTGTCGGACAGTCCCGCGCGTGACGACCTCCAGGTAGCGATTCTGGGCCCGGTTGCCGCCGGCCACCGCCTGGACCGTCTGGTAGTCGTCGTCGGCGGCCAGCCCGAACGAGCCCATCTTGCCGGTGGGGTGGGCGCGGCCGTCACCGGCGGCATCGATCACCAGCGTGCCCAGGACCGCCGAGGCCACCCAGCCGTTGCAGGTCGTCGAGGAGCCGTTCTGGGCGGTGACGGTCCCGACGACCGGCTCGGACACCGCCTCCATCAGCAGCTGCAGGGCGCGGACGTAGTCGCCGGGGCGCATCTCCCAGCCCACGGCGGCCGGCGCGCCGATCGCGCTCACCGTGGCCAGCATGGCGTCGGGATCGACCTCGTCGAGCGAGGCCAGGCGCGGAGTGCCGTACTGCACGGCGGTGGTTCCGACCAGCAGGCCGTGGTCGACCCAGCCGCCCCCGCCGGCGGCCAGCACCGACCCGCCGGCGACGGCGGCGTGGACGGCGGCCAAATCGAGGTCCCTCACGCCGGCAGCCCCAGTCCGTGCTCTCGAGCGCTGGCGATCGCATCGTCGTAGCCGGCGTCGGCGTGGCGCAGGACCCCGATCGCGGTATCGGCGTTCAGCGAGGCGGCGAGGCGCTCGCGGGCGTCGTCGGTGCCGGTGGCGACGACGGTCATGCCGGCGCTCTGCGAATACCCGGCGTACCCGCCGCCGCCGGCGTGGAGGGCCACCAGGTCGGCGCCGGTCGCGGTGGCCAGGAGCGCGTTCAACAGCGGCCAGTCGCTGACCGCGTCGGAGCCGTCGGCCATGTCCTCGGTGATGATGTTGGGGTGGGTCATGGCGCCGCTGTCCATGTGATCGCGGGTGAAGGCCACCGGGGCGCGCAGCCGGGCGTCGGCGACCGCAACATTGACGGCCAGCGCGAGCCGGGTGCGCTCGCTGTGGCCCAGCCAGGCAATCCGCGCCGGCAGGCCCTGGCGCTTCACGTGGGCGCGGGCGAGGCCGATCCATGCGGTGATCCGCTCCACGTCGGCAAACAGCTCGAGGCAGATCGAGTCGACGACGTCGAGGTCCGAGTCGTCGCCGGACAGGCAGATCCAGCGAAATGGTCCGATCCCCCGGCAGAACAGCGGGCGCAGGTAGCGCGCGGTGAAGATGTCGATGGTGAGCGCCTCGGCCACCCCGCCGCCGGCGGCGTGGGGGCGGATGTTGTTGCCGTAGTCGAACACGACGGCGCCGCGCCGGCGCAGCACGAGCATGGCCTGCACGTGGCGCACCAGGGTGGCCAGGGCCAGCGCCTCGAGCTTGCCGGGGTCGCCGCGCCGCAGCGCCTCGGCTTCTGCCGGCGTGACGCCCGCCGGTAGGTAGCCGCGGCGAAGGTCGTGGGCAGCGGTCAGGTCGGTGACCACGTCTGGGACCACCTCGCGCTCCACCACACCCTCCAGCAGTTCGGCCGCGTTGCCGGCGAAGCAGACCGACCGGCCGCCCGAAGCCCCGCGGGCGTCCAGGGCAAGCCCGAGCGCCTCGTCGAGGTCCGAGCAGACCACGTCGACGACCCCTTCCTCCAGGCGCCGCCGCGCCTTGGCCACATCCACCTCGGCGATCAACGACGTGCCCCCCAGCATGCGCGTGACCGCCACCGGCTGCGCTGCCCCCATCCCGCCGAGCCCGGCACTCACCACCAGCCGCCCGGCCAGCGAGCCGCCGAAGTGCTCGCGAGCCACCTGGGCGAACGTCTCGTAGGTTCCCTGCAGGACCCCCTGGGCGCCGATGTACTGCCAACAGCCGGCGGTCAGGCCGCCCCAGGCGATCAGGCCGCGGCGCTCGAGCTCGTAGAACGTCTCCGGGGTGGCCCAGCGTCCGACCAGGTTGCCGTTGGCCAGCAGGACGGCGGGCGCGCGCGGCCCGGTGGGCAGTACCGCCACCGGCTTGCCTGACTGCACCACCAGCGACTCGCCGTCCCGCAGCGACCGCAGCGCGGCAACGATCCCGGCCAGGGCATCGCCATCCCGGGCGGCCTTGGCGTGGGCGGCGTAGACCACGAGGTGCTCGGGATCCTCGGCAATCGCCAGGTTGTTCTCGAGCAGGCGGAGGATCGCCTCCTGGCGCCAGCCGCGGCAGCGCAGACCGTTGTCAGCCACGGGCCCCGGCCATGGCGCGAGACCCGGTGCTCGCCGGCGCGAACCGGCCGTGTCCGGGCCCGGTGGCGGCGCCCGCCAAAGCTCCGTCCCACACCTGCACGCCCCGGGAGAAGGCGGCGATCACGCGCCCCCGCACCCGTCGTCCCGCGTACGGGCTCCAACCGGCCGGCGTGATCAGGGCGCTCGGATCGATCTCCCACTGCGAAAGCGGATCGAGCACCAGCAGGTCGGCATCGGCCCCCGGCATCAGGTTGCCCTTGCGCGGCCACAGGCCGAAGCGCCGCGCCGGGCGCCTCGCTGACCAATCGGACGAGCTGGGCCGCTCCCAGCGCGTCGTGGACAAGGGGCACGATCAGCTCCACCCCCGGGGCTCCCGACGCCAGGGCGAAGATGTCAGGCCCGCGCTTGCGCTCCACCGGCCAGCCCACATGGTCAGAGGAGATGAGGTCGAGCCCGTCGGCCGGCAGGCACGACGCCCGCAGCGGCGGGTTGATCTTGGCCTCGCCGCCGCGGTCGCGCAGGTCGGTCTCGTCGAGCAGCAGGTAGTGCGGGCAGGTCTCCGCGCTGACGTCGACCCCATCCCGCCGCGCCGCCGTCACCAGCTCCACACCGCGCGGGGTCGAGACGTGGCAGACGTGAAGCCTCACCCCGGTGGCGCGGGCCAGCTCCAGCACCCGTGCGATCGCCTCGTGCTCGGCCACCGGTGGCCGCGAGCGGGCGTGGGCGAGAGGATCCCCGCAATGGCCGGACTCAATCTCGGCGGCGATCCCGGCACGCACGATCTCGTCGTTCTCAGCGTGGACCCCGGCCAGGCCGCCGGCGTCGGCGATGGCAGCGAAGGCGGCCAGCAGCTGAGCGTCGGGGATACGCGGGAACCGCTCCGGGTGGGTCTCGAAGGTCGACAGCTTGAAGGCGGCGGCGCCGGCGGACACGAGCGCCTGCACATCCTCGATCCGCCCGCGGGGCGGGACGGTGGCCCACAGAGCGACATCGACGTGGGCCGTGCGCTCCACGTCGGCCACCTTGTCCTCGAACGCGTCGAGTGAGTCGATCGGTCCCGAGGCGTCGTAGGGCATGTCGACGATCGTCGTCACCCCACCGGCGGCGGCGGCCCGGGTGCACGCGCTCGATGCCCTCGCCGGCATAGCTGCGGGTGTGCACGTGGACGTCGACCGCGCCGGGCAGCAGCAGCGCGTCACCGAAGTCCAACCCGCCTCCGCCCGGCTCACCCACCGACTCCACCCGGCCCTCGCAAATCGACACCCCGGCTCGCACCGGGGTCCCTTCCGGGTTCAGGATCCGACCGGAGACTTTCTCGCTCAGTGGGATTGAACTAGGATATAACATCAGTTCAGATGGCTATCGTCGCAGCTAACGAGAGCATAGTTCTCAGTGGCGACGGCCTGACGGTTGATCACGTGCTGGCCGTGGCCCGCCAGCAGGCAGCGGTCGAGTTGGACTCCGACGCCTTGGTGCGGGTCCGCGCCGCCAGGGACGTCGTCGATCGTGTGCTGGCCAGCGGCGAGTCCGTGTACGGGCTCAACACCGGGCTCGGCTCGCTGGCCCGCCACCACATCCCGCTGGATGAGATCGGGGCCTTCTCGTTCGCCACCGTCGCCGACCAGGTCGCCTCCTACGGGCGCCCGCTGCCGGTCGACGTGGTGCGGGCGATGATCGTCTCCCGGGTCAACGGGATGCTGAAGGCGGGCGTGGGGGTGAGGCGCGAACTGATCGAGCGGCTGGTGTCGCTGCTCAACGCCCGGGTGCACCCGGTGGTGCGGATGGTCGGGTCAGTGGGGCAGGGCGACCTGTCGGAGATGGCCGACATCGGCAAGGTGCTGATCGGCCGCGGCTGGGCGGAGTACGACGGACAGACGCTGCCGGGCGAGGAGGCCCTGGCCCGAGCCCGGATCGAGACGATCGCGCTGGGTCCGAAAGAGGCCTTAGGGCTGATCAGCGCCAACAGCGTGACCGTGGGGCGGGGATCGCTGGTCCTCAACGACGCCGCCGACCTGATCGAGAGCATGCAGATCGCCGCCGCGCTCACCTTCGAGGCGTTCGCCGCCAACCTCTCGGTGATCCACCCGGCAGCGGCCCGGGCCCGTCCCCACAGCGGACTCGAGACCGCCATGTCGCGGCTGCGCGAGCTGCTCACCGACAGCTGGCTGTGGGGTCCGGGCCGGGCGCGCAACCTGCAGGATCCGCTCTCGATCCGGTGCGTGCCCCAGACCCACGGCGCCGTCTACGACGCCCTCTCGGTGGCGCGGGGGATGATGGAGATCGAGCTCAACTCGGCCGCCGACAACCCCCTGGTTCTGGTCGACGAGGGCGTCATCGTCTCGGTCGGCAACTTCGACGTCACCTCGCTGGCGATGGCCTTCGACTACGTGCGCCTGGGCATCGCCCATGCCGCCCAGGTGGCCAACGAGCGCGTCCAAAAGCTGCTGTGGCACCACTTCAGCGATCTGCCCACCGGGCTGGCCCGTCGCGACGGCCCCACCGGTGGCCTGCGTCCGCTGGGCCGCACCTTCGCGGCGCTGACCTCCGAGGCGCGCTTCTCTGGCCAACCCGGTGTCGCTCGACTACCGTGGCCAGCTCGCCGAGGGCATCGAGGACCACGCCTCAATGGCGCCGCTGGCGGTCAGCAACACCTCGGCGTTGGTGAGCCTGGCCCACCGGCTGGTGGCCCTGGAGCTGATCATCGCGGCGCAGGCGGTAGACCTGCGATCCGGCCCGGACCGACTGGGCGCCGGGACTGCGCGCGCCTACGCGGTGGTACGGGAGTTCGCCCGCACGCTGTCCGACGAAACGGAATGGAACGCCGACATCGAAGGGCTGGCCGAACTGGTCGGGGACGGGCGACTGGCGCACCGCATCGCCCACGTGGCGGGCTCGAGGCCGGCGCTGTCAGCGCACGAGCCACCGGGAATCTAGAAAGACTCCGGACATCGTATGCCCGAGGGAGCCCTGCAGAGAGCCGTCGAGTTGCTGGTCCAGCTCGCCGACGAGCCGGCCGAGAAGACGGTGGCCGAGCTGGCCAGCGGGACCGGGGTGCCGACCAGCACCGCCTACCGCCTGGTGGCCGAGCTCGAGCAGCACGGGCTCGTGCAGCGCGGCAGCGACCGCACCGTCGCGCTCGGCACCCGGCTGGTGGCGCTGGGGCGGACCGCCGAGGAGGGGCTGCGCGAACGCTTGGTGGAGCCCGCCCGCGAGGTGATGGCGGCGCTGTCGGAGGAGGTGGGGGAGACGACGATCCTGACCGCGCCCTGCGGCCTGGAGGGGATCGTGCTCCACGTGGTCGAGACCGACCGGCATTCGGTCCGCCTCTCCTACGCGCGCTTCCGTCGGGCGCCCATGCACCGCGGCGCGTCGGGGAAGATCCTGGCCGCGTACCTGGAGCCAGGGGAGCGCAGCCGCCTGATCGCCGCCGTCGGCGATCCCGAACTGGAAGCGGAGCTCGACCGCATCCGCGCCGCCGGCTACGCCTTCACCGCCAGCGAGCTTGACGAGGGGGCCGCTGCCGTCGCGGCCCCCATCCTCGATCGCCGCGGCCGCATCGCCGCCGGGCTGTCGGTGGCCGGTCCCGAGCAGCGGGTGGCGGCCGACCCGGGCCGGCTGCGCGCCGCGGTGGCCGCCTCTGCCCAGGCGATCGAGGCAGCCCATCAGGGCTAGGAGCCCTCCGGGGGCGCCCACGCATGGCGGCCCGGCCGTGCTGCGTGTCAGAGTTCCGATCCGATAGCGGCCCCGGATGGCTTTTCCGCTTGAGCGACACGAATCCCGAATCCTCCACCAAGTACGCCACCACGGCGAGCCGGGGTCCGGCCTCCAAGCATCCCGCGCGTCGCCGTCGGGCGGCGCGCATCGGGCATCCACCCCGGACCGGCAAGCACGCCGAAGAGGGCCACGAGCTGGGAGTGGTCCGCGGGCTGGCGGCCCTGAGCCTCGACGCCCTGTCGAGCGTCGCCTACGGGCCGGAGGCGATGATGCTGGTCCTCGTCGCCGCCGGGGCGGGCGCGGTCAAGTACACGCTGCCGGTGACCCTGGTCATCACCGCGATGCTGGTGATCCTGGTCATCTCCTACACCCAGGTGATCACCGCTCACCCCGACGGGGGCGGGGCCTACGCGGTGTCAAAGGCCAACCTGGGCCGCTGGCCGGCCATGCTCGCCGCCGCCTCGCTGGTGGTCGATTACGTGCTCACGGTGGCGGTCAGCCTGGCCGCCGGCGCCGCCTCGCTGGGCAGCGTGTTCCCGTCGCTGGCCCATCATCTCCTGCTCGTCTCCCTGATCGCGTTGGCGCTGCTGACGGTGGTCAACATGTTCGGGATCAGCGAGTCGGCCAACCTGCTGGTGGTGCCGTTCGCCGTCTTTCTGGTGAGCGTGTTCGCGGTCATCGTGATCGGCCTCGTGCACCCGGAGACCAAGGCGGTGATCGGCACCAGCCTGGAGCCCTTCAAGGCCACCGAGGCGGTGGGGATCCTGCTGCTGCTCAAGGCGTTCGCCGCCGGCTGCTCGGCCGTCACCGGCATCGAGGCGATCGCCAACGGCGTGCCCGCCTTCAAGCAGCCCCGGTCCCGGACCGCCGCGCGCACCGAGATCACGCTGGGGATCCTGCTCGGGGTGATGCTGGTGGGGCTGGCCATCTTGGTCCGCACCCATCACGTGCTGCCCCGGGGCGGCGTCACCGTGCTGTCGCAGCTGACAGCGGCTTCGCTGGGCAAGGGGTGGGCGTTCTACGTGTCCAATATCGCTGTCGCCGCCGTCCTCGGGCTGGCCGCCAACACCAGCTTCGGCGGGCTCCCGGTACTGCTCAGCCTGCTGGCCAAGGACCACCGCCTCCCGCACGTGTTCTACCTGCGCGCCGAGCGCCCGGTGTACCGAGCCGGCGTGTTCTCGCTGGCGGTGGCGGCCGCGCTGCTGCTGGTCGCGGTTAGTGCCGACACCAACCGCCTGATCCCCCTCTACGCGATCGGCGTGTTCCTCGGCTTCACCCTCAGCCAGGTGGGACTGGTGCGCCATTGGCGCTCCGAACGCCCGCCGCGGTGGCGGCTGCGGGCGGCGATCAACGGCGTCGGTGCGGTCATGACCGCGATCGCCGTGATGGTGTTCCTGGGGACCAAGTTCCTCGAGGGCGCCTGGGTCGTGGTGATCGCCGTGCCGGCGCTGATGCTGCTGTTCTCGCACATCGAGTCCTACTACGCCGACGTGGCCAAGGAGCTCAAGCTCGGCAGGACCCCGCCACCGCCGGTCAAGAAGCACAGCATCGTGATCGTGCCCACCTCGACGGTGAACCTCCTGACGCAGATGGCGGTCAGCGCGGCGCTGTCGATGGGCGACACGGTGGTCGGCCTCGCCGTCGCTGCCGACGAGGAGGAGCGCGATCAGATCGTCAAGGAGTGGTCGGAGTGGGAATGCGGCACCTCGATCGAGGTACTGGTCGATCCCAGCCGATCACTGATTCGCACCGTCCTGAAGTACGTGGAGTCGATCCACGAGGAGGACGCGCTGGTCACGGTGCTGATCCCGGAGATCGTCCCCAACAAGCGCCGGCACGAGATCCTCCACAATCAGCGCGGGCGGCTGCTGGAGGCGGTGCTCAAGGCCCGGACCGACGTCGTCGTGGCCATCCTGCCGTTCAAGCTGCACGACTGAGCACGGGCGGCGGGGGCGTGGCGGGACGGGGCGCCGCCCCCGGCGCCGGAGTCCGCGCGGGCAGCGCCAGTCCGGAGCGCGGCCAGGGGATCCTCCGCCCCCGGTCGCAGCACCACGATCTCGCCGGGCGCGTTGTCGAGCAGCCAGGCGACGTCGTCGGGATCGAAGCCGTGGCCGCCGTGGGGGGCGGCCGCCACCACGATCCGGTCAAATCGCTCGTGCAGGATCGTCTGGCGCAGCGCGTGGCGCTCGGTGCGCCCGCGCTCCACTCTGGCGTCGACGGGCACTCCGCACTTCAGGGCTCGGTGCTCGATCGCCTCCTGCAGCGGAATCGCCACCTGCGATTGCTTGGGCAGCGGCGCGTCGAGGGGAAGGGTGAGCGGCACCCGGGCCAGGAACACCGGGACCAGCGTGGCGCCCTCGGCCCGGGCCAGCCTCAGGGCGGCGTCGAGTGCGCGGCGCGACAGAGCGGTGGCCACGAACGGAAACAGGATCCGCCGGGCCGGCTCGCCGGGCATCCGTGAAGATTGTGGCTGGTGGCGAGGCCGGCGCTGGGCCAGGATCGCGGCCAGCGCGCCGGTCAGCAGGACGATCAGCACGATCAGGACAACGGTCATCGTTCCTCCCCGTTTCGGCGGGTGCGGTCGGCCACGATCCGTAGATCGACGCCCGGCAGCGCCCCGATCAGTCGCAGCGGCAGGGCCGGAGTCATCATCCGGCCGATCGCGCTGCGTGGCTTGGGTGCTCCCATGAGCACGTAAGTGGTGCCCCGGTCGTGCGCCACCCGCTGTGTGGTGGCGACCAGGTCGTCCCCGCGCTCGATGAGCAGGTGGGCGCCGAGCACGCTGGTGAGCCGCCGCAGCGCGTCGAGCTGCTCTCGCTCGTCGTCGCCGGGCTCATGGTCGGCCACCCACAGCACGTCGAGCTCGGCGCCCAGGCGCTGGGCCGAGCGCCAGGCGCGCCGGACGACGCGCTGCGAGCGCGGCTCGGGCGTGACCAGCGCCAGCAGCCGCTCTCCGATCGCCTGCGGAGCGGCGAGGTCGAGCATGCGCTCCTCGCGCCCTCGTCCCAGGCCGGCGTCGGCCGGTAGGCGCTTGGCCTCGATCTCCTCGGCCACCTGGCGCAGCGCCACCTCGCGCAGCGAGGCGAGGTTCTCGATCCGAAAGAAGTTGCTCAGTGCCGCCGGCACCCGTTCGGGGGGATAAACCTTGCCCGCCCGCAGACGCTCGAGCAACGACTCGGGCGTGATGTCGATCAGGACCACGTCGTCGGCGGAGGCGATCACCGCATCGGGAACCGTCTCGCGGACCCGGACTCCGGTCAGCTCGACGACCTGGTCGTTGAGCGACTCCAGGTGCTGGACGTTGACGGTCGAGAACACGTCGGTGCCGGACTTCAGGACATCGGCGATGTCCTCGTAGCGCTTGGCGTGCTCGACCCCGGGCACGTTGGTGTGGGCCAGCTCGTCGATCAGGCACAGCTCCGGTGCGCGGTCGATGATCGCCGGGAGGTCCATCTCCTCGAGCACGGAATCACGGTAGGGCACCCGCCGGCGGGGGACGACCTCCAGGCCCTCGGCCTGGACCAGCGTGTCGGCCCGGCCGTGCGGCTCCAGGTAACCGATCACAACGTCGCGGCCGGCCTCCGCTTCGGCCTGCCCCTCCTGAAGCATGCGATAGGTCTTGCCCACGCCGGCGGCCATTCCCAGAAAGATCTTGTAGCGGCCACGGGCGTCGTGGGTGGTGGTCATGCTCCCAGCAGGTTGTGCACGACCAGGTCAATCAGCTTGATACCGATGAACGGGGCGATGATCCCACCCAGGCCGTAGATCCACAGGTTGCGACGCAGCAGCGCGCTGGCGCCGATGGGTCGGTAGGCCACGCCCTTGAGGGCGATCGGGATCAGCAGGGGGATCACGAGCGCGTTGAAGATGATGGCTGAGATCACCGCCGAGCGGGGCGTGCCGAGGTTCATGATGTTGAGCACGTGCAGTGGGCTCTGGCCACCTTTGACGGTGGCCCAGGTGGTGACGAAGATGGCCGGCAGGATGGCGAAGTACTTGGCCACGTCGTTGGCGATCGAGAACGTGGTCAGCGCGCCGCGGGTGATCAGCAGCTGTTTTCCGACCTCGACGATCTCGATGAGCTTCGTCGGGTTGGAGTCGAGGTCGACCATGTTCCCGGCCTCGCGAGCCGCCTGGGTGCCGGTGTTCATGGCCACGCCGACGTCGGCCTGAGCCAGGGCGGGGGCATCGTTGGTGCCGTCGCCGGTCATGGCCACCATCCGCCCGGTCGCCTGTTCCTCCTTGATGAGGGCGAGCTTTGCCTCCGGGGTGGCTTCGGCCAGGAAGTCGTCGACGCCTGACTCCTCGGCGATCTTGGCCGCGGTCAGGCGGTTGTCGCCGGTGATCATGATCGTCCGGATGCCCATCGCGCGCAGGTGGTCAAAGCGCTCGCGCATCCCTTCCTTGATCGTGTCCTTGAGGTAGATCACGCCCATCACCTGGGAGTTTCGCGCCACCGCCAGGGGGGTGCCGCCCTCGCGGCCGATGCGGTCGAGGACCGGCTGCAGCTCGGCCGGTGGATGGCCGCCCTCCTCGGTGACGAATTTGATGACCGCGTCGCCGGCGCCCTTGCGCAGCTGGGTGCCGTCGAGGTCGACGCCGCTCATCCGCGTCTGGGCGGTGAACGGGACGAAGTGGGCGTCGAGCTTGGCCATGTCGTGCTCGCGCAGGCCGTACTGCTTGGCCAGCACGACGATCGAGCGGCCCTCTGGCGTCTCGTCGGCGAGCGAGGCGAGCTGCGCCACCTCGGCCAGGTCGGCCTCCGAAACGCCGGGCATCGGAATGAACTCGCTCGCCAGCCGGTTACCGATGGTGATCGTGCCGGTCTTGTCGAGCAGGAGCACGTCCACGTCGCCCGACGCCTCGACGGATCGTCCGGAGAGGGCAAGTACGTTGCGGCGCACCAGCCGGTCGATGCCGGCGATCCCGATGGCGGATAGGAGCGCGCCGATGGTGGTCGGGATCAGCGCCACCAGCAGGGAGATCAGGGTGGTCACGGAGATCGGCGTGTCGGCGAACAGCCCGAACGGGCGCAGCGTAGCCACGACGACCATGAACACCAGCGTCAGCCCGGCGAGCAGGATGTTGAGCGCGATCTCGTTGGGGGTCTTGCGCCGAGCGGCACCCTCGACCAAATTGATCATGCGATCGAGGAACGACTGGCCGGGCTCCTGGGTGATCTCGACCACGATGTGATCCGAGAGCACCCGCGTGCCGCCGGTGACGGCGCTGCGATCGCCGCCGGATTCGCGGATGACCGGGGCCGACTCGCCGGTGATGGCGGACTCGTCGACCGAGGCGATTCCCTCAATCACGGTGCCGTCCCCGGGGATCAGCTCCCCGGCGTCGACCAGCACCACGTCACCGCGCTGTAGCTCGGCGGCCTGCCTGGTGGTGCCGTCACGCATGCGGGCCACCGTCTCCTGGCGCATCGCGCGCAGGGTGTCGGCCTGGGCCCGCCCGCGGCCCTCGGCGAAGGCCTCGGCGATGTTGGCAAAGATCACCGTCAGCCACAGCCAGAAGGCGATCGTCACCGTGTACCACGCGGGATCGTTGCCGCCCAGCGCTTTACCGCCGAACACCTGGATCAGCCAGGTGACGGTGGTGATGACGGCGCCGATCTCGACGACGAACATCACCGGATTGCGAACCTGCACGCGCGGGTCGAGCTTGATGACACTGTCGAGCACGGCACGGGTGACGATGTCGCGCCGGAAAAGGGAGACGGCGCGGCGTTCTGAAGGGTGCGGTTGGGTGGTCGGGGGGGTGGTGGTCGTCATGAGGAGGTTCGGTTCAGGGCCAGGTTGAGCTGGAGCACGTTGACCCCGGGCTCGCCGGAGAAGCCCAGCCCGCGGCCGTGGGTGTACTTGTCGACCAGCGAACGGACAGTGCTCAGCGGGATGATGGCGGACTGCGGCCACGCGATGGGCCTGGATGTCGGCGTTGGCCGGCGAGATGTCGGGGTCGATGCCCGAGGCCGAGGTGTTGACGGCGTCGACCGGGATCTTGGCCACGGTCAGGCCGGGGTTATACGGCCTCTCGAGTGCGAGGTAGGCCTTGATGTTGGCGGCGAACGCCTGCTCGGTGATGAGGTTGTTCGGACCGTAGTTGGAGAAGGTGGTGGCGGCCGCGTTGTAGGGCGGCACGGTGGCCGAGGGGCGGCTCTGGAAGTAGCGCGGGTCCGGCGTTGTCACCGGGACGCCGTCCTGCATCTCCGGCTTGCCGTTCTTGAGCACCGGATCGGTGAACTGCTGGCCGATGATCTTTGAGCCGATCAGCTTGCCGCCGACGTAGATCTTCTGGCCGTTGGCGTTGCCGGGGAAGGCGACCTGGCTGACGCCGGTCACGACCAGCGGGTACAGGATCCCGACCAGGAGCGTCAACACGACGATCCCGAGCACGGAGCTGACGATGTCTTTTCTGAGCGCGGTCATAGGTTGAGGTCCGGGGTCACGAGTAGAGGTGTCCGGTCAGGCCCTGCACGATCGGTCCTAGCAGCAGGGCAGGGAAGAAGGTGAGCGCGCCGACGAGGATGATCACGCCGATCAGCAGCACCACGAAGGTGACGTTGTCGGTGCGCATCGTCCCCAGCCCGGGCGGGCTGACCCGCTTGCCGGCCAGGGTGCCGGCGACGGCGAGGGCGAACAGGATCGGCGCGAAGCGCGCGAACAGCATCGTGAACCCGCCCAACAGGTCGGCGAAGCCGACGCCGTGGGAGCCGAGATTGCCCGCGTTGGGCTGGATGAAGCCGGTGTAGCCGGCGAACGCCGAGCCATTGTTGTTGGACTGGCTCAGATAGGCGTAGAAGGTCTCAGAGAAGCCCTGCGGCCCCACCCCGTTGGTGGAGATCGACGCTCTACCGGCGCTGCTGGCCACCCCCAGGGCCGTGGAGAACAGGGCCGCCAGCGGGGTTATGAGCAGGCCGATGGTCACGAGTTTGATCTCCCGGGCCTCGATCTTCTTGCCCAGGTACTCGGGCGTGCGCCCGACCATCAGGCCGCCGATGAACACGGCCAGCAGGACGTAGAGGAGGATGGAGTACAGGCCCGTGCCGACGCCGCCGAAGATGACCTCGCTGGCCGACAGGTTGGCCATCGGCACGGCGCCGCCGATCCCCGTGAACGACTCGATCGCGCTGTTGACCGCACCGCAGGAGGTGACGGTGGTGACGACGTCGAACAGAGCCGACCCCGCGATGCCGAACCGCTGCTCCTTGCCTTCCATGTTGCCCCCAGCGGATCCGGCGATGGCGTGGGTGTGGAGACCGGCGGCGTGCTGTGCCGGGGAGCCATGGGCCTCGGCGATGTAGGCGACGATGACCGCGCCGAGGAACATCACCATCATCGTGGCGTAGATGGCGTAGCCCTGACGGCGCTTGCCGACCATGCGGCCGTAGGCGAACACGAGCGCCGCCGGGATGACCAGCACCGTCAGCATCTCGACGAAGTTGGTGAACCCGGACGGGTTCTCGAACGGGTGGGCCGAGTTGACGTTGAAGAAGCCGCCTCCGTTGGTGCCGAGCTCCTTGATCGACTCCTGGGAGGCCACCGGGCCCATGGCGATCGTCTGGCCGCCGGCGTGGGTGAGCCCGTGGGAGATCAGATAGGAGGAGAAGTTCTGGATCGAACCCTGGAAGACCAGGATCATCGCGACCACGAACGAGATCGGGATCAGGACGTAGAGCAGGGTGCGGACCAGGTCCTGCCAGAAGTTGCCCAGGCTCTTGCCCGAGCGTTGGATGATCCCTCGGATCAGTGCCACAGCAACCACGATCCCGACCCCGGCCGAGAGGAAGTTCTGCACCGTCAGCCCGGCCATCTGGCTGAAATAGGTCATCGTCGTCTCGCCGCCGTAGAACTGCCAGTTGGTGTTGGTGACGAACGACGAGGTCGTGTTGAACGTCACATTCCACGGGGCGGAGTGGAAGTGCTGCGGGTTCAGGCCGGTGAAGTTCCACAGCGTCTGCGTGCGCAGGATGAAATACAGCAGCAGCCAGCCGGCCAGCGAGAACAGGATCACGCTCTTGGCGTAGGCCTTCCAATCCTGCTCGCGCGCGGGGTCGACGCGCATCACCCGGTACAGGAACCGCTCGGGAACGCGAAGGAAGTTCAGCTGCCCGGTGTAGACCGCGGCCATGTAGCGCCCCAGCGGCATCGCCAGCGCCGTCAGGATGACCACGAACAGGAAGATGGTCAGCCAGCCGAGGAAGGTCACGACCGACTCCAGTCAGGCCTAGCGGCGGCGGCCGGCACTAGAACTTCTCCCCCCGCAGCAGCGCATAGAGCAGGTACAGGCACAACAGGACCGAGACGATCAGCCCGAACAGGTCAGCGCCGGTCATATCCGGTCAATCCCGTAGATCATCGCGAACAGCACCGCGAAGGCGAGAAGTCCGAGAAGCACGGCGATAATGTCCATGGGAACGATCCTGGACCCCCGCCCGTCAAGGCGGCGTGCAGAATCCGCCGGCGGGTATGCAGATTTCGTGAAGATGCCCGCGCCAGTGATTACGTCCGGCGCAAATAGGCCCGCGTAAGCTACGCAGGGAATGCCAGAGCAACGCCACCTGCGCCGCTCGTACACACGCGTGATGTCGGTCCTGATGATCGTGGTGGGGATCGCCATCCTGGCTCGCACGATCGCTGCAGGCGGCGGTGTGGCAGCGACCGGCGTGGTGTTGGGAGTGCTCTTCGTAGGCGCGGGCGCCGGCCGGCTCTACCTGCAGCTCCGAGGCAGATAGCGCGATCTCAATGAGCGAGCGACCTCTCAGCTACCGCGCCCTGTTCGCGGTCGTTTATACGACCTCGGTCAGTTCGGTCTACTTCGCGCTCGGCGTGGTGGCCAGCAAGGCCGAGGGCCTGACCCCGGTCGTGTTCCTGGCCGCCGGGATTTTCTTTCAGCTGACCGCGATGACGTTCGGCGAGGGCGCCTCTCTGTACAAGGAGCGCGGGGGCTCGGCGGTGTTCGCCCGCTACGCGTTCAACGAGCTGATCAGCTTCGTGGCCGGCTGGTCGATCGTGCTCGACTACACGATCCTGATCGCTGTCACCGCTCTGACCGTACCGGCCTACCTGGCCGCGTTCTGGGCCCCGATCGGACGAGGCGGCCTCCAGATCGTCGTGGCGCTGGCCGTGATCGCGTTCGTCCTGATCGACAACATCACCGGAGTGAGCACGCGCCGCCTGCGGCGGCGCATCTTGGTCACCGGCTTCGATCTGGTGCTGCAGGCCCTGGTCATCGTGCTCGGCCTGGTCCTGGTGTTCAACCCCAGCCACCTGACCGAGAGCATCAACCTGGGCACCGTGCCGACCTGGTCCGATCTGGCCTTCGCGCTGCCGATCGCGATCATCGCCTTCACCGGACTGGAGGCGGCGGCCAGCCTGATCGGCGAGGTGTCGGAGTCAAGCCGGGCCCTGAAACGGGTGGTGCTGCCGGGCTCGACGCTGATCGTGCTGATCTACGTGGGGATCTCGCTGGTCGGGGTGGCGGCTTTGCCGGTCACCAACGGCCATACAGCGCTGGGCTACGAGCACATCAAGGCGCCGGTGCTCGGGGTGGTTGAGGCGTTCCGCCCGGTCTGGGTCGCGGACGTGCTGAAGTACGCGGTGGCCATTGGCGGTGCCGTCGGGCTGATCGCGGCCGCCGGCTCGGCCATGCTCGGCGTTTCCCGGGTGGGCTATTCGCTGGCCACCAATCGCCAGATCCCCAGCGGCGTGGGCCGCCTGCACCCGCGTTGGGGCACGCCGTTCGTGATCATGGGCGTGGCGGCGCTGGCGGCGGCGGCGCTGGTGCTGCCCAAGGACCTCGAACTGCTGATCGGTATCTACGCCTTCGGCGCGCTGTTGTCGTTCACTGTGGCTCACCTGTCGGTGATCGCGCTGCGTTACCGCGAGCCCACGCGCGAGCGCGGCTACCGGGTGCCGCTGTCGGTGCCGTTCCGCGGTGGGAGCCTGCCGCTGCCCGCCGTGCTCGGCGCGCTGCTCTCCTTCGCCGGGTGGGCGGCGGTGCTGATCTTCCACACCGGGGCCCGGTACGTGGGGCTCGGCTGGCTGGTGGGAGGCTTGGTGCTCTACGTCACCTACCGCAAGACCCAGTCCAAGCCGCTCCTTCGGCGGGTCACGATTCCCGAGCGCGCTCTGCGCCACGAGGCACTGGAGCCCGAGTTCGGCTCGATCCTGGTCCCGGTGTTCGGATCAAAGCTCGACGACGACATCATCCAGACCGCCGGGCGCCTGGCTGCCGACGGGCGCGACAGCCGCGAGCCCGGGGGCGCGGTGATCGAGGCGGTATGGGTGTTCGAGCTGCCGCTGTCGCTGCCGCTCAACGCGCCCCTTCCCGATGCTCAGGTGACCAAGGCCAAGGCGGCGCTGGCGCGGGCCAAGGCGGTCGGCGAGGAGTACGCAGGCGTGACCGTGGTCACCACCGTGGTGCGCGCGCGGCGGACCGGTCAGGCGATCGTCAACGTGGCCCGGGAACGTGGGGTGGAGGCGATCGTGCTCGCCGCCGAGGAGCCGTCGCGGATCCGAGGTGGCGCGCTGTTCGGGGCGGCGGGCGGACCGCTTGACAACTACGTCGGGGAGATCACCAAGTACGTGATTCGCAAGGCTCCCTGCCGGGTGATCCTGACCGCGCCGCCGGCCGAGCCCAAGCATCGCAACGCGCTGGCGGGGGAGGCGGACGAGTCCGCCACTGACGGCGCACAAGTACCGGCCGGGAGCGACGGCAAGCAGCCGACGCCCGCCGGCACGCCGACCCCGAGGTTGCGGCAGCCGGCCGGCGGCGAACGCTAGCTGATGGCGGAGCGTCGTATTCAGGGTCTGCAGCGGGTGCTGGGCGTCAACGCCCTGGCCTCCACCGCCTACGGCAACGTCGGCTCCTCGATCTACTACGCACTGGGACTGGTGGCGTCGTTCGCGCTGGGCCTCACCCCGATCGTGTTCGTGATCACCGGGGTGATCTTCTACCTGACTGCCGCTACCTACTCCGAGGCCACGGCGATGTTCCCAGAGGCCGGGGGGTCTTCCAGCTTCGCCCGGCATGCCTTCAACGAGTTCTGGTCCTTCTTCGCCGCCTGGGCCCAGATGCTCAACTACACGATCACGATCGCGATCTCCGCGTTCTTCGTCCCCCACTACCTCGGCGGGCTGTTCTTCCCATTCTTGAAGACTTCGCCGGGCGATGTCTTCTTCGGCATCGGGGTCGTGGTCGTGCTGTGCGGCATCAACGTGGTCGGCGTGAGCGAAGCGGCGGCGCTCAATGTGGGGCTGGCCATCGCCGACTTCTCCACCCAGGTGCTGCTAGTCGTGCTGGGCGCGGTACTGGTGCTCGACCCTCACACGCTGGTGGCCAACGTCCATCTGGGCACCGTTCCCAGCTGGAAGAACTTCCTGATCGCGATCCCGGTGGGGATGATCGCCTACACGGGGATAGAAACGATCTCCAACATGGCCGAGGAGGCCAAGGACGAGTCACGGACGATTCCCAAGGCGATCAATCGCGTGGTCATAGCGGTGTTCGCCATCTACGCGGCGCTGCCGGCGGTGGCCCTGTCGGCGCTGCCGGTCACCTGCTCCCACGGTCAGTGCACCACGCTGCTGGGCGAGCCCGAGAGCAAGGGAGGGTACGCCGCCGACCCAGTCCTGGGGATCGTCAAGCACCTTCATCTCGGGCCGCTGCAGCACGTCGGCGAGATCTATGTCGGTCTCCTGGCCGCGACCATCCTGTTCATCGCCACCAACGCCGGGATCATCGGTGTCTCGCGGCTGGTCTACTCGATGGGTTTGCATCGCCAGTTGCCCGATGGGCTTCGGCGCCTGCACCCTAGGTTCCGGACGCCGTGGATCGGCATCCTGATCTTCGGGGGCATCGCCTGCCTGACCATGATTCCCGGCCAGGCCGACTTCCTGGGCAACATGTACGCGTTCGGGGCGATGCTGTCATTCACGATCGCGCACCTCGCGGTGATCAAGCTGCGGCTGAGTGACCCCGATCATGTCCGCCCCTACCGAGGTCCCGGCACGCTGAGGATCGCCGGGCGCGAGCTGCCGTTGTTCGCGGTGGTCGGCGGTCTCGGCACCTTCCTGGCCTTCCTCACGGTGACCGTCCTGCACGCCGCTGTGGCGGCCGCCGGGATCGGATGGCTGCTTGTAGGGATCCTGGTGTACGTGACCTACCGGCACCGCCAGGGACTCGACCTCACCACCACCAAGAAGATCGTGATGGCGGCGCCCGCGATCGACACCGAGGCTGAGTACGACTCGGTCGTGGTCGCCTTCGAAGTGGGCGCCTACAGCCCCGAAGTGCTGGCCACCGCGGGTCGGCTGGCCGCCCGCCGGCGCCGCGGCATCCACGTACTGGTGACCATCGACGTCCCCGCGAGCAGCCCCGTCGACGCCGACCTTCCCGAGCTCGAGGCCGCCGCTCAGTCGATCATCGAGGAGGCCAAGGTCCAGGCCGGCCGGCGCGTGACGGGGCACTGGGACAAGGTCCGGGCCGGTCAAACCGGACGGCGGATCGTCGACGAGGCCCGCGCCATGCACGCCGCCGCGATCGTGATGCCGATGGCCAAGGGCGGCAACTTCAGCCGGGCGCTCGAGACGGTGCTGCGCGAGCGTCCCTGCCGGGTGATCATCGAGTCCGAGCCGGCCGAACCGCCGACGCCGGTGCCCGCCTGAGCGGGGTACCCAGACCTCGAAAAACGCCCGCTAGCAAGGCTAAAGTCTCACCTGGCGATGAGCGAGCAACTGCACGCCTGGCGGTCGGGACTCACGGAGTCCACCAGTTCGGCTGCGGTCGCCACCGCGGCCCTGGAGGTGGTGGTCGGGGTCGGGTTGGCCACCGGGATCGTGGCCGCGCTGCAGTCGGCGGCCCCGCCGGCGGGCCTGGGCGCCATCTATCTACTGGCGGTGCTCGAGGCGGCCATCCGCCGTGGACAGGTGGCGGCACTGGCCTCCGCGGTGCTGAGCTTCCTCGCCCTCAATTACTTCTTCATCGCGCCGCGCCACCAGCTGTCGATCGCCCACACCGCCGACCTGGTCGAGCTGATCGTGTTCCTGATCGTCGCGGTGGTGGTGGGACGCCTGGCCGCCGCCGGCCGCCAGCGCGCCGCCGAGGCCGAGAGCCGCGCGCGGGAGGCAGCCGCCCGCGAGCGCGAGGCGACGCTGCTGGCCGAAGCCGCCTCGGGCATCCTGGCCGGGCGCAGCCTCAACGCCCAGCTCGGCACCATCGGGGCGCTGGTGGCGCAGGCCACCGGCGCGACGCGGGCCAGGGTGGTGGTGGAGCGGGTTCCGTCGCCGGCCGGCGACGAGTACACGGTGCGGTTGACGGCCAGCGTCCAGGTGTGGCTCTATGTCTCCGACGATGCTGCCTGGGCCCGGGGCGAGATCGAGCGGATCGCCGAGCCCCTGGGTCGCCTGATCGACGTGGCCATCGAACGCGAGCGGGTGGCCGAACGGGCCGCCGAGGCGGAGGCCGCCTCGCGCGCCGAGGTCGCGCGTACCGCTGTCCTGCACGCGATCTCCCACGACCTGCGCTCGCCACTGACGGCGATCACCACCGCCGCGGCGGCGATGCGCTCACCCGCGGTCAGCGCGTCCGAGCACGACGAGTTGATCGACGTGATCGACGGCCAAAGTGAGCGACTGGCCAAGCTGGTCGACGACCTCCTCGATTTGTCAAAGATCGAGGCCGGCGCGGTGGTGCCGCGCTCGGACTGGTGCGATCTGCACGACATCGTCACCTCCGCCGCCGGCCACCTCCCCGCCGGCCACACGATCGAGTTCGCGTTGCCGAGCGACCTGCCGCTGGTCCGGGCCGACGCCGCCCAGCTCGAGCGCGTGTTCTCCAACCTGCTGGAGAACGCGGTCAAGTTCTCGCCGCCGGGCTCGCCGGTGAGGATCAGCGGGGGCACCGCCGGGGGACGCGTGACCGTGCGCGTCACGGACAGGGGCCGGGGGATCCCCAGCCATCAGCGCGCGCGTGTGTTCGAGCCATTCTTCCGTGGCCGCGGCGACTCCGGCTCGGGCTCCGGGCTGGGCCTGGCCATCTGCCGGGGGTTCGTGGAGGCCAACGGCGGGCGGATCCTGCTGCAGACCGGCACCGACCAGGGGACGTCGTTCGCGGTCAGCTTCCCGGTCGAGCGTCAGCCGGCCCCGGCTCCGGCCCCAGCCCCATCGCCGGCGCCGAGATGAGCCCGGCACCGCGGGTCCTGGTCGTCGACGACGAGCCCCAGATCGTGCGCGGGCTCAAGATCATCCTGCGCGACGCCGGCTACGACGTCGAGGCCGCCGAGACCAAGGCCCAGGCCCTCGCCGCCCTGGGGTCGCGGCCACCCGAGGCGCTGGTCCTCGATCTCAAGCTCCCCGACGGCGAGGGGATCGAGGTGTGCCGCGAGGTCAGGCGCTTCAGCCGCCTGCCGATCCTGGTGCTGTCGGCGGTGGGCGACGAGCGCGAGAAGATCCGGGCGCTGGACGCCGGCGCCGACGACTACGTCACCAAACCGTTCGGCAGCGGCGAGCTGCTGGCCCGGTTGCGGGCAGTTATGCGGCGGTCTGCCGATGCCGGAGGCAGCTCGCGGCTGGAGATAGGCGAGCTGGTCATCGACGTGCTCGACCGCAAGGTGACCCGCGCCGGGGAGGAGATCCACCTGACCCCGATCGAGTTCGATCTCGTCCGGGTGCTGGCCCAGCATCACGGGCGGCTGGTCACTCAGCGCCAGCTGCTGCAGGAGGTGTGGGGCCCCGAGTACGGCCAGGAGACCCACTACCTGCGCGTCCACGTGGCCCACATCCGCGCCAAGCTCGAGGCCGACCCGTCCCGACCGCGCTATCTGATCACCGAGCCCGGGGTGGGCTACCGGCTTACCGAGGGTTCCGACTAGCGATCACCCGGCGAAGCGGTAGCCGACGCCGGGGTCGGTGCGGATCAACTTGGGGCCGCCCCCGGGCTCGACCTTGCGGCGCAGGTTGGCGATGTGGGCGCGGAGAACCTGGGTGTCGGTGGCGTAGCCCGGACCCCACACCTGCTGGAGCAGGTCCCGGTGGGTCATGAGCCGGCCGCGGTTGCGCACCAGCAGGCGCAGCAGGTCGAACTCGGTCTTGGTCAGGTGAATCTCCTCGCCGGCGCGGCGGACGGTTCTGGAGGCGAGGTCGATCTCGAGCTCTCCCGCGACGATCGTCGCCGGCTCGGGCTCCGGCTCGATCCGGCGCAGGTTGGCCTGCAGCCGCGCGATCAGCTCCCGCGGGCCGAACGGCTTGGTCACGTAGTCATCGGCGCCGGCGGCCAAGGCCCGGACCTTGGCGTCCTCATCGCCGACCGCTGACAGCACGATCAGCGGCATCTCGGTCCACTCGCGCAGCCGGCGGCACAGCTCGACGCCATCCATATCGGGGAGCACGAGATCGATGATGGCGGCGTCGGGGTGCTGCACGGCGGCCTGGTCGAGCGCCTCCTCGGCCGTGCTGGCCGGGACCGCCTCAAAGCCGGCGTCGCGCAGGATCACGCGCAGCGCCCGCAGGATCTGCTGCTCGTCGTCGCACACGAGGACCCGCGGGTGTCGGCCGGCGGTCACCGCGCGGGCGCCTCATCGGCTCGGCTGGCGGCGCCGATCTCAGGTTCCTCGCGCTCGCTGATCGGCAGCGAGATGACGAAGCTGGTGCCCTGACCGGGCAGCGACTGCACACTCAGGGTCCCGCCTTGAGCCTCGACGAACCCCTTGGCGATGGCCAGTCCCAGGCCGGAGCCGGTCCAGCCGTCCGGGGAGGCGGTGTGGCCGCGGTAGAAGGGCTCGAAGATGCGGTCGAGTTCTGACCGCGCGATCCCCGGCCCCTGGTCGACCACGCTGACCATCACCCGGCCGGGGGCGCGCCGCGCGCGTACCGACACCGGCCGCCCGTCCGAGTAGCGATGCGCGTTCTCGAGCAGGTTGGCGAACACGCGCTCGAGTTGGGGGGCGTCGGCGCGGACCTCGGGCACATCAGGATCGACGATCACGCGAACCTCGGGTGGTCCCTCCCCGAGACCCTCGACGGCGGCGGCGACCAGGTCCTCGATCGACACCCACTCCGGTCGCGGCGCGGCCCCGCCGGCCTGGAGCCGTGACAGGTCGAGCAGCTTGTCGACCAGCGTGGCCAGCCGCGTGCCCTCCTGCACCACGGCGCGGCTCAGCTCGGCGCGCTCGGACTCGGTCAGCGACGGGGTGCCGAGCGCGTGCCCGGCGGCGACGACCGCCGTCAGCGGGCTGCGGAGATCGTGGGAGACCGCGCGCAGCAGGGCCGTCTTAAGGTCGTCGCTGCGGCGCAGGGCGGCCGTCTCGACTGCCTCGGCCTGGAGCTGATCCCGCCGCTGGGCGATCGCCACCAGCGCCCCGAGGGCGGGGGCGACGCGCTCCTGGAGGTCCTGCTGGGTGCCGTCCTCGAGGTCGTCTGGCACGAGCAGGGTCGCGACCTGGGTGCCGTCCGCGGCGCGCAGCGGCAGCGCCCGCCGCCGGGCGCCGGCCTGGGCGATCCCGAGCTCGATTGCCGCCGAGCGCAGGCCGAGCGCCTCAGCGATGCGGCGCGCGGCTCCGGCCAGCGCCTGGCTGGTGTCGGCGCCGAGCAGCAGCTCTCGGGCCAGCGCTGCCGCCAGGTCGGCCTCCGCGCGGCGGCGCTCGGCCTCCCGGGCCCGGGTCCGAGCCAGCTGGGCGATGGTGCTGGCCGCCACCGCGACCACGATGAAGGCCGCCAGCGCCACCCAGTTGCGGCTGTCGGCGATCGTGAAGCGGCCGGTCGGCGGTAGATGGAAGAAGTTGAAGGCGGCGGCGCTGACCAGCGCGGTGGTGAGCCCGAGCGCCAGGCCCCAGTACGTCGCCACCACCAGCACCGCCGGCAGATAGACGACGCTGAGCGACACCACCGGGGCGACGTGGCGCAGTGGGTAGATGGCCAGCGTGGCGGCGGCGACCGAGGCGGCGGCCACCGCCAGCCCGAGCGCGAGGTTGGGCCGGTCGCCCCGCAGGGCGCCGGGAATCGAGGCGGCCGGGGAGTCTGCGGAGGCCGCGGCGTCTGCGGGTACCGGTCGCCCGGCGGTCGCGCTGTCCGGGCCGTCGTGGCCCACACTCACCCCGGTCAGGTGCTCCCGTAGGAGCTGGGCGGGGGCGAGGCGCCGCGGCTGGAGGAGATCTGCTCGAGCAGCGCCGAGGGGCTGGTGCCGCCGAGCACCCGCAGCCGCGGGAGCGTGTACATGTCACTGGTCCGACTGGCCCAGCCCGGGACCACGGTGGTCGAGCCGACGAAGCCGGCAGCGCGGACCTCGTCGATCACGGTGGCGTTGTAGTGGCCCGACGGGTAGCAGAACCAGTTGACCGGCACCCCGTAGCGGCGGCGGAGGATCTGGCGCGCGGTGACGACCTGGTAGTGCAGCTCGGACGGGTCGAGCGTGATCAGGTCGGCGTGGCTGATGCCCTGGGTGTCGAGCTCCCACCCGGCGCCGATCAGGCCGCGGACCTGGACATCGGTCAGCCCGCCCTGGGAGGGGGGCAGTCCGGACAGCTGGATGTTCTCGTCGGCCACCCACCCCAGCCGCTTGAGCACCGGCAGCGCGTTGGTGTACTGCGAGCGGTAGCCGTTGTCGAAGGTCAGCACGAGCGGCTTGCCGGGCGGCAGTGGTGCGCCCCTGGTCCAGTAGGCGCGAAGCTGATCGAGCGTGACCGGACGCCAGCCGGCGTTCTTGAGCCCCTGCATCTGCTGCGCGAACAGATTCGGCAGGACGTAGAGCCCCGGGTACGGCGCGCCGGGTGGAGGTGGCGCGATCACGTGGTACATCAGCACCGGCACCGTCGCCGTGCCTGGGTGGCCGGTCGGCGGACCCAGCACCGCCGCGGTCGAGGCGCCACGGGCGTGGTGGGCGGCGGCCGTCTGCCGGGCATGGTGCGAGCCGCGGTCGGGCGCTCTTGCTCGCCGCGGTGGTGGCGGCTTTGGTCTTCGAGCCGCCCCCGACTGCGGAGGCCACCGCCACGCCGGCGGCGACGACCACGACCAGCAGCGCGCCCCCGGCAAAGAGCCGGCGGCGGGCACGGCGGCGGCGTATCTCGGCGCGCTCGGCGCGACGCCTGTAGAGATGCTCGGAGTCCATCGGCCTTCGAGCGTATAGGTTGCCATGCCGATCGGAGCCTTCCCAGCGGGGCGTTTGAGGAAGGAGTCGGGCGCGCGAGCGCGAACGCACCACCATGCTCCTCAAACACCGTCCGCCGGGTATCGAGTCCCTGCCCATCAAGCTCCGCCACGGCCTCGAGCACGTCGATCAGAAGTCGGTCGCCGTCCTGCGCTGGCTGATCGCCAACAAGGTCGAGTTCGTCGTCGTCGGGCCGGTGGCCCACGCGCTGCGCGGCGATGTCAACGCCGTCGGCCCGGTCGCCGTCGTACTCGCCCCGTACGGGCGCAACATCGACCGCCTGTGCAACGCGCTCGTCGCCGAGCACGCCGGGCTGCGCGCCGATCGGACCCGGGCCGGTCTGGCCTTCGGCCATGAGGTGGTGCCGGTCAAGTTGACCGCCGACAAGCTGGCTCGCGGCAAGCGCTGGATGCTGCGCTTCGGGGAGTACGACCTGGACATCGAGGGCGCGGGCGCTCGTGGCGGCCACAGCGGCGGCCAGGGCGTGCCGGCACCGCTCTATCAGGAGCTTCTGTACGAGTCCAACCGCATCGAGCTGGCCACGGGCCTCGCTGTCGAGGTCGCCTCGCCCGAGGACCTCGAGCACTACTCCCACGTGCGCCGGACGGGCGCCGCGCCCGAGTTCAGGGTCACCCGCAAGCCGACGGCGGAGCCAGGCCCAGCCGAGGCGGAGTCGGCCGAGCCCGAGGCGCAGGCCGGCCAAGAGACGGTCTGAAAGGCGGCCTCGAGGGGACCTAACGGGCCCCTAAGACCCGACGGCGGGGACCGTTTTCCCCGCTAGTCTCAGGCCATGCCCAGTCGTGCCCGGAACGCGCTGATCGGGGCGGCCGGTGGCCTGGGCCTGCTCGTCGGCGACCTGGTTCTTTGCCTACCACGTGGGGATCGCCGAGCGAGCTGACCGCTCCATCCTGCGCGGCTTCGCCGGGCTCGGGGGCTATCGCCTGGACCGGTTCACGAACTTCTTCGCCACGCTGTGCAACCCCAATCCGTACGTGTTCCTGGCCGCTATCCCGGTCGTGGTGGCGCTGCTGCGGCGCCGGCCCCGGGTCGCCGCCGCCGTGGGGCTGATCATGCTCGCCGCCAACCTCACCACCCAGTACCTCAAGCCGCTGCTGGCGGCGCCCCGTCAGCCGGCGTTCGGAACGCTGAAGCTGGGTGAAGGCACCTGGCCGAGCGGACACGCCACCGCGGTCATGGCGCTGGCCCTGTGCATGGTGATCGCGTCGGCGCCACGCTGGCGCCCCTACGTCGGAGCCGCCATGGCCGGCTTCGCGATCATCGTCGTCTACTCATTCCTGGAGCTCGGCTGGCACTACCCCAGCGACGTGTTCGGCGGCTTCCTGGTCGCCGCCACCTGGACGCTGCTGGGCGCGGCCGCCTTATGGACACTCGAGGCCCGGCGGCCGGAGCGCAAGCGCGAGCTCAGTCCATCCGGTGACCAGGCTCAATTCTCGATCGGCGAAGCGCTGGCGCCGACGGCGGTGCTGGTCGCCGGTGGGCTGGGGCTGGCCTGCGTGGTGGCGCTGACGCGGCCGCACACCGTGATCAGCTACGCAACCGCCCACGAGGCGTTCATCGTCGGGGCGGTGGCGATCGCGCTGCTGGTGCTGTCGCTGGCCACCGCGGCCACGCTGGCGCTGAGGCGCAGTTAGCGCTGCCGGCGGGTCGCGGTCAGCGGTAGCGGCCCGGCTCCCACAGCGGCTCCTCGCCGGCATTGGCGGCGCGGGCGAGGATGAACAACAGGTCGGACAGGCGGTTCAGGTAGCGCACCACCTCCGGGCTGCACTGGTCGCCGCAGGCGATGGCCAGCCGCTCGGCCCGGCGGCACACGGTCCGGCACACGTGCAGGTGGGCGGCCGGCGCGCTGCCGCCGGGAAGTACGAACGACTTCAGCGGCGCCAGCGTCGCGTTGACGTCGTCACAGCGCTCCTCGAGCCAGGCCGTCTGCTCGGGCAGGACGCGCAACCGCTCGCGATCGGGGTCCTCGGGCGCCGCGATGTCGGCGCCGACATCGAACAGGTCGTTCTGGATGTGACGCAGCCACTCGGCGGTGCTCTCGTCGAGGCCGTCGACAGTCAGGGCCAGGCCGAGCTGGGAATTCAGCTCGTCGATCGTTCCGTAGGCCTCGATCCGCGGATCGGTCTTGGGGACGCGACTCATGTCGCCGAGGTGAGTCTCGCCACCGTCGCCGAGCCGGGTGTAGATGCGGGTGAGGTTGACCGTCACCGCGCCCAGTCTACGGTGCTCCGCGGACCTTGCCCCCGCGGTACGATCATTCGCGTTCAAGGTCGGTGGCAATGGGAAGCCGGTGCGAATCCGGAGCGGTCCCGCCACTGTGATCGGGGACGTCAGCCGCAGCGAATCGCCACTGGCCCGCCTCGTGCGGGCCGGGAAGGCGCGACTGATAGGCCCGTAAGCCAGGAGACCAGCCTCCGACCGCAAGCCGACAAGCCCTCGTGGAAAGGGGTGGCCCTAAATGCACTTCCGTCGTAACTTCGCCCGATGGGGCGTCTTCGCCGCGCTCGCCGCGCTCGCCGCGCTGGCGGCGGTTCCCGCCTGCGCCCTGGCGGCCGGGACCTCCGTCTCGGTGCGCGTCGAAGGCGCGAGCCGCACGCTGCTGTCCGCCAAGACCGTGCGGACGCACGCTGGATCGATCACCAGGGGCGGTGCCCCCGCCGGTTCCTGTCCCTCCACCAGCGCCGCCGGCGCGCTGCAGGCCGCCACCAAGGGCGACTGGGGCGGGACCTACAGCAGCTCTCTCGGCGAGCTCGCCCTGACGTCGATCAAGGGCGAGAACTGGCCCTTCAGCCAGGTCAGGTACTACTGGGCGATCTGGGTCAACAACCGCTATGCCGAGAAGGGCATGTGCCAGATCAACCTCCGCCGTGGCGACCGGGTCCTATTCGCGGCGGACTCCGAAAAGCACCCCGAGCATCCGCTCGGCCTGAGCGCGCCCGCCAAGGCCAAGCGCGGGAGGTCGTTCCAGGTCAAGGTGGTGTGGTACTCGGACTCGGGCAAGGCCAAGGGCCTGAAAGGAGTGAAGCTCGACGGCGTGACCACCAACAGCAGCGGCGTCGCCATGATCACTCCCACCAAGGCCGGCAAGCTCCACCTCAAGGCGAGCTCGAAGGGGTACATCCGCTCGGCGGCCGTCACCGTGAAGGTGTCCTAGGACGGCCATTGGCACCGTGTCGCTCCGCGCCCTGACCGCATTTGCCGCGCTCGCCGCCTCGGTGGCGCTCGGCGGGTGCGGCCTGGGCGCCGGGCACGGCACCAGCGGCGTCAGCCTGGTGGTCACGCAGGGGTTCGGCTCGCGCGACATCGGGTCCAAGTCGACCGCCAAGGTGCCGGGTTCCGAGACGGTGATGCGGATGCTCGAGCGGTCCTTCCACGTCCAGACCCGTTACGGCGGTGGGTTCGTCGAGGCGATCGATGGACACTCGGGCGACAGCTCGCAGACCGATTGGTTCTACTACGTAAACGGGGTCCAGGCCGCCCAGGGCGCGGCCACCACCGCGGTCCATCGCGGCGACCGGATCTGGTGGGACCTGCACGACTGGCGGGCCACCGACTCGATCCCAGCCGTGGTCGGCTCCTACCCGGAGCCGTTCGTGCACGGCGTCGGTGGTAAGCGCCTGCCGACCACGCTCGAGTGCGGTTCGGCCGTCCCCAAGGCCTGCAAGGTGGTCACCGCGGCGCTGATCCGCGCCGGAGTTCCGGTCGCCAACCAGCTGATCGGGACCGGCTCGGGCCCGGACACGCTCGGGGTGGTGGTCGGAACCTGGAACGAGATCCAGTCCGAGGTGGCGGCGGCGCTGATCGCTCACGGCCCTTCGGCCAGCGGCGTGTACGCCCGCTTCACCGGACCCGGCGGGGCCGCGCTGCAGCTGCTCAACCCCCAGGGCCAGGTGGCGCGCACCCTGAGCGCCGGGGCCGGCCTGGTAGCCGCCACCGCCGACTCGAGCTCTCGAGCCGACCTGGCTGATCACCGGCACCGACCCCGCCGGCGTCACCGCTGCCGCCCAGGCGCTCACTGCCGCCGCGCTCGACGACCACTTCGCGCTGGCGGTCCAGGGCGCCACGCGCCTGCCGGTGCCGCTGCAGGGCGGGCAATGAGCTACCGGCGCCGGTCGAGCCCGCTGCACAGCGCTCGCGCCAGCGCCGCCTGTGCCTACTGCCTGGCGCTCACCGTGGCCGCGCTGATGGTGTCCAACCCCCTGGTGCTGGGCGCGGTGACGCTGGCCGTGCTGGGAGCGGGAATCGCTGCCCGGGTCGGCCCGGAGATGCTGCGGGCGGCGCTGTATGCGCTTCCGCTGGCGGTGGCGATCGTGGTCATCAATGCGCTCGTGACCCGAGACGGGCTGACCGTGATCTGGAGGCTCGGCGACCTGCCGGTGCTGGGTCAGACCGACGTCACGCTGGAGGCGACGACCTACGGCGCCATCCTGGGCCTGCGCGCGGTGGCGGTGATCCTGTGCGGGGCGCTGTACACGGCGGCCGTCGATCCCGACGAGGTGCTGCGCCTGTTCAGAAGGGTCTCGTTTCGCTCGGCGCTGACCGCGACGCTGGCCACCCGCATGGTGCCGCTCCTGATCCGGGACTCGCGGCGGCTGGCCGACGCCCAGCGCTGCCGGCCGGGGCCGCCCCCCTCGCGGATCGCGCTGGTCAGGGCGGCCAGCAGCGGGATGCTCGACCGGGCGCTCGACGTCGCCGCCGCGCTCGAGGTCCGCGGCTACGGGGCCGCGCGGCGCCCTGAGCGCCACCGGCGGCCGTACTCGCGCCACGACCTGGCGTTCGCCGCGGCGGCGATCGGGATTCTGGCGCTGGCGATCGCGGCGCGGTTCGGGGGTCTGGCGCCGTTCACCGCCTATCCGGCCACGAGCGCGCCCGCCGGCGCCGCCACGATTGCGGTGTCGGTGGGGCTGCTGGTCTGTGCGCTGCTGCCGTTCACCGACCGGCGGGGAGTGGTGCGGTGAGCGTGCTCGAGTTCGACGACGTCACCTACAGCTATCCGGGCGCGCCCGTCCCCGCCCTGCGGGGGGTGACGCTGGATGTAGAGCCCGGCCAGCTGGTGGTGGTGGCGGGGGCCTCGGGCTCGGGGAAGTCCACGCTGCTGCGCGCCGCCAGCGGTCTGGTGCCCCATTTTCACGGCGGCACCTTCGCGGGCCGGGCCACCGTGGCCGGGCTCGACACCCGCGACCACGGGCCGGGAGAGCTGGCCGCAGTGCTGGGAACGCTGTTCCAGGATCCCGAGACCCAGGTGGTGATGGGAACGGTCAGGGCCGAGCTTTCGTTCCCGCTCGAGAACCGCGGCGAGCCCTGGCCGGCGGTGGCCCGGGCGGTGGAGGAGGCGGCACTGGCGCTGGGCATCGCCCATCTGCTGGATCGGCCCACCTTCGAGCTGTCGGGCGGTGAGCTGCAGCGGGTGGCGCTGGGTGCGGCCCTGGCCGGCCGGCCGCAGCTGGTGGTGCTCGACGAGCCGACATCGCAGCTCGATCCGGTCGCCGGCGACGAGCTCATCGGTCTGCTGCGGCGCTGCAACGAGGACTTCGACACCGCGATCCTGCTGGCTGAGCACCGGCTGGAGCGCTGCCTGGGGGCGGCTGACCGGGTGCTGGCGATGGAGGGCGGCGCGATCGTGTGCGACGCCCCTCCTGAGGCGTTTCTGGCCTGGGCGGCCGACGCCGCTCCGCGGCTGCAGACGCCTGGCGCACGCCTGCTGGGCGAGTTGGGTCTGCCGCCGGTGGCGGGGGTCAAGCTGGCGCGGGCGCAGCTGCGAGCCTCGGGCCGGCTGGCCGAGCTTGACTCGCTGTCCGCCGCGCCCCCGACGGCCGACGTGCACGGCGGTCGCGGGCAAGGGCGGCGGGCGCGGCTCGGCCGCCGCCGGCGCGCGGCGACCACGGAGCCGGCGCTGTCCTTCGAACATGTGTGGCACGAGCTGCGCTCGGGGCCGGTGATTCTGCGCGACGTTTCGGTGGCCCTGCAGCCGGGCGAGCGAGTGGCGCTGATGGGCCGCAACGGCGCCGGCAAATCGACCCTGTTGCGCCACGCCGCCGGGCTGATGAAACCGACCCGGGGCCGGGTCCGGAGCTCCGGTCGGGTGGCGCTGTTGCTGCAGAATCCCAACGACTACCTCATCCACGAGCTGGTGGCTCAGGAGGCGCCCCAGGCGGCGCTGGCGGCGGTGGGGCTGGCCGGGCCGGAGATGGCCGAGCGCCATCCGCGTGAGCTGTCTGGAGGCGAGAAGCAGCGGCTGGCGCTGGCGATCGTGCTGGGCGACGGCTCGGACCCGGCCGCGGTGGTTTGCCTGGACGAGCCGACCCGGGGCATGGACCGCACCCGCAAGGACGAGCTGGCCGAGCTGCTGTGCGGCGTCGGCGCGGCGGTGCTGGTGGCAACCCACGACCCCGAGTTCGTGGCCGCGTTCGCCGACCGCGTGCTGCTGCTCGCCGACGGCGCTCCGATCGCCGACGGACCGGTCCATCAGGTGCTGGCCGGGGGGAGCTACTTCGCGACCGAGACCGCCCGGATCCTGGGCGGCGCCGGCGGCGCGCTCACCCCCACCGAGGGGGCCGAGGTGGTGCGGCGAGCCGGCGCCCGGGAGGCGATCGCGTGAGCTGGCAGCTGAGCGCATTCGCCGTGCTGGCGCTGGCCCTGGCGGCCGGTTTCGCCTGGTATGAGCGGGAACGTCCCGACGCCCGGATCGTCGCCCTGGTGGGGACGCTGGCGGCGTTCGCCGCCCTGGGGCGGATCGCGTTCGCGGCTCTGCCCAACGTCAAGCCGACCACCGACATCGTGCTGATCTCGGGTTACGCGCTCGGCGGCGGTCCCGGCTTTGCCGTCGGCGCCCTGGCCGGGCTGACCTCCAACTTCTTCTTCGGCCAGGGACCCTGGACCCCGTGGCAGATGGCCGCCTGGGGCGCGACCGGGGTGGCCGGCGCGGCCCTGGCCTGGGCGGTGACCGCGTCACACAGGCGTCGTCTGCACGTTGGTGGCGTGCGGGATCCGGCCCCGATCGGCCGCTGGCCGCTGGCCCTGGTCTGCTTCGCCGTCGGGTTTGCCTTCACGGTGATCCAGGACGTCGGCGACTGGGTCAACTACAGCGATCACAGCTGGGCGCAACTGGTCGTGTACGTCGGCAAGGGGCTCGGCTTCGATGCCATCCACGCCACCGGCTGCCTGGTTTTCGCGCTCGCATTCGGCCCGGCCCTGAACCGCTCGGTGGGGCGGTTCGCCCGGCGGTTGCATGTCACCTGGGTGCGCCCCGGTGTCGCGGCGCCGCTCGGCGCCGTGGTCCTGGCATTGGCCCTGGTGCCCGCGGTGGCCAGGCCGGGGACGGCTCGGGCCGCCGCCTCGCCGGTCACCTACCTGCTCGGCGCCGAGAACTCCGATGGCGGCTTCGGCCCTGCCCCCGGTCAGCCGTCGGCCGGGCTCTACACCGGGTGGGCGGCGCTCGGCCTGGCCTCGGCGGGCCAGGACCTGCAGCGCGTGGCGCGGGGCGGAGGGGGGCTGCTGGCCTACGTCCGCTCGGGGCCTGGCTCGACCTCGGACGTGGGCTCGGTGGAGCGGACGATCCTGGTCGTCCGCGCCGCCGGGCTGTCGGCGACCAGCTTCGGCGGCCACGACCTGGTCACCGACCTGGAGCACCGCATCCGCGCCAACGGCTCGGTCTCCGGCGAGGTGAACCTGACCGCGTTCGCGGTGCTGGCCCTGCGGGGCGCCGGAGTCGCGCCGCCGCGGCGTACCTACGCCTGGCTCCAGCGTCAGCAGGATCAGGACGGCGGGTTCAGCTTCGCGGGCGGCGGCGGCTCGAGCGACATCGACGACACCGGCGCCGTGCTCGAGGCGCTCAGCGGCCGCTCCGCGAGCGTCAGGGGGCGGGCGGTCGGCTATCTGCGCCGCCACCAGAACCGCGACGGCGGCTTCCCCCAACAGCCGGGAGACCCCTCCAACGCCCAGTCGACGGCGTGGGCGCTGCAGGGGCTCGATGCCGTCGGGGTGCAGGCGGCATCGGTGCGTCGCGACGGCTCGCCGTCACCGCTTGCCTACCTGCGCTCGCTGATCGCCCCCGACGGCCACGTCCGCTATGACCGCGGCTCCAATCAGACCCCGGTGTGGGTGACCGGCGAGGCGCTGATGGCGCTGGAGGCGAAGCCGCTGCCGCTGGCCCCCGAGGCGGCCGCCCCGAGCGCGCCGGCAAAGCCCAAGCCCAAATCAGCGTCCGGGGGCCAGGCCGGGCCGTCCTCGCCGGCCACCGGAGCATCTGTCTCCGGCAGCACCTCGCCGGCCTCGCGCGTCGCCGTCGCCGGCCGGCCGCCAAAGCCTCGGCCGGACGGGGCGCAGCCCGTGCCGGCGGCCATCCGACGGCGTCCGCTCCGGGCCTGGCGTCGGCGGCGCAGCTGGCCGGCGCCGCCGGGTTTGCCACCGCACTGATGCTGGCGCCGCTGGACCTGGGGTGAAGGTGGGGCGAACCGGCGTTCCGGAGCGCCGGCGGGGCCACCTGACCGTCGCGATCAGCCGGCAATCGGTACGCTGCACCGCCGCATGAGGATCGGAGTCCCGAAGGAGACCGCCGACGGCGAGCGCCGCGTGGCGCTCGTCCCCGAGGTGGTGAAAAAGCTTGCCGGAGCGGGTCACGAGGTGCTGGTGCAGCGTGGCGCGGGCGCGGGCGCGCTGATCCCCGACGCGGCCTTTGAGGAGGCCGGGGCCAGGCTGGTCGATGATGCCGCCGAGGTGTTCGGCGCCGACATCGTGGTCAAGGTGGCGGCCCCGAATGCCGAGGAGACGGTCCGGCTGGGGTCCGACACCGTGCTGATCGGGTTTCTGGGGCCGCTGACCAACGGGGAGGGGGTGCGAGGCGATCGCCGCCACCGGCGCCACCAGCTTCGCGATGGAGGCGATCCCGCGGATCAGCCGCGCGCAGTCGATGGACGCGCTGTCATCGCAGGCCAACATCGGCGGCTACAAGCTCGGTGCTGATCGCGGCGACAGAGATCGGCCGCTACTTCCCGATGCTGATGACCGCCGCCGGGACGATCCGGCCGGCCGCCGTGCTGGTGCTGGGCGCGGGCGTGGCCGGGCTGCAGGCGATCGCCACCGCGCGGCGCCTGGGCGCGGTGGTGCAGGGCTTCGACGTGCGCGCTGCGGTCAAGGAGCAGGTCGAGTCGCTGGGGGCGAAGTTCCTGGAATTCGATCTCGGCGGCGACCTGGAGGGCGCCGGCGGTTACGCCAAGGAGCTGACGCCCGAGCAGCAGCAGCGCCAGCAGGAGCTGATGGCCGAGGCGATCGGCAAGGTCGACGTGGTCATCACCACCGCGGCTGGTCCCGGGGCGCCGGGCGCCGGTGCTGGTCACCGAGGAGGCGGTCAAGCTGATGAAGCCGGGGTCGGTGATCGTCGACCTGGCCGCCGAGTCGGGCGGCAACTGCGAGCTGACCGAGCCCGGGCAGACCGTGATCCGTCACGACGTCAAGATCCTCGGGCCCGCTGAACGTGCCCAGCACGCATGGCCGAGCACGCCTCGCAGCTTTACGCGCGCAACGTCCAGTCGCTTCTGGGGCTGATGATCTCCGACGAGGGCGAGCTGTCGCTCGACTTCGAGGACGAGGTGATCGCCGGCGCCTGCATCACCCGTGACGGGGAGATCGTTCACGAGGGCGCCAAGGCGGCCGCCGGAGCCGCCGGTCAGGAGACCACGTCATGAGCACCATCACCGAGATCGCCATCCTCGTGCTGGCCGGGTTCGTCGGCTTCGCCGTCATCTCCAAGGTGCCCAACACGCTGCACACGCCGCTGATGTCGGGCACCAACGCGATCCACGGGATCGTGCTGCTGGGCGGGCTTCTGCTGATGCACGAGGCCACCGGGATCCTCGAGCACGTGCTGCTGGTGATCGCGATCGCCTTCGGCACGATCAACATCGTCGGCGGCTTTCTGGTCACCGACCGGATGCTGGGGATGTTCAAGTCAAAGCCCGACCTGCCCACCGCCGAGGAGTCCGAGCAGATCGAGGAGGAGAGCCACTGATGCTCGTCCCCGCGACGATCTTCTTGCAGAGCTCGAACTTCATCAACGCGCTCTACATCGTCGCCTTCTCGCTGTTCATCTACGGCCTGATGGGCCTGACCGGGCCGCGCACGGCGGTCCGCGGCAACCAGATCGCCGCCGTCGGCATGGCGATCGCGTTCGTGGCCACGCTGCTCACGCCGCACGTGTTGAGCGGGGCGAGCACGCCGTGGCTGATCGCGCTGGGACTGGTGATCGGGATCGCCGTCGGGATCCCCGCGGCGCGTGAACGTGCGGATGACGGCGATGCCGCAGATGGTGGCGCTGTTCAACGGCGTCGGGGGCGGCGCGGTGGCGCTGATCGCCTGGGTCGAGTATCGCCATCGCTTCGGCGGCGACTTCGCGCTGAAGGTCGAGATCCCGTCGCTGTTCGCCGCCATCGTCGGCTCGATCTCCTTCTGGGGCTCGGGCATCGCCTTCGGCAAGCTGCAGGAGATCCTGCCGGGCCGGCCGATCAAGCTGCCGGGGCAGGCGTTCATCAACCTGGCCCTGTTCTCGATCGCGGTCGGTTCGGCGGTGGTGCTGGCCGCCGGCGTGCACTCTCAGGCGCTGTTCATCCTCGGGATCCTGGTGTGCGCCGGGGTGCTGGGGAACATGGTCGTGCTGCCGATCGGCGGCGCCGACATGCCGGTGGTGATCTCGCTGCTGAACGCGTTCACCGGTCTGTCGGCGGCGGCCACCGGTATCGCGCTCGACAACACGGCGCTGATCGTGGCCGGCATGATCGTCGGCGCCTCGGGCTCGATCCTGACCAACCTGATGGCCAAGGCCATGAACCGCTCGGTGCCGGCGATCATCGCCGGCGGCTTCGGCGGGGCGGTGGCCGCGCCGGCGCGATGGGGCCGAGACGGGCGGGACGGTCCGCTCGACCAACGCCTCGGACGTGGCCATCCAGCTCTCCTACGCTCGCCAGGTGGTGATCGCCCCCGGCTACGGGCTGGCGGTGGCCCAGGCCCAGCATGCGGTGCGCGAGCTCGAGCGGGCCCTGGAGGCCAAGGGGGTCGAGGTCAAGTACGCCATCCACCCGGTGGCCGGGCGGATGCCCGGGCACATGAACGTGCTGCTGGCCGAGGCCGACGTGCCCTACGACCTGCTGCGCGAGATGGACGACATCAACCCCGAGTTCAGCCGCACCGACGTGACCCTGGTGATCGGCGCCAACGACGTCACCAACCCGGCGGCCAAGAACGAGCCCGGCTCCCCGATCTACGGGATGCCGATCCTCGAGGTCGACAAGTCCAAGGCCGTGATCGTGCTCAAGCGCTCGATGGCCTCGGGGTTCGCCGGCATCGACAACCCGCTGTTCTACGACCCCAAGACCTCGATGCTGTTCGGCGACGCCAAGGCGTCGGTGGGCGAGGTCACGTCCGAGGTGCAGGCGCTGTAGCTGACGGCAGTTGCGTCAGATCGTCGCTGACGCCCACGGTTAGAGTCGCGGTCACCCCGATCCGCAAGCAAGGATCGAACATGGACCCCAACCGCCTGACCGCGATACCGATCTTCTCCGAGCTTTCGCCCGAGGAGGCCCACCGCCTGGCCGCGTTCGCGACCGAGACCAGCGCCGCCGAAGGTCAGATCCTGATCAAGGAGGGCGACTACTCGGTGGAGCTGATCGCGATCGAGGAGGGCACCGCCGACGTGCTCCAGGGCGGCAAGAAGATCGCCTCGCTCGGGCACCGGTGACCTGATCGGCGAGATGGGTCTGCTGGAGCACCGACCGCGCAACGCCGACGTGATCGCCACCTCGCCGATGCGGTTGATCAAGCTCACCCACTGGGAGATCCGGCGCATGTCCGAGGAGACCGTCGACCGCATCAAGGAACTGATCGAGGAGCGGCGCAAGGCGGGCGTCGCCGACCCGGCGCACGCCCCCGAGTGACGGGCGCTCCGCTCGCGGCCGGCCCGGGTCTGGACAGTCGCACATCGTTCCGGGCGATCTGATACGTTGGCCGCGCCGAACTCCCGGATAGCCGCCCCGGGGGACGGAGAGCCCAAGTTGTTGGGGCGAATCCTCGTGGTGATCCGCGAGGAGCGCTCGAGCCCCGAGCGCCAGCCCGTCAGCTAACTCCGCAGGCATCAGGCACCCCCGTGTGCAAGGTCGCGCCCGCGACCCGTGAGCTCCGTGTCCGCTTTCAGCAGCTTCCGCATCCCGAACGTGTGCAACCCGGTCCCGACCGGGCGTTGCCGATGCAACGGGGACGAAGGCTGATCTTGATGAAGCCATTCGCTCGCCTGGCCGTCGTCCTGCTCGCCGTCCTGATGCCGGCGGCTGCCGCCTCCGCGGCCAAGCCGCAACAGCGGCGGCGGCGGACTGGTCTCCACCGGCAGTCCGCACGGGATTGTCAGCACCAGCCAGTCGGCGCTCGGTGTTCACGCGCACCTGCGCAAGGGCCAGCACGGCGTCGACATCCGGACGCTGCAGGGCTGGCTGACCACCGTCGGCTTCAAGGTCCCGGCGACCGGCTTCTTCGGGCCCATGACCAAGGCCGCGGTCCACAAGTTCCAGGTCTCCTACGGGCTCAAGCCGCCCAGCGGCACGGTCGGCAAGCGGACGGCGGCCGCTCTGCTGGTGGCGGTCCAGAAGGCCGAGAAGGCGACCCAGACCACCAGCACTCCCGCTGCTCCGACCAGCGGCTCGACCTCGAGCACCGGGCTGGTGTTCCCGCTCAAGCCGCTGTCGCTGGTGCTGCCCCCGAGCGCCTGGACCCTCGATCAGGGGATCGACATCGGCACGGTGGGCAGCGCCTGCGGCTCCAAGGTGATCGAGGTGGCGATGGCGCCGGGGACGATCGTCCAGGAGGGGATCGACGGATTCGGGCCCTACGCTCCGGTGATCAAGGTCTCCAGCGGCCCCTACGCCGGCCGCTACATCTACTACGGCCACGCCGCGCCGGCGCTGGTCCCGGTCGGCGCCACGGTGACCGCCGGCGAGCCGATCGCCGAGGTCGGCTGCGGCGACGTGGGGCTCTCCTCGGGCCCCCACATCGAGATCGGCATCAGCGCGCCGGCGGGCCGCCGTGCTGCCCGGGCTACCAGGAGACCTCGCCGGCGTGGGAGACGTCGTGCTCGGGCTCTACAACGCGAGCAGGCCGTAGCCAGCGCCGGCAGCAGCCCAGGGCTCGCCCGGCCCGCGCGTCTAGGCTGAGCGATGAGATGCTCACCCGCGAGCGCGCGCTCGAGGCTCTGGCCGGCGAGCAGTTCGACATCGTCGTGATCGGCGGTGGCATCACCGGCGCCGGGGTGGCGCTCGACGCGGCCTCGCGCGGGTACAGCGTGGCGCTGGTCGAGCAGGCCGACTTCGCCTCCGGGACCAGCAGCCGCTCCTCGAAGCTCGTCCACGGCGGTCTGCGCTACCTGCAGAACTTCGACCTCGGCCTGGTGCGGGAGGCGCTGCTCGAGCGCCAGCTGATGGTCAGGCTGGCGCCGCACCTGGTGCGACCGCTGCAGCTGGTGGTCCCCGCGTTCGACGGAGCCCGCCCCGACCGCCTGACCGGCATCGGGCTGAACATGTACGACGTGATGGCGGCCCCCTCGCTGCGGGCTCGCCGCAGCGCGCGCCGCAGCGCCCCCGAGAACGGGGACGCCGACTGGAGTCCGGCCCGGCACCGGGTGATCTCCGGCGAGGAGGTCAGCGACGCTGCTGCCGGCGCTGGCCGGGCGCGAGCCGACCGGCGGCTATCTGTTCTACGACTGCCAGACCGACGACGCCCGCCTGGTGCTGACCGTGCTCGGGGAGGCCGAGCGGTTCGGCGCCATCTGCGCCAACCGGCTGCAGGTGACTCGAGCTGCGGCAGCTCGGAGGACCTTGCCGCCGGGGTCACGGTGCGCGACCGCGAGAGCGGCGCCGAGTTCGTCGTCCGCGCCGACAACGTCGTCAACGCCACCGGGGTGTGGGCCGACCGGATCCGCCCCGAGGAGCTCTACTCCGAGGCCGAGGTGCCGAGGATCGCGCCCAGCCGCGGCACCCACATCACGCTGAGCCCCGACGACCTTCCGCTGCGCGCCGGCGCGATCGTGCCCGCCGGCGGCGGGCGGTCGATCTTCGCCCTGCCGTGGCTGGGGCGGAGCCTGATCGGCACCACCGACAACAACTACGACGGCGACATCGACCACGTTCAGCCCTCGCGCGATGACGTCGACTATCTGCTGGAGGCGGTCAACGAGTTCTTCGGCGCCGAGCCTGTCGCACGGCAACCTGACCGGCGCCTACGCCGGCGTGCGCCCGCTGATCTCCAGCGGCGACAACCGCAAGTCGGTCGACATCTCGCGCAAGGCCGAGCTGTACGAGACCTCGAGCGGGCTGATCACGATCACCGGCGGCAAGCTCACCACCTGGCGCCGGATGGCCAAGCTGGCCGTCGACCGGCTGGTGGAGCGCGACGGCCGCCAGGCGCCGTGCCGGACCCAGGAGATCCCGCTGGGCGCACCGGTGGACCCGGACGGCTCTGACCCGGCTGGAGGGCGTCGATGACGACGCCTACGCCCACCTCGCCTCGCGCTACGGCTATGCGGCCGAGAAGGTGCTGGAGACGGCAGCGGCCCGCGGCGAGCTCGCTCAGCCGATCGTGCCGGACCTGCCTGACCTGCTGGCCGAGGCGCCGTTCTCGGCCCGCAACGAGCAGGCCCGCACGCGTCGGCGACGTGCTCCTGCGCCGCACCCGGCTGGGCTTGCTGGCCGCGCAGCCAGCTGTGCGATCCGGCCGCCGAGGTGCCGTTGCGGGTGGCGCGGGCGCTGGGGACCGAGCTCGGCTGGGACGACGCCCGGATCCGCCGGGAGGCTGACGGGTTCGAAGCCGAGGCGGCCGCCGAGGGCATCAAAGTGGCAACACTCTGAACTTCTGAGCGTTAGAATGGCGGCGCTCGCGGGAACCCGTGACCGGCGGGCGGACCCGACGGCGGGAATCCAGGCCCGGCCGCGGTCGAACAGGGAGAAGTGCATATGTCCAGAGTCGCCGGACTCCGAACGGGCGCGGCCGGTCGCCAGCGCACCGAGCCGCACGCCGCGCAGCGGCAATGGAATCTCGCGCCGCACGTTCATCGGTTGGCTGATCGCGGCTCCGACGCTGATCGCCGCCGCCGAGATCACCACCGCCCCCGCCCAGGCGGCGATTCCGACCGTGCAGCCGGTCGACGACTACGACCTCTCAGACCTGCTCACCGACGCCGCGCTGCCGACCTCGAACCTGATCACCGTCGTGGTCAACCCCGACGGGACCGTCTCGTTCGCGCTGCCGCGGGCCGAGGTCGGGCAGGGGATCACCACCGCGGTGGCGATGACGATCGCCGACGAGATGGGTCTGGCGCTCGACAAGGTCACGGTGACGCTCGCCGACGCGCGCCCCGAGCTGCTGTTCAACCAGCTCACCGGCGGCTCCAACACGATGCACTGCGATCTACACGCCGGTCCGCGTCGCCGCGGCGCTCGCGCGCGAGCGCATGACCGACGCCGCGGCCGCAGCATCTGGGCGGGACCGCGTCCGGGTACTCCGTCCACAACGGGATCATCACCGCGCCGGATGGGCACTCGATCAGCTTCGGCGAGCTCACTCGGCGCGCCGCGGTCAAGCGCAACACGAGGATGCGCGTGGCACTGAAGCCGGCCTCGCAGCAGAAGATCGTCGGCACGCCGCAGCGCCGGATCGACGCCCACGAGATCGTCACCGGTGCCAAGCAGTTCGCGATGGACCTCGACGTCCCCGGCGCGCTGCCGACGATGGTGTGCCGGCCGCCGACGATCAACGGCAACGCGCGTCAGCGTGCAGAACCTGGCCGCGGTGAAGGCGATGCCGGGCGTCACCGACGTGGCCCTGATCCCCCACACCGCCGTGGTCCCGGGCGGGGTGGCGGTGCGGGCTCAGACCTTCGGCCAGTGCATCGACGCCGTCCGCGCTCTGAAGGTCGACCTGGGCGCCGGGCTCGACCGAGGGCAAGTCGGAGGCGAGCGTCCTCGCCGACCTCAAGGCGGCCGAGCTGCCGCTGACGCCGGCGGTGCCGCTGACCAAGTCGCTCGAGAAGGTGTTCACGTTCAACTTCCGTCCCGGCGACCCGCTCGAGCCCAACTGCGCGGTGGCCGACGTGCGCTCCGACGGCGCCGAGATCTGGTCAAGCCTGAAGTCGCCGATCTGGGCGCAGGGAGCAGATCGCCGAGAACCTGGCGCTGCCGTTGGACAACGTGATCGTGCACGTGGCCCAGGGCGGCGGCTCGTTCGGGCGCCATCTGTTCTGCGACGCCGCGTTCGAGGCGGCCGCGATCTCCAAGCAGCTCGGCAAGCCGGTGAAGCTGATGTGGCACCGGACCGACAGCTTCCGCCAGGGCCGCGTGCCATCCGATGGTCACCTCGCGCGTGCGGGTCCAGTACCTGGGCGCCAACGTGGTGGCGTTCGATCAGCGCCACACCAGCGTGGCCACCGACTTCACCCAGGGCCTCGGCGAGATGATCACCGCGACCCTGGCCACGCCGCCGGAGCAGAACATGCTCCAGTACTCGGAGGCGATCTTCACCCTGACCGCCAACGTGCCCTACAACTTCGGCGCCGTCACCCAGCTGCATCGACGAGGTCTACCAGTACAACACGTTCAACACCTCGAGCGTCCGCAACATCTACAGCCCGGAGGTCGGCACCGCCACCGAGCTGATGGTGGACCAGGTCGCCAAGGCGATGGGCCAGGATCCCTACCAGCTTCCGCCGCGCGTTCGTCCGCGACGAGCGCATGCTGGCGGTGCTCGACAAGGCCGCCCAGGCGGGTAACTGGGGGCGGGCGATGGCTCCCGGGCACCGCGCAGGGGATCGCGATCCACAACGAGTACAAGGGGCGCGCCGCGTGCGTGGTGGAGATCGACTGCCGGCCGGCGACGGTCAACCGCAAGATCCCGGACGGTTACGGCGGCCCGCGCGTGACCAAGGCCACCTACGTGGTCGACGCCGGGCTGCCGATCAACCCGCTGGGCCTCCAGGCGCAGATGATGGGCGGGATCATGGACGGGATCGCCCAGGTGCTGACCTACAGCCTGCACTTCCAGGACGGCCACTTCCTGGAGGGCAGCTGGGACAACGCCCACTACACGCGGCAGTGGAACACGCCCTTTGACGTCAACGTGATCGTGATGCCGCCCACCACCGGCGACCCGGGCGGGGCGGGCGAGTTCGGCGTCGCCGCCTCGATGGCCGCCACCGCCTGCGCCTACACGCGGGCCACCGGCACGCTGCCGACGAGCTTCCCGATCAATCACGACAGCCCGCTCGGCTTCACCCCGTTTCCGACGGTCCCGCCGATCCCGCAGTCGCCCACCAACGGTCTGAAGTACGCCGAGTACGAAGGAGCCCGAGGTCCATGCCCAGCCACACCTTCATCGTCAACGGCAAGCGCGTCCACGTCGACTGCGGCAGCGACGTGCGGCTGCTGTGGGTCCTGCGCGACCTGCTCGGCGTCACCGGGCCCAAGTACGGCTGCGGGCTGCGCGTCTGCCGCGCATGCACCAGCCACATCAACGGCAAGGCATTCAACCCCTGCAGCGTGCCGGTGGGGCAGATCAAGGCCGACGACGAGATCACCACGATCGAGGGGCTGGCGGCCACGGTCGGCAAGCGGCTGCACCCCATGCAGCAGGCCTGGCTCGACTTCGACGTCGCCCAGTGCGGCTACTGCCAGCCCGGGCAGATCATGACCGCGGTGGCCAAGGTCAAGCAGCTCCGGGCCGAGGGGCGCGAGATCACCGACGCCGAGCTCGACGAGATCCGCAACATCTGCCGCTGCGGGACCTACTTCCGCATCCGCGAGGCGATCAGGTCCGGGGCGGCGGCGATGGGGTCCGAGCCGCAGTCCGAGCGGACGGTCCGAGAGAAGGAGTCGCACCATCCCCAGGCGCCCCGGCACCGCGCGCGCAGCCACGCGGGCGGTCGGTGAGCCGGCTCGCTCGTTAAGCTCACGCTCAGATGGATGAGGTCTGGGAGTTCTGCGCACGGATGCTGAACGATCGCGAGCTGGCCGAGCGGGCCGCCCAGTCAGCCCGCCATGCCGGTGGCGGGGACCGGTTGCAGTCGCTGGGCGCCGCCGTCGAGGCGTGCCGGCTGGCCGCCGGGCATGACAGCGAGCCGGACGACGCACCCGACGAGGACCCGGGACTGGTCGCCGCCGTCGCCGGGGAGCTGGCGCGGGCCACGGCCCGGCTGCCCCAGCGCCAGCGCGAGGCGCTGGCCCTGCGGGAGCGGCTCGGTCTCGGCTACGGGGACATCGGGCGCCTGATCGGGATGGAACCGGCCGCGGTGCCGGCGCTGCTGGCCCGAGCCCGTCTGCGGCTGCGCTCCGAGCTGCGCGGCAGCCAGCCACCGGGCGGGGATTGCCCGGAGCGCGATCGTGCCCTGCGAACGATCGCCCGGCGCCGCGACGGGGAGGAGGTCCTGGAGGCCGACGAGGAGTGGCTGCTCGAGCATCTCGGGCACTGCACCGGCTGCGCTCAGGCCCACTCGGCGACGCTTGAGGCTTCGGCCTGCTACCGCGCGTGGCAGCTGCCTGAGCCCGCGGCCGCGCCCCGCTGAGCACCGGCGGCGGCACGCGGTGAGCACCCCCGAACTCACGCTGCTGACCAGCCGGGGCGAGCTGCGGCTGGGCGGTCACCCGTGGCTGATGGGAATAGTCAACGCCACGCCAGACTCGTTTTCCGACGCCGGTCGCTACCGAACGCTCGACGAGCGCGTTGGACACGCCCGGTCGCTGCTGGCCGCCGGGGCGCAGGTGATCGACATCGGCGGTGAGTCGGGCGTCACCAACCGTCCCGGGGTGGCGCCGGAGGAGGAGATCGCCCGGGTCGTGCCGTTGATCGAGCGGGTGGCCGGCGAGCTGGGGGCGACGGTGTCGGTTGATACCTACAAGCCCGCGGTGGCGCGGGCGGCGATCGCCGCCGGGGCGTCGATCGTCAACGACGTCAGCGGGCTGCGCTACCCGGAGCTGGCCGACGTCTGCGCGCAGACCGGCGCGGCGCTGGTCCTGATGCATACGATCGCGCCGCCCAAGCAGAGGCTGCACGATCCATCGCTCGACGGCCGCATCGTCGCCGACGTGCGCGAGTTCCTGGAGCAGCGGATTGAGCTGGCCACCGCTCGCGGCGTCGCCTTCGAGCAGCTGATCCTCGATCCGGGGCCCGACTTCTCCAAGACCCCGGCCCAGACGGTGCAGGTGCTGCGGGCGCTGCCGTCGCTGTCGGAGCTGGGGCGGCCGATCCTGCTGGCGGTCTCTCGCAAGGACTTCGTCGGCGCGCTGACCCGGCGCGGGCCGCTGGAGCGGCTGCCCGGCACGCTGGCGGCGCTGGGCTTCGGTGTGCAGTGCGGCGCGCACCTGCTGCGGGTCCACGATGTCGCCGCGGCGGCCGACTTCCTGACCGTGTGGGAAGCCCTGGCCGGTGACGGCGAGCTCGACCTGGAGCTGCGCCTGGCCGACAGGCTGCGGTGGGCTCAAGGGGACTCCGACCCCCTCACGCGCTAGATTCAGGCGCAGCGAATCGCCGGTCGCTGGCACAACGCGACCGGAGCCCACCGATCATCCACTGCACAAAGGAGCCTTTACATGTCGATACTCGACCGCGACTCGCTGGAAGCGAGTCCCCTCGCCGACCTCCACGCCATCGCCTCGGAGCTCGCGATAGACGGTTACCGCCGCCTGCGGCGCGCCGATCTGATCACCGCCATCCTCGAGAAGCAGAGCGGAGCCGACGCCGGTGCCGCCGAGGGCGAGGCCGAGGAGCCCGTGGCGCCCGAGTCAGGCGCCGAGGCGAAGGAGAGCGACGACAAGGACGAGAAGGACGAGAAGGACGACAAGGACGACAAGGACGAGAAGGACGACAAAGAGGACGACGCGGAGCGCACCGGGGCGCGCCGGCGCCGAGGGCGGCGGGGTGGCCGCAGCCGCAGCCCACGGGCCGCTGATACCGAGGAGACGACCGACGCCACCGCCGATGAGGAGGAGGACGAAGGCGAGGAGTCGGGTGCCGAGCCGGTCGTCGAGGGCGTAGTCGAGCTGTTGGCCGGCGGCTCAGGGTTCGTCCGGGTCGCCCCGCCCGATCCATCCGACGACGACGTCTACATCTCCTCGGCCCAGGTCAAGCGTTGCGAGCTGGTCACCGGAGACCGGGTCACCGGTCCCAAGCGCGCGCCGCGGCGTTCCGAGCGGTTCGCCTCGCTGATCCGGATCGAGACCATCAACGGTCGTCCGGCATCCGAGCTGGCCGACAGCACCCGCTTCGACGACCTGCCGGCAGCATTTCCCAACGAGCGCCTGAAGATCGGCTCTGAGGACCCGACGCTCAAGGCGATCGAGTGGCTGACCCCGTTCGGCTATGGCTCGCGGGTCACGATCGTGGGGCCCTCACGGGCGGGGAAGAGCGAGGCGCTGCGCCGGCTGGCGGCGGCCCTCGCCGACCGCGAGGAGCTGACCCTGACCCTCGTACTGTCGGGCGTACGGCCCGAGGAGATCGCCGAGTACAACGATGGACCGGTCACCCCGGCGGCCGCGGTCAGTTTCGCCGCCTCCGAGGACGCCCAGAACGGGGCGATCGAACCGGCCGTCGACCAGGCCCGCCGTCTGGCCGCCCGCGGCGCCAACGCCGTGGTGCTGATCGACACGCTGGACGGCGCATCACCGTCCACGGCGCGCAAGGCGCTGGCCGCCGCCCGCAACATCGCGGACGGGGGCTCGGTCACGGTGATCGCCACCGCCACCGCGCCGGTGGGCGGTGAGACCACGGTGATCGGGCTGGACCTGGGGATGGCCAGCATCGGCCGCTTCCCGGCGCTCGACCTCCTCGCCAGCGGGACGCTGCGGCCGGAGCTGTTGCTCGGCGAGGCCGGCGCCGAGGCGATCGCCCGGGCGCGCGCCGAGGCCTCGGAGCCCGAGACCGACGACTAATACGGCTCAAGGCGAGTACCGGCGCCAAGCCAGCGGGGCTGCGCCGTAGAACTCAGTACGCCGTACAGCGCGCGCGGTGGCGCGGCACCGCCTTGTAGCGTGGGTGCCCGCCGCGCTGCCACAGCAACTGGTCGACGTCGGCGGCGCACGTGTCGTCACGCGCTGCCACGATCAGCTCCACCGCGTGCAGCGCGCAGGCGCGGATCTCGATCTCCTCGGGGGAGTCGTGCTCGATCAGCTCCCCGCGCTCGATCCGGGCCACCAACTCGGGATCGAAGCGCAGCACGCCGTCGAGCCGCAGCACGTGAGGCACGAGGTTGTCGGCGAACATCGTCAGCCGGCGGTAGTCGGTGAACTCCACCACCCTGGCGCGTTGCAGGTCGGCGGCGGCGATCTGGGCCCGCTTGAGGAAGGGCAGCTCGAGCTCCTGGTAGCGCGAGCAGTCGGCAAAGCACTCCCAGCTGCCCAGCCGCCGCGCCAGGGCGACCGCTGAGCCGCCGGCGGCATCGACCACCGCGGCGAAAGAACCGTCGTGCTCGGCGAGGACTCGGGTCCCGAGATCGCTCAGGGACCGCGTGAACAGCTCGATCAACGGGTGATCGGGGTCCTGATCGAGCGTTTCGGCCACCCGGCGAGCGTCGATGTGTTGTAGCGCGACCGCGCTGAACGGTCCCTGCATCTCCGCGCATATGCGCAGCTCGCGGGCGATTGTCTGATAGCCCGACCGCCCGCCATGCTTGCGCATGGTGGGAAACCACCCAGAGCCGAAATTGATGGCGTCAAGCTGCAGCCAGAACGCGGCGCGATCCTCCCGGCCGGCGAGCTTGACATCGTCGTCATCGGCATCGTCGGCGGCCGCTTCAGCCACCGGCAGGCTGGCGGCGTAGGTGGCCACCGCATCGGCCTGAACGCGAACCCTGCAGGCGCGCTCAGCGACGACGGCACAGGCAGTACGCAGGTCGTCCACGCCCGACAGGATGCCGCCTCGGCGGCCCGCTAGCCCTCCGCCCCGGCCGCTAACGTGAAGCTTCTCGCCGTGACCGAGCTGACCACCGACCTCGAGGCCCTGCTGGCCGGGCTGAACGACCCCCAGCGGGAGGCGGTGACCTACGGCGAGGGACCGCAGCTGATCCTGGCCGGAGCGGGTTCGGGGAAGACCCGTGTGCTGACCCACCGGATCGCCTACCTGATCGCCACCGACGCCGCCCAGCCCAACGAGATCCTGGCCATCACGTTCACCAACAAGGCGGCGGGGGAGATGCGCGACCGGGCCGAGCTGCTGGTCGGCGGGCGCGTGCGGTCGATGTGGGTGATGACCTTCCATTCCGCCTGCGCCCGCATGCTCCGCGCCGAGGCCAAGCGGCTCGGTTACACCCGCCAGTTCACGATCTACGACCAGGCCGATTCGCGGCGCTTGATCAAGCGATGCCTTGACGACCTCGGCATCGACCCCAAGCGCTTCACGCCGGCCTCGATCGGAGCCCAGATCTCCGACGCCAAGAACAAGCTGCGTGACGCGGACGCCTACGCCCAGATGGTCGGCTCCTTCTTCGAGCAGACGGTCGCCGACGTCTACCGCTCCTACGAGCGCGAGCTCCATCGCATGAACGCCATGGACTTCGATGATCTGCTGGTCCGCGCCGTCAACGTGCTGGAGCTGTTCCCGGAGGTGCGCGAGCGCTACGCCAACGGCTTTCGCCACGTGCTCGTCGATGAGTACCAGGACACCAACCACGCCCAGTACCGCTGGCTGCAACTGCTAGCCGGGGAGCGCCGCAACCTGATGGTGGTCGGGGACGACGCCCAGTCAATTTTTTCGTTCCGCGGAGCTGACATCACCAACCTTCTGGAGTTCGAGGACACCTTCCCGGACGCCCACGTGGTCAAGCTCGAGCAGAACTACCGCTCGACGCAGACCATCCTCGACGCCGCCAACGCCGTGATTCGCAACAACCGCGGGCAGAAGCCCAAGTCGTTGTGGACCGACATCGGCCAGGGGGATCCGATCAAGATCCGCGAGCTCGACGACGAGCACGCCGAGGCCCGGTATGTGACCGGGGAGATCCAGCGAATGGTCGACGAGGGGACGTCGCGCTCGGAGCTGGCGATCTTCTACCGGACCAATGCCCAATCGCGAGTGCTCGAGGACACGCTGGTGCGGGCCGAGATCGCGCTATCAGGTGATCGGCGGAACGAAGTTCTACGACCGGGCCGAGATCAAGGACGCCGTCGCCTACCTGACGGTGCTGATCAACCCCCAGGATGCGGGCGCGTTCACCCGGATCGTCAATTCCCCGCGGCGGGGGATCGGCCAGACCACGATCTCGCGGTTGCTGGCCTACGCCAACACCACCGGGGAGACGGTGTGGGAGCTGGCCGCCGCCCCCGAGGACGTTCCCGGCCTGGGACCCGCGGCCGTCAAGTCGCTGCGCCGCTTCATGGGCACCATGGAGGTGCTGCAGGAGCGCGCGCGCTCGGGCGTCGAGACCTCCGTCGTGCTGAGGGAGATCCTGCATGAAACCGGGTACCTGGAGTTCCTGGAGAATGAGCGGACGATCGAGGCCCAGGGCCGGATCGAGAACCTCGAGGAGCTCGTCAACGTTGCCGTCGAGTACGACGCCGGTGCCGGCGACAACGCGTCGCTGGAGGAGTTTTTGCAGCAGATCTCGCTGATCGCCGATGCCGACACGCGCGCCGACGACGAGGGCCTGGTGACACTGATGACGCTCCACAACGCCAAGGGCCTCGAGTATCCGATCGTGTTCATGATCGGCTGCGAGGAGGGGGTGTTCCCGCACTCACGCGCGCTCGACGAGGGCGGCCTGGAGGAGGAGCGGCGGCTGTGCTACGTCGGGATCACCCGGGCTCAGCGGGACCTGTACCTGACCTCGGCGCGATCACGGACGGTGTTTGGCGCCCGCAGCTTCGGTACCCCCAGCCGGTTCGTGAGCGAGATCCCGCCCGAGCTGACCGACCGCCAGAGCCAGGCGCCGCGCGCGTTCGGCTCGTTCCGGGGGCGGATGACCTCTTGGGCCACCAGTGGCCCCGACCTGCCCGCCGCTCAGGACCCGGCGCCGATGGCCTACCGGCTCGGCGACGACGTCGTGCATGCCTCATTCGGCGAGGGGGTCGTAACCGGTGTCGAACCCGGCGGCATCGTGGTGATCCGGTTCAGCAACGACCGCTCGGAGCGCAAGCTGGTGGCCGATCTGGCTCCGATCTCCAAGCGCTGATGGCCACCGAGGTACGCGCGGAGCGGCCGGCGGCATCGCCGCCCAACGAGCAGCAGCCGGGCTCGGAGCAGCCGGGTACCCCGTACGGCCGGGCCGCGCCGCCTGGCCGGCGCTCGCCGGTCGCGCGCGGTGAGTGGATCGCGGCCGCCTTCGCCATCGCCCTGCTGGCGCTGATGTTCCTGACCAAGTGGTACGGGGTGGCCGGCGTGCCCGATCCGTCGGCGGCGCGGCCGGCCGTCTCGACCGCGGTCGATGGCTGGCACGGTCTCAGCCTCGTGCGCTGGGTGATGCTGCTCACGATCCTCGTCGCCGTGGGCTCGGTGGTGCTGCACCTCTCCCAGCGGTCGCACGGGACCACGACCGACACCAGCCGGCTGATCACGGTACTGGGGAGCGTGACCGCGCTGCTGCTCATGTACCGCGTCCTGATCGCGCTGCCGGCCGCCGACCGCATCACCGATCAGAAGCTGGGCGCCGTCCTGGGCGTCGTGTGCGCGCTGGGAATCGCTCTCGGCGGCCGCGAGTCGATGCTCGAGCAGAAGGCCTCCCCGGCAGGACGCGTGCCCCGCCGGCGACGAGATGGCGGCGCGCCTGCCAAGATCACCGCGGACAGCACCACAATGGTGCCCGAGCGAGGGAGGGTCAAGTGAACGTCGGAAACGTCTCCAGGGATGACTGGATCATCGGCGGACTCGCGGTTCTCCTGATCATCGACCTCGTGTTCCTGCCCTGGTTTGACTCGGGGGTGTCGGGTCCGATCTGCAGCGTGGTGACCTGCTCGGTGACCGCCACCGGAGACCCGGATGGGTGGCTGGGCGTGCTCGCGGTGCTGGCGTTGATCCTGGTGATCGTCGACCTGGCCATGGACCGGTTCTCGCCTCAGACCAAGCTGCCCTCGATCAACAGCAGCCGGACCCACACCCGCTTCGTGCTGGCCGCTGCTGCCGCCGTGTTCCTGGGCTTCAAGTTCCTGTTCAACATCCACTTCAGCATCTTCGGCTTCGGCTTCTGGGCCGCCGTGGTGCTCACCATCCCGCTGGTCTACTTCACCCTCCAGGCCCGCAACAGCGACCTCGGGATCGGCCGCCGCCGCCGCGCCTAAGCGCGGGCCACGGACCGGATGGACTTTCGGCCCTCGAGATTGCGCCTGGGCGAAGCGCTGGCCGGCGCCGCCTCAGCGCTGCTGGCCGTGCTGCTGTTCGGCGTGGGCTGGTACGGGCTGGCCGGCGCAGCCGGGCAGACGGTCAGTTCGATGGGAGTCTCAGCTTCGATCAGCGGCTGGCACGCCCTGCCGACGCTGCGCTGGCTGATCCTGGTCACGATCGTGGTCGGGCTCGCCCTGGCCTATTTCCAGGCCGCCCGCGCCGCCCCGGCGGTGCCGGTCAGCCTGAGCGTGTTCGTGACCGTGCTGGCCATCCTCACCACCCTCGGTCTCATCTATCGCGTGCTGATCTCGGTGCCCGGGCCCGATTCGCTGTTCGAGGCCAAGGCCGGCGCCTACCTGGGGCTCGCCTGCTCGCTGGTGTTGGTCTACGCCGGGGTCAGATCGATGCGCGAGGAGTCGCCGCGCCCCGACGCCGAAGGCGCCGCCGCGATTCCGACGCTGGATGTCGGCCCTCGGCGCTGAGCGCGGGCCGCCGCCAGGGGGCCTTGCGGGTTTGCTGCCACATTGGCAGCAAACCCAGAGACCCCAGGCGGGGATCCGAGGCGAGCCCTGGCTGCCACCGCCCGCCGCGCGAAGGGGCGCGATCCTAGAATGGGTACGGATGCTTGACCGCGCTCAGGTGCACCACGTGGCTCGTCTCGCCCGCCTGGAGCTCGACGACGAAGAGGTCGAGCGGATGGCGGCTGAGCTGTCCAAGGTTCTCGACCACGTTGAGCAGATCCGCGAGCTTGATCTGGAGGGCGTGGCGCCCACCTCTCACGTCGTCGACGTGGCCGGCGTGGTGCGCGCCGACGAGCCGGAGCCCTGCCTGCCGCGAGAAGTCGTGCTCGCCGCGGCGCCCGAGCCGGTCGAAGGTGGCTTCGGCGTTCCCAGCCCCGGCCCGTCCGACGACGACTCGTGAGCGAGCTGATCGAGCTTACGGCCGCGGCTGCGGCCGACAAGGTGCGCGCGCGGGAAATCGATGCCGCCGAGCTGTTCGAGGCCTACCGCCAGCGGGCCGCGGCCGATGAGCTGAACGCGTTCACCTGGGTGGCATCGCAAGCGCCCGCCGCCCAGGATCAGGCCAACGGTGCCGCCCCGCTCGGGGGCGTCCCGCTCGCGGTCAAGGACCTGTTCTGCACCGAGGGGGTACCCAGCCAGGCCGGTTCGCGCATCCTCGAGGGCTACAGGCCGCCCTATACCGCGACGGTCGTCGCCCAGCTGCTGGACGCGGGCGCGCCGCTGCTGGGCAAGACCAACCAGGACGAGTTCGCGATGGGATCCTCGAATGAGAACTCGGCCTTCGGGCCCGTGCTCAACCCGTGGGACCGCGCCCGGGTGCCGGGCGGCTCCTCGGGCGGAAGCGCCGCCGCGGTGGCGGCCGGTCTGGCGCCGTGGGCGATCGGAACCGACACCGGGGGCTCGATCCGCCAGCCGGCGGCGCTGTGCGGTGTGGTCGGACTGAAGCCGACCTACGGAGCGTGCTCACGCTACGGGATGATCGCCTTCGCCTCCTCACTGGATCAGGCCGGGCCGCTGACCCGGGACGTGACCGACGCGGCGCTGCTGTTCTCGCACATGGTCGGCCGTGATCGCCGCGACTCGACGTCACTGGAATTCCCGGAGACGCTGCGCGCGCCCGGCGCTCGTGACCTGCGTGGCGTCCGGCTGGGCGTGCCGGAGGATCTGCTCAGCGGCGATGAGTCGGGCGCCGGCATCGAGCCGGGGGTACGGGCGAACTTCGACGCGACGTTGGCGGTCGCCGCGGGGCTGGGGGCGACGATCGAGACCTGCCGGCTGCCCCACGCCCCGCACGCCCTATCGGCCTACTACCTGATCGCCCCCGCCGAGGCGTCGGCCAACCTGGCCCGCTACGACGGCGTGCGCTACGGGCTGCGGGTCGGCGGTGACGAGAGCCTGGAGAAGATGTACGGGCGGACGCGCTCGGCCGGGTTCGGCGCCGAGGTCAAGCGTCGCATCATGCTCGGCACCTACGCCCTGTCCAGCGGCTACTACGACGCCTACTACGGCAACGCGCAGAAGGTGCGGACCAAGATCTCCGAGGACTTCCGTGGCGTGTTCGAGCGCTTTGACTTCGTGGTCACCCCGACCAGCCCCTGGACCGCGTTCGAGCTCGGCTCCAAGGCCGACGATCCGCTGGCCATGTACATGAACGACTACTGCACGGTGCCGATGTCTCTGGCCGGGATCCCGGCCATCTCGATCCCCTCGGGGCTGGCCGACGAGCTGCCGGTCGGATTCCAGCTCGCCGGGCCCGCGTTCAGCGAAGCGCGGCTCCTCGACGCCGCCTTTGCACTCGAGCAGGCGCTGGGCTTCGACGGCACCGGGGCCAGGGCATGAGCGCGACCGGCGGCAACTACGAGCCGGTCATCGGGCTGGAGATCCACGTCCAGCTCAAGACCCGGACGAAGATGTTCTGCGGCTGTGAGCTGTCGTTCGGCGATCCGCCCAACGTGCATACCTGCCCGGTGTGCCTGGGGCTTCCGGGAGCCCTGCCGGTGCTGAACGCGCGCGCAGTGGAGTTCGGGATCATGATCGGGCTCGCCCTCGGGTCCGAGATCGCGCCGCGGTCGCTGTTTCATCGCAAGAACTACTTCTATCCCGACCTGCCCAAGGGCTATCAGATCTCCCAGTACGACGTGCCCCTGTGTCGGGGCGGCCGGCTGGGGGAGGTCGCCATCCACCGCGTACACCTGGAAGAGGACGCCGCCAAGCTCATCCACGTCGGCGAGAGCGGCCGCATCCACGGGTCCGATCGCAGCGTGGTCGACTTCAACCGCGGCGGCACGCCACTGGTGGAGATCGTCACCGAGCCCGATCTGCGCTCCGCCGAGCAGGCACACGAGTGGCTCACCCTGCTGCGAACCACGCTGCGCCAGCTGGAGGTGTCGGACGTCAACATGGAGGAGGGCTCGCTGCGCGCCGACGCCAACGTGTCCGTGCGCCCGGCGGGCTCAAGCAAGCTGGGCACCAAGACCGAGCTCAAGAACATGAACTCGTTCCGGTTTCTCGAGCGGGGCGTCAAGGCGGAGATCGCTCGGCAGATCGAACTGCTCGGACGCGGCGACGTGGTGGTACAGGAGACGCTGCACTTCGACCCGGGCACGGGACGGCTGACTCCGCTGCGCTCCAAGGAGGAGGCCCACGACTACCGCTACTTCCCCGAGCCCGATCTGGTCCCGATGCTGGCGACCGATGAGATGCAGGCGGCAGCGGCGGCGCGGTTGCCTGAACTGCCGGCGGCGCGTGCGCGGCGGTTCGAGCAGGAGCTCGGCCTGCATCCGGTGCGGGCGCGCGATCTGGCCTTCCGGCGCGAGCAGGCCGACTACTTCGAGCGGGCGCTGGCCGCCGCGCCCGACGGTCAGGCATCAGCCGTCGAGCTCTCCAACTGGATCCCGCAGCTGGTGGAGCGGATCGGCTCCGACGCCGACCCCGCGCAGACCAAGGTCACGCCCGAGGCGCTGACCACGCTGGTGGGCATGGTGAGCGCCCGCGCGGTCAGCCGCGACGCCGCCCGCGAGGTACTGACCCGCTTGGTCGAAGAGGGGGGAGAGCCGCGCGCGATCGTGGACCGCGAGGGCCTGGGCGCGCTGAGCAGCGACGATGGCGATCAGCTGGGCCGGATCGTCGACGACGCCATCGCCGCCGACCCCGGCGCCGCCACCAAGGTCGCCGCGGGAAACATGAAGGCAATCGGTCCCCTGGTCGGCTTTGTGATGCGCGAGACCAAGGGCCGCGCCGACGGCGGCGAGGTCACGCGACTGATCCGCGCGCGGCTCAGTGGCGGGGCTACCGACCGCTGAAAAAGCTCCCCCAAGATCCGTCCGCTCAGCGAGCGGACCGACGGACGATCCGTGCCCCTTATTCGTTGGCGCCGCGGGACAGCCGCCTGACGACCACACCGGCACCAAGCAGGGTGCCGCCGCCTACGGCCAGCAGGACTACGTCAAGGCCGGTGAACGGCAACGTGCTGCTCGCACTCGCCGTCGTCGCCGATGGCGAGTTCTGGGCCGCGCTGTTGCTCGCCACCGAGCAGAGCTGCGGGTTGTAAGACTGACAGGTCGAGCTGCCCCCCGAAGCCAATGCTGCGCTAGGGAACAACAAGGCCAGCCCGATGATGACCGTCGCAATGCGTTTCATTACCCGTCGGCTCAATCCCTTTCTGAGTCGATAATCCCAGGCGCCCCTTGGGCAGCCCTGTACGGCACGTTCCCTGTGCCTAGTATACAGGAACCCGGTGCGAATACCACCGTTCATACTACACCGGAAGGCCTAGGTGTTTATTGCTCAATTATGAACAGTTTGGCTTCCGCGGCGGACGGCATCTGTGGGTTGCGGTAGTCCGGTGACGGGAACGCGGGCCGGGAGGCGCAGCGCGATCGATCGGCCCAGATCCTCGGGGCCGTCCGAGCACGCCTGCTCGTTTCGCGCCGCCGCCTGGCGGGAATATCCTCTTAGACGAGGATGTGCACACTGCCGGACCGGCTGTGGGCGATCGATGTGACCGCCTCGGGCTGGGCAATCGCCCATGATTCGCTGCTATTCATCAGCCAGGCACACCACAACCAGCACGGGACGGCCAACTAGTTTCGCCGTTCACGGCGGGAGCTGATCGTCATCGGGGCGAACGTCGCAATGTCCGCCTACCTTCTCTTTAGCCTTCTCCGGGATCGGTAGAGCGGCCGGTGACCACGCGGCCCGCGGCGCCAACCGTGTCGGTGGTGATGCCGACCTTCAACCGGTGCTCTCAGTTGCCGCGGGTGCTGGAGCCGCTGCTGCGAGAGCCCGACGCGCTGGAGATCGTGGTCGTCGTCGACGGCTGCGAGGACGGGTCGCTGGAATTGCTCGAACGCATGGCCGAGCACGATCCCCGGCTGCGGCCGCTGCAGATCGAGAACAGCGGTATGGGAGAAGCGCGGATGGCCGGGGCGCTGGCCTCCTCCGGCGAGATCACGCTGTTGCTTGATGACGACGTGCTCGTGGCGCCCGGCACCGTCCAGGGCCACGCTCGCGCCCACGCGGCCGCCGACCACCTGGTGGCGGTGGGGGCCATGCCGGTCAGCGGAGGCCCGCAGAACGATGCCGCCGACTATCCGCGGGTGATGTACGCCAACGAGTACGCACGTCACACCGCTCGCTGGCTCCGGCACCCCGAGAGCGTGCTCAGCACGCTGTGGGGCGGTCATCTCTCGCTCCGCCGCGCCGACCTGCTCTCGCTGGAGCCGCCCAGCCCCGCCGAGCTGGCCCGCGGCTATCACTCGGATGTCGACTTCGGGCTGCGTTGCCTGCGGGCAGGCCTGAAGGGCACCTTTGACCCTTCGCTGCTCGCCGAGCATCTTTATGTGCGCAGTCCCGAGGCGTTCCTGCGCGACGCCCGCAACTCCGGACGCAGCCTGCGACTCGTGCACCAGGCCCATTCCCGCGAGCTCGGTCCATACAAGCAGCGACAGGTGGTGGACGAAGTACCGGGGCCGTTGCGTCCCGTGGTCGCGCTCGCCCGCTACCACACCTGGCCGGCGCGGCTCATGGACGTGGTGGTGACCGGACTGGGTCGGCTGCGGCTGTATCGGCTGCAGCGGGGGGCCGCCCACGTGCGCAAGTGGATGGAGAAGATCCGCGAGCTGGCAGAACTGCCCGACCACGCTCGCGGGCGCCTGCCGAGCTCGGTCCGCAGCCCCTCGTGAGTCCACGGATCGCGGTGATCGTCCCCTGTTTCAACGACGGGGTGATCGCCCATGAGGCGGTGGCCTCGCTCGAGGCGCAGGAGCCGACCGAGCTGGTGGTGGTCGACGACGCCTCGACCGATGCCGCCACCGCGCAGGCGCTTGACGAACTGCGTCACCGAGGCATCAACGTGATCCGCCACGAGGTCAACCAGGGCCTGTCGGCAGCGCGGATGACCGGCCTGCAGGCCACCGCCGCCCCGTTCGTGTTCCCGCTCGATTCCGACGATCTGCTGGCCCCGGGAGCGCTGACCCCGCTCGCCGACCTGCTCGAGCACCGCCGTGACGTGGCGGTGGCGTTCGCTGACTACGAGGAGTTCGGAACCCGGCAGCAGATCGTCGCGGTGCCCCCCCGGCTCGATCCCTACCGCATCGTGTACCGCAACGAGTATCCGGTCTCGTCGATGTTCCGCCGCGCCGCGCTGGAACGGGTCGGTGGCTGGCAGGACGTGGCCGGGCTGGTCGGCTATGAGGACTGGAATCTGTGGATGACGCTGGCTGAACGCGGGGAGACGGGACTGCACGTCGGCCCAGGGTCGGTGGCGCTGCGGCGGCGGATGCACGGGACGCGCATGCTCGGCGACGCCGGGCGCCGCCACCGCGAGCTGTACGGGCACCTGCGGCGTCTGCACCCGCAGCTGTTCGCCCAGGTCCCGGCCAACCGGCGGGCCAGCGATCTACCGGCGCTCAAGCGAGCGCTGTATCCGGTCCTGTACGGGTCTCGGCCGCCGCTGGGGCTGTGGTCGAAGATGCTGGCGCGGGTGCCGCGTCAGTTCGACTCGTAGCCGTAGTAGTCGCGCTCGCCGACGTCGGACTCGGTGAACACGACCGAGAAGTCGCCCACGCCCAGCGACCGCAGGACGTCGCGGGCGCGGCGCGCTTCGTGGTGCCGAGTGGCGCCACGACGGCAGGCGATGACGACGGCGTCGGCCAGCTGAATCAGCGGGTAGGCATCTCCGGACAGCAGCAGCGGCGGCGTGTCGATCACCACGTAGTCGGCCATTGCGCGCAGGCGCTGCACCAGCGACGAGGCGCTGCCGAGCGAGAGCGCGTTGCCCTGGCCTCGGGTCACGCCGGCCGGCAGGAGGCGCAGCCGACCGCCGCCAACGGCACGTGGAAGCTCGGGCTCAGGGGCGCCGTTGCCAAGATCGTCGTCGGCGGGTTCGCCGTTGCCGGCCTCGCCCCGCCGCTGGCGGCCGTTGCCGCGGCGGCCGGCGAGAACCGCGGGCCGGCGCGAGCGTGCCGTCGCCTCCTCGGGAACCTCGGTCTCTATCTCGATCAGCGATGTGGTGAGCGCGCCGCCGGACTCGCTCACATCGCCCATCCCGGGCTGCTGAGGATCGACCCCCAAGAGCCGGTGCAGCGCCGGACGATGGAGGTCGGCCTCGACGGCGATGACATCGTTGCCGGCGGCCGCGAGCTCAGCGGCGATGTGCGCGGTGAGGGTTGACTTGCCGTCCTCGGGCCGGGCCCCGACCACCACGATCACCCCGCGCTGCAGCGAGGTGGTGTAGCGCAAACGGACGGCGACCATCTGGAACGCCTCGGCCACGCGCACGCGCGCCTTGCGCGGCAGCGTGACCACCTGCGTGATCGCCAGGCCCAGCGCCCCGCGCGGAAGACTTCCGATGCTGGTGGCGCCGTAGGCCGCCTCGGCGTCCTCCTCGGACTTGATCGTGCTCGACAGCGCGTCGCGCAGGAAGGCGAGCACGATGCCGGCGATCAGCCCGAGCACCAGGGCGATGATCAGCGTCCTGGTCTTGTGCGGCGAGACCTGACCCGGGTCGGCGTGGGCCGGGTCAAAGACGACGGCGCTGACCGGCTGGGTCACCGTCGTGCCCGGCGTCGTGCTGGTCGTGCTCTTGTTGGTCTGGTGGGCCAGCTCGGTGTTGACCAGGTTGGTGAATACATCGCCGAGCGTGGCCAGCACTCGGACGGCGCGGGGCTGGTTGGTGTCGTCGTAGCTGACGTTGATCACCGCTCCGGTCGGCTGCGGGTTGACCACCAGATTGCTCAGCACCTGCGTCGGGGTCATGTGCAGGCCAAGCTGTTTGATCGCGGTGTCGGCCACCACGTTGCTCTGCAGCAGGCTGCTGATCGTCGAGGTGACCGCCGTGTCGTCGACGGACAGCGACGGGTTGAACAGCGACTCGCCCTGGCCGACGACGACCTTGCTGCTGGCCGAGTACACCGGTGTGGCCCGCTGCACGTACACCACCGCCGCGACGATCGCGATGACCGTGGTGAGCAAGATCACCCACCACTGCCGCTTGAGGACGGCGGTGTAACGCTGTATCGAGCGAGGCAGAGATTCGCTCTCGGGCGGCGCGGGGGTGGTGCTCATGTCGCCGGGACCGCTTCCGGGTGCGAGGGCGCGGGAGATCCAGACCGGATCTTCTGCAGTCGCTGCTCCTCTCCGAGGACCCGCGGCAGGGCTATCGTCAAACCGACCAAGACCCATAGGGTACGGTCAGTCTCGGTGGAAAGAAAGAATGAGGTGAAGGCGAACCCGGCTAACCCGAGCGCCATTGCCCGACTGAAGGCAGAGGTGAGCGCCAGCCGGGCCCGCTGAGCCCGGCGCGCAGTGGACCGCAGGCTGAGCGCCATCGCGACCAACAGCCCGATGAACAGGGCGGCCCCGATCACGCCGAGCTCGACCAGCGACTCGAGATAGGCGTTGTGCACGTACTGTCCTGTCGACCGGAGGTCGTAGTCGCTGAAGCTCACGCCCGGGGTCTCCAACAAGAGTTGGTTGCTCTGCCCGATGAAGGCCCCCAACCCCATCCCGCGAATCTCGTGTTCGTGCCACCCGGTGACCGCGGCCCGCCACAGGCCACCGCGGCCCGACCCCTGATCGCCGCCGGCGCTGAACAGCGAGGACGTGCGGGCCGACAGCGCACTGTAGGAGGCGGCCAGCAGGATGCCGGCTCCGACGGTCACGAATAACAAGAAGATGCGCTTGCGAGCCCGGGTCTTGAAGAAGCCGCGCGCCGGCTGCAGGCTCAGGAGCAGGAACACGGCGATCAGCGCGAGGATGCCGCCCCGCGACAGCGAGGTGATGATCGAGCCCACGGAGATCGCGATTCCGAGCAGGATGATCGTCCGGCTGCGGGTCTTGCGCATCTCGATCGCCAACAGGGCGCTGAACGGAAGCGCCACCACTTGCAGCGCGGCGAAGAAGTTGGCGTCGCCGGAGGTGCCCACCGCCCGGCTGTAGCCGGCGGCGTACTGAGCGATCGATACCAGGCCAGTCACCGCGGAGAACAGCCAGATCACCCACAGCAGGCGCCACAGGTCGCGCTCGTAGCGCACGAACATCACCATCGCCAGCATCATCGTCAGCGAGATCGCCAGCTGGGCCAGCGCATAGCCGGTGCCGCCCATCGACAGGGAGTTATCGGGATTGATCGTCCAGGCCGCGCTGGCCAGCGCCCAGAACGAGTACGCGATCGCCGCCAGCAGGACGCCGATCCGCGGCAGCCGGACCCGATTGCGCCCCGCCAGGCCGAGGATCATGGCGAGCACCACCACCGGCGCCACCGCACGGGAGGCGGTCACGCTGCCCGACTGCAGCGCCTCGCCGAACACGGTGGCCATCACCACCACCGGGATCCATTCCAGCCGCAGCAACAGTACGAACAGCGCCGGCAGCAGCACCACCGCGATCGCGATGGTCGTCTGCGACAGCGCGACCGTCAGGCCGATGGCCAGCCCGATCGCGCCCGCGACGGCGATCCACGGCCACCGCGCGTCCGGACGGCCGGGGGTCCAGACCATGGGCGCGCGCGCCCTCAGTGCGGTCAACCGTGGTCCCCCGAGACCCTCGAGCGCGTGCGCATCCTTGAGAAGATACCCGGGGGCGGGCTCGATCAGGGCCGGATCATCCCAGCGACGGGGCGTAAACGGGCGACGGCGGGCGGGCCAAGCGCCCGGCGAGATCCTCGCGGCCGGCGAGCTGAGCCAGCGCTGCCAGCGGCAGCCCGTACATCCGGAAGCCCTCGAGCGCGCCGAGCCCGTGGCCGAAGTGCATGATCGCCAGGGTCACCGGGACCAGGGCGGCATCGGTGTCGCTCGCGGCCTGGGATCGAGCCCGGATGCCGGCCAGCGCCAGCGCCCCGAGATAGCCGGCGAACCCCAGCCGCGCCAGCGGCCTGACCGGAGCCGGTGCGATCACGGCGCCGGCCGCGGTGGCGACGATCGCCGGCGCCAGCAGATGTGAGACTCGCATCACCTCCGGATGCTCAAGGGAGGTGAGGGCCCGGTACCGGCCGTAGGCGCGGTACTGGCGCCACAGGCTCGCCAGCGAATCCCGGGGCACGTACTCGGCGGCCATCGCCGGCACGCAGATCAGCCGCTCACCGCGCTCCAGAAAGCGAGCCGCCATCTCGGAGTCCTCGTTGAGCGCCCAGCGCTCGTCCCAGCCCCCGTACTCGAGCAGCGTGCGGCGCGCCCACACGCCGCAGAACACCCCCGAGTCGAGTTCGAACTCGGGCGCCGCCTGGGACGCGACCGCCCACTTGCGCGAGCCGCCGCGACCCATGAAGCTGGCCAGCGCCAGCGCCACCGCCCTTGACACCGGGCCATGGCCCCGCGGAAGCTGGGGGCCGCTGACCCAGCGCGTGTCGCGGCGCTGCAGACGCTGCACGCCGAGGGCGACGTAATCGTCGGGATAGGCGGTGTGGGCGTCCATCCGGGCCACCCAGGTCCCGCGCGCGTGGCCCAGGGCCACGTTGAGGCCGCTGGACACGGTCCGGTCCGGGTTGTCGAGCACGCGGACCCGGTCGTCTTCGATGGCGAGCCGCTCCAGGATCTCCCGCGTGCGATCGGTGGAGCGTCCGTCGGCGAACAGGAACTCGAGACGTCCGTCCAAGCGCTGGCGCCGCATCGCCTCCCAGCTCTGTTCGATGTAGCGCTCTTCGTTGTAGACAGGAGTCAGGATCGAGCAGTCAACCGCCGTCGGCACGGCGCGGCACGGTAGCGCATCCCTGATAGGCGCCCCCGACAACGACCGAGCGGGCGGCCGGAGTACATCCGACCGCCCGCTCTGGACCGTGTCTGCTGATTAGGAGTTGTCGCAGTCGGTCATCGACAGCACCCGCATCTGGTTCAAGGGGAGGTTTGCGATGCTGGGCGCGTCGGAGGGAACGCCGGCCTTGGCCCAGGCGTTGTAGGGGCGGTCAGCGGTGGACTCGGCGTAGAGGGCGACCGAGCCGCCGGTGTCGGTCACGTAGGCGCCGTACTGTTGGAGGGCGACCGCGATGACCTTCTCCCAGCGCGGGACCTGTAGCTTGGCCACGTCGATGTTCGGGTCGAGTTGGATGTGAGCACCGATCGGCAGCGCGTTGGCATCGTTGTGCTGTCCGTCGGTGTTCGTCGCGGGACAGGCGACGTAGTTGGCGCGGGTGTCCGGGGTGGTGATCGCCAGCGCGTGGTCGATATGTCCGTCGGCGATTTCCTCGGGGCGGATCAGGCCGGCGGCGAGGGCGAAGCTCGCCACGTCGGCTCCGCCGCAGCCGTGGTAGGTAGTGCAGTTGGCGGCCGATCCGGCGGCGCTTGTCTCCCACCGGGAACCGGAGGTCCAGCTGTTGCCGTTGTGCTCGGCGGTCCACATGTCCATCTCCTGGCCGCCCGGCTGCATCACGACCATGTGTCCGTCGCTGCCCGAATTCGGCTGAGCGTCGGCGGGAATGTGGACGGGACCGAAGGGAACCCAGCAGTCGTAGTCCTGGCAGCCGACGTTGTAGGACGAACTTTCAGGGGAGGCCTGGAAGACGGGGATGCCCCAGCTGTCGTTGTTGGCGATGGCGGCGCCGGACGAGTAGGCATCGATCGCCTGTGACACGATTGCGCCCGAGTTAGGCGCGACCGAAGGGGACGCCGGGATCGGGGTGTTGATGAAGGTGCTGGGGCTGTAGAGCCGGGGCACCGGTCCCGAGCTCGCCGCGGTGGTGAACGTCGTGGTGTAGCGGGCGACGTTGCGGCCGGCGGCGTTGCGCAGGACGACCGAGCTGTGGAAGCTGGTGGAAGGCCACAGCTGCTGAAGCTGGTAGCTGCCGGGATCGGTTGCGGGGATGACGTCGACCAGGTGCGAGTTGACGATGATCCGGGCGGTCGTGGCGCTGGGAACGGCGTTCCAGCTCAGCTGCGCCGTGGTGGCGGTCGTGCTGACCACGTTGAGATCGAGACTGTCGGCGGCGGCGGTCCGCGCCTGAGCGCGCTTGCCGTGCTTACGGATGACGCAGTGGCGCTTGAGTCCGTTGGCGCGGGTGCGCTTGCAGGCGGTCCGCTTGTGAGCGGCCGTTGCTGCTGTGGGCGGCGGGGACATGATGGACGGGGGTGGCCTGAGCCTCGGCGCCCGACCCGAGCGCAAACGTGGCTGCCAGAACTAGGGTTGTGCCGAACGTTTTGATCATGGGAGCGTTGATCGGTGCGCTCCCGTCGGCGGGACAGGTCTTCCGCCGATCGTCCGTCAAACGTCCATTGAGCTGACAGCGCCCGCCTGGACGAATGTTGATCGCACCCCTCGCCGCGCTGGACGCGGCGTGGGGCGCGTCGCCTACTGCGGTGCGGTCACACGGTCGCCGACCGCCTCAGGAGGCACAGCGGGTCATGGCGAGCACGCGCATCGCGGCCCAGGGAAGGTCTGAGAGGCTCGGCGAGTTCGCCGGCACTCCGGCCTTCGCCCAGGCGTCAAAGCCGCGTCCGAGATCCGACTGGCCGTCGAGGGCCACCGACCCGCCGGTGTCGACCACGTAGGCGCCGTATCGCTGGAGCGCGACCGCGATCACCTTCTGCCACGGCGAGATGCGCAGGCTGGCCACGTCCACCGCCGGGTCGAGTTGCAGGTGGGCACCGATGGGCAGGGCGTTGGCGTGCTCGTGCTGACCGTCGCCGTGGCCGGCCGGACAGGCGACGTAGCCCTCGCGGGTGTTGGGGATGGTGATCGCCAGCGCGTGGTCGATGTGTCCCTGCGCGATCTCCTCGGGGCGGATGACCCCGGCGGCGAGGGCGAGGTAGGCGGCGTCGGCACCTCCGCACCGGCTCGTGCCGCTGCAGTTGGCAGCGGGGCCGGTGGCGCTCTCGAGCGACAGCGACCCTGCCGACCAGGAATCACCGTTTCTCTGGGCCAGCCACAGGTCGAGTTCGCCTCCGTCTGGTTGCAGCACCACCAGATGGTGGTCGCTGCCGGCATTGGGCTCTGCTCCCGCCGGAATCCGCGCCGGGCCGACTTGGAGCGAGCAGCCGTAGACCGTGCATCGGACCGTCGAGCGCGCGCTCTGCCGATTGGCATAGACGATCGGGATCCCCCAGTTGTCGTCGTTGGACAAACTCGCGCTGTCAGCCTGCGACTGAAGGGACTCGGCGACCATGCCCCGGGAGTTCGGCGCCAAGCGCGGCGCGGCCGGGATTGGACGGTTGATGAACGCATCCGGGCTGTAGAGCCGGGGGAACGGCGCGGAGGCGCGTGTGGTGCGCACCGATCTCGTGTAATGAGCGAGCACCTGGCCGCGGCTGCCCAGGACATCGACCCCAACCGTGAATCTCGTCGCCGGCCACAGCCCCTGCAGCTCGTAGGTCCCGCCGCTGGAGGTGGGCACCTGATCGATCAGCTGGCCGTTGACCTCGATGCGCGCAGCGGCCGCGCCGTTGACGGCGGGCCAGCTGACCGGGGCCGAATAGGGCCCCCGCGACAGCGTCGTTCCGCGACCGGCCAGCAATGCGACCGCGATGCCGGCGGCGACGATGACAACTACGACGAGACCGCGGTACTGCCGGCGGCCCCGGCTCGCGCTGGAGGGCAGGGGCCGCGCCCGCTGCTCGACTTCGAGCACGCGGGGGACGATACCGACCGCGGATCCACCAGGCGGCCGAGAACGGGTGCGGACTGGCCGTGGCCCGCAGCTACGATGCGGCCGGTGCGCATCCTTGTCTATGTCGATTCGGTCTACCGCCAGCTCGACGGGGCGGTGTACGGGGAGGTCGCCTTCACCAGCTTCCTGGCCGGACTGTCCGCGGAGATGCAGGTGACGATCATCGGGCGTCTCGACGACTCGAACAAGCCGGCGCCGTACCGGCTACCGGATAACGTCCGGTTCGTTGCGCTGCCCCACTACGAGAGTCTGCGCAACCCACGAGGGGCTCTCACCCCGCTGGCGAGCTCGTTGGGGTGCTTCTGGAGCACCCTCGGCGAAGCCGACACGGTGTGGTTGTTCGGTCCTTACCTGCTGTCGCAGCTGTTCATCATCCTGGCCCTGGTTCGCCGGCGACGGGTGATCCTGGGGGTGCGCCAGGACTTCCCGGTCTATGTGCGTCGCAGGCGCCCGACGCTGCGCTGGATGCACCTTTCCGCCGACATCCTCGAGTGGGGTTGGCGTATGTGGGCCCGGAGGCTTGCCACCGTGGTGGTAGGGCCTGCGCTCGCCGACAACTACCGAGGTGCCCGCCGCCTGCTTGACATTGCCGTCTCGCTGGTGCGCAACGAGGACATCGTCGACAACGGCCGATATGCCCGGCGTAGCTACGACGGAGACCTGCAGGTGCTCAGCGTCGGGCGGCTCGACGAGGAGAAGAACCCGCTGCTGCTGGCCGACGCGCTTAGCCTCCTGCGCGAGCGGGACCCGCGCTGGCGGATGGTGATCTGCGGCGACGGGACGCTGCGCGAGCGGCTGATCGAGCGACTGACCGCGCTGGGACTGATGGACGCGGTGCAGTTCACCGGGCATCTCCCCTTACACGACGGGCTGCTTGACCTGTACCGCTCCAGCCACGCGTTCCTGCACGTGTCGCGCACGGAGGGCTTTCCTCAGGTGCTGATCGAGGCCTTCGCTTCCGGCGTGCCGGTCGTGGCCACGGCAGTCGGCGGAGTTGGCGCCGGGGCGGGCGACGCGGCCATCCTGGTCGAGCCCGAGGACGCTCCCGCGGCGGCCGACGCGGTCAGCCGTGTGGCCGCCGACCCCGCGCTGCGTGACCGTCTGGTCGCGGCCGGATTCCGCAAGGCCAGGGAGCACACCCTGGACAGAGAGGTCCGGCGGGTGGCGGACTTCATGGGCCGATGACCCCGGCGCCGGCAAGCCGCTGCGCGGCGGCGGTCCTGGTCTATCACACGGTCGCGGACGCCGAGCGTGATCCGTTCGGGATCACGGTTGCCCCCGCCGACTTTGACGGCCAGATGGAGGTGCTCGCCCGCCGCTTCAACGTGCTCACCCTCGAGCAGCTGGGTGCTGGGCTGCAGCGTGGCCGGCTGCCCGACCGTGCCGTGGTGGTCACGTTCGACGACGGGTATGCCAACAACCTCACGGCCGCGCTTCCCAGCCTCGCCACGCACGGGGTCCCGGCCTCGCTGTTCGTGGCCACCGGTTACATCGACCAGGGGCGCGAGTTCTGGTGGGACGAGATCGAGCGCCTGACCGCGGCGAACAACGATGGCGATCACGCGCCGGTGCTCGAGCTCGACGTCGGCGGGTCGTCTTTGCGAGCCGACATGACAGACGGCGTCGCCGCGGCCAAGGAGATATCGCTGTGGCTCCAGGGTCGACCGGTGGGCGGCGTCGAGGAGGGCCTTGAGCAGCTGCGGCGGTGGGCCGGGACCAGCACCGCCCCACCGCCGCGCGAGACCCACCGGCCGATGACGCTCGAGGAGCTGCGCGAGCTGGCCGGGAGCGGGCAGTTCGAGATCGGCGCTCACACCCGGCACCATTTCCGTCTCGGCGCGCAGACCGAGGACGTGCAACGCGACGAGATCGCCGGCTCCCGTCAGGATCTGGCGGCATGGCTGGGAACGGCGCCAACCGTGTTCGCCTACCCGTTCGGAAACCCGACCAACGATTACACGCCGGCCACTGTGGCCGCGGTCGCGCAGCTGGGCTTTGAGCTGGCGCTGAGCGGTTGGCCGGGGCTGGCCCAGCGTTCGAGCTCGCGCTACGAGCTCCCGCGCTACTTCGTCACCACGCCCGAGCCGAGGGACTTCGAGCGCTGGCTTTCCAATCGCTTCCGGCCCTTGCCGCTGCGCGCGATCAGCAAGCTCGCGGCGCGGGCACGGCGGGCGACGCACTGATCGTCGCGGCCGCCTCCCGCGCGGCCCGGGTCTGCTCCACGGCGAACATCAGGGCCGCCCCGGCGTTCTCCAGGGGCCACAGGTGCAGGCGTCCGACGACATCGGTCGCCGTCCGCAGCCATTCGAACAGAAACGGATAGCGCATCACCAGCTTCAGCGCTGCGCGCCCCACCGGAGGCAGCCCCTGCTCGACGAAGCCGGCGTCCAGCGGGGCCAGGACGTTGGGATGAGCTCGGTGGATCAGGATGCGGTTGCGTCCGGAGCTACGGGCATCGCGTAGGTGAGCGGCACCGTCGCGCTCGTAGAGGTGAAGCGCGCGCAGCGACGGGTCGAACCGGGCCTGCAGGCCGAGCTCAATGCAGCGGGCCCCGAAGTCGAGGTCGTAGTGGTAGCCGTCGACGAACTCGTGTGCGGTCTCCATCGCGCGGATGAAGTTCTCCCGCCCCATTGAGATGAACCCGCCCCACAGGTTCAGCAGAATCCCGCTCGGGTCCGACTCCCACGCCTCGCAGTCGCGTGCGTATTGCTTGGCGTACAGGTAGCGGCTGAAGTCCCCCGGGCGCCGGTGCGGGGGGAGGTTCATCGCGACGAAGCCGACGACGATCAAATCGTCGGCGGGCTCGTGATGGCGTAGGTGCCCGGTGACCGCTCCCGGCTCCAGGATCTCGTCATCGTCGAGGATCACCAGCACCTCGCCGCGGGCGAGGCGGGCCCCGGCCAGCAGGGCGCGAGCGGCGCCGCCGTTGGTGACGTAGTGGGGACGCAGGCGAGGATCGCGCTGCGCCATCTCCTGCAGCAGCTCGAGCGAGCCGTCGTCGCAGCCGTCGACCACGACCACGACCTCCTCGGCACCCGGATCAGCGAGGATCGGCTCGAGCACCCGGGGCAGGAGACGGCGTCGGTTGTAGGTGGCCATCAGGACCGATCCCCTGACGGCGCCCTGATGGTCTTCCTTGCGGACCGTCATCTATGAAGAACTAGTATCAAAGGCGCCGCGGCATCGCGGTTTTTGCCTCATGCAAGACAAGGCCATACGCGGCGTGCCCTGGACCCTGCTGTCCTACGCGGGCGCCAAGGTCGTTTCGATTCTTACGACGCTGGTGCTGGCCAGGCTGATCGCCCCGGCCGACTTCGGCGTCCTGGCTCTGGCGACGCTGGCCGCCAACTTCCTGACCTGGATCGCCGACATGGGGTTCTCCGGCACGGTCGTGCTGCGCCAGGACCTCGACCGCCGCGACCTGGGCACGCTGCTCACGCTGATGGGGATCACCGGCCTGGTGGCCGGCCTGATCGCGGTGGCCATCGCGCCGCTGGCCGCCGACGTGTTCTCGACCCCGCAGCTGACCGGCGTGCTGGCGGCGATCGCAGGGCTGCTGCCGCTGGGCAGCATCGCCGGCTTCTGGGAGGCGCTGATGCAGCGTGAGCTGGCCTTCCGGCGGCGGTTCGCCGCGATGATCACCCAGAGCGTGGTCATCGCCGCGGTCTCGATCCCGCTGGCGGCCGCCGGCGGCGGAGTGTGGGCGCTGGTGTTCGGCCAGCTCGCCGGCATGGCGGCGCTGGGCGTGGTGCTGTTCGCGCTGGCGCCGTTCCACGTCAAGCCAGTGTTCGACCTACAACTGGCGCGCAGCGCGTTTCGCACCGGGCGCGCCTTCCTGGGCCAGGGCCTGGCCATGTACGTCCGCCAGAACGTCGACACCGTCACCGTTGGACTGGCGTTCGGCGACCGCAGGCTCGGCTACTACTCGATGGCGAACCGCTTCGGCGACCTGATCTACTGGACGATCGCCCACCCGGTGGGGAAGGTGACATTTCCGGCCTTCGCCCGCAGCTCCTTCGAGGGCGACGACGTCCGGCCGACCTTCCTGCGCGTGCTGGGCATGGTGGCGCTGGTCTCGTGTCCGATCGGGATCATCATAGCGCAGCCGCGGAGCCGTTCACGCGGGCGGTGTTCGGCGACAAGTGGCTGCCGATGGTGGGTCCGCTGGCCATCATGGGCCTGTGGGCAGCGGTGCGCCAGATGGATCAGACCATCGGCTGGCTGCTGAACTCGATCGACCGGCCGGGCGCGCTGGCGTGGCTGTCGGTGTTCATCTTGATCCCGCTGATCCTGGGCTGCTGGCTGGCCGCGTCGGTCGGCGGCCTGACCGCGGTGGCTCTGGTCCCGTTGGGCGACACCATTCTGTCGGGAGCGATCTCGTCGGTGCTGCTCCGGCGCTACCTGCACCTGAGCCTGCGCCGGCAGTGGGCGGCAGTGGCGCCGGCGGTGCTGGCCTCGGTTCCCACCTGGATCGTGACCTGGGGAGTCGGCCAGTTGATCGACCCCGCCGAGCACGCGGTCGTGGCTCTGATCGTCTCGGTCGCGGCCGGGTGCCTGACCTACGCCGGGGCTGTCTGGCGTGGTGGCTCCGGCGCTCCTTCGCCAGAGCGTCGCCCAGGTCGGCCGGATGCTCGGTCGCGGCCAGCCGGCGGCGGCCGCCTCAGGCTGAGTTCCGGTGTCGGTCGCGCAATCGCAGGACCTCGACGAGCGTCAGTACGACGATCTTCAGGTCCAGCCGCAGCGCCCAGTTCTGGATGTAGTAGTTGTCCCACTCAATCCGATCGCCGATCGAGGTCTGACCGCGCAGCCCGTTGACCTGCGCCCAGCCGGTGATCCCACACTTCACCCGGTGGCGATTGATGTAGCCGGGAACCTCGGCCGTGAACTGGCGCACGAACTCCGGCCGCTCGGGCCGGGGTCCGATCAGGCTCATCTCGCCGTGGATGACGTTGAGGAGTTGCGGCAGCTCGTCCAGCGAAGTGGCCCGCAGGAAGCGGCCAAGGCGGGTGCGGCGGTCGATGCCCTCGATCCCGCCCGGAGCCGTCCCGGCAAGCAGCTCGAAGTTGCTGTCGGTGTTCTTGACCTCGACCATCGTGCGGAACTTGTAGAGATTGAATTCCCGGCCATCGAGCCCAACCCGCCGCTGACGGAACAGCGCCGGCCCCGAGCGAGGACAGCCGTACCAGGGCCCCGATCGCCAGCAGCACGGGTGAGAGCAGCACGAGCGCCAGTAGCCGAGACGACGCGATCGATGGCGTGCTTGACCGCGAACTGCCAGCCGCGCGGGTCGATCGTCCGCAGGGTGAGCAGCGGCAGGCCGCCGACGTGGTCAAGGGTGGCGCGCTCGTTGATCGACTCATACAGCCGCGGCACCAAGGACACATCGATTCCAAGCCGCTGGCACTCACGCGTCTTGGCGACCAGCAGGTGGTCGGGCTCCGAGGAGAAGGCAAGGATCACCCTGCGGGCGCCGGTCTGCTCGATCGCCTCGGCGAGATCGTCGGGGCCGCCGAGAATCGGTACGGTGCCGGCCGCGGTGGCCACCGCCTGCTCGAGCGGATCTGAGTCCAGGAAGCCAACCGGCCGCATCCCAAACGACGGGTCCTCGAGCCGCCTGACCAGGTGGGTGCCGACCGTGCCGGCACCGACGATCAGGGTGGGAACGGCGAGCGCTCCGTTGCGGGTCAGGTTGCGCCGGACCGACAGCATCACCGCGCGTGAGAGCCCCAGGTACACGGTGGCGAACAGCCACAGCCGGAGGGCAAGCTGGAGCGGGTGGACCTCAAAGACCGCGGCGACGCCGATGATCAGCATGGTGGCCAGGGACACCACGCCGAGCACGTGCATCATGGTGTCCAGCAGCGACCCCTGCAGCCGGGAGTCGGGCGTGCGGCGTGCGTAGAGCATGGCGAGCACGACGAGCGGGAAGGTGACCGCGATCCAGCCGGTGGCAGGCTCGGTGCGGACGGTGGGGTCGCCGAGCGCTCCCGCGCACGCGGCCAGGTAAAGGATGATCACGTCTACCAGTAGCCGCAGGCGTCCCCACATCCGTGCGTCGAGGGAGCCAAAGACCAGCCGCCCGGAAAGCGGCTCGAGTGACGGCGCGAGTAGGCGCCCGCCGTCAGAGGTGCGGCTTGAAAGCCGGTGGTGCGTTGCATATGCGGTCGTGCCTTCCATAGCGTGGACTTGCCTTGCCCGGGCATCATCACGCTTCGCTCCGCCGCGTCTCCTTCGACTGCAATCACCGACGGCTTGTCGGCATGACGAGGCCCCTGCCGGCTCATCATACCTGGACTTGCCCCAAATTCCGAATCCTTACGCAACGCGCTCTGCGATTCTTCACCGTCGGCGAGCGGGAATCGCGCCTCGGTCGGGGGCTCCAAATGGGTTTTCGGCGGCGGCTCCATCGCTGAGTCTTCAGCGAGTCTCGTCGCGTCAGGTCCGTAACCCCTCCGTACTTTCTGCGGATTCCGGCGCGATCGGGGCGCCATGTCGGGGCGGCATCAGTGTGCACGCGGAGATCGGCGCTGAAGGTCGCGTTTCAGAGCGCGGTCAGCTCGGGGACGCCTTCAGCTCGTCCAGTTGCGCGGTCTGCTTGGCCAGCTTTGACTTCAGCTGGCGGGTCTCGCGGACGGCACGCCGCTCGGCCTTGGTGACCGCCTCCACTTCGGCGAGCGCCTCGGTCAGGCGACGCTCCAGTTGGGCGCAGCGGCCCTCGAGCTCCCGGTTGTGCTCCTGGGCCTCGGTCTTGAGTTGCTCCACGCGAGCGCGCAGCGCCTCGGTCTCGGCCTCGGCGGCCGCGCGCGCCTCCGTCTCGGCCATGAGCCGTTCCTCGGCGTCCTCGTAGGCGCGGTGCAGCTGATCGATCTCGGCCCGCTCCGGATTGAGGGTGTCGGTGGCGACGACGCGCGGCTCGGCCCGCTCGCGTCCGTCGGCTCCAGCGGGTGCCGCGGTCCGGGGGACGCCGCGCCGTCCTTGACCGGCGCCACGGCCGGGCTGCCCGTCGGAACCACCGGGGTGGAGTCGGTGAGCAGCGGGTACGGAAGCTCGACCAGGGCGCCGTCCTCGAGCTCGATCGAGAAGGTGCGATCGCCCTCAAGCAGCTCGTAGGGGACGGCGAAGGCGGCCCGCTCGGCTCCTCCGGGGGCCGGCAGCGCCGGCAGCGGAGCCACCCGATGGACCGAGACGTGGTTATTGACCAGAAGCTTGGAGATCTTCGTCTGCCCGCGACTGTTTCCGCCGGGGCGGAAGATCAGTCGGAGCAGGGCCATACGGGACGAGGCCTTGATCTGCTCGAACGCTTCTACCTGGATGGGATTGGTCATCGAGCGTTTCACGGTGCCGTAAGTCTAGTTTGTAGAAATTCGTGGTGTGCCACCTCGAACGGAACCTTTCCGTTGGAGCGTACGCTTCCCGGAAAGCCGGTTTCGCAATCCGAGAGAGGGAGCTTTGGGGATGTCTCGACTGATCCGCATGGACCGCACCGGTCATACGACAGTTGCTGAGTGGAACGTAGACGATCCAGCGGCGGTTGCAAATGCCACGAGCGCATTTAAGGCCGAGCTTGAGCGTGGCTACTACGCAATCGTCTCCCACGGCGAGGCTCAGGCCGAGCAGGTGCGCGAGCTGCCGCTCGATGAACCCCTCGTGATCCTGCGCCAGCCGATCGCCGGGGGGTAGCGATTTCGTCGCCCCGTCGACCGGCCGGATCGATCATCCGTCCGGGCCTGATTGGCTTGCGCCGCGATTGACCATGGATTCGGTAGCGCTTCCCGAGCTGGCCACGGTCTACTGGCGCCCGCGTGTAGACGGCCGCGCGCTGGTCCGGGCGGGACGGCTGTGGACGCTGTCGACGACGGTTCAGGTGGCGCCGTTCGTGGTCTTCGCCATCTTCCTCGGGATCGCGGCACCCGTGACCCTGCCGGTGAGCGTGATCGCGCTGGTGCACGCATGGATGATCCCCGAGCTCTACGCCGCCCGGGGAGCGGGGGTGGTGAGGCCGCGCCGGCGTACCGAGCCGGCCGCCGAGAACCGCGCGCTGGGCATGCTCGGCGACCTGATCGATCGCTCGGCGTTCGAGCTGCACGAGCGCAGCGGCTTGGTGCTGGAGCGGGGCGCCCTCGGCGTCTGGCTGATCGCCGAGGCCGGAGCCGTGCTGGTCCGCCCCGGCGGGCGGCGCGTGCACTGCTACTGCGTACAGGTGCGCGAGCCCGACCTGCCCTCCGCCGACCGGGTCGCCCACCTGCTGCTCGCGCTGCGCTGCGACGAGGCCGGCTTTGCCACCGTTGCCAACCAGGCGTTCTCGGGAGCGCGCTGGCGGCTGCGGCGGCGACTGCGCGCGCCGGCGCGTGCCGGGCTCGACGCTGCGGTCGTGGCGGCCCGGCGGGTTTGACGGGCCGGGATGTTTGACGGGCCCGGGGGCGGGGCGGGCCCTGGGGCCACCGGCGGAGGAGCATGTTTGGCCCGGCGGCCAATGCCAGGCCCGGCGGCGCGCAGGATCATGCTCGCCATGAACTCCGCACGCACCCCCGCTCGACTGCTGCTGGTGGCCGACCGACGCCCTGGATCGAGCGACGCGCGCTCGTCCGGCGTCCGCCGCTTCCGGCTCGCCCGGCTCCCCGTTGGCAGCCGGCCGCCCGGCCCCGCCGCCAAGCGCGGCTAGCCGGCCCGCCCCGCGACGGTCTCCCGCCGTCGGCCGGACCTGCTCGACATCCCGAATCCGATGCGGCGAGGTCGATTCGGGATCAAGAGCATCCGTGGCATGTCCGTTCCCCAGAAGTCCACTTGCGTTTTCAACGTTGGGTGATTGAGCAGGTCGCCCGCTGGGCGGCCTCTACTTTCCCAGCTCTCTTTTCCCTAGGCGGAGGGAACCCGCCGGCTAAGAACATGTGAAAGGCGCGCGGGCCGGACCGGCGCTGGCGCTACGCTATGAGCATGCCACGTGAAATTGAGGCAACTTCACCGCGTACCCCGGTCGTCCGCAAGGTAACCGCCGGGCTGGTCCTCGTCGCTGCCGCCGCGCTCGTGATTCATTTCGCGGTCGGTCTGGTGATGGCGGTGTTCTGGACCGCGGTCGTGATCGCGGCGATCGTCGCCGTCATCTGGGCGCTGAAGACCATCCTCTAGAACTGGTCGCGTCGACGGAGGCGTAACGCCATGCAGGGCCTTGGCCTGCTCGTGATCCTGTTCTGCTTCGGCCTGGCCGGCGGGATCGTCGGAAAGTCCAAGGGCAGTTCGTTCTTCATCTGGTTCCTGATCTCGTTCTGCGTCCCCTTCATCGGGCTGCTGACCGCGGTCTTCTACCGCTACGACAATCGCGAGCTGCGCCGGCAGTGCCCCAACTGCGGCAAGGTCCTCAAGCTCTACGACGCGATCTGCAACCGCTGCGGCGAGGAGCTCGAGTTCCCGGATGTGGCCATCGCCCCGGAGGCGGCGATGCAGCGACGCGGCTGACAGCAGATCCTCCTCGGGTCAAGCGAGCGGATGGGAGGACCTCTGGCGGCGTGCACGATGTGACAAAGCCGCAAGGGCGAGGTGGATCTGGCGCAAACTTGAGGCTGAGCGCGCACCTGGTGACAAATCGGGTTCCCGGCCGCGACTTTGTCGCTCTATGCATGACCGTGGCCGGGCCAACCGCCCACAAACACCGGATACACTGGACTTTCCGCGCCTCAGCGCGGCCTCTCGTAAACGCCGGAGCCTTCGAAAGGAGGGTCGCAATGCGTGCAGTCGACGCTCTGATGGAATGCCTCAAAGCCGAAGGTGTCGACGTCGTATTCGGCCTTCCCGGCGGCGCCAACCTGCCCACCTACGACGCGTTCTACGATGCCGGCATCCGGCACATCCTGGTCCGCCACGAGGCCGGTGGCGGCCATGCCGCCGAGGGCTACGCCAAGGCCACCGGTCGGGTCGGGGTCTCGCTGGGCACCAGTGGCCCCGGGGCCACCAACCTGGTCACGCCGATCTGCGACGCGATGATGGACTCGGTCCCGGTGGTGTTCCTCACCGGCCAGGTGCGGACCGACCTGCTCGGCACCGACGGCTTCCAGGAGGCCGACACGATCGGCATCACCATGCCGATCGTCAAGCACAGCTTCATGATCCAGCATCCGCTGGAGCTGCCGCGCACGATCCACGAGGCATTTCACCTCGCCCGCACCGGGCGGCCCGGCCCGGTGGTGGTCGACATCCCCCAGGACCTCAGCCGCGCCGACATCCCCTACGAGCCGGTCGAGGACGTGCACCTGCCCGGCTACCAGCCGACCACCGACGGCAACCAGAAGCAGATCCGGCTGGCCGCCAAGGCCCTGGCCAACTCGCGCCGGCCGGTGATCTACGCCGGCGGCGGCGTGGTCGGCGCCAACGCCAGCGCCGAGCTGACCGAACTGGCCACCGTCGACCGCTTCCCGGTCACCTGCACGGTGATGGGCCTGGGTGGCTTCTCCGGCGACTCACGATCAGTGGCTTGGCATGCTCGGCATGCACGGCACCCGGACCGCCAACTACGCGATAGACGAGGCCGACCTGATCATCGCCATCGGCGCTCGCTTCGACGACCGGGTGACCGGCAAGCTGTCGCAGTTCGCGCCCCGGGCCAAGTTCATCCACATCGACATCGATCCGGCCGAGATCTCCAAGAACGTTCCGGCCCACATCCCGATCGTCGGCGACGCCCGGAACATCCTGCCCCGGCTGACCGCCGAATACCGCGCGCAGTCGCCGGATCCGTCGCGGCTGGAGGAGTGGTGGACACGGATCCGCACCTGGCAGGAGCGCCATCCCCTCGGTTACGCCGATTCCACCGACTCCGAGATCAAGCCCCAGTACATGATCAAGGCGCTGTACGAGGCCACCGGGGGCGATGCCATCGTCACCAGCGACGTCGGCCAGCACCAGATGTGGGCCGCCCAGTACTTCAACTTCGACCGGCCCCGCCGGTGGATCAATTCCGGCGGGCTGGGGACGATGGGCTTCGGGCTGCCGGCGGCGATGGGCGCCAAGGTTGGCTGCCCGGATCAGACCGTGGTTTGCATCGCCGGCGACGGCTCGGTGCAGATGAACATGCAGGAGCTGGCCACCTGCGCCCAGGAGGGCATCGCCATCAAGGTGTTCATCATGAACAACGGCTACCTGGGCATGGTCCGCCAGTGGCAGGAGCTGTTCTGGGACAAGCGCTACAGCCAGGTCGACATGGGCCAGTGGCCGGACTTCGTCAAGGTCGCCGAGGCCTACGGCGCCACCGGGATGCGCCTCGAGGACAAGCGCACGCTGGTGTCCGACATGCAACGGGCGCTGGCCACCGAGGGGCCGGTGCTCGTCGACGTCCGCGTCACGCGCGAGGAGAACACCTACCCGATGATCCCGGCCGGACAACCGGCGCGGGACATGGTGGGGTGATCGGATGACCTCGATCGCACCTGAGAGGAGGAGCTAGATGGGCGAGCCCGGCACCAAGGAAGTCCTGTCGCTCGACGAGCTCGACGCCGTCGCCGGCCTGCGCACCGGGCGCAAGCACATCCTCTCGATCCTGGTGGAGAACAAGCCCGGCGTCCTGACCCGGATCGCCGGGCTGTTCGCCCGGCGCGGCTTCAACATCGACACCCTGGCCGTCGGGCCCACCGACGACGATGCGGTGTCGCGGATCACCCTGACCCTCGACGGCGCGGTGCACCCGATCGACCAGGTCACCAAGCAGCTTCACAAGCTGGTCAACGTGCTCAAGATCCGCGATCTGGAGCCGGTCGAGACGCTGGCCCGGGAGCTGGCGCTGTTCAAGGTCAACGCCGACGGCGCGGCCCGGGCCGAGGTGCATGCAGATCTGCGAGATCTTCCGGGCCAAGGTCGTCGACGTCACCAAGCGCTCGGTGGTCGTCGAGGTCACCGGCACTTTGACAAGGTGGACGCCTTCGAGGCGCTGGTGCGGCCGTTCGGGCTGATCGAGATGGCCCGCACCGGCGAGATCGCGATCTCCCGGGGCCGCAGGGAGACCTAGCCGCTCCGGACCGCGGCGCGACGCAACTCGCGGTCAACGCCGACTTCTGGGGTCGCGATCGATACCTCGCCGACTACGGCAACCCGTGCTGAAGCCGGCCGAGGTGCTGCTGCTGGCGCGCTATCGAGAGCGCTTCGCCGGCCGCGTCGTCGAGATCGGCTGTGGCGGCGGGCGGCTGCTCGGCTATCTGGTCAGGCTGGCTCGGCGGCGCGAGGGCATCGACATCTCGCCCGCCATGGTCCGGTACTGCCGGGCGGCGTTTCCCGAGGCGGCGGTCGACCGGGGCGACCTGCGCGCACTCGACCGCTGCCTCGAGGGCAGCTTCGACGTGGTCCTGGTCTCGGACAACATCCTCGACATGCTCGACGATCGCGAGCGCCGCCGCGTCCTGAGCGAGATCGGCGAGCGCTACCTGATTGACGGCGGGCTGCTGGTGTTCTCCACCCACAACCTCGCGTACATGGATGCCCCACCGCCGGCTTCCCCGGACCACGGCCGGGTGGGGCGGACGCGCTCGCTGGTGCAAAAGGCGCTCGACACGTCGCCGGCGGCCGCGGCCCGCGGCCTGGCCCGCGGCGCCGCGAGCGGGTCAACCGGCGGCGGCTGGCCCCACTGCAGTACCGGGCCGCCGACCACGCGGTCGTCAACGACGAGGCCCACGAGTACGGCCTACTGCACTACTACATACGCCGCGGCGATCAGCAGCGTCAGCTGGAGTCGCTGGGCTTCGCGCTGATCGAATGTCTCGAGCTCGACGGGACCGCCGTCCCGGATGGACGGGACGGGGTCGGACCGTCGCTGTACTACGTGGCCCGGTCCCGCTGACGGGTCGTTATCGCGGCTACAACCGCCCCTACGAGTACCGGTCTTGGACCGCACTGAAATTTGGTGCCGACCATCGTAATAGCTGAGGTGCCTGTGCACGTCGGAATTGATCTCGTCGCCGTCGACCAGATCCAGGAGACCATGGCCCGCCACGGCGATCGTTTCCTGGAGCGCGTCTACACCCCGGCCGAGCGCGCCGCCAGCGGCGGCAACGCCTCCCGGCTGGCCGCACGCTTCGCCGCCAAGGAGGCGACGATGAAGGCACTGGGACGGACCGACGAGGCGCTCGGCTGGCGCTCGATCGAGGTGGTTGGGGGTGCCAACAGCGATGTCTCGGTCCGGCTCACCGGCGGGGCCGCCGCGCTGGCCGCCGCGCGCGGCGTCACCAATGTGAGCGTCAGCCTGGCCCGACGGCGACGCACGCCGCGGCGGTGGTGGTGATGGAGACCGCCCGATGATCTGGAAAACTGCTTTAGACGGTGCAATCGGACTGACTGGACGCTGCCAATGAGTGATCCGCTGCGTGACAGGATCCGCCAGGTCCTTCGGCGACCACGCCCGGCTGCCGGTCGACGATCGACTCGCTGTCGGACGCCGATGACCTGTTCCAGGCCGGGATGAGCTCGCACGCCAGCGTCAACGTGATGCTCGCCCTCGAGGACACGCTTCGACATCGAGTTCCCCGACGCGATGCTCAAGCGCAGCGTGTTCGAGAGCGTCGCCGGCGATCGCAGCCGCGATCGGCGAGCTCGCAGGCGCAGGCGGCATGAGCGTCGCCGTCGACCGCGATCAGGCGTTCCTCGACGAGGTCGCGCCGGATCGCCGACGGACGTGGCCGCCGTCCACGCCGACGCGGTCGACCGCGACGCCCGCTTCCCCGTCGGAGGCGGTCGCCGCGCTGCGCGAGGCCGCGGCGCTGTCGGCGTTCGTGCCCGCGGAGCTGGGCGGCGGCGGGGTCTCGCTTCGAGGCGCTGGCCCAGCGCCTGCTACGAGCTCGGCCGCCGGTGCTCGTCGACGCGCGATGGTGTTCGCCATGCACCAGATCCAGGTCGCGACGATCGTCCGCCACCTCGACGGCGCGCCGTGGTTCGAGGACTACCTGCGGCGCCGTCGCCGCCGAGCAGCGGCTGATCGCCTCGGTCACCTCCGAGATCGGGACCGGCGGCGACATGGGCCGCTCGATCGCGCCGGTGACCCCGGCCGACGACGGCGCGCTGCAGCTTCGAGAAGCAGGCGCCGACGGTCAGCTACGGCGCCCACGCCGACGACCTGTTCACCACCGTCGCGCCGCTCCGAAGCCGCCGACCAGGTCGACCAGGTGCTGGTCCTGCACCACGCGACGAGACCGAGCTCGAGCCGACGGGCACCTGGGACACGATCGGCATGCGCGGCACCTGCTCGCCCGGGTTCACGGTGCGCGCGCGGTTCGCGGCCCGAGCAGATCCTCGCCGGCGCCGTTCTCCGACGGTCATGAACGAGTCCCACGTCCCGATCTCGCACATCCTGTGGTCGCACGTGTGGCTGGGGATCGCCACCGAGGCGTTCGAGCGCGGGCCGCGCGTTCGTGCGCGCCGCCGCGCGCCGCAGTCGCCCGGGACGCCGGTGCCGGCCGCGCACAGCCTGTCGCGGGTGATGAGCGAGCTGACCATGCTGCGCGCCGAGGTGCGCACGCGCCCTGGCCGACTTCGTGGCCGCCAGCGACGAATCCGACCGCGAGCGGCTGGGCACGATGGGCTCGGTGCTGCGCTTCAACAACCTCAAGCTCGCCGCCTCCGAGCAGGCGCCCCGGATCTGCAGCGCGGTGCTGGAGGTGATCGGGATCGCCGCCTACAAGAACGACTCGCCGTTCGGCGTCGGCCGCCAGCTGCGCGACGCGCTGTCGGCCCGGCTGATGGTCGCCAACGAGCGGATCCATGCCGTCGACGCCGGCCTGCTGCTGATCGCCAAGGAGGTGTGAGCGCGTGCCGACGGAGGTCCGCGGCGGCCTCGCCGGACCAGGCCGAGTTCCTCGCCGAGCTGATCGGCGCGGGGCTGCTGCTCGAGTCCGGCGTGCCCGGGCGTCTACGGCCACAGCGCCGTGTTCGAGGACGTGCGCGGTCGCGCTCGACGAGCGGCTGAGCGCCGAGGCCGCGGCGCGCGCGGCGCCGAGCGCCTGCGCTTCCCGCCGCTGCTGCCGCGCCGCCAGCTGGAGTCCAGCGGCTACCTGACCTCGTTCCCGCATCTGGCCGGGAGCGTGTACGCGTTCGACGGCGACGAGGCGCCAGGCCGCGCTGCAGGGCGAGCGCGCCGGCCGGCACGAGGACTGGAGCGAGTTTCAGCAGATGACCGAGCTGACGCTGATGCCGGCCGCCTGCTACCCGGTGTATCCGGCGATCGCCGCGCGCGGCCCGCTGCCGCGCCGGCGGGCGTGTTCGTCGACGCCGGGGGCGCCTGGGTGTTCCGCCACGAGCCGTCGCACGACCCGGCCCGCCGCCAGATCTTCCACCAGCACGAGCTGGTCCGGATCGGCGAGCCCGACGCGGTGCTGGAGTGGCGCGACGAGTGGGCGCAGCGCGGGCCTGGAGCTGCTGCGCGCGCTGGGTCTCGACGCCGAGCTCGACATCGCCAACGACCCGTTCTTCGGCCGGCGCGGGCGGATGCTGGCCGCCAACCAGCGCGACGAGCGAGCTGAAGCTGGAGCTGCTGGTCCAGATCGCCGGCCCCGAGCCGACCGCCTGCGCCTCGTTCAACCACCATCGCGATCACTTCGGCGCCACCTACGGGATCGAGCTCGCCGACGGCGGCACCGCCCACACCGCCTGCCTGGGCTTCGGCCACGAGCGCATCGTGCTGGCCCTGCTGCGCACCCACGGGCTCGACCCGGAGGCGTGGCCGGCGGCGGTCCGCGCCGAGCTGTGGCGATGAGCGTCGCCTCGCCAGCGCAGGCCTGCGCAGCCTGTCCGGCAAGCGACCCGCCGGCTACCGCGCCACACGCCCTGCACTCGACCGGCCGCGCCTACCCGGAGACCAACTGCTACGCCGACGTCATCATCGAGCTGCTGCACGCGTGCGGCTACGAGCCGCTGGCCGCGTTCGGCCACCTGGTGCGGATGGACTTCGAGGGCGACCAGTGGACGTTCTTCAAGCCGCCGCCGGAGGACCTCGAGCGGCTGTTCGGGATCGACATCCACGAGATGCAGCCCTACCGCGCCGCTGCCCGGTCCAGATCGCCGAGCAGATCGAGCGCGGCCGGACGATCATCGTCGAGCTCGACAGCTGGTACCTGCCCGACACCGCGTCCACCAGCTACCGCACCGAGCACGTCAAGACCTCGGTCGCCGCCGACGCGATCGACCCCGAGGCCGAGGTGCTGCGCTACTTCCACGGCGCCGGGCTGTTCGAGCTCTCCGGCGAGGACTACCGGGGCGTGTTCCGGATCGGCGGAGCCGGCGCCGGCGATGCTGCCGCCGTACACCGAGCTGGTCCGCTTCGACGCCGGCGAGCGCGCTGAGCGGCGAGCGCGCTGCGCGAGCGCGGCCGGTGATCTGCTGCGCCGTCACCTGGCGCGCCGGCCCGCCGTCCAACCCGTTCGAGCGCTTCGGCGGCGCAGCTCGACCGACGAGCTGCCGGCGCTGCTGCGAGGGCGGCCTCGAGGACTACCACGCCTACGCGTTCGCCACCGTGCGGATGGCCGGCTCGGCGTTCGAGGTCGCCGCCGACCACGCCGGGTGGCTGTTCGGGCGCCGGCGCCGCCGAGGCGCAGGCGGCGATGGGCGGAGATCGTCGACGGCTGCAAGGCGCTGTCCTTCCGGCTGGCCCGCCGCCGGCCGTTCGACCCCGAGCCGTCGCTGGCCGCGATGGCGGCGGCCTGGGACGCGGGCCATGGCCGGCCTGGTGGCGAGGCGCGGGCTGACCGGACGGCGACGTGGCAATCGACGGGAGCGGCACGCTGCTCTTGGCACGGCTGGGAGCTGGCCCGGCACCGCGGCCGACGCCTGTCCGGACGTCGCCGGGCGCGCGGGCGCTGGAGTGGCGCGCCGGCGCTGGTACCCGGGACCGCGGCTGGGGCGCTCGGCGCCGCCGAGTGCGCCGGAGATCGACTTCGACGCCGACGACTGGTGGTTTCGGGTTCACGTTCCGCGGCTGAGCCGGCAGCGGCCGGGGAGGAGGTGGTGCTGTGCCTGGACGGGCTCGCCACCGTGGCCGAGGTGTACCTCGAACGGCGAGCGGGTGCTCGACAGCGAGTCGATGTTCGCCGCCCACGAGCTCGACGTCGGCGGACTGCTGCAGGGCGACAACGAGCTGGCGATCTGCTGCCGCGCGCTGGCGCCGCGGCTCGCGGGTTCGCCGCCGGCCCCGGGCTCGCTGGCGCACCCGGCTGGTGGCCGAGGGCAACCTGCGCTTCTACCGCACGATGCTGCTCGGGCGCGCGCCCGGGTTCGCACCCGGGACCGGCGGTGGTCGGCCCGTGGCGTCCGGTCGGGCTGGAGCGCCGCCGCGGCCTGGTGCTCGAGCAGATGAGGCTGCGGGCGCGGGTCGGCGACGACGATGGTGTCGTCGAGATGAGCGCCCGCCTGCGAGCGCTGCCCGGTGCCGGTGCCGGTGCGGGCCTCCCGTTGCGGCTCGACGCGGTCGTGACCGGGCCTGACGGCTCGGCGGACGACCGTTGCCGAACTGGCCGTGGCGGCGTGACGGCGGCGTCAGCGGATCGGTGACCGTCGCCGACCCTGAGCGGTGGTGGCCGCACACCCACGGCCGCCCGGCCCTGTACGAGGTCCGGATCGGGCATCGGCGACGATGTTCTTCACCGCAGCCGGGTCGGCTTTCGCCGGCTGCAAGCGGCCGCTGACCTGCTGCGCGACGGCCCCGCGCTGCGCGTCAACGGCGTGCCGGTGTTCGCTGCGCGGCGTGGTGTGGACGCCGCCCGGTCTGCTCGCGCCCCACGGCCCCGAGCCCGCGCTGAGACGGACGCTTCAGCGGCTCGCCGAGGCCGGCATGAACATGCTGCGGGTCCCGGGGATCGGGGCCTACGAGAGCCCCGCCTTCCACGATCTCTGCGACGAGCTGGGGATCCTCGTCTGGCAGGACTTCATGTTCGCCAACCTCGACTACCCCGAGTCCGACGACGAGTTCATGGGCGTCGGTGGAGCGCGAGGCGCGCGGCGTGCTTCGGCCGAGCTCGGCCGGACGGCCGAGCCTGGCGGTCCTGTGCGGCGGCAGCGAGGTCGCTCAGCAGGTGGCGATGCTGGGGCTCGACCCGGGGCTGGCCGACGGGCCGCTGTACGGCGAGCTGCTGCCGCGGCTGGTTGCGCGAAGCCGAGGTGGAGGCGCCCTACTTCCCCTCGGCGCCATGGGGCGGCGACCTGCCCGTTCCGCCCCGATCGCGGGGTCGCCAACTACTACGGGGTCGGCGCCTACCGGCGGCCGCTCGAGGATGCCCGCCGCGCCGAGGTCCGGTTCGCCGCCGAGTGCCTGGCCTTCGCCAACGTGCCCGACGACGAGGCGCTCGAGGACCTCGGCGTGCCCGGCGGGGCGGCGCCGCACCAGCCGGAGTGGAAGGCGGGCGTGCCGCGCGACGTGGGCGCCGGCTGGGACTTCGACGACGTCCGCGACCACTATCTGGCCCAGCTGTTCGGAGTGGACCCCGTCGCCGTTGCGATGCTCAGATCCGGAGCGCTATCTGGAGCTCTCGCGGGCGGTCAGCGGAGAGGTGATGGCCGAGGTCATGGGGGAGTGGCGCCGCCACCACTCCCCCTGCGCCGGAGCCCTCGTCCTGTGGTCTCGCGACCTCGCCGCCGGCGCCGGTTGGGGCGTGCTGGACCATCGCGGCGAGCCCAAGGTTGCCTACCACCACCTGCGGCGGGCGCTGGCGCCGGTGGCGGTGTGGAGCACTGACGAGGGGCTCGGCGGGATCGTCGCCCACGTCGCCAACGACGGTTGCGCGCCGCTACGGGCGCGGCTGCGGGTGGCGCTGTATCGCGACTTCCGCCAGCTCGCCGACGAGGCGGTCGAGGAGCTCGAACTGCCCGCGCATGGGCACGCCGCCCGGAACGTCGAGGGCCTGCTGGGACGCTTCGTCGACGCCTCCTGGGCCTACCGGTTCGGGCCGCCCGCCCAGGACCTGGTCGTCGTCAGCCTCGAACGCGACGTCGCGGGCGCTTGCCAGCTTCTGTCCCAGTCGTTCCGCTTCCCCGCCGGGCGTCCGTCGGTGGCGCTGACGGCGGCCGCTCTGGGGCTGACCGCTGAGGTATCGACCCCGCCAGGCGGTGAACCGAGGCTGGTGGTGGCGAGCTCTGCCTTCGTCTATAGCGTGCGGGTCCGGATTCCAGGGTATCTAACCGATGATGATGCCTTTTCGGTCGAGCCAGGACATTCGCGCGTGATCAGGCTGACACCCATCGCTGGTAGGTCCCCGGTTGGGGGTAACCTGATAGCGCTGAACCTGGCAGGGCGGCTCCGCATTGCCGCTTCAGGGTGAGCGTCTGATGGAAGCGGCTTCACTGGCACCTGACAACGGGGGCGCTGGCGCGCCCGGCCTTGTCGAGTCGATCTCTGACCGGCCCCTGCCGGCCGGCAGTGCTCGGGCCGTCTGTCTCGCCCGCGAGGGCGACGACCTGTCGATCATGCTCCACGAGCCCGAAGCAGGTGCTACTGGCGACACCGCGGTGCTGCTGTGCCCGCCCTTCGGCTGGCAGCAGGACTGCGCCTACCGCGGCTTGCGAGCGTGGGCCACGGAGCTTGCGCGGGCCGGATACCCGGCGGCGCGCGTGACGCTGCCCTCCGCCGGGGACAGCGCCGGGACACCGCGAGACGGTGGGCGCCTCGACGCCTGGACCGCCGCTGTCGGCGACAGCGCCCGGTGGCTGCGCCGGACCACCGGCGCCACGCGCGTGGTGGCGATCGGGATCGGGCTCGGCGGCATGGTCTGCTACCGGGCGGCCGCCGCCGGCGCCGTCGATCGACGAACTCGTCCTGTGGGCCGTGCCCGCGGGCGGACGCGCCCTGTTGCGCGAGATGCGCGGCCATCACCAGATCGTCGCCGCCGCCTTTCCCGACGATATCCGCGAAGATCCCGACGACAGCGATCTCGAGCTGATCGGCTACACCATGACCGAGGAGACCGCCGGCGCTCTCGGCGACCTGCGCCTCACCTCGCTGGAGCTGGCCCGGGTGCCGCGGCGGGTGCTGCTGCTGGGGCGCGACGGCATCGGCCCTGACACCAAGCTCGCCGAGCATCTGACCGCGAGCGGGTCCGAGGTCGAGTCGGCCGACGGTCACGACTACGCCGACCTGATGGCCAACCCCCAGCAGTCGGTGGCCCCGCGGCGGACGATGGAGCTGACCCGGCAATGGCTGGCGCGAGGCGCGTCCCGGGCCGGGATCCCAGCGCCTCGAGAGGCGGTCGCCGATGTCACGTCAGACGGCGTCTCCGAGGCCGACACACTTGGCTGCGCGCACGACGGCATCGCCGTGCGCGAGACCCCGATCTGGTTTGACGGGGTGCGTGGCCGTATCTTCGGGGTTCTGGCCGAGCCCGTCGACGGCGAGTCGCGCCGGTCTGCGCGGTGTTGTTGGGAGCCGGGGCGCTGCCGCACACCGGGCCGAATCGCAGCTGGGTCGATCTCTCCCGGACCTGGGCCGCGCGTGGCGTCCCCAGCCTGCGAATCGATTTCGCGGGAGTGGGCGAGTCCGACGGGGAGGACCCCGAGCTGATCAAGGACGAGAGCTTCTATGACCCCTGGCGCGACGTGAGGTCGCGCAGATTCTCGATCAGCTCCAGGAGCGGGGCGTGGCCGACCGCTTCGTCCTGGGCGGGCTGTGCTCGGGCGCCTACCGCTCGGTGCGCCGGGCGCTGGTCGACCCCCGCGTCCGTGGCCTGCTGCTGATGAACCTGTACGCATTCGAGTGGAGCCACGAGCTGGTCGCCGAGCGGGGACGGCGAGTGGCGATCTCCAAGGGGGTGCCGGGTGCGCGAGGCCATGCACTGAACCGCGAGTTCTTGACCAAGTTGATGGGCTACGCCCGTCCCGACCGGGCCTGGCGCCTGCTGCGGCGAACCGCGGAGCGCGAGCAGAAGCGGGTGGTGTCCAACGCGCTGGACCAGCTGCGCGATCGGCGGGTGCAGACGCTGCTGCTGCTCGGTGCCGACGAACCGCTACTGGCCCAATTCGAGCGCCAGGGCCTCACCGACCGCCTGCCCGAGTGGCCCGAGCTGGTCCTCGACCGCCCACCCTCGGGCGATCACATGTACCGCGCACGGTGGTTGCAGCGCCACGTCTACGCCGCGCTCGACGCCGGCGTCGAGCGGGCAGTGGCCGGCGTCAACGCCCAGCAGGGCGTGGCCAGCGCCAGCGGCGCAGGCTAGTCTCCACCCCGATGCCGCTCACCGTCGCTCGCTCCGCCGGCGAGCCGTGGCTCGACGCTCGCGCCGCGGCCCGGCTGGAGCGCCGCGTTCGCGACGGGCTGCGCCGGGCCCGGGCTCGGGGCCGGCCAGGGCTGATCAGCGTCAGCACGGCGCTGCGTACCGACCACGATCCCACCGCCGTGGTGTGCGCCTCGCGCCGGGCCCGGGAGCCGTGGTTCTGCTTCGAGCAGCCTGACCGCGACGGTGCCGCCGCTCGCCGCCCTGGGCCAGGTCCGCGCGCTGGAGGCCGACGGGCCAGATCGGTTCGAGCGCGTGGCGGCGAGCTGGCGCGAGCTGGCGCGCGCCGCGCTCGCCGACGATCCGGCGCGGACCGGCGGGGTCCGGGCTGGTGGCGGTGGGCGGTCTCGCCTTCGCCGCCGACCGGCGGCGCGTCGCCGTGGTGGCGGGACTTTGCCCCGGCGTCGTTCGTCGTGCCGGAGGTGTCCCTGGCCCGGCAGTCCGGCGGAGACCTGGCTGACCGTCAACCTCGAGATCGCGCCCGACGACACCGCCGACGACGCCCTGGCCCGGGTCGACGACCGCTTGGCCAGGCTTGACGGCGGGCGGCCGCTGCCGCTGATCGACCCGGCGCCGGTCGGCGCCTACGAGGTGGTCAGCCCGATGCCCCCGGCCCATTACGAGGAGGCGGTGGCCCGCGCCGTGCAGCGGATCCGCGCCGGGGAGTTCGAGAAGATCGTGCTGGCCCGCGAGGTGGAGGTGCACGCCCCCCAGCCGTTCGAGCCGGCGGCGGTTGCTGGGGCTGCTGCGGGAGGCGTTCTCGTCGTCGTTCGTGTACGCCGTCGGCCGCGGCGACGCCACCTTCATCGGCGCCACCCCGGAGCTGCTGATCCGCCGCGAGGGCCAGCGCGCCAGCACGGTGGCGCTGGCCGGCTCGGCCCGGCGCAGCGCCGACCCGGCCGTCGACGACCACCTCGGCGAGCAGCTCCTGCACAGCGACAAGGACCGGCACGAGAACGAGATCGTGGCCCGCCGGATCGCCCGGACGCTGCGGCCGCACGCGGTGTGGGTGACCGCGGCGCCAGAGCCGGTGCTGGTCCGGGTGGCCAACATCCAGCACCTGGCCGCGCCCATCCGCGCGCAGCTGGCCTCGCCGATCAGCGCCATCGAGCTGGCCGGCGCTGCTGCATCCGACGCCGGCGGTGGGCGGCCGAGCCGCGGGCGGCGCTCGAGCTGATCCCGGCGCTGGAGGGCTTTGATCGCGGCTGGTACGCCGGCCCGGTGGGGTGGACCGACGCCTCCGGCGACGGCGAGTTCTGCGTCGCCCTGCGCGTGCGCGCTGCTGCGCGGGGATCGGCCCGCTGCTACGCCGGGCTGCGGGATCGTGCGCGACTCCGACCCGGCCGCCGAGCTGGCCGAGGCCGAGGTCAAGCTCGGGGTGATGCTGCCGGCGCTGGCCGGTTCGACGCGCGCGCCGCCACCCGCCGGTGCAGCGCCAGGTTCTCGGCACGCGTCGGTGCGGACCTCGATCAGCGTGGTGCCGCCGGCCGTCTCGAGCGCAGCTGGTCAGCGCGGCGCGCAGACCGGTCGGGTCGTCGGCGCGTTCGTAGGCGCAGCCCGTAGAGCTCGGCGGCGTGGGCGAAGTCGAGCCCGTGGGGGGTGGCCACGTGCTCCTCGAAGGCGTCGGTCTCGCCGGCCACCGGCAGGAAGTGAAAGATCCCGCCGCCGTCGTTGTTGATCAGCACGATGGTCAGCGACAGGCCGTGGCGCCGCGCGGCCAGCAGGCCGCCGATGTCGTGCAGCAGGGCCACGTCGCCGATCAGCAGGACCACCGGCGCGTCCTGGGCGGCGGCGGCGCCGAACGCGCTGGAGACGGTTCCGTCGATGCCGTTGGCGCCGCGGTTGGAGAGCACGCGGGGGAGGGGGACCCGGCGCCGGGAAGAACAGCTCGACGTCGCGGATCGGCATCGAGGAGGCCACGAACAGCGTCGCCTCCGGCCCGCAGCCACTCGCCCAGCGAGGCGGCCAGCAGCGGCTCTGACAGCTCGTCGCCCAGGGCCGCGGTCGATCGCGCGCCGAGGCGGCGTCGTCGGCATCGCGCCAGCGCGCCAGCCAGACCGGATCCGGCGTCTGGCGGAGCCTGCCAGCCGGCCACGTGCCAGGCGCCGGGTCGCCGGTCCAGGTACTCGGTGAGGACCGCCGTCGGGGTCCTGGCGGCGGGCCCGCTCGATCGAGCGCCAGCTGGCGGGTCGTCGGCGGCAGCGAGGCCAGCCACGCGCGCAGCGGCTTGGAGGTCGGCAGGTCGCCGACGCGGATGACCAGCTCGGGCGTGACCGTGCGAGCTGAAGCCGGGTCGCGCAGCAGCAGGTCATAGCGGGCGATCGCGGCCGGGCTCGGCGGGCCGCCGACATCGGGTCGGCCAGCAGCGGGTAGCCGACGCGCTCGGCGAAGCGGGCCAGCCGCGGCCGAGTCGCTGATGCCGGTCGTGCGTGCGCCGCGTGCCGGCGGCCGACCACCACCGCCCCGCGGCGGGCAGCTCGAGCGGGTGCGGCGGCGCCGGCGGCGGGTGCGCGGACGCGGTCGACCCAGGGGCGGTCCGCCGGGCGGCCGGGGACCGGATCCTCGGGCAGCGGCGCGTCGAGCACCAGCGGCTCGCGCAGCGGGAAGTTGAGGTGCACCGGGCCCGGGCGGCCGTCGAGCGCGGTCCAGTAGGCGCGGCAGGCCAGCGCGCGGATCCAGCGCAGGCTCTGGGCGGTGGCCCGGTCGGCGCCGACCTCCGAAGAACCACTTGACCGCGTCGCCGTAGAGCTTGAGCTGGTCGATCGCCTGGCCGGCGCCGACGTCGCGCAGCTCCGGCGGGCGGTCGGCGGTCAGCACGATCAGCGGCACCCGCGGCGTGGAACGCCTCGATCACCGCGGGGGCGTAGTTGGCGGCGGCGGTGCCCGAGGTGCAGGTGACGGCCACCGGCAGCCCGCTCGGCCTTGGCGGCGCCGAGCGCGAAGAAGCCGGCGCAGCGCTCGTCGATGTGCGACCAGCAGCGGATCCGCGGCTCGCGGACCAGCGAGAGGACCAACGGCGTGTTGCGCGAACCCGGCGAGGTGCAGGCGTGCTGCATCCCGCAGCGGGCGAGCTCGTCGCACAGCGCCCGCAGCAGGAGGTAGGAGTCGGTTGCGGTCATGATCGGCGGGATGCCGCTCGACGCGTCGTCCTGCTCCACGGCTTCACCCACACCGGCGCCAGCTGGGAGCGGGTGGCGGCGGTGCTCGCCGGAACGCTACCGGCCGCTGGCCCCCGACATCCGCGGCCACGGGTCGGCGTCCGAGCGTCGAGCCGGTCACGCTCGAGGCGTCGTGATCGGCGACGTCGGCGCGGCGGCCGCCGGGCCGTTCGCGCTGGCCGGCTACTCGATGGGCGGCCGGATCGCGCTGCACGCGGCGCTGGCGCTGGGCGACCGGGTGCAGCGGCTGGTGCTGATCGGCGCCAGCCCGGGCATCGCGGACGCCGGCGAGCGCGCGCGCGCGCCGAGCCGCCGACGAGCGGCTGGCCGGCGAGCTGGAGGCGCATGACGATCGAGGCGTTCGCCGTGCGGTGGGCGCAGACCCCGGTGCTGGCCGGCCAGCCGCCCGAGGTGGCCGCCGCCGTCCACGCCGACCGGCTGCGCAACACGCCGGCCGGGCTGGCCGCGGCGCTGCGCGGGCTGGGCACCGGCGCGCTGCCGTCGCTGTGGGACCGGCTGGGCGAGCTGACGATGCCGGTCACGCTGGTGGTCGGCGAGCGCGACTCGAAGTTCCGGGCGACCGCGGAGGCGGATGGCCGCGGCGGCTGCCGTCCGCGACCGTGGTCGTGGTCCCGGGCGCCGGGCCACGCCGTCCACTCGGAGGACCCGGCGGCGGTCGCGGGGGTGATCGCGCGGCCTGTAGAGCCTCGAGTCGCCGGGGTGGCGCCGTAGCCGAGGGCCTCGATCGTTGCAGCTATTCGTCCAGCGATCCAGATAGCCCCGAACCGACCCCTTCCTGGCTGAAGTTCGCGGCTACGCCGCCGCGTACCAGTCCAGCAGCCCGTCCCCGAGCCCGGCGCCGTCAGGCACCCGCATGAGACCCTCGCGCGCCGGCAGCGGGTCGGCGCGCCCTCGAACAGCCGTAGCGTGGCCAGCCCGCAGGCCCGGTCGGGCCTGATCACCGCGGCGGCGTGCAGGGCAGCGGCGATGCCCAGCGGCCCGTCGAGGGTCGAGGCCAGGTACACCTCGTAGCCGGCGGCGCGGCGCCCGCGCGGCGGCGGCCACCGTCGCCTGAGATCCCGCCGCAGCGCGAGATCTTCAGGCACACGAACTCGCAGCACGCGCGTATCCAGAGCCGCCGGATCGTCGGCCGACTCGTCCAGGGCCAGCGGGATCTCGGTGCGCTCGCCCAGCGCGCGGATCTCCTCGACGCCCGGCCACCGGCTCCTCGCACAGCTCGATCCCGACCGGCGCCAGCCGGCCCAGCGCCGCCTGCGGCCTCGTCCGGCGACCAGGCGCCGTTGGCGTCGATCCGGATCGCCATCGCCGGCCCGGCGCAGGCCCGGACCGCGGCCAGCCGGCCGGCGTCGTCGCCGACCGCCACCTTCACCTTGACGGTGTCGAAAGCCGGCCGCGCGGGCCTGCGCTGGCCTCGCGCGCGGCGCCGGCGCGGTCCTCGGCGGCGATCGTCCAGTTGACCGCGACGGGTCGGCCCGGCGTCGGCGGCGCCCAGCAGCCGCCACACCGGCTCGCCCGGCCCGCCGTCCGGCCAGATCCCACAGCGCCAGGTCGATCGCGGCCAGCGCCTGGGGCAGCGTCGTCGCCTCGCCGCAGCGCGCGAGCAGGTCGGCGTGCGGGCGCTGGCGTCGGCTCGCGTCCAGCACCGGCCGGCAGTCCTCGAGCGCCGCGCTGCACGTCGGCGAGCGGTGACGCCGTCGTAGGACGGGAGCGGGCGCCGCCTCGCCGTAGCCGATCAGGCCGCGCCGTCGGCGTCTGAGCGAGACCAGCAGCAGCTCGCGGCCGCGCACCGACCCGTGGCCGGCCACGAAATCCGCCGCCAGCCGGCGCGCTCGACCGGCTCGACGGTCAGCTTCACCGGCTCAGCAGCAGCCCGACCGAGAGCAGCACGCAGAACGCCAGCTGAAGCATGCCGGTCTGGGCCAGGGCGCCGTTGAGCGACGCGCCCGTCGGTGCGGTTGCGCACGACCCGCACCACGCCGGCGGCCAGCGGCAGCGTCAGCCACGGCAGCGCCACCCAGGGCGCGGGTGGGTCCGAACACCCAGGTGACCAGCGCCAGCGGGTAGGCGACGTACACGATGGCCGCGAACAGCGACCGGGTTCGCGCGCGGCCCAGCCGGACGGCCAGCGTGCGCTTGCCGGCCCGGCGGTCGGTGTCGATGTCGCGCACGTTGTTGACCACCAGGATCGCCGCGGCCAGCAGCCCGACCGGCACCGCCAGCGCGAACGCCTCCCAGTTCAGGTGCTCGACCTGGACGAAGAACGAGCCGGCGACGGCGACGATCCCGAAGAACAGGAACACGAACACCTCGCCCAGGCCCTCGTAGCCGTACGGGCCGTGGGCCGCCGGTGTAGGCGACGCCGGCCAGGATCGAGGCCGCGCCGACCAGCAGCAGCTGCCAGCCGGCGACCACGATCAGGTAGATCCCGGCCAGCACGGCGACGCCGAAGGTGACGTAGGTCGCCACCAGCACCTGGCGGGGCGGCACCAGCCCGCCGGCCGTGACCCGCACCGGCCCGAGCCGATCCTCGGTGTCGGCGCCGCGGCGCGCGTCGGAGTAGTCGTTGGACAGGTTGGTGCCGATCTGGATGAAGATCGCGCCCACCAGCGCGGCGACGAACCGCAGCGGGTGGAACACGCCGAAGAAGCCGGCCAGCGCCGTGCCCACGAACACCGGCGACGCCGCCGCCGGCAGCGTCCGCGGCCGGGCCGCCATCAGCCAGATGCGGACCCCGCTGGGCATCCCGCTCGCTCGCGGCCGTCGCACCGGCGAGCCCCGGCTCACGCCCGCCGCGGGAACTTCGAGAAGTCCGGCCGGCGCTTCTGGAGGTAGGCATCGCGGCCCTCCTGGGCCTCCTCGCTCATGTAGAAGAGGAGGTTGGCGTCGTGGGCCAGCTGCTGGATCCCGGCCAGCCCGTCCTCGTCGGCGTTGAAGCTCGCCTTGAGCATGCGCAGCGCGAACGGCGACAGGGCCAGCATCTCGCGGCACCAGGCCACCGTCTCCTGCTCGAGGCGATCGAGCGGCACCACCGTGTTGATCAGGCCCATCTCGAGCGCCTGCTGCGGCGTCGTACTGGCGGCACAGAAACCAGATCTCCTTGGCCTTCTTGGGCCCCACCAGCCGCGACAGCACGCTGGCCCCGAAGCCGCCGTCGAACGACCCCACCTTGGGCCCCGTCTGGCCGAAGCGGGCGTTGTCGGCGGCGATGGTCAGGTCGCAGACGACGTGCAGGACGTGGCCGCCGCCGATCGCGTAGCCGGCCACCATGGCCACCACCGGCTTGGGCAGGCGGCGCATCTGGACGTGCAGGTCGGTGACATGGAAGCGGCCCACCGCCTGGTGGGCGCCCGCCTGCGGCGGGGTCGGCGTCGGACACGTAGCCGCCGCGCTGGCCGCGCACCCGCTGGTCGCCGCCCGAGCAGAAGGCGTCCGGACCCTCGCCGGTGAGGATGACCACGCCCACGTCCTGGTCCTCGCGGGCCTGCTCGAAGGCCTGCGCGAGCTCGACCACCGTCTCGGGCCGGAAGGCGTTGCGGACCTCCGGCCGGTTGATGGTGATCTTGGCGATGCCGGCGCTGTCGCCGGCTGCCCAGCTCGTAGCGGATGTCGGTGTACTCGCCGGCCGGCTCCCAGCTGATGCTCACGAAATGGCTCCTGTCTCGAAGCGCATCCGGCGAGGACTCTACGCAAGCGGAGCGAAATCAAGCCGGAGATGGCCGACTTAGGGATACCTAACCACCGCGGCGCGATTTTTGTTAGGGTTGCCTAATGGCGCCCGAAGCGCGCAGACGGGTTGGCTGGTGGAGCTTGGTGATGAGTAGCCGTCGGCCTGCTGGTTTGGCAGATTCGTCAGCGCCCGCGGCGGAACCCCGGATCCGACCGATCCGAGCACCCATCTGAGCCACGGCGCGGTGGTTATCGACAGCGGCATCCTCGTCCTGCGCGAAGGGCTCGAGACGATCCTCGTCCTGGCCGTCCTGACCGCCAGCATGCGCGGCGCCAACAGCGGCTACCGCAAGCCGCTGGGCATCGGAGCCGGCGCCGCCCTGCTGGCCAGCGTCGTCACCTGGTTCGTCGCGATCGCGATCACCGACGCGGTCGGCCCGAGCAGCCTCAAGCTGCAGGCGGCCACCGGACTGCTGGCCATCGTGGTCCTGCTGGTGGTCATGAACTGGTTCTTCCACCGCGTCTACTGGACCGGATGGATCGCGCACCACAACAAGCGTCGCAAGGCGCTGATGGGCGAGGCCGGCTCGGTCGGCGTCCAGCGCACGCTCTTCGGGCTGGCCCTGCTGGGCTTCACCTCGGTCTACCGCGAGGGCTTCGAGGTGGTGCTGTTCCTGCAGAACCTGCGGCTGCGCTACGGGTCCGGCGTGGTGCTCGAGGGCGTGCTCGTCGGGCTGGTGTTCGTGGCGGTGATCGCCTACGCCACCTTCGCGCTGCAGCGCAAGCTCCCCTACAAGCGGATGCTGGTGGCGACCGGGGTCATGCTCGGCGTCGTGCTCCTGGTCATGGTGGGCGAGAGCGTGCAGGAGTTCCAGCAGGCCGGCTGGCTGGGCACGACCCCGATCGGCTTCTCGCTGCCCGGCTGGATGGGCCTGTGGTTCGCGGTCTTCCCCAACGTGCAGACGATCGTCGCCCAGGTGGTGGCGGCGCTGCTGGTCGTCGGGTCCTACTTCCTGGCCGAGGAGGTTCGGGTTCGCCGCCCGCGCCGGCGCGGCGATCAGGTCGCCGTACGGCCGAGCGCGCCTCCTACGGTCCGCGCCGGGGCAATGCGGCCCACCGGCCAGCCGGTACCCGCCGGAGCGGCCCGGGCTCTGCAGCGTCTGAACGATCAGTCGTAAGGTCAGCTCGATGGAGGCGTGGCTGGCGCGCTCGGCGCGGACGCGCGGAGAGCGCATGGCACTCGAGGGCGCCGGACGCGGCCTGACCTATGCCGAGCTTCACGAGCGCGCGCGGAGCGCGGCCGGGGGCCTGCGGCGAGCGTGGCGTTGGCCCTGGGGACCGGGTGGCGCTCGCGCTGCCCAGCGACGAGCTGGTGGTGGCGCTGCACGGCTGCCTGCTGATCGGCGCCGTCGCGGTGCCGATCGACCTGCGGCTGACTGCCGCCGAGCGTGCCCAGCGGACCGTGGGGGCCAAGCTGGTGCTGGAACAGCCGCTGACCGGCCCGCCCGCGTCGGCGGTCGACGCTGACGCCGGACGCCATCGCCACGCTCATGTACACCTCCGGCACCACTGCCGGTCCCAAGCCGGTCGCGCTCAGCTACGACAACTGGCAGTGGAACGCGATCGGCTCGGCGCTCGCCCTCGGGCTCGATCGCGGCCGAGCGCTGGCTGTGCCCGATGCCGCTGGCCCACGTCGGCGGCCTATCGATCCAGCTCCGCAGCGCCATCTACGGCACCACGGTGCTCCTGCACAGCCGCTTCGACGTCGACGCGGTGCTGGCCGCACTGAGCGATCCCGCGCAGCCCGGTGACGCTGGTGTCGCTGGTGCCGACGATGCTGGCCCGGCTGCTCGACGCCGGCCTGCGGGAGCCGCCGGCGCTGCGCTGGGCGTTGCTGGGCGGAGGGCCGATCGCGCCCGCGCTGCTCGAGCGCGCCCGCGCGGCGGGGGTGCCGGTGGCGGCGTCGTACGGGATGACCGAGGCCTGCTCCCAGATCGCCACCGCCGGCTTTCCCCTGTTCGGCTTCGAGGTGCGGATCGCCGGCGACGGCGAGGTGCTGGTCCGCGGCCCGGCCGTGGCCCGCGGGTGCGCTGGCCGGGGATGGCTGGCTTCACACCGGCGATCTGGGATCGCTGGATGACCGCGGCCGCCTGATCGATCGAGGGGCGCAAGGCGGACACGATCGTCAGCGGCGGCGAAAACGTCGCGCCGGTCGAGGTCGAGGCAATCCTGCTCGAGCACCCTGCGGTGGCCGACGCCGCCGTGCTGGGCCGTCCGGACCCGGAATGGGGCGAGGCCGTGGTGGCAAGGGTGGTGTTGCGCAGCGGCGCGGCGCTGGCCGGGGAGGGCGCATCGGAGGAGCTGCGCCGCCACTGCGCGGCGCGCCTGGCCGCCTTCAAGGTCCCCAAGGCGGTGGAGCTGGTGGACGCGTCTTCCGCGGGGCACGACCGGCAAGCTGCTCCGCCGCGAGCTGCGTGATGCCGCCGGCCTCGTGCGCGACGCCGGCGACGCCGACTGAGGCTTCCGAGTGCCGGTGACGTCAGAATAGGCCCGTGGGGCCCCCGCGGATCACAAAGCGCATCGCCTATCGAGGGGTCGCCCTGCTGGTGGTCATCGCTGCCGCCAGCGTGGGGATCAGCCTCGCGCTGGCCAGCACCCCGCCCTCAGCGCAGTTCAACGTGCAGGGAACGACCGTGGGCCAGCCGGTGCCCAACGGGTTCGTCGGGTCTGTCAATGGAGTTCCGGGGGCTCGAGGCGTACGCCGGCGCCAATCCGTCAGCGGTCAGCCCACCGTTCTTGCAGCTGCTGCGCAACCTCGCGCCCGGGCAGAGCCCGGTGCTGCGGATCGGCGGCGACGGTACCGACTGGACCTGGTACCCGGTGGCTCAGGCATGGCGCAGCCCGGCGGGGTCAAGTACAGCCTCAACAAGACGTGGCTGAAGGTGGCCCGCGCGGTGGCGCAGACGGTGCACGGCAAGCTGCTGCTGGGGATCAACCTCGAGGCCGACAGCCGGCGCCTGGCCTCGGTCGAGGCCAACACGTTCGTCAACGGCATCGGCCGCCAGTCGATCGAGGCACTGGAGATCGGCAACGAGCCCGAGTTGTACGGCAGCTTCCCCTGGTTCAAGAACGCCGCCGGGGTCCACGTGCGCGGCCGGCCGCGCGGCTACGACTTCCAGGACTACAAGCAGGACTTCTCGTCGTTCGCGTCCGTGATGCCGAACGGTCGCGCTGGCCGGTCCCAGCAGCGGCTCAAGGTGTTCAACGCCGAGCTGGGCGCGTTCCTGAGCGCCGAGCCGCGGGTCCGGCTGGTGACACTGCACACCTACCCACTCAAGCACTGCAGCGCCTCCAGCCATCCCACCGCTGCGCAGCTGATCTCCCCGGCCGCCTCGGCCGGCCTGGCCGCCGCTCAGGCCGGCTACGTGGCGGTGGCTCGGCGGCACGGCCGCCCGGTCAGGATCGACGAGATGAACGGGGTCTCGTGCGGCGGGGTCCGGGGCGTGAGCAACTCGTTCGCGTCAGCGCTGTGGAGCCTCAACGCTCTCTACCAGTTGGCCCGGGTGGGCGTCGCCGGCGTCAACATCCACACCGTCCCCGACACCATCAACGAGGTGATCGGCTCCAGCCAGGTGAAGGGCAAGTGGCAGGCTGTCGTCCACCCCGAGTACTACGGGATGATGATGTTCGCCCAGGCCGCGCCGGCCGGGTCGCGACTGCTGAAGGTTGGCGGCTCCGGCATCCCGGGGGTGAGCGTATGGGCCACGCACGGCACCGACGGCCACCTCCGGGTGGTCATCACCAACCGCGGCTCGCAGGCCCGCAACGTGGGCATCCGCATCCCCGCGGGCCACGGTCCGGCCATCCTCCAGCGCCTCCGGGCCCCGAGCCTCGGCGCCACCTCGGGCGTCACGCTCGGGGGCCAGAGCTTCGGCGCCGCCACCACCACGGGCTTGTTGTCGGGCGCCACCGGCGCCTCCGCCGTCAAGCCGAGCGGCGACCTTTACGTGGTGTCAATGCCGGGCACCAGCGCGGCGATGCTCACCCTCTGACGCCGACGCGGCGCGGGTGCAACCGGAGGCGGGGCGAGTGTCAGCCATGCCGGTCATGTCACATCGCTTGACGTGACATCGTTTCGAGTGATCATGCGTATGATCACATCGTGCCGGCAGATCTGACCATCGAGCAGCTCGCCGCGGAGTCCGGTATGTCAGTCCGCAACATCCGCGCCCACCAGGCCCGCGGACTGCTGGCCGCGCCCGAGGTGCGCCTGCGGGTCGGCTACTACGGCCCCGAGCACGTCGAGCGGCTCAAGCTGATCCGCGGCCCTGCAGGAAGACGGGTTCAACCTGGGCGGCATCAAGCGGCTGCTCGACGGCAGCGAGCAACCGCCCAGCGGTTGGAGCACTTCCGCCAGGCTCTGACCGGTGATGCCGAGCGCCCGCAGACGCTGACCGTCGCCGAGCTGGGCCGTCGCTTTCGGGTCGACGCCGCCCAGGCACCGCAGGTGCTGGAGCGAGCCCAGCGGCTCGGCATCCTCGTTTCAGCGGGTGACGGTCGCTATCGAGGTTCCCAGCCCGTCGCTGCTGGCGGTCGCCGAGCGGGTGGTCGGACGGGGCGTGTCGCTGGACGGCGCGCTGAAAGTGTTCGAGGAGATCGAGCGCCACTGCGACGCCGTCTCGGGAGCGTTCGTGAACCTGTTCATGCGCGAGGTGTGGGAGCCGTTCCATCGCGCCGGGATGCCGGTGGAGCGGTGGTCGGAGATCGAGAAGTCGATCGACCGGCTGCGCCCGCTGGCCACCGAGGCCCTGCTGGCCATCTTCGGTCAGCGGATGAGCGCCCAGATCGAGGCTGCGTTCGGCAAGCTCATCCGCGACCTCTCGGATCGCCGGGCCGACTAACACGAACCGATCTCCCGGCGCAGCGCCGTCCACTAGGGTGTGAGCGAGTGAGTTCGAGCGCGGCCGACCCTGACCAGCAACGCGCCGCCAGCCGGGAGATGTGGGAGCGGGCGGCCGCCGGCTGGGGGAGTCGCGCCGGTCTGATCCGGGACTGGGGGATGCCGGTGTCGGTGGCGATGCTGGACGGGCTCGCGCTGCAGCCCGGACAGCGCGTGCTCGAACTGGCCGCCGGACCCGGCGACACCGGCTTCATGGCCGCCGAGCTGATCCGACCCGGCGGGACACTGATCTCCAGCGACGGCTCGGAGGCGATGCTCGAGGTGGCTCGCCGCCGCGCCTCCGAGGTGGGCGCCGGCGACGTCGAATTCGCGTCTGCTCGAACTCGAATGGATCGATCTGCCCACCGCCAGCGTCGACGCCGTCCTGTGCCGCTGGGGGATCATGCTGATCGTCGATCCCGAGGCTGCCGCCCAGGAGATCCGACGGGTGCTGCGGCCGGGGGGTCGCGCCGCCCTGGCGGTGTGGGACAGCCGCGAGCGCAATCCGTGGGCGACGATCCCCACCCGTGTCGCTGGTCGAGCTCGGCCACGTGGAGGCGCCTGATCCCGACGCGCCGGGGATGTTCGCCCTCGCCGCCGGCGGACGCCTGACACAGCTGCTCGCAGACGCGGGCTTTGTCGACGTCAACGTGGAGCCGGTGGCCGTGGAGCGCCGTTACCAGCGGGTCGATCAGTACGTCGACGACACTCTCGAGATGTCGCCGAACGTTCAGCGCCACGCTGAAGGAGCTGAGCGAGGACCGGCGTGAGGAGGCGCTGGAGCGGCTCCGTTCCGCGGTGGCCGAGTTCCAGGGCGCCGACGGGCTGGTGCTGCCGGGCAGCGCCCTGGTGGCGGTGGCCTTCGCCTGAGCGACCCCGGCGCGCCATCGCGTGACAGGGATTTTGCAAGCTGAAATGGCGATTGCAGGAGTTTTCGCCTCGGCCGCGACGGTGAAGACTGTCGCGCCATGCGTTCACCAAAACTGCTTCTGCTCTCAGCCCTCGTCTGTCTGGCGGCGCCCGCGTGCGCGTCGGCCGACTTCGGCCATGTCATCGCCTCCGGAGAGTCGCTGTCGTCGGTGGCGGCGACCGACGGACTGTCGGTCGATCAGCTCGCCGCCGCCAACGGCCTCTCGTCCGATTCGCAGCTGATCGCGGGTTCCACGCTTCAGATCCCGCCGCAGTCGGCCGTGTCTGACGAGGGTTCGACGTCCGCCTCGAGCGGCGAGGACTCCCAGGCGGCTTCCGATCAGACCTCGGAGTCGGAGTCCGCATCGTCTTCGGATTCCGCGGGCGGCTCGTCGAGCGGCGGGGGCGGCTACACCGTCCAGCCGGAGACACGCTGTCGGCGATCGCGGCTCAGTACGGCACCACCGTCGGCGAGCTGGCCGCCGCCAACGGCCTCGATCCCGGCCGGGATCCTGCCCACCGGCATCACCCTGAGCTTCGGCGGCTCGTCCTCGTCCTCGTCCTCGGAGTCGGACGCTTCCGAGTCATCTTCGCCGGCGTCGAGCGATTCCGGTGGCGGCGCCCAGCCCACGCCGGAGACGGTGACCCCGCAGGACGTGGGCGACGTGGCCGCCGGCAACGGCGTGTCGCCGTCGCTGGCCGAAGCGATCGGCGACCAGGAGAGCGGCTTCAACAACGACCTGGTCTCGAGCACCGGGGCCACCGGCGTGATGCAGATCGAGCCCGCCACCTGGGACTACATCGATTCCGATCTGGCCACGCCGCCGCCGCTGTCGCCGACGTCGGCGCAGGACAACATCCGCGGCGGGGTGCTGCTGCTGCGCTCGCTGCTGGATCAGACCGGCGGCGATCCGTCGCTGGCCGCCGCCGGGTACTACCAGGGCCTTGAGTCGGTCCGCGATCACGGCATGTACTCCGACACCGAGCAGTACGTCAACGACGTGATGGCGCTGCGCCAGCGCTTCGGCGGGCCGTAACCGGCCGCTCGCAGGCGCCACAGCTCACCGGCCTTGTAGCCTGCGACCCCATGTACTACGACGACGACGCGGACCTCAACAAGCTCGACGGCAAGACCGTCGCCATCATCGGTTACGGCTCTCAGGGCCACGCCCACGCCCTCAACCTCAAGGACTCCGGCGTCGACGTCGTAGTCGGCCTGCGCCCGGAGTCGGCCAGCGTGGCCAAGGCCGCAGGCCACGGCCTCAGGGTGGCCGACCCGGCCGACGCCGCCAGCGAGGGCGACATCGTCGATGCTGCTCGGCTCCCGACGAGCTGCACGGGCAGATCTGGGAGGGCGGCCTGCGCGACGGGATCGCCCCCGGCAACATGCTGCATGTTCGGCCACGGGTTCTCGATCCACTACGAGCAGATCGTCGCCGCCGCCCGACGTCGACGTGGCGCTGGTCGCTCCCAAGGGCCCGGGCCACCTGGTCCGCCGCCAGTACGTGGAGGGGTCAGGCGTGCCGTGCCTGGTCGCCGTCGCACCAGGACGCCAGCGGCGACGCTCTCGGACTGGCCCTGGCCTACGCCAAGGGGATCGGCGGCACCCGCGGCGGGGTGATCGAGACCACGCTTCAAGGAGGAGACCGAGACCGACCTGTTCGGCGAGCAGGCGGTGCTCTGCGGCGGCGTCACCGAGCTCGTCCGGGCGGGCTACGAGACGCTCATCGACGCCGGCTACGACCCGCGCCTGGCCTACTTCGAGGTGCTGCACGAGCTCAAGCTGATCGTCGACCTGATGTACGAGAAGGGGATCGCCGGGATGCGCTACTCGATCTCCAACACCGCCGAGTACGGCGACATGACCCGCGGCAAGCGGGTCATCGGCGAGGAGACCCGCGCGGCCATGAAGCAGGTGCTGGCCGAGATCCAGTATGGGACTTTCGCCCGCGAGTGGATCGCCGAGAACCGCGCCGGGCAGGAGAACTTCAAGCGCATGCGCGACGAGCAGGCCGGCCACCAGGTCGAGGTGGTGGGCAAGCGAGCTGCGCGCCCAGATGGACTGGATCGACACCGAGTTCCAGGAGTAGGAGTCCGTACAATCGCTGGCGCCGTCGTGACTGGCGCTGACGGGTGGAAAACCACCAGGGAGCGACGGCCTGATACGCCGCGCGCCTGGGCATGTAGACCCCGCTAACTTCGAGGAAGCCACATGACCCAGACCGTGCTCGAGATTCCCCTGGACAGCTCAGCCCGCCGACGGCCGCTTCGGCTCGGGCCCCTCGCGGGTGCGGCCCGAGCAGCTCGAGCACCTGGCGGGCGACGGGCGCGGCGCTGATGGGCACGTCGCACCGTCAGAAGCCGGTCAAGGAGCTGGTCGGCCAGGTCCGGTCCGGGCTCCGCGAGCTGTTCGCGCTCCCCGACGGCTACGAGGTCGCGCTCGGCAACGGCGGCACCACCGCCTTCTGGGACGCGGCCACCTGCGGCCTGGTCCGCGAGCGGGCGCTGCACCTGACCTACGGCGAGTTCTCCTCGAAGTTCGCGCGCCTGCACCCGCGGCGCGCCGTTCCTGGCCGACCCGGTGATCGTCGAGGCCGAGCCCGGCGACGCGCCGGAGCCGCCGGCCGACCCCGCCGCCGACGTGATCGCCTGGGCCCACAACGAGACCTCGACCGGCGTGATGGTCCCGGTCGTCCGACCGGCCGGGCGCCGACGACGCGCTCGTCCTGATCGACGCGACCTCCGGCGCCGGCGGGCTGCCGGTCGATATCGCGTCAGGCCGACGCCTACTACTTCGCCCCCCAGAAGGGCTTTGCCTCCGACGGCGGCCTGTGGCTGGCCGCGCTCAGCCCGGCGGCGATCGAGCGGATCGAGCGAGATCGACGCCGAGCGACCGGCGGCGAGCGCTGGATCCCCGACTTCCTGTCGCTGAGCGACCGCGCTCGAGAACTCGCGTCAAGGACCAGACCTACAACACGCCGGCGATCGCCACGCTGTTCCTGCTGGCCGACCAGCTCGACTGGATGCTCGAGCGCGGCGGCCTCGACGGCGATGGTCGCGCGGACCACCGAGTCCTCGAGCGCCCATCTGTACCAGTGGGCCGAGCAGCGCGCCGGCACGCGACGCCGTTCGTCGCCGACCCGGCCAAGCGCTCGCTGGTGGTGGGCACGATCGACTTCGACGACGAAGTCGACGCCGCCGCGCTCGCCGCGACGCTGCGCGCCAACGGGATCGTCGACGTCGAGCCGTACCGCAAGCTGGGGCGCAACCAGCTGCGGGTGGCGATGTTCCCGGCCACCGACCCTGCCGACGTGCGGGCGCTGACCGCCTGCATCGACTGGGTGCTGGAGCGGTCATGACGGCTGAGCGAGCACCGCGGGTCCTGGTGGCCGAGAAGATCGGCGACTCCGGCGTCGAGCTGCTGCGCGAGCACTTCGACGTCGACGTCGGCGTCCGGCTGGAGCGCCGAGGAGCTGGCGATGCGGATCGGCGACTACGACGGGATCCTGATCCGCTCGGCGACCAAGCTCGACAGCGAGCATGCTGCGAGCGGGCCGAGCGCCTGCGGGCGGTGGGCCGGGCCGGGGTGGGGGTCGACAACGTCGACGTCGCCGCCGCCACCAAGCGCGGGATCGTGGTCGCCAACGCGCCCGCAGTCCAACGTGATCACCGCCGCCGAGCACACGATGGCCCTGCTGCTGGCGCTGGCCCGCAACATCCCGCAGGCCCATGCCTCGCTGACCGGCGGCGCCTGGGAGCGGTCGAAGTTCTCCGGCGTCGAGCTGTACGAGAAGACGCTGGGGATCATGGGGTTCGGCCGGATCGGCCAGCTGGTCGCCCAGCGCGCCCGCGGCTTCGGCATGCAGGTGATCGCCTTCGACCCGTACGTCGGCGCCGAGCGCTACCGCGAGCTCGGGGTCGAGAAGGCCGACACGCCTGACGACGTGTACGCGGTCGCCGACTTCCTCACCCTGCACCTGCCCAAGACGCCGGAGACCGAGGGCTGGCTCGACGCGCGACGCCCTGGCCAAGTGCAAGGACGGCGTCCGGGTCCTGAACGTCGCCCGCGGCCAGCTGGTCGTCGACGAGGACCTGAAGGCCGCGCTCGACTCCGGCAAGGTGGCCGGCGCCGCGCTCGACGTGTTCCGCTCCGAGCCGGTGACCGAGCACCCGCTGTTCGGCTATCCCAACGTGATCGTCACGCCGCACCTGGGGGCGTCGACCGCCGAGGCGACCGATCGCGCCGGCTACCAGGCGGCCGAGCAGGTGGTGGCCGCGCTCACCGGCGGCGTCGGTCACCAGCGCCGTCAACGTGCCCGGCGATTCCGCCGCGAGGACATGGAGGTGCTCGGGCCCTACGTGCCCCTGTGCCGCTCGCTGGGCCGGATCGCGATCGCGCTGGCCGTCTCCGAGGGCGCGTCGGTCGACCGCGTCCAGACCGATTTCTTCGGCCGGACTGGCCGATCGCGACACGCGCCTGCTGGCGATCCAGGTGCTGCTCGGCGTACTCGCCGGCCACACCGAGGAGGAGGTCAACGAGGTCAACGCCCCCACGATCGCCGAGGAGCGCGGGCATCGGGGTGGTGGAGACCAAGCACAGCGAGCGCCCGCGACTACACCGACTTCGTCCGCGTCGACGGTGACCGCCGGCGACAGCGCCGGTGCGCGTGGCCGGCACCCTGCTGGGCCGCCGCAACCGCCCGCACCTGCTGGAGGCCTGGGGCCAGCGGTTCGACGTCCAGCTCGAGGAGCACATCACGCTGTTCCGCTACCGCGACCTGCCCGGGATGATCGGCCGGGTCGGAACCGCTTTCGGCGAGCACGGGGTCAACATCGTCTCCGCCGCGGTCGGGCGCCAGCCCGAGGATCAGCAGACCGACGGGCAGCTGGCCGCGATGGCGATCACGACCGCCATGCCGGTGCCGCAGGCGGTGGTCGACGAGATCGTCGCCAGCGACGGATTCTTCGGCGGCCAGACCGTCGCGCTCTGATAGACCTCGCACATGGAGCAGTGCGCTGCGGACCGCAACGGCGTCGAGCGTCGTTCGCCCGCGTGCGCTGCGATGCCGCCAGCATGTGCGAGGCGTTCCAGCTCACGGCCGCCGAGCGCCCCGACCAGGTCGCGCTGCGCACGATCGCAGGACGGGCATGTCGATCACGTTCGCGCGAGTACGCCGACTGGGTGCGCCGGCTGGCCGGCGGGCTGCACGCGCTCGGGCGTGCGCCGCGGCGACACCGTCGCCTTCATGCTCACCAACCGGCCCGAGTTCCACCTGCTCGACACGGCGGCGATGCACCTGGGCGCCATGCCCGTTCTCGATCTACAACACCTCCTCGCCCGAGCAGATCGCCTATCTGCTCGCACGACGCCGGCTGCCGCGTGGTGGTCGTGTCGAGGCGGCGTTCCTGGAGCGGATGCGCAGCGCCATCGCCGCAGGCCGGCCAGGTGGAGCACCTGATCGTGCTCGACGCGCACGCCCGCCTGACGCTCTGACCGCTCGAGCGAGCTGGAGCGAGCGCCGACCCAGCGGATGGCTTCGACTTCGAGGCGACGCTGGCGGGCGGTCGGACCCGACGACATGCTGACGCTGATCTACACCTCGGGCACGACCGGGCCGCCCAAGGGCGTGCAGCTCACCCACGCCAACGAGCTCGCCCAGTGCCGCGGCATCGACGAGATGCTGGGCTTCCGGTCTGAGCCGGCGGCGCGACGGTCTCGTTCCTGCCGCCGGCCCACATCGCCGACCGCGGCCTCACCCACTACGGGCAGATGGTCTGGGGCGACACGATGACCTGCTGCCCGGACCCGACGCCAGGTGTTCGCCCACGTCGCCGACGCCCAGCCCACCCGCTTCGGCGCCGTGCCGCGGGTGTGGGAGAAGCTCAAGGCGGCGCTCGAGGCCGGGATCGCCACCGAGTCCGACGAGGCGCGCAGCGGCGGCGACGCTCGAGGCGCTGGCGAGATCGCTGCGGCGGGTGCGCGCCGAGCAGGCGGGGGAGACGGTCGACGACGAGCTCGCGGGCCGCCTGCGAGCGGGCCGACGCCGAGATCTTCGCCGGATCCGCGCCGGACTCGGCTTCGAGCGCTGCGAGTGCTACATCATCGGCGCCGCGCCGGCCCCGCTGGAGCTGTTCGAGTTCTTCGCCGCGATCGGGATCCCGATCTGCGAGGTGTGGGGGATGTCCGAGCTGTCGTCGATCGCGACGCATCGTGCCGCCGGACGCGCTGCGCTTTGGCACGGTCGGCAAGCCGCTGGCCGGCGTCGAGCTGCGGCTCGCCGACGACGGCGAGCTCCTCGTCCGCGGCGCCGACCGTGATGGCCGGCTACCGCAACCAGCCGGGCAAGACCGCCGAGGCGATCGACGCCGACGGCTGGCTGCACACCGGCGACATCGGCGCGCTCGACGACGACGGCTACCTGCAGATCGTCGACCGCAAGAAGGAGCTGATCATCAACGCCGCCGGCAAGAACATGTCGCCGGCCAACATCGAGCAGCAGCTCAAGCAGGGCTCGCCGCTGATCGGCCAGGCGATCGCGATCGGCGACCGCCGTCCCTACAACGTCGCGCTGATCGTGCTGGACCCCGACGCCTGCGCCGCCTTCGCCGGCCGGCACGGCCTGCCGGACCCGTCGCCGGAGGCGATGTCGGCCCACCGCGGTGCTGGAGGAGGTCGACGCCGGGGTCGAGCGCGCCAACGCCCACCTGAGCCGGGTCGAGCAGATCAAGCGCTTCAGGGTGCTGGGGTGCGACTGGCCGCCCGCCGGCGACGAGCTGACCCCGACGATGAAGCTCAAGCGCAAGCCGATCGCGGCCAAGTACGCGGCCGAGATCGAGGCGCTCTACGCCTGACGAGTCTGCCGGTGTCCTCCGGCTGGGCACGGGTCGCGGCGCGTTTTAACGGCGGGCATCGAAGGAGAGGTAGGTGTGGTCCCGACCGTTCGGTTTCCGCATTTGCTGGCCCGGACCAAGGGTCTCTGGCTAAGTGGCGATATTGGCAGCAAACCCAGATAGGCCGGGCCACGCCGCCCTCTCAGCCTCACCTTCTTAGCTGTAGTTCGCACCCCGGGCCTGCTAGTGCAGCGCGTCTGAAGTGTCTTGTCGTTTGATGGCCTTGTCGAGGACCTGCTCGGCGGTCTTGGTCCAGACGAATGGCTGGGCGCGGTCGTTGTAGCCGTCGATGAAGTGCTCGATCGCGGCGATCAGCTCGGGGACGTCGTGGTAGACGCCGCGGCGGACCTGCTGTTTGGTGAGGATCGAGAACCAGATCTCGACCATGTTCATCCACGACGCGCTGGTCGGCGTGAAGTGAAAATGCACGCGCGGGTGGCGCTCTAGCCAGCGGTTGACCTCGGGCGTGGAGTGCGTTGAGGAGTTGTCCAGCACGACGTGCAACGGCCGGCGCGGATAGGCGCGCACGAGCCGGTTGAGGAACGCGAGGAACTCCTGGTGGGTGTGCTGGGGGTAGCAGGCGCCGGTGACCTCGCCGGTCGCGATCTCCAACGCGGCGTAGAGGCTGGTGGTCCCGTTGCGCTTGTAGTCATGGGTCATCCGGGCGGCCTTGCCACGCTTGATCGGCAACGTCGGCTGGGTGCGATCCAGCGCCTGGATCTGCGTCTTCTCATCCACACAGAGCACCAGCGCGCCCTTCGGCGGCGCCAAGATACAGGCCGACGACGTCGATCACCTTCTCCACCAGCTGCGGGTCCTTGGAGAATTTGAACGAGCGGACCTGATGGCGGCTTGAGCTTGTGCTCACGCCAGATCCGAGACACCGTCGAGGCCGAAATCCCCGCCGCCGCCGCCAGCCGCCGCGCGCTCCAATGCGTACTGCCGTCCGGCGGGGCCTCCAACGTCATCGCCAACACCCGCTGCGACCTGCGCATCATCGATCTCCCGCGGGCGGCCCGTCCGCGGCGCGGTCTCCAGACCCTCCAGGCCACGCTCGCTGAAATTCCGCCGCCACAACCCGACCGTCGGCAGCGACACACCCACCTCCGCGCGCGATCTGCGTGTTCGACGCGCCCTCCGCCGCGCGCAACACGATCCGAGCGCGCATCGCCTGCTGCTGGGACGCCGACGGTGTCTTCAGCACCGCCCGCAGCTCCGATTCCTCGTCCTCGGAAAGCTCGATCGTCGCCGCGGTCCGCGCCACACCACGACTGTACGCTAAGTCAGTTACAAATACAAGCTACTTAAGACTCAGTGCACTAGTGAGCGCGCGGCAGGAAGACCACCTGCCCGCGGAGGCCTTCGATCAGCGCGCCGTCGAGGTCCAGGGCTGCGCCCATGTCCTCCAGCGAGGAGAAGCCACCGACCTTCTCGCGGCCCTCGATGATCTGAGTGGCGGCGTCCCCGTCGACCCCGGGCAGCTTCAGCAGGGCCGTCACCGGCGCGTTGTTGACGTCGACCAGGCCGGCGTCGGTCGCGCCGTGCTTATCGGGGCGGCCGATGCCGATCTCCTGGGCCAGGGCGGGGTTCTCGCGAGCGATCTGCATCGCCCGCTGACGCTCCTGGAGTCGCTGCTGCCCGGCCTCGGTCGCCGCCGTCAGCGGCGACGCCATCAGGTCGTCGTACGGCTCCCGGATCATGAACGACGTCGCGATCGCGCCGACCCAGCCCAGGATGAGCAGAAGCCCGGCGAGAGTCTCCGTGCTCTTGTGGCCGGCCAAGCGAGAATCCGACGACGACGAGTGCCGTCCAGAGACGACGCCGAGCGCGGTCCAGAGGTTGTTGCGAGCCTTCAGCCCCGCATACACGGGCGCCCACGCGCCGAGACCGAGCGGGATCAGCGAGATGTAGACCCAGCGGCTGCGCTGGACGCCGGTGCTCCCTGGCGGACGCTCATAGTTGGTATCTTGATGCACCAGATGGCTCTTCGCCTCGACCTTGCTCTTCTTCTCCTCCTCCCCCGCAAGGGGGAATAGCGCGCCGGCGGCCGCACGTAGCCGCGACACCACACCGAGAAGAAGCCAAGTTTCGAGACACAGGAGGAGCTGACATGAACAAGCCTGACGACCCCAACCGAGTACTGATCTTCGACACCACGCTGCGTGACGGCGAGCAGTCGCCGGGGATCTCGCTGAACACGCAGGAGAAGCTGGAGATCGCCCCGCAGCTGGCGCGGCTGGGCGTCGATGTGATCGAGGCCGGGTTCCCGATCACCTCGCCGGGCGACTTCGAGGCCGTGCAGACGATCGCCCGCACCGACTTCGGCACCGACGGCCCGCCGGTGATCGCCGGGCTGGCCCGGACCCACGTGGCCGACATCGACGCCGCCTGGAACGCGGTGCGCGACGCCGCGCGGCCGCGGATCCACACGTTCATCTCCACCTCCGACATCCACATCCAGCACCAGCTGCAGACCACGCGCGAGGACGTCAAGGGCCAGGCGCGGGCGGCGGTGGCCCACGCCAAGCAGTACGTCGACGACGTCGAGTTCTCGCCGATGGACGCCACCCGCGCCGACCTCGAGTTCACCGCCGAGGTGTGCCAGATCGCGCTCGACGAGGGCGCGACGACGATCAACATCCCCGACACCGTCGGCTACGCGATGCCCGAGGAGTACGCCGCCTTTCTGCACTCGCTGTACGAGCTGGTGCCGGGCCTGCGCGACGTGGTGCTGTCGGTGCACTGCCACGACGACCTGGGCCTGGCCGTGGCCAACTCGTTCGCCGGGCTGCGGGCCGGCGCCCGCCAGGTGGAGTGCGCGATCAACGGGATCGGCGAGCGGGCCGGCAACGCCTCGCTGGAGGAGATCGTGATGCTGCTGCACACCCGCCAGGACGAGATCGGCCTGCGCACCGGCGCGGTGACGCGCGAGATCGCCCGCACATCGCGGATGGTGTCGCGCCTGACCGGCTACCCGGTGCAGCCCAACAAGGCGATCGTGGGGCGCAACGCGTTCGCCCACGAGTCGGGGATCCACCAGGACGGCGTGCTCAAGGAGCGCACCACCTACGAGATCATGGATGCCACCACGGTCGGGCTGGACGCCAACTCGATCGTGCTGGGCAAGCACTCGGGCCGCCACGCGCTGCAGCAGGCGCTGGCCGAGCTGGGCTTCGAGCTGTCCGGGCAGGGCCTGGTCACCGCCTTCAAGCGCTTCAAGGAGATCGCCGACAAGAAGAAGCAGGTCACGGCGATGGACCTGGAGGCGCTGGTCACCGACGAGCTGCGCCAGGAGATCGCCGGCTACGACGCTCGAGTGGTTCGACGTCGAGGCCTCCACCCGGCGCCCGCCGCACGCCACCGTCTGCGTCCGCAGCCCCGAGGGCGAGGAGCTGACCGGCTCGTTCACCGGCGACGGCCCGGTCGACGCGATCTTCCACGCCATCAACGTCGCCACCGGCGTCGATGCCCGGCTGCGGGAGTTCCGGGTCGACGCCGTCACCGGCGGCCAGGATGCGCTCGGCGAGACCTCGGTGGTGCTGGAGGTGGGCGGCGTGACCGGCTCCGGCCAGGGCGTCTCCACCGACATCCTCGAGGCGGGCGCCCGCGCCTACGTGCGCGCGCTGTCCAACGCCGTGCGCCGCCAAGGGGTGCTGGCCGAGGCCGAGGCGGCCACGGCCGACGCCGGCGAGGTGGTGCGGGCGCCGTAGCGGCAGCGGGAACCCGGCGTCCACAACCCACAAGATCTCTATACTCGCCGTTCGACGCGAGGGGCGCGCGCGTCATGTGGAGGGGGTGATTTCGACCATGGGGTGTTGGAGAGTGCGTTGGCAACGTTGGGACCAGCAGCCTGGACTCTCCCGGATGCGCTGGGTCGGTTTGAGTGTGAGGCGGCGAAAGGATGCAAACGACCTGCGTTCGTAACCGGTTGCGCGTCCTCGTTGTCTGCCTGGCCGTGGCGGGTGTGTGGGCGATCGCCGCGGCCACGCACAGTCAGGCAAAGGCAGCCGGCCGTTCACCGGTTGTTCATAAGTTCCTACTCGCGGGTGCGGCAGCCGCCTCCCCGCTGCCGGCACAGGTCACCTTGGGACGTACGTCTCAGCCACTGCCTGCCTCCTTCGTGGGGGTCTCGATTGAGTACAGCCAGATGGGGATATACGCCAACGGAGGCGCCCCGCTGGACAACGTGCTGGATCAGATCAAGCCGCAGGACGGCACGCGACTGGTTCTGAGGATCGGGGGCAAGTCCGCCGACCACGCTCTGTGGGCGTCATCGCTTCTACTCGAGCCGGTGTCGGCGTTCGAAATCGGGCTCCCCTGGCTGGACGAGCTCAACGAGTTCGTCCGCCGGGATGGCCTTCGTGTCATGCTCGACCTGAACCTCGCCGTCCATTCGTCGGCACTGGAAGCAAGCTTCGCTCAGGCGGTGCGCGCCAAGCTTCCGCGCGGACGTCTGGCCGGGCTGGAGATTGGGAACGAGCCCGACCTTTACTGGCGTCAGACCGACCTCGACCGCGAGCGGGTTCCCAGTACGCCGTCCTCGACGCCGCGCAACTGGTCAACGAACTACTCGGCGACCGACTATCGCAACGACTACCAGGCGTACGCTCGCGTGCTGCTCCGGAAGGTCCCCGGAATCCAGCTCGGCGGCCCGGAGATTATTTCCTCCAAGCCCCAGTGGCTCGACGCGATGGAGGGTCTGGGACGCGACACTCCTCAGTTCCTCACCATCCATCGCTACGCATCCTCAACCTGCTGGCCTAAGACCTCACCGTTTTACCCCACGATCTCAAAGCTCCTCAACGAGTCGTCGTCCACGGGGTTGGCCCAGTCCGTGCACGAAGCGGCGATCTTTGCCCATGACCACGATCAAGCATTGCGACTGACAGAGGTTAATTCGATCAGCTGCGGCGGGAATCGCGGGGTCGCGGATTCGTTCGCAACCGCCCTCTGGGCTCCAGACGCGCTGTTCGAGATGGTCGCCGCGGGGACTGACAGTGTCGACTGGCACATACGTCCGAACGCGATCAATGCGCCATTTCATTTCACCCGCAAGGGCGTCCAGGCGATGCCCGAGCTGTACGGCCTCGCGCTGTTTGCCGACATGACTCGCCCTGGCGCCACCGTGGTGACGTCGAAGGTCACAGAGGCGCTCGGGCTGCACCTCAAGGCGTGGGTCGTCCAGTCCAAGGCGGGCCTGCGCGTGCTGCTGATAAACAAGGGAGCTCGGGGAGCCAGCGTGAACCTGCAGCTGGGTAACCGCGGTCCCGCCTACGTCCGGTTGCTCAGAGCGCCCCGAATCTGGTCCAGCAGCGGGGTTAGATTCGGCGGACAGTGGATCGGCGCCGACGGTCGCTGGCACGGGAAGCTGCACGCCCCCCGGGTCAACCCCAGTGGGGGGCGCTACCAGGTCGTGGTTCCGGAGTTCTCGGCCGCGCTGGTCAGCATTCCCTGAGCCAGTAGCGGGCGGCGGGGCTGGCTACCAGCGGCGGTCGTCGGCGGCGACCAGCAGGCCCTGCCGGTAGCCGGCGGCGAGCACGCGGGTGCGCGGCTCGGTGTCCATGAAGTTCGAGCCCATGGCCGCCGCGCATTCCGCGTTGGGGGCCACCGTCCGCACCGCGGCTCCGCGGCGCCGCAGGACCAGGCTTTCGACCGATGCCGCCGAGCGGGCCACGTTGCGCATCACGGTCAGCAGCCGGTGGGTATTGGCCAGGCTGGCGGTCGGGTTCAGGCACAGGACGTGGGTATCGCGCCCGGCCGGGGCGGCATCGAGGTTGGTAGGGCTCCAGACCCCGCCGTCCACGTACTCGCGGCCGGCGATCTCGACCGGGTGAAACAGCCACGGCACCGTGCACGACGCCTCGACGGCCTCGGCGACGCTCGCCCGCGGCGCCCCCGGGCTGCCGAACACCACGCGGCGGCCTGAGCCTCGGTCGACGGTCGCCACCCGCAGGCGCCCGTCGAAACGCGCGCCGGATTCCTCCACGTGCCGGCGCAGCTGCGCCAGCGTGTCGGGCGGGCGCGGCAGACCTCGCAGCAGCAGCGAGCGCAGCAGCGCGCCCCCGGGAGCGGATACGCCCAGCGCCAGGGGCGCGAACGTCGAGCTGGCGGTGAGCGCGAGCGACCCCGCCCGCCGGGCCGCGCCGAGCGCGGCAACCGCCAGGCCGCGGACGGGCTGGGCAGACTCGCGGGCCAGCTCGGTGCCGACCGCGGAGGGACGGCGCGGAGGGCGCCCCGCCACCAGATTGGCGGCAACAATCGCTCCCGCCGAGGTCCCCACGAACGATTCGCAGGTGCGCAGATCGAAGCCGGTGGCGTCCTCGATGCCGGCCAGCACGCCCATCATCCAGGCCTCGCCGAGCACGCCGCCGCCGCCGAGCACGAGGATGTCGGGGGGGCTGAGCATCTGGGCTGTGAGGCTAGTCGTTGCCGCCGGAGGACCGTACTGTCGCGATAGCCGTCCCTTGTACGTGATAGCGTACGCTTGTATGGCGCTGGTTGACCAGACAATCGCCCCCGAAGCGCTGGGTGCGCGCATCCGTGCGTTGCGCGAGGCGATGGAGTTCTCGCTGCGTGATCTGGCCGACCGCTCGGGGGTCAGCGCGCCGATGCTGTCTCAGGTCGAGCGCGGCGAGACCAGCCCGACGCTGCAGGTGGCTCGGCGGATCGCCTCCGGGCTCGACCTGCGCCTGTCACAGCTGCTGCGTCTCGACGAGCAGGGCGCGGTCACGGTGGTGCGGGAAAGCGAGCGCCGCCAAGGCCCCGGCCGGGTGAGTGGTCACAGCTACGAGATCCTGACCCCGCCGCTGCCAGGCCAGCGAGCCGAGCTTTCCCGCCACGTGCTGGCGCCGGGAGCGGTCACCGGAGGTCCCGGCGACCCGCCGATGCACGAGCCCGGGAGCCGCGAGACGGCGCTGGTGCAGTCCGGCACGGTCGTTCTTCACTGCGACGGCGGCCGGTACGAGCTCGGCGCCGGCGATTGCGTGACCTTCGACGCCGACCTTACCCACCATTTCGAGAACCCCGGAGATACGCACGCCGTACTGCTCGCGGTACTGAGCGCCGGCCTGCGGAGGAGCTGAGCAAAACCATGCCTCAAAGCCTGTTCGAGAAGATCTGGCAAGCCCACGAGGTCTCCCACAGCCTCATCTACATCGATCTGCACCTGGTGCACGAGGTGACCAGCCCACAGGCGTTCGAGGGCCTGCGACTCGCCGGCCGCGACGGTGCGCCGCCCCGACCGCACGCTGGCCACCGTCGACCACAACGTCCCGACCGACGGCACCCACGTCGCCGCCAAGATCCGTGACGAGCTGTCGCGCGTCCAGGTGGAGACGCTGGAGCACAACTGCGAGGAGTTCGGCGTCCCGCTGTACTCGCTCGGCTCCGATCACCAGGGGATCGTGCATGTGATCGGTCCGGAGCTCGGGGTGACCCAACCGGGAATGACGATCGTGTGCGGCGACTCCCATACCGCCACCCACGGCGCCTTCGGCGCGCTGGCCTTCGGGATCGGCACCAGCGAGGTCGAGCACGTGCTGGCCACCCAGTGCATGGTCCAGTCAAAGCCCAAGTCGATGAGGATTCGTTACGAGGGTGACCTCGGCTTCGGGGTCACCGCCAAGGACCTGATCCTGGCCACCATCGGCCAGATCGGCGTCGCCGGCGCGGTTGGTCACGCGGTCGAGTATTCCGGGCCAGCGATCGAGTCACTGTCGATGGAGGGACGAATGACCGTGTGCAACATGACCATCGAAGGCGGCGGCCGGGCGGGCATGATCGCCCCCGACGACACCACGTTCGAGTGGGTCATCGGCCGCCCCGGCGCGCCATCGGAGGTGCCCGACGAATGGCGGTCGCTGCACAGCGACGAGGGCGCCTCCTTCGATCGCGAGATCGTCGTCGATGCCGGCGCCGTCAGCCCCATGGTCACCTGGGGCACCAAGCCGGGAATGGTGGTGCAGGTGACCGATGCCGTGCCGGCGCCCGGATCCGATCAGGACGAGCGGGCGCTCGACTACATGGGGCTGGAGGCCGGCACGCCGATGAGCGAGCTCAAGCTCGACCGCGTGTTCATCGGCTCCTGCACCAACTCGCGGATCGGCGATCTGCGCGCCGCTGCCGAGGTCGTGGGCGGTCGCAAGGTGGCCGACGGGATCTACGCGATGGTGGTCCCGGGCTCCCAGCAGGTCAAGCTCCAGGCCGAGAGCGAGGGCCTGGACGAGATCTTCCGCCGCGCGGGCTTTGACTGGCGTGATGCGGGCTGTTCGATGTGCCTGGGGATGAACCCCGACATCGCCGGGCCCGGGGAGCGGGTCGCCTCGACCTCGAACCGTAATTTCGAGGGCCGCCAGGGCCGTGGCTCACGCTCGCACCTGGTCTCGCCCCAGATGGCCGCGGCGGCCGCGATCGAGGGTCATTTCGTCGACATCCGAGACCTGGGAGTAGCCATGAAGGCAATCGAGACCATCACCGGCAAGGTGTCGGTGCTCAACCGCGACGACATCGACACCGACCAGATCATCCCCAAGCAGTTTCTGAAGCGGATCGCGCGCACCGGATTCGGCGAGTTCTTGTTCTTCGACTGGATGCGCGAGCCCGACTTCCATCTGCCGCCCAACCCGATCATGGTGGCCGGCCGTAACTTCGGCTGTGGCTCGAGCCGTGAGCACGCCGCTTGGGCGCTCGAGGACTACGGCTTCGAGGCGATCATCGCCCCCAGCTTCGGCGACATCTTCCGGTCCAACGCCACCAAGATCGGGCTGCTCCCGGTGCAGCTGGCGCCCGAGGAGTGCGCGGCGATCGCCGAGGCGGGTGAGGCCCAGGTCGATCTGGCGGGTCAGGAGGTACGGTGGCCGGGAGGGACAGCGAGGTTCGAGATCGACTCCGAGATCAAGCATCGTCTGCTCAGCGGTCTCGACGACATCGCGGTCACGCTGGATGAGGACGCCGGCAAGATCGACGCCTACGAGCACGATCACGAGCGTTCAGGCCCGGTGACCACTGCGCTGGGAGCGGCGGCTTGAGTGCCGGAGGCGGTCAGACCAGCTCCCGCGATTGGGACGCGGGCACCTACGATCGCATCTCGGCTCCCCAGCAGGCTTGGGCCGCCGAGCAGTTGGAGCGGGTGCAGCTTGACGGCGACGAGGTCGTGCTGGACGCCGGCTGCGGCTCGGGCAAGATCACCGCGATCCTGGCCGACCTGGTCCCGCGCGGGACCGTCTACGCCGTCGATGCGGCGCCCTCGATGGTGCGCCACACCCAGGAGGCGCTCGGCGACCGTGCGGTGGCCATGTGCCAGGACCTGGTCGAGCTGGCCCTGCCGGAGCCAGTCGACCTGGTCTTCTCCAACGCCACCTTCCATTGGATCAAGGACCACGATGCGCTGTTTGCCGCCCTGCACCGAAACATGAAGCCAGGCGCCCGCCTGGTGGCACAGTCCGGAGGCCGCGGGAACATCGACACCTTCCGCCGGCTGGCCGACGAGGTCGCCGCCGAGGAGCCGTTCGCGCCGTACTTCACCGACTGGCAGCGGCCGTGGAATTACGCCGGTCCCGAGGAGACGGCCGAACGGCTGGAGCGGGCCGGCTTCGACGACATCGAGTGCTGGCTGGAGGATCGTCCGGTGGAGCTGATCGATCCGCGGGATTTCGTCACCACCGTGTGCCTGGTCCGCCACCTGGATCCGCTGCCCGAGGAGCTTCGCGAGCCGTTCGTCAACCGGGTGCTGGAGCGCACGGGGGTGCCGCTGACGCTCGAGTACGTGCGCCTGAACATGAGTGCGCGCCGAGGCCAGGGGAATCGTCGGTAACCTCAGCCGCGATGGCGACCGAAATCGAGCGGCGGCCGTTCAGTCTCGGCCCCGGTGAGTACGCGCATCTCGACTTCACCCGCCGGCTGAGAGAGCGCCTGGCTGACCTGGACGGCGGCAAGGTCTGTGAGCTCGGCGGGGGCGCCAACCCCTCGTTGGAGACCGAGTTTCTGGACGAGCATCGTCTCGGGTGCCTGGTCGTCGACATCTCCGAGACCGAGCTCGCCAAGGCGCCGCCCGGGTACTCGACGCTGGTGGCCGACGTCAGCTCCCCGGCATTCACCGCCGACGGTCACCGCGGCGCCTACGACGTCGTGTTCAGCCGGGTCGTCGCCGAACACGTCACCGACGCTCGCCAGTTCCACGCCAACGTCCGCGGCCTGCTGAAGCCAGGCGGGATCGCCATGCATTTCTTCCCCACCCTCTGGTGGCCGCCCTTCGTGGTCAACCGGGTGCTGCCTGAAGAGCTCGCCGAACGCGTGCTGCTGATGTCTCAGCCATGGCGTGAGAAGTCGGGTAAGGCGGGGAAGTTTCCTGCCTACTACCGCTGGTGCCGGGGACCCACCGGCGGCCAGCTGGCAAAGCTGATATCCGCCGGCTTCGCGGTCGAGCACTGCGTCGCCTACTTCGGTGAGCCGACCCATACGCCCGGCAAGGCATTGCGAAGGCTCAACGACGTGTGGACCGACTACATGCTGCGCAACCCGAACTACCTGTTCACCTCGTACGCGGCGTACACGCTCCGGGCCGGGTGACGACCGAGGAGACGAGCGATCGGGCGCTGCCGCGTAGCCCAGGCGGCGCGCGGCCCGGGTCGGCGGACGCTCGTAGCCCGGCGCCAACGTCTCCGTCACAGGTGGTCGCGGACCTGTGGCCGCTGGTGCCGGCAGCCATCGCTCTGGCCCTGATCATCGTCTGGAGCGCACACGACGGCGGCTTCGATGAGGACACCTGGTACTGGGGTGCACTCGTGCTGCTGGGGACGGTGGCCGCCGCCGTCACCGGCGGGTTCGGTGCGCTCAGCCGGCTGAGTACACCGACCAAGATTGCCCTGGGCGCCTTCGCGGCGTACGTCGCGTGGTCCTACGTGTCGATCGCCTGGGCCGGCTACCAGGGGATCGCGCTCTCGGGGAGCAACCGGGCGCTCATGTACCTGCTCCTGTTCGCGCTGCTCGCGATGGTCCGGTGGACTCCCCGCCGCGCGCTGTGGATGCTGGTCGTCTGGGCCGTCGGTGTCGGCGTGATCGGGGCGCTGGTCCTGATGGACCTGGCGCTGGGCGACAACGTCGCATCGATGGTGATCCAGGGACGTCTGGTGACGCCGCTGGGCTATTTCAACGCCAACGCCGCCCTGTTCATGATGCTGGCCCTGGTCGCCGTCAGCCTGGCCGTGCGGCGTGAGCTTCCGGTGCTTTTGGGCGGATTGCTGCTGGCCATCGCCTGCGCCGGGCTTCAGCTGGCATTGCTCGCCCAGAGCCGTGGCTGGCTGTTCACGTTGCCGCTGGTGGTGATCGTCGGCCTGATCGTGACGCGCGACCGGCTCGCGGTCTCGGCCGCTGCGATTTTGCCGGTCGCGGGGATGCTGGCGGTGCTCACGCCACTGCTCGACGTCTACCGCGTCAGCGACACCGCCACCCCGTCTGCCGCGGCCATCTCCCGGGCCGCTGAGCACGCCGGCCGGACCGGCCTGGTGTCGTGCGCGGTGGTGTTGATCCTCGGCACGGCGGCGGCCTGGCTGTGGTCCCGGGCCTCCGTCGACGGACCCTCGGTCACGGTCAGGAGAGTCATCGGCACCGGCGCCGCCGTCGTCATGCTCGCGTTGGCAGCGGTGGCCGGGAGTGCGGCGACTCACGGCCACCCGGTGCGCTTTATCAATCACCAGTGGTACGGCTTCACCCACCCGACGAATGCCTCGAACCCGACTGGGTCGCACTTCGCGGCGGTCGGGACGGAGCGATACGACGCCTGGCGGGTGGCGTTCAAGGCCTTCCTCGCGCATCCGATCGGAGGGTTGGGGCAGGACAACTTCGCCGATTACTACGTCCTGCACCGGCGCACCAGCGTCGACCTGCTCTGGACCCACAGCCTGGAGATGCGCCTGCTGGCGCATACCGGCCTGGTCGGCACCCTCGCCTTCGCGATCTTCTTCGTGGCCGCCCTGGCGGCGGCGACTCGCACCCGGCGGGGAGGCAATCCGCTCGGCCGTGCCGTCGCCGGGACCGCGCTGCTTCCGCTGGTGGTGTGGTTCATCCACGGGTCACTGGACTGGTTCTGGGAGATCCCGGCGCTGAGCGGGCCGGCGCTGGGGTTCCTCGCGCTCGCCGGCTCCGCCACCGCGGAGGCCCGGGCCGAGGCCGGTGCGCTCGCGCTCGGCTCCCGGGCGCGGCGGGTGGCCGTCGGCGTCCTCGGCGGCCTGGCCCTGTTGGCCGCGGTGGCGGTGCTGGCCTTCCCGTACCTGTCGGTACGCGAGGTGTCAATCGGCAACGACCTCAGCGCAACCAACCCCACGGCTGCGCTGACCGCGTTCAACCGGGCGGCGAAGCTCAACCCGCTCAACTCCGACCCGGGACGATTCGGCGGGGCCACCGCGCTGCGCGCCGGTCGCTACCAGGAGGCCGAGCGCCGCTTCGAGCAGGCGACCGCCCGGGAACCCGGAGGTTGGTTTCCGTGGCTGGGCGCCGGACTCGCCGCTTCCGCGCTCGGCGAGCGAGCGGTCGCCAAGCGCGATTACAAGGTGGCGGCCTCGATCAACTCACAGCAGCCGGCCGTGACAACGGCGCTGGCGCGGGTGGACGGCAGCCACCCGTTGACCCCTCAGGCGGCGCTGGACATGCTCGTGATCGTGCAGTAGCGGCTCATCGGGTAGCTTCTCGCGTCGATGCCAGCCAAGAAGATCGTCCTACTGCCCGGCGATGGGATCGGGCCCGAGATCCTCGCGCCCGCCGTACAGCTGCTCGACGCGGTGGTGCCCGGGCAGCTCGAGTACGAGGAGCACGTGTTCGGCGGCGCCTCGATCGACGCCCATGGGACCGCGCTCACCGACGACGTCCTGAACGCCTGCCGCGACGCCGACGCGGTGCTGCTGGCCGCGGTCGGCGGGCCCAAGTGGGACACCACCGACCCCAACCAGCCCCGGCCGGAGCAGGGACTGCTGGGCCTGCGCAAGGGGCTGGGGCTGTTCGCCAACCTGCGGCCGGTCAAGCCGGCACCGGCGCTGTACGAGGCCAGCCCGCTCAAGCGTGAGATCATCGACGGCACCAACCTGCTCGTTGTCCGCGAGCTCACCGGCGGGATCTACTTCGGCGAGAAGACCCGGACCGACGACCGGGCGTCGGACAACTGCGTCTACACCCGCGCGGAGATCGAGCGGATCGCCCGGGTGGCGTTCGGCGCCGCCAGCTCGAGGGTCACCAGCGTCGACAAGGCCAACGTGCTCGAGACCAGCCGTCTGTGGCGCGAGGTCGTCCGCGAGCTGCACGCCGCCGAGTTCCCCAATATCGAGCTCGAGCACCTGCTGGTCGACAACGCGGCCATGCGCCTGGTGGCGGCGCCGCGGCACTTCGAGGTGATCGTGACCGAGAACATGTTCGGTGACATCCTCAGCGACGAGGCGGCCATGCTGACCGGCTCTTTGGGCATGCTGCCGAGCGCCTCATTGGGCGAGGGCGGCCCCGGGATGTTCGAGCCGGTGCATGGCTCGGCGCCCGACATCGCCGGCCAGGGGATCGCCAACCCGCTGGCCATGTTCCTGTCGGCGGCGATGATGCTGCGGCACGGATTCGGCATGGAGGCGGAGGCGGCGGCGGTAGAATCGGCCGTCGATCGTGCGCTGTCCGACGGGCTGCGCACGCCCGACCTGGGGGGCGACGCGACAACCGCGCAGGCGACCCAGGGAGTTCTAAAACACCTCTAAGGAGCACTCGTGGATCAAGCGGACCTCATCTGGCACAACGGAGAACTCGTTGCCTGGGAGGACGCCAAGGTCCACGTACTGACGCACGGTCTGCATTACGGAACCGGCGTGTTCGAGGGCGAGCGCGCCTACCACACCGACCGCGGCCCGGCGATCTTCCGCCACCACGATCATCTCGCCCGCCTGTTCAAGTCGGCCGAGCTGTACTACATGCCGATCCCGTACACGCTCGAGGAGCTGCGTAAGGCCACGCACGAGCTGATCGCCGCCAACGAGCTGCGCGAGTGCTACATCCGGCCGATCGTGTTCCGCGGCTACGGCCAGATGGGCCTGTACCCGCTGGATGCCCCGGTCGAGGTGTCGATCGCCGTGTGGCCGTGGGGCGCCTATCTGGGCGAGGAGGCCAAGCGCACCGGTGTCCGGGTCAAGGTGGCCAGCTGGCGGCGTATCTCGTCAGACTCGCTGATCCCGCAGGCCAAGGCCAGCGGCCAGTACCTGAACAGCATCCTGGCCAAGATCGAGGCCACCAAGGCCGGCTACCAGGAGGCGATCCTGCTCGACGATCACGGGTTCGTGTGCGAGGGAACCGGCGAGAACATCTTCGTCGTGCGTGACGGCAAGATTCTCACCCCACCGCAGACTGCTGCGATTCTCGACGGGATCAACCGCAGGTCGATCATCACGATCGCCGCCGACCTCGGCTACGAGCTGATCGAGCGCGACGTCGCCCGCGCCGAGCTGTACCTGGCCGACGAGGTGTTCTTCTCCGGGACCGCCGCCGAGCTCGTCCCGGTGCGCGAGGTCGACGATCATTCGATCGGAGGCGGCGAGGGCGCCGGCCCGATCACTCAGGAGATCCAGCGCGTGTTCGACGACGCCCTGCACGGCCGCGATCCCCGCTACGCCGAGTGGCTGGACGTGGTCGAGGTGCCCTCGAAGGCAGCCACCGGATGACCGCCGGGGCCGCGAGGCAAGACGCCGCGCGACGCCGGATCGAGCTCTACGACACGACCCTGCGGGACGGGATGCAGGGCGAGGGCATGTCGCTGTCGGCGGGCGAGAAGCTGCGGGTCGCCCATCGGCTCGACGAGCTCGGGATCGACCTGATCGAGGCCGGCTTCCCCAGTTCCAATCCCAAGGAGCTGGAGTTGTTCGGACTGCTGGCCTCCGAGGGCTTCGAGCGGGCCGAGATCGCCGCCTTCGGCATGACCCGCCGGCGGGACTGCACCGCCGACGCCGACCCGGCGCTGCGCGATACTGGCCGAGTGGTTCGCGCCGGTGTGCACGCTGGTGGGCAAGACCTGGGGGCTGCACCTCGACAAGGTGGTCAAGGTCGACCGCGACGAGAACCTGCGCATGATCGACGAGTCGGTCGCCTTCCTGGTCGCGCAGGGCAAGCGGGTGATCTACGACGCCGAGCATTTCTTCGACGGCTTCGCCGACGATCGGGCCTATGCCCTCGCTGCCTGCGGACCGCCGCTCGGGCCGGCGCCGAGACGGTCGTCTGCTGTGACACCAACGGCGGCACGCTGCCCGACGGCATCGCCGCCGCGATGGCCGAGGTGGTGGCGGCGCTGGCCGGTGACGGCGTCGGGGTCGGCATCCACTGCCACGACGACGCCGGCTGCGGGGTGGCCAACTCGCTCGCCGCCGTGCAGCAGGGCGCGACCCAGGTGCAGGGCACGGTCGGGGGCTACGGAGAGCGCTGCGGGAACGCGAATCTGATCTCGATCATCCCCAACCTGCAGCTCAAGCTGGGCTACGAATGCCTGAACGAGAGCCAGCTCGCCTCGCTCACCCCGACCTCGAACTACCTCGCCGAGCTGCTCAATTTCACCCCCAACCCGGACGCGCCCTACGTGGGTCGCAACGCCTTCGCCCACAAGGGCGGCATGCACGTCGCCGGCGTCACCGCCGATCCCGCCACCTTCGAGCACATCGCGCCCGACGTCGTCGGCAACCGGCGCGAGCTGCTCGATCTCCGAGCTGTCGGGCAAGGGGACGGTCCAGGCGCGGGCCCAGCGACGCCGGCATCGAACTCGACGCCGCCGCCGCCGCCCGCGTCGTCGAGCGCGTCAAGGAGCTCGAGCACCAGGGCTACCACTACGAGGCCGCCGACGGCTCCTTCGAGCTGTTGCTGCGCCGCGAGACCGGCGACTACACGCGCCTGTTCACGCTCGAGCACTGGCGGGTGATCGTCGAGATGGGCCCCCAGGGGCACGTCGAGACCGAGGCCACCATCAAGATCTGGGTCGACGGCGAGCGCTACGTGCGCACCGCCGAGGGCAACGGTCCGGTCGCACGCGCTGGACCGCGCGCTGCGCGAGGCGATCGGCGACATCTACCCCCACCTGGCCGACATCGAGCTCGAGAACTTCAAGGTCAGGCTGATCGACGAGGTCAAGGGCGGCAGTGCCTCGATCACGCGGGTGCTGATCGACTCGACCGACGGCGACAGGGTGTGGGGCTCGATCGGGGTCTCTGAGAACGTGATCGTCGCCTCCTGGGAGGCGCTGCTCGATTCGCTCGAGTACGCCATGCAGTCGCGGCGGTCGGTGCGTCGCGGAGATCGGACGGAGGCGGCGCGGTCAGGTCCCGGGTCGTGACCGACTCGATCCCGCTCGCCGGGCCGGTCCTCGGGGCCAGGGAGGAGGAGCGCGTGCTCGAGGTGCTGCGCTCCGGGCGACTGTCGCTGGGGCCGATGCTGCCCGAGTTCGAGCGCGCGCTTCGCCGAGTGGCTGGGCGCGGCCCACGCCAGCGCGGTGTCGAGCGGGACCGCCGGGCTGCACCTGGCGCTGCGCGGGGCGGGCGTCAGCGACGGCGACGAGGTGATCACCAGCCCGTTCTCGTTCGTGGCCAGCGCCAACGTCGTCCTCTACGAGCGCGCGCGGCCGGTGTTCGCCGACATCGACCCGGTCACCCTGAACCTCGATCCGGAGGCGGCCGCGGCCGCGGTGACCGAGCGCACCACGGCCCTGCTGCCGGTGCACATCTTCGGCTATCCGGCCGACCTGCCCGCGTTCGAGCGGCTCGGGCTGCCGATCGTCGAGGACGCCTGCGAGGCGCTGGGGGCGCTGCACGGCGATGGCGTCGCGGTCGGGGCCCGGGGGCACCCGGCGGTGTTCGGCTTCTACGCCAATAAGCAACTGACCACCGGCGAGGGCGGCATGATCACGATCGATGACTCCGGCGCTCAAGGAGCGGATCGACTCCGAGCGAAATCAGGGCCGCGCGCCCGACATGGGCTGGCTGGATCATGACCGGCTCGGCTTCAACTACCGGCTCTCGGACCTCGCCTGCGCCCTGGGCATCGCCCAGCTGGAGCGGCTCGACGCGATGCTGGCCGCCCGCAGCGCGGTGGCCGATCTGTACGGCGACGCGCTGGTCGACATCGAGGGGCTCGAGCTGCCCTGCCCCAACCGCGACGGCGACCGGCGCGGCTGGTTCGTGTATGTGGTCCAGGTGCCGCGCGGCGCGGATCGCGACGCCACCGTGACGGGCTCTCGCCGAACGTGGCGTCGACAGCAAGCCCTACATGCCGGCCATCCACCTGATGAGCTTCTACCGCGAGCGCTTCGGCCACCGGCCGGGCGAGTTTCCAGTGTGCGAGGACGTGGCCGCGCGGTCGCTGGCCCTGCCGTTCTTCCCGGCTCTGAGCGAGGGCCAGGTGGCTCGCGTGGCGCAGGAGCTGCGCGCGGTCCTCGGCCGCTGATCACGGTGCCGCTGAGGACGGTGCCCCGGCGGCGATAATCCTCCGATCTCCCGCTTCGCCGAACCCCAGCACGACGCCTTTCGCCGGCTCAACGACTCGATCTCGTTTGACTGGCGCCTGAGCCCCTACGACGTCGAGCAGTCGATTGCCCACGCCGGGATGCTGGCCGCGCAGGGGATCATCAGCGAGGTCGAGGGCGACGAGCTCCAGCGCGGCCTGCGAGCGGTGCGGACCGAGCTCGAGGACGGGTCGTTCCCGTTCGCTGACGGCGACGAGGACATCCACATGGCGATCGAGCGCCGGCTGACCGAGCTGGTGGGCCCGGTGGGGGGCAAGCTTCACACCGCGAGGTCGCGCAACGACCAGGTGGCAACCGATGTGGCCATGTTCGTCCGGGCCCACGCCGAGGAGGCCGGCGCGCGAGTGCAGCGGCTGGCCGCCACCCTCGTGTCGGTGGCCGAGCGACACCTCGACTGGCCGATGCCCGGCTACACCCACCTGCAGCGGGCCCAGCCGGTGTATCTCAGTCACCACCTGCTGGCCTACGTGTGGATGCTCGTCCGCGACCGCGAGCGTTTTGGGGCCGTGGTGCAGGCCACGTCTCGCCTGCCGCTGGGCGCGGGCGCGCTGGCCGGGGTGAACTTCGACACCGACCGCCGGGCGGTGGCCTCCGCCCTCGGCTTCGGCTCGGTGGCCGAGAACTCGATCGACGCCGTCTCCAACCGCGACTTCGTGCTCGACTACCTGGCGGCGGCGGCGACCTGCGCCACTCATTTGTCTCGGTTGGGCGCCGAGATCGTCCTGTGGTCAAGCGAGGAGTTCGGCTTCTGCGAGGTCTCGGACGCCTGGGCCTCGGGGTCGTCGATCATGCCCCAGAAGAAGAATCCCGACGCCGCCGAGCTGCTGCGCGCCAAGGCGCCGCGGGTGGTGTCGAACCTGGTCGCGCTGCACGGGGTGATGCACGGCCTGCCGCTGACCTACAACAAGGACATGCAGGAGGACAAGGAGCGGCTGTTTGACTCCTGCGACACGCTCGAGTTGTCCCTGGAGGCGGCCGCGGGCATGCTGGAATCGATCACCTTCAACCGTGAGCGGCTGGCCGCGGCCGCCGCCGACGAGTTTCTGGCCGCCACCGACGTCGCCGATCTCCTGGTCCGCCGCGGGGTGCCGTTCCGTGAGGCCCACGGCGTGGTCGCCGGGCTGGTGCGTCGGGCCATCGAGCTCGGCAAGCCGCTGTCGGGATTGACCCCCGAGGAGCTGGCCGAGCAGTCGCCGCTGCTCGACGGGGACTTCTACCGCCTGCTCGAGGACGGCGCCTGGCTGGAGACCAAGGTGTCCGAGGGCGGGACCAGCCAGGCTCGGGTCCGCGAGCAGCTCGAGCGCGCCCGGGCCGCGCTGAGCTCGTGAGGAGATCCTTCTACGAGCGTCCCGTGCTCGAGGTGGCGCCGGACCTGATCGGCTGCGTCGTCTCACACGGTCTCACCGCGGGAGTGATCGTGGAGACCGAGGCCTACCACGAGTCCGAACCGGCCTGCCATGCCTACGTGGGCCTCACGCCGCGCACCAGCATCCTGTTCGGCCGCCCGGGCGTGGCCTACGTCTACCGCTCCTATGGCATCCACGCCATGCTCAACGCCGTGTGCGAGCCCGAGGGCGTGGGGGCGGCGGTGCTGATCCGCGCCCTGGAGCCGCTCGAGGGGGTGGAGCTGATGCAGGCCCGGCGCGGGTTGACGGCCGTGCGCCAACTGTGCTCGGGACCGGGCAAGCTGACTCAGGCGCTGGACATCGAACTGCGCGACAACGGGACCGACCTGCTGCACGGGGAGATCCAGATCGCGCCCCGCCCGTCCGCCTGGCGCCAGGTGTCGATCGCCGTCGACGCCCGGATCGGCATCACCAAGGCGGCCGAGCTGCCGTGGCGCTTCAGCGCTGCAGGCAGTCCTACGTGTCGCGGCCGGTGCGCGCGGCGGTGAGCCCGTAGCGCCGTCTGCGAGTGCGTTCGAGGTCAGACGGATGGCTCGGCGTTCGTGGCCGGGATGCGGTGACCGAGCGCGCGGGCGGGATTCGGAGGGCAACGACAGCAGGGAAGAGAAGGCGGCCCGGCCCTGACCGCGCGGGGAAGAGAAGGCGGCCCGGCCCTGACGGCGCGGCTGGCAGCGCTTTCCCGTCAGATCTGACGGGTTTCCGCTGCCGGTCGGCCCTGATCGCGCAGCTGGATCGGCACTAATTGCTCGGACTAGCCGCCGCCGAGGCCGGTGCCGCCGCTGCCGCCGGCTGCGCCTCCACCGCCGGTCCCGCCGCCACCTCCGCCGGTCCGCCGCCGCCGCCTCCGCCGGTCCGCCGCCACCACCGCCGGTGCCGCCACCTCCTCCGCCGGTGCCGCCGCCGCCTCCACCGGTCCGCCGCCACCGCCGCCGGTCGCGCCGCCGCCGCCGCCAGTGGCACCGCCACCGCCGCCAGTGGCACCGCCACCGCCCCCGGTTCCGCCTCCACCAGTGTCACCGCCGCCGCCGGTGCCGCCGCCCTGGCCGGCCGTGCCGGTCCCGCCGCCGCTCGGTGCCGGCGTCGGCGTCGGCGCGGGCGCAGTCGAGCCGCCCTGGTTGGCGGTGCCGGTGTCGCCACCCGAGTACGAGGTTCCGGTGCCCTGGGTGTCGGTGGTGTTGGTGGCGCTGGAGTGCTTGTGAGGGGTGCTGTGGCGAAACTCGGTCTGCTCGGTGTGGTAGATCTGCAGCGCCTGGCTCATGAAGTCCGACCAGATCTCGGCCGGGAAGGTCCCGCCCTCCACCGGACCGCCGTCGAACAGGGTGGTCATCGGGATCAGCTTGTTGGGGAAGCCGACCCACACGGCGGTGGTCATGGCCGGCGTCCAGCCGACGAACCAGGCATCGCCGTAATCGGAGGTCGTCCCGGTCTTGCCGGCCACGTCAACGCCGGAGATGGCCGCGGACCTACCGGTGCCGTTCTGCACCACGCCGACGAGCAGGTCGTGGATCGTCGCGGCCACGCTCGCGGGTATGACCCGCTTGTAGGAGGGCGTATCCATCAGGTCGCGCCGGCCGCCGCACTTGATCACCGGACACTGGATCTGAGCGATCCCGGTCGGTCCCTCGTCGGGCGCCCCGAGCAGTGGGTTGTAGACGCGCCGGCCGCCGGTGGCGATCGTCTCGTAGGCGTGCGCCATGTCCAGCGGCGTCACGCCCACCTTGAGCCCGCCGATGATCATCGCGTAGTTGTTGGAGACCGGGGACCGGATCCCCATCGCTCGGGCCATCCGGGCCACGCGCTTGGTCCCGACGGCGAGACCGACCTGGGTGAAGACGCTGTTGTCTGACTGCGCGGTGGCATCGGTCAGCGTGATCGGCCCCGAGTACTCGTTGCCGAAGTTCTTGACCAGGTAGTGCTCCTTGCCACCGCTGTTGGGCACGATCAGGTTCAGCGGCTTGGAGTCGATCACCGAGTCGGGGGTGAAACCACGCTGCAGCGCCACCGCCAGGGTGAACGGCTTGAACGCCGAACCCGGCTGCCGGTAGCCCTCGGTGGCCAGGTTGAAGGGGTACTTCTGGAAGTCCTCCTGGCCGTCGACGAGTGGACCGCCGACCATCGCCCGCACCTCGCCGGTCCGGTTGTCGATCGCGACCAGTGAGGCGGCGGGCTCGCCCGGGCCGGTGGGAAGCTGCTGGGAGATGGCGTTGACGCGGCCTGCTGCATCGGCAGGTCGATCGTGGTCCGGATCTTCAGCCCGCCGTAGTAGGCGCGGTATTCGGCCACCTTGGCGGGGACGCCGTGGCCCACCGCGGCCAGGATCTGGGGCCGTAGCCAGCTTGTGAAGTAGGGGGCGGCGGCTGGCTCCTCGGGCTGCTCGATGTCGGCGGCGGTGGGGAGCGGCTTGTGGATGCCCTGGTTGTACTGCTGACGGCTGATGTAGCCCTGCGACAGCATGTCCTGGAGCACCAGGTCGCGGCGGGCCTTGGCCGCCTGCGGATGCCCGACCGGGTCAAACGCCGTCGGCGAGGCGACCATCCCGGCCAGCAGTGCGGCCTCCCACGGGGCCAGCACCGAGGCGCACGAAGGCCGGGGAGCGTCTCCGCAGCCGTTGGTGTCGCCGGTGGCGATGTCCCCCTGATCGAGGCCGTGGATCCTGCCGAAATAGACCCGAGCGGCCGATTCGACGCCGTAGGCGCCGTTTCCGAAGTAGATCGAGTTCAGGTACTCGGTCAGGATCTTCGTCTTCGACCACCGGCGGGTGAGGTGGTAGGCGAGGGCGGCCTCCCGGAGCTTCTCCAAGATCGTGCGGTTGTCCTCCTCGGAGAGGGCGTTCTTGACGAACTGCTGGGCGATCGTCGAGGCGCCCTGGCGTGAACCGCCGGTCACGTCGGCGACGAACGCACGCGCAATCCCGCGGATGTCGACCCCGGGGTCGCTCCAGAACCGCTTGTCTTCGACCGCCACGATCGCGTCCTTCATCGACGTCGAGATCTGATTGGAGGTGTCGATGACGACGTGGTTGGGGGGCGCGAAGATGCCGATCGGACGCCAGTGATCGTCGTACAGGTAGGAGTTCTTCTGCTCCCTGTACTGCTGCCGATTCTCCAGCTGAGGAAGGTCCGACGCGACCGCCATCATCATCCCGAAGATGGTCGAGATGATGGCCAGCGCCGCGAACCCGAGGAACACGAACAGGACCCGGAGCTTGCGGACCTTGGGCTTGCGTGGACGGCCCTGCGGATCGCGACGCCAGCGCCGGCGGGGAGGGGCGAAGGGAATCGGCGCGTCCGAGCGCTGGTTGAAGATGTCTTCGTCGTCGCTCATGCGATCGATGGGTCTGCGCCGACGCTGAAACTCCGGCCGGGGCGGCGCTGCGGGGGGCCCGCAACGGGAAAGCACAGCTCACCCGGACGGCACGGGGAGCGCTTCCTATACGGCGGCGAGAGTCTAGCATCGGGCCGCATGGGAGACGCCCCACTAACCCCCCGCCCGGAGGGCCCGATCGGGGCTCCGGGGCCCCTGTCGGACGGCGCCGAATCCGCGACCGAGCAGGCTGCCTGGCTGGCCCGCAACGCCGTCGACTGCCTGCCCGAGGGCGGCCTGGAGCGCAAGCTGGCGCTCGGGCGGCCGCTGCGCGTCAAGCTCGGCATCGACCCGACCGCGCCCGACATACACCTCGGGTTCACGGTGGTGCTGCAGAAGCTGCGCGAGTTCCAGGACCTGGGCCACACGGTCGTGCTGATCATCGGCGACTACACCGGCCGGGTGGGCGATCCGAGCGGCCGCTCCAGCACCCGTCCGGTGCTCGACCCGGCCGAGATCGACGCCAACGCCCGTACGTTCACCGAGCAGGCGCTGAAGGTGCTCGACTCCGACCGACTCGAGGTTCGCTTCAACGGCGAGTGGCTGGACATGTCGATGGCTGACCTGTTCGACCTGATGCGCACTGCGACCGTCGCCCGGATCCTGGAGCGTGACGACTTCAGCAAGCGCTACGCCGCCGGCGAGCCGATCTCGATGCTGGAGCTGCTGTACCCGCTCTTGCAGGGTTACGACTCGGTCGCGGTGAACGCGGACGTCGAGCTCGGCGGCACCGACCAGAAGTTCAACCTTCTGCTCGGTCGCGACGTCCAGCGCGCCTACGGTCAGCCCGAGCAGGTCATCCTGACCACGCCACTGCTGACCGGCACCGACGGCAAGCTCAAGATGTCCAAGTCCTACGGCAATTACATCGGGGTGACCGATCCGCCGGAGGAGATGTACGGCAAGACGCTCAGCATCCCTGACTCGGCGCTGCCGGAGTGGTACTCGCTGCTGCTGGGGCGGCCGGCTGACCCCGCGCTGGGGCCCCGGGACGCCAAGCGCGCGCTGGCTCGGGCGCTGGTCGAGCGCTACCACGGCGCTGGGGCGGCGCGGGCGGCCGAGCGCCACTTCGATCAGGTCCACGTGCGCCACGAGCTGCCCGACGACGTGCAGGTCGTGGAGTGGGAGGGTGACGGCGAGGTGCATCTACCTGCGCTCCTGGCCCAGGCGTTCGGCATGTCGACATCGGAGGCGCGACGGCACGTGGCCCAGGGCGCGGTGCGCCTGGACGGCGAGGTGGTTCCGGCATCAAGTCTCGACGTGCCGGGCAACGCGGTCGACGGCCGCGTGCTGCAGGTGGGTCGCCGCCGCTTCGCGCGCGTGAAACTCGCTCAGCCGGAGCGGTCGTGAGCTGGCGGCGCGGCGTCATGAGCGGCGCGGCGGCGGGCTATGGCTCCACGGCGGGATGCTGCGGTCGAGACGCCGGGCGACGGGGCCACCATCGACATCACCGACGGAGTGGCCCAGGTCGTGCGCACGGCCGGGGCGCAGCGAGGCATCGTGACGGTGTTCGCCGTGGGCTCGACCGCCGCGGTGACCACGATGGAGTACGAGCCCGGAGGGGTGGCTGACCTCAAGGCGCTGCTCGACCGCGTCGTCCCGGCGCGCGGCGACTACGAGCACAACCGCCTCAACCACGACTCGAACTCTCACGCCCACCAGAAGGCCGCGGTGATCGGGCCGTCGGAGACGATTCCCTTTGTCGACGGGCGTTTGACGCTGGGAACCTGGCAGCAGATCGTGCTGATCGACTTCGATGATCGCCCTCGGGAACGCACGGTGATCGTCCAGGTCGTATCCTGAGCCGCCGCCGAGTGGTGCGCGCCGGCCGCCCAACGTAAGAAAAGCGTTGGCGGCTGATCCGAGCGCTATACTCGTCGGTCCGCCCCGGGATCTCGGCTCCGGGCGCGCCGTTTGAGGAGGAACACCTTCCTTGAAGGGGTGCGACGGTCTTTGAAAACTCAACAGCATGCGCACCCTTCGACCGAACCTCGGTCGAGGAGTGTGTCCAGGTTCGACGCCGTCGCTCGAACGTTCCCTAGGGAGCTGCTCGGACGACGGTGCCAAGATTGACCCCGTCTTGTGCCCCGGAGCCCTACTGTGTACTTTGGGCTTCCTCGTGTGGGCGCAAGGGTCCGATCCCACCAGGGGCGGACCCAGGACCTACCTGTCACCGACTGCGGCCTTCGTGCCGTGACGGATGCGGGGGCGTGGCCTTTGCCGGCGCTCAGCGTTGACGGGTAGTAACTTCCTGACGACTCTTTGTGGAAGTTCTTCACGGAGAGTTTGATCCTGGCTCAGGACGAACGCTGGCGGCGTGCCTAACACATGCAAGTGGAGCGACGAACCGGGCTTCGGCCCGGGGCAAAGCCGCGAACGGGTGAGTAACACGTGGGTAACCTGCCCTGATGATTGGGACAACCCGAGGAAACTCGGGCTAATACCGAATGTGCCCTCCGGCCTCAAGGCCGCTGGGGAAAGGAAGCTTCGGCCTCCGCATCGGGATGGGCCCGCGGCCCATTAGCTTGTTGGTGAGGTAACGGCTCACCAAGGCAACGATGGGTAGCTGGTCTGAGAGGACGATCAGCCACACTGGGACTGAGACACGGCCCAGACTCCTACGGGAGGCAGCAGTGGGGAATCTTGCGCAATGCGCGAAAGCGTGACGCAGCAACGCCGCGTGGGGGAAGACGGCCTTCGGGTTGTAAACCCCTTTCAGTTGGGACGAAGCTCCGCCGGTGAATAGCCGGTTGGAGTGACGGTACCTTCAGAAGAAGCCCCGGCTAACTACGTGCCAGCAGCCGCGGTAATACGTAGGGGGCAAGCGTTGTCCGGAATCATTGGGCGTAAAGAGCGTGTAGGCGGCTCGGTAAGTCCGCTGTGAAAGTCCAGGGCTCAACCCTGGAATGCCGGTGGAAACTGTCGAGCTAGAGTCCGGAAGAGGCGAGTGGAATTCCTGGTGTAGCGGTGAAATGCGCAGATATCAGGAGGAACACCAATGGCGAAGGCAGCTCGCTGGGACGGTACTGACGCTGAGACGCGAAAGCGTGGGGAGCAAACAGGATTAGATACCCTGGTAGTCCACGCTGTAAACGATGGGCACTAGGTGTGGGGGGTGTCGACTCCCTCCGTGCCGACGCTAACGCATTAAGTGCCCCGCCTGGGGAGTACGGCCGCAAGGCTAAAACTCAAAGGAATTGACGGGGGCCCGCACAAGCAGCGGAGCATGTGGTTTAATTCGACGCAACGCGAAGAACCTTACCTGGGCTTGACATGTTCCTGACCGCCGTGGAAACACGGTTTCCCTTCGGGGCAGGATCACAGGTGGTGCATGGCTGTCGTCAGCTCGTGTCGTGAGATGTTGGGTTAAGTCCCGCAACGAGCGCAACCCCCGTCGCATGTTGCCAGCATTTAGTTGGGGACTCATGCGAGACTGCCGGTGACAAACCGGAGGAAGGTGGGGATGACGTCAAGTCATCATGCCCCTTATGTCCAGGGCTACACACGTGCTACATTGGCGCGTACAGAGGGTTGCGATACCGTGAGGTGGAGCGGATCCCTTAAAGCGCGTCTCGGTTCGGATTGCAGGCTGAAACTCGCCTGCATGAAGGCGGAGTTGCTAGTAATCGCGGATCAGCATTGCCGCGGTGAATACGTTCCCGGGCCTTGTACACACCGCCCGTCACACCATGGGAGTGAGCAACACCCGAAGCCGGTGGCCTAACCATTTTTGGAGGGAGCCGTCGAAGGTGGGGCTCGTGACTGGGGTGAAGTCGTAACAAGGTAGCCGTAGCGGAAGCTGCGGCTGGATCACCTCCTTTCTAGGGAGCCCTCCAAGCGAGGGCACCGATCGCCGGACCGCGGTCGCCCGAGCTCCGTTGGAGCTCCGCCGGCCGCACTGTCGAGCGTGATCGGTCACTAGACATGTCGACCGAACCTGCGGTATCGCCTGGTGGCGATACCGGCGGAGAAATCTCTGATTTCTCCTGAGCGAATCGCCGGAAGGCGGTTTGCCATGCTGTTGAGTTTTGAGAGACCGGCGTGTCGCCGGCGGCTCAGAGGGCGTATGTCCCTGGGTCGTCATAGGCGACACAGCTCACCTCTTCGCGGACCTTGAAAACTGCACAGTAGCCAATGTATATGGGTATCTAGGTGAAGGCCTGTGCGGTCTTCACCTGGAGAAATGCAAATTTCTCCGATCACCCGGGAGCTCGCTTGCGAGCTCCCAGGATCGAATATCAAGATCCGTCAAGATAGTAAGGGCACATGGTGGATGCCTTGGCACCAAGAGTCGATGAAGGGCGTGAACGGCTGCGATAAGCCGCGGTTAGGCGCTGAATAGCCATTGACCCGCGGATTCCCGAATGGGTAAACCCAACGTCGGTAATGCGGCGTTATCCCGCGCTGAACACATAGGCGCGGCGAAGACAAGCGGGGGAAGTGAAACATCTCAGTACCCCGAGGAAAGTAAATCAACCGAGACTCCCCGAGTAGTGGCGAGCGAAAGGGGATCAGCCCAAACCCGATGCGTGTAAGCGGTCACGCGTTGCGCATCGGGGGTTGTAGGACATCTGATCCGAGTCGTGACCGGCTCGGCGGAAGTTACAAAGTCATGTGGTAGTCGAAGCGTGTGGAACCACGCACCAAAGAGGGCAATCGTCCCGTAGACGAAACTGCATGACCTTCCGCAGATGTTCCTGAGTAAGTCCGCACCCGTGAAACGCGGACTGAACCTGGGGGGACCACCCTCCAAGGCTAAGTACTCCTTGGTGACCGATAGCGGACTAGTACCGTGAGGGAAAGGTGAAAAGTACCCCGGAAGGGGAGTGAAATAGTACCTGAAACCGCGTGCCTACAAGCGGTGGGAGCGGCACTTGTGCCGTGACCGCGTGCTTTTTGCATAACGAGCCGGCGAGTTACTCGTCTGCGGCAAGGTTAAGCGATGAGCGGAGCCGTAGCGAAAGCGAGTCCGAATAGGGCGACATAGTCGTAGGCGGTAGACCCGAAGCTGAGCGAGCTACCCATGGGCAGGTTGAAGCGGGGGTAAGACCTCGTGGAGGACCGAACCGACCTAGGTTAAAAACTGGGCGGATGACCTGTGGGTCGGAGTGAAAGGCTAATCAAGCTCAGTGATATCTGGTTCTCTCCGAAATATATTTAGGTATAGCCTCGGATAAATTCCGTGGCGGCCGTAGAGCACTGTTTGGACTAGGGGCCCTACCAGGTTACCGAATTCAGGCAAACTCCGAAGACCGTCACGGTTACTCCGGGAGTCAGTTGCTGGGGGATAAACTTCAGCGTCAAAAGGGAAACAGCCCAGACCGCCAGCTAAGGTCCCTAAGTACTAGCTAAGTGGTAAACGATGTTTGAATGCAGAGACAACCAGGAGGTTGGCTTAGAGGCAGCCACCCTTGAAAGAGTGCGTAACAGCTCACTGGTCAAGTGTTCGAGCGCGGACAATGTAACGGGGCTCAAGCTAGTCACCGAAGCTGCGGGTGCGTGAGGTTTCGACCGATCGCGCGGTAGGAGAGCGTTCCGGCGCCAGCGAAGCAGCCGTGGAAACGAGCTGTGGAGGCGGCGGAAGTGAGAATGCCGGCATGAGTAACGAAAGAGGGGTGAGAATCCCCTCCGCCGATTGCCCAAGGATTCCTGAGTAAAGTTCGTCTGCTCAGGGTTAGTCAGGACCTAAGGCGAGGCCGAAAGGCGTAGTCGATGGCCAACGGGTTGATATTCCCGTACCACGTCGCGACCGTTTGACCGAACGGGGGGACGAGGAAGGCTATGGGATCCCAGGCGATGGTTGTCCTGGGGTAAGCATGTAGGGGTGGCTCTAGGTAAATCCGGAGCCGCATAACCTGAGGTGCGATGCCAGCTGGCTCTAAGCCGGCGAGTCCCGGATGCCATGCCTCCAAGAAAAGCCTCTAGGGAGGTCGCGCGTGCCTGTACCAAAACCGACACAGGTGGGCAAGTGGAGAACACTAAGGTGATCGAGATAACCCTCGTTAAGGAACTCGGCAAAATCGCCCCGTAACTTCGGGATAAGGGGCGCCCCAGTAGGGTGAAACTCCTCGCGAGTGGAGCCCGAGAGGGCCGCAGTGAATAGGTTCAAGCGACTGTTTACCAAAAACACAGGTCTCTGCTAAGTCGTAAGACGACGTATAGGGGCTGACGCCTGCCCGGTGCCGGAAGGTTACGTGGAGGTGTTAGGGCTTCGGCTCGAAGCACCGAAACTAAGCCCCGGTAAACGGCGGCCGTAACTATAACGGTCCTAAGGTAGCGAAATTCCTTGTCGGGTAAGTTCCGACCTGCACGAATGGCGTAACGACTTGAACGCTGTCTCAACGAGGGGCTCGGTGAAATTGCAGTCTCGGTGAAGATGCCGAGTACCCGCGGCAAGACGGAAAGACCCCGTGAACCTTTACTACAACTTGGTATTGGGGTTCGATGCATCTCGCTCAGGATAGGTGGGAGGCTTGGAAGCGCCGGCTGCGGCTGGCGTGGAGCCAACCTTGAGATACCACCCTTGATGTATTGGATCTCTAACAGTGCGCCGTGAATCCGGGCGCTGGACAGTGACAGGTGGGTAGTTTGACTGGGGCGGTCGCCTCCCAAAATGTAACGGAGGCGCGCAAAGGTTCCCTCAGCACGGTCGGAAATCGTGCGTAGAGTGTAAAGGCAGCAAGGGAGCTTGACTGCGAGACCGACAGGTCGAGCAGGTGCGAAAGCAGGCCTTAGTGATCCGGCGGTAGCAAGTGGAAGCGCCGTCGCTCAACGGACAAAAGGTACTCCGGGGATAACAGGCTTATCGGGCCCAAGAGTCCACATCGACGGCCCGGTTTGGCACCTCGATGTCGGCTCGTCGCATCCTGGGGCTGAAGTAGGTCCCAAGGGTTGGGCTGTTCGCCCATTAAAGCGGTACGCGAGCTGGGTTCAGAACGTCGTGAGACAGTTCGGTCCCTATCTGCCGTGGGCGTTGGAGAGTTGAGAGGATTCGTCCCTAGTACGAGAGGACCGGGATGAACGCACCTCTGGTGTATCTGTTGTCCTGCCAAGGGCATCGCAGGTTAGCTACGTGCGGATCGGATAACCGCTGAAAGCATCTAAGCGGGAAGCCGGCCTCGAGATGAGCTCTCCCATCCCCTTGAGGGAGTAAGACCCCTGGAAGATCACCAGGTTGATAGGCCGGATCTGGAAGGGTGGTGACACCCGTAGGAGACCGGTACTAATGGGTCGAGGGCTTGACGGATATTTTTGATACCCGTGTCATTGGCGCTGTGTAGTTTTGAAGGCCCGCGAGGGCGCGGGCGGGGCCACGCGGTCTGACAAGTTTCCGGTGGCTATGGCGAGGGGGAAACACCTCTTCCCTTTCCGAACAGAGCCGTTAAGCCCCTCAGCGCCGATGGTACTTGGCCCGCAAGGGCCTGGGAGAGTAGGTCGCCGCC
>CAVWFX010000003.1:0-68621 GCA_963754375.1 uncultured Solirubrobacterales bacterium
ACATTGAAGATCAGATCAAAAAAGGAAATTGGCTCTTCAACCTCGGTCTTCGCCAGGACTTCTATAACGGGCTCTCCGCCGCCAGGCAAACCGAACCGCGAGTGGGAATTGCCTACAACATCAAGCCAACTACCACGGTGCTGCGCGTTTCCTACGCGCGAACCCTGGAAACGCCATTCAACGAAAACCTTGTACTGTCGAGCACAGGCTGTTCAATGATGTTCTCGCTCCGTTACTCAATTGCACTCCCCAGGTGTCTGGTGCCGGAGCAACCCGGACTCCGCAATGAGTTCCACGCCGGTCTTGAACAGGCATTCGGCAAGCGCGTCATCGTCAGTGGCGAATATATCTGGAAGTACACCCACAACGCATTCGATTTCAGTGTGCTTGGCAATACGCCGATCACCTTCCCCATCGACTGGCATAACTCGAAAATCCCCGGCTACGCCTTGCACGTGGAGTTTCCGGAATATCACCACTTCAGCGCTTACTCGGTCATGTCTTCAAAGTTGCAGCCCGATTCTTTCCGCCGCAGGTGGCTGGGTGGCCGGAGCTACCGTCGGCCAGACTGGACTGCCGTTCCGCGTTGACCACGACGAGAAGTTCAACCAGACTTCACACCTGCAATACACCTACTCGCGCGGTAAGGTTCTCAATGGCCTGTGGGGCGGCTTCAACTGGCGATACGATTCGGGCCAGGTTGCCGGGTCCACTCCCTGCTACGGAATCACCAGATCCTAATACCCCGTGCACGAACAGCTCAACTATGCTGAACGGTCAGCCGGCCATCGCGATGGTGGATACTAACCTTCCGCCAACCATCAATCCCGTGACTGGGGCCAGCGTCGCGCTTCCGCTTACTGCCGATCAGGAGTTTCAGGCTGGGTTTTCCTGCAACGGACTGAAGGCGACACCCACCCAGGCGCTTCCATCGGTTTGTCCCGCTTCGGAATTCTCCCTCAAGCCTGATCAAGATCCCGGCGGCCGGAACCGGCGACAACGACCACAATCCCCAGCGAATTGCTCCGCGCAATCTCTTCGACGTCTCATTGGGAAAGAACAACCTGTTTCATGGAGATCACTTCAAGACAGATTTCGATGTGACTGCGATCAACGTGACCAATAGGTACGCACTCTACAACTTCCTGTAGACCACAATGGTTAATCACTACGTAACCCCGCGCGCTCTCACTGCGAAAGTCACCTTCAACTTTTAGGTTGAACTGCCTTTGCCGCGGCTTCCGCGTCTCCTTTAGGGGCGCGGAAGATGCGATTGAATTCAGTCGACCATTGGCTGAAATCGCCAGTGAAGCCGGATCGTCGGGTTTCCCTTTGGGTAACCATCGGGTAATTAAATCTGGTGTCTACGGTCAGATGTCATGGGTACTTGCGAATGAGTGAGACTGAAGGTTTGATAGCGAGCATGTGAAAAGCCCTGCGGTATATTCACGGACATCGGGGGTTTTCTTCATTCCCCGAAAGAACGAGACCACGATGCCCAGACTCTCGAAACCGATGACCCGCTGCTTTGGTTATGCTTCTCTCATCTCAGCAGTGATGTTCATTTCGCTTGCCCCGGTGCTTTTAAGGTCACCCCTGTCCAACCCTCGCTTTCACAACGAACCGGTTGGACTGCTGTTCATTGCTATGCGGGAACTGATTTTATTCATGCCGCCCGTTGTTGCGATTGCCGGCGGAATGGCTTGGCTGGCTCTCCGAAAAGGCGTTCCTTCGGCGAGGCATTGGGCGATTGCGGCAAGCATTTCGCTCCAGGCCCTGAGCATGCCGTTCTTTGGCGCGGGCCTTGCGATCATGCGCTATCAGCTGGCCGGCAACTTTGTACTCGGCGGAGTTTTTGTCTTCTTCACTATCTTCTTTTTTATCGGAATCGTGGGACTTGTCGCTTATGGCAAGCGCAATTCGACGCAGCAGACAGATCTCGGCGTCACAGCTGTCACAGCCGATAGTAAAGGCCTCAACGTGCTGGTAACAACAATGTAGATTCGTTCCGCAACCATCCGGTTGCAAATCCGCGGTGATCGGCAGAAAGTAAGAGCTTAAAGCATCTGCGTACTAGCTGTGCACGGCCCAGATCTATAGCCAGCAACTTTTCCAATAGCGTGCTTTAGTAGGTCCAAACGCAGCGCATTCGCGCCATCCGACCTCGCGTGTGCCGGGTCATCGTGCACTTCTTGGAACGATTCGTCCATTCCACGCCGCTGCCACCGCGGCCCGCGCCAGCAGTGGAATAAACTTCGGGCTGTCCGCCGCTCACGCCGTTGGCCGCCGAGCTGTGCGCGGAATAAGTTGTCCGTTCAAACACCACTGGCGCCATCGCTCGCATCACCGGCAACGATCGATAATCGACCACCAGAGTGTTGTAGCCGAAGCTCGCCCCGCGTTCCGTAAGAAACACGCGTTCATTGCTGGTCGAGCGCACCTTCTCGACAGGATGTTGCATATCCCAGGGCGCTACAAACTGGCCTTTTTTGATATTGATGGCGCGCCCAGTTTTTCCCGCCGCAACCAACAAGTCAGTCTGCCGGCAGAGGAAAGCTGGAATCTGCAACACGTCGACAGCTTCCGCCGCGACGTCGCAATGCGACGGTTCGTGCACGTCGGTCAGCACGGGTAGCCCCGTGTCCTTGGCGAGCCGCCCAAGGATTTTGGTTCCCTCGACCAGCCCCGGCCCCCGAAAGCTCTTCACGCTAGTCCGGTTCGCCTTGTCATAACTTGCTTTGAAGATGTAGGGAACGCCGAGGTCGCTGACCCTTCGCTGGATAGCCTCTGCCATTCGGCGCACATGGGCCTCAGACTCAATGACGCACGGACCGGCAATCAGAAATAGTTGCCCTTCGCCTACACGGACAGGGCCAATTTTGAAGGAGTGACTCACGAACCCGATTCTATCGCGCGGCAAGGCAGTTCACATCTTCTGGTGGATGACAACTCACTTAATCTGGTGGCGGGTAGTCGGGGAGCTTGTCGTTGGTTTCGTTGGCCCGTTTGACGGTGACGTCGCTGAAAAGAAGCGCAGGCGCCAGCACGGTTTCCGGGATCTCTGTCGAGTAGTTGGCCACCCAAAGATTCTTGCCGGCGGCTTCAACACCGGAGCGCAGCGCACGCTGATCGAGATCCTCGAGCACGGCTCCGCGCACGAGGGTACGCTTGCCATCGAGATCGAGGCGATAGAGCAGACGCGGAGTCAGCTTCGGCACCCAGCGTCTCGACGTAGTACACGCTTTTTAGCCCGCGATCCTTAGCGATGCCAAGCAGTTTTTGGATTCAGCTCATCCTCGGTCAGTCCCTGCTGTGCCGTGACCTTGAGGACGCCGATTATGGGACGCGGTGGGCCGGTGACGCCGGCGCGGGCGTGACCATCCGACTCAGGAAAATCGCGTACCGGGGTGCGGCCGAGATCGAGGTGATTCTTTCCAAATGTCCTTCGGCGACCAGTTTCACGGTTTGGGCAGGCACTGCTTCGTCGTCAACGGTATAGGATCCGACGAGATCCTTGCCTTCGTAAGACTTCATGGCAGGATCATCAATGACGTTGAGAAATTCCGGCAGAATACGGGCGTGATAACTCGAAGCGAAGGGTCCGTTGGTGCGCGCCTCGGTGCCTAGCTTGGGGCGCGTGGCGGCCATTCCACTGGCAAGCAGAGAGTGAAGCGTATCCGCGCTGGCATCAGCGCTCAGTAATACCGGTCCGTGATATTCCTCCTCCACCAGCGGAGCCTTGCGCAGTTCACTCAGGGAGCTAATAAGCGTGACAACGTGCTTATGAAAAGCATCTGCGCTGTCGAGATCGCTCAATGCGACTCCGCTGCTGCCATAGGACCGGTCGAGGCGCATGCCATCATCGGCCTGTGTGCCCACTCCAAAGGACTCTGAGTAATTGTTCGAGGTCTTGCGCACGATCGCGCCTTCGCTGGAGACGATCCAGGTTGTAGTCACGCGTGCGTGAATCGCAGCGGTGGAGTACTGGATATCGTGCTGCCCGGCGCTGACCGCCGGATCGTTGCGATAGATGCCGCTGTCGCGCTACGCGCCTCTCCCCAAGATTTTTCTTCGACAGAGAGTCTTACCGGATCGGCCAGCGAGATGATGGGCTTCGCCTTGCTGAAATCGTCGGCTTGGGGAGGCGTCTGCACCTGTTTAAGCTCCGCCTGCTTTTGAGCGAATGCGGCCAGGGCCGATTTGTAGGCCTGGTCGGTGCCGGTCCACAGGGAAGAACGCAGCGCGATGGGGTCATCGTCGATGGATGTGAGTTGCAGGGCGCCGTCGCCGTGCGGACCGGAGTTGCGACGCCGGAACCGCCACCTGACGTTCGGCTCTGGAGCACACCGATGCCTCGGGTCGAACCTCGCCCGTCTGGAGCTGCGGATCACCCTGGAGGAATGGCTGCAGGCGATGCCGCACTTCCGTCTGGCCGAAGACGAGCAGATCCGGTGGACGGGGGTCAGACCCGCGGTCCGGAGTGCGTCCGGTTCGTGGTAGAGCCCGCGCCCGTTGAAGCTTGACGACCTCGGGCGAGAGGATACCTGGTTTACGAGCGCCCTCCGCTCCTGCGGGTCCTGCGGCTACTCGCCGGCGTTGATCTCTTCCCACCGGGCGTGCACCTCGACAGTCCATTGCGCGCGCAATGCCTCGATGCGCCGGGCCACCTGACGTCCGATCCAGTCGGGCAGCAGGGCCGCGGGCAGTTGCGGGTCAAAGAACGGGAGGCGCTGCCACTCGCTGATCATGCGCACGTAGGCGAACAGCATCTCGTCACCACGGGCAGGCTGAGCGTCGGCGAACGCCTCGAGCGCGGCCCGGTAGTGCTGTTCGAGCGCGTCGAGGTCCCACCCCTGGGCCACGATCTCCTGCTCGGAGATCCCGACATCACCGGCATGGCCCACGAACGACATGGTGTGCTTGTCCAGACCCAGTTGTTCGATCAGCCGGCTACCTCAGTCTTTCGCTCGGGGTGCAGGCTTAGCCACACGCCGGGTGTGGGGTTGCCGAAGCCGGCCCACGTCAGGCCCGAGTAGAGCTTCTTGCGCGTCGCTCGGTGCGTGTGAGGGATGGTGACCAGCAGGATCAGCCATTCGCCTGCCCAGTCGCTGAATGGATTGCTCATCGACCGCACGCGCGGCGAGCCCTCGTCGAAGATCCGAGCAGCAGGCGGGAGTCAGTGACCATTTGACCTCGCGGCCCTGGCGCTCCGCCTCGATCCAGCCCGATGACGCAGCCCTGGCGATGGCCTGCCGGGCTGCCTGCTCCTCGATGCCCATTCCCCTGAGGACGTACAGGAGCAACAACGTCCAGACAGCTTCGCCTGTAGGCCACACGAACTCGCCCAGCACGGTCAGCAGCAGCGAGCGTGCGCTCCCGCGCGTCAGGGCAGAGCGGTCCGGCGCGTCTTCTGCGGCGACCGTCGGGGCCCGCTTCTCCATAGGCCTCCTCACCTTCGTAGTGGCACCACCTGTTCCGCGAGCAGCCAACGCTACGAGATGTTACCGGAGGGCGTATGGCATCTCAGGGCGCGTCATCAGCGGCTGGCGCGAACCGCGGGGGACGGCGCTCCATCATGGCCGCGATCCCCTCCTTGTAGTCGGCCGTCTGCATGTGTCGTCCGATCAGGTCTTTGCTCTCCTCGACCGCGGCTGCCGGGCTGGTCCGCAGGAGGTCGTCCCAGATCTGCCGCTTCGCCGTGGTCACGGCAGCCGGGGATGCGGCGGCGAGCAGGCGCGCATAGTCATAGACCGCATCCATGAATCCTTCACGTGGGAGTACCCGGTTGAACAGGCCGCTGTGGCGCAGTTCCTCTGCCGTCGCGACGCGTCCGGTCAGGATCAGGTCGGCCGCGTGGGTGACACCCATTAGCCGGGGGAGGATCCAGGAGAGTCCGTACTCCGCCGGGAGGCCGATCTTTGCCGCCACCGTTGTGATCTTCGCGTCCTCCACGGCGAAGCGAAGATCGCAGAAGGCGGCGAGCGCGACAGCGATGCCGGCGCAGGCGCCGTTGACGGCGGCAATCATCGGTGTGCGCAAGCCCAGCTGCCAGGCCATGTCGGCGTCGTACTCAGGGCGCACTCCGTACCCGGGGCGGGCGGCATCCGCGGAGAGCGCCGGGTCGTAGTGGGCCGCTGTTGTGTAGTGGCCCAGGGCCTTGAAGTCCGCACCACCGCAGAAGATGTCGCCTTCTCCGGTGAGCACAATCACCCGGACCGCGGGGTCCGGGTCGAGCCTGGCGCAGATCCAGCGGTACTCGTCGTGCATCCGGCCGGTCCAGGAATTGGCCCGTCCCGGGCGGGACAGCCAGATGGTGGCTACGCCGTCGGGGTCGATGGCGTAGCGGGTGACCTTGAGATCCATGATGGCCCCTGGCGTCGGTCTTCGGTGGTAGCTGAACTCTAGTATATACATACAGGGCAACTGAGGCACTTCTAATGTAGAGTGTCATCGACGGAATCCGAGATCTTCAGCGTCGCCCAGACGCGGGATGTGGTGGTGTCCATGAATCCGCTGATGACGATCAACGGCGAGCAGGTCCCGGCCGCGGGCAGCTTCGGCGTCGTCAACCCCGCCACTGGGCGCGAGTTCGCCACTGCGCCGGACTCCTCGCGTGATCAGATGGACGCCGCGGTCGCCGCGGCACGGGCTGCCAGTCGCGCGTGGGCGCGGGACGAAGGCCGGCGGGTTGACGCGCTCAAAGCGGTCGCGGACGCGATCGAGGCTCATGCGGAGGAGCTGGCCTTGATCCTCACCAGGGAACAGGGCAAGCCACTAGCAGCGGCAGCTTTCGAGGTTAGCGAGACCGCCCGCTGGATTCGGGCGGCCGCCGATCTCGGGCTGCCCCGAGAGACGATCTTGGACGACGGCAGGGTGCACACGGAGCTTCGCCGCCGTCCGCACGGCGTGGTCGCGGCGATCACGCCGTGGAACTTCCCCTGCTCGCCCTGGCGCTGGAAGCTGGGCCCGCGCTGCGCGCCGGCAACACCGTGGTCCTCAAGCCGTCGCCCTACACGCCGATGGCGACCCTGCGCCTCGGGGAGCTGTTCAAGGACGTCTTCCCGCCGGCGTGCTCAACGTGGTCAGCGGCGGGGACAACGTCGGCGTGGCGATGACGACTGCATCCGACTACGGCCAAGGTCAGCTTCACTGGTCGGTCGCGGCCGGCAAGCCGTCGCGGCGGCCGCGGCCCCCGATCTCAAGCGGCTGACCCTCGAGCTGGGCGGGAACGACCTGGCGATCATGCTCGACGACGCCGACGGCGGCGCGATTGCCAAGGGCGTGTTCGCGGCGGCTTCATCAACAACGGCCAGATCTGCGCGGGAATCAAGCGCGTCTTCGTCCCTGAGCGTCTTTTCGGCAACGTGGTCGAGGCCATCGCGGGGCGGGCTCGCTCGGTGCGGATGGGCCCGGGCGAGGAGCAGGGCATGCAGCTGGGTCCGATCCAGAACCGGCCCCAGTTCGAGCGGGTCAAGGGCCTTGTCGCCGAAGCGCTACAGGGCGGCGCGAAGGCTGTCACGGGCGGTAAGCCGATGGACCGCGACGGCTACTTCTTCGAGCCCACGATCCTGACGGGCGTGTCTGAGGGGCTCCGCGTCGTGGACGAGGAGCAGTTCGGGCCCGCGATGCCGGTGATGACCTACCGCACCCTCGACGAAGCCATCGAGCGCGCGAATGCCTCCATGTTCGGGCTGTCCGGATCTGTCTGGAGCAGTGATATCGAGCGCGCCGCGAAGGTGGCGGAGGAGCTCGACTGCGGCACGGCCTTCGTCAACGACCACCTCGCGCTGTCACCCCAGGTGCCCTTCGGCGGCTCGAAGTGGAGCGGCGTCGGGGTCGAGAACGGCCCGTGGGGCCTGGAGGAGTTCACCCAGTTGCAGGCCGTTCAGCGGCCTGCCCGCTGAGGAGGGCGTCGTGGACTTCGGTCTCACCGAGGATCAAGCGGCTATTCGTGACGCCGTGCGCAAGCTGGCCCGCGGCGACTTCGCGGCGGGCTACCTCGACCGGGCCAAGCAGACGTCCTTCCCCTGGGACGTGCACCGACGGGTGGCCGACCTCGGAGTGCTCGGTCTTCTTGCCGCCCGGACCATAATCCGCTGGACGAGGAGGACTTCGTCGCGGTGGGGCTGGCCGTCGAAGAACTCGCGTACGCGGACTTCAATATCGCCAATGCTGCCATCCCCGTTCTGCTGATGTCCGCGCTGATCAACGCCCACGGGTCGGCGCGAGTGCGGGCCCGGTGGCTCGGCCCGCTGGTGGCCGGGGAGACCTACGTGTCGTTCGGGCTGACCGAGCCCGGGTCCGGCTCGGACGCTGCGGCACTGCGCACCACGGCGGTCGCCGACGGCGATGGCTACCTGATCACCGGGGAGAAGACCTCCGTCACGATGCTGGCGCACGCCAGCGCGATGATCGTGACTGCCCAGACCTATCGGGACGGCGAGCGTGCCGGCGTCTCCGCCTTCCTGGTGGACCTCGGCTCCGCGGGCATCATGACGTCAGACATTCCCGACACCGGCTGGCGGGCCATGGGCCGCGGAATCATCCACTTCGACAGCGTCCGGGTTCCCGCGGATGCCCTGATCGGCACCGAGGGCTCGGCTTTCCGGAACGTCCTGAACGGATTCGACTTCACCCGGCCGCTGCTGGCCCTGACCGGCATCGGCTGTGCGCAGGCCTGCCTCGACGAGACTGCCGAGTACGTCCGCCACCGCCGCGCCTTCGGTTCGCCGCTCTCCCGGTACGAAGGGATCTCGTTCCCGATCGCAGAGCACACCACCACCCTCGAGGCCGCCCGGCTGCTCTGCTATTCGGCCCTGTGGCGACGGACCAGGGGAATCCCGCACACGGCGGAAGCGGCGATGACCAAGTGGTACGGACCTCTGATGGCAAGCCAGGCCGTGAAAGACTGCCTGCTGCTGCACGGCAACTACGGGTACGCCCAGGAGCTGCCCTTCGAGCAGCGGCTTCGCGACGTGATGGCGGTGGAGATCGCGGACGGCACGGCCCAGATCCAGAAGATCATCATCGCGCGCGAACGGTACGGCGCCGACTTTCTGCCCTACCAGCGCTGAGGGTCGCCCGGCCGGAGGCGCCTCAAGCGCCGATCGAGTACGACCAGATGCCGCGCTCGGCACGCGCCCGGATGCGGCCCTGAGCGCACAGCACGTCCAGGTGGGCCGCCGTCTCGCTGACGGCGAGCATCTGGTTGAACGCGTCCAGCTCCGCCGGTCGGCTCGTGGGCGGGCAGGAGCAGCCGGTCGGGCTCATCCAGGATGAGCGCCAGCGAGGACAAATAATGCGCCAGGGGGTCTCGGCAATCACTGCCTCGATGCTGGGTCGCTCGCCTTCTCCCAGGGACACCGACAGGCAGATCACAACTTCACGACGGCGCGGGCACCCTGCTCCGAGAGGCAGTAGTGAACGGCGTCGTTGACCTTCTCGAAGGGGAAGATCTCGGTCACGAGCTCGTCGAGCTTGAGAAGGCCCGCCTCGTACAGCTGCACGAGGCGGGGGACGTCCCGCTTGACATTTGAGGAGCCGTAAAGCGAGCCGCGGATGATCTTCTCGGTCATCACCAGCCCGCTGAAGGCCGGAACGGTCACCTTCACGTCGTCTGCCGCGGCGCCCACGAGAACCACCTGTCCACCGCGACGGGTCATCTTCACGGCGCCGGTCACGGTCTCCTGACGGCCCACCACTTCCAGGGTCACGTCGACGCCCCGACCACCCGACAGCGCGCGCACCTCGCGGGCGATGGTGTCACTCGGCTTGAGCGCGTGGGTCGCGCCCAGCTGCTGGGCGAGCTGGAGGCGCTCGTCGTGCATGTCCACAGCGACAATGGTGCTGGCCCCGGCCATCCGGGCACCTTGCACGGCGTTCAGGCCCACGCCGCCGCAGCCCAGCACCGCCACCGTATCGCCCACCCGGATGCTGGCGGTGTTCACCGCCGCTCCCCAGCCAGTGAGCACGCCACAGCCGATGAGCGCCGCAGAGGTCAGCGGGATGGTCTCGGGGATCTTGATGGCCGACCGGGCCGGCACACACAGTGCCTGGAGAAGGTTCCGAGCCCAGCCATCTGGAAGACCCCCTGGCCGTTGCGGCTGTAACGCGTGCTGCCGTCCAGCAGGGCTCCCTTGGCAAAGGCGACCCCCGCCTTCTCGCACAGCTGCGGCTGGCCCTTGAGGCAGTAGAAGCACTCGCCGCACTGTGCGAGCCACGAGAGCACCACGCGGTCACCGGGCGCCAGGTCCGTCACGCCCTCGCCGACCTCCGCCACGGTGCCAGCCCCCTCGTGCCCCAGCACTACGGGCATCGGGCTAGGGAGCCGCTCGGTGAACACCGAGATGTCGGAGTGGCAGACCCCGGTGGCGCCGATCTTGACCTTCACCTCCCCGGCGCGAGGCGCCTCCAGGTCCACCTCGACGATCCGGAGCGGCTGGTTCGGGCGCTCGAGAACAGCGGACTGGTCATGGAAACTCCCGGAGGCTGAGTTGCGTGATATTAGACAGCTAAGGAAATCAGAACATCGATAGTGTATCGTATAACTGTGCCTCGGCGCCTCGGCGCCTCGGCGCCCCGGTTCTCTTCACCGTTAGGAGATGGCGTGCGCATAAAGGTGGACAGTCAGCTGTGTCAGGGGCACAACCGGTGCAAGGCCCTCGCTCCCGACCTGTTCGTGCTCGACGACTTCGGCTACTCATCAGCGGTAGCGGACGGCGCGGTGCCCGACGACCGGGCGGGACATCGCGTTGCTCGCAGCCGACAACTGTCCCGAGCTTGCCGTCGTGATCGAGAATGCCGATGCCGAGATCGCCGCGGCAATGGGGGCGCCGTCGTGGGGGCGGGACGTCGAGAACTCAACGGTCAACGGACACCCTGCTCTCGTCTACACGCGCCGGCCACGGGCTGTGGCCGACTTCATGCTTTCTGCCCGCAGGTGGCGGGGCCGCGAGGTGCTGGTCCAGGGTGAGCGCCGGATCACGGTCGAGCGGCATGAAGCCGCCGTGGGGAGAGTGGCCGCCCACCTGGCCGCGCGGGGGATCGCCGCAGGCAGCCGCGTCGTCCTGCTCGGCTTCAACTCCATCGAGTGGGTCGTGACCTTCTGGGCGGTGCAGACGCTGGGAGCCGTGGCGGTGCTGGGCAATGCGTGGTGGACGGGCGACGAGGTCGGCCGCCGCGCTCGGCCAGGCCGAACCTGATCTGGTGGTCACCGATCGGCCGCTGCCCTGGCCGTCAGGGTCCCGTTTGCCGAGATCCGGCGTTGCGTCGACGACGTCGGCCGGGCCGCCGCCCTGCCGGTCTGGCCCGCCGACGAGGACGCCCTGGCCGTCATCATGTTCAGCTCAGGCACGACCGGTGCCCCCAAAGGTGTCCTGATGAGCCAGCGGTCGGTCGTGGGCAACATCCATAACCTCCTGGTCCTCACCGGCCGCCTCCCGAACGAGCTTCCCGACGAGCATCCCGGGGACCGTAAGCATGCTGTCGGTACCCCTCTTCCACCTCGCAGGTGTCCAGGTCTGCTGCACCACGCTGCTGTCGGGCGGGCGACTTGTCTTCCTGGAAGGCAGGTTCGACCCGGCGCAGGTGCTGCGGCTGATCGAGACCGAACGGGTCCGCTCGTGGGGCAGCATCCCCACCATGGTCAGCCGAGTGCTGGAGCACCCGGACTTCGCGCGACACCGACACCTCCAGCGTGGCGTCCATCCCGATGGGTGGCGCGGCGGTCTCGCCCGAGCTTCGGGAACGGGTGGCGGCGGCGTTCTACCGGGGTGAAGTCCGGCGTCAGCAGCCTCTACGGCCTCACCGAGGCGGGCGGGGTGCTGGCGGCCGGATCCGGCCGCGACATCTCCAGCCTGGCCGGCTGCGTCGGCCGGGCGCTGCCGGTGGTCGAGCTGAGAATCCGCGACCCCGATCGGGACGGCGTCGGCGAGATCCAGGCCCGCACGCCCACCGCAACCGGCGGCTACCTCGGCGAGGACGGTGGCGTCACGGACGCCGACGGCTGGGTCGCCACCGGTGATCTGGGACGCATCGACGACGGCGGCTGGCTCTACCTCACGGGGCGCCTGAAGGACGTCATCATCAGGGGCGGCGAGAACGTTGCCAGCGTGCATGTTGAGCAGGCGGTGCTGACCCATCCCGACGTCCTGGAAGCCGCGGTGGTCGCCCTGCCGGACCCTGACCTCGGCGAGGAGGTCGCAGCTGCCGTGGTCCTGGGACTCCGGGCTCGACGGTAACCGCGGAAGATCTGCTGGCCTATGTGTCCGGCGGCTGGCGGCATTCGAGCGGCCCTCCAAGTGGTGGCGCCGGCCGGCGGCCCTGCCCACCAACGCCAGCGGGAAGGTCGTCCGCCGCGAGGTTCGCGACCAGTGGCTGGCGCTCGGTGGCACTGATCACTGGGACTGACTGACCCGCCGGGGGGAGCGGTCAGGCCCTGGCCCGGAGATGCCGCAAGATTTCCTGCGTGTGCTCGCCGGACCGGGGCGGGCGAGGGACGCTGGTCCGACGCGCGCCATTGAAACGGATGGGGGCATCCACGGAGTCGGCGTCCACCTCATCGACGTGAATCCAGGCGCCGACCGCCCGGGCCTGCCTGTCGTCCACCACCTCGGCGGGCGTCTGCACCGGTGCCCAGAACACGTCGAACTCGGTAAAGATGCCATCCCATTCCGCGAGCGTCTTGCTGGCGAACGCCTGGTCGAGCAGCGGGATGAACTCGGCCCGGTGCTTCGCGATGGCTCGGGCGCTGTTGAACCGTTCGTCCTCCATCAGCTCCGGCCGGCCGATGGCGCCCAGCACCTTGGGCAGCTGGCGGCCCGCCTGCACCCCCACCAGGTAGAACCACCGGTCGTCCTTGGTGCGGTAGGAGTTGTACATCGGCGTACTGCAGTTCTCGCGCGGTTTCGGAGGGCGGGGGTGGCCACCGAGGGCCTGGGCGCCCAGCTCGCCTGCAGGGCCCACATGCCAGTGCGGAGCAGGGAGGCCTCGACGAAGCTGCCACGGCCGGTCTGCAGGCGTTCCACCAGCGCGGCGAGGATGCCGGCGACTGCCGTCATGGCGCTGAAGGTGTCGCCGAGTCCCTGGAGCAGCGCCGCGGGCGGGGTTCCCTGTGTCGTGATCTCGTGGGCGATGCCGGTACGGCCGAAGAATGCCGCCAGGTCGTAGCCGGCCTTGTCCTGGTCCGGGCCGCCCCATCCGTAGGCCGTGAGCGAGCAGTAGATGAGGCGCGGGTGACGCTCGGCGACGGCCTCGGGGGAGAGGCCAAGGCGAATCAGGGCCCCCGGGCGCAGGTTGGTCAGCAGCACGTCGGCCCCGGCGAGCAGGCTGTGCAGCGTTTCACGGCCCTGGTCGGTGCGCAGGTCCAGCTCCACCGACTTCTTGCCGCGGTTGGCCGAGATGAAGGCGCCGTTGGGCGCGTCGGGGTCGGCGCCCATGGACCCCCAGATGTGCCTCATCGGCTCGCCGCCCTCGGGCTCGATCTTGATTACCTCGGCACCCCAGTCCTGCAGCACGCCGCCCGCGGCGGGACCAGCCATCCAGTGCGCGACTTCGACGATCCGCACGCCGCGCAGGGGTGCCGGTGGCATGGGGTGGTCAGCTGACGCGCTCAGGTTCACGGCGGGTTCCTCTTCTGGGCTCTGCTGTCCGGGTGCTGACACTCAGAATCTACACGAGAAGTGTTCCAGTAGCTATTCGTGTAGTATATGTATTGATCTGCCCGGCCAGCTTGAACGGAGACACCGTGTCAGAGCCCGTGCTGTTTGAGAGGGACGGGGCCGTGGCCCGCCTGGTGCTCAACCGACCAGAGAAGCACAACGCGCTCCGGTTCGACGACCTGGATCTACTGGTCGAACTCCTCCACCAGGCCGAGGACGACGACGACGTGCGCGTGATCATCCTGAAGGGCTCGGGTCGCAGTTTCTGCGCGGGGCACGACTATGACGACGCCGTCCGCTCCTATGGGTTGGAGCCGGGGGCCGACGGTTCCAGCCCTCGCCGACCGAGCCAGCGCAGCCGGCTGCTGCGAGATCGCAAACTGGGAGAGAACTACAAGGCATTCCACTACTCACTGAAACCGGTCATCGCCCAGGTCCAGGGCGTCTGCACCGGCGCTGGCCTCTATCTCGTGGAGCTGGTCGATCTCGCCATCTGCGCTGACAATGCGAAATTCAGCCACGCCGAGCAGCGACTCGGACTCGCCGGGAACACCTGGCACCTCAACACCCAGATCCTCAAGTACGGCCCCAAACGGGCCCGGGAGCTCCTCCTGCTGGGTGACGAGTTCGACGGCCATCAGGCGGAGGCGTGGGGACTGGCCAACCGCAGCGTCCCGGAGGCGGAACTGGAGGCCGCGGTCGAGAGCTGGGCTGCGCGCATCGCCCAGCATCCCCGTGATGCGCTCGTGACGGGCAAGGCGATGTGGCAGATGGCCCTGGACAGCCTGGGCGGCTCGCAGCAGTTCGCCCGCGGCTACGTCGGCCACACCCTCGGCACCAACCTGCGTTTCGAGGACGACGAGTTCAACTTCCTCAAGCAGCGTCTGGAGAAAGGCACCCGCTCGGCCTTCAAGGGCAGGGACGACCACTACTCCGGCTGAGCCAGCGAGTGCCCAGCGCGCCCGCTGGTCCACCGCCTCTACGACGACGCCCGCGGCCACCCAACCCGCTCAACACTCTACATCATTAGATATTTAGTCGCCGTAAGTGTATTATGACAAGTGTCTCTCCGACTGCCTGATCTGGAGACCGGATGCCACCCATCGCAAACCGCTACACCCGCCTGATCGGGATCGATCACCCCATCGTGCAGGAGGGCCTCGGGCCGTTCCGCACCCCCAAGCTGGCGGCTGCGGTCTCCAACGCCGGGGGTCTCGGCACAGTCTCAATGCCCGGGATGCCCCAGGATCTTGCCGCCGGCGCACGCACCTTCCGCGAGCACATCGAGGAATGCGCCGCACTGACCGACCGGCCGTTTGCGGTCAATATCCCGGTCGGGGTCGATCGCAGCGGACAGGTGCTTCCGTTCACCGACGTCTACATCCGCACCGTGTTTGAGGCCCGGAACGCGGACAGCACACTGGCTGACCGGCTGCGCGTGATGACCACGTCCGCAGGGTTCCCGGGCGACTACATTGCGAGGATCAAGGACGCCGGCTTGATCCATCAGCACAAGGTTGGATCCACGCGGCAGGCGGTCAAGGCGGCACACGCCGGCGTCGATGTGGTCATCGCCGCAGGGTTCGAGATGGGCGGACATGCCCCCAGCAAGGCCGTGCATACCTTCGTCCTGGTACCCAGCGTCACAGAGGCCGTTGACGTACCGGTGCTGCTCACCGGAGGTGCACGAGACGGCCGCGGCCTCGCCGCCGCACTCGCCATGGGCGCCGAAGGGGTCGCGATGGGCACCCGCTTCATCATCAGCTACGACAACGCCGACTGGCACCCGGCTTACATCCGGGCACTGCTGAACGCCGAGGAGGGCGACGACGTCGCATTCAACGGCGTGTACGGGCCCTGCCGCGGCCTGCGCAACCACGCGTCGGATCAACTGCTCGAGGCAAGCCACGCCGAAGTCGACGGCGGCGAGGTGCCTGATCCCGTCGAGCTGATCCGCTGGAAGATCGAGTCCATGCAGCGGGCACAGACCGACGGCGACGTCGAGAACAGCCTCGTCCTCACCGGCCAAGTTGCCTCGGGCATCCACGACTTGATTCACGTCGCAGAGTTCGTTCCTGCCATGGCGCAGGAGGCCGCGGACATTCTGCACAAGCTCAGCAGCGGAGTTCTCACAGCTGGCTAGCCGGTTCGGCTCCGTCATGCTACGCGCGAGGGCACGACTGGCCGGTGCGTGTAGCACGAAACCTCAGGCGCGGGCGCACGGCGCGGGGGCCTCAGCTAACCGGGCAAGACATCAGGTCCAAATGTACTACAAAATCTTGACTCAACTTCCCTTTAATGTAGAATGTTAGGGGAAGCTATCGGACCGACCGGCGGGAGGCCTACCACAGTGGTCAGCGTGGATACGCACAACACCGTCGGGCCGGCGGACAGCTCACAGGCAGGCGCCCCGGGCTCCGGGCCGCTAGTCGAGTTCCGAGTGGCCCCGGAGAGCTACAAGCACTGGCGGCTCGCCGTCGACGGCGCGGTCGCGACCCTCACCATGGACGTCGACGAGCAGGGCGGCCTGCGCGCCGGCTACGAGCTCAAGCTCAACTCCTACGACCTCGGCGTGGACATCGAGCTGTACGACGCGGTGCAGCGGCTGCGGTTCGAGCACCCCGAGGTGCGCGCGGTCGTCGCTGACCAGCGGCAAGGACAAGATCTTCTGCGCCGGCGCGAACATCCGCATGCTGGCCGCGCTCGCGCACCCGTGGAAGGTGAACTTCTGCAAGTTCACCAACGAGACGCGCAACGGCATCGAGGACGCGACGGCGCATTCGGGCCAGATCTACCTGGCCGCGCTCAACGGCACCGCATCCGGCGGCGGCTACGAGCTGGCGCTGGCCTGCGAGCACATCATGCTGGTCGACGACCGCTCGTCGGCGGTCTCGCTGCCCGAGCTGCCGCTGCTCGGCGTGCTGCCCGGCACCGGCGGCCTGACCCGGGTCGTGGACAAGCGGCACGTCCGCCGGGACCTGGCCGACTACTTCTGCCACCCGGTCCGAGGGCGTGCGGCGGCAAGAAGGCCGTGAGTGGCGGCTGGTCGACGAGGCCGTGCCGCGGCCGCAGTGGGACGAGGCCGTGGCCGAGCGCGCCGCCGAGCTGGCCGAGCCGCGCTCGGACCGCCCGGCCGGCGCCGCGGGCGATCGAGCTCGACCCCGCTGGCGAAGGAGCGCGACGAGCGACGCGATCGAGCTACCGCTACGTCGACCGCCGAGCTCGACCGCGGCAGCCGGCACCGGCGACGATCACCGTCACGGCGCCGGACCGGGACGCGCCCGCCGACGCTCGCCGCGATCGCGAGCGCCGGGCGCGCCTTCTGGCCGCTCGCGATGACCCGCGAGCTGGACGACCTGATCCTCGACCTGCGCACGAACGAGCCGGAGCTCGGCACCTGGGTGCTTACGCACCGCGGCGATCCGCGGCCAGGTGCTGGCATACGACCAGCTGCTGCTGGACAACCGCGACGACTGGCTGGTCAACGAGATCGTGCTCTACCTGAAGCGCACCCTCAAGCGGCTGGACGTGACCAGCCGCAGCCTGATCGCGCTGATCGAGCCGGGCAGCTGCTTCGCCGGCTCGCTGCTCGAGCTGGCCCTGGCCGCCGACCGCTCGTTCATGCTGGCCGGCGTCTTCGAGGACACCGACCAGGAAGCGACGCCGGCCGCGATCACGCGTCGGCGAGATGAACCTCGGCCCGCTGCCGATGGGCAACGGGCTGACCCGGCTGCAGACCCGGTTCCTCGGCGACGACGCGGCGCTGGCGGCGGTCCGCGGCAGCGGCCGGCGAGCCGCTGGAGGCCGAAGGCGGCCGAGAGCTGGGCCTGGTGACCTTCGCCCCCGACGACATCGACTGGGACGACGAGGTCCGGATCGCGATCGAGGAGCGGGCCAGCTTCAGCCCGGATGCGCTCACCGGCCTGGAGGCCAACTACCGGTTCGCCGGCCCGGAGACCATGGAGACCAAGATCTTCGGGCGCCTGACGGCCTGGCAGAACTGGATCTTCAACCGGCCCAACGCGTCCGGCCCGAAGGGCGCGCTGCGCAGGTTCGGCACCGGGCAGCGCGCCGACTTCGACCGGAAGCGAGTCTGAGCCGATGACCGATCAGCCGCCGACTACACCGAGAAGATCCCCAACAACGTCGACCTGCGCGAGGACCGGCGGCTGCAGCGGGCGCTGGAGTCCTGGCAGCCGAACTTCCTCGAACTGGTGGGAGTCGATGGGCCCGGACGCTGCCGACCAGGACGTCTACCTGCGCACCGCGGTGAACGTCGGCCGCGAGGGCTGGGCGCACTTCGGCCACGTGGCGATGCGGGACTACCGCTGGGGCATCTTCCTGGCCGAGCGCGACCCGGACCGCGCGATCGCCTTCGGCGAGCACAAGGGCGAGCCGGCCTGGCAGAAGGTGCCGGGCGAGTACCGCGCCGAGCTGCAGCGGCTGATCGTCATCCAGGGCGACACCGAGCCGGCCTCGGTCGAGCAGCAGCGCAACCTGGGCGCGACCGCGCCGAGCCTGTATGACCTGCGCAACCTGTTCCAGGTCAACGTCGAGGAGGGCCGCCACCTGTGGGCGATGGTCTACCTGCTGCACGCCTACTTCGGCCGGGACGGCCGCGAGGAGGCCGAGGAGCTGCTGCACCGCAACTCCGGCAGCGCGGACTCGCCGCGCATCCTCGGCGCGTTCAACGAGGAGACCCCGGACTGGCTGTCCTTCTTCATGTTCACCTACTTCACCGACCGGGACGGCAAGTACCAGCTCGGCACGCTGCAAGGAGTCCGCCTTCGATCCGCTGTCGCGCACCTGCGAGTTCATGCTCAAGGAAGAGGCGCACCACATGTTCGTCGGCACGACCGGCATCGACCGGGTGGTGGAGCGCACCGCGCAGCTGATGGTCGAGCACGACACCGACGACGTGGCTCGCGCGCGGCGGCATCCCGCTGACGTGATCCAGAAGTACCTGAACTTCCACTACTGGGTGTCGCTGGACCTGTTCGGCGGCGAGACGTCCACCAACGTCGCCAACTACTACACCGCCGGGCTGAAGGGCCGCTGGTCGGAGGAACGGCGCAAGGACGACCACCAGCTCACCACGAGTCGATCATGGTGGACGCCGTCGACCGACGACGGCGCAGATCGGCCAGACCGAGGTCGCCGCGCTGGTCGGGCTCAACACCGACCTGCGCCGCGAGTACATCGCCGACTGCCAGAACGGCGTCAACCGGTGGAACCGGATCCTGGCCGAGCGCCGGCCTGCCGCAGCGGCTGGGCTGCCGCACGTCGCGTTCAACCGCAAGGTCGGCGCGTTCGCCGGCATCGAGGCCACCCCGGACGGCGAGCTGCCTGCCGCGGACGAGTGGCACGCAGCGCAAGGGCGAGTGGCTGCCGACCGACGTGGACAAGACCCACGTCCGGTCGCTGATGCAGCCGGTGCACGAGCGCGGCAAGATCGCGGCCTGGATCGCCCCGCCGCGGCAACGGGATCAACGGCAAGCCGTTCGACTACGAGTACGTCCACCTGCCATAGAAGAGCGTGGCCACCATGGCAGATAAGCGGTTCAATGCGTGCGTCATCGAACAGACCTGGCCGTCGTCGGCGGCGGACCGGTCGGCCTCTACGCGGCGTATTACGCTGGATTCCGCGGGCTATCTGCCGCGGTCATCGATTCGCTGCCCGAGCCTGGCGGCCAGGTGAGCGCGATGTACCCGGAGAAGCCGATCTACGACGTCGCCGGCTTCCCGTCAGTCAAGGGACGTGACCTGGTGGCCGGCCTGGTCGAGCAAGCGGCCCGCTTCTCGCCGACCTACGTGCTTGACCAGCGTGCCTTGCACATGACCCGGCACGTCGACGGCACGATCGAGATAGGCACTGACAATGGAACGGCGATCCGGGCAAAGGCCGTAATCATCTCCGGCGGCATCGGTACCTTCACCCCGCGGCCGCTGCCTACCGGCGACGAATGGATCGGGCGCGGGCTGGCGTTTTTCGTGCCGTCTCTGCAAGACCACGCTGGTCAGGACGTCGTCGTGGTCGGCGGCGGCGACAGTGCCTGCGACTGGGCGCTAAGCCTGGAGCCTATCGCTCTGAGCGTGACCCTGGTGCACCGCCGGGCCGCGTTCCGCGCGCACGCGCACACCGTCGAGCAGCTGCACGCGTCGTCGGTGGATGTCATCACCAACGCCCAGATCAGCAAGGTGCACGGCAGCGAGCGCGTGGAGACCGTCGAGATCACGGCGACGGACGGAAGCACAGTCATCCGGCCTGCGCAGGCCGTAATCGCCGCTCTCGGGTTCACCGCCAACCTCGGGCCGATCCGCGACTGGGGCGTGAACATCGTCGGCAACCGCTACATCCCGGTGGACACGACCATGGCGACCAACCTCCCCGGCGTCTTCGCGGCCGGCGACATCACCGACTATCGGGGCAAGGTGCGGCTGATCGCGGTGGGATTCGGCGAGGCTGCGACCGCCGTGAACAACGCCGCCGTACTCATCAACCCCGACGAGCAGCTGTTCCCCGGCCACTCGTCCGATTCCCTGCCCGCGCCAGGCTGACCCAGGAGTAGCCGTGCCCTACGTGATCGCTGCCGCCTGCATCGACGTCACCGACAAGTCGTGCATGGAGGAATGCCCGGTCGACTGCATCTACGAAGGCGGCCGCAAGCTCTACATCAGCCCGGTCGAGTGCATCGACTGCGGCGCCTGTGAGCCGGTGTGTCCCGTCGAGGCGATCAGCCAGGACCGCCGTGTTCCCGACGATCAAGCCGAGTTCGTGGCCGACAACGCGCGCTTTTTCCGCGAGACCTTGCCCGGGCGTGATGAGCCGCTCGGCACCGCCGGCGGCGCTATGACCACGGGCCCGCTCGGCGTGGACACCGCGTTCGTCGCGGCGTACGAGGCCGACTGATGCTCGTTTCCCGGGGGCCGATCGGGCACATCGCGCCTGGCGTCCCGGCCCGTACGAGACCCGCTCTCCCGCAAGCTTGCGCGCTGGGTGGGCAAGGCCGTCGACATCTACGTCGGCGCCGGCAAACGGTATCGCGCCGAGCCGCGTTAGATCGGCTGACAGGACAGGAGAAACCTAGATGGCCGAGGACCTCGGAGTACCCGCGCGCGAACTGAGCGACGCCGAGCTCGAGCGCCAGGGCGTGCGCGCCCACGCCACCCGGCACTCGGTGTTCCTGCACGGCACGTCCGAGCAGTTCCACACCCACACCCAGCGGATGCTCGAGCTGGAGCAGGAGTACCTACGCCGGCACCCCCAGCGCACCTGGCAAGGCAGCGGCGGCGCGGACGAAACCGCGGCCGGGGCACTGGCCAGGGACGCGCGCATCCGCGACCTCGTGCGCACGCTCACCACCGAGGTACTCAGCCTGCTCGACGATGCCGCAGCAATCGGGGGCACCAACCCCGCGGCCGAGGACCCGACGGCGGCGACAGGCAAGCTGCTGGCTGCCTTTGCCGCGGCGCCGGGTGGCAGCCTGCACAAGCTGGAAGCGCACCAGATCGCCCGCACTGTCGCGCCGAACGCGCGGCTGGTTGCTTCGCTGTACAAGCAGGACCCGCCGCTGCTGAGAACCGATGGCGATGAGCGCGTGATCACCGATGCCGGTCGCGCCTGGCTCACCGAACACCCGCCGGCATAACGAGCGAGCAGGGGCCTCGCGGTCGTCGGTGCCGAGACGATGGGCGCGGGCATCGCCCAGGTCGCGGCTCTCGACGGGGACCCGGTACAGCTCTTCGACGCGGTGCCGGGCGCGGCCGAGCAGGCCGTCGCCAGACTCCGCGAGCGCGTAGCATCCCTGGCGGCGAAGGGCAAAATCGAAGCCTCGCCCGCACCCGAGCCGGGCCGCTCGCGCAGCTCGATCGGCTACCTCAACCGTCAGCTCACCCGCTGGAGCGGCCAGTGGCAGCGAAACCAGACACGCGAGCAGCCTGCCTTCGGCCAGCTGACGACGCTGGCTGACCGAAGAGATGGGCCGCCTGACCTCGGATTACCCGTCCACCTTCGTCCACGGCGATTACCGCCTGGACAACCTGATCCTGGACCCCTCGACCTACCAGGTCCGCGCGGTCCTGGACTGGGAAATGTCCACCTTCGGGGACCCGCTGATGGATCTGGCCCTGCTGCTCGCCTACTGGGAGCAGCCCGCCGACGTGCTCAGGCAGCGCGTTGACGTAGCCAGGAACCTGACCGTCGCACCAGGCTTCTGGTCGCGTGACCGGCTGCTGAGCGAATATCTCGCCGCCACCGGAGTGCCTGACGAGCACCTGACCGCGTGCCTGGGACTGACGTGCCTGAAGCTGGCCACCATCATGGAGGGCATCCACCACCGGCATCAGGCCGGGCAGGCACTCGATGACCTGTCCGCCGGACTAGGCGCCATGAAGGACATACTGTCCCTCATGGTCACCCATCGTGGCTACGTCCGCGTCTTCTTCGAGCACCACCGGGAACTGCCGCCCGAGGCGAAGCGCTACGTGACCGCGCAGCGTGACGCCTACGAGTCGCTCGTGCAGTCAGCCATCAGTGCGGGCCAGGCCCGCGGGATTTTCACCGATGACACCGACACCAAGCTGATCACGCTCGCCCTGTTCGGCATGTGCAACTGGGCATACCAGTGGTTCGACCGGCACGGGCGGTACACGGCAGACGAGATCGCCGAAACGTACTGGCGGCTTGTCCGCAACGGCATCCAGCCCGCCACCAGCACCTGATAGCTGGCCGAAGACGTCGGCCAGCCAACGCCAAGGTCCAGGTAGGCCAGGCCGAGCGCGTTGAGGTGCTTGGAATGCGGCCCTGCTTCTTGTCGATCTGGCGGAACGCTTCCGACCCCGCTTCCACGCTTTCCGAGCTTCCCAGCAGGAGATAGCCGCCGGGGTTGAGAGCGTATTGGAGCGCGGCCAGCACCCTTTTCTGCAGAGAGACGCCCAGATAGATGAGGAGATTGCGGCAGCTGATGAGATCCATCCGGGAGAACGGCGGATCCTTGGTGACATCCTGAACGGCGAAGATGCACAGATCGCGCACCTGTTTGTTGATTTGATAACCGTCGCTGGTCTTGGTGAAGAATCTTCGCAGGCGTTGTACGGATACATCGGCGGCGATATTTTCGGGATAAAAGCCGTCGCGAGCGACTTGAATGGCCAGCTTGCTAATGTCGGACGCGAAGATCTGAATGGACGGTGAGCTTCCCAACGATTGCACCGGCTCGAGCAGCAGCATCGCGATGGAATAGGCTTCTTCGCCCGTGGCACAGCCGGGAACCCAAACGCGAATAGGCAAATCGCCCCGGCGGTTTTTCAGCATATCCGGGATGACATGGCGCTCAAGGTACTCGAAGGTCTCCGGATCTCGGAAGAAAGACGTCACATTGATGAGCAAGTCGCGATACAGCGCTTCTACTTCGGCGGGGTCGGCTTCGAGGCGCCTCAGGTAGGCTGCCACGGTATCCATTTTGCTGAGAACCATGCGGCGCACCGATTCGGCGGCGGAGCGTGGCGGGCTTGTATTCGGAAAAATCGACGCCCGTGGTGCGCTTCACCCATTGGAAGATACCGGAAAATTGCAATTCGGGAGTGGTCTGTTCTTCTTCATCCTCCTGCGGGCGCCGAACGTAAGGATGGCCGGGTGATACGCGCCAGTTCCCGGGCGATTTGAGCGGGCAGGAAGCACGAAATCCGCGGAACCGAACTGGGCGCTGGCGCTGCGAGGCATGTCGGGATACTTGGCGCTTTGCTGATCCTGCGCAAACGCAATGCCCCCTTCCGCTTTGATGGCTGCGAGGCCCAGCGTCCCGTCGGTGCCGGTGCAGGAGAGAACCACACCGATGGCCTGGCTCTTCCGCCACTGGGCCAGTGAGCGAAAAAAAGTGTCGATCACCATGCCGTGATGGCTATCGTCGGGGCTTCGCGGCTGGATGGGCCGCGCGGCGAGGCCTTCATCCTGCACCTCGAGAGTGGCGTTGGGCGGAATTACGTCAATCTGATCGGGCAGCAGCGGCGCCTGGCCACGCGCTTCCGTCACCGGCATTTTCGTCACGCGGGCGAGCAGCTCGCTCAACATGCTTTTGTATTCTGCTGAGGTGGGACACCAGCACGTAAGCCATGCCGGTGTCGCTGGGAAGGGCTTCTCGAAGTTCGCGGAAGGCTTCCAGTCCTCCGGCCGATGCACCTATGCCAACCACCGGAACGGGCGGCGCGGGCGCGGTGGAGGAAATGGGCTTCTTCGCTGGGGAAGTTTTCCTCGCGCTTTGGGCCAGACTTCCCGGGCGAGATCTGCTTTGGCATCTTGCTGAAAGATTAAGTTTCTGGTACATTACCAGACTTAACAAGCGGGCGGAAGCGTTTATTCAACCGAAATTGCATTATATTGACGCCACTGAATGCTACCACGCTCAGGGACGATTTGTATGCCCGGTGACATTCCAGGTCATTCCGGAAAGCAATCTCCAAGCAGACGGATGGAGATCACTGGAGCGAAGCACCCGGGCCAGCCTCGCAAGAGAGGCCGATGCTAGGCGTGAGGCGAGCCTGCCACAGGCGGAAGTCACGCCCAGCGTCGCCAGCTGCAGCGTGGGATGGCCGAGGGACCGGTCGATGAACTGCGGCAGCACGGCGGTGAAGATGATCAGGCCCTTGGGATTGGTGGCGCCGACGATGAAGCCCTCGCGGACGATCGTGCGAAGGCGCTGCGGCGCCGCGGCGGTTGGCATCAGGGCGCCCGCCAGCTTCTTGCGATCACGGATGCTCCGCAGCCCGAGCGTCACCAGGTAAGCGGCGCCGATCAGCTTGATCACCGTGTAGACGGTCTCGGAGCTGGCCAGGATCGAGCCGAGCCCGATCACGACCAGGACGAGCTGGAGCAGCAGGCCGCTGGTGTTGCCGATCACCGTCGCCAGGGCGGCGCGGCGGCCCAGCGACACGCCCCGGCTGACGACGAACAAGACGCTCGGGCCCGGGATCAGGATCAGCACGTAGACGGTGAGCAGGAACGGCACCAGGTGGCTGGTCGGCAGCATCGGGAAAGCGTAACCCCAGGGGCGGTCCGCCGAGCACCTCCGCCCGGGAACCGAGCACCTCCGCCCGGGAACCGAGCACCTCCGCCCGGGAACCGAGCACCTCCGCCCGGGAACAGTCCGACGGGTGCGCGCACTCGTGCCCCAGCCGCCGCTTGTCCAAAGCCGTTCCTGGTCCTAATGTGAGCTGGTATGCGCCTGGCTACTTTGTGGTGCTGGGCGCGAGCATGATGGTCACTTCTTCCAGCCAAGCCGAGCCGGCCGCGGCGTCGCACGCCGACCGCCCCGCGCCCGTGCGGCCCGGGCAGACGCCGGAAACCCCTCGCGGATCGCCGCGATGGGACCGCGTGTCGTTGCTGTGGCGCGTGTTTGCGGCGAACATCGTCGTGTTCGTCGTCGCGGCAGCCCTGCTGGCCTGGACGCCCGTGACCGTGCACAGGGTGGCCACGCCGAGCGAGCTGGTGATCCTGGCGATCGGTGTGGCGCTGATGCTGGCGGTGGATCTGGTGTTGCTGCGACGCGCGTTCGGGCCACTGCGCCGGCTGGCCGACGTGATGGGTGCGGTCGATCCGGGTCGACCCGGACGCCGCGCCGAGGCGCCGCGCGGGGCGGGCCGCGAGGTGGTGGCGCTCGCCAGTGCTCTGAACGCCATGCTGGACCGGCTGGAGGGGGAGCGGCTGGAGAGTGGACGGCGGGCCCTCGCCGCTCAGGAGGGTGAGCGGACGCGGATAGCCCGGGAGCTGCACGACGAGATCGGCCAGACCCTGACCGCGATCGCCTTGCGCGCGGAGCGGGCGGCCGGCGACGGGCCAGAGGTCAGCGACGGGGCAGAGGCCAGCGACGGCTCGCTGCAACGCCAGGCGCTGATTGAGATAGCGGAGACGGTCCTGCGCAGCCTTGAGGATGTCCGCAGGATCGGCCGCGAGCTGCGGCCGGAGGCCCTGGACGATCTCGGCCTCGTCAATGCGCTGATCGTGCTGTGCTCGCGCGTCGATGGCCAGGCCGGCCTGCGCGTGCGCCGCAATCTCGACTGGGACCTGCCGCCGTTGTCGCCGGAGGTGGAGCTGGTGATCTACCGGGTCGCCCAGGAAGCTCTGACCAATGCCCTGCGTCATGCGAATGGGACCGAGGTGACGGTCACGTTGGCGCAGGTGAACGATCGCGTCGTGCTGATCGTCGCCGACGATGGCCGCGGGCTCCCGGTGCGGACCAATGGAGGGCGGGCTCGGCGGAATGAGGGAGCGGGCGATGCTGATCGACGCCGACCTGGAGGTCGGTCCGGCGCCGGGCTGGGAACGGAGATCGTCCTCTCGGTGCCGGCCGGGTCGGCATAGGCCGGCGAGCATGACGACGCCGCTCAAGACGCGGGTCCTGCTGGCGGACGATCACGCCGTCGTGCGCAGCGGGCTGCGGGCCGTCCTGGAAGGCGAGCCGGACATAGAGGTCGTCGCCGAGGCCTCGGACGGGAGCGAGGCGGTGGAGAAGGCGGTTGCGCACAACGTCGATCTGGCGATTCTCGACGTCTCGATGCCGAAGCTGACCGGCCTCCAGGCCACCGCCGAGCTCCAGCGCCGCGGACACCCGCCGCGTGTCCTGATCCTGTCCGTGCACGACAACGAGCAGTACTTCTTCGAGGCGCTGCGGGCCGGGGCGTCGGGCTATGTTCTCAAGACCGCGGCCAACCGGGATCTGGTCGATGCCTGTCGAGCGGCGATGCGGGGCGAGCCGTTCCTGTATCCGGCGGCCGTCACGGCGCTGATGCGACTATCTGGAAAGAGCCAGGGCGGGCGAGGCCGGTCCGGTGGAACCACTGACCCCACGGGAACTTCAGGTGGTGAAGCTGATCGCCGAGGGATACACCAGCGACGAGATCGCCGGCGAGCTCGTGATCAGGCGAAAGACCGTCGACCATCACCGCGCCAACATCCTCGACAAGCTGGGGTTGCGAAACGGCGCGGAGCTGACTCGCTACGCGATCCGCCGCGGCCTGCTCGAACCCTGAACCCGTTGTCGCGCGCTCCAGACGCGCGGGCCGGTGAAGATGGGTAGAAGTACCGATAGCTGGCCGCGGGCATTTCGGCTTTTCTTCTGGTAACCACGACTTGATGAGTGGTCAGTTCTGTGTGCTCGCTGCGCCAGGCCGCGCCGGCGGTTCCGGTGGGCGTCGTCCACGAGCCAGGTCTTGAACGCCATAGGAGGGCGACAATGGTGACCGGGGGCTACGGATCGGCCGGGCGAGGGAGTCGAGTCCGCCGGACCGAGATCCCATGAGCACGCCGCCACCGCGACGGAGCCTGAACGAAGCCGCCCACAAGCTCGACACCGATACCCACAGCGCCAACGGCAATGGCAACGGTAATCGGAATGGCACAGCCGGCGGCAACGGGATCGCCTACAAGCTGAGCCATTGGCCGGTGTCGCCGGTGCCGGCGGCGGCCAACGGTGGCTCGGGCGCCGGCGACGAGGACGGCGAGCGAGATGTCGTCGCCCACGCGGGCCGGATCGTGCTGGGCCTGGGCGCGCTGGGCATCGTCTACGGCGACATCGGAACCAGTCCGCTGTACGCCGAGCAGGTCATCTTCACCCAGCACGCCAACGCGGCGCACCCCACCGTGCCCGGCGTCTACGGGATCGTCTCGCTGATCTTCTGGTCGCTGATGATCATCGTCTCGTTCAAGTACGCGATCGTGCTGATGCGCGTCCACAACCGGGGCGACGGCGGCGTCATGGCGCTGGCCGCGCTGATCCAGCGCCGCGGGGTCGGTCGCACCGCATTGCTGGTCACGCTCGGGATCTTCGGGGCGGGCCTGTTCTTCGGCGACGGAATGATCACGCCGGCGATCTCCGTCACGTCCGCCGTGGAGGGGCTCAAGATCGCGACGCCGGCGCTGGCGCCACCTTGTCGTTCCGATCTCGCTCGGGATCCTGGTCGGGCTGTTTGCGATCCAGCGGTATGGGACCGGCGCCGTCGGCTGGCTGTTCGGTCCCGTGCTGCTGGTCTGGTTCTGGTGATCGGGATCCTGGGTGGCCACGAGGTGGTCCTGCACCCCGGCGTCCTTCAGGCCCTGTCGCCGACCTGGGCCGCCCGGTTCATGGTGGACCACGGCGTGGCGGCGTTTCTGACGCTCGGCGGGGTCGTGCTGGCCGTGACGGGGGCGGAGGCGCTGTATGCGGACCGTGGGCACTTCGGCGCCCCGCCGATCCGCATGACCTGGTTCGGCATCGTGTTCCCGGCGGTCCTGCTCTCATACCTCGGCCAGGGCGCGCTGATCCTGGCCCATCCCCGCACGATCGTCAACCCGTTCTACCTGCTCGTTCCGAGCGGGGCGCGCATCCCGATGGTGTTCCTCGCCACCGCGGCGACGATCATCGCGTCGCAGGCGGCGATCACCGGGATCGTTCTCGATGGCCCGGCAGGCGGTGCAGCTGGGATTCCTGCCGAGGCTGAAGATCGCGCACACCTCTCATGTCGAGGGCCAGATCTACGTGCCGCTGATCAGCTTCGGTCTGGCGGTCGGCGTGGCCGCGCTCGTCCTGATCTTCCAGAACTCGACCTCGCTGGCCGAGATCTACGGCGTCGCGGTGACCGGCACGTTCATCCTCGACACGATCCTGTTCCTGGCCGTTGCCCGGTTCCTGTGGCACACCGCCAAGTGGAAGCTGGCTCTTTTGGGGGCGCTGTTCCTGACCATCGAGGTGTCGTTCTTCACGTCCAACCTGACGAAGATCGACCATGGCGCGTGGATCCCGCTGTGCGTCGGCCTGCTGGTCTCGGTGGTGATGGTCACCTGGCGCAAGGGCCGTGAGATCGTCACCCGAAACCGGACCGAGGAGGAGGGCCCGCTGCAGGACTTCCTGTACAAGCTGCGAATGGCGGATCCGCCGATTCAGCGCGTGCTGAACGTGGCGGTCTACCTCAGCCCCGGCAAGCTGACGACGCCGCTGGCGATGCGGGCCGACGTCGAGCACCACCGCGTGTTCCACGACAAGGTGCTGATCGTCTCGGTCGACTCCGTCAGCGTGCCGCACGTCGAGGTGGCGGATCGGTTCGTGCGTCGAGACGCTCGGCAGCGGCCTGTTCAAGATCATGCACGTGACGGTGCGGATCGGCTATCACGACACGCCGAACGTGCCCAAGGCGCTGGCGCTCGCCCGTAAGCGCGGGCTGCTGGAGCGCAACCTGGACCTGGAGCACGCGTCCTATTTCGTGTCACGGATGACGATGACCCCGACGCGGCGCGCCGGGCATGCGCCGCTGGCGCAAGTTGCTGTTCATCGCGATGGCCCGCAACGCCACCAGCCCGATCGAGCATTTCGCGCTTCCGGTCGACAAGACCGTGATCGTCAGCTCGCACGTCGCCGATCTGACGGATGCACCCCACGGCGGCGCGCCTGGCGCAGCGGCTACGGGAGAGAGGGCTTGAGATCGAGGTCAGAACCCTCAGCGACTCGGCCCGGACGGCGGCTCTGGCGGCCGCCGCGCTGGGCGTGGAGGTCGGCCAGATCGTCAAGTCGCTGGTGTTCCTCCACGACGCCGACCCGGCGGGAACGCCCCACGATGTCTTCAAGGTCGGCACCGAGGCGCTGATCGCGGCCATCCCCGACGCGCGGGTTGCGTCGGTCAGCTGAGCGCCCGGGTGCGCCACTGAGCGAGGACGGCTTCTCCAACCAGGATGGATCGGGCAGACTCTGTGGTTCCGGCAGGCGTCCAGGAGGCGAACATGACCCAGACCACCGCACCAGCCACACAGGGGAGCCCTGAGCAGGTCGTCACGGACTGGCTCGACCCCTTCAATGCCGCCCTCGGGGCCCAGGACGCGGCCGGCGCCGCGGAGTTGTTCGCCACCACCAGCTTCTGGCGTGACCTGGTCGCGCTGACGTGGAACATCACCACGGTGGAAGGCCCGGACGGCGTGCGCGACATGCTCGAGCACACCCTGAAGAGCGCCGCGCCCCACGGCTTCCACGTCACCGAGCCGCCGGCCGAGGCCGACGGCGTGACCGAAGCATGGCTGGCGTTCGAGACCAAGGTCGGCCGAGGGGTCGGCCATCTGCGGCTGCGTGACGGCATGGCGTTCACGCTGCTGACGACGCTCTCTGAGCTCACGGGCCACGAGGAGCCCCGTGGCCGATCGCGTCCGCGCGGGGCCGAACACGGCGTGAACGCCGACCGGGAGTCGTGGCTGGAGCGCCGCCGCCGCGAGGCCGACGAGCTCGGCTACGCGACCCAGCCGGAGGTGCTGATCGTCGGCGGCGGGCAGGGCGGGATCGCGCTCGCCGCGCGGCTGCGCCAGCTTGACGTGCCCACCATCGTGATCGACCGCCACGCCCGGCCGGGTGACCAGTGGCGCGGGCGCTACAAGTCGCTGTGTCTGCATGACCCGGTCTGGTACGACCACCTGCCGTACATCAAGTTCCCCGAGAACTGGCCCGTGTTCTCCCCCAAGGACAAGATCGCCGACTGGCTGGAGGCCTACACCCGGGTGATGGAGCTCAACTACTGGGGCTCGACGACCGCCACCTCCGCCGCCTACGACGAGGCCACCGGCGAATGGGACGTCGTCGTCGACCGCGACGGGGACACCGTCCGCCTGCGACCCCGGCAGTTGGTGATCGCCACCGGCGTCTCCGGAAAGCCCAACCGCCCGAGCTTCCCCGGTCAGGACGTGTTCGCCGGCGAGCAGCAGCACTCCTCCGAACACCCCGGACCCGACGCCTACGCCGGCAAGCGCGTCGTGGTCGTCGGCTCCAACAACTCGGCGTTCGACATCTGCGGCGCGCTGTATGAGAGCGGCGCCGACGTCACGATGGTCCAGCGCTCCTCGACCCACATCGTGCGGTCGGACACGCTCATGGATGTCGGGCTCAAGGCGCTGTATTCCGAGGAGGCGGTCGCCGACGGTGTGACCACCGAGAAGGCGGACCTGATCTTCGCCTCATTGCCCTACCGGATCATGCACGAGTTCCAGATCCCGCTCTATGACGAGATGCGCGAGCGCGACCGGGACTTCTATGAGCGCCTGGAGCGCGCCGGCTTCGAGCATGACTGGGGCGAGGACGGCTCCGGGCTGTTCATGAAATACCTCCGGCGCGGTTCGGGCTACTACATCGACGTCGGCGCCGCCGACCTCGTCGCCGACGGACAGGTCAAGCTCGCCCGCGGGCAGGTCGACCACCTCACCCACGACGCGGTCGTGCTGCAGGACGGCACCGAGCTTCCCGCCGACCTTGTCGTCTACGCGACCGGTTATGGCTCGATGAACGGCTGGGCGGCCGACCTCATCTCCCAGGAGGTCGCCGACCGCGTCGGCAAGGTTTGGGGCCTGGGCTCGGACACCACCAAGGACCCCGGCCCGTGGGAGGGAGAGCAGCGCAACATGTGGAAGCCCACCCAGCATCCCGGCCTGTGGTTCCACGGCGGCAACCTGCACCAGTCCCGCCACTACTCGTTGTACCTGGCGCTGCAACTCAAGGCCCGCGCCGTCGGCATCGACACGCCGGTTTACGGACTGCAGGAGGTCCATCATCTCAGCTGATCGGGTCGCCGCCGAGGACGCCGAGCTTGCCCTGGATGCAGTCGAGCCCCCGGGTCTGACGTCAACCGGCTGGGCGCCCCGCCTGCGCGCGCTGCCGATGGGCCCGGGCGCCGTCGGCGGCTTCACGAACGCGCGCGCGGCGTGGATCGTCCGGTGCGCCGGCGAGGTTGAGCTCCACCAGGGAGGACTCCGGCTTCGGCCACGGCGCAGCCCAGCGCGGCGGCGGTCATGGCCTCTCCGCGCACGCCGCCGCGCGCCCTGGCGGCAGCGTCGCAGGCCAGCTGCGTGACCTCGCCGGCCGCCTCGGCGATCGCCACGATCGGATCGGCCGCCTCCACCAGCGCCCGCCGGATCCTGCGGCCCGGTCGGGCGCCTCGTGGTCGCGCTGGGCGGCGAGCACGCGGCGGTACGCGGCGGCGTCGGTGTCGGCCAGCGACAGCGCCAGCTTCCTGAGGGCAGTGGCGCGGTCACGCTCCGTTCTGATCGTGTCAGCGTGTTCCGGCTGGTTGCGCAGCGCGACTCCGTTGACCATCTCCACGAGCGCGGCGGCGAGCGCGCACGTCCACGCCAGGCTGGGGCCCGCGCCCGGCGTCGGGTTCACCGACGCCACGTCGCTGACGAGGTCGGCGAACGGCCGGTCACCGGCCCCCAGCGTCGCGAGGTCACGTTCGTCGGATGACTGGTCCACTCAGCGAAGGTAGTCGAAGTCGCGTGAACTGCGTCGATGAGGCGGTCACAGGCCGGCGATCGTCCCACCCAGCTCGTCGTCAATGTACACCCGGACGATCTCGTCGAAACTCGCCTCGGCCCGGAATCCGAGCGCGCATGCCCGGCGGGGATCGAACGCGCGCGGCCAGCCGGCGACCATGCGGGCGATCGCCTCGTCCGGTTCGCTCCGGATCAGGGACACGGCGCCATCGCCGGCCACCCGGCGCAGCGCCTCGATCTCCATGGCAACGGTCGCCGAGACGCCGGGCATCGTCAGCGAGCGCTGGTCGCCGATCACGCCGGCTCTCCAGGGTCGCGGCGTGCACGAGAAACTGAACCGCCGCGCGCGGAGAGGCGAACCAGTGGCGCACGTCCGGGGATACGGGAAGGATGGCGGGCCTGCCGTGGAGGGGCTCGCGGATGATGCCGGAGAAGAACCCGGATGCCGCCAAATTGGGCTCGCCCGGCCGCACGCAGACAGTCGGCAGGCGAATGGCGATGCCATCCACGAACCCGCGCCGGGTGTAGTCGGACAGAAGCAGCTCCGCGATCGCCTTCTGGGTTCCGTAGCTCGTGGCGGGCGTCGCGCGGTGCTCGTCGCCGATCACCTCCGGGAACGGCGGCCCGAAGACCGCTATCGACGAGCTGAAGACGAGCCGCGGCCGGTAGCCGGGGGCCGACGAGCGCGCCGCTTCAAGCAGGCGGCGGGTCGCGTCGAGATTCACCCGGTAGCCCTTCTCGAAGTCGGCCTCGGCCTCGCCGGAGACGACCGCCGCCAGGTCGAACACGACATCTGGGAGCCTGGACAGCAGATCCTCGGCGACCCCCGGCTCGGCGACGTCGGCCACGAGCGTTTCGACGCTCGCATCGCCCGCCGCAACCGGCGGCATCGAGGCCGCGTCGGCGAGCAGGAGGTGTGAGATCCGCCGACCTCCGAGAACGGGATCCGCGGCGAGCCGCTGCACGAGCTTTCGCCCGAGCATTCCAGCGGCACCGATCACGAGCACGCGCATCACGTCACCGTATTTTCGATGAGGGCCGCCCGCGGCGTCGCTCCGCGAGCGCCGGTAGCCCGAGACCGAAGAGGTATGCCAGGCCGACGCCGAGCAGCGTCTCGAGCAGGCGTTCGTTGAAGCGCGATTCGGCATCCTGCGGGTCCGAGTACAGAAGCAGCAGGAAGACCATGAACGTGGTGAAGGCCGAGGTCACGTACCAGCGGCTCCGATGCGTGCCGCCGGCGCCCGCCACCGCCGCGATGACCGCCACGCTGTAAGCAGCCGGCGGTGGCGCGACCCTTACGAGCGCGACGCCGGCGAGGGCGCCGCCGGCGACAGCGAGGATCCGGCCCACGCTTCTGAGACGCTGCATCTCGGCTGTGGGTCGCATGACCAGCAGGGCCGCCGCGCATGCCCAGCCGACGTGCTCCAGATCGAACAGGAAGCCGATCGTCGCGGCGGTCGCTCCGGCGGCGCCGAGGCGGATCCCGTACGACAACGACGGGCCGCCCGGCCTCGGCCCGGCGCCCGGCGGCGGATCGGCCGGCCGCTCGGGCCAGAACATCGAGACGAGGCAGGCAAACAGCGAGCCGAGCACCATCAGCCCGGCCAGGGCCGCGGCCGTGCCGAGATCGCTATAGCTGAGCCCGACACCGATCATCGGCAGGCAGAGCGTCATCGCTATCTGCCCCAACCGGAAGCGGGCCGCAAGCAGCGCGGAGCCGACGCCGAGCCCGGCGATCACTGCGACTGCCAAAACCGGGACGTCCGCCAGCACGCCGCCGAGGAACATCGGCACACCGATGGCGGCGCCGAGCACGACGACGACGAGTCGGGACCGCCGCGTCGGCATCAGCCCCGCGAGCGCCGCCGGCAGCACGCCGATCGCCAGCGCCACTCCGCGGGAGCGGTCATTCAGGACCACCACCGCAGCAGGGACCGCGTACACGGCGCCCAGGACCGCCGCCGACCAGTCCCAGGAGAGCCCTGGGGCTGGGCCGGGTCTCCCCGCGGCGGGCTCGTAGTCAAGACGACCGTCGGGAGGCGTCGGCGCCGTCATCCAGCCCGCCACGGGCCGGCGGCATGTGGGCACGTATCGGTCCACGTGTTCGCAGCTCGGGGGCGGGTGTGCTCTCCATCGACGGCGGCCGTCCGGCTGGGTGCGCCTTGTACCAGCTGATGTAGCGGTCCACCGACGGCGCCGCCGACAGGCCATGCAGGAGGACCGACATCGCGACGGCCACGTACGCCGTCGCGACGAGCGTCGGCGTGTTCGGCAGCCCGGAGTCCTGGACGATCACGGCGAACACGATCGAGGCCAAGCCGCGAGGTCCGAACCAGCCGAGCAGCGCGACAGTCGGTGCGCGCGCCCGGGTCCCGAGCAGCGCGAGCGCGACCGGGCCGACACGCACCACGGTGAGGCTGAGCGCTGCGTAAACCACCATCTGCCAGGTCGCATGCTCAAGCGTTGGGCCGAGCAGCACGGCCCCGAACACCAGGAACGTGACGCCGTCGAGCAGCGCGCCCGACTCTTCCGCAAAGACGGTGACCTTGCCGGTTTCACCGTGCATCAGGTTGCCGAACAGCATGCCCGCCACGAACGCGGCGATGAAGCCCGAGCCGCCGAGGCCGACGGCGATTCCGTAGGCGAGCGCCGCGCTCGCCACCGGGATCACCTGCAGCCATTCGCGCACGATCAGATTCCGGCTCCGGGCGAGGTTCGTGAGTTGGCTGCACAGCAGCCCCGACGCCACCCCGCCGAAGATCCCCCAGCCGATCTCCTCGACGACGATGTGGCCGTGAGCCGGCGAGCCGCTGGCGCTGGCCAGCACGATCAGCAGCAGCGGTACACAGATGCCGTCGTTCAGTCCGCTCTCCACGTTGAGGGATTGGCGCACACGCTGGGGCAGCCGGCGGTCGGTAACGACCGCCTGTCCCAAGCCCGCGTCAGTTGGGGCGAGGATCACGGCCAGGATCACCGCGTCGCTGAGCGACAGGTGTGGGAACAGAGGGATGGCGACCAGCGTCCCGACCACGATCGTCAACGGCAGTCCGATGCCAAGCAGGCGCAGCGGCACGGTCGCCTCGCGTCTCAGCGCGCGCAGTTCGATCCGGGCAGCGTCGGAGAACAGCACCACCGCGAGCGTCGCCTCCGCCAACGTGCGCACGGTCTCCCCACCGGGGGGTAGCGTGAGGTCATCGAGCACGAGCGGGCCGGCGAGCACGCCGACCACGACGAAGACCATCGCCGGCGTGACCGGCGTGCCGGACAGCGGCCGGGACAAGAACGCCACGCCCAGGACGGCGGCGGCCACGATGGTCAGACTCCAGGTCAACGGCTCGCGCGTGTCATGGACAAACGCGGAATGGTCAGCCCGCTCGGAACGTTCTGGATGACCATGGGCCTCTCGTTGGACTGTTCGTCAGCAGCGGAGGACGGACTCCAATCGCCGCCGAACGGATTATCTCCGAGCGACTCGAAGGACGCGGGCCGCCATCGCTCAGATCGGCGTTGACCCGCCGGCGACGTCCTGTCCGGTCGCTATCTGCTCGCCCGTGATCCGCGACGAATCGCGAACAGCGGGGCACCGCACTCGGGACAGTAGCCCTGCCAACCGGCGCGTCCGTTGGGCAGCGTTATCTCATGCGCGTCGGCGATCGTGACCTTCTGGCCGCAGACGCATCTACCCTGGGGGCCGGGTTCGTCCGGCGCTGAGTTTGAATCGGCCACGCCAACCAGCATATTGACGTTTACCCTGAGGGGCTGATGCCCCGGCAGTCAAAGTCATGACGATCCGCGGCCTGCTCGAGGACACCGCAGGGGTGGCCGCCGCCTACCTGGAGGGGATCTCGGAGCGGCCGATTGGTTGGTCTGCCGGCGTTGACGAGCTGCGTTCGGCCTTGGGCGGGCCGCTGCCGGAGCTGCCGGCCGATCCGCGAAAGGTGGTCGCCGATCTCGCCGCGGCCGCGGCGCCCGGGCTGGTGTCGAGTCAGGGTGGGCGCTACTTCGGGTTCGTCATCGGCGGGGCCGCGCCGGCCGCGCTTGCCGCTGATTGGCTGACGTCCGCTTGGGATCAGAACGCGGGGCTGTACGTCTGCGGGCCGTCAGCGGCGGTAGCTGAGGAAGTGGCGGGCGCATGGACGGCGGAGCTTCTCGGGCTGCCCGACGGGGTGTCGTTCGGCTTTGTCACCGGATGCCAGATGGCGCACGTCACCGCGCTGGCTGCCGCTCGTCACAGCGTCTTTGCCCGAGTTGGTTGGGACATCAACGAGCAGGGCCTGATCGGCGCGCCGGCGGTGCGCGTCTTCGTCGGGGCGGAGCGCCACGTGACGGTCGACCGCGCCCTGCGGTTGCTCGGGCTCGGCGCCGCGTGCATCGTGCCGGTAGCGGCCGACGAGCAGGGTCGAATGGTGCCGGTCGCGCTTCGCGAGGCGCTCGGGCGTCATGATGGACCGAGGATCGTCTGCGCTCAGGCCGGCAACGTGAACACGGGCTCGGTCGACCCGCTCCACGAGATCGCCGACATCGCGCAACAGGCCGGCGCGTGGCTGCACATCGACGGCGCTTTCGGTCTGTGGGCCGCGGCGAGCCCGGCCCTGCGGCACCTCGTCGCCGGGGCCGACCGCGCGGACTCGTGGGCGACCGACGCTCACAAGTGGCTCAACGCCCCGTATGACTGCGGGATCGCGTTCTGCGCTCACCCGGACGCCCACCAGGCCGCGATGAGCATTCGTGCCGGCTACCTGGTCCACGCCGGGGCCGACGGCCCCCGCGATCAACTGGATTGGAATCCGGAGTTCTCCCGTCGCGCCCGCGGTTTTCCGGTGTACGCGGCGATCCGTTCGCTCGGCCGCTCCGGAGTCGCCGAACTGGTCGAGCGCTGCTGTGCCCACGCGCGGCGGTTCGGAGAAGTGCTCGGAGCGACCCCGTACGTCGAGGTGCTCAACGACGTGGTGCTCAACCAGGTGCTGGTGCGGTTCCTCGACGCGGCCGGCGACCACGATGCCTTCACGCGCTCGGTGATCGACGCCGTCCAGAACGATGGCACCTGTTGGCTGAGTGGTACGACGTGGCACGGCATGGGCGCGATGCGCATCTCGGTCTCCAACTGGGCCACGACCGGTGACGATGTCGAGCGCTCGCTCGAGGCGATCCTGCGTGCCGCGACCGAGACCGGGCGGGGCCGAAGCTGAGCCGAGTCAGGTGGCTGCGACGCCGATTCGGTGACCGTGGGCATCGGCGAGAACGCCGAAGCTCACGCCTGGCACCTGTTGGGTGGGCTGGATGATCGTGCCGCCCAGCTCCTCAGCTCGGCTCAGCGTCGCGGTGACATCGTCGACGGCGACGAAGAATAGGACCTCGTCGTCGGCGCCCTGACGCGGGCTGATCGCCACCGCCGGTCCTCCCTCGGCACCCGTGTCCATGAACGTGTAGCCGGGGAAGCCGCCCTCCGAGGCCACCTTCCAATCAAACAGCTCGGCGAAGAATTCCCGCGTCGCGTCGGCGTCCTGGGAGCGGATCTCGGCGTGAATCACTGGATGCGGCATCGACACTCCTTATTGGATGGTGAAGGCCCCGATGGCCGTCATTTGTCAGTAGACGAGCGCGTCGTGCCGATGGGGACACGCTCCGGCTGTTCCTGGTCTCGGTCGAGTGGTCAGTGATTGGAACAGGCGCGCGGGCGTCGGACCGGTGCCCACACGCCCCGAGTGGCTCGGAGTCGGGCCGGCTACCCGCCCGCCGCCCCGTCGGCCTGCGCCCGGTCGGCGAGCCAGCGGGCGATCTCGGTGTGGTCGGCGTCGGCCGGCAGCGCCTCGGCTGCCTGCTCCCACAGCGACACGCTGGCCTCGCCGAGCTCAGCGCGGGCCCCGACGGCGCGCGCCAGCCCGACGGCCATCCGCACGTCTTTGACCAACAGGGTCAAGAGAACCCTGAGTCATAGGTCTCAGGGACGATGAAGTTGGGCAGGTTGCGGCTGCTCGCCCACGACCCGCCGGTCGACTGGTTGACCACGTCGAGCAGCACCTCGGGATCCAGCCCGAACCGCTCGGCCGCCAGCAGTGCCTCCACGCCGGCGAGCAGATTCGTCGCCGCCAGCAGATTGTTCAGCGCCTTGGTGGCGTGCCCGGCGCCGATCCCGCCCACATGCCTGATGGCCCTGCCGAGCGCCTCCAGCATCGGGCGGCAGTCGGCGAGGTCCACCTCGGCGCCGCCGGCCATGATCGTCAGCGTGCCCGCCTCCGCGCCGGGAACGCCGCCGGACACCGGCGCATCGAGAAAGCGCACCCCGTGGTCGTTGACGACCGGAGCCAGCTTGACCGTCTCGGTGGCATCCGAGGAGCTCATGTCGACGAGCAGCGCGTCCCGGGTCATCGTTGTCAGCAGCCCGCTGCCGAGCACGACCTCGGTGACGATTTGCGAGTTCGGCAGCATCAGGATGACCGCGTGCGCGCCGGCGCCGACGTCGGCGGCGCCGGCGGCGGGCTCGATGCCGTCCGGCTCGGTGGCGGCGCGCAGCGCGTCAGGCTGGGCGATCGAACGCCCGCACGCGGTAGCCGGCCGCCGCCAGCCGGGACGTCATCGGCCGCCCCATCCGCCCGAGGCCGATGAACCCGACCGTATCGCCCGGGGCCACCGGCGTCATCTGACCGCCTCACATTCGGTTGCCATCGTCTGTGCCTCCCGGCTCGTGATTGCCGCTGCCTCGTTCTCTCGACGCTACCCGGAGGCGGGGGCGCCTGGCAAGGGCGGGCACCGCGGCCGCGCCGCGCGGGCAGCCTCGTGGCATGGCGGTTCCTTCAGGCGCGCACGACGGGGCGCAAGCTACTCGCAGGCGAGGCCGTCCTTGTCACGATCGAGCTTCGGGTTGGCGTTGTAATCCGGGGTTCCCTGCCGGAGCGGCGCCAGGCCGGCGGCACGCACCGCGGCGCAGTTCTTGAACACACGCCCCTGACTGGAGGTCGGGCCGGGCGGGGCCGCGGACGTGCGTGTGCGGGACTCCGCGACCGGCGCCGTCGGCTGCGCGGACGCGCGCGGGACGACGACGGATCCAGGAGGTGGCAAGCGCTCGCCGGGGCAGGAGGCGAGGACCCGCGCCATGGCGTCACGCTCGGCGCTGGTGACCCAGGCCCCGTACTTGCGCTTGACGGCGATCTGGCGAGCGACGTAGTCACACCGGAAGCTCTTGTTCGGCGGCAACCAGGTGGCAGCGTCGCCGTCGCCCTTGGATCGGTTGGCGTGTGAGCTCACCGACAGCAACTCCAGCGGATCGTTGGCAAACGTCACGCGTTTGGCCGCCGACCATTGCTGCGCGCCCTTCTGCCACGCGTCCATGAGCGCAACGACGTGGTCGATGTCGACCTCCGATGCTCCGCCCCGGACGTACCTGATCGTCTGCGCCGTGTACGGGTCATCGAGCGTTCCGCTGGCAACGCGGCAGGTGTCGCCGGCCTCATATGTCTTCTGGGTCAGGTCCCGGCCGAGAATCCGGTCTCGCATGTCACAGCCCGCCACCGTGGCCCATCCGTCGCCGAACTGGTCCCGGCTGTACCCGGTCTTCGGCGCCCGGCCTTTGACGGGCAACTGGGCGAGCGCCGCCAACGCCGTCCCGGAGCCTGCCGGTGCGAGTCGATGCGCCGCCGTTGTGGTGGTCGAGGTCGACGTCGTGCGGGCACGGGGCTGAGCGGCTCGCTTGGACCGAGCCCCCACGCGAGCCGCGCCACGAGCGGTCGTCCCGCTGGCCGTCGTGGCCTGAGAGGAGCTCGTGGCCTGAGAGGAGCTCGGGGCTGGGCGGGGCTCGTGGCCTGAGAGGACGACGACGTGTCGGCGCAGGCCGCGACCGCCACGGCGGCGATGAGTGCGCTCAGTCCACCGGCGCCGATTCGACGCCAGGACCATCGTGACCAAGACCACCGTATCCGTGACACGCGCGCCGGCGCCAATCATGTGTCGATCGTCACGATCGGCGCCTCGGCGAGAGGATACCGCGGCCGGCGCGGGGGCCGACCCGAGGGGCCGACCCGAGGGGCCGACCCGAGGGGCCGACCCGAGGGGCCGACCCGAGGGGCCGACCCCAGGGGCCGACCCGAGGGGCCGACCCGAGGGGCCGTCTCAGCGCGCGGCGGACCCCCGCGCCTTGCCAATGCCGACGCGCGCCTTCCGCGCCGCAAACCCCGTGCCGCATACGAATCGCATCAATGGCCCAAACGTAGCCGCGGCGGCCAGTCCGGTGAAGTAGAGGCCCGGAACCGAGGAGTCAAACGACGATCCGAGGGCGGGCCAGGTTGCGGCGGTTCGGTCAACCTCCCGGCGCAGGCCGGCGTCCAGGAAGCCCAGACGGTCGACGTCGACCCGGTAGCCGGTAGCGGCCATGACATGGTCGAACCGTTGGTCATGGCGCTCACCGTCGCGAGCCGCGAAAGTGAGCGTGACCGCATCGCCGTCAGATGCCGCCGACACCACGCGGTGACCGAGATGCACAGGCAGACGGCCCTCGACGCGTGGCTGCAACCACCACGCTCCAAATGGGCCCAGCACATTGGCCACGAGCCAGAACCGGGCCGGCTCGGGCAGATACCGGAAGGCGCCCGGCCGGTGGCTGATGGCGAACAGGGACCAGCCGGGGCCCAGGGGCGACTCGGGCTTCAATGGCGGTGCCGCGGCCTTGATGCGTGATATCTGTCGGCGGGCCGGCGAAGACCACCCGCGGCCCGCGTACGAACAGCTCGACGTCGGCGCCGGACTCGGCCAGCAGCGCGGCGTTCTCCAGCGCCGACTGTCCGGCGCCGAGGACCGCCACTCGCTTGCCGGCCAGCCGCGAGAGATCGCGGTGCTCGGAGCTGTGCGACATCAGGCCGAGCCCGCCGCACATGTCGGAGTCACGCAACCCGGACAGCTCAGCCGGGACGTGGGCGACGCCATCGAGGCCGGTGGCCACGACGACGTTCGACGCGGCGAATTCCTCCCCATCCTCCAAGACGACCGAGAAGCCGCGTCCGTTCCGGGCCACGCGCTCCACGCGCGTCCGCTGCACCTCGGGGACGTTGCGGTCCATGAACCACTGCCCGTACCGGATGAAGGTGTCGATCGGGACGGGCTGGTGGCCGAGGAGCGGGTCCTCGCCCACGGCCGCCAGAAAGTCGGCCAGGGTGCTGCCCCGGCGCGGAGCGGAGATGCTCGACGCCGACGGCGTGGACTTCAGGAACATCCCCACCGGCATCTTCTCCCGCCAGCTCTCCATCGGCTCGCCGAACGTCCGGACCGAGAGCCCGGAGGCGGTGAGATGGGCGGCCGTCGACAGGCCGTAGGGCCCGGCGCCGATCACGACCGCATCGGCACGCCCCGAGCCGGCACGCGCAGACGAGCTGCGACGAGTCGTATCGCCCTCACGACGAGTCGCGGCCCCCTCGGACCGAGTCGCAGCCGTCTGTGCCCCGTTCGCCCCGGCACGAACAGCGGTCCCCTCCGCTTCCCTCTGCCATTCCTTCAGACGCATGGACCACCCTTCGTCAAGGCGGCCGGACGGTAGCCGCCGAACTTACCGGACAGCAGTTGCCTGCCGCCGAACGCCGCCGAGCACACGCCGCCCACGAGTGCCGGCACTGGATCATCAGATGCCCACCAGGCCAGCTCCCGGTGGCGACATGGTCCGGGAGCGACCTCCAGCTCGCCCGCTCGCCGATAGGCGATCTGGGCGGGAACGTCGAGGTTCTCGACGATGTAGAGGCGGCCGTCGACCTGGCGTCCGGGCGGCAGAGCACGCCCGGTCAGATCAAGGTGCATGGCCCTGATCACGTCCACGCCGTCCGCGCGCTCGAACAGCCGGAACTGCGCCCCGATCCTTGGATTGAAATCGACCAGCTTGTACTCCCCGGTTGCCGCGTCGTGGCGCCAGTCGAGGTCGCAGATACCCCGGAAGCCGACCGCGCCGCAGAGCTCACGCGTCAGCCACGCGACCTCCGGGTTTGATGACGTGTAGGCGTACGTCGTCACCCCCGCCTGGGGCGGCCACGAACGCAGCTTGCGGCCGGTGAACACCACGCGGCTGTCGGGCGGCGAGCCGAAGTAGGCGTGCGCGATCCAGTCGTTCGCCCGCTCCCGCGGCACGTACTCCTGGAGCATCACGGACGGCATCTCGGCCCACGAATCGACGAGCGCGTCCAGCTCGAGCCTCTCGCGACGATGGCCGTGTTGGGGACGGCCGGCCGCGCCAGCCGCAGCCAGGGGGCGTCGTTCTTGACCACCACCGGATAGCCCAGGCGCTCGGCACCGTCCAGGACCTCGTCACGAGCGGACGGCCGCAGCGACCGGGGCGTCGGGATGCCGTGTTCCTCGCACAGCGCAAACAGCGAGTACTTGGTCGCCAGCAGCCGGGGCAGCCCGGGAGCGACCGTCGGCAGCACGAACCGCTCACACAGGTGCGCGGCGTGTTCGGCGATGAGCACGGCGGCCTCCTCGTCGGTGGCGGCCAGGATCGGCCGCCCGCCGATCGAGCGGCCGATGCGCAGGAGTCCGTCGACCAGCTCGGCCGGTTCCTCCTGGCCGGTCGTCGGCCACCGGAAGCGGCCGGCCAGATACCGGGAACGTGCGGCGGGGGTGAAGTTGTCCTCCACGATGCAGTACACCGGGACCCCAGCCGACCCAGCGAGCGGATCGCGCCGAGCGTCCCGTGATGGAGCGGGTAGTGGCCGATCCGCATCAACAGCACCGGGACCGACGGGTCGAGCTGCGAGCCGCGCCGGGGCGCCGTCCACACCCCGGCCGGGCCGGCGACGAGCGCGGTCAGGGCGACGCCATCCAGCCGGCGGGCGCCGTCGCAGAACGGGGCGGCGAGGTGTGATGGGAGCGCTCAGGGGCATGCCGTTACCACAAGGTAGCCCCCTGCTCTGCCGCTGAAAACGGGGTGCGAGCGTACGCAGCCGACCCGTTGCGGAAACCGACCACAAAATGGTGTCGCGGCAAGCTACGTTGGCCCAGTGGGTTGATGAAGGCAACGGTTGTCCGTCCAGGTGAACTCGGCGCCTCCGAGATTGCGGCGTGGTGCGCCATGCAGCGCTCCACGCCCGAGCTCCTCAACCCGTTCCTCTCCCCGGGTTCCTGCAGGCGGTTTCACGGGTGCGCCCGGATACCCGTGTGGCTGTGCTCGAGGACGGGCCCAGCTGATTGGGTTCTTCCCGTTTCAGCAGGCGCGGATGCGGATCGCGCTGCCACTCGCCACCGGAGTCAGCGACGGGCAGGCAATCGTGCACGTGCCGGGACTGGAGTGGGATCCCGTCGAGCTCATGACCGCGTGCAACCTCGACGTCTGGGAGTTCGACCACCTGCTCTCGGCCCAGCTCCCGCTCGTTCAGAGCGGTGACACGGCAACGCGCGCAGGCCGAGTGCGCCCATGTCACCCGCCGTGACTCGCCGATCATCGACGTTTCACACGGCTTTGAGGCCTACGCCGATCAGCAGCGACGGTCGACGCGGCGCTCGTTCCGCACGACTCTGTACAAGGAACGCAAGCTGGCCGTGAGTCGGCCCGGTTGTGATCAGTTCGACACGCCGGACGCCGACGCGCTCCGCCTCCTCCTCAAGTGGAAGTCGGCCCAGTACCGCCGCACCGGGCGGCGTGACCGGTTCGCCACCAGCTGGATCGAGCGCCTCGTCTGGGACCTGTTCGACCGCGAGCGACCACAACGGCTGCCAGGCACCCTCACCGTCCTGCGGGCGGGCGACCGAATCGTGGCGGCGCCATTTCGGCCTGCGGTCTCCCAACTCGTTGTCCTGTTGGTTTCCGGCGTACGATCCCGACCTTGCCCGGTACTCGCCCGGGCTCGTCCTGTATCTGCGGATGGCGCAGGCGGCGGCCGAGGCGGGCCTCGACCACCTGGACCTCGGCAAGGGGGACGAGGTCTACAAGCAGTGGCTGAAGACGGGTGACCTGACCGTCGGCGAGGGCGCCCTGTACCGGCCGTCGATGGCGGCGGTCGTGCACGGGGCCCGGCGGATGCCGGTCCGCTACGCGTCCAACTTCGTCCTGCGCCACCAGCGGCTGCGGCGGATGGCGCGCAACACGTTGGCGCGGGTGGGGCGCATCCGCGGCGCCGCCTGACTCGCCGACACCGGGCCTGACGGATCCGCGGCGCGGCTGATCCCATCCACGGCGGGGCGTCACGCGGTCCGCGCCCAACGTGAACAAATCCGCCACCGCCGCGGCGTTTCCGCAACGGGTCGACTGCGTACGCGCCGCGTCGGCTTTGCAACACCGGGCCTCAAAGCTAGCGTCCAATCAAGCATGCTCAAGCCCCTGACGAGGCGCAGATGACCAGTGCGCCGGCCGCCGGCCGCATCGTCCCGGTGCTGCTCTATCACTCGGTCTCCGATCACCCCAGCCAGGACGAGCACTTCACGGTGTCCCCGGCGATGTTCGAGGCGCACGGCGACGCGATAGCCGCGTCCGGCCGGCTCACGGTGACGATCTCGCAGCTGGCCCGTGCCATGCGAGGGGAGAAGTCGCTGCCCGCGCGCCTCGTGGCGATCACCTTCGACGACGGGTTCGCCGACAACCAAGCGGCGGCGCTGTCCCTCAACGGCCGGCAGCTTCGCTCGACGCACTACTCACCACCGGGCCCCTCGGAGCCGCCAACCGGCTCACGAACTCCCAGGCGGCAGGAACTGGCGCACATGCCCAGCGTCGAGGTCGGCGCGCACTCAGTCCACCACCCCTACCTCGACGAACTCGGCGACCAGGAGATCGCTGAGGAGGTCAGCGCCAGCAAGCGCCGTCTGGAGGACGTCGTCGGCGCGCGCGTGCGTTCGTTTGCGTATCCGCATGGCGCGTACGACGCGCGGGTGCGCCAGGCCGTGATCAACGCCGGGTACGACTCGGCGGTGGCGGTGAAGAACGCCGTCTCCCATCTGCGGGACGACCCGTTCGCCATCGCCCGCTGGACGGTGACGGCGGACACGACCGCGGGACGCATCACGCAGGTCCTGGAGGGGACCGACGTGCCACGCGCATGGCGCAACGAGCGGGTGCGCACGCGCGCCTACCGGAGCGTGCGCCGGATGCGCCGGCGGATGGCGGGGATGCGGAGCGACACTGACAGGGCCCGGTAGCGCGATGCTCGACGGTAGGCTGGCGGAGACCCGCTCTCCGGCGTCGACGAAGATCAGGCTGTCGGCCGCGTCGCTCGCCCTCGCCACCGTCGGGTTCGTCGCCGCCGACGGGGGCAGCCAACTCGCCGGGAGCTCGGTGTTCCCCGGCGGCCCGCTCGACGAGACCGCTCACCTGCTCACCACGCTGCTCGTGCTGTGGGCGCTCGGCCCCGGTCTGAGCCGGCGATTCGTGGTCCCGGCGCTGATCGCGTCGGTGGCGATCGACGTCGATCACGTCCCCGCCGAGCTCGGCGCGGACTGGTTGACCGCCGGCACGCCGCGCCCTACACGCATTCGCTGCTGACGGTGGCGCTGGTGCTGGCCGCCGCGCTCGCGTGGCGCCGCCGACGCATCCTCCTGCTCGGCGTCGCGTTCGGCCTGGCGCTGCACCTGTGGCGGGACATGAGCGAGCCCGGGAACGGCGTCTCGCTGTTCTGGCCCTTCTCCGACCGCGCCATCCGCCTGTCGCACGCCGGGTACCTCCTCGTCATGGGGCTGGTCGTGGCGGTCGCCGCCTACCGCGTCCGGACCGACCAGCGATGACGACGCCGACCGTGCAACCGGTCGCCGCCCGGCCGGTGCGCCTGTGGGTCCTGGCCGTGTGCCTCGCCGGCATGCTCCTGCTCGGGGCATGGGGCTGCGAGCAGGCGTCCCAGGCAACACGCGCCAAGGCGATTCCCGCGTACCGGAGGGGGCTGCTCTGGGACGACGAGTTCTCCGGGAAGGCGGGATCGCATCCCGACCCGGGGCGAGTGGGAGATCGAGACCGGATCTCGTGACGGGATGCTCCAGCAGTACACCGGCAGCACCGGCAACGTGTCGCTGGACGGCGACGGGAACCTCCTCATCACCGCCCGGCGAACCGCTTCCGGTGGCTACACCTCCGGGGCCATCCAGACCGAGGGGCGCTTCCAGACGCGCTACGGGAAGCTGGAGGCGCGGATCAAGCTGCCCAGCGGGCAGGGTCTGTGGCCGGCGTTCTGGGCGGTGGGGAGCGACTACAACCAGGTCGGGTGGCCGCAGAGCGGCGAGATCGACATGATGGAGAACTTCGGCAACGACCCATTCGAGATCACCGGCAGCATCCACGGCCCGTGGCGAACGAAGCACGGCTACGCGGTGCACCGCGACGAGCGCTCGCCGATCTCGCTCGCCACCGCCTTCCACACCTATGGGGTGACCTGGAGCCCGTACGCAATCACGTTCACGCTGGACGGGCGGCCCTACGCGACGGTCACCCCACGTTCCCTGTCACCCGGGCAGCGGTGGGTGTTCGACAAGCCGTTCTACCTGATCCTGAACCTGGCGGTCACCAACCAGTGGGCGGGCTCGCCGGCCAAGACCCGGTTCCCCGTCAGCATGGAGGTCGACTGGGTGCGGGTCTACCGCCTCAGCGGCTGAAGCCGCAGTTCCTCGTCGATCCGGTCCAGCAGGGCGCCTTCGGCGTGAGGACACCTTGCGCGCAAACAGCTTGCGGTACTCGTCGCGGTCGGGCGCGCCCGACCGTGTCTCGTCAGGCTGTCGCGACGGTGCCGTCCCCACGGCCTCCAGCGTCGCGAAGTCGACGTCGCCCAGCCACCCGGGATGGATGATGCGTTCCGGGTCGTTCCAGTTGATGAACCACGGCAGGTCGTCGCGGACCTCCTCGGCGATGCCGCCGACGAGCCCCGGGCTCTTCAGGATCGAGACCGCGCATGATTCGTCGGGCACGTACGTCGTGCGCCAGAAGCGCCGGAGGTCGGGACGCTCGTCGAGTACCCGAAGCAGCGCGGCGGCGTGATGGCGGGCATAGATCTTCCATTGCGATGACCCGTGCAGGCGCAGGTGGCGCGGGATGTCGCGGCGCCGTCCGCGCAGGGGGATCGGACCGGCCCAGCAGAGCTGTCCGCGGACCGTGAGGTAGCGCCGGCGAAACCGCCACATGCCGCCGTCCGGGTTGCGCGGCGTGCTCCACAGCGCATACGGGATCGGGTCCTGCCGCATCCGGGTCAGGCCGCGCCAGGCGCGCAGCTCGTCCTCGAGTCTCGGCCACCGAGACCAACGGGTAGCACGCGCCCGAGGCCACGATGATGTGCTCGGCCCGGCTATCCGCGAGCGCGCGCCTCAGTCCGGCGAGCTCCGCGTCCACCAGCGACCAGCTGTACAGCCGGGTCGAGACCCGCGGAACGAGCCGGACGCTCGGCCCCGCGCCTTCGAGCATGGCGCGCAGGACCTCGTCACCGGTCCTGCGGTCACAGTGCAGGAACACATCGACGCCCTCGAGCGCGGCGAGCAGCCGGCGCACCTTCGGGGCATCGTCGTGGGCCAGCACCACCGCCGCCAGCTGACCGCCCATGTCAGTGCATCCCCGGCACGAGCCGTGAGATGAGCGGACGGCCGATGCGGCGCGCCGGCGCCCACGCCGCGCCCCCGGCCAGCGCCAGCACCATCGCCACGAACACGATCAGGCACACCAACCCCACGACGCCGCGCACCGCCAGGAAGGTGAAGGTCACCGGCAGCCGGGCGGCGCCGACCGCCGCCGCCACGGAGACCGCGATGCCGAACAGCAGCGCCCGTCGCGGCATCCGTAGGCGCGTGACCGTGCCGGCGGCCGCGGCCAGCATCGCGTGGAGCACCATGTAGCTGATCAGCGTGGCGAGGGCCGAGCCGGTGATGCGTAGAAACGGGACGAGCGCCAAGTTGAGCAGGAGGTTGAGCGCCGCCGCCAGGCTCGTCGCCAGGGCGACGGGAAGCGTCCGTCCCGCCGCCAGCAGGGTCCGCGTGTGTGACATCCCGCCGGCGACGGCAAACGACGAGATGGCGATGATTGCCACCACCCCCCGGAGCGAGTTGGGCGCGTAGGTGGGGGGCGCCCAGATGTGCAACAGCACGGGGGCGCCGATTCCGAGCCCCATCACGATCGGAACGAGCAGCGCGTACAGCGCGTCGCGACTCTGGACCAGCACGGAGTCGCGCACGCGCGCGTCGGCAAGGCCGAACACCCGCGGCATCCACACCGTGTTGAGCGCGCCGAGCGCGAGGATGGGGATCGCTCCGATGTTGTAGGCGACGGCGTAGCGGGCCACCGGGGCGGAGCCGAGGTCATGCTGGATGACCAGCCGGTCCGAGGCCTCGATCACGAACGCCGCCAGCAGGGCAGGGACGAGCGGCAGCGCGAACCGCAGGGCGTCGCCGACCATCGCCAGGTCCCGTCGGCGCACGAGCAGGGGCCGGGCGACGGCGAGCGCCACCGCCACGGCGGCGGCCTGGGCGACGAGCTGTCCCAGGATGTAGTTGTGCGCGCGACGCTGGATGAGCAGGACGAAGGCGAGGCTCAGCGCCTCGGCGACCACCGACTGCATGAGGCTCACGGTGGCGAACGGCAGCAGCTGGTCCCGGCTGCGCAACAGTCCCAGCGCCGCGTTGCTGATCGCCGTCAACGACGCCCAGGCCACGGCATAGCGAACCGCCAGCGGGTAGGGCCCCAGCCCCACGGCCTGCGACCACGCCGGACCGGTGAGGTCGGCGACGGCGAACGTCACCAGCGAGATGGCGATCGCCACCGTCACCAGCCGCTGCGCGTCACGCTCGCCGCCGGGCGCCGCGTAGCGTCGCTGGACCGCGTTCTGCATCCCGATACCGGCGACGGCGACGAGCACCTGCATGATCGCGATCGACGCCGCCACCAGCCCGAAGCGTTCGGGCCCCAGCAGGCGCGTGCTGACCGGCGTGAAGAGGGCCGCCATGCCGAGCTGCACCACCCACAGCAGGAGGTAGATGGAGTCCCGGCCGAACATGCCGCGGACGGTCGCGGCCACAGGCCCCTCGGCGCCGGCGATGTCAACCTCCCCCGGCTCGTGTGGCGCCGGCGCGCGCGGCCGTGGCAACTGCTCCGCCGTACCGGTGGTGCTTGTCATGGCGCCCGTGCCGCCGCCGGCGGCGTCACGGCTCGGAACATGTAGGTGCCGTCGCGCGCGTAGACCAGCCGCCACGACGGGCTGGCGCGCAACAGCGCAAGCCACCGGCGGCTCTGGCTCGGCCGCTCGAGACCGTACTCCCGCCCGTACCAGGTCAGGACCGGCGACCAGACCGCGTACAGGGCGCCGGCGTGACGACCACCGGTCTGTCGCTCCGCAAACGCCTCGTAGCGCGTGAGCAATGCGCTGAGATCGGCCGCCCGCGGCCGGCCCGGTCGCTCGCTCGCCGGGTCGTTGAGCTGCTCGAAATCGATCAGCGACGGGTGGGGCTCGTTCATCGGGACGTCGCCCGGCATGTCGCCGAAGCCGACCGACAGCACGTCCGAGTTCGGCGGCGCCGCGCTGACGAACGCTCGCCACGCCTGCAGGTCGCTGCGTCGCATCACCCCGGAGGCGTCCATCCCGAACTCGGCCAGTAGGAAGGTGGCGAGCAGCCCGACCGACAGCACCGCCCACCCGGCGTAGCGCAGCACCGCCGGCGGGCGCCGGACTGCGTGCACTGCCATCAGCGCCAGCCACGGGATGCCGAACAGGCTGCAGCGGAAGATGCCCTCGTTGCCGTACGGGTTGGCGATCAACAGCAGCGCGCCGACGCCGGCGCTGGCCAGGTACGCCCACGCCCAGGGGTGGCGCCGGTTGCGCACGAAGCCGACGACCGCGCCGACCACAAGGACGAGCAGGCCGAGCGCCAGCGCGTAGGAGCTGATCCCCACGATCGGGGCGCGGGCGAGGCCGGGAGCGGTCGGCGTGTGCGGTGGAGCGAAGTTGGACAGGTCGCCGAGGCTCGACAGGGAGAAGTACCCGCCCAGCACGCCATGGTTGATCAGCGCCCACAGTCCCGCCGGAACGAGAATCAAAAGGCCGCCCCAGCGGGGGCGGCCACATCCAAATATGGCGAGCACGACGAGAACGCCGCCGATGATGTACGGGCTCAGCTCGTGGGCCGGAGCCAGCGCCAGGCCCGAGGCGACTAGCAGCGTGGCGACCATCCGCGGGCTGAAGACGTCCTGGGAGCTCACCGCCAGCCCGTAGACGCCGAGGCCGATCACGTACCCGACGGCCTGCGGGGAGAAGTAGTCGGCGCCGATCGCATCGACGAGCACGACGAGCGTGATCGCCACCCAGCGGCGGTGGCGGCCGTGGATCGCCTGGCCAAACAGGAACGACAGCTCGGCGAGCCGCACCAGGCCCATCACCACCGGCCAGAAGGTCGCCAGCCCCACCGGGTCCGAGACGCCCGCCACCCGGCACAGCCACGCGATGGCGGCGAAGAACCCGGAGTAGGCGAAGTAGATCCCGTCGCCGGTGTGCAGGCGATGGGCGCCGAGGATCATCTGGACGAGGGCGATGTGCTTGGCCGCCGATTGGGACCGCGGCATTCCGTAGACGAGGGCCGGGGTCAGGGTCAGGGCGAGGACCAGCGAGGTGACGGCGATGACCGCGTAGCGCTGCTGTGGCTCGCCCCACGCCAGCGTGATCCCCGCCAGGACGAGCAGGACCCCCGCGTACCACAGCGGCGTGATCTGCGTGAGGAATCCTCCGATCCCGGGCACGACGTGCCCGGTGCCGATCGCGCAGCCGAGCCACAACGAGGTGCCGGCGAGCGTGAACGCCAGCGAATAGCTGATCCGCGTCGGCGGCCACGTGAGCGGATGGCGGGCTCGCCAGCGGCCCAGCTCCTCCCAGGCCGCGGGCCAGGCGACGGCGTGCACGACAGCCGCCACTGCGAGCACGAGCAGCGCGGCAAGCTCCGGGTGCCACAGCGGGGCGAGCACCATGACGGTGGCGATCAGCAGCGCGGTCACCAGGCCGACGAGCCCGGCCACGCCGAGGCGGACCGAGAGGTCGACAGACGCCCGCAGCTGCAGGGGCGCGGTTCCGACGCCGAAGAAGACGACCCCCAGCTCGGCGCCGAGCGCCAGCCCCGGAAGCCCACTGACCCGCGCGGCCGCGAAAATGAGGAGCGAGAGCGCGAACAGCGCGGTGAGCGCCGCCCGGTCCGCGGCCGGCCTGGGAGCGGGCCCAGCGCGCCGGCGCGCTGGGGTACGCCGCGGCGGTGGCACCCGGGCGGGCGTGACCTCGACCACCTCGACGGCGCCGCCCCCGTCGAGGGTCAGGCGGTTGAGGTGGAGCACGCGGCCGTCGGCAGTCCTGCCCCGGCGCGGCCGGGGCCGGTGGCGGCCGGGCGAGCGCAGCGCGCTGACCATGTAGGCGAGCGGACCGACGAGCATCCCCAGGCGCTCCAGCCAGCGCAGCCGGCGCGGATAGCCCTCCGAGGTCCCCGCGTTCTTGCGGGACTCCGGGTCACGCGCGTAGGCGATCCCTGCCGGGACCGCCCGCACCAGCTGGCGGCGGTCGGGCCCGGCGACGAGCTGCTTGGTCAGAGTGGCGCCGAGCCCGACGCCGTAGCGGTAGACCTGGCGGCGTAGCTGCGCCGGTTCGCTGGGGTGCGGGTGCCAGACGATGGCGCTCGGCTCGTAGGCGATGGCGTGGCCGGCGCGCAGCAGCCGGATGTAGAGGTCAAGGTCCTCCCCGCCGGACGCCGGTGTGCCGGTGCCGAGGCTGGGGTCAAAGCCGGCGAGCTGCCAGGCGACATCGGCGCGCACGACCGTGTTGGCGCCGGACCCCACGACCCCCGGGGTGTAGGGCAGGGCCGGATACTCCTCCCAGGAACCGGGGAGCTGGAAGATCCGCGGCGTGAAGCCCTTGCCGAGCGTCATGAACCGCTCCAGCAGGAGCTGGCTCTCTGACTCCAGCTCCAGCGGGAGGATGAGGCCGGTCACGCAGGCGATCTCGTCCGATCGCTCGAACGCCGCCGCGGCGCGGCGCATCCACGTCCGGTCGACGACGACGTCGTCGTCGAGGAACGCCACGAGCTCGTTGCCGGCGGCCGCCAGGCCGGCGTTGCGCGCCGACGACAGCCCCCGCTGGCGCTCCTCCACGTAGCGGACGCGCGAATCGTCCCCGAACCGCTCTTCGATCATCGTGCGCGTGTCGCGCGCCCCCGGACGGTTCTCCACGACGATCACCTCGAAGTCGTCATGGTCGGAGGCGAGCACCGAGGTCAGGCAGCGCCGGAGGTTGTCCGGGTTGCGGCAAGTGGTGACGACCACGCTGACCGAGCGGCGCGCCGTCGGCACCGGGTGACCGTCACGCTGCCGGGTCCGCCGCGCCAGCGCCCGGGTCATCTGCCGATGCAGCTGCCTCCGGACCTCGGTGGCGACGCGGCCGCGCGTGATCTCCCGCTCGCCGTCGGTGGAGATGACCGCGGTCCCAAACGGGTTGCCGTCCAGCGTGGCCAGGATCAGCAGCGACCGGTACGTCCCGCCCTGACGCGCCCGCGGAACCGGCACGTCGGCAAACGGCTCCTGCACGTCAAGCGCGCACACCATCGCCGGCGCCACCAGCTGCGGCCCGGTCCGCGGCCTGTGCCGGCGCGGCAGCCGCCGCGGGCGCGCACTGGGGTTGATGTCCGGGCCTGACGTGGGCACGGCTAACCCCGGGTGATCGCCAGCTGCTGGGCTCGTTCGAGCGCCGCCTCATAGAGCGCGGCCGTCTCCTCCACCACATCGTCCCACGTCCAGGCCGGCGGACGGATCCCCGGCGAGACGTGCAGCTGGACCGCCTCGGCGATCCGGTCGGCGATCTCCAGCGGGGAGCCGTAAGGGGACACGAGCTTGACGACCGGCTCGCCCAGGTACGAGGCGACCTCGCGGTGGACGGCGATGTCCGAGGCGACGACCGGCGTGCCCGCGCAGATCGCCTCCATCACTCCAAGCGGCGACGACTTCTCGTCGGCGAGGGCCAGGACCACGCCGCTCGTGCGCAGCCAGCGATAGACCTCGGAGTCCGGGAGGTGGCCCATCGAGCTCCACCCGCGAGGAGACCTGAAGATCGGCGGCGTAGGCGAGCAGCTTGTCCCGGGTGGGCCCATCGCCGACGACTGCGAGGCGGAAGGAGCCGTCGAGCGCCGCCAGTGCGGCGATCGCGCGGTCGATCCGCTTATCGGGCTCAAGCCGGTCGATCGCCAGCACGACGTTGCCCGGGGTGTCGAACGGCCGGGCGGCGGCGATGCCGGCGATGTCGACCCCGGGGCCGATCACCGTCGTGCGGTCGGCGGCGCCGGGGAAGCTGCCGCACAGTAGCTCGCGCTCGACCGCCGCCATGCACACGATCTGCGCCGCCTGCTCGATGAGCCCCCGGGTCACCTGCGCATACGGCCAGCGCAGCCAGCGCCCCACCGAGGTGTGCAGCGTTACCACGATCCCGCGCGGGCGCGCGCGCGTGACGGCCAGGCCGAGCGACGGATGGGTGGAATGCAGGTCTACGAGGTCGAACGAGCGGCCCCTGCGGCGCAGGTGCTCCCACAGGCCGGGGGCCACACCGCGGGGGCCCTTGCCGCGGGCGCCGCCGAACCGTCGCACCACGAAGCCCTCGAACTCCGACACGGGCGGCAGCGGCCGCGGCGGGTCCTGGGTGAGCACCTCCACCTCCAGTCCACGCCGCGCCAGCCCCGACGCCAGCTCGTGCACGTGGCGCTCGAGGCCGCCCGGCCGCGGCAGGTAGCTGGAGGCGACGAGGGCAACTTTCATGATCTCGGCCTCGTCATGAGCCCGCGCACGCGCAGGATGGGCTCGCTGGCCGCCGGGCTGCCCCCGGCGGCGCAGCGTGCACGCCCCACAATGAATCCGAGCGTCGTCATCCACAATCCGCCGATTAGCGCCGCGGCCCGGACGACGCCGGCTCCGTTGCCCTGCAGCGTCGCGCGTGCCGCCCGGGCGATCGCGAGCGGGATGGCGCGAGCCGCGTGGGCCCGCTCGGACGACAGCCCGGCGGTGATGCCGGCGCGCTGCGTGACCTGCGCCTTGGACAGGCCCTCGCGGTAGCAGCGAGCGCCGAAATACCGCCACGTGGCGCGCGCGGCCGGCACCCGGTGCGACACTCGCGCCCCGGGGTCATAGAGGATCACGCTTTCGGGGAAGGCTGCTCCGGCCCGGATGCACAGGTCGGTCTCCTCGCAGCCGGCGGCGCGCGCGCCGACCCGGCCAATGCCGTCGGCGAATCCCCCGACGACGTCGAACACGTGGCGCCGAAACGACATGTTGGCCCCGATCAGGTTGCGAACGGCGGCGCGCTCGGTCGGCATCCCGCGGTAGCTGCAGCCCACGACCCAGTCGAACTCCTCCGGAAAGCCCTGGGGACGGCCGGACTCCCACCGCGGCAGCACCGCGCCGCCGACGGCCATCACGTCGGGCCGTGGGTAGTGCGACAGCAGCGTCCGCAGCCACTCCCGGTCCGCCACCGCGTCGTCGTCCATGAACGCCAGCACGTCGCCGCGCGCCGCCGCCACCCCGGTGTTGCGCGCTCCCGACAGCCCCGGCGCGCGCCGGTTGGCCACCACCCGCGCGACCGGGAGCTCCGCCTTCGCCCGGGCGAGCAGCTGCGGCGTTGTGGTCGATCACGACCACGATCTCGTCGGCCGCGCGTGACTGATGCGCCAGCGAGTCAACCGCCGTCACGAGGTCCGGCCACCGGCGCTCGGTGAACGCGCAGACGATCACCGACGTCTCGGGGTTGATCGGGTCGCCGGTGCACTCATCGCGCGGTGACGGCTACACAGTGCTGGCGGCCGGTCTGACGGCGGCGACCTTGCGCTCCGGGCGGGCCCGCCGGCCGGCCGGCGGCCGGCGGTAGCCCGCCGCAACCTGGACGCTCGAGGGGCGCCACTTGGCGCCGCCCCGGACGGTCGGCGTGCCCTCGCGGTTGAGCTGACCCGCGATCGCCTCCAGGGTCATGCCGGCGGCGCGCATCTGGGCGATGCGCTCCTTGAGCTGAGGATTGTCCGCCACCCCCGGCGGCCCCTTGCGGCGTGCGGCGCGCATCCCGTTGCGGGTCCGCTCGACCAGCCGCTCGTGCTCCCAGCGGGAGACGTCGATCAACGTCCGCACGGCTAGGCGGCCGCTCTCGGTGTCGGTGTCCAGCCCCTGACCGATGGCGATCAGCCGCGCCTCGTGGTCGACGAAGCATTGCAGGACCCGCCCCAACTCAGCGGCCGAGCGGGTCACGCGGGACAGATCGGCGACCACGAGGCCGTCGGCATCGCCGGCTTCGATGCTCTCCAGCGCGTAGGCGAGGCCGGGGCGCTGGAGGGCGCGCCCGCTATCGGGCTCACGTTCGCGCACCAGCTGCAGCAGGGTGGCACCGAGCCGGCAGCACTCCGCGGCGATCTGCTCCGCCTGCCCGCGGAAATCGCGGGCCTGCACGCCGTCATGCCCGTCCCAGCTCGCGTATCCGAGCATGAGGCGCGCCCGCTCGGCGGGCGGGACAAGGCGCAGGACCGGCTCGGCGCCGCCAAGCAGCGGGGTCATGCCGGGCGGTGGGCGGGTAGCGGTGGACGGATCGACCGGTCCTCGCCCGGCGCGTAGGCCCAGGACTCCTTGGCCCGCCGTCGCACCCGGCAGCGGCGACGGCTCTCCACCGCGATCGTGTGCATGACGCGGGAGCCGTCGCGCACCGCGTGCAGGTTGCTGCGCCCGTAGGCGCGGACGTGCTCGTAGCTCGGCACCTCGTGGACGACGAGGCCGGCCTTGGCGATCCGGACGTTGATCAGCGTCTCGACCTCGAAGCCGTCGCAGTCGACGTGCATGTAGGGAAGGCACCGGGCCCAGAAGGCGTTGTAGCCGTAGCAGAGGTCGGTGTAGTGGGTGCCGTACAGCGCGTTGACGACCGCGTTCAGAACGCGGTTGCCGATCATCCGCACGAACGTCATGTCCGAGTGGCGCCGCCCTGCGCAAACCGGGATCCCTTGACGAAATCGGCCCCGTTGCAGAGCGCGGCGACGAAACGCGGGATCTCCGCCGGATCGGTCGAGCCGTCGGCGTCCAGTGAGATGACGATGTCGCCGGTGCAGGCGGCGAAGCCCTCGGCCAGAGCGTTGCCCTTCCCCTGGCCGGTCTGGGTCAGGATCCGCACATCGGGCCGCAGAGCGCGCGCGACGGCGACCGTGCCGTCCTGCGAGTGCCCGTCGACGACGATCACCTCGTGCAGGCCCTGGGGCAACCTGGCGAAGACGTAAGGGAGGTTGCGCTCCTCGTTGAGCGCCGCGATGACGACGCTGATCCGCACGCCGTGCTGGGCGAGATCCGACGCCCGGACGGCGGCCGCCGGACCCGGCACGACGACCGGCAGAGTGAGCTCCGGCTCGATGACGGGCTGGGCCGGAGGCAGGAGCCGTAGGTCCGCGGACTCGGCCGGTTCCGAAAGCGCCGGCCCGACGACGCGCACCACGTCCCGACCGGGCGTATCGGTGTGTTCGATGGCTGACACTGTGACGACCCTCTGGAGTGGCTTGACAGGACGTGTGGGATGCCTCTGCCTATAACGCAAGCAGTGAAGCCTGCTGCCCCCGCCACGACTAGACCCAGCCTTACGATCACCCTCATGCCGCCGTGCAATGTCGCGATGCGCAAGTGGTGATATCTGATGGCCGCATGGCTGTCATCGCGTTGTCGAATGACGACACGCTCGTGGCACGGCCGTTGTCCGATGCGCGTGCAGTGACCGGATCGGGACCGCATTAGGGTTACCTAGCAATCGCGGGGCCGGTCTGGAAAGATTCCGATAGGGGTAGGTACTCCCGGGCATGAAGTACGAGGAGGCCAAGATTTGCTGATTTCGGGCCGTTTCTCACGTGGGACGCTGCTCAAGGGGTCGGTCGCCGGACTCGGCGCGCTCGCCGGCGGTGCGGTAGGCGCGACGGAGCTCGCTGCCTCTCCGGATGCACACGGGTCGGCCGCGACCGACAAGGAGATCCTGACTTTCGGGTTGCTGATAGAGCGACTCCAGTCCGCCTTCTATGCCGAGGCGCTGCGTGCCGGACGTCTCACCGGCGAGACGAAGCAGTTCGCCCAGGTCGTCGGCGGACAGGAGCAGGACCACGTGAAGTTCGTGGAGTCGGCGCTGGGCCCCGCTGCCGGGAAGAGCCCGCGCTTCAAGTTCGGCGATGCGGTCGCCGATCCCTCCAGATTCCTCGCCACCGCCATCTCCCTGGAGGAAGCCGGTCTTGGGGTGTACAACGGGCAGGCGGTCAACCTCACGCCGACAACGCTGGCGGCTGCCGCCCGGATTGTCTCCGTCGAGGCACGCCACGCCGCGTGGGCCCGGGCACTCGCCGGCAAGCTGCCGGCGCCGGTCGCGGTCGATGCTCCGGTCAGCGTCAGCACAGCGAAGCGGACCTTCCAACCGTTCATCGTCTCGTGACGCGCAACGATGATCTCCGATCCTTCCGCCTCGACGATTTCGACGTCGACGGCGCCGTGCGTGACACGTTTGAACGCATGCAGCGCCACACCCGGTCCACCTTCCTGCGCCGGACCGTCGGCGCGGGCGTGGCGGCGCTCGGGGCCGTGGCCGCGTGGCCGTCGGTTGCCTCGGCGGCCGAGGCCGCCAGCGACATCTCGATCCTCAATTTCGCGCTGGCGCTCGAGTACCTCCAGGCGTCGTTCTATACCGAGGCCGAACGGATCGGCGCCCTGCACGGGGCCCTCAAACAGCAGGCCGACGTCGTCGGCGGGCATGAGCGCGCCCACGTCAAGGCGTTCAAGCAACTGCTCGGTTCCAAGGCGATCAAGGAACCGCAGTTCGACTTCCACGGCGTCACCGAGAGCGCGAATACGTTCCGCAGCACCGCCGTGGCTTTCGAGGACCTGGCGGTCGCCGCCTACAAGGGGCAAGCGCCGATGATCAAGTCACGGAGCTATCTCGCCGGGGCGATCGCCATCCACTCGGTCGAGGCGCGCCACGCGGCTTGGATCCGGCGGCTGGCGGGCTTTCTGCCGGCGGCCAAGGCGTTCGACGACCCGCTGGACGCGCACGAGGTGGTCGACATCGTCAACTCCACCCACTTCGTGACGCTGCAGGAGCCGCAGACGAGCTCGGAGACGTCTCCTCACTTCACCGGCTGATGCCGGTGGGACCATACGTACGTGAAGGACCAGCGGCTATGACACGCAGCGGTGTGGGATCAGACAGGCGCGTCGTGCTGGTGGCGGGATTCGCGGTCAGCTTCGTGGCGGCGGCGCTTCTGTCCCCGCGCCTGCTGCCCTCCCAGGGTCTCGCGCGCCGACTGTCGGCGCCGGCCGCGACGTCGTTCACCGGCGCGCCGCTGGCCAAGCTGCCATCGGCGCTCGACATCCGGCGACTCGCGCCGCTGAGCGACCCGAGCGGGACGACCCGCTGGGCCCCCGTCCTGCGAGCGACCGTCGCGCGCAGCGAGCCGACCGTCCACAGCGCCCCCGTCGGCCTGCTCCCCGCGCGCACGTCCGATCACACGACCAACGTCGTCGTCGCCGACGGGGAGTCGGACACCGCGGGCACGCCCTGGGTTCACGTGAGCCTGGCGATCCTCCCCAACGACACGAAGGGGTGGGTGCCACGCAGCGCGCTCGGCGGGTGGTCGTTCGTCGAGACCCGGCTCGTGATCAACCGAGCCCGGCTCACCGCCACGCTGTTCCGGGGCGGCCACGTCATCTTCCGCGTCCGGGTCGGCGTCGGAGCCGCTGGGACGCCGACGCCGCCGGGGACCTTCTACGTCCGCGATCGCCTCACCGGATTCACTAACCCCATGTACGGGCCGCTCGCGTTCGGCACCAACGCGCGCTCGCCGACACTCACCGACTGGCCCGGCGGCGGCGTGGTGGGGATCCACGGGACCGACCAGCCGAGCCTGATCCCAGGGCGGATCTCCCACGGCTGCGTGCGGTTGACGAACGCGGCCATCCTGAGGCTCGGAAAGCTGATGCCGATCGGGACCCCGGTGACGATCGAATGAGCCGCCGACGTCGCCTCGTGATCCTCGTCGCCGGTTGCTGCTGCTGGGCGGCGGGACGGTCGAAGCCGCGGCTCCGGCCGTGGCGTCGTCCGGGGCATCGTCGCCAACGGTGCCCGGCCAGCTGACCAATCAGTTCCCGCTCGGTTCGCAGCGTCTGTGCTGCCAGAGCACGTCGCGGTCCAGGCCGCCGCCGCGCCGCCGGCAAGCGGGGCGGCGGGAGCGGGAGGGGCAGCGCTCGGCGGCACGGGGCAGGCGTCTGGTGCCGCCACGGGTGGCGCCTCCACCGGCAGCGCCGGGGCCTTCACCGGCGGCAGCGGGGGCCTTCACCGGCGGCGTGGGCCTCCGGCGGGGACGCCGGCAGCGGGTCCTCCGGCGGCATGGGCGCGGTGATCTGGATCGCCCTCGGCGCGGCGGTGGCGACGCTGCTGGCCGCCGGTGTCGCCGGGGTTCGGCACACCCGCCGGAAGCCCGTGCTCGGTCCCGACCTCCGGACTCGCGGGGTTTGCCGGCGGTGGCGTATGCCAAGGCGGGCGCGTACCGCCGCGCGGTCCGCGGCGGCGGCTCCGCGTCCGACGAGGCGCGTTACCGCCGGTTGGACGGAGCGGCGACGCCGGCGCAGCCTTCAACCTGGGCGTCCTGCTCCACGAGCGGGGCGAAGTTCCGGGGGCGATAGCGGCCTACGAGCGGGCCGAGGAGCGGGGCGACCCGGACGCGGGGTTCAATCTCGGGGTGCTTCTCTACGAGACGGGCGATCTCGGCGGCGCCGGGCTGCTTGGGAGCGCAGCGTCGAAATCGGACACGCCCGCGCGGCGGCCAACCTCGTGTTCCTCGCCCATCGCCACCGGCAGCCGGCGCGTGGTGACGCGCCACGAGGCGGAGCCTGGGGCGTGCCCGGACGGAAGGTGCCCGCGGCCGAGACGAGCGTCCGGAGATGGTCAACGAACTCGTCTACCGGCGCGCCGACGAACGCGGCGGGGCCCGCGGGGCGTTCAACCTCGGCGTCGTGCTCCACCAGCGGGGCGATGTCACGGGAGCGATGGCCGCCTATGCGCGTGCGCGAGCGGCGGGGGGATCCGGATGCGGCGTTCAACCTCGGCGTGCTTCTGTACGAGGTGGGGACTTCGACGGCGCCGAGGCCTCGTGGCGACGCAGCGTCCAGCGCGGCAACTCCTGTGCGACCCAGAACCTCGATTTCCTCGCGCCGCCGGCGTCACGAGCGGGAGACCGCCGGGGTCGGCACCGACGGAGGCGACCGGTGACCGGCGTCCTGCGTTCGGCGGCGCCCCGACCGCGTCGCGCCAGCGCGGCGGCGTCCCGACACTGGCGCGACGGCGTCCCGAGACTGGCGCGACGCTGTCCCGACACTGCCGCGACGGCGCCACGAGACCGTCCGACACCGCCCGACCGCGTCCCGACGCCGTCTCGGCGCCGTCCCGACCTCGCCGCGACACGTGTCGCGACAATGTCGCGCGGCCAGAACCCTTCCAATACAGACAAAACCGAGTAGAACCCGTTGAACCCCTGAGAGGCCACGCCATGCAACCTCCGACCCCAGAAGGCTCCGCCGAACAGGCCCCGTCGTCCCAGGACCTGCCATATGGTCCGCTTCCGGTGCGCGGTGAGCCGACCACCGGCCCGTCAGGAAGTCCGCCGCTCGATCAACTGGTCGACCTCTCCTGGTTGGCCATCGGCGATGCTCCCCCTCCCCAGCCGGTGGCGGGCGGCGGCGATCGCGCCAGCGGCCAAGCCGACGGGCCCCCCTGGCCCGCCGCTATCCGCGGACGAGCCTGCCGCCGTGAACCCGACGGCGGCCAGACGACACAAGCGCTGACGACGGCATCGAATGAAGGCTGAGGACGCCGTAGACGGGCTCGACGATGTCGGGCTGAGGGCGAAGGGGGTGCCGGTGTGGATGCCAAGTGGCGGTGGCGATGAGGTCGCAGGGCCGGCGGCGGGCCTGTCGCTCACCAGTCCCCGGTCCGAAACCGACGACGACGTCCACTTCGGCGTGGCGGCGCGGGCACTCGGCGTCTCTCGCAAGACGGTGGAGCGGATGGTCAAGCGCGGTCAGCTGGAGCGCGGACCGTCGAACGCCCCGGCCACCGTCTCCAAGAGGTCGCTGGTGACGGCGCTGGAGTCGCGCCGCCGGGACGTCAGCCATCTGACGCGGGCGACGGAGGTTGAGCAGTCGCAATCACCCGACCAGTCCCTGGCGCCATCGCGCCAAGATGCCGCCTCGGCGCTGACGCGAGCTCGTTCCGGTCCTGGCGCCCCTGCTGGACGAGTTCGTGGCGGCGCGCACCAGGACCGCGGTGCTGGAGCATGAGCTGGAGCGCCTGAGGGCGCGGACCGGGCAGGACCGCGCGCGTGACGAGCTGCTGCTGGCCCTTGCCACGCAGGGCTGGTGGGGTCGGCGCAAGACGCGCCAGGCGGTGCTGCGCCAGTACGTGCTCGGCGAGCACGCGGACTCCGGCTCGTCCGGGGGCTGAGCTCCAGTCCGGCGGCGCCGAGGCGCTCAAGTCGCCGCCGCTGACCGGGGACGGCAAGCGCTCAGGCGTGCTGCTCGGCGGCAGCCGGCTCCCGGTGGGCGTCCATCAGCAGCATCGTGAAGCCGGCGGCGTGGGGCGTGGGCTCGGCGAGGCTGGGCTGCACCGCGTGGATGGGCGCGCCATCGGCTCGACGCCTGAGACATGGAACGGGACAAGCTCCCCGCGCTTGATCTCGTCGCTGACCACCAACCGGGACATGAAGCTCACCCCAAGCCCGTTCGCCACTGCCCGCTTGATCGCGTCGCACGAATCAAATGCCCAGATCCGGGCGGGACGGCAGTCGGCCCGCGCCAGGCGCCGCTCGGTGATGAGCCGCGTGCTGGATCCCTCGGGGCCGATAAGCAGGCTGTGCGCGCAAACTCGCTCCGGCTCACCGATCCACCGTTAGGGCTGAGCAGACCTACCGCCGCAATCCCCACCAGCTCGTCGACCATCAGCTGCTGTCGGACGACCGGTTCGCTGGACGGCACTTCGCCGGCGATCCCGATGTCCGCCGCCCCGCGGGCCACCTCTCGGACGACGAGCTCGCTCGACATGGTGCGGACCCTGACGGTGACGCCGGGATAGCGCTCGGAGAACTGCCGCAGCAGCGGCGGGATGAGCACCAGGCTCGGCGTATGGCTCGCGGCCAGGGTAAGCTGACCGCGGCTCGGGGCGTCCAGGGCGTCAAGGGCCCACCTCATGCTGTCCAGCGTGGCGAGGATCCGGGCGGCGTGGGAGGCGACGATCTTGCCCGCCGCCGTCAGCCGGCTCCCGCGCCCGTTGCGGATCACCAGCCGCTGTCCAATCGCCGTCTCCAGCGTCCGGAGGTGCATCGACGCCGACGGCTGGCCGATCCCGCACCGCTCGGCGGCCGCGGAGATGGAGCCGGTGCGGTCGATCTCCAGCAGGATCCGCAGCCGCAGCGGATGGACGTTCTCCATCTGCACCTGGTGCATGACGCCGGCGCCGCTGACTGCGGTCAGCCTCGGCGGGTTCGTGGGAGTCCCGTGCAGGTCCCCCTCCGCGTTGATCGGCGCCGGCTGCCCCAGCGGCGTCTGGACGACCTGCCGCTGATCGCCCACCCGGCTACTGCGATGCACGATCCGGGGTCTAGCCATTGTGGGTGCCGGCTTCGTCTTCGTGTTCGTGCAGCTCCAGGAGGGCGGCACGAGCGAGGTTGGCGACGTCACCCTCGCCTCGTTGCTCAGCGCGATGGTAAGCGTCGTGGGCGGCCGTCAGGCTGCCCCGTTCCTCTAGGAGGACACCGAGGTTGAACGCCGCGGTGGCGTCTCCCCGCTCGTCCGCGCGCCGATACGCCGCCTCGGCCTCAGCCAGCTCGCCCTGCTCTTCCAGCAGGACGCCGAGATTGGAGGCGGCGCCGTCATGCCCGCGCTCGGTGGCGCGGCGGTACGCATCGGCGGCCTCGGCGATGGCCATACGCTCCTCCAGGAGCACGCCGAGGTTAAACGCCCCCTCGGCGTCGCCGCGCGCATCCGCCCGGCGATAGGCCGCCTCGGCCGCGCCCACCGCCCCCTCGTCCTCCAGCAGCCGGCCGAGGTTGGCGGGGGCGGTGGGGTGGCCGTTCTCGTCGGCGCGGCTGTATGCCGCCTGAGCTTCGACCGCGCGCCCCTGGGTCTCGAGCAGCAGCCCGAGGTTGAAGGCGCCGTCGGCCTCCGCCGTCTGGCGGAGGTCCGGCGGCTCCTCCTTGTGCGCCGGGGTAGCGGCGCCGTCCGTGGCGCCGCTCCCGTTGGTGTGCGCCCCCGTGCCATTGGCGTGCGCCCCGTTGCCGTTGGCCTTCACCCCCGTGCCGTTGGCGTGCGCCCCGCTGCCGTTGGCCATTTCCCCCCTGCCATTGGCCCGCGCCCCCGTGCCATTGGCATGCGCCCCCATGCCGTTGGCGTCCGCCCCCGGGCCATCGGCCGGCACGCCGTTCCCACCGGCGTGTGCCCCCGTGCCATTGGCCTTTGCCCCCGTGCCATTGGCATGCGCCCCCATGCCGTTGGCGTCCGCCCCCGGGCCATCGGCCGGCACGCCGTTCCCACCGGCGTGTGCCCCCGTGCCGTTGGCCTTTGCCCCCGTGCCATTGGCATGCGCCCCGCTGCCGTTGGCCTTTGCCCCCGTGCCATTGGCATGCGCCCCGCTGCCGTTGGCCTTTGCCCCCGTGCCATTGGCATGCGCCCCGCTGCCGTTGGCCTTTGCCCCCTTGCCATTGGCATGCGCGCCGCTGCCGTTGGCCTTTGCCCCCTTGCCGTTGGCCGTCACGCCGTTTCCGTTGGCGTGCGCGCCGTGGCCGTTGGTCGCGACCGTACCGCTGGTCGCGACCGCGTCCTCGACACCTGCGCGACTGTCGAGGGCTGCGCCATTCCCGTTGGAGGGGGCAGGACTTGCGTCTGTGGCGCCGTGCCCGTTGCCGAGCGCCACGCCCGCACCGGGTGCGGCCATCGCTGCCGCCCCCACGCTGACCGCAGACACCTCGGTCAGCTCCGGCGTCACCGGGTCAGCGTCGGGCCTCGCCGCAGCGGCCGGCGAGAACTGCCCATCGCCGCGCCGCGGGACGTACCACACGGCACCGACGATGAACGCCAGCACGCAGGCCAGCACCAGTGCCAGCCCGAACAGGACGATCCACGGCACCGAGCCCGTTCCATGAACCGGCGGCGCGGGCGTCTTACGCGCCGTCGCGACCGGACGGTGGACCGGCGCCGGGCGCGGGGTCGCTGACTTGTGCGCGGGTGGCGCGGGCCGCGGGGTCGCTGACTTGTGAGCGGGCTGCGGCGGTCGGCTTGTGCGCGGGCCGCGGGGTCGCTGACTTGTGAGCGGGCTGGGCGGCCCTGGCCAGCCTGGCGAGCACACCCGGTCCGGCGATCCCGTTGACCCGCAGGCCGCGCGTCCGCTGGAAGCGTTGGACGGCTGCGGCGGTGAGCGGACCGTAGTCCCCGTCGATCGGTCCCGGCCGGTCGCCCGCCGCCGCCAGGTGACGCTGCAGCGAACGAACATCGCCCGAACCCCCCGGCTCGTCGCCGGCGCCCGGTCCGAGGCTGAGAGCCGGGACGGCCAGCGCGGCCCGTGTCCGCGGCCCCACGACGCCGTCCTGCTGGAGTCCGTGCGCAGCCTGGAACGCCATCACGGCCTGCCGCGTCCGCGGACCGAAGATCCCGTCGACGCCGTCCGGGGTATAGCCCGCACGCACGAGCCGGCGCTGCACCGCCCGGACCAGCGGCGACCCACCCGGGGTGCCGTAACCGCTGCCAAGCGACAACACAGCCGCGTCAAGACGGATGTCGCGCGACAGTCTCGCGGCGGTGCGGGCGATCGCGACCTGGGAGTGCGCCGGCCGAGTCTGCGCCGCGACGGCCGTGGCCGGGAAGGCCACCACCAGCGCGCTGACCGCCAGCGCCCATCTCGCTACGTTTCGCCTGTTCTTCGAGCGGCTGAGCCCGCTCCGGATGACTTGCATCGTTTCCTGTCCTCGGTTTGTCGAACCTCGCGCCCCAGGGCGAGGCCCGTGGGAGAAGCCTTGATCTGTCCTCGTCGGTCGCGTCACCTGCCGCGGCCCGAGGTGACGGGCGCCTGAGCTCGGCGACCCGCCGTGCAGAAGTGGGGAGCGGGAATCAGTCCGGGCGCTCGAGGCGTGACGCCAGCAGCGTCGAGCGCCACGGCGCCAGGTCCATCGAGCAACGCCCGAGGAGCAACGTCAAAAACGCCAGCACGAGCACCTCAAACGCCGCCACGACGTGGGGCCCCGGCGAACCGGTACCACCGCCGCCGCCCGCGCTCGCGCCACCGATCGGCACACGCGTCGGCGCCTGCGGCGGCGCGAAAGGCACCAGCTCAGGCGCAGGCGCGGCAGCCCGTCGCGCGCGCACGGCAGCCCGGGGGCCGGGCGCCTGGGACGACAGCTTGAGCCGCCGCGCAACCGCGGCGACGCCGGCTCCGCCGCTTGCGACGGAACCGTCTGCCGAGGCGGGATCGTGCAGCGAACCCGAAGCGGCCACCGGCGCGGGGGCGCCCGAACCGGGCTCCGTGCCCGACGCGGCGGCGATCGCCTGGGCCCGCGTCGACAGCGGATCGCTCGCCAGGGCCTCGAGCTGCTCCAGCACCGGAACCGGCTGGCGCGACGCCGCCCGACTCCGGGACGACAGTGTCGCGACAGCTGGTGTCGCGACAGATCCTGTCGCGACAGGCGCTGTCGCGGTCGCGACCGGGGAAACGACGGTCGCGCCAGCGATCGCCGGCGGTGTCGCGGCGGACGATGTCATGTCGGGGCCGGGGGTCGCGGGCGGGTTGGTCCCGGATCCCGGAGCGCTCGGGCCCGTCGGTACTGGCGACGCCGGCGCGGGCGCCATCGCGGCCGGGGTGGTCGCGGCCGGCGGCGGCGTGGCCTGCTTCGTCGCGCTGGGCGGTGTGGCCGTGCGGTTGGTCGTCGCCGGCGTCTTCGTGGCCCTGGACGGCCCCTTCGCCGCCGGCTTCTTCGCCGGAGCGGGCCCGTTAGGCGCGGGAGCCGTAGCCGACGGCTGAGCAGGATCGGTAGCGGTCGGCGACGTCGTCGTGGTGGCGGTCGCCGGCGGCGTGTCACTGTGCCGGAGGGCGCGGTGACGGACGGATCGGGCGGCGTCACTGTGCCGGAGGGCGCGGTGACGGACGGATCGGGCGGCGTCACTGTGCCGGAGGGCGCGGTGACGGACGGATCGGGCGGCGCCGGGTCAGACGGTGCGACAGCCGCGGCCGCAGTCGGGACCGAGCTCGCCGTGCCGGCCGGGTCGGTGGTGCCAGCCGGGGCCGAGGCAGCGGTGCTCGTGGTGCCCGGCGTCCTGTCGTGACCGGTGGCGGTGCGGTGTCCCGCGGAGCGGAGGGCCGGCCTGGCGGTTGTTGGCGCGCCGCTGGGAACCGGCGCCGCGGACGAGGTGACCGGCGTGATCGGACCGTCGGGGGCGACCGGGTCGGTCACGGGCGCGCCACTCGTCACATTCAACATCCCGCCAGGCACGCTGCCCGCGGAGATCTGCAGCCCCGGGTCCTTGGCGGCGTGCGTGCTGGCCATCGCAGCGCCCGCGAAGACGCCACAGAACGCGACCACCGTCGCCGCCGCCGCGCCGACCGAATGAAGCCATGATTGATGCACACGCATAGCGAGCAAAACGGGACCCCACCCTGATGCTTAGACGATTTGCCACTGGCCTGCCCCCAACGGCCAGCACGAAAGTAGTCACAAATCCCGCTCTCGGCAAGCCTCAGAGCATCTCTTTAATCCGCAATTTGCGAACTTTTCATTGTCAACAGCCATTGCAAATGCCCTAAAGGTCTGGTATCGCGACATGTCGCGACAGGTAGGTTGTTTAAAGTGCGACAAATGCACCTAATTACAGTGGCAGATGCCACTCGTGCCCCGGGCCGCGGGGCCGCTCGTCCCAGCGGCGTCAGTTCGAGGCAGCGCCATCCATGAACCGCTCCACGAACCCAGGCGGGAACGCAGCTCCTGGAGGGCCTCGGCCTCATGCTCGCGGCCACGTCAACGGCTACGACGCCTACCAGGCGCTGATCGGTTTGGGCGAGCTGCGGCTCTCCGAGATCGTTCCGTTCCTGTGGGGCGATCCCTCCTGGGGCCTGGACGCCGGGTCCTTTGCGACAGCGGTCGCGAAGATCACGCGCCACCGCTGAGCCGGCCTGGCACGAAGCCCATCCAGCGGGCGATCATCAGCCGTTCTGTCGCAACAGTCGCGGCAGTCCGAACTGCGGAAAGACGGCGCTGTCGGCAAACCAGGTGATGGCGGAGATCCGGTCCCCCTCCAGGGTCAGCACAAACAGCGCGAAGGCACGCGCGACGTCGGTCTCGGGCACCGGGAGGTAGCAGCCGAACGCCGGCTGCGTGTTGGCGCGTGTCGGCACCAATCGCAGCGGCGCGCCGCGGCGCTCCTCGGCGCCGCGCAGGAACGCGCCGATCGCGGCGCGGTCCCTGATAGGCGTGCGGGAGGGGCGGCATCGTGAGCCACGCGTCGTCGGTCAACAGCGCGACCATTGCGTCGATGTCGCCGGCCTCGACGGTTTCGGCGAAGCGGCCGACGATCTCGCGCTCGAGCTTGGAGTCCGGGAGCGGCGCCCGGTCGCGTCCGGCGGCGGGCAGCCGGGACTCAAACGCCTGCACGCGCGCGACGCAGCAGGCTGTTGACCGACGCCTCGCTGGTCTCGAGCATCTCGGCGACCTCCGCCGGCGCGGTAACCCGAGCACGTCGCGCATGCACGAGCACCGCGCGCTGCTGCGGCGGGAGATGCTGAAGGCCGACGATGAACGCCAGCGCGATCGCCTCCTTGGTCTCGTAGCGCGCCTCGGGTCCGAGAGCCTCGTCCGGCGATGCCCTCGAGCAGAAGGTCGGGGTAGGGCTCAAGCCAGAGCGGCTCGTTCCAGCGTGTCGGCTCGGGCATCTGGGTCATCCGCTGGTCCTCCGGGCGGCGTCGGGTCGCGCGTAGCGCGTCCAGCGATCGGTTGGTGGCGATGCCGGTACAGCCAGGCGCGAACCGACGCGCGTCCTTCGAACTGCTCAAGGCCCGCGCCAGCGCGGCGAGCAGCGTCTCTTGGAGCAGGTCCTCGGCGTCCTGCCGTGAGCCGACGATCCGGTAGATGTGCAGATCGAGCTCACGCCGGTAGGGATCGGTCAGCTCGCGGAACGCGTCCTCGTCGCCGGCGCGCGCACGGGCCAGGATCTGGTCGGTCACGCTCGCATCCTCGCACAGGTCTCTTCCGTTCATCCGCATCAGAAGTCATGACGTCGGAGGCGCCTCGGAATTCGCCGCGCAGTTTGTCGCGGCAGCGCCGCGCCCCCGTCGCGTCAGGCGACGCGGGGCAGGGCCTCGCGACAGGCGGTGGCGCCGCGCGGCGCCCGGCTCGGCGGGTCCGGGGGTGGGGCCCGCCGGCGGACCGGCGGTTGCCCGCGTCGGTCGAGTTGTACCCTCACGCTGGGGGTCATGGCCGGCAAGGAACACGAAGGACGGGGGGGCGCCCTAACGAAGACGAGGCGATCGATGCTCTGCTGCTCGCGCCGGCGGCGATGCTGGAGGGACTGCCCGACGCCGTTGTCGCATCGGCGCGTGACGGGCGGATCGTATTTGTGAACGCGCTCGCCGAGGAGCTGTTCGGCTACCGCCGAGAGGAGCTTCTTGGACAGCCGGTACAAACGCTGTGGCCGGAGCGGCTCGCCGGCGCTACACCCGCAACATGCAGCTCTACTTCGACACGGAGCACCCGCT
>CAVWFX010000004.1:0-348310 GCA_963754375.1 uncultured Solirubrobacterales bacterium
ACACCGCACTGGCGTTGAGCATCGGGCTCCTGCCGTTGACGAAGGTTTGGCAGCGGCTCTCGAGGATTGTGGGGACCGGCTTCTACAGTGGGACGTAATCCCCTCATCTACCTGACGGTCGTCTTGCCCCAGCGGGCCTACCTGGCAGGATGGCGGTGAGGGGGTCCGCCGACGACCCGACAGCAAGCCGGCGAGCATCTATCGCAAGCTGACCTACGACACACCCGGTCACGTGACGGTCGCGGAGCTGCAGGCCCAGCCCCGGTGCCGGTGACACGTGCTTCTCACTGAGTCGCAGTTACGCAGACTCAAAGCGCGTGCCCGACCGCTCAAGCGGATCAAGAAGCGCATTGTGCGCGAGTTGCCGGGGGAGCCGAGAAGTTCGATCGCCCGCTGGCTGTGTGATCAACGGCTTTATCATCCGGATCCACCGCACCTCATTGCTGTCGGCGACAGCCATGCCGGCGTCATCGGACAGGCCGCTCGCAACCTTCGCTGGCCGGTGAGCGCGTGCATCGTGAGTGGCGCTACCGCGCAAGGTCTCCACAATCCGAATAGCGTCACAGATGCGCGTGGAAAGTCTCGAAGAAGAGACGCTCGCAGGTCAAGTCGTGGCAGTACCTGACGTTTCAATTGGGCGAAGTCGACTGCGGCTTTGTGATCTGGTACCGGGCGGAGAAACATGGTGTGAGCATCGAGTCCCAGATCGAATACAGCCTCAAAGCAGATCCGCGGAGCTGCCCATCGCCAGGTCGCCCGAAGACTGCGGGTGATCGCGTTGAGCGTCTCCGCCGCCCACTATCCTGGATGGGCAGGATTGGGGCGAGATCGCCAACGCACGCAGGGAGGTGAGGGCCAGCCCTAGTGAGAGAACGGATCTTACCCTCACCTACAACGAACGGCTGCAGCGCTTATGCGTGTGGAGGTTGCCGCAACCTTCGTGGATGTGACCACTGCCACGCTGGACCCCCAAACCGGCGTGGTCGCCGAAGCGTACCGTCACCCAGACCGGACTAACCATCATTTACATCCGACGGCGTATGCTGAGCTGGTGGCAGACAGGCTGGCCGCGTGCGTGAAGGGTGAATTGAGGGGCCAATCGAGCCATCCGATGAACCAGGTGACCGGTCCGGCCAGAATCAGCGCGAGTGAAAGCCGGCGCGATAAACATCATCGAACCGCCGGACCATCCGCGTGATCGAGTACCTCGACGCACCGAGGTGCGGTCGCTGCTCCGAGCTCCGCGCGGAGTACCGGATCAGCAATGAGTTCATTGAGGCGCTGGGCCAGTTGTTGCTCACCGTCGGCGATCAGGCCGGTTTTGCGGTCCTCGATGTGCTCCGTGTGAGCGGGACAATCTGCGCACACGACCGCAGGCAGTCCGCACGCCATCGCCTCGATGACGGCGTTGCCAAAGCTCTCTTCGGGCCCGCTGGGGAGGACGAATACGTCGAGCGGCCTGCTGAGCCAATCGACGATCTGCGGCTGCATGCCGACAAAGCGGATCCTGTCCCGGGCCGGGGACCGTCCGGCGAGCGTATGGAGTCTGTCACGGCCTCTCGTCCCCGATGATCCAGATCCTCCAGTCGGTTCCGTCGAGGTGCTCCGCTGCCCGGAGCAACCAGTCGATCCGCTTCCAGCTGCGCAGGTTGGCCGCGGTACCAACGATTACCGTGCTCGGATCCACGCCCTCGCCGGCACGGAGCCTGTCGCGGGGGTCGCCTCTGTCAAAGCGGTGAAATCGATTCCGTTGAACGTGCGGACAACCTGACGTTCGGGATGCCGAATATGCTGTGTACGGCTGTGGCAGCCTAGCGGTCCCGGTTATGACGTCGAACCGCCGTACAATCGGTCCAAGAGCGCGATATCGCAAGGCGCGGCGGCCTTGGTAGGAGAAGACGCCGGAGCGATGTGTGTATACGGTGAGTGCATCGCGGCAGCTGAGACTTGCCAGCATGAGCAGCGGCTCGGCGGAGTGGAAGTGGTGGACGTCAACTGCTGAGCTGGTGTTCGCGCCCGCACGGCGGCCGTCATGTTGTGTCCACTGCCCATGTTCAGGTCGAGGACCTCGAGTCCATGCGATGCCGCCAGGTCTCGGTAGTAGCCGCGAGCTTGGCCAAGGCAAGCGCCACCCGTCGCAGGCCTGATCGCCGCTGGTTGAGGGCCAGCTGATATACGGCCCGTTCGGCTCCACCTATGTCCCCCGTCCACAGAATATGTGCGACGGACTGGCCTGGTTGCGGCTCTGCGGCCGGCTCGTGCGCGATGGCGTCAGGGGTCTGCACCGGGCTTGGCCGCCGATGATAGCGGCGGCCTCTCGAGGGGAGCACTTCAACACCTCCTGATAGAGTCTCCGCGGGCATGAAGCGAGGGGCGAATGCCATGGCTGAAGCGCTGACGCGTGCGTTGGTGACCGGATGTGCCGGGTTCATCGGCTCGCATCTCACCGAGTCGCTGCTCGACGACGGGGTCGAAGTCATCGGTGTCGACTGCTTCAACGACAACTACGGGCGTGATCGCAAGCTGCGCAACCTGGAGCGGGCCCGCGAGTGGGACAGCTTTCAGTTCGTTCCCATCGATCTGGCGCGCGGCGACCTCGCCGACCTCGTGGCCGAGGTCCAGTGCGTGTTTCACCTGGCGGCGGAACCCGGCGTGCGGGCGAGCTGGAGCCAGCGGTTCGAGACATATGTGCGCAACAACGTGCTGGCCACGCACCACCTGCTCGAGGCCTGCCGGCTGGCCGGCGGCCCCCGGCTGGTCTACGCCTCGTCCTCGTCGATCTACGGACAGGCGGAGTCGTTTCCGACCAGCGAGACGGCCCTGCCGCGCCCGTTTTCGCCCTACGGTGTGACCAAGCTCTCGGCCGAGCAGCTGTGCCTGGCCAACCACGCGAACTACGGGCTGCCGGCCGTCGCCCTGCGCTATTTCTCCGTCTACGGGCCCCGTCAGCGGCCCGACATGGCCTTCACGCGCTTCTGCGAAGCGATCCTCGAGCAGGAGACCGTGACCGTCTACGGAGACGGCAGGCAGATCCGCGACTTCACCTTCGTCGGGGACGTCGTCAAGGTGACGCGCGCCGCAGCTACATCTGAGGACTGCGTCGGCCGGGCCTACAACATCGGCGGTGGGGTCCAGACCAGCCTCGCCGAGGCGATTGAGCTGATCGAGGAGGTCGCACAGCGATCGCTCAATGTCATCCACAGCGACGTCCAGGCGGGCGACGTCCGCGTGACCGGAGCGGACACCCGCCTGGCCGCTCGAGACCTTGGTTTCACGCCGCGGACCTCGCTCAGGGAAGGGCTGAGCGAGCAGTTCGAGTGGGCGCTCCAGCGCTCGCGTGCATGACACCACGGCGCATCCCTGACCGGCCCTGATGTGCGGTATCGCAGCAACCGTCGACCTGCGAGGTCGTGGACGCGCACACCCATGGGCACTGCCACTGATGGGTCATCGCGGCCCTGACGGGCAGGGCACCCTCAGCGACGAGCAAAGGAACATCACGCTCGAGCATTGCCGGCTGGCCATCATCGATCCGGAAAACACCGAGGCGGACCAGCCGTACACCGATCCGAGCGGCCGGTGGGTGATCGTCTACAACGGCGAGATCTTCAACTACAAGGAGCTGCGAGCCCGGCTCGAGCGTCGGGGAGCCCGCTTCAGGACCAACTCGGACACCGAGGTTCTGCTGCAGGCCTACATCTTCGACGGTGTCGCCGCCTTCGAGCAGCTGCGCGGCATGTTCGCCTTCCTGATCTGGGACCGGGAGAGCGGAGACCTGGTTGCCGCCCGCGATCAGATCGGCGTCAAGCCGCTGTACTACACCGCCACCGCAGACGGCGTGTTCGCCGCCGCCAGCGAGCTGCGGACCCTGATCGGCCACCCCGGGTGCGGGCTCGCCTCGATCCGGACGCCGTGGTCGAGTACCTGGCCTTCGGCCACACCGCCAACGACGAGACGCTCCTGGACGGCGTGCACAAGCTACCTCCCGGTCACCTGCTGCGCATCAGCGATGGCGCGGTGGAGGTCAGGGAGTATTGGGATCCGCTGCCCGCCGAGCGAGTCGCGGCCGACGGAGCCGTGCAGGAGTTGTCCGAGCTGCTCGAGCGTACGGTTGCCGACTCGATCGTCAGCGATGTTCCCGTGAGCCTGATGCTGTCGGGCGGCCTTGACTCCTCGACGATCGCGGTGCTGGCCGCCCGCCACATCGATCCCGCGGCACTGACTGCCTACTCGGTGTCGTTCGGGTTGGCCTCCGACGAAACCCGCGCCGCGGCCCGGCTGGCCTCCGACCTCGGGATCCGCTTCCGGGAGGTCCGGGTACAGCGCGGCGATGTCGAGGCCGAGTTCGACCAGTGGCTCGCCCGGATGGACGTTCCCAGTGCGAACCCCACCTGGATCGCCGTCTCCCACATCGCCCGCGCGGTTCACGCCGACGGCGGCAAGGTGCTGCTCTCCGGCGACGGCGGCGACGAGCTGATGGGCGGCTACAACCGGTGGATGAAGTACGTCCGCTTCCATGATCGCGTCTGGTCGAGGACGCCCACCGGCGCCCGGCGCCTGGCCGGGAGGGCCACACGCTCGCTGGCCCCGGGACTGGCCGGCGACATCGCCCGGCGGGCCAGCGACGGGGGGGAGCTGTTCGTTGGCAGCCGACCGTTTCACGACAGCGATCTAAGCACGTGCTCGGACCGGTCGGCCGCCAGGCGGCGGCGAGCCGCAATCCCGAGCGGTCAGTGCGAGAGCTGCGCCGCAATTTCGACCAACGCAATCCCGACGGCGACTACCTGGCGTGGATGTCCTACGTCGGGCTCAAGCGCAGCCTGGTCGAGGATTTCCTGGCCCGGCTCGACAAGATGGGAATGCAGGAGTCCGTCGAGGGCCGTGTCCCGCTGCTCGACGCCGGCCTTGCCAAGTGGTCGTTCGGTGTCCCGCAGGCCCTCAAGATCGGGTCCTACGAGCAAAAGGCGCTGATGCGCCGGGCGGTGGCACCGATGCTGCCCGACTATGTCCTCGCCCATCCCAAGCAGGGTTTTTGCCCGCCGGTCGCGGACTGGGCCGTTTCACTGCTGCCAAGCCGGATCCCGCTCGCACTCGGTACTGATCGACGAGGGGTTGATCGCGCCGGGGGCGATCGAGCGGCTGGCCGAGCAGCCGTCGTCGCGGCAGCTCGTTCGCGCTGTGGACCCTCGGGACGCTCGCCGTCTGGTGCGAGCAGAATCTCTAGATGAGCCAGTCAGATGTCAAAGTTCTCTACATCGTCGGCTTCACGCGAAGCGGGACGACGATCCTCGCCAATGTGCTCGGCGAGCTCGAAGGCTTCTTCTCCGCGGGCGAGATGCAGCATCACTTCTGGCGTGTCGGCGTCCGCAGAAACTGGACCTGCGGCTGCGGCCAGCCGTTCGGCGAGTGCGAGCACTGGTCAGCGGTACTGAAGGCCGGCTTCGACGCCGAGCGCGCAGGCCTCGACGGCGACGCGATGCTCGCGCTCCAGCAGCGCGTGCTGCGCACTCGCTACACCTGGCGTTATCTGTGGCAGCCGCGTCGCCGGCTGGCAGTCCGATCCCGATCTGCGCCGCTATCTCGAGCTGACCGGACGCCTCTACCGTGCGGTCGCGGACGTGACCGGCGCTCGCGTCGTCGTCGATCACTCGAAGTGGCCCGCCCCTGGCGCTGCGCTCCGTCTATGCCAGGGGTGACGCCCTACTACGTCCACCTGGTCCGGGATTCGCGCGCCGTCGCACACTCCTGGCAGCGCAAGAAGAGTGGCTTGGCGCAGTTTTCGCCTCGGCGCATCGCCGTGCACTGGTCGAATTCAACCTGGTGGCGGGACAGGTGCGCGCGGCGGCCCGTGGCAACAGTTGCTGCTGTCGATATGAGGACTTCGTCGCGCGCCCGCGGGAGTCGTTGGAAGCGATCATCCGGCTGACCGGGGAGGGCCGACGCAGCTCCCGCTCACCGACGATTCAACCGTCGAGCTCGGCGTGAACCACAACCTTGCCGGCAATCCGAACCGGTTCCCGCCGGCAGCGTGAAGCTGCGCCCGATGAGGAGTGGCGGCGGGCGATGCCCCAAGAGGAACGACGACTGGTGACGGCGATAACGCTGCCACTGTTCCGCCGGTACGGATATGGTCGGTCCGGGCCGGCGGGCGGACGAGGACGTTCTGGCAAAATAGCGCCCGTGCGGCCGATTTTCATCGGGGGCTGCCCACGTAGCGGGACGACCTTCCTCGCCTCGATGCTGGGCGCCCACCCCGACTACCTCGTCATCCCCGAGACCGGGTTCAAGGCGACGTTCCTCGGTCCGCGCAGAGCCGGACTCCGCAATCGACGGCTCGGAGGTTCTGGAGCCGTCTGTCGGGCACCTTTCGCTTTCTCGACTGGGAGTCTGAGCGTAGGATCGAAGCGGAACTCCTGCGGCCCCGACGGCGCGGGAGTTCATGGAGTGGCTGGTGCTCAGATGGGGCCAGGAGACCGGGAAGCCGTCACCGAGCGTCTGGATCGACCATTCTCCGGAGAACATGCGCGACGCGCGGATGCTCTCGCGCCATTTCCCGGACGCGGGGCTGGTGCACATCGTCCGCGACGGCAGGGGCGTCGCGCGCATCGTTCCGTGGCATCGAGGGCTGGGGCGAGAACGAGATCGAGCCCGCCGCGCGCACGTGGGTCAGCTGGATGGCGCACGGGTTCGCCGCGGAGTTGTCCGACGACGTGCTGCCCGTTGCCGCGCGTCCGCTACGAGGACCTGGTCCGGGAGCCCGGCACCGCCCTGAAGCGGCTGTGCGCGGCGTTGGAGCTGGACTACACGCCGGCGATGCACGACGGAACCGGGTTCGAGGTCTCTTCCCGGTTGCAGCGAGACGTCACACCGCCTCATCGGCCGTCCGCCACAGCGCTCGCGAGCGGATGCATGGCGGAGGGTGCTGTCCCGGCGTGAGGTAGAGCGGTTCGAGGCGATAACCGAGAACCTTCTCTATTCGCTTGGCTATCAGCCTGAATTCGGTCCTGCAGCCCGGCCGGCCACCACCGCCGAGCGCCGGATCTCGGCTGTGCGCGGGTTTGCACGCCGCAGATGGGTGCTGGTGCGCCGTAACGCCAGGGGGCGTCTGAACGAGCTGCGCCAGCCGGAGCGGCCAGGAAGCGTCGCGTTGACTCAGCTCACGGGCTCGCGGCCACCTCGGGCAGGGCGGTGGCGGGCGTCTCCTGGCAGCCTGTGGCTTGCTCGTCCTCATCCTGCTGCTGGTCGGCGGCGCAGAACTCCGCCAACGGGCCCGGCAAGGGTCCGCCGATCGCCCTGCTCGGCGGCGGCCTGGCGCGCCTGCCGCTGGAACGCGGCCGGTACGGGTGGCGTGCCGACCTGGCAGCGCTACGGCGGAGCCGATGCGCCCGGAGGCGGCTTCCTTGGCTGGCTCAGGCCGGGCACAAGCTTCGGTGTCGACCAACGTACCGCTGCCCCGGGAGCTCGCGCCGGGCACCTACAGGGTGTTCATGAAGTCGCTCTCCTATCACGGCGGGGTCAACGTTGGGCCTGTCGGCGGGTGGCGGGAGCGCCACTCTGGCCGGCGACAGCCTCACCGCCAGCGGGCTGTGGTCAGCGGCGCAGTCCTCCACGTCCAGAACGCTACGCGGAAGTTGGGCGCTCACGATTCGTAAGACGGCGGTCGCGCCCGCGACCGAGCAAGCTACTGCTCAGCGGCATCTACATCACGCCCTCGCGCACAGCGTCGTACTCAACAACGACACCGTCGGTGGACCTCACGCCCCCGACGCAGCCGACAACTCGCCGCCGCGGCCCGGCAATCTGGTCCAGGACGGAAGCTTCGAGACCGGGATCGGAGCCGGGTGGGGACTATCGCCAAATCGCCAGGTCAGCCTGGCCTCGGTCTGGGATCCAGCACCGCCTATGTCGGGCATGCCAGCGTACGGCTCCCGCTGGACCCCAGCGCGGTCGGCACCGGCGCCTCCTCGATCGCGCTCGAGTCGCGCTTTTACGCCGTCGAGCCCAACAAGCGCTACACGCTGGCGGCGTGGGTGCGGTCCGACATGGGGCTCGAGCGTGCGGGGGCAGCCTGGCCCTGATCAACTCGCTGGCCGATGCGGCGAGCGCTACCGGCCGGCGCCGGCCACAAGGTCCCGCGGCTGGTCAAGCCGTTCCAGGTCGGGCTCGACCTGGACGCGGGTGAGCGTGAGCGGCTATCTGCTGCAGAACCCGACCACCTACTACCAGATCCAGATCGCGGGACAGACCGGCGCCGGACGGGCATCTGTGGATCGACGGCGTGACGCTGACCAGGGGTCCACCCCGCCCGCGCACTACGTGCCCGCGGCGCCGCTGGAGGTCGGGCTGATCGGCGAGGCGCCGGCCAACGTCTACTACTCAGACCAGCCGGTCCGCATGCAGCTGCGCGCCGCCAACGAGACCAGCGCCTCGCGGCAGCGGCATCGTCCATTACCAGGTCTACGACTGGCTGAACCGCCTCGTCGCGCAGGGCGACCGCTCGGTTGTCGGTGCCCGGCTGACACGACCGCGGTCAGCGACCTCGATCTCTCCGCGGTCGGGCGCACCGGCAGCTTCCGCGTGGTCGCTGTGGGTGGGCGGCGAGTCGAACAGCCAGAGCGAGTTCGCCTACGGCGTCGTGCCCAGGCCGCAGCACCCGGCGACGACCCCAGCTCCTCGATCGGGATCCATTCGAACTTCCAGCCCTTCCAGTACGCCGCGCTGAGCCGGCTCGGGATCCACTGGGACCGCGCGCTGAGCCCCGGCGCGCTGTTTCGTTGGTCGCTGGTTGAGCCCAAGCCGGGCCAGTTCGTCTGGAACGACGACCAAGGTGGCCAACGCTCGCCGGGCAGGATTCTCGATCCTCGGCACGCTCGGCGTGCAGGCGCCGGCGTGGGCGCGAGAGCGGCGGGCGTCCCAATCTCGACGCGTGGCAGAAGTACGTCAGCGCGGTGGTCAGCCACTACCGCGGCCAGGTGCAGGCGTGGGAGATCTGGAACGAGCCCAACTATCGGCTTCCCGCCGGACTTCTACGCCCAGATGCTCGCCCGGGCGGCGAAGGCGATTCGTGCCGCCGACCCTTCGGCGCAGGTGGTCGGGCATCGGCGGCGCCGCCACCCCGGCCTACGTCCGCGAGGTGATGGCCGCTTTGCCAGCCGATCTTCCGGACTGGCGCAGCGACATCGACGCTCTCAGCATCCACATGTATCCCTCGCCGCCGACCGTGCCTCTGCCTGTGACGTCGAGGCCAAGCAGTTCGCCGCGCTGGAGCAGCGCCTACGGCCTGCCGATCTGGAACACCGAGACGGGCGTGTGGGACAACGGGTTTCTCCAGACCGACGACGCGCCTATGCGCCCTCGGGAACCAGCCTCGACCCCGGCCAGCGTCAGCGAGCAGTTCGCCGCCGCCTCGACCACCTCGGTCGCCGCGGTGGCGCAAAACTTCCTGCAGTCGATCGGCAACGGGATGAGCAAGTGGTTCTACTACGACTCTCGGCTCGAGGCCTCGCCCGGCTTTCTGAACTCCGCATCCGACGATCTGGGAGTACGACGACACCATCCGCCCCAAGGGGATCGCGCTGGCCGTGTTGGCCCACTTCTTCGATCACTCGCAAGGGCCTGGGGCCGCTGTCGCTGACCGCGTCGGGCGCGCAGGGCGTTCATGTTCGACCGCGGCGGCACACCGCTGGTGGGCCTGTACACCTGCGACAACTCCCAGAAGTCGATCACGCTGCCCGGGACTGGGCTCGGGCCAGCTGGCGGCCTACGACACGATGGGCGACCCGCGTGCCGGTGTCCGGGTCGACAGATCACCTTCGGCCCGCTTCCCGGTGTATCGTCGAGGGCCACGGGATCAGCGTCGACCAGATGCGCGTCCGCGTTTGACCACGCCACGGTGACCCGCGCGCCCGACGCCATGCCGCCGTCGGTCACCATCGATGTGGCGCCCGCTCGGACCGGTGCCGTCCTCGCCGCCGATCGAGCTGCGGTGGAGCGGGATCGACAGCGTCTCGATCGTCAGCCACCGCCACCCCTGACGCGGTGACCTACTCGTATCGCCTGCGGGGTCCCGGCCAGCGGCCCGGCTGGTCGGCCTGGAGCCCCGCCGAGACCCTGGAGCTGGCCGAGCTGCAGCCGGGCACCTACACGTTCGAGGTACGGGGGCGGGACGCGCCGGCAACGTGAGCGCGCCGGTCTCGCAGACGTTCCATGGTCGACAAGGCGGCTCGAGGCGGCGGCGCGCCGAGCCGGCTCGGCCTCGGGCGGCGACCCGGTCGAGCCAGTCGGCGAGCATCGCGGTCGGCCGCGTCGACCGTATAACGAGCCTGGTGGCGCTCGCGCGCGGCCCGGCTCATCCGCTCCCACTGGCTCTGATCGCGGATCAGGGTGAGCATGCGCTCGGCCAGGCGGTTGGGGTCGGGCTGGTCGAGCACGAATCCGGACTCGCCGTCCACGATCGTCTCGGTGATCGTCCCGCGGTCGGTGGTCACCACCGGCAGCCCGGCCGCCAGCGCCTCGATCACCACGCGCGGGTGGCCTTCCGGCTCCACCGGAGGGAAGAGCAGGAAGCCGGCCTCGCGGAACAGGTCCCTCAGGGCCTCACCGGTCACCACGGTGCGAAACTCGATGCGCCCGTCCGAGATCGCGGACTCGCTCGCTGAGCATCTCCTCGAGCTCGGCGTCCTCCCAGTCTCCGGCGAAGATGAAGCGCGCCTCCGGGTCTGTCTGACACCACGATGCGTGGCGGCATCGACCGCCTCCACCACGCCCTTGCGCCGCCAGAAGTTCGACAGAAACAGCCCGAGCTTGCGGTCGCGTACGCACGCCGCCTTCGGCGGAATCTCCGGCGTGCCGTTCCAGACGACGTCGATGCGCTCCTCGGGCGCGATCCCGGCAAATACGCCGCGCAGGGACTCGCCCATGACCGCGATCGAGTCCACGCGCGTGAAGGTGCGACGGATCCAGAAGCGCGCCCAGCGGGGGGCCTGCTCGTACATCGTCGAGAAATCGCTTCCCCGAAGGTGGGCGGCGACGCGCCAGCCGCGGCTCGACGCGATCCGGATGTAGAGCGAATCGCGCAGGAAGGCCTGCACACTCTGGGAGATGGGCAGGTAGACGACGCCCTGTGGGCCCCGGAGCAGAGCACCGCAGCTGCCAGGCGGCACGGAGGCCGAGGCTCACGTTCTTGAAATCCCAGCGGCCGATGGTCTGAAGCGACCGGCGGATCGCTGGTGTCCAGGTGGACGACGTCGAACCGCTCGCGCAGATACATGGTTAGCGAGCACCAGCTGGGTCGACACGGCCACGCCGTGATACGGCGGCGGCACCTGGCCGATGACGATCAGCGGGCCGATCTTCACGTCCGGCGCCGGAGGCGCGAGCTCGGAGCCTGCTCTGGCGGCCGCGAGCTCGTCCAGATCCGTGGCGCTCGGCGACCGGGGGTAGGCGGCGGGAGGCGAAGCCACCGCGGAGCGGCGGTCAGGCCGGCCAGGCCGTGCTCGCGCCGTTGCCGGGCCGGGTCGGCCGCGGTCTGGGGATGGTCGCGATGTGCCACGGCATGGCCGGCGGGATGGCCGTTGGCGATCTGAATCGGAGCGCGGTCGACGACGGCCGTTGCCCAGCCCCGCCTGATGGCGGTCGCGGCGGCCGTCGGCGACCGGCCCGGTACCGCGGGTTGCGCACTGCCGTCGGCGCCGGACGGTGCCGCGCCGCCGTCGCGTCGGAGCGCGCCTTCAACTCCTTGGTTCCGACCGCAAACAGCATCCAGACCAGGAAGGTCGCGCGCGTGACCTCCAGCCAGTTGTCCAGCGCCGCCATCTGGAGCAACATGAAGAACCCGGCGGTGCTGCCCAACAGCACGGCGGGCAGCGGTCGTCCGGGCATCGGTTACGGATGGCGATCCGGTCCGACGGAGGCGATCAAAAAGGCACGGAGGTAGATGAGCACCATCAGCGCCAGGCCGAAGAAGCCCACCTCCGCGGCCAGCGAGACATAGCTTGCGAACGGCGATGAGGCGGCGTGGGACCGGCCAGGAGCACGCCCGGTCTGGATCGAGGGCAGCACGTACTTGTCGGAGACGTCGGTGTGAGTAGGTGGTCGAGCCGGTGAGCAGCTTCACGTACTTACCGGCGACGTTGGAGTCCGAGCTGCTTGCCGGCGCCCGGCAAAGGTGGCCCAGGCCCGGCTCGAGTAGGTTGCGGGCCCGGTGCCGGTCAGCATGAATCTCGGGTTTGAGTTGAACATGTGCGTCCGCATTCCTTGACGACGTTGAGCCGGGCGTCGAGGTAGGTGCCCGAGTGAGCCGCTCACCGAGGTCAGGCCGGAGACGAGCTTCAGCTCGAGTTCGTCCGATCGACGCGACCAGCGTCGGCACGATGATCGCGATCGTCACCGGGAGCACCAGCGCTCCGCGGAGCCCGATCTTTCCGACCAGGACCCCGACCAGCAGGATGACCAGGCGCCAAAGTGATAACAGCGCCCGGTACTGGGCGAGGTAGATGACGTCACCAAGATGAACACCAGGAGCAGCGGGGCGAGCCGCGCCGCCAGGCGCCGCCGCTCAAACGCCCAGATACCCGCCGATGAGGGCGACGCCGAGCGTCAGGAAGAACACCAGCTGGTCGCGCGTTGGTGCCGAAGGTGCCGGTGATCTTGTCAGGGTTGCCGCCCGTCGACGAGTAGCGGTGAAGGTCGAGCGCCACCACGACGAAGAACTCGAACCACGATCAGTACAATGATCAGCCTTGGAGACCGCAGCGCGTTGCCGGGCGGCCACAGCCGCTCGGTGGCCCAGTACACCACCAGCGGCGAGAGGAAGTTGTAGACGAAGACCAGGACCGGGCGCCAGCTCCACACGGCGGGCGTTGGCCAGCGCCGACATCAGGCAGACCCAGAAATACGAACCTGACCGATCAGGATCGCCCGGCATCGCCGTTCGTGGGCGGCGCGCCGTTTCTTACCGCGGCCGAGACCGCGAGCACGATCATGATCGGGATATCGATGAAGTTCAGCGCGCGCGGCAGCACGTGCATGCTGTCGGTGAAGAGGCGGACCACGACCAGACCGGCCACCGACGCCAGCACCAGCGGCGGCCCCACCGCTCCCCGTGGGTCAGGGCCGCTCGTCTGTGACGCGGCCTCGGCCATTCGGCGTCGGCGGCCACCTGCCGCGGCGCCGTCCTGGAGCCGCCAGGCCTGATCCGGCGCTGGACCGCCTTGGCCATCGCGACCGGCGAGGTCAACGACTTTGATCCTCGTCCACCCCGGCCGAGAACCAGGCCGGGTCACGCTCGGTCAGCTCGGCGATCCTGGGCCACGTACGGACCTGGATCGATCTCGCCCGGCCTCGAGCCGCTCGAGCCGCCGTAGCGAGACGCCGAGCTCAGTGGCAAGCTCCTTGAGATTAAGGCCGGAGTCCCGACGAGCGATCGATACGCGTTCGCCCGGAGGTGCCGCGTCAAGTCGCGGACTGCGGTAGCCGGAGGCATTTTTCGGGCCTACCGCCGGGCCGGCGCGGGCCTCAGGTGACCTGCGTGGTGCTGGGTACTTCCTCGTCCTGCTCCTTCTTGCGGACGAGTACCCGTAGCCGTACCCGTACCCGTAGCCGTAGCCGTAGCCGTATCGCGGATCGTCGGGGCTTATGCCGGTGACGACCAGCCCCAGCTGCGGCGGTGGGCGCGGCGGCTATGACCCGACGGCGCAGCTCGTCGACCATGGCTCGCCGGAGGTTCGGAAGGCGGGCGACGACGAACAGCGCGTCGATCACCGTGGTGAGGTTGACGGCGTCGCTCACCTGGAGGATCGGCGGCGCGTCGATGAGCACGAGGTCGGCACGGTCTTCGAGCTCCTTGAGCAAGCGCGGTCAGGTGGGGCGAGCGCACGAACTCGGGCGGGTTCGGCGGGATCAGCCCGCTGGTGAGGATCTGCAGGCTTCCGATATCGCTGGACATCCTGCCGTGTGCCGTTGATCCCACTGGCCGGCGACAGTCGCCGTTGCCCTTGACGACACCTCTCGGTCTCGAGCGGACGGTCCGCAACGCGCTGTCCAGATCGGTGTGGCCGAGGATCACCTCGCTCACCCCGGGCGAGCGCTCGACGCCGAAGAAGCGGTTGACAATCGGCCGGCGCATGTCGAGATCGACCAGGATGACCCGTCGCCCGGCCCTTGCCAGCGACACGGCCAGGTTGCCGATCGTCGTCGACTTCCCTTCGCCCCCGACGGCGCTGGTGACCATGATGCGTGCGTGCACCGCGGTCGAGGTTGGCGAACTCGAGGTTCGCGGCCACAATCCTGATCGCCTCGGTCTCGGGGCTGTTGGGGGTCTCGAGCATCGACGAGCTTGCCTTCGGTCCGCAGCCGCTTTGAGGGACCGGGAAGGCGGCCCGAGGAACGGCAGGTCAGCCGCTCCTCGAGATCGTCGACCGAGCGCACCCGCGTATTGAGCGCGTCGCGGAGGTACAGGAGACCGATGCCCAAAAAGAGTCCGAGGATGCGGCCGAGAATGGCGTTCTGGACCGTGTGCGGCTGGGTCTGGACCGCATCGGTCGTATTGCCGACCGAAGCGTTCTGGTTTAAGGTCAAGCGCCTTGGTGCGCAGGTCCTGGCGCTCCTGCAGGAGGGCCGAGTACAGCTGGGACTGATCCTGGACGGCCAGCAGCTGCTGGGTGGACCCGGCCGAGCCCGCGCCGGCGTGGTGGCGCTGCTCGTGCCGAGGTGGCGTCCGCCGACGCGCTCGTCGCCGGCGTCGCCGGCGTCGCGGGACCGCCTGGGTCTTCTGCAGCTGCCTGATCTGACGGCTGATCTGGTTTTCCGCCTGCGGTGAACGAGCCGGTGTCGACGCTGTGCCGGTAATTCACATACGCCTGGGCGTACGCGCTCGCCAAGGCCTTGGCGACCTTGGGATTCGAGGCGGTGACCTGAAGGTCAGGATGTTCGCGGTCTTGGACGCCTGCACGCTCGAGTGGCCCCGCAGCCAGCCCGCGGTCTGGTTCTTGATGCCTGCGGCCTTCGAGAGCCCCATTGAGGACGGGATCGGTCCCTGCGACCGCCGCCTGGGTCGGCATCACCAAGGCGGGTTACTCGTCTGCTGCTGGACGCTTGGCCACCGAGGAGCCGATGTTCTGCGGATCGACGAAAACCTGGGAGCGTGCTCTGGTACAGCTTTTGCTGATGCAGCGAGAAGAGGACGCGAGCCCCGACCAGCACCAACGTCACGAACAAGACAAAGGGCCAGCCTCGCCGAAGGATCCTCATATGGTGGTCTGCGATCCCAGACCTCTGGGTCATGTGGCCCCCAATGTTGGCTTTAGACGAGAGCGGGACATTAGCGTTCGCAGTACTGGCGTCATGATCCACGCGATGGTCACGTTCTTCCCCCAGAACGCACCAGCGCCGCCCACCGCCGTCGTTCACGAATCTGCGGAAGTATAGCCCCGTCGGCGACGAACTGTTCGTACGTGCGCTCCAGCCCGGCGCCGGAGATCGACGCTCGGTTCATAGCCAAGTCGGCGGCGTGCCTGACCGATATCGGCCATCGAGACGCGAACGTCGCCGGCGCGCGCCGGGGCATAGACGGCCTCGAGCGATGACTCGGCGATATCGCGCGTGTGCGCCCAGAGCTCGTTGATCGTGGTTCTCGCTCCGCAGCCGACGTTGAACACGTCCCCGTCGACGCCGGGCGCGTCGGCGGCGCACAGGTTCGCCTGAACGGCGTTGCTGACGTAGGTGAAGTCACGACATTGCTCGCCGTCGCCGTAGATCGTCGGTGGCTCACCGAGCAGCGTGGCCGCGAAGAAGTTCGGTATCACCGCGGCGTACTCGGAGATCGGGCTCTGTCTGGGGCCGAAGATGTTGAAGTAGCGCAGGGCGACGGTCGATAGGCCGTAGACCTGCGAGAAGCTCGCGCAGTACGCCTCCCCGGCGTACTTGGCGACTCCATATGGCGACAGCGGCCGGACCGGCATGTCCTCGCGCTTGACCTCAGCTTCGACCGACCCATAGGCCGACGAGGACGACGCGTAGACCACGCGCCGGACGCCGGCATCCCGGGCCGCGAGCAGCACGTTGAGTGTGCCCGTGCTGTTGACCTCATGCGTCGAGAGGGGATCCTGGAGCGACCTCGGGACCGACGGCAGCGCCGCCTGGTGGAAGATCAGCTCGCAACCGCGGACAGCCGTGGCGACGCGCTCGAAGCTGCGCAGGTCGCCCTCAACGATCTCGACCTCGCGCTCGAGCCGCATCAGGTTGCCGCGGTCGCCGGTGGAGAAGTTGTCGAGGACGCGCACGTCATCGCCACGCTCGAGCAGCGCGTCAGCTAAGTGCGAGCCGATGAACCCGCTGCCGCCGGTCACGAGGCATCTCATGACCGTCTGCCGCCCTGGTCGGCGCAGTTTCGTTTAGCCGGCGTACGAGCGCGTCCACAACCGCCGTCGCCCCCGGAGAACCGTTCGTCTCCCATGCGCAGAGCGAGTGTAGCCCAGAGCGTAATGCGGGCATATTGTTGGCATTAGCTCGCGGACAAACAGGGGGTTAGAGGAATCTTACGGTCGGGCAATGCCGTTCGCCGCCGCCACGGTGGCCCCCACGAGCACTTCCTCGATGGCCCGGCCCCGTGAGCGCAGGTCGGCGGTCTCGTGCGGCTGCGCGCTGCGGGGGACGAGCTCGGCGAGCTGCTCGGGGGAGGTGAGCCGGGACAGCCTGCCCTGGCGCTCGAGCCACAGGTCGACCGCGGGAGGGTTGCCCGCGAACAGGCTCCAAGTCGGGATGCCCATCAGGGCCGCCTCACGCGTCATCGTGCCCCCGGCACCGATCATGGCGTCGGCCCGGTACATGAGCGATCGCGAGTCGATTGCGGTGCGCGGGACGATGCAGTTGTCCAGCCCCAGTGCGTCGATGGCGGTGATCTGCTCGGCATGCCGGGTGAGGGCTACACAGACCACATTCGCCTGCGCGCACACCGCCTGCAGCGCCCGCTCGAACAGGGGGTTGTCGAAGCTGTGGTAGACCGCCCGGCTCGGAGGGGTGCGAGCGACCACCAGGATCGGTTCAGCGGTACCGCCGTTGGTGTCCTGGCCGTCCAGGCCGAGCCCGGCCAACACCCCAGGGTCGGGTTCGAAGTCGCCGATGTATAGCTCCTCCTTGAGGCCGGGGTAGGTGACGACCTTGCGGGGAGTGGCTCCCTGGCTGCGCAGCACGCTGAGTGGCAGCACCTCCGGCAGCACGATCGTGTTGGCGAGCCGGAAGGCGAGGTGGTTGGCCGGCTGATGCTCGTAGTCCATCGCCGTGACCGCGGGGATCCGCAGGCTGCGTGCGGCGACGATCTGAGCGTAGGAGTTGTGCGACAGGGCGACATCAGGGCGAGCGCTCGCCGCCCACCGGCGCAGGTCGTACATGCGGCGGGCGATCGCGCGCGCCTTGGCCGCCTTCTGCTTCGGCGCCTCGCCACCGATGACCTCGGCTCCGGGCCAGCGCTCCAGCGTCAGCTCGACGGTCTGGGCGTTGTCGCGGGCGGTCAGGACCACCTCGTGTCCGTCGTCGCGCAAGCGCCGAACCACGGGTGCGAACAGGAGCGGATGCGGCGAGTTGGAGAGGTCGATCCAGACCTTCATGAGTGGCTCGACGATCGCCGTCCGAAGAGGCCGCGGCGACGCGAGCCGGACTGGAGCTCGGGGGCGCGGGGGCAACGGCTCTCCCCCGACGATCGCCGCCGGCACGTCATGCGTCATCCAGGCGGCGCGCGGTTCGCCGACGATCGCCGCCGCCGACTCGGCGCCCTCCCGCAGCGCCGTGACCGGGCGCCAATCGTCGGCGCGGTGGCCGTCCGAGGCCACCACGTGTACGAGGCCCCGGGCGCACAGGGTGTGCGCGGACTTGACGGATGCCGACTTGCGGCTCGCCGCCCATCAGCGACTTCGCGTTGACCTGAATCAGTATCTCCTGGGTGACCAGCGCCTCGAGCAACTCGATGTCGTGCTGGAATTCGACGCTGCGCTCCGGATGCGCGAGCGTGACGCGAAACCCCTTGGCCCGGATCTGGAACAGGTGCTGATCGATCCCGCTCACGGTTGTGAACGGCGTCTCGATCAGCAGGTCGGTCCCACGCTGGGCGCATGAGGCCAGCACCAGCTGCTCTTGGCTTGCCGCCATTGCCCATAGCAGAGAGACCTCGGCGCCACAGACGAGGGTGAGCGGAATGCCCTCGGCGTCGATCGCCTCGCGCAGGCTCTGGCAGCGGGCCCCGAGCTCCTCGAGGTGCACGTCGGGGAAGTCCTGGCGCAGATGCGGCGTGGACACCAGTGTTCTGGTGCCGGCGGCTGCCGCGGCCCGCGCCATGTCCAGCGAGTCCTCGAGGTCGGACGGCCCGTCATCGATGCCGGGAATGATGTGCGCGTGGATATCGACGAACTGCTCCATGCGCCTGATTGTGCCGATTTGTTCAGCCGCGGTCGCGCGCGGCGGCCACGGCCGCCTGTCCGAACGAGATGCCGCCGTCATTGGGCGGGAGCCGCCCGGGCACGAGAACGCGCAGGCCCGCGCGTGACAGCGCGTCCGCGACGGTCTCCAACAGCAGGCGATTCTGGAACACCCCGCCGCTGAGTACCGCCAGGTCCAAATCGCGCCGGGCAGCCACCATCATGACCGCGGTCGCCGTGGCGGCAGCCAGTCCAGCGTGAAAGCGGGAGGCGACAACCTCTGCTCTTATGTTCCGCTCGAGGTCGAAGGCCGCCTGTCGGACCGCGTGACGCGGGTCGAGGACGAGGACTGGGGCATCAGCCTCAGCTTGAGGTTGAGCAATGACGTCGTATCGGCCGGCGTGGGGCGCGGTCCAGGCCAAAGCTTCAAGCTCAACGGCAGCTTGACCCTCGTAGCTGACCTCGGCAGCGACGCCGCACAGCGCGCCGATGGCGTCGAACAGACGGCCCATGCTGGTGGTGACCGGCGATACGGCGGGGCGAGCGGCGACCTCTCCCATCATCTCCCAACGCCGGGACTCGACCTGGCCGCGCAGGCGGGACGGCACCGGCCCCGGGTCACCGAGGGCTGCCGCCAGCCAGACGTGAGCCATCCGCCAGGGCTGGCGGATGGCCGCCGTACCGCCCGGCATCGTTACCGGCCACAGGTGCCCGGACCGCTCGTAGCCGGTCAATCCGCCGGTCAACAGCTCCCCGCCCCAGACCGAGCCGTCGGGCCCGTAGCCGGTGCCGTCGAAAATCGCGCCGACCGCGGTGACGCCGGCGAGTCCGTGCTCGGCCAGGCAGGCGGCGAGATGAGCATGGTGGTGCTGCACGCCGACCGGTTCCACGTCTTCGCGCTCGAGCGCATAGGTGGTTGAGAGGTAGTCGGGATGCAGGTCGTGGGCCACGACCTCGGGCGTCACTGCGAACAGCCGCTCGAAGTGCGAGATGCCCTCCCGGAAGGCCCGCAGGGTCGAGTAGTGGTCGAGCTCGCCGATGTGATGCCCCACCCAGGCCCGGTCGTCCCTGGCCACGCAGAAGGTGTTCTTCTGGTGGGCGCCGCAGGCCAGCAGCGGCCGGCGCGCCGGAACCGGCAAACGCAGGCGCTCGGGCACGTAGCCACGCGAGCGCCGCAGCGGCAGGGGCTGGGTGCGCCCCTCGAGGCGGACGGTCCTGATCACGGAGTCGTCGGTGCGGGTCTCGATCTCCCGGTCGTGGAGCAGGAACAGGTCGGCGATCGGCGCCAGGCGCTCGAGCGCGTCGGCATCGCGGAAGGCGATCGGCTCGTCGGACACGTTGCCGCTGGTGACCACCAGCGCCGTTCGGTCCTCGACGGCGCCACCGTGGGCGGCGAAGTCGGCGATCAGCAGGTGGTGGAGCGGCGTGTAGGGGAGCATCACCCCCAACTCAGGCGCCCGGGGCGCCACCGCCGCCGCCACCGGGGCGTCGGCCCGGCGGCGTGCCAGGACGATCGGCCGGCGGACCTCGGTCAGCAGCGCTTCCTGCACCGGATCCAGCACCACCAGCCGCCGCGCGGCCGCGACGTCGGGCGCCATCAGCGCAAACGGCCGGTCCTCCCGGTGCTTGCGGGCGCGCAGGGCCGCCACCGCGGCTCCGAGCGCCGCGTCGCACACCAGGTGAAAGCCCCCCAGACCCTTGACCGCGACGATCGCACCGTCACGCAGCCGGGCCGCCACCCAGGCGATGGCATCGGGCGGCGGATCACCAGCGACCGGCGCCCCGCCGGGGCCCAGGACGCGGACGCGGGGGCCGCAGCGCGGGCAGGCGTTGGGCTGGGCATGGAAGCGGCGGTCGAGCGGATCCTCGTACTCGCGGCGGCAGTCCGCGCACATCGCGAACGGCGCCATCGTCGTCAGCGGCCGGTCGTAGGGGACGCCGCGGACGATCGTGAACCGCGGGCCGCAGTTCGTGCAGTTGATGAACGGGTAGCGGTAGCGGCGGTCGGCCGGGTCCAGCAGCTCGCGAAGGCAGTCGGGACAGGTGGCGGTGTCGGGGCTGACCAGGGCGTCTGGAGGCCCTGAGCCGGTGCTGGTCAGGATCCGGAAGCCCTGCTCGCCGCTGGGGTCGAGCGGGTCGCACCGGACCCGCTCGACCCGAGCCAATGGCGGTGCGTCGTCGCTCAGTCTGCGCACGAAGCGACGCACCGCCAACGGCGCGCCCTCCACCTCCAACAAGACTCCGCGTTCGTCGTTGAGCACGTAGCCGGCGAGGCCCTCCTCGCCGGCGATCCGGTACACGAAGGGTCTGAAGCCCACTCCCTGGACCGTGCCCTCCACTCGGGCCCGCGTCCGGATGGGGGCGCTCATCCGGACTCCACCAGCTCGCGCAGCACGTGGTAGGCCGTCGCCTGGGCCTCCTGGATCCGGGGGATGTGCTGGGAAGGCGTGATCACGACGTGGTCGGCCAATCCCTCGGCGGCCACCCGGCCGCCGTCGTAGCCGACCAGGGCAATGGTGATCATCTCCCGCCGGCGGGCCTCGGCCAAGGCATCGAGCATGCTCAGCGAGTTGCCGCTCGTCGACAGCGCCAGCAGCACGTCCCCCGCCCGGCCGTAGGCGATCACCTGCCGCGCGAAGATCGCGTCTGAGCCGATGTCGTTGGCGATCGCGGTGATGATCGCGGTGTCGGCACAGAGATCGAGCGCCGGTCGCGAGCGCCATCCAAACTGTGCCGGAGGCGACACGAAGTCAGCCACCGCATCCATGGCGTCGGTCGCCGACCCGCCGTTGCCGAGCGTCAGCAGCCGATGGCCCTCCCCGAACGCCGCCTGCAGAGCGCTCGCCGCCTCGCCGAGCACCGCTGCGTTGTCGAGCAGTGTGGCGGTGCGAAGCTGCTGGACCTCGTCGGCCTTCATCAGCGCCGAGGCGCGGACGTCCCCTAGGATCGCGTCGAGGTCGTGCTCGCGTTCGGCCAGGAACGGATACAGAAAGCTCGAGGCGCCGGCGTCGTGCGAGCGTGTCTCGGTCCGGCCCTTGAGCAGCCCCCGGTGCTCGAAGAACACGTGGACCAGCTCCCACAGGACGTGGTAGGTGGTCTCGACCAGTTCCTGGCGGACGAACGGGTCGTCGCTGGGCGGCTCGAGCGTCCACTCCGCGCCCAGCGGCGCGAAGGCGACCGTGAGCGCTCCCCGCTCCCGCGCGGCGGTCACGGCGGAGGAGAGCTCGGGTCCGTCGGAGGGCTCGCCGAAGGCGATGACGATGTCCTCGGTCTCGGCGATCAGGGTCAGCTCGCGCGTGACCGCGCCCGATTCCCCGGTCAGGCCGAGCGCCGGCAGCGCGCGCTTGCCGACGATCACCGGGTGCACGAACTCGACCGCGACGTGGCGCACGTCCGAGCGCGCGGCCGGCGACAGGCCGACCGCGACCAGCCGGCCGCCGCGGGCAAAGCGCTCGGCCATACGATGGCACAGCGCCGCGATCCGGTCGGCCTCGGGGTCAAAGAAGCGGTCGCCCACCTCCCGGCGTTGCTCGAGGCGGCGTTCGAGCAGCTCGCGCACGGCCTCCTCAGAGCGCAGCGAGCTCATTCCGTGGTCCCGGCCACGCCCGCGTCGGTCACACCGCGACGCCCACCCGGCGCTGCGCCAGCTCGGCCAGCCACTCCCGGAACTGGTCCACACCGTCGCCGGTGCGGGCCGAGATCAGCATCCGCTTGACGCCGGGGTTGACCACGTCGAGGTTGTAGAGCAGCTTGTCGAGGTCGACGTCGAGGTGGGGGAGGAGGTCGAGCTTGTTGATCACCACCAGCTCACAGCTGCGGAACATCAGTGGGTACTTGAGCGGTTTGTCCTCGCCCTCCGTGATCGAGCACACCATCGCCCGCGCGTCTTCGCCCACCTTGAATTCCGCCGGGCACACGAGGTTGCCGACGTTCTCGATCACCAGCATGTCGATCTCGGCCAGCGGCAGCTCGCCCAGCGCCGAGCGGACCATGTTGGCGTCGAGGTGGCATTCGCCCCCGAAGCCGTTGCCGGTGTTGAGCTGGGTGACGGGCACGTGCAGGCTGGCCAGCCGGTCGGCGTCCATCGACCCCTGCACGTCTCCCTCCAGCACGCCGACGCGCAGGCCGTCGAGCGGCTCGGCCAGGGTGCGCTCGAGCAGGGTCGTCTTGCCCGCGCCGGGGGCACTCATCAGGTTCAGCACCGCGACCTCGTGACGGTCGAAGTCGTCGCGATTGGCGCGAGCGATGGTGTTGTTGGCGTCGAGCGCGTCCTCGACGACCCTCACCTTGGTCCGGTGCATGCGGCCTCCTGTTCCTCGACTTCGATGTAGTCAACTTCGAGCTCCTCGCCGGCCAGCACCTCGACATCGGCCGAGGCGCAGTCGGGGCAGCGAAAGGCCGGGATCTGCGGCGACCATCGGCGATCGCAGTCGCGGCAGCGCAGCTCGGTCTCGATCTCCTCGAGTTTCAACGCCGAGGCCTCGCAGGCGGTGTCGCGCGCCACGATGTCCCAGTAGAACTCGAGCGACACCGGGATCACCTGTCGCATGCGGCCGACGCGGAGGCTGACCACGCTCACCTTGCGACCATCGGCGTGCTTGAGCGCCGTGTTCAGCACCGCCGTGGCGACCGACAGCTCATGCATCGCCGCCGCCGGGGGCCGAGGGTTCGGCGGCCGGGGCCTGCAGCTCGGCGACCGTCTCCAGCACCACGTCGGCGGCTTGCGACAGGACGCGGCTGACCGACTCCGACAGCCCGAAGCCGACGTCCTCGACCACCTCGGGCTCACAGGCGACGACGAACACCCGCCCGGGCCAGCCACCCACGTACTTGACGAAGCGCAGCACGGTCTGGGGATCCATGCCGTGGGGGTCGAGCATCTGCCCGTCCTCGATCTGGCCGTCGACGTCGCCGGCCTCGGCCTCCATCACGTACAGCGTTCCGGCGGGACCGCCCTGGCGGCTGACGTCGATCAGGATCAGTGCGTCGTAGCCGCGCATCACCTCGTAGGCGAGATCCAGGCCGCCGGTGCCGAAGTCCATCACGTGCACGCCCGGCGGCAGGTCGCGATCGGTCAGCACCTTGGCCACCTCGCCGCCAAAGCCGTCGTCGCGCAGCCACGCGTTGCCGATCCCGGCCACGAGGATCTGCCGGGTACGAGTTGCCGTATCAGTCATCTCGGTCATGCGGACTCCACCTCGTTGGCAAAGAAGAACAGGTACCTGCCGGTCTCACGCATCAACTGCTGGCCGGGATCGTCGTCGACGGTTACGCCCAGGTGCACCCGGTCGTCGTAGTCGACGTAGATGCGCTCGATCGTCGCCCGCCGGCCGTCGAGCATCCGGTCGTAGGGATCACGGTCGATCCCGGGGCGCAGCACCAGGGTGTCGCCGCGGCTGAAGGTGATGCCGTCCACGGTGGCGGTCTGCTCACCGCGGATGTCCTCGTCGCGCTCGGGCTCCGGCGGGGCCGCCACTGGACTGAGGCCTCCGTGCAGCGCCATGATCTCCTCCGGACCAAGGGCCAGCGCCCGCTCCAGCATGTCGCCGACGGTCCGGTCCCGTCCCGCGGCGGCCGTCCGCTCCTCGTCGGTCAGCGAGTGCACGTGCAGGACCAGCGCCTCCTCGATCTCGGTGTTGTCGAACAGGTTGCCGTGGCTGAATGCCGAAATCTGGGGATGGTCGGGCAGGACGATGGCCGCCCCCAGCACGGCGTCGTCGTGCGGGGTGGCCAGCACCGGCCAGATGTTGACGCTCTGGCGACCCGCGTCCAGCGGCGAGACGAACCTTCCACCCTCGATCTCTACCACGACGTGCGTTGAGATGATCGACGCGGTCAGGGCCTGGCGGCGATCGAGCCCGGCCTCGACGTCGGCCGTGTTGTGCACGCACGAGCGCACCAGGGTGCCACCGTCCTCGAGCGGTTCAGAGCGCAGCGTGAACCGACCGCCGCGGAACTCGGCGCTGACCCGCTCGCCAACCGGTGCCGGGCCGAGCTCGACGCGCTGCTCGTGCGCCTCGTGGCCCTCGCCGGAGGCGACCAGGAAGCGCAGCGTCGCCGTCAGCGTGCGCGCCGGGTTCCGCGTGGGCCACGCACTCGAGCCGGGCGTGGTCAAACGCCCCCGAGCACTCGTCGGCGTAGGCCGGCGGGTAGACGATGCCGAATGGGGTGGGGGTGGCGTTCTTGGTCGCGTCCGGGGTGTAGGGGTAGAGCGCGTACCCCTCGTACAGCAGCGACCCGACGAGCTCCTCGAGCTGCTCACGCATCGCGATCGGCCTCCGGCACGGCCTCGAGCAGTTCGCTGACGCAGGCGTCGAAGCTGGGCAGACCGTGCGCGCCCCGCCGCTGGTTGAGTGCGGCCAGCGTGCTCTCATGCAGGCGAATCCAGCCCCCGCCCGGGTAGTGCTCCTCGATCATCGCGCGCCACACCGACACCGGCATCTTGAACTGAGCCGTGCGGCTCCAGGACACCGGCACCACCATCAGCTGGCCGCCCGGTGAGCGGTAGAAGACGTTGCCGTTGAAGTGGAAGCTGAGTGGAACCTGGCCGTCGTGGACGGCGTAGAAGTACTTGGCGGCCGCCACCTCGAGGTCATAGGTGCAGGGGACCTCCAGCGCGAACGTGGTCGATCCGGCGAAGGCGGGGACGGTGGCCGACACTCGCGCCCATGACAGCCCCGAGGTCGAGGGCGCCCAGCTGGCGGCAGGGCCGAACAGTTCGGCCAGGCGTTCGCGGGTCTCGGGGTCATAGCCGCGGCGCGCGGGATCGATCATCACCTGGGCGGTCAGAGCGATCGACTGGATCTCACAGCCGCTGGGTTCGGTGGCGGTGGCGGCGAACAGCATCGTCGGGGTGGCGGCAAAGGCCAGGTGGGCGGCGCCGGTGACGGCGAAGTCCGGGTCGGGTGCCAGCGGGCGCAGGCCCTCGGCCTCGGCCGCCGCGCTCACCGCCGCAGCTCCGACGCCGGCTTGGCCGTCGCGCGCAGGGCGGCGAAGAACTCCGGCACCGCCGTCTCGATCGCGCTGCCCCCGGAAATCCCCTCCCAGCGGGACTTGATCAGCCCCACGAGCGCGTAGCACTGGTCGATCGGGACGATCGCGTACTGCGCCGGATCCGACATCCGGTTGACGACAAGCGCCTCGGCATCGGTCTCGAGCTGCTCGAGCGCCGGGTTGGCCGCCACCAGCGCCTCCCAGGCCTCGAGGGTCAGCTCGGACTCGGTCGCGCCCGCCGGACTTGGGTAGAAGGCCACCACGCCGCCGGTGACGGTGCTGCGCATGAAGAAAGCCAGCCCGATCGGGATCTGGAACGCGGCCCAGGTGGGGTCGTCGCACTCGAACTCGTCGAGCCAGATGGTCCGCATGCCCGTGGGGCGGTACTCGGCGTTGCCCGAGTAAAGGGCCCAGCACGCCTCGCAGGTGCAGACGATTCGGCGATCGACCAGGTGCAGCATGTGGCGGTGGTCATCGGGGATGGTGGTGTGGCAGATGTCGCAGCGCTCCTGGGCCGACCAGTCGGTCGTCCCCTCGCCTGCCGGCGTCCGATCGCGCGCCGCGGCGCCCGGGCCGCTGCCCCGGGCCAGGCTTCGCATTCGCGCCACGGTGTCGGCACGCCGGCGGGCTGCCACCATCGCCTCCAGGTCGCTCAAACCGCCACCCGGAGCCCGCCCGCCTCCAGCAGCGGCACCGGTCTGAGCTGCAGCGGCTCGCCCCCGGCGGCGCGGCCGGCGCGAGGTAGATCGAACTCCACCTCACAGGCGGGGCAGCGCAACATGCCCCCCTCCAGCGGTGCCGCCCGAGCGGCCAGTGGCTCCCCGCACGAGGCGCATTCGTCAGCGTAGGCGAGCAGCGAGCCGTCCACGTCGGCCAGCAGCAGCGACACCCCGTCGACGGTCACTACGCGCAGTCCGCCGGTCCCGGGCCGCGCTGACTCGGCGACCGGGACCCACCGCGGCGGACGCTCCTCGGCGGCGGGTACATCAGGACCCGGGTGCACTAGCGGCTCGGAACCCGCGTGCACGAGCGGCAACTCGAAGCCGTTGGGCGCCGGCGCCTCCGCGGCCGCCATCGGCAGCTCGGGTCCGAGCCCCAGCGCCGGTGCCGGCTCGCTCACCCCCGTGACCTCCAGCCCGGCCAGATCAGGGGCGTGCTCGTCCAACGCCTGCTTGATGGCCAGCTCCAGCGTGGCCCGCGACGCCGCACAGCCGTTGCAGCTGCCCTGCAGCGCCAGCGCCGCCACCCCGTCCTCGAGCGAGACCAGTTCGACGTTGCCGCCGTGGGACTCCATGTAGGGACGGACCGTGTCCAGCGCCTCGATCACGCGATCTTGCAGCGACACCGGGTACAGGTCGTGGATCAACAGCAGGCTCGCCACCGCGCCGTCCTGGCACAGCTCGTCGGTGATCGTCGCCCCCGCCTCACGCGAGTCCGCGATCACCGCCATGATCCGGGCCAGGCCGTCTCCGTACATCGCCATCACGGCCGCGACCAGCTCCTGCGACAGCGCCCGGGCCCGGTCGTCGGAAAGCTCGTCGACCTCCGTGCTCAGGCGCTGAACCCGTTCGAGCAGCTCGCCAGGTTCGATCTCGCTTGCCATCGGCTCTCCTTAGCCGTCCGACCGCTAGCTGAGGCCGGTGGGGGTGTGAACCACCTTGCGGACCTTGCCGGCGCCCGTGTACATGTGCACGCCGCACGGCAGGCACGGGTCGAAGCTGCGCACCGCCCGCATGATGTCGACGCCCTTGAAGTTCTCCGGGCCGTTCTCCTCGAAGATCGGGGTGTTCTGCACCGCGTCCTCGTAGGGGCCCGGGGTTCCGAAGGTGTCGCGCGGGCTGGCGTTCCACGGCGTCGGCGGGTAGGGCTGGTAGTTGGCGATCTTGCCCTCACGAATCACCATGTGATGCGAGAGCACGCCGCGGGCCGCCTCGTGGAAGCCACAGCTGACCGCCTCCTCGGGGACCTTGAATTCCTTCCAACTCTTGGTCCGGCCGGCCCTGACCTCCTTGAGCGCGCGCTCGAGGCAGTGCAGCCCGACCAGCGCCGAGTAGGCCTGGTGGTAGGAGCGAGCCCGATCGCGCTCGACCGCGTTTGACTTCTCCGGGACCTTCCACTCGAGCTCCATCTCGGGCAGCGAGGCCGACTTGGGCAGCACCATCTGAATCGAGTTGCCGGTCGCCTTGAGGTAGCCGAAGTCGACGATCCCGGCCTTGGCCGTGCACCACTGCCGCGCGAACGGCCCGCCGCCGGTGTCACAGCACACATGGGTGTCGGTGCGCTTGTCGTAGATCCGCGGCGACACCACCCAGCTGTACTTGTCGGCCCAATCGCGCTTCTGCGGCTTGGGCAGGGTCTGCTTGTTCCACGGGTGGTTCTTGTCGACCGGGTTGCCGAGCGGGTCGTGGGTCACGAACGTGGGCTCGTTCTCCCAGCTGTCGAAGTACGAGCTGCCGAGCAGGATCCGGATCATCAGGTTGATCTCCACCAGGTCGGTTGAGACCAGCTCGCCGTTGATGGCCACCCCCGGGGTGATGTAGCGCTTGCGGCCCCACTCGGTCATCGTCCGGTAGTCGTAGTCGACGTAGTCGGGGTCGTCGAAACAGCCCCAGTTGACCAGGTTGGTGTCGCGGTAGCCGACCATGTCGTATCCCGGCAGCTCGGTCAGGAAGAAGTCGTAGAGGTCGTCGTGCATCGGCACGGTCCGCTTGACGTAGTCCATGTAGCGCATCAACCGCACGTAGTAGTCGGTCAGCGTCTGATGGGTGATGTCGGCCGAGCAGCCGCCGGGCATGATCGTCGACGGGTGGGTGTGCCGGCCTCCGAACAGGCAGTACATCTCACGGGTGTACCGGGCCACCTGCAGCGTCTCCAGGTAGAAGCTGCCGGTGAACGGGTTCAGCGCCCGCATGATGTCGGCGATCGTCTTGTAGCCGTGGATGTCCTGATGCGGCGACGAGGTGTTCTCGGCCTTGGCCAGCAGGCTCGGATTGGTGTCCTTGACCATCTGCTCGCAGAAGTCCACGTTGGCCATGCAATCGTTGAAGATCGCGTGGTCGAACATGTAGTCGGCGGACTCGGCCAGGTTGAAGGCGAGATCTCCGAGCGGGGGCGGCTTGACCGAGTAGGCCATGTTCTGGTTCAGGCACGAGCACGTGCAGTGGTTGTCGCCGCAGATGCCGCAGATGCGGCTGGTGATGAAGTGCGCGTCGCGCGGGTCGATCCCCTTCATGAAGATGTCGAAGCCGCGGAAGATCATCGACGTGCTGTAGCACTTGTTGACCTTGCTGATTGGAGAAGTCGATCTCGGTGTGGATCCCCAGGCTGCCGACGATCCTGGTGATCGGATCCCAGGACATCTCCTTGACGATGACCTTCTTGTCGGTGGTGGTGGCCATTTTCGGTTCAGGCTCCTTTGAGTCGTGGCGGTCGGTGGGTGCCGGCGGCTACCAGCGCTTCTGGTAGCCGCTCGTCAGCACCGGTCCTGGACGCCGCCACTCCGGCTCGACGTCGTACTTGTTCTTGATGTTTCGCTGGCGGAAGTACTTGAGGATCGGGCCGTAGCTGAACCGCTCCAGATCGGCCGCGCGCGCGCCCCAGACATCCGGGTCCATGAACGGCATGTACTTGTCGGGGAAGCCGGGCATGGTGCAGGCCATGCAGATGCCGCCCACGTTGGGGCATCCTCCGATCCCGTTGACCCAGCCGCGGACGGGCACGTTGCACTTGACCACCGGTCCCTTGCAGCCGAGCTTGACCAGGCAGCGATGGTCGGAGCCGTACTCGGTGGCGAACTGGCCCTCCTCGACGAATCCGGCACGGTTGCAACCCTCGCGCACGGTGCGTCCGAACAGCCACTTGGGCCGTAGCTGCTCGTCGAGCTCCGGCGCCGGCGCCATCCCGGCGAGGTGGAAGACCAGGTACATCAGCGTCTCGGTCATGTTGTCGGGCTGGGCCGGGCAGCCGGGGATGCAGACCACCGGCAGGTTGGCCTTCGAGCGCCACTTCCAGCCCAGGTAGTCGGGCAGGCCCATCGCCCCGGTGGGGTTGTTCTTCATCGCCGGGATCCCGCCGTAGGTGGCGCAGGTCCCGACCGCCACCACCGCCGCCGCCTTGGGGGCGAGGCGGTCGACCCACTCATTCAGCGTGATCGGCTGGCCGTTGGCCGGGTTCACGCCGAAGCCGGTCCAGTGACCCTCGCCGTTGATCTGCTCGTTGCCGAGCGAGCCCTCGACCACCAGCACGAACGGGTCGAGCTTGCCCTGCTCGGCGTCGTACCAGGCCTGGATGTACTCGTCGCCGGTCTCGAAGGCGATCGACCTGGTTGTGGATCACAACGCGAGGCATCCCGGGGATGACGCCCTGGATGATGTCCTCGAGGCTGGGGTTGGTGGCCGAGGTCATGGCCACCGAATCGCCCTCGCAGGAGAGACCGATCGTCATCCAGAGGACATGTGCGGTAACCGCCTCGGTCGCCGCCTGATTCGGTACGAACTCGGTTGCCGTCGCCATGTGAGTCCTCTCCTCGAGAGCCTTACCTGTTGTCAACAAATTCGCGGGAGCGGATCTCCGACCAGCTGATCCATCACCCGTCTGCCGCCAAACGCCGTCTGCACCAGCACCATCCCGGGCGGCTCGTCTCGGACCTCGCCGATCGCCGCCGCCTGCTCACACCCGGGCACCTGCCGCAGTCCCTGCAGTGCGGTCTGGGCCGCGTCCGGCGCCACGAACGCCACCAGCCGTCCTTCGTTGGCCACGTACATCGGGTCGATCCCCAACAGCTCCGCGGCCGCGGCCACGATCGGCGAGACCGGCACGTCGGCCTCGCGCACCGCCACCGCCACCCCGGACGCCCGCGCCAGCTCGTTCAGCACCGAGGCCACCCCGCCGCGAGTGGCGTCGCGCATGCAGTGAAGGTCGGACCCGGCCGCTTGCGAGCAGCGCGTCGGCGGCCGGCCACAGCGAGCGAGTGTCGGACTCGAGCTCGGCGTCGAGGTCGAACTGGTCGCGGGCCAGCATGATCGCGGTGCCGTGCTCGCCGATCGGACCCGAGACGATCACCTGGTCACCGGGACGGATGCCGTCGGTGGCCAGCTGCGCCCGGCGGGTCCACGGCGCCCACGCCGGTGGTGGTGATGTACATGCCGTCGGCGGCCCCGCGCTCCACCACCTTGGTGTCGCCCCCGACGATCTCGACTCCGGCCTGGCGCGCGGCGGCGGCGATCGCCTCGACCTCGGCGCGGAGTACGTACGCGTCGAGTCCCTCCTCGAGGATCAGCGACACCGTCAGCGCCAGCGGGCGGGCGCCGGCCATCGCCAGATCGTTGACGGTGCCGTTGACGGCGAGCTCGCCGATCGACCCGCCCGGGAAGCGCAGCGGCTTGACCACGAAGCTGTCCGAGGTCATGGCCAGCCGGGTGCCTTCGACGTTGATGGCACCCGCGTCCCCCAGGGCCCGGAGCGCGCCGGCTTGATCGGGAGCGAAGGCCGGCACCAGCAGCCCTTCGATCAGGGTCTGCGTCGCCTTGCCCCCGGCACCGTGGGCCAGCGTGATCTTCTCGTCGCGGAACCGAGGGCGCTTGGCGCGGGCGGTCTCGATGATCTCAAGCACCCGCTGCTCGCGTCCGGTGACCACCCTCTCGGCGCTCACACGGCCTCGCGTTCGCGGGCAATACCGGCGATATGCCGACGAAAGGCCGTCATACAGCTTCGCGCTCGCGGGCATATCGGCCAAAGTTGTAGTACGCCGCGCAGGCACCTTCGGGGGAGACCATGCAGGTGCCGATCGCGTGCTCGGGCGTACAGGCGGTCCCGAACACCTTGCACTCCCACGGCTTGATCACGCCCTTGAGCACCTCGCCGCACTGGCACGCCTTGGGGTCGGCCACCCTGACGCCCGGGACCTCGAAGCGCTGCTCGGCGTCGAACTCCCGGTAGGCCTCGGACAGCTTCAGAGCGCTCTGGGAGATGAATCCCAGCCCCCGCCACTCGAAGTGCGGCCGCAGCTCGAACACCTCGGCCATCACCTCGAGCGCGCGCAGGTTCCCCTCTTGGGGGACCACGCGGGTGTACTGGTTCTCGACCTCGCAGCGCCCGGCGCGCAGCTGGCGGATGATCATCAGGATCGACTGCAGGATGTCCAGCGGCTCAAAGCCCGATATGACCACGGGGCGCCCGTAGTCGGCGGGGATGAACTGAAACGGGCGGGCGCCGACGACGGTGCACACGTGGCCGGGCCCGATGAAGCCGTCGAGGCGCAGGTCGGGAGACTCCAGCAGCGCCCGCAGGGGCGGCACGATCGTGACGTGGTTGCAGACGCAGGAGAAGTTCTTCATCCCCTCGGCCTTGGCCCGCTTGAGCGTCAGCGCCGTCGACGGGGCCGTGGTCTCGAACCCGATGGCGAAGAACACGACCTCGCGGTCGGGGTTCTCGCGCGCGATCCGCAGCGCGTCGAGCGGCGAGTAAACCATCCGCACGTCGGCGCCCTGGGCCTTGGCGTCCAGCAGCGTGTACTCGGAGCCCGGCACCCGCAGCATGTCGCCGAAGCAGGTGAAGATCACGCCTTCGTTGTGGGCGACGGCGATGCCGTCATCGACCCGGCCCATCGGGATCACGCACACCGGGCAGCCGGGCCCGTGGACGAGCTCGACGTTGGGCGGCAGCAGATCGTCGATGCCGTACTTGTAGATCGAGTGCGTGTGGCCGCCACACACCTCCATCACCTTGTAGTGACGGTCGGGGTCGACCTCGCCGAGGATCTGCGTCGACAGGGCGCGCCCGAGCTCGGCATCGCGGAACTCGTCGACGAACTTCATCGGCCGATCCTCAGGTGGCGGATCGCGACTCCGGCATGGACCAGGACCTCGTCGCCGGCGCTGACCGCACCGATCAGGTCGATGGCCACCTCGTGCATCCGGCCGCCGTCATCCAGGCACAGCGCCTGGTCGCCCTCGGCGCTCATCACTCGCATCGGCGTGCCCTCGTCGCTGCAGGTGATGCAGTGGCGGTCGGTGACGCGGCACTCGGCGCCTTCAGCATCGGCGATCACTCGATCACGCTCGCCTTCAGCTCCTCGAGCTCCTGCTCGTACTCCGCCCCCATTCGCTGCAGGAGCGAAAGCGTGGCCTGGGCCTCCTCCTCGTCCACCTTGGAGAGGGCGAAGCCGACGTGGATCAGGACCCAGTCCCCGGGTTGGGCGTGGTCACCGTCGTTGGCCAGCAGGCTGACGTTGATGTTGCGCCGTACGCCGACGACATCGACCTTGGCGATCTGATTGGTCGCGTCGACCATCTCGATCACCTGTCCAGGGATGGCTAGGCACATCCGGGGCCGAAGGCTCCTCTCTCGTCGTGCTCGCAGACCGTCGTGCTGCAGGCTTCCTGCTGGGCCCGGTATATCACTGTCACCCGTGTCGGAAATGAACCCTGTAATCCTGGTGACGGTAATTTGCGTTACACCAGGTGTCGCAACTTCGAAGAAGGTTCGGTAGGGCGTAGACTGACCTCTCGGACGGCAGCCTTTTGGGCACGAGGGAAGGATTTGTCGTGGCAGCGAGAGCGCGCTCCGGGGAGCAGAACTGAGATCTCACCAGGAGGGCGGCGTCCATCCTCGCTGGGCGATCCGCCCGGCGGCGCCGAAGCGGGCGGGCTCCTACCAGTACCTGCTCGACCTCGACCTCGACCTGGCCGAGGCGCTCGACCTGCGCATGCGGATGGCGGCACGCCCGGCGGCCACGGCGCTGACCTTCGACTCAGAGCCGGGGAGATGGTGCTGGGCGATCGGCTGGCGGCGGCCCGGCCCGGTCCCGGGGTGCTGGTCCTTGACGGAGTGCTGGCGTTCAACGTCCGGGTCGGGGATCGCGTGGCCGCAGAGCTGCTGGGGCCCGGCGACCTGCTCGAGTCCTGCGATCAGGCCGACGAGGACCTGCTGGCGTGCGCGGTGAGCTGGCGGGCGCTGCTGCCGATGCGCTTCGCGGTGCTTGACGCGTCGTTCGCTGAGCGGGTGCGGCCGTGGCCGCAGATCGTGCAGGCGCTGCTGCTCCGCACCGAGCGCCGCACCCGCAACCTCAACATGCAGCGAGCGATCGCCTGCCAGCCCCGGCTGGACGTGCGCCTGGCGCTGCTGCTGTGGCACCTGGCGGCCCGCTGGGGCCGGGTGGAGCCCGGCGGCATCCGCCTGCCGCTGCCGCTCACCCATCAGTTGCTGGGCCGCCTGATCGGCGCCGAGCGACCGTCGGTGTCGCACGCGCTTTCGCGTCTGGCCCGCGCGGGCTTGGTCACCGGTCATGGCGACGAATGGCATCTGCACGGCAACATCCAGGACCACCTGGGCTCGATGATCGATCCGTCGGCGGGCCGAGTGGAGCAGTTGCTCGACGCCGCCGGCGGGGCCGGGGGCGGACGAGCTGATGCCGGGGATCGAGTTCGGACCTGGGTACGCGCGCTCGGAGGGGCAACTGGTGCACGTGGTCTGGCTGACCTCGGGGCTGGGCTGCGACGGCGAGTCGGTGGCCATCACCAGCGCGACCAGCCCCAGTCTCGAGGACCTGCTGCACGGCGTGCTGCCGGGGATGCCGCGGCTGGCCATCTACAACCAGCTGCTGGCCTACGAGACCGGCGAGGACTTCATGCGGGCCTTCCGCGACGCCGCGGCCGGGGCGCTGAATCCGTTCGTGCTCGTGCTCGAGGGCTCGGTGCCCAACGAGCGCCTGGCCGGTGAGGGCTGCTGGGCCGCGCTCGGCGTGGACCCGGACACCGGGGAGCCGATCCCGACCTGCACCTGGATCGATCGCCTGGCTCCGCAGGCGGCCGCTGTGCTGGCGCTGGGAACCTGCGCCGCCTACGGCGGCGTGCCGGCGATGCGCGGCAACCCGACCGGGGCGATGGGACTGCGGCGACTATCTGGGCGCGGGCTGGGTCTCGCGCCGCGGCATCCCGATCGTCAACCTCCCCGGTTGCCCGGTCCAGCCCGACAACATCACCGAGACGCTGCTCCACCTGGCGCTGCATCTGGTCGGCGTCGAGCCGATGATCGAGCTCGACGAGCAGGGCCGGCCGGCATGGCTGTTTGACCGGACCGTGCAGCAGGGCTGCGGCCGCGCCGGTTTCGCCGAGCAGGGCGAGTTCGCGCTCTCGCCGGCCGACAGCCGCGGCTGCCTGGTCAAGCTCGGCTGCAAGGGCCCGGTGGTCAAGTGCAACGTCCCGATCCGGGGATGGTCGGCGGGGGTCGGCGGGTGTCCCAACGTCGGCGGGATCTGCATCGGCTGCACGATGCCCGGCTTCCCGGACCGGTTCATGCCGTTCATGGAGCCCAGCCCGCTGGGTCGGCGGCGTCGCGCGGGCGCCAGTTCACCTACGGGCCGATCCTCGGCCGGTTGCGGCGGCGGGCGATGCGGCGCGACTTCGACCGTCGAGCCCGAGCTGGCGGCGACCCGGTGGCGCGGCTCGGCCAGCGGGCTATCGGCCACGGGGCCTCGGCGGCGCCGGTTGCCGGCAGTGAGCTGCCGATGCCGACCCGCGTGATCTTCCGCTGCGACTTCTGCCAGCTGGCGCCCGACCCCCTGACCCAGCTCGTCGCTGGAGCGCCAGCTGCGCGAGCTGGCCTTCGGCGAGTACCTGGAGGTGCCGCCGGGCCGGTGGCTGGTGTGGCTCGGCGGCGGGCCGCTCGGGACCGCGGCGCTACGCCTGCGCTGAGCATCGCGGCGACCTCACCGCCTACCTGCGCGAGCACTACGGCACGATCGCGCCCAACCCCTGGAAGCGCCCGCCGTACCCGACCACCCGCCGCAGCGCCGACACCGAGCGGGCGATCCGCAACGGTGGCCTGTCGTCGATGCCGAAGTGGGGCTTTTAGATGACGAGCCTCCGCGCTCGATCAGCCGGTCTACGCCGACGGCGGCTACAAGGCGTTCGGCGAGTTCACGCAGGCCGACGTCCGCGCCCGCGCCGAAGAGCTGCAGGCGGCGACCGGATGGGGCACGACGCGCGTGGGCGGGGTGGCGCGGGCCTGGGCCGAGCTGGCGCGGACGATGTCGGCGGCCGGCGCCGAGACGGTCCGCGATCTCGACGCACAGGCAATTGACGGGCTGGCCGGCCGGCTGTGGGTGCTGCCGCCGGGCGGCAGCCTGCTGTAGGAGGATCTCCCCGTTCGATGGCATGCGGAAGCCGGGCGGGTTCGCGTCGGCACCCTGCCTGACGTGACAGACCCGTGCAGACCGGGCGACCGGCCGGCTGGAGCTGTTTCCCGTCAGATTTGAGGGGTTTGTGCTGCCGGCTGGGCTGGCCGCGGCCGGCCGGTCGCGCGTGATGGGCGTACCGCCGGCTGGCAGCTGTTTCCGCCAGATTTGACGGGTTTGTGCTGCCGGCTGGGCTGGCCGCGGCCGACCGGTCGCGCGTGACGGGCGTACCGCCGGCTGGCAGCTGTTTCCCGCCAGATTTGAGGGGTTTGTGCTGCCGGCTGGGTCCGGCGGCCCGAGGGCCCCCGGACCGCCCCCTTCCCTGCTGTCTTTGCGTGCCTGGTACCCGCCGGCGCTCACTGACGGCCCGCTGACCGGGTGAGCGGTCAGGCGGCGGCCTGGGTGGCCGGAGGCGCGCCGTCGAAGGCGAGCTCGGCGGCGGCAACGGGCCGGCCGATGGCATAGCCCTGGGCGACGTCGCAGCCGAGCTCGACCAGGAGGGCCAGCGCCGCCGCGTCCTCGACACCCTCGGCCACCACCCGCAGACCCAGGGCGTGGCCCAGGTCGATGGTGGCGCCGACCAGCTCGGCGGTGCGCGTCCGGGCTCCGCCGGCCAGCGGGGCGATGAAGCTGCGATCGAGCTTCAGCTCGCAGACCTCCAGTCGGGTGAGATAGGCCAGCGAGGTGAACCCGGCGCCGAAGTCGTCGATCGACACGCCGACGCCGAGCTCACGCAGCCGGCTGACGGCGGCGCCGGCGCGGTCGAATTCCTCGATGATGCCGGTCTCGGTGATCTCTAAAAGCAGCGACGTGGCCGGCACGCCGTGGGCGCACAGCATGCTCGACACCAGGTCAGGGAAGGCCGGGTCAAGCAGATCACCGGTTGACACGTTGACCGCCACCCGCAGCTGGAGCCCTCGCCGCCGCCACGCCGAGCACTCGGTCAGCGCGCTGCGCAGGACCCACCCGGTCACCCTGGCCATCAGCCCGGCTTCCTCGGCGAGCGGCAGGAAGGTCAGCGGCGGGATCAGGCCGAGGTCAGGATGTCGCCAGCGCACCAGCGCCTCGACCGTCCCCACCTGATCCCGCCCGAGGTCGAGCTGGGGCTGGTAGTGCAGCACCAGCGAGTCCGAGGCGATGGCGTCGCTCAGGTCGTCGGCCAACTGCAGGCGGTTCCCGTCGCCGCCGAAGGTGGGCTCGTAGACGGCGAAGCGGGCGCCCTGCAGCTTGGCCCGATACATGGCCACGTCCGCGCACCACATGAGGGTGGCGCTGTCCGATGCGTCGCGCGGCGTGTGGGCCACGCCGATGCTGGCTCCGACCCGTACCGTGGCCGCCTCCAGGTGCAATGGTTCGTCGAGGCACGTGCCCAGGCGCTGTGCGAGCTCACTGGCGCGATCGGCGTCGGCGCCGATCAGCAGTGCGGCGAACTCATCGCCGCCCACGCGGGCCAGGAGGCCTGCTCCCTGCAGGGCCCCGGCGAGGCGGATTCCGATCTGCTCCAGCACCTTGTCGCCGACCGGGTGGCCGAAGGCGTCGTTGACCTGCTTGAAGCCGTTGAGGTCGATGAACAGGAAGGCGACCGGGGGCTGATCTTCGGCCACGGCCGCGAACACGGTGTCAAGGGTGTCGAACATTCGCCGGCGGTTGGCCAAGCCGGTGAGGTGGTCGGTCAGTGACTGCTGCTGGCGTTGCCGATGCTGGGCCCGCAGCTGGCGTACCGACAGCCAGGTTCGCAGCACCACCAGCACCAGGGTGGCGGTGGCCAGCGCGGTGGCGATTCGGTTGAGCGGGTGAATGGTCTGTGTGAACAGGACGCCGAGGCCGGCAGCGGCGGCGATGCCGGGGAGCAGGAATCCCTGTTGTCGCCGGGGCCGCAGCACGTCGGCACGGCTCGCCCGCAGCCACATGGCCATCGACATCAGCAGGGTTGAGACCGGCCAGGCCACGGCGTTGACCACGATGCCGAACTGGGTGGCGCCGAATCCGGACTGAAACAGGTTGGCGGTGTCGCCGAACACGTTGACGGCGATCCCGATGCCCAGCAGCAGCCACGGTCCCCGTGTCCGGAAGGGCATCACGGTCGCGGCGGCGGCGAGCAGCAGCAGGAGCAACACATCGCCCACCGGGTAGGCGAGGTTGACCGCGGCCCCCAGGTCCGAGTCACCGGTCGAGCTGGCGATCGTCTGAAACGCGAATGCGGCGCAGACGGCGGCGGCGCCGAGGCCGGCCACGGCGCCGTCGAGCCAGTTGGCGGTGCTCAGCTGCCGGGCCTCGTCGCGGACGAACAGCGTCAGCGCGATGTAACACAGCGGAAAGAAGGCCAGGTAGAACGGATCGGCGATGGAGGGAGAAGGGGGTGTGGCACCACCGAGGGACTCGATCGTGAATACGAAGTCGCCGACGCCCCAGCAGGCCAGCGCCACGCCGAGAACGATCGGCACCGCCGACCGGGAGCGACCGCGCAGACCGGCCGCCACGCACAGGAGGGCGGCCAACAGCTCGAACCCGGCCACCCCCCAGCCGTCGACCGCGGTCCACTGCTCCTGCGGCGGCCTCACCGCCACCGCCACCACGTACGCCAGCAGGACCACGGTCATGGCCGCATAGATGGCCCAGATGCGGCGGTTGTCTCCCGGGCGCAGTCGCGACCGGCCGGCCGTAACCGTCGACGCGGGAGCGACGGCCGTGAAGCGGCGATCGACCATATCCCGGTGGGGATCGGCAGCCGCTGCGCGGATGGTTAGCCGGCGGTCGAAGTCAGGACAAACGGCGGACCGAGGAAATCCATCCCCGGACAACAGATAGGGGCGGTGCCCGGACGCCTCTCCCGCGAAGCGCCCGGGCACGTTACCCCCTGTCGGTCACCGCGGCGGCGCCCCTGGCGCGCCGCCGCGTGCCTCCCTACGGGCCCTGGATCGGAGCCGTGTTGCCGTGGTCGATGTCCTTCATCAGTGGCGTCAGCACCGGGGTGCCCCAGCCGCTCACGTAGTCCCAGCCGGAGCCTGCCTGGTAGGCCCCGTTGGTACCGACCGCGTAGTCGTTGAAGTCCTTGCTGTAGTCGGCAGCGTTCTTCGCCACCGCGTAGATGGAGTTGTCGGCGAATCCGGTCCCGCCCTGTGACGCCGCCTGGATGCGCGTCCACATCCCCACCATCAGGGGCGAGGACAGGCTGGTGCCGCCCTCTTCGGACGCGCCGCCGAGCTCGTCGGAGTAGATGTCGTAGCCGCTGGTGGCGACGTCGCCCGACTCATCGGCCACGTCGGGGATGCCACGGCAGGTCCCGAGACTGGTGTTGGGCGTGCCGCTGACGCTCGACAGGCACGGCCGGTTGACGTTGGCCACGCCCTTCTGGAACGAGGGCTCGGGGATGAAATAGCTCTGGCCGCCGCCGCTGTAGGGCCATGGGTACTCGAGCCCGCGCTGCGGCGGGTTGGAGCCATCGGGGTAGAGCACGGTCCCCCCGACCGCTACCACGTACGGGCTCGCGGCCGGGTAGTTGACGATCGGAACGCCCTGGTTCAGCACGCCGTTGCCGGCGCCGAGCTCGGGCCCCAGGACCAGCACCGGGCACGAGGAGCCGGTGTCGCCGGTGGCGGCGAACAGCGTCCTGCCTTCCAGCACCGCCTGACGAAGCGTCTGCTCGGCCACCGGCTCCAGCGCATCGGGAGCGCCGGTGCCATACAACGCGTTCTGGTCCTGGTTGTTGTTGAACTGGGCCGGGATCGTGCTCTCCAGCGTGGCGTTGGCGGGCGAGGTCTCGCACTCGCCGAAGGAGGCGTTGGCCTGCTTGGGCCCGCTGGGGTCGTCGACCCAGGTCACGAAGTCCGACTCGACGTCGGGGTCGATCAGGTGCTCGGCGAAGTACAGGTGCACCTGCGCGACGCCGGGGGCAACACCGGTCGAGGACTGGGTGTCGAGCTCCCACTCGACGTTGCCCGAGTCATCGGAGAAGTCGCCGTCGGCGGGGATGTCGGTCACCTTGACCGGGACCTTGCGCAGCTTGTGCTCGGACTCGAAGATGGCCAGGTCCTTGACCGTGACGCTCGAGTTGCCCGAGCCCATGACCGCCACTGACTGCCCCTGACCGACGTTGCTGGCCGGCATGTCGTAGATCGACCACATGTCCTGGGGGGTGAGCTCGGCGGGAATCTCCGGCGCGGCAGCGGCGACGCCCGAGGCGGCGCCGGTCACGGCTCCGGGCAGGCCGGTGCCGTCCAGGACCGAGGTCTTGCCGAGCACGCCCCCACCCACCGTCGTGGTGATCGACTGCAGCAGCGAGCTCTCGCCGGGAATGCCCTTCAGGGCACTGGGGGCGGTCGAGCGACCAAGGTCAGCCGAGCCCGGCGCCGGATCGCCCTTGCTGGCGCCGGTCAAGGGCGTCGTCGGATGAACCAGCGTGTTGAGGCCCATCACGGTCAACACGTGCAGGCCGGCGGGCACGCTGGGAGGGCTGGCGTTGGCGAGGAAGCTGGTGCGCTTGGCCCGGTAGCTGTCGATCCGGGTTCCGAACAGCTTGTCGATCTGCTTGACCGTCGCGCTGACGGCGATGAAGTTGCGGGCGCCGGAGGTGTCGGTGATCTGCGCCCCGCCCGCCTTCAGCCACGCCACCGTCTTGGCGAAGGTGGCCTTGGCGACGGCGAAGCGCGACTCAAACTGCGCCGGGGTCAGAAAGTGGTGGTACTGAGGGCTGGCCGGGTTCTGCTGGGCGGCGATCAACGCCTGCTCGGCGGCGGCGTGCGGGTCCTTGAGCCCGATGCCGACCTGCATCCGCTGCGCCGGGTTGGCGGCGCCGAGCCGGCTGGCGTGGGCCAGCGGCAGAAGGTCACGCGCGAACCAGATCCGCCCGGTGCGGGCGGCGGATGCGTTCGACGCCGCGCTCAGCGAAACCACCAGGAGCGCGAGCACGAGGGCCACCAGACGGCCCGGGCGGCGCGACAGCTGACGGTTCTCGGTTACGGCATCGACCATTCATGGCCAAGAACGTGGCCGGGAGCCGAAACTTGCGAAAACTCAGCCGCTTGGGAAGTTGACCCGCCCGCTATTTCATGGTCAACATCCCACGCGACCGCGGGTGGGCGGCCGCGGGATCAGCGTCGCGACGGGCTTAGCCGCTGCGCCGGTGGTCAGCCGACGATCCGGAACTCGCCCCGCATGAACGGGTGGATCCGGCAGAAGAACGTGTACAGCCCCGGTTTGAGGCCGGTTGGCGTGCTCCAGCTCGAGCTTGCCGGTGGCCGGCGTGCCCAGCCCGAGCTGGCCGGAGTCGTAGTTGCCCTTGCCGTTGGCCAGCGGGTAGGAGATGCCGGTGTTCAGCCCGCACGGGTTCTGGCACGCGGTGACGCTGTGGAACACCGACGCGATGTAGGCCTTGCTGGGGGCGATCGGATTGCCCGGGCTCAGCGGGCTGGCGTCCTCGTTGACGAAGGTCAGCGACTTGCCCTCTCTGATGGTGGGGATGCAGCGCTCCGAGCCGGTGGCGTTGAAGTCGCCGGGGTCAAACGAGAACTGCGAGATCGTCACCTTGTTGCGGAAGCAGTCGGGGAACTTGCTCGGGTTGACGCCGAGCGAGTAGGCGCCGCCGTGGTTGTTGTCCTCGGCCAGGTGGCCGTGGGTCAGGTGTCCCTGCTCGTCGAGCTTCTGGGTGAACGGATCGGTCCCGCCCTGCGTGTTGTAGGCCTCCCACACGACCATGATCCCCATCGACTCATACCACGAGGCCTTGGTCGTGTTGTAGGTGGTGCTGATCCGCAGAACGTCACCGGCCTTTACCTGCGGACGCCAGTCAGGTGGGGTCGCGCCCATCGCCATGTCCCACGAGATCGGCCCGCGCGGATCCCAGTAGTGGGCCGAGGAGCGGAACAACCGCACCGAGTCGGGCCCAGCCGTCCCCGGGATCGCGGCCTTGGTGGGCTTGACCCCCGGTCTGATCAGGTCGAGATCGTCGTATAGCCCGCCGGGATGTAGGTGTCCGGCGGTCCCGATCAGCGTGCCGGGATGGTCGACGGTGAACTCGTTCAGCGGCGGGCCGCCGCCGTACGGGTTCTTGGCCATGTCGGGGAAGGTGAACTTGCCGTTCTTGCCGCTGTAGCGCTTGACGTTGAACACCGGGTAGATGTGGTGGGCCTCGACGTCCATCCAGATCGGGTGTACCGGCGTGATGCCGCTGGCCGCGGGGTCGGTGAGTGGTACGAAGTCGATTTGGTAGGTGATGTAGACCTTGGCCGCCTTGGCGGTGAGGTTGTGGATCATGTAGTTGAGGACCCAGGTGTCCTTGGCCCCGACCGGGTAGCCGTAACCGTGCGGGAAGGTGGTGATCGTCTTCTCCTCGCCCGAGGCCATGAACGGATACAGGCCGCCGTAGGCGTTGCCCTCGCCCTCTCCGGCCGTACCGGTGCTCAGCCACACCCCGTGGTGCAGGTGGATCACGTCGACCCGTGGGATCCCGCCACAGCACTGGCCGCTGGGCTTGGCGTAGTGGAGGTTGGGCGCCACCCGGACCATGAACCCATCCACGTTGGGCTTGGGCACGTGCGCGCCGTCGAACAGGATCAGGTTGGCGCCCGGGGTGACCGTGTAGGGCCCGGCGGCGTAGTTGAGCACCTGCATCCCCGGGTACGACACCGTGTTCAGAGACGAAGAGGAGGACGCGTGCGCAGACGCGGTGGCGACGAAGCTCAAGAGCGTCGCGCACGCAACCATCAGTCCCAATAACCATCGCTTCACGGCGTGCCCACCTCCTCCGGCGCGCCTCCCGGCAGGGGATTCAAGCAGGTCGCGCGGCGCGGCGCGCCTAACCGCGGCCGTCGAGAGCGGCCAAGCCCGTCAAAGCGGCTATCCGATTGGGGTGGGCGCTACCAGGCTTGGGTGCCGCCGCAGTGAGGACAGCCGACTGAGGTCGACACCTGGGCCTCGAACACGAACCCGCACTGGCAGGCGTACAGCGCCTGGTCCTGCGGGGGTCCGGCCTCGCGCCGGCGCGTTGCCGTCGTGACCGATGTCGTCGGAGCCGGCTCCTGGGAGCCGCGGGCTTCATCGCCGCCTGCGGCACGCCCCAGCCGCCCTTCGCGGTGGCGCCTGATCCTGCTGGCGCCGAGTTTTGTTCTTGCGAGCACTGTTATAGAAAGGAACGCCTAGACCGCTTAAAGGTTTCGCGGCGATGCCATATTTTCCTGGCGCTAACCCAACACTAATCTCGGATGCCTGAAACGACCCCTGGAGGGTCCCGCAGGGCCTGTCGGCTGGGCCACCACCGAGACGGCCGCGGCGGTTCTTGTGGGACAATCGATGGCGCATGGACCCTGGCCGCAAGCGCGCGATCCGTCTCACGGTCGCCCTTTCCGCCGCGCTGCTGCTGGCGGCAGCGCTGATCTACACCAGCTTCAGCGCCGGGCGCGACGAGCTCACCGCATCGCAGCTGATCAAGCGCGCCCGCCCCGGTGAGTCCTACATTCTGGCCGGCACCGTGCTCAACGGGTCTGTGCGCCACGATGGCGAACAGCTGCTGTTCAGGGTTCGCGATCCCAAGCTCAAAGTGTCGGTGCCGGTGGACTACAGCGGCATCGTCCCGGACCCCTTCGCTCCGGGCCGAGGCGTGCTGGTGACCGTCCGCGAGGGCGGCTCCAGCGGAGATTTCATCGGCGAGCAGAACTCTCTGACCACCAAGTGCCCGTCCAAGTACCAGGCGGCGTCCGGCTCTTATTGATGGTAGGAGTGACTGATGGCTGAATTCGGCCGAGCGCTGCTCTTCATCGGCCTGCTGTTGGCCCTGTACGGCGCCGGGGCCTCGATCTACGGCGCCCGAACCCACAGCCGCGAGTGGGTGGACTCCGGCCGGCGCTCGGTCTACGCCCTGTTCGGGCTGATGGCGATCGCCTTCGCCATCCTCGAGATCGCGTTCCTGCGGTCGGACTTCTCCTACAACGTGGTGGCGGCGCACTCGTCGACGACCACCCCGACCTTCTACAAGCTGACCGCCGCCTGGTCCTCGCAGGAAGGGTCGCTGCTGCTGTGGGTGTTCCTATTGTCGATGTGGTCGAGCCTGGTGCTGTTCTTGACCCGCCGCCGGGCCCGCGAGATCGCCCCTTACGCCACCGCCGTGCTGCTCGGCTTCGGCGCCTTCTTCATCGCCCTGTCGGTGTTCTGGGCCAACCCGTTCGCGACCACGGCCAATCCGCCCACCGAGGGAGCGGGCCTCGACCCGCTCCTGCTGCACCCCAGCATGATGATCCACCCGCCGATGCTGTACTCGGGCTACACGCTGATGGCGGTTCCGTTCGCGTTTGCCATCGGCGCGCTGATCACCGGCCGGCTCGGGTCTGAGTGGATCGCGCTCACCCGCCGCTTCGCGCTGGCCGCGTGGCTGTTCCTCGGCATCGGGATTCTGCTGGGCGCCCGCTGGTCCTATACCGAGCTGGGCTGGGGCGGCTACTGGGCCTGGGACCCGGTTGAGAACGCCGCCCTGATGCCGTGGCTGTGCGTGACCGCGTTCATCCACTCGGCGATGATCCAGGAGAAGCGCGGGATGCTGAAGATCTGGAACGCGTCGCTGATCCTGGCCAGCGGGACGCTGTGCATCCTGGGCACGTTCCTGGTCCGCTCCGGGATCCTGGACTCGATCCACGCGTTCGGCGCCTCCACGCTCGGGGTCCCGTTCGTACTCCTGCTGGCGGTGATGATCGCCGGCAGCATCTATCTGATCGTGTTGCGGCGCGATCGGTTGCGCTCGGAGGCTCGCCTCGATTCCCTGCTGTCTCGCGAGGCGGTCTTCCTGTTCCAGAACCTGGTGCTGGTGGCGATGGTGTTCGTGATCTTCTGGGTGACCTTCTTCCCGCTGATCTCCGAGGCGCTCACCGGCACCAAGGTCTCGGTCGGTCCGCCCGCGTTCAGACCGTTCATCGTTCCGTTGGCGCTGGTCCTGGTGCTGCTCTCCGGGATTGGCCCGATCATCGCGTGGCGGCGGGTCACGGTGGCCAACCTGCGGCGTAACTTCGTGTTCCCGGTCGCCGCCGGCCTGGTGGCGCTGGTGGTGCTGATCCTGTTTGGCGGCGGGACCGACTCGCGGCCGTTCGCGCTGATCATGTTCGCCCTGGGCACCTTCGTGATCGCCTCGGTGGTCCAGGAGCTGTGGCGCGGGGTGGCGGCCCGGCGGGCCACCACCCGTGACTCGGTGCCGGTCGCCTTCGTGCAGCTGATCCGTCGCAACCGGCGGCGCTACGGCGGCTACATAGTCCACGCCGGGCTGGCCGTACTGCTGATCGGGGTGGCGGCCTCATCCTCGTTCCAGCACTCGCGCGACGTGATCCTCAAGCCGGGGCAGAGCTCCAGCGTCGACGGATACAAGATCGCCTACGTACGGCCGACGGCGACGGCCACGGCGGCCAAGCTGTCGTTCGGCGCGGTGCTCAACGTGACCAAGGGCGGCAACCACGTGGTCACGCTGCACACGACCCGCGGCTTCTATCCCTCCCAGGATCCCACCCAGGGGATCCTCGGGCGGTTCTTCAACGGCTCGGCGGACAGCTCGGTGGGACTGCGGGCCGGGCTGACCAAGGACATCTGGACTGTGATCAACCCCGACCTGACTCCGCTGCAGGGCGAGATCAACCAGGGCGACCGGCTGTTTCAGAAGCTGCTCAACCAGGAGATGGCGGTCATTGCCGCCAAGCACCTCACACCGGCCCAGGCGCAGACCGCGCTGGCCCCGCTGTGGCAGGAACGCGACCAGGCGATCGGCGGTCTCACCAACCGGTTCGTGACCCACCCGTGGCCGGTCGAGTTCCTGCTGATCGTCGATCCGATGGTCACGTGGATCTGGCTCGGCGCCATCATCATCGCCATCGGTGGCCTGATCGCCCTGTCGTCGGTCCCGGCACTCGCCCGCCGCCGCGCGACCACGTCGGTTCCCGCCCGGCCCGCGCCGTCGGTGCCGGCGCGCGAGCTTGTTTGAGATCCTCCTCGTCCTGGTGGTGCTGGCCGCGGTGGTGCTGATCGTGTCGGGGCCGCTGCGCCGTACCCACCCCGAGCCGCTCCCAGACCCAGGATGACGTGGCCGAGCTCGAGGCCGCCCGGGACGCCAAGTACCGCGAGATCCGCGACGCCGAGCTCGACCACGACACCGGCAAGCTGTCGACCGACGATTACCAGGCCATCGACACCACCCTGCGGGCCGAGGCCATCACCATCCTCCACGACCTCGACCGTGCCCACGAGGTCCGCGACATCGAGATCGGCGAGGACTCAGAGTGAGCGCGGGGCGCCCGCCGACCGGCTACCATCGCCGGCGATGGTGACGATCCTCGATTTCGTCCAGGTGGGCATCTGCGTGGGGCTGGTGTTTCTGATCCTGATGCACTCCGGCAAGGACTCCGGCCTGTCCGGCGCCTTCGGCGTCGGCACCGGCGCCGGGCCGCTCGGCGGCGGGTCGCTGGTTGAGCGCAACCTCAACCGGTGGACGGTCGGGTTCGGGATCGCGTTCGTGGTCAACACGATCATCCTGATCAAGATCTCCTGAGTCCCGGGGGCGGGGTTGCCCGGGTGCTGGCTCCGCCCGGCGGGAGTGGGTGCCGGGGTCAACTCCGGCTGGGGAAGGAGTGAGGTGCTCGCGTTCGCGGGATCTCGCCGGGCCCTCGGGGGCAATTGGTGAATGTTGGACGCTATGCGTCCAAGATCCGCCACCATCAGCGGTGGCTCTGAGCCCACGTTTCTTAAGCTGTAGTTCGGTCCGCTGCCCACATCACGAAGCACCCCCGGGTGCTTCAGCGGTCGGACTCGGTCCCGAGCCGATCCACCAGCCGCAACAGCTCAAGCGGGCTGAACGGCTTGGTCAGGAACAGGTCGGCGCCGGCGTCCTCGGCCTCGCGCTCGACGTGATCGCCGTGGACCGCGGTCAGCATCACGATCGTGGTCTCGCTGGTGGCGGGATCCGAGCGCATCCGCCGGCAGACGTCGATTCCGTCCATGCGCGGCATGTCGACGTCCAGGAACACGATCGCGGGCTGCTCCCGGACGGCCACCTCGAGGGCCTCGACGCCGTCGGCGGCCTCGTGGAGCTCAAATTCCGACACGTCCTCCAATGTGGTCGCCACCAGCTTGCGGATGAAGGGGTCGTCGTCGACGACCAGCACGCCCGGACTCATCGGATGTCGACCACGATGCGCTTGATGGTGTCGTCGTCGATCGAGTTGAAGGCGGCCACGACGCGAGGATCGAAATGGGTGCCGGCCTCGGCGGTGATCATCTCGCGCGCCTCCCCCAGGGGGATCGCCGGACGGTAGGGCCGGTCCGTGGTCAGCGCGTCGAGCACGTCGGCGACCGCGAACACCCTCGCCGCCAGCGGGATCTCCTCGCCGGCCAGCCCGTCGGGGTAGCCGCTTCCGTCCCAGCGCTCGTGGTGGGACCGCACGACTCGGGCCGCCTCGGCCAGGAACTCGATCTCGCCCACGATCTCGGCGCCGATGGCGGGATGGCGGGCCATCAATGCCCGCTCCTCCTCGGTCAGTTCGCCGGGCTTGTACAGGATCGCGTCGGGGATCGCGAGCTTGCCGATGTCGTGCAGCAGGAAGCCGAACTCGAGCTCTGGTGCGTCGGGTTGCGGCAGGCCCAGCGCCCGGGCGATCTCAATCCCGTACGCCGCCACCCGCTCGGCGTGCTTGCCGGTGTAGGCGTCACGGGCCTCAACGGCGTTGGAGAGGGCGCGCACGGTGGCCATATAGGAGCGCGTGAGCTGCTGGGTGCGGACTCGCTCCTGCTTGAAGGTCTCCCGCAGGTCGGCGGCGTAGCGCTCGAGTTGACGCTCGTGCTCGGCCGCGTCTCGGTCCCGCCGGGCGAGCTCGGCCCGCAGCACGAGCGATCTCATGGCTCAGCTCAGACTCGGTTCTGAGCTCCATCCGTTCTCCTGGCTTGTCTGAATGCGGTCTCCGCGCAGTGCGGCCAGCAGTGCTCGCGCAGCATCTTCCACGGGGACGACCTCGATCCCCAGATTGACGATACCCGAGGGGGTGGGCGTATCAACGTCGGAGAACAGGATCACGGCCCGGCGCAGACGGCGGCCGCGCAGGTCGAGCGCCTGCAGCGCCGCCTGCGGGTTGCGGATCCCGACGTCGATCAGCGCCACCTCGAAGCGCCGCTCCGCGCACACCCTCGCGGCGGCCGCCCCGGTGGTCTCCCAGTGATGTTCGATGCCAAGCTCGTCCAGCGCCGGCTCGAGGGCCGGCTGCATTTTCTCGCGGCCCACCACCAGCACCCGGGAGCGGCCGGCCCGCACCGCCGCCGCCAGCACGTTGCGAAGCTCGTCGGCGTCGATCGGTTTGGACACCACCCATTCACCCGCCAGCTCCTTGCCGCCGGCGAACACCGATACGAACAGGATCGGCGTGGAGCGCAGCTCGGGGTCGGCCCGGATCTGGCGCAGCACCTCGAACCCGTCCATGCCCGGCATGAGGATGTCCAGTGTGACTGCGTCGTAGCGCTGCTCGCGCAGCCGTTGCATCGCCTCCTCACCGTTGTCGGCGATGGTCGCCTGAATGTCAAGCGGCGTCAGCTGGCTGGTGATCAGCTCGGCGATCTCCCGTTCGTCGTCGACGATCAGCACCCGGCGACCGCGGATCACCTCGAGCGTCTCGCCGCCCTCGCCCGGGACCAGGGCGGCCGGGACGCGCACGTAGAAGTTGGTCCCGCGCCCGGGCTCTGACTCGACCTCGATCTGGCCCTCGTGCAGGTCGATCAGCGACTTGACGATCGACAGCCCGAGCCCGGATCCGGAGGTGGTGGAGGCGGCGTTGCGGGCCCGATAGAAGCGCTCGAACACTCGCACCCGCTCCGCGTCGGTCATCCCGATCCCGGAATCGGCGACCACGATCCGCACCCAGGCGCGGTCGGCCTCAACCCCGATATGGATGCGGCCGCCGTCCTCGGTGTAGAGATGCGCGTTGGTGACGAGGTTGTGGATGATCTGGCGGATGCGTCCTGGATCGGCGAGCGCCAGGGGCAGGGTCGGAGCCACGTACACCCCCAGCTGCTGCCCCCGCGCTTCGATCCGCGGTCGCATCAGCTCGACGACGTCCTGCACCGCGTCCCCGAGGTCGATCGGCCGGCGCGTGATCTCGACGTTGTCGGCGTCGATGCGGGCGACGTCGAGCAGGTCGTTGACCAGCTCCACCAGCCGGTCAGTCGAGCGCAGGATGATGTCGACGAACTCCAGCTGACGTGGGGACATGTTCTCCGGGCTTCGCTGCAGCAACTCGACAAAGCCCTTGATCGAAGTGAGCGGGCTGCGCAGCTCGTGCGAGGCGGTGGCCACGAAGTCGCTCTTGGCCCGTTCCAGCCGGGTGCGCTCGGTGACGTCGCGCACCGTCCAGACGACGCCGTCGGCTGCGCTCCCCAGAGGGGCCGCGGTCACCGCCAGCGTACGCCCGTTGTGCTCGGTCTCGGTCTCCCGGGCCAGCGCCGTCGACAGCGGCGGCAGCGGGCTGCCGGCGGCGTCGACCCGGGTCCCGGGCCGCAACCCGGGGACCAGCTCGGCGGCGCGGGGGTTGGTGGTCGCGATCAGGCCCGAGCCCGGCTCGGTGACGATCAGCGCCTCGCCCAGGCTCTCGATGGTGATGGCGAGGCGGCGGCGCTCCTCCTCGATGCGCGTCTGCGCTCCGGCCAGGTCCTCGCCCATGGCGTTGAAGGCGGTGCCCAGGTCCCGGAGCTCATGGGGCCCGGCGGGCTGTACCCGACGGGTCAGGTCGCCGGCGGCAAGCTCCCGCGTCGCCTCCACCAGCGCGTCGAGCGGCCGCCGCATAGATCTGACCAGCAGCGCGATCAGGGCCAGGGCGGCGATCAGCGCGAGCGCCCCGGCGACGATCACCAGGGCCACGGCGCGGCGCGAGCGGCTGCGGGCGGTGGCGCGCGCTGCCTTCTGGCGTGCCTGCTGGCGCAGCTGGAGCTGGTCGGCGAGCGACCCGGCCCGCGCCAGTGGGCCGGCGCTGACCACGGTCCCGATCCGCCCGGCGGCGGCCAGGCGCCGAACCGTCGCCTGCTGTGCGATCTGCTCGGCCACCAGGCGGGCGCTGCGCGGGTCCGGCCGGGCCAGTTGCGTGGCGGCGCCGGCGGCACGATCAAACGAGGCCGCCGCCCGGCGGCGCAGCGCCCCCGCCGCCGGTCCGTGGGCGTCGCGCAGCACCTCGGCCTCGGCGACGCCAGCGGTGCTGAGATTGGCCACCGCGGTGGCCAGCTCCGAAGTCTGAGCCAGCGTGTCCTCATAGCGTTGGCGCGCGTCGTACAGGCTCGCCACGCCGGCAACGGCGACCAGTGCGAGCACGATCGTCAACCCGATCAGCGCCAGGCGTAGCGAACGGGCGATCGACAGTCGGCGCATGGTGGAGGCGGTCGTTTTCGGAGCGGCCCGCTTGCGCGATCGTACCCGCGCCGCCGGCTTAGGCCGCAACGTCGCTGTCGGGCCGGTGAGGGTGACCCGGGCTACCATCCGCCGCCGATGACGCTTGCGCGCGCGTGGTCTCAGCGAATCCTCGGCGCCTCGCTGGTCGCCGTGCTGGTTCCCGGCGCCGTGCTGGGGGCGGTCGCGGTGGCGGCGCTGACCGGCGGCCTGGGCCGGGTCGGCGACCTCGCGCAGGCGCTCAGCGGTCCCGGGGTTCCACCGCCGCCGGCGGCTGTGCGGGCACCCCGCAGGACGCACCACTGGGCCGGTCGGCGTTCCGCCCGTCGTGAAACCGCCACCTGCCGTCCGGGCTGGGGCGGTGGCCAGGCGCAGCGGTCCGCCGACGCCCACGGCTCCCGGGTGGCGGCCAGCGCCGACGCTGACCGACCGGGTGATCGGGGTGGCCAGCGGGGTCACCAGCCGGCTGCCAGGTCCGGCCGGGCCGGCCGCAACCAAGGTCGTCAATCAGGCCGGGGCCGCGCTCGACAAGCTCTTACCCGCCCCGCCGGCCGACGGATCGGGGGTCGGCGTCAGGCTCCCCTGAGCCCCGGCCTGGCAGGGGGTGACGTCCGTTGGGAAGTTGACCCTAAATGTCATGGTCAACTTCCCACTCGATCGGCATAGGTCCCACCGGGCAGCGCTGAATCGTCACGGCATGTGACAGCGCGTGCCGGAACTGCAACAGCCCGGCGGGCGCGGGCCTCCTTGGCCCGCGCCGAGGTGGCGTGCAAGTTTGCCTGCAGGGCACCGAACAAACCTCCTGCTAAGCGGGCACTTGCTAGGTTCGCGGCCGTGGTGGCGCGGCCCCCGGGCGCGCACTGTCTGCGTGCGCGCTGCCCGCGACCACGAGCCCATTTCGCATGCTCAAAGTTCGCCGCATCGCGTTGATTTTCCTGCTCGCCGGCACCGGCTCGGGGGCGCTGGCGACCGCCGGTTCCGCTGACCTGACCAGCCGTTACCAGTCGGGACAGCAGCAGTCCTCGCAGCTGCGGTCGCGGATCAACTGCCGAGTCTGACCGGATCCAGGGGTTCGAGGGCACGCTCGGCTCGTTGGAGACGCGGCTCGACGCCATCCAGCAGAGCGTCGACGTCCAGGAGCAGCTGTTGGGCCAGACCACCGACCAGCTCAACAGCGCCCGCACGCGGCTGGCGCAGCTTCGGGCCGAGTACGTCGAGGACGTCCACGCGCTGGCCACCCAGCTGCGCGCCGACTACGAATCGCCGCCGCCCACCCTGGTGGGCGTGGTGGTCGATTCGGGCGGGTTCGACGACCTGCTCAACGGGCTGCAGAACCTGACCGCGATCGAGCGCAGCAACACCCGTAACACCGAGAACGTCAAGGCGGCTCGGATCGCCGTGCAGACACAGGCGGCCCATCTGGTCCAGGTCCAGGCGCGGCGCCAGCGCGCCACCGCCGCCGTGCTGGACGAGCGCGACACGGTGGCCCAGCTCAAGGTCTCGATCGTCAATCGCAAACTGGCCGTGGAGCGAGCGCGCAGCCGTGACACCAGCCAGCTGACCACGCTGCGCAAGCAGCTGGTCCATGACGCGCAGATCCTCGACCAGCGCGCCGCCCAGGCCCAGACGCTGCAGTCGGGCGGCGCGGTGGCGCCGCCGAGTGGTTGCGCCAACACGCCGTTCGTGCCCCACGGCGGGTCGTACGGCTTCTTCCAGGCGCCGGGCACCAACTACAGCGTCAACCAGGAGCCGATCATCGCCGCTCGGCTTGACCAGCTCGGCAAGGCGCTGCAGCTGCACCTGATCGGCGTCTCCGGCTACCGCACGCCGCAGCACTCGGTCGAGGTGGGCGGGTTCGCCGACGACCCCCACACCAAGGGGATGGCCTCCGACACCCCGGGCGTGGAGGGCGTACCCGAATCCACGCTGGGGGAGTTCTGCCTGACGCGGCCGTTCCCGGGGGCCCGCGAGGCCGACCACATCCAGGAGGCCGGCACCGGCTAGAGGTGGGCGCGGACCTCGCGGGCGGCCCGCTCGCCCGAGCGCACTGCTCCGTCCATGTAGCCCATGAACACCTCCGAGGTCTCGGTGCCGGCCCAGTGGATGCGACCCACGGGAGCTCGCAGCGCCGGGCCGTAGTCGCTCCACACTCCGGGCGGCATGAAGCCGACGTAGCAGCCCCGGGTCCAGGGCTCGTTTGACCAGTTGTGCTCGATCAGCGTGCGCGGCCGAGCGGCGGACCGGCCGAACAGGCGCGTGAACGAGGCCAGCACCTCGCGCCGGCGCGCCGCCGCGCTCATCCGACCCAGCCGGCGGGCGTCCTCGCCGTTCACGAACCCGAGCAGCACCCCGGGCCTGCCGCTGGGCGGTGAGTTGTCATAGGTGAGGCCAACGGGCGAACGGTCGCTGTTGCTGTAACCGTTGAGGCCGGCGGCGCGCCAGAACGGCCGCGGGTAGACGGCCTCGAACTTGATCACCGATCCCTGCGGAACCCGCTGGGTGAGCTGGTCGCGCAGCGCCGGCAGCGCCGGCTGGTAATCGATCCGTCCGGCCAGCGTCGGGGCCACCGCCACGATCACTCGCGATCCTCGCCACGTCCCGGCGTCGGTCTGCACCACCACGCCTCCGCGTCCAGAGGCGATCCGCCGGACCGGGGCGTTGAGCACCACGCGCCGGCCGAGCCGGGCCGCCATCCGGATCGAGACCAGCTGGCTGCCGCCGACAAAGCGCGAGTCCTGGGCGCCGCCGGCGGTGCTGGTCAGGTTGATGATCCCGCGGCCGGAGTTGAAGTAGAACAGCGCGTGCAGCAGCGACATGTCCCGGGGCTCGGCGGCGAACACCGACGTGGTCGCGAGGTCGACCAGGAACTGAGCGCCCCGGGTGCTGGTGTGCGCGAGCTTGAACGTCTCCAGCGTCTGCGAGTCCATCGCGGCAGCGTTGGGGGCGGTCCAGGGGCGGTCGAGCGGGATCGTCTTCTGCAGGTTGATGATCAGCGCGAGGATGTTGTTGAAATCGTTTGCATCAGGCTCGGGCAGTGGCGGGATCAGCCCGGTGAAGTGGCTCAGGGAGCCGCCGTAGTCGAGGATCTGACCGCCCTTGGTGTAGGTCTTGAAGGTCCTGACGCCCAGCGACCGGGCTCGGGCCAGGATGCGGTCCTGTCCCGGGCCGACCCACTCGCCACCGACCTCCACCACCTCGCCGCCGCCGACGGGGTGGTTCAACGTCCGGCCGCCGACGCGGTCGCGGGCCTCGAGCACGGCCACCGAATGCCCGGCCGCGACCAGGTCGCTGGCGGCGCTGAGACCGGCCAGTCCGGCGCCGACCACCACCACATCGACACGCCGCGGGCCCCGCCCCGCGCTTCCGGCGGCCTCAGCGGCACCCGGGAGCGCGGCCGCGGCGGCGCCGGCGGCGGCCCCGGCCAGCGCCTCGCGCCGCGACAGACCGCTCATCGGCTCGCCACCAGGCACCCGGGCCGCGTACGGTCGGCGGGGAAGGGGAGGTCGGCGATCACAGCGGTCTGAACGTAGTGCACTCCGCCCCGGCCCGCGGCCAGAGCCTGGCCGACGCCGCGCAGCCGCGCCCGCGAGCCGCCGGCCACCCATGGGGTCAGCGCCAAGAACTGGGACTTAGGGCCCGCATAGCGGCGATAGCGGGGCAGGTCCTGCCCGCGAACGAACCTCTGGTTGCCGACGTAGGAGCACCCGCGCCCGACGCGGCCCCGCTGGAGGATCGCGCTCTGACCGTCGAAGGGCGTATCGGCCAGGTTGCCGACCATGAACGGGTTGACAGCGTAGGTGAAGCCGACGCTGGGATCGGTGACCGCCCGGTAGGCGGAACCCATCCACGACAGTGGCTGCCACTGCTCATTGCCATCGTCACCCGTCCATTGGCCGTCGTTGGCGTCGGCCTGGATGAGGACGTTGGCCCCCAGGCGGTTCAGGCAGCGCATGTAGGTCACGGCGACGTCGTCGCAGGCGTGCGCCCGGCCGGCGGGCCCGTACTCGAAGGCGGGCAGGCTGGTGGCGAGCCCGAGCCGTGCGCCGGTTCCGGGGATGCGGACCGGGCGCAGGTTGGCGCGGGCGGCGGCCCCCCGAGACGGGCCGGCGGCGAACCCGAGCGCCTGCTCAAACGCGGTCAGCGGCACCTTGTAGTTGTCGGCGATCAGGTTCTGAAGCGGCGCCGGCCGCGTGCGGTGTAGGACCCGCGGGCCCCATACGAAGGTCTGGTCGTAGGCGACGCCGGCGGTGGGCTCATAGACGGACCGGGGCCGAGGCATCCCGGGATCGGCCAGGGCGGTGATCGCCGCCGGAGCGCGGCTGATCCGGAACGGGGCCTGGGTGTTGGAGGCGATCACGTAGATCCCGTAGCGCCGGGCCTCGGCCGCCATCGTGGTCATGAACACGCGGACGAACTCGTCGGTGGCGGCCACGAAGCCGCGTCCGAGTTGCGCGTCGAGCTGCGGATAACGCGCGCCGAGGTAACCGAGCGCGTGGCCGTAGCCATTGTTGATGGCGCCGAGCGCGGCCAGCGTTGCGCACGGCGAGGCCTGGCCTGCGCACGCCGCAACGCCGCGTTCGAGCAACGTGCGTGCAGCTGCCCCGCGTGGCCCGATGGCGATCGCCTCCAGGCCGATGTCCTCGTCGAACACGACGAGGTTGGGCCGGCCCCGAGCCAGGCGGGGCAGGACCTCGGCGCGGATGGCGCAGTCGACCGCGCGCCGGTAGTCGGCGGCGGTGGCCATCGCTCCGGGCTGCTGCTCGAACTGGATCGCGAACACCCGCAGCGCCCGGGGATGCGGATCGGCGGCGATCGCCGGACGACCCCACCCTGGGCACGCGCCGGCGCCGGCGACCGCCGAGCCGGGGGAGCCCAGCGCGGCGAGCTGCCACCGCGGCGACCGCCACCGCGGAGACCGCGACCGCGATCGCGGTCGGCAGCGCTCCCACAGCCATCGCGGCACGCCCTCTCCACTTCACCGCGGGCACCCTACATCCAGTTGGACGTCTGCGCGGCATTATCGGGACTCGTACGCAGGGCGCACAAGGCGACGCTATGCGCCCAGGGCGAGACGTTAATGTTCCGTAGCGAGCTATGTCCGAACGTACCCAGGTGGCGATCGTGGGAGCCGGCCCGGCCGGGCTTCTGCTGGGGGCGCTGCTTCACCGTCAGGGCGTCGAATCGGTCATCCTGGAGGCGCGCAGCCGGGACTACATCGAGGCCCGCATCCGGGCCGGCGTGCTCGAGCAGGGGACGATGGAGGTGCTGCGCGAGGCCGGTGTGGGCGAGCGCATGGACCGCGAGGGTCTGTTTCACGGTGGCATCTACCTGCGCTTCGACGGTCGAAGCCACCACATCCCCTTCACCGAGCTGACCGGTGGCCGGGGAGTGATGATCTACGGACAGACCGAAGTGGTGAAGGACCTGGTCGAACACCGGCTGCAGACCGGCGAGCCGCTCTGGTTCGAGGCTCAGGCGGTGTCGGTCCAGGGACTCGACGAGGGCCGGCCGGTGGTGCACTACACCCACGACGGCGCCGAGCACCAGCTGTCCTGCGACATCGTCGCCGGCTGCGACGGCTTTCACGGCGTCTGCCGGAGCGCCATCCCGGCCGATCTGGTGCGCGTCTGGGGGCGCGAGTACCCGTTCGCCTGGCTGGGCATCCTCGCGGATGTGGCCCCGTCCACCGACGAGCTGATCTATGCCCAGCATCCGCAGGGCTTCGCGCTGCACAGCATGCGCTCGCTGACACGCAGCCGCCTGTACATCCAGGTCGACCCCGACGACAACATCGCCAACTGGTCCGACGAGCGCATCTGGGCGCAGCTGCATGAGCGCTTCGCCGCCCCCGGCTGGGAGCTCACCGAGGGGCCGGTGCTGGAGAAGTCGATCACGCCGATGCGCAGCTTCGTCGCCGAGCCGATGCGCTACCGATCGCTGTTTTTGGCCGGCGACGCGGCCCACATCGTTCCCCCCACCGGGGCCAAGGGGCTGAATCTGGCCGTCGCCGACGTGACCCTGCTCGCCGAGGCGCTGGTCGAGCATCTCGAGGCCGGCTCTGACACCGGCCTTGACGAGTACTCCCAGCGCTGCGTCGGCCGGGTCTGGCGCGCGCAGCATTTCTCCTGGTTCATGACCACGATGCTGCACAACGATCCCCGCGACGACGACTACGGCCGGCGGTTGCAGCGCTCGCAGCTGGAGTACGTCTGCAGCTCGGAGGCGGCGGCACGGTCGCTCGCCGAGAACTACGTGGGGCTGCCGCTCAAGCAGCGCCTCCCGGACGTGCTCGCCCATGGCTGAGGTGACGACGCTGAGCGAGGCGGTGAACGCCCTCGTCTCCGACGGCGACGCGGTCGCGCTGGAGGGCTTCACCCACCTGATCCCGTTCGCCGCCGCCCACGAGCTGCTGCGACAGAACCGGCGCGAGCTGGAGCTGATCCGGATGACCCCCGACCTGCTCTACGACCAGATGATCGGGATGGGCGCGGCCCGCAAGCTGGTGTTCTCCTACGGCGGCAATCCGGGCGTCGGCGGCCTGCACCGCTTCCGGGACGCGATCGAGCACGGGTGGCCGCGGCCGATCGAGCTCGAGGAGCACAGTCACGCGGGCATGGCCAACCGGTACGCGGCCGGCGCGGCGCGGCTTCCATTCGCGGTCATGCGCGGCTACGTCGGGACCGACCTGGCCTCGCGCACGCGCGTCGAGCCGATCACCTGCCCGTTCACCGGCGAGCAGCTGGTGGCGGTCCCGGCACTCCGGCCCGACGTGGCCATCGTTCATGCCCAGGAGGCCGACGGCGATGGCAACGTACAGCTGTGGGGCATCCCCGGCGTTCAGAAGGAGGCCGTCCTGGCGGCCGATCGAGTGCTGGTGACGGTCGAGCGGATCGTCGATGAGCTCGCCCCGCGCCCGGGCGGGGTGGTTATCCCCGGGTGGGTCATCGATGCCGTGGTGGAGGTGCCCGGAGGCTCCTACCCCTCCTACAGCCTGGGCCTCACCAGCCGCGACAACGACTTCTACCGCTTCTGGGACAAGCTCAGCCGGGATCGCGAGCAGTTCACCGAGTGGATGCAGGAACACGTTCTCAACGGGGCCGGTGCGCAGCCGGCCTCGGCCGGCAACCTCGAGGAGGAGCGATGACCGATGCCGACCCGGCCGCAGGGATGACCGACGCGAACGCCGGTGGACTCCAGGTGGCCGCCAAGGCGAGCGCGGACGAGGTCCAGACCATCGTGGCGGCGCGCCGGCTCGAGCACGCCCGCTCGGTGTTCATCGGCGTCGGCCGGCCGAGCACGGCGGCGATCCTGGCACGTATGGTCCACAACCCCGACCTGGTGCTGGTCTACGAATCGGGCACGATCGGGGCCAAGCCGTTCCACATCCCGCTGTCGATCGGCGACGGTGAGCTGGCCGAGACCGCCGACGCGGTGGTGTCGGTCCCAGAGATGTTCAACTACTGGATCGGGCCGGGGCGGGTCCAGATCGCGTTTCTGGGCGCGGCGCAGATCGATCGTTTCGGCAACCTGAACTCGACGGTGATCGGCGAGTACCAACATCCAAGGACGCGATTGCCGGGCGCCGGCGGCGCGCCCGAGATCGCCTCCAGCTGCGAGGAGGTGGTGGTGATCGTCCCCCACACCCTGCGGACGTTCGTGGAGCGCCTGGACTTTCGCACCACGGTCGGCTACGGCGACGGCCCCGGCGACCGGGAGCGGTTCGGCTTCCGCGGGCATGGGCCGACAGCGGTGATCACGGACCTCGGGGTGCTCGAGCCGGACCCCGACAGCCGCGAGCTGACGCTGACCCAGATCCACGCCGAGGTGGAGGTCGAACAGGTGCGCGAGGCAACCGGCTGGCAGTTGCAGGTGGCCGACGAGGTGCTCCTCACACCAACGCCGACCGAGGATGAGCTGGCGGCGTTGCGGGAACTTATGAGTCGATGAGCACGACTCCCGAGCAGGACACCGCGTCCGATCTACGATCCCGTTGCCGACACCCCGCAGCACTACCTGCGCGAGGGCCCGGACGCCCATCCGCCGCTCGACTACCCGCCCTACAAGTCGACCGCCCGGCGCCATCCCAAGCAGCCGCTGGTCTACCTGCCGCACAGCGTGACCGAGATCACCGGTCCGCAGCTGGGCGACGCCCGTGCGCTCGGCGAGCACGACAACGACCTGACCGTGCAGCACGCGGGGGCGCCGATCGGCGAGCGGATCACCGTCACCGGCCGGGTGTTCGATACCGAGGGAAAGCCGTTGCGCGGCACGCTGGTCGAGATCTGGCAGGCCAACGCCGCCGGCCGCTACAAGCACCGCTGGGATCGATGGCCGGCGCCGCTGGATCCGAACTTCTCCGGCGCCGGGCGCTGCATGACCGACGACGAGGGGCGCTACCGCTTCACCACGATCAAGCCCGGCCCGTATCCGTGGGGTAACCACTACAACGCCTGGCGTCCGGCGCACATCCACTTCTCGTTGATGGGCCGCGCCTTCCTCCAGCGCCTGGTGACCCAGATGTACTTCCCCGGCGACCCGTTCTTCCCCTATGACCCGATCTTCAACTCCGTGGCCGACAGGCGGCCCGCGAGCGGATGATCTCGACCTTCTCGATCCACGGCGACCGAGCCCAACTGGGCGGCCGGCTACGAGTTCGACATCTACCTGCGCGGACCCGCGGCGACGCCGTTCGAGGAGGAACATTGATCTTCGCCACCACACCGTCGCAGACGGTCGGGCCCTACTTCGCGATCGGGCTGCCGTGGCCGGAGGGGCCGCACGCGGTGCCGAGCGGCACCCCCGGGGCGATCACCATCACCGGGACCGTGTACGACGGCGCCGGCGACCCCGTGCCCGACCACCTGATCGAGACCTGGCAGGCCGACCCGGCGGGCCGTTTCGCCGACCTGTACGGCTACGGCGGGCCTTCGGAGCTGGCCGGCTTCCGCGGCTTTGCCCGCTACGGCGTCGAGGACGGCGACGGCACGTTCGACGATCGTCACCGTCAAGCCCGGGGCGGTCCCGGCGGCGGACGGGACGCATCCAGGCGCCGCACATCGACATGTCGGTGTTCGCGCGCGGGCATGCTCAACCGCTGCGTGACCCGAATCTACTTCGCCGACGAGGAGCAGGCCAACGCCGCCGACCCGGTGCTGGCGCGGGTGCCGGCGCGAGCGACGCCAGACCCTGATGGCGGAGCCGTCCGCGGATGGCTACCGCTTCGACATCCGCCTCCAGGGGCCGGGCGAGACGGTCTTCTTTGCCGTCTGAGCCGGCTCTGTTCGCCGGCCTCTACGCGCGCGGCGCGACCGCCGTCGGAGCTCGACGATCGCGCCTGGCTGCAGGCGATGCTCGACGTCGAGGCCGCCCTGGCGCGCGCGTGCGCCGCCGAGGGCCTGATCCCGGCCGAGTCCGCGGACGAGATCGCGGCGGCGGCGAACGCCGAGCGGTTTGACCCGGTCGCGATCGGGCGTGAGGCCGCGCGTCACGCCACGCCGGTGATTGCCGCTCGTGGCGGCGTCTGCGCGCGGCGGTCGGCGAGCCGGCGCGCGCCCACGTGCACCTCGGCGCCACCAGCCAGGACATCGTCGACACGGCGCTGATGCTGCTCGCCCACCGGGCGCTCGGCCCGCTGCTGGCCGAGGCCGCCGGCTGCGCCGACGCCGCCGCCGGCCTGGCCGACGCCCATCGCGGCACCGCCGATGGTCGGGCGCACGCTGCTGCAGCAGGCGCTGCCGGTCTCGTTCGGGCTGCGGGCGGCCGGCTGGCTGATCGGGCATCGACAGGCGCGCGCGCGGCTGGTGGACGTCCGCCGGAGCGAGCTGGCGGTGCAGATGGGCGGGCCGGTCGGGGCGCGGCGCGCCGGCCATCGCCGCCGCGTGGCGGCCGAGCTCGGGCTGGCCGAGCCGGTGCTGCCGTGGCAGACGATCCGGGTCCGGCCGGCGTCGCTGGCCGCCGCGCTGGGCGTACTGGCGGGAGTGCTGCGGCAAGGTCGCGCGCGACGTCACGCTGCTCGCCCAGCAGGAGGTGGGCGAGGCCACGAGGGCGGCAACGAGGGCGGCGGCGGGTCCAGCGCGATGGCGCACAAGCGCAACCCGGTGGCGGCGGTGTCGGTGCTCGCCTGCATCAAGCGCGTTCCCGGGCCTGGTGGCGACGAGCGCTGGCCGCGATGGAGCAGGAGCACGAGCGCGCCGCGGGCGCCTGGCAGGCCGAGTGGGGGCTCTACACCGAGCTGCTGGGGCTGGCCGGGTCGGCGACGAGCTGGGCGCGGAGCTGCTCGAGCAGCTGCAGGTCGACCCGCGAGCGGATGGCCGAGAACCTCGAGCGGCTGGCCGCGGCCGGGGTGCGCGAGGCGATGGCGCCCGACGAGCACTCGGCGCCGAGGCCCTGATCGACCGGGCGCTGGCCGCCCACCCCGGCTGCAGGCCGTGGAGCGGGAGCTGCATGAGTGACCCGGTCGCGCTTCACCACGAGGTCGCCGGGGCGGCGGACGGCCGCGCTCGTGCTGGCGGCTCGCTCGGGACCACGCTGGCCATGTGGGAGCCGCAGCTGGGGCCGCTGAGTCGCTCGCGCCGCCTGATCGCTTTCGACCATCGCGGGCACGGCGGCTCGCCGGTGCCCGACGGGCCGTACACGATCGACGAGCTGGGCGGCGACGTGCTGGCGCTGCTGGATCGGCTCGAGTTCGCGCGCGCGTCCTACTGCGGGCTGTCGATCGGCGGCATGGTCGGCCTGTGGCTGGCGATCAACGCGCCGGAGCGGATCGAGCGGCTGATCCTGATCTGCACCTCCGCGCACGTGCCGCGGGCGCCGGCGTTGCAGCGCGCGCGCCGCCGCCGTGCGTGCGGCGGGTGCGCCGGGGTCGTCGCCGACACGGTCGTCGGGCGCTGGTTCACCCGGCGGCTTCGCCGCCGGCGCACCCGGAGCTGGTGGCGCGCTACCGGGCGATGATCGCCGCGACTGCCGGCCGAGGGCTATGCCGGCTGCTGCGAGGCGATCGCCGCGCATCGACCTGCGGCCGGGCTGGGCCGCATCCGGCGCCGACGCTGGTCATCGTCGGGCGCCGAGGATCCGTCGCTGCCGCCCGGCGCTGGGGCGCGACGATCGCCGGCGGCGGTCCCGGGGCGCGGTTCGAGGTGCTCGATCCCGCCGCGCACCTCGCCAACGTGGAGCGCGCCGACGTGGTCAACGCGCTGATCGCCGACCACCTCTGGCCAACAGGAGGAACATGAGCGACCCCGTGTACGACGCCGGCATGAAGGTCCGCCGCGAGGTGCTCGGCGACGAGCACGTCGACCGCGCGATCGAGCGCACGCACCGAGTTCACGGCGCCGTTTCAGGACTTCATCACCCGCTACGCGTGGGGCGAGCGTGTGGACGCGCCCGGGGCTGGACCGCCGCACGCGCAGCGTGATCACGCTGGCGGTGCTGACCGCGCTGGGCCGCGAGCACGAGATCGACATGCACGTCCGTGCCGCGCTGCGCAACGGCCTGACCCCGGCGGAGATCAGCGAGGTGCTGCTGCACACCGCCGTCTACGCCGGCGTGCCCGCCGCCAACGCCGCGTTCGCGATCGCCCAGCGGGTGCTGCGCGAGGAGGGCGTCCGGACCGGCTGATCAGCCGGGTGGGTGGGCCCCGATCGGATCAGCCGGCGGCCGACAGCGCCGCGCTCTGCAGGCTTCCGCGGCGGTGGGCGGCCCATTGCGGCTTGGCCAACAGCAACTGCACGTCGCAGATGCGCCGCTCGGCGAACCCCGCCTCGCAATAGGCCAGATACAGCGTCCAGAGCCGCTGGAAGCGCTCGTCGTAGCCGAGTCGACTCAAGCTCCGTCGAGCTGGCAGCGAAGTTCTGGCGCCAGCGGCGCAGGGTCTCCACGTAGCTGGCGGTGATGTCCTCCAGCCCGACCGTCTGCAGGTCGGTGCGCCGGGCCACGTTGCGGGCGATCACCTCCAGCGAGGGCAGGCAGCCGCCGGGGAAGATGTACTCCTTGATGAACGACTTGGAGGCCTTCTCGACCTCGTAGGCGCGGTCGTCGATGGTGATCGCCTGCAGCAGCATGGCGCCGTGGGGCGCGAGCAGCTCCGAGCAGCGCTGAAAGAAGGTGCCGATGTGCTGCCACCCGACCGCCTCGATCATCTCGATCGAGACCAGCTTGTCGTAGCGCCCGCCGCAGGTCGCGGTAGTCACTGCGTCAGCACGGTGACCCGGTCGCTCGAGCCCGGCCTCGCGGACCCGCTCGACCGCGTAGTCGTGCTGCTCGCGAGGAAATCGTGGTGGTCGTCACCTCGACAGCCGCGGGTGCGGGCGGCATGGACGGCGAACCCGCCCCAGCCGGTGCCGATCTCCAGCACCCGGTCCTCGGGGCCGAGCTCGAGGCTGGCTGGCAGACGCGCTCGAGCTTGGCAATCGAGGCCTCCTCCAGGGTCATGCCGTCGCGCTCGAACATCGCGCACGAGTACATCATCGTGGGGTCGAGCATCCGCGAGAACAGCTCGTTGCCGAGGTCGTAATGGGCGGCGATGTCCCGGCGACTGCGCTGCCGCGTGCTGCGGTGCAGCGCCGCCCGGACCCGTTGGGCCGGCGTCCACAGCGGGGCGGTCCAGGAGCGCACGCGATCGATCACCACCGCGTTGCGCGCCGCCAGGCGGATCACCGCGACGAGGTCGGGCGAGTCCCACATCCGCTGGGCGTAGGATTCGGCCAGCCCGCGGCTGCCGCGCATCAGCATGGGCCAGAACTGCGAGGTGTGCAGGTTGATGGTGGCGGTCGGGAGCGCCGGACCCGAACACATGGCGGCGCTCGGCCTTCGACGATCGTCAGGCTTCCGACCCGGATCTGGCGCAGCAGGGTCAACGCGGCCAGGCGCCAGGCCTGGCTTTCCCCGGCTCTCAGCGCGCCACCTCCGGATGTGGGTGAACCTGTGCCCCGGCGAGCTTGAGCGCCGACCGCGTGGCCGTAGATCAGCGCCAGCACCCGGGCGGTCGGCAGCCGGGTAGCGGACGGCCAGCCGCGCGGCCGAGGCCCGGGTGAGCTCCCGGCGCTGCATCGCCAGCGTGGCGTCGAAGGCGACGTCGCCGTCCGCGCACGGCTCGCGATGTGCACCGACAGCGTCGGTCCGCCGGAGCGCTCGCCCGAGCCCGGTAGATGTGGTCCATGCCCATGAACGGGGACACGTGCAGCTGCTTGGTGAACCGTCCCCGCAGCAGCGGGGAGCCGTCCTCGCCGTCCCGCAGCAGGTACGAGTGACGCTCGCCCCACGGAGTGTTGGTCACCTCGGCCAGAGCCGACTCGACGTGGCGTGCCGCCGGCGTCGAGGCAGTAGTAGAAGCTGACCGGGTTAAAGCACAGGCCGAGCGAGCGCAGCTGGGTGAGCAGCGCGGATCGGCCCGTCGGGACGGAGCCGCCGAGCTCGGCCACCCGCCGCGGACGGCGAGATCAAGCGGTACCGCGGGGTCGCCGAGGTAGTCGCGGCGCCGGAAGCGCAGCAGCCCGGGGCCGGGGCTGGTCAGCCGCCCGCCGAGCAGTGATGGCAGCTCGTCGAGGTCGACGTAGGCGAGCGCCAACCGGTGGGTCCAGATCCTTGGCGCGGCTCGCGGCGCCGGTGGCGGATCGTGCCCTCGTAGAGGCAGCTGACGGTCACAGCATGGCCCCGAAGCGCTCGGCCACCCGCAGCGCGCTGACGACGCCGTCCTCGTGGAATCCCCAGCCCCAGTAGGCGCCACAGAAGTGCGTGCGGTGACTGTCCGCTGATCTCGGCGAAGCGGCGCTGCGCCCGAACGCCGGCGCCGGTGTACACGGGGTGGGCGTACGGGATCCGGCGGATCACGCTGCGTCGGGATCGATCTCCTCAGTCCGGTTGAGGGTCACGCAGAACTCGCGCTCGGCCTGCAGCGACTGCAGGCGGTTCATGTGGTAGGTGACGGTCGTCTGGGCGCTGCGGCGGGTCCAGCAGGTGGTAGTTCCAGCTCGCCCATGCCCGCCGGCGCCGGGGCAGCAGCCGCACGTCGGTGTGCAGCACCGCCTCGTTGCGCTGATAGGGGATCGCGCCGAGGATCTCGTGCTCGCGGTCGGTGGCATCGCGCAGCAGGGCGAGGGCCTGGTCGGAATGGGTGGCCAGCACCACCTGGTCAAACTGCTCCTCGCTCACCCCCGCGCGGCGTGACCACGACCCGATCGGTCCCGCGCGTGATCGCCGGCCACCGGAGTGTTGAGCGCCAGCCGCCCGCCGGAACTGACTCAGCAGCGCCTCGACGTAGCGCGCGGAGCCGCCGCGGATCACTCGCCAGTGGGGGCGAGCGCGTCACCGAGAGCATGCCGTGATTATCGAAGAACTCGGCCAGGAAGCGGGCGGGGAACGTCCACATCTGCCGGGGGTCGGCCGACCACACGGCGGACGCCTGGGGCACGATCAGCCGGTCGATGAACGGCCGCGAGAAGCGCTGCTCCTCCAGCCACTGGCCCAGCGACGGCCCCATCGCCGGAGCGATCGACGGTCAGCAGCCTGCGGGCGGCGCGGTTGAAACCGGGCCAGGTCGGCGACCATGCGGTGAAACCACGGAGTGACCAGATGCGCCCGCTTGGCGAACAGGCCGTTGGGCGAGCCACCGTTGTACTCGAAATCACCCCTCCCGTCGCTCACGCTGAAGCTCATCGTCGAGGGCTGCCAGGCGACGTCCAGACGCGCCAGCAGTCGCTCGAAGTTGCGGGTAATTGCGGTCGTTGAAGACGATGAAGCCCGTGTCGATCTGGTGGGTCTCGTCGGGGGTGTCGACGCGGATCGTGTTGGTGTGGCCGCCCGCGTAGCCGGCGGCCTCGAACACGGTCACCTCGTGCTCGCGCTGGAGCAGGTGGGCGACCACCAAACCGGATACGCCGGCGCCGACGATCGCGATCCTCATGCCTGAACCGGCTTGCTACCCCGTCGGCGCAGGGAAATGCTCGAGATCAGCACGCTGAGCTCGAACAGCAGGTACAGCGGCAGGGTCTCGAGCAGCATCGTGATGGCGTCGCCGGGGAGCACCGCGGCCACCAGCCCGCACGCGAGCAGCGCGTAGCGCCGGTTATGGCGCAGCTGGCGGGGGGTCACGATGCCGGCGTGGGTGACGGCCATGATGGCCACGGGCACCTCGAACAGCAGTCCCATCGCGAGCAGCGTGGTCGCGGCGAACTTGTAGTACTGGCCGGCCTGCACGAGCACGTTGAACTCGCTGCTGTTGAAGTTCTGGAAGAAGTGCAGCGCCGCTGGGAGGACGACGAGGTAACCGAACACGACACCCGCGGCGAACAGTCCTGGAATCGCCGCGACGATCGGGAGCATGTGGCGGCGCTGAGCGGGGTCGAAGGCTGGAGCCAGGAACCCGTAGGCCTGTAGCAGCAGCATGGGCAGCGACAGGATCAGGGCAAACACCAAGGTGACGGTGAGGGTGGCGGTGAACGGCTCGCCGATCCCGAGCGTGACCGGGCGGTTGCCGGTCGGCGGCGCCGACAGCCGGGTGATGTCGCGGCGCAGGCCGCTCTGCACCCGCGTGAGCGCGGCGGCCGCCGCCGGCGGCTGGCGCTCGGCCCTCAGCACGCCGACCACGGTGTCGAGACTGCGAGCGACGTCGCGCGTGCTCTGCTGGACCGAGTACGTAGCTCCCAGCGGGCCCTCGCCCGCCCGCACCTGCTGCTGGGTCTGGTTTGCGAGCGGAGCGTTGATCAGCTTCAGCAGGGCGTGGTTTTGCCAAAAGCAGAAGCCGAACGCCACCGACACCGCCACCAGCGACACGATCAGGCGGCTGCGAAGCTCCTCGAGGTGGCTCACGGCGCTCATCTGAGCGTCGTGGCTGATCGGCCGCGGTCGCAGGCGCGACAGCGCCAGTGTGCCGGGCATGGTCATGGCGTAAGCGGAGGGTCGGTAACGGGCTTAAATGCGAGCCGGCGGCTGCTGCTGCTGATCCGCTGTGATCTCCGCCGCGTGGGTGTCCTCGCCGCTGATCGACTCCTTGAATCCGCGCAGGCCGGCTCCCAGCGACTTGCCCATCTCGGGCAGGCGCTTGGCGCCGAACACCAACAGGAGCAGGACGAGCAGGAAGGCGATGTGAATGGGGTTGTCGAGTCCGAGCACCTAGTACCTCCAATCGAGATTGGTTTCGCTGGTCAGTGGGTGTGGCCCACCTGTGGGTTCTACGCGGACGGGGCGCAGTTGGATCACCAGCGCGATTGATCGACGGAGGCTGCGGACTGAGCCTCTGTTCGCGAGCTGTGGCTCGCGCTAGTCGCGGGCGCCGGCGACGGCCGTGGCGTTGACCAGCCGCCGGTCGTGGAACTCGAACAGCGAGTAGATGCGCGTGACCGCCCCACCGCGGACGACGTGATCGCTTTCGGCAATCACGTCTTCGCCGACCGCCGTGAACCAGGCGGGAGCCGCGATCGGCGGAGGGTCGGTTTGAGCCCAGAACGCGAGCAGCTCGTCGGTTCCTCGCAGGGCCCGGCCGTTCGGCCTCGGAGGGGCGCCAGACGACGTCGTTGGGTACGAGCTCGGCCATCGCGCCGACCCCCTGTGCCTCCCACACCGAGTAGAGCGCGCGGACGTAGCCAATGTTGCGCACCGCCACTCCGTGCGCAGCCGAGTCCGCCGGCGCGCCGACGAATCGCAGCTCCCCCTCCAGCTCGCCCAGCCTGAGCAGCGGGCGGTGAGATCCCGGCCTCACACTGAGGCGCTCTCCCAGTAGGCGGGCAGCTTCGAAGACGACGTGCAGTCCGCTGGCGTCCATGAACTCGAGTTGGGCCAGGTCAAGGAGCACGTGCTCCGGGGCTGGGTGGGAGGCGCGCCGGAAGGCCTCTCGCAGATAATCGGCACTGGCGAGGTCCAACTCACCGGCCAGGACCAGCACCACCTGATGGGCGTGGCGCACCACGTCGACCTGCAGCAGGTCGACATGGGCTGTGTGGTTAGGCTCGAAATTCACCTGCGTGTGCTCGCGCGGAGGCGCATATTCGGGGCTCCATACGCAGCGACACGGTCCCAATGGGCTGCTGTGCTGAGTATCGCAGCGTAGTCAGCTGAGCTTGGCGTCGATCACCGGCGCATGCGTGGGCGCCTGGCTGCCCCCGGCGGGTTCCGGGGTGACCAACACCTGGTCGACGCCCTTCAGGTTCCCGGGCACATCGACGTCACCGGCTCCGGTGGTGTTCACGCTGAACAGGGCCGGCGTCGGTTGAGGCGCACGGTTTCCGCGTCCCAACCACACCTGGTAGATCTTGCCGGCCGGGGGCGGCGAGAAGTTGCGGACGACCAGCACGGCATGGCCGTCGGTCACCTGTACCTGCGCGGTTCCGTTCGCCCCCGTGACGAGGGCCTGGTAGGTGCGGGTTGAGCCCGAGCCCGACGACAGCGAGATGGAGGCGACGGCGATCGCCGCCACCAGCACGACCGCGGCGAAGGCCAGCCCGGGGCGGGGCATTAGAAATCCGCGCGCGCGGCGCCGCTCCCGGGGCCGCTGGGCCGGGGCGCCGGCGGCGACGGCGGCCTGAGCCTTGGGCTCGGCCTCGGGCACGGCCAGCACCCGGCGGCGCAGGCTCTCGGGCGCGCGATACTGCTCGGCGGCCAGGGGCAGCGCGTTGACCACCTGCTGGAACGCGGTCAGCTCGTCCCGGCACACCGAGCACTGCTGGAGATGGTGGCGAAACCTCTCCGCCTCCGCGGGTTCCAGGGCGCCCAGCGCGTAGGCGGCCACATCGGTGCCACAGGCACGCTTGGGCGGGGTCTCGCTCATTGGCCGCTCTCGGTCACAGGACTGCTTCCGCGGGGTCGCCGAGCAATACGCGCAGCTTGGTCAAGCCGAGACGCATCCTGCCCTTCACGGTACCGGCGGGCAACTTCAGCATCTCGGCGATCTGGTTATGGGAGAAACCGCCGAAGAAGGCAAGCTCGATCACCTGGCGCTGCTCGGGCGGCAGTTCGCCGAGCGCGGTCCGGACCTGCTCGGCTTCGTCGCGGCGCTCGACCTCCACATCGGTTCGCTCGGTGGCGGGCATCCGCTCGGCCAGACCCTCGTCGGGCACGTCGCGGCTGGTCCGCGCGGCATCCCGGCGGAAGGCGTCGATCGCCCGGTTGTGCACGACGCTCAACACCCAGGAGCGCACGCTCCCTCGCGCCCGGTCGTACCTGGCTCCGCTGCGCCACAGCGACACGAACGCCTCCTGGACGACGTCCTCGGCCATGGCCCGACGCCCGCACATGCGGTAGGCGAGCGAGAAGGCGGCGTCACCGTGACGATCGAAGACGACCTCGAACGCACCCGGGTCGCCGTCGTGGACGAGTTGCATCAGGTCCTCGTCGGCGAGGGTGAGTAGAGCTGACCGCGGCGCAGCGCGGTGCCGAGACGATCGAAACACTGACGGGATCAGCAAATTGGATCAGGTACGGGGTCGGAAGGGGGATTGCAGGTGAAAGCGCTCCTGCCCTGACCATCTCTACGCAACCACCCCACAGGCGGATCACTGGGCCGTTTCGGCCACGAACCGGTTCTCGATCCGGCCGATGCCGTCGACCTCCACTACGACCACGTCCCCGTCGCCCAGCAGCAGTTGCGGCTCGCGCCGGAATCCGACCCCACCCGGCGTGCCGGTCAGGATCACGTCTCCCGGCTCGAGCGTGGCGAACTCCGAGATCACGCTCACCAGCGTGGCGACGTCGAAGATCAGCAGCTCGGTAGAGGCGCTCTGGACCTCCTGCCCGTTGACGAACGTACGCAGCTGGAGCCGTCCCGGGTCGGGGACCTCGTCGGGCGTCACCAGATGGGGCCCGAGCGGCGTGGAACGGTCCCAGGCCTTGCCCTGCAGCCATTGATGGGTGCGGTACTGGTAGTCACGCATGGTGACGTCGTTGGCCACCGCGTACCCGGCGACCGCCTCGGTGGCCAGTTCACGGGCCACGCGCCGGGCGCGCCGGCCGATGATCACCGCGAGCTCGCCCTCGTAGTCGATCGCACCCGACTCCGGGGGGCAGCCGATCGCCTCGAACGGGCCGGCCAGACTGGTGGCGAACTTGGTGAACAGGACCGGATAGTCGGACTCCTCGCGCTTGGTCTCCTCGATGTGGGCGCGGTAGTTGAGTCCCACGCACACGATCTTGCCCGGGCGGGGCACGACGGGCCGAAACTCGGCCTCGTCCACCGGGAAGGAGGCCTCGGGGTCCAGCGGCGGCTGGCGCAGGAGCTCCGCAGGCGTCTGCGCTCCCAGCTCGGTGACGCCACGCAGCGGGATCGCACGCGATCCCTGCACCGCGACGGCGAGGGGACTCCCGTCTGCAACAACCGAGGCAAAACGCATCTGCTGGTCCTCTTTCTACTGAAGGTTGCGGGTGCGGGCGTGCCGCCCGTGTCAGTCCACGGGTGCCTGTGCCAGCGCCATCTGCTGGATCTCGAGCAGCTCGCCGGGAGCATCCCCCGACAGCAGCCAGCCCTCTCCGTAGGGACGGATCAGCCCGTCGCGGGTCAGTTCGGTCAGTGCGCTGGTCACCGTCGGGCGCCGAGCCGCGACGAGGTCGGCGAGCACGGCGTGGGTCAGGCTGAGCGGCAGGATCACGCCCTCCACCCCGACCCGGCCCCAGCGGTCGGCCAGGTGCCACAACAGCATGTGCAGACGTAGCTTGACACGGGCCTGGTGGACGATCGCCATGTTTACCGTCAGGTTGCGCGACCGGTCGAGCGCCCGGCCTACGAGTCCGCCGATCAGCGCCGGGAAGGCGGCGAACCTGCGCTCTGCCTCCTCGTCGAGGACCGCCACCTGGGCCGGCTGGAGTACCCGCCAGCCCGTGGTGCGGGTCAGCATCGACTCGGGGTTCTCGGCCTGCCACGGCCGCAGCAGATCGCCCTCGCCGAGCAGTTCCGCCCCGAACCGCCCGTCGATCCCGACCCGGCGCAGCAGCAGTCCCTCCAAGATCATCAGGCCGATGCCGTTCCAGGCCGAGCTGGCTCCGTCGGCGCTCCAGCGGCCGCGGGGGAGGTGGAGGGTACGGGCGATGCACTGCTCTATCGCTCGGTCGCGCTGGGGCGCGCTCAGCGCTTCGGCGAGCTCCGGGTCCTCGCGGAGTACGTGACAGATGCTCACGGTTAGTCCGGCGTCAAAACCGCGGGCGGCCAGGCCAGTCTGAGAGCCAGGCGCTTGATACGGGTTTTGGGCACCTCTGGAGTATGCGCGGGTGCGAACCGGCGCAAACCGGTCGGTGCACTGACCTGGGCGCAGACTGAGGCGACTCGGTCCAGGCAGCGCATCCTACGCTCGCTCGCGGTGTGAAACCGGCCTCGCAGAGAATCTGGCCCCGATAACGGTTCGTGGGTAAGGTGGGTGACCGTGGCCGGCGCACCGCGCGAGATGCCCTCCGGGGCCCAAAACGAGATCCAGCGCGGTGATCAACGGGCGGTGGTGGTCGAGGTGGGCGGCGGGCTGCGCGCCTACGTCGTCGGCGGTCAGGACCGGCTTGACGGCTACGCCGCCGATGAGGTCTGCAGCGGCGGGCGCGGGCAGCCCCTGATGCCGTGGCCCAACCGCCTGCGCGACGGGCGCTACCAGTTCGACGGCCAGGAGTACCAGCTGGGGTTGACCGAGCCCGAGACCGGAGCCGCCATCCACGGGCTGGTGCGGTGGGCGAACTGGACGGTGGCCGAGCGCGAGGACTGGCGCGTGGCGATGGAGTACGTGCTGCATCCCCAGACCGGCTGGCCGGGGACGGTGAGTCTGCGGATCGAATACGAGCTCGGCGACGGCGGCCTGACGGTGAGCACCACGGCCACGAACCTGGGCGGTGCAGCGTGCCCCTTCGGAGCTGGATTTCACCCCTATCTGACGCTCGGCACGGAGACCATCGACTCGATCACCGTCCAGGCGCCCGGTCGCTCCTACCTGGAAGCCGACGAGCACGGCATCCCCGTGGCCACGCATCCCGTCGAGGGCACCCCGCTCGATTTCCGCGCCGGGCGCGAGCTGGGCGCAACCAAGCTCGACCGGGGTTTCGCTGACCTCGAGCGCGACCCCGATGGGCTCGCCCGAGTGCGGATCTCCAGCGCCGGGGGCGAGCGACGGGCGACTCTGTGGGTGGACGAGGGCTACGGGTACCTGATGCTCTTCACCGGCGACACGCTGGCGCCGGCGGCGCGGCGGCGGGGGCTGGCCGTCGAGCCGATGACCTGCCCTCCGAACGCGCTGCAGTCGGGGGACGGCGTGGTGCGGCTGGACCCCGGAGAAAGTTTCGCCGCTCGCTGGGGGATTGACCCGACCGGCTGATCTGCGGGGCGATCGACCGGCTGATCTGACCGGCCCATCTGACCCGCTGATGTGACGGACGGATGGGACGGGCTGATGGGACGGGCTGATCGTCCAGGCCCGGTGGCCGGTCGTTCAGTTCCCCGCCGGCGGCGCCGAAGTCTAAGGCAAGGCGACGAGGGGCAATCGGCGTCCCCCAACTCGCATCGAGGATATGAAACGGCAAGGCAAACACCGGGTACTGGCGTTGGCGATCGCTGCCATGGCCGCGGGCGTTGTCTTCGAGTTGATTCAGGGCCTCAGCGGGGTCGGCGGCCATGTGTTCGAGCAGGTGTCCGACAAATGGGTCTACACCGGGGTCGAGGTGACCGCGGTGGCCGTGTGCGCGGCCCGGGTGGTGCGCCGGCGCGAGGACCGGACGGCGTGGGCACTGATGACGCTGGGGCTGGTCGCGTGGACCGCCGGCGACCTGACCTGGACGCTGTGGCTCGACAACGTCGCCAACCCGCCGGATCCGTCAGTGGCGGACGCTTTCTACCTGGCGATGTATCCGGCCGTCTACGCGGCGCTGATGCTCCTGATCCGCGCTCGCCTGCGGAACGCCGGGGCGGCGCAGTGGCTCGACGGCGGCGTGGTCGGACTGACCATCGCCGCCATCGCCGCCGCGCTCGTCTTCCCCGCGGTGCTGAGCACCACCGACGGACGGTTCCTGGCCGACGCCGTCAACGTCGCCTACCCGGTTGGCGACTTTGCGCTGCTGGTGTTCGCCGCGCTGGGTTACTCGCTGGCGGGTTGGCGTCCGGGCCGGGCGTGGCTGCTGGTGGGCGCGGGCGTAACGCTGACCGCCATCGCGGACATCGTCTACGTCTACCAGGTCGCCAAAGGCACCTACGTGGAAGGCGCCGTGCTCGACGCGTTGTGGCCGGCTTCGATGGCCCTGCTGGCGCTGGCCGCCTGGGTCCCTCAGTGGCACCGGCGCTGGGACCCGGTCGACGCTCCGCACACCATCGTGCTGACGTTGCTCGCCGCCTCGGGGGCACTGGCCCTGCTGGTGATCGCCGCCTTCCAGACCGTCACGCCGCTGGCGGTCGGCCTGGCGGCTGCCGCGCTGGTGCTGGCCAGCACCCGAGCTGCCCTCACCTACCTCGAGAACGTGCGCATGCTGCGCCACAGCGCCCGCGAGGCGCTGCTCGACTCCCTCAGCGGTCTCCCTAATCGCCGGGCGCTGATGGATGAGCTCGAGGACGCCGTCGCGCGGGCCGCCGCCGCGGGCGCCGTCTCGACGCTGGCGTTCTTCGACCTCAACGGATTCAAGCGCTACAACGACAGCTTCGGCCACGCGGCCGGCGACGCCCTGCTGGCCCGGATCGGGGGTGCCCTGGGTAGGGCGATCGGCCGTCATGGCCACGCCTACCGCTTGGGCGGCGACGAGTTCTGCGTCCTGCTCGATGGCCGCTACGCCCGTCACGACCGGCTGATCGCCGCCGCGGCGGCCGCGCTGGTCGAGCGGGGCAGCGCGTTCACCGTCAGCGCCTCGGTGGGCCTGGCAGTCATCCCCGACGATGCGTCGACGCCCAGCGGCGCGCTGCAACTGGCCGACGAGCGTATGTACGCGGAGAAGGCCGCGGCCAGCGGCAGCCGCGCGCAGACGCGCGACGTGCTGATGCAGCTGCTCAACGAGCGCACCCCCAACCTGCACGAGCACGTCACCACCGTCGGCAACCTGGCCGCCGCGATCGGCCGCGAGCTCGGGCTGGACGCCGAGCACCTCGACGAGCTCAGGCGCGCGGCCGAGCTGCACGACATCGGCAAACTGGCGATTCCGGACCAGATCCTCGAGAAGCCGGGCCCGCTGACAGCCCGGGACTGGGAGTTCATGCGCCAGCATCCGGTGATCGGCGAGCGCATCCTCACCGCGGCGCCGGCACTGCGGTCAGTGGCCAAGCTCGTCCGGGCCAGCCACGAGCGCTGGGACGGCACCGGCTACCCGGACGGGCTTGCGGGCGCTGAGATCCCGCTGGGCGCCAGGATCGTCTCCGTGTGCGATGCGTTTGAAGCGATCACCTCCGACCGCGTCTACCAGCGCGCGCGCAGCCACGAGGAGGCGATCAACGAGCTGTGTCGGGCCGCCGGGACCCAATTCGACCCGATGGTGGTCGAAGCCCTGTGCCGCCACCTGCGGACCGTCTACGGCCCGGCCGTCGCGCCGGCGCAGTTGTCGGCGGTGGGAAAGTGGCCGCGGCCGGTGACAATCCCGCGACCGCGCTCGGATGAGCCCTCCGGCCTAGACTTGCCCGGGTACTCAAGGGCAAGGAGATCAGAGATGGAAGGTGACGAAGCAGGGGCCACAGCCCAGTCCTACGCGCGCGGATCGTCATCGGTCCCGCTCCTGGAGGAGACGATCGGGGCCAACCTCGACCGGACGGTCGAGCGCTTCGGTGACCGCGAGGCGCTGGTCTCCTGTGCCCAGCAGCGCAGCTACACCTACACCGAGTTCGGCGCCGCCGTCGATCAGCTGGCGCGCGGCCTGATCGCGGCCGGCCTGCAGCAGGGCGACCGGGTCGGGATCTGGAGCCCAAACTGCGCCGAGTGGACGCTGGTCCAGTACGCGACGGCCAAGATCGGCGTGATTCTGGTCAACATCAACCCGGCCTACCGCACCTCCGAGCTCGAGTACGCGCTGCGCCAGTCCGGCTGCCGGATGCTGATCGCCGCCGGCGCCTTCAAGACCTCCGACTACCGGGCGATGGTCGCCGAGGTGCGCGACCGCCTGCCCGAGCTCGAGCAGGTCGTGTTCCTCGACGGCGACGAGTGGGGCGAGCTGGTGGCGTCCGGGAGCTCCGTGGGCGAGGACGAGCTGCGAGGCGCGCTCCGACAGGCTGAGGCCCGAGGACCCGATCAACATCCAGTACACGAGCGGGACCACCGGCTTTCCCAAGGGCGCCACGCTCACCCACCGCAACATCCTCAACAACGGCTTCTTCGTGGGCGAGGGGTGCTGCTACACCGAGGCCGACCGCGTCTGCATCCCGGTGCCCTTCTACCACTGCTTCGGCATGGTGATGGGCAACCTGGCCTGCACCTCGCACGGCGCCGCGATGGTGATCCCGGCGCCGGCTTTCGATCCCGAGGCGACGTTGGCGGCGGTGGCGCGGAGCGCTGCACCTCGCTCTACGGCGTGCCGACGATGTTCATCGCCGAGCTCGGCCATCCGCGCTTCGACGAGTTCGACCTCACCTCGCTGCGGACCGGGATCATGGCCGGCTCGCCGTGCCCGGTCGAGGTGATGAAGCGGGTCATCGAGCGGATGCACATGAGCGAGGTGGGCATCTGCTACGGGATGACCGAGACCTCGCCGGTCTCGACCCAGACCGCGGTCGACGATCCGGTCGAGAAGCGCGTGGGCACCGTGGGGCGGGTCCAGCCGCACCTCGAGATCAAGATCGTCGATCCCGCCACCGGCGAGACCGTCGCCCGCGGCGAGAGCGGCGAGCTCTGCACCCGCGGCTACAGCGTCATGCGGGCTACTGGAAGGACCCCGAACGGACCGCCGAGGCGATCGACGCCGACGGCTGGATGCACACCGGCGACCTGGCGACGATGGACGACGAGGGCTACGTCAACATCGTCGGCCGCATCAAGGACATGGTGATCCGGGGCGGCGAGAACGTCTATCCCCGCGAGGTCGAGGAGTTCCTCTACGCCCACCCCGACATCGCCGACGTCCAGGTGATCGGCGTCCCCGACGAGCGCTACGGCGAGGAGCTGATGGCCTGGATGATCCCCCGGGGCGACGCCAGCCTGGACAGCGACGCGGTGCGGGCCTTCTGCCAGGGCAAGATCGCCCACTACAAGATCCCCCGCTACGTCAAGCTCGTGGACGAGTTCCCGATGACGGTCACCGGCAAGGTGCAGAAGTTCAAGCTGCGCGAGCAGGCGATCGAGGAGCTCGACCTCGGCGCGGCCGCGGTCAAGACCGCCTGAGGGCGGGGACAGGCCGGTAGTCGATGACCGGCTCAGAGCTCGGGCTCGCGCTGTCGGTTTTCGTCGCCTGCACGGTGGAGGCGGTGGAGGCGCTGACGATCGTGCTGGCGGTCGGCGTGACCCGCGGCTGGCGCTCGACGCTGATCGGGGTGGGGGTCGCGGTGGCCGCGCTGGCGGTGCTGACCGCCGTGCTGGGCCCGGCGCTGACCTCGGTGCCGATCGATGCGCTGCGCCTGATCGTGGGTGGGCTCCTGCTGGTGTTCGGGCTCCAGTGGCTGCGCAAGGCGATCCTCAGGGCGGCGGGGATCAAGACGCAGCGCGACGAGAGCGCCGCCTACGCCCGTGAGCTGGAGTCGGCCCGGGCCGCCGGCGCCGTCGGGGGCGGGTTTGACGGCTATTCGTTCACGATCGCCTTCAAGGGCGTGTTCCTGGAGGGGCTGGAGGTGGTGTTCATCGTCCTGACCTTCGGCTCCGGTCAGCACCGAGTGGGGCTGGCCGCCGTTGCGGCCGGGGTGGCGGTGCTGCTCGTCACCCTGGTCGGCGTGCTGGTGCACGCGCCGTTGGCCCGGGCGCCCGAGAACGCGATGAAGTTCGCGGTCGGGGTGATGTTGACCGCCTACGGGATGTTCTGGAGCGCGGAGGGAGCCGGCGGCTCCTGGCCCGGGGGTGACGCCGCGCTGCTGGTGATCATCCCGGCGACGCTGGCGGTGGCGCTCGCGTTGGTCAGGCTGATCCGGCGGCAGGTCGCGGTCCCCGCATGAGGTGGCTGGATTCGCTCGCGCGGTTCCTCTGGGAGTTCGTGGTCGGCGACGACTGGCGGATCGCTGCCGGCGTGGTGATCGCGCTGGCGGCGACCGCGGTCCTGGCCGGCGCCGGCGTGGCCGTCTGGTGGCTGATGCCCGTGGCCGTGGCGGCGCTGCTCACCGCGTCGGTGTGGCGCGCGGCCCGGCCGTCGCGGGCCGGGCGCTAAACCGGGCGCGGCGACAAGAGGCGTTTTGCAGTTTCGACACACACCCACACAGAGTCGTCACGGTTCGGCCCCGGATCCCGGACGTGGTGCGATCTACTTACCCGTGGGGTAAGCCAGACGAAGCACGTCGCACCGGGCCCTCCTACTGGTGCGCGGTCGGCCCCCAGCCGAGCCGGCCCGGCCCGGCCCGGCTGGGCAGCACACCTGCGTAACAGGATGTGCTGGCCAGGCGGACCGCTTGCGACCGACCGACCGACCGACCGGGCCGGACGTATGCCGGCCCGGGGAACTTGTCGCCTGTCAGTAGGTCGGGTAGGTGGGCGGAGTCGGGCTCGGACCCGGCTGCATCGGCGGCGGCGAAGTGCTGGTGGACGAGGAGGTCTTCACGACGTTCCAGGTTCCGCCAAAACTCTTGATGTTCTGGCCCATCGCCTCGTGCTTGCTGTCGAGCTTGAACGTGTACAGGGGATGGTTGTTGAGCGTCACCTGCTTGGTGGCGCCCCGGTGCCAGAGCCCCAGCTTGCCCTTGATCGACTTCGACTTGGAGAGGCTCTTCTTCGAGCTGGCGGTGACCGGGAACCAGAAGCCCAGGCAGCCGCTGGCCTTGGTGCACTCGACGTGGGTCGGCGTCTCTCCGCTGAGGGTGTAGACCGCGAAGCCGCGGGAGTTAACCGCGAGGTTCTCCATGCTGGTCATTTGGGTGGCAGTGTCCGTGACCTTGGCGTTCTTGGCGACGCTCAGGGTGAGCGTCTTGGCCACGGCGACGGCGGCAAACACGGCCGAGGCCAGGCAGACGGCCGTCGCGGCGAGCGCCACAGCCGTGCGGCGTACCCGGACCCCGCCGGAACGCCTAGGTTGAGCAGACATCGGTCTCCCTTCGAATAGGTCGCTTGTCCCTAAGGACGCCGAAGGGGGCGAAGTCTTCCCGCCGCGCAGGCAATGTTCGCTACGAAGACCGCCGCCTCCAAAGCCTGCCGGGATGTTGAGCGGGTCCGGTCCGCGGTGAGACTGAGCGGGTCCGGTCCGCGTGAGACTCAGGTCTGGGGCAGACCGCCGGGCAGGTCGGACTCGCTGGGCAGCGCCTGCGCCCCGCTGCGGACCTGGTGCATCGTCCAGCCCAGCGCACACAGGGCAAATCCGTTGAGCAGGAACGAGATGCCGACCAGCAGCGCCAGCGTGGCAAACCCGATGTTCGGGCTGGCCACGATCACGACGCCGGCGACGATCTCGACGACTGCAACCACGAGGTTCCACCCGCGGTGCTCGAGCTCGAAGGCGCGGACGAAGCGGATCACCCCGAGCGCCACCAGCCAGATTCCGATCAGCAGCGCGACGGCCGTGACGCTGCCGACGGGATGACGGATCAGCAGGATCCCGATCACGATCCCGAGCACTCCGAGCAGGGCCGCGGCCGCTCCGTGCTTGGCGAACAGGGCCACCACCAGCTCGCAGATGCTGTCAAGCAGGACGAACACGCCGCAGATCACGGCGAGCGTGGTCAGGCTGTTGCTCGGCTTGAGCAGGACGATCACGCCGGCCACGATGCCGAGTGCGCCGAGGACCAGGACCAGCCACCACGCCCATGTCAGTTCACGGACGTCCTCGCGGGTTATCGGTAGCTCGGGCATGGGGCAGCACCTCGGTTCTGACTTCGCTGACGGCAATGTATTTCGTGAGGAAGGTCACATGCCCTTCCTGGCGCTCACGCCACTCGCGCGCTCGGCACCGGCCTGGCCGACGGCGGTGTCGCGGTGACGCCCGGCAGGACGATCTCGATCTTGGCGCCGCCGTGCTCGGAGCTCCGTGCCTTGACCGTGCCCCGGTGAGCATCGATCACCGCCCGCACGATCGCCAGCCCGAGCCCGGTGCCGCCGGCGGACCGGGTGCGGGAGGAGTCCGTGCGGTGAAAACGCTCGAACACCCGGTCGCGCTCCTCGGGCGGGATGCCAGGACCGTCGTCGATGACGGCAAAGCGAACCGAGCTGTCGCCGACGAGCTCGACCTCCAGGCGTACGAGGCCGGCGGGCTCGGCGGTGTGCTCGATCGCGTTGCGGGCCAGGTTGCGCAGCGCCTGGGTCAGCCGGTCCGGATCGGCCAGCAACGTCGCGTGCGGAACCGGCCCCAGCTGGAAGTCGCGCTGGGCGGTGAGCCCGAGGCCCTCCCACAGCTCGGGCACGAATGTGGTGAGCTCGATGGCTCGAATGCGCAGGAAGTCGCCGCGCTCGGATTGGGCCAGGAGCAGCAGGTCATCGACCAGCCGCGAGACGTGGGCGATCTCAGCCTGGACGAGTCGTTCCACCCGGGTCAGCTCCTGCTGACTCGGGTTCTCGTCGGTGGCGAGCAGCTCGAGCTGCCCCCGCATCACGGTCAGCGGGGTGCGGAGCTCATGGGATGCGTCGGCGACGAACTTCCGCTGCGCCGCGAACGCCTCCGACAGCCGGTCGAGCATCCGGTTGAAGGCCTCAGCGAGCACTCGAACCTCGCTGGTGGACGACTGGTCGACGTCCATCCGCGGCTGGAGGTCGCCGGCATCGACCCGCGCCGCCAAGCCGGCCAGGCGGCGAAGCGGCGCCGACACGCGAGCGCCGACGAGATAGGAGGCGATCAGGGCGAGCGCGAGCGCGAGCGCGCCGGCGAGGGCGAACGAGCGCGCGACGTCGGCCTGGGAGCGCGACACGGTGGTGAGCGTTTCGCCGGCTCCGGCATAGGCGACATGCCCTCCGGCGTTGACCCGTCCCTCGTACAGCCTGACTTTGCCGACGTCGGGCACCGGCTTGGTCGAGTAGCCGGCTTGGGGGATCGCCAGGCGTCGGCCGAGGACGTTCTCCTGGGCCTGAACGGCAGCCGATTCGCCGTCATCGGGCGTCGCCGAGCCGAACAGCTCCGGGTGATTGCTGGCCGTCCCGACCCCAGGCACGATCACGAACAGCACCGCCGAAGCCTCGCTGTAGGGCTGGGCGCGCGTGTAGTTTCGCGCCGCCGCCAGTAGCTGTTGCGGCGATTGGTGCCGAGGCTGGCCCAGCGTGTGGGCGAGCTGCATGGCGTCGCCGGCAATGTCGCTATCGATCTCGGCTCGCAGGCGGATCCCGGTCTCGCGGTAGACGACGACGAAGATGACCGCCGCCGTCAACACCACGACCACGGCCACCCAGGCGGTGAGCCGCCCGCGCATGCCGTCGATCCAGATCGGAGGTCGCTTCACTACGGCTGATCGAAGCGGTAGCCGACCGACCGCACGGTGACGATCGGCACCGGACGCTCCGGGGTGCTGAGCTTGCGGCGCAGATAGCCGACGTACACGTCGACCACGTTGGTACCGGGATCGTGGCCGTAGCCCCACACCGCGCGGAGGATCTGCTCACGGGTGAGCACGTGACCGCGGTTGCGAAGCAGGTAGACCAGCAGCTCGAACTCGGTCGTCGACAGCCGGACCTGCTTGCCGTCGACTGACACCTCGCGGGAGATCAGGTCGACGGTCAGCTCGGCGACCTGCAGCCTGGTGGTCGGCTCGCGGGTCGCCGAGCGCAGCTGGGCTCGGATCCGCGCGGCGAGCTCGGCGAGCGAGAACGGCTTGACCAGGTAGTCGATGGCGCCAGCATCGAGCCCGGCAATCCGGTCCTCAAGTTCACCGCGAGCGGTGAGGACGATCACCGGCAGGGTCGGGCGGATGACCTGCAGGCGGCGAAGGATTTCGCTCCCGGACAGGCGCGGCAGCATGAGATCGAGCACGACAAGCTCGACCTCGGGATCAAGCGCCCGGTCGAGTCCGGTCTCGCCATCGAGCGCCGACCGCACGTCAAAGCCGTGGCCACGGAGGCCACGCTCGACGAAGTCCACGATCCCCGGTTCATCCTCGACGACCAGGATCATGGCATGATCATAAGTCGTCACGACCCTGCCGCCGCGGGACTCCAAGAGGTTTCTCATTGCCTGGTGAATGGTCCTTTAGTTGGCGCTTCGGACACTCGTGGCGTGGCGCTTACCCGCCCGAACCCGGCGTCGATACGACAGCCGTCGCCGTCGTCTTCTGACCGGGGGTGGCAACAGACGGTAACGAGGAACTGACCGCAATCACGGGTTCGTTGCTGATCGTCGGGCTCGCCGTGCTCGGGGATCACCATCATCCGCATCGGCCAGCTGCTGTGGCTACACCTGTTCCTGGGACTCCTGCTGATCGGGCCGGTGCTCCTCAAGATGGGCAGTACCGGCTACCGCTTCGCCCGCTACTACTCCGGATCGGAGTCTTACCGGCTCAAGGGTCCCCCGCAGCCGCTGCTGCGCGGTGCTGGCTCCGGCGCTGGTCCTATCGACGGTCGCGGTGTTCGTCACCGGCGTCATCCTCCTGCTCGAGGGCCCGGCGTCCCGTGGCCAGCTGCTGTTCTGGCACAAGGTCAGCTTCTTCGTGTGGGTCGCCGCCACCGTCGCGCACGTGCTTGGGCATCTGCTGGAGCTTCCGGGATCGGTCCGGGCCGTCCAGCGGGGTACCCGCGAGGATCTGGGCTTGAGCCCGGGAGCCGCCGGGCGCTGGATCGCCCTCGCCTCGGCGCTGGTCGCCGGGCTCGTGCTGGCGATGGTGCTGCTGCCCGACTTCGGGGTCTGGACCTCCGCGCACTTTCACCACCATCACCATGGCTCATAAGGGGGATGGCTGGACTGCAGCGGTGTGGCCAGGATCGCCGGCACCGCCTTCGTGACCGTTGGCGCGGTCGGCCCGCTGATGACATGATGGTGCTGCTAGGCATTTGCGGACGATGCCCGCGCGCAGCGTTGCTACGCGCTCGGGGGCGATGGAGACTTAGGCCATGCGGTTCATCTTGAACGTGATCTGGTTGGTTCTGGCAGGCTTCTGGCTCGCCATCGGCTACGTGCTGGCCGGCATCGTCGCCTGCATCCTGATCATCACCATCCCGTTCGGGATCGCCGCGTTCCGCATCGCCGCCTACGCGCTGTGGCCTTTCGGCCGCAGCGTGGTGCGCCGGCGCGACGCCGGCGCCGGTTCGACGATCGGGAACATCCTCTGGGTCGTGTTGTTCGGGTGGTGGCTGGCGCTCGGGCACCTGATCTCCGGGATCGCGCTGTGCATCACGATCATCGGGATCCCGCTCGGTCTGGCCAACTTCAAGCTGATTCCGGTCTCCCTCACCCCGCTGGGGCGGGAGATCGTGCCCAGTGACAGTCCCGGCGCCGTGATGACGGGGCCGTGAGCATCAAACGAGAGAGAGGCGGTTGAGGTGTTCATGCGGCGTAGACGTCCGCTCCTGCGGGGAGCGATGATCGGTGGGGCGGCTTACGCGGTGGGGAAGAGCAGCCAGCGGGCCTCCTGCCGAGAGCAGGACCAGGACCAGCGGCTGGGGGAGCTGGAGGCAGACCAGTCGGCCCAGGCCGCTCCCGCCGCGGCGCCACCGGCGGCTCCGGCGGGCGACACCGACCTCGTCGGCCGGCTCAAGCAGCTCGCCGACCTCAAGGACTCAGGGGCGCTGTCTCAGGAAGAGTTCGACGCCGCCAAGGCCAAGCTCCTGGCGAGCTAGGAAAGGGGATAGCCATGCCAATCGGACCAGTTCAGCTGCTGGTGATCGGCTTCACCGATCCCGACTTCCACGGTCAGATCCGAGCCGAGCTCGACCGCCTGCGGGCCAGCGAGACCGTCCGGATCCTCGATCTGGCGCTCGTGGAGAAGGGACGCTGACGGGAATCTGCAGCGCTTTGCAATGAGCGACCTGACCATCGATGAGGCCGAGGAGCTCGGCGCGCTGGTGGGCGCGCTGATCGGGCTCGGAGCCGGCGGCGAGGAGGGCGCCGAGCTCGGCGCGCGTCGCCGGGGCCGCGGCGGGCGAGGACGGGCACCTGCTGCCCGATGATGTCTGGTATGTCGAGGACGCCATCGGGGACGCCGAGGCGGCCGCCATCGTGCTGCTCGAGCACCGCTGGGCGCTCGGTCTGCGCGGCGCGATCCAGTCCGCCGGCGGCTTCCATCTGGCCGACGCCTGGGTGCATCCGCTCGATCTGGTGTCGGTGGGGTTGATGGAGGCCGAGGAGGCACAGCAGCAGCTCGACTCCACCGGCTGAGAATTCCCGAGGCTCGGCCTGAAGATAGGAGAGGATCTGCGGGGGCCGGGGTAGGCTCACACCGATATGGACCGGCCCGCCCATCCTGCGGTCGCTGCTGTCGACGCTGCTCACGGGCGCCGAGCCGGGCGAGCGCCTCAGCGCGTGTGGCCATCCTGAGGCGGGAGCTGGACGCGACGGAGGCCGAGCTTGCCGCTGAGGGGCTGCGCGCCGGGATGACCTGGAGCCAGATCGGCGCCGCGCTCGGCGTGTCCAAGCAGGCCGCCCACCGCCGCCACAGCCACGGCGTGGCCCAGCTGGACCGGGCCGCCGAGACCGAGCATCGCGGCAGCCGGGCCATCGTCTCCAGCGAGGCGCGCCGGGCAGTCCGGATTGCCCGCACCGAGGCCGCGGCCGTGGGCCAGACCAAGGTGGGCACCGAGCATCTGCTGCTCGGTCTGCTCCAGTGCGGCGACGCCCGGACAGTCGAGGTGCTGGAGCGACTGGGCGTCACTCTCTCGCTGGCACGGAGGCGGTCAGCCCACGGTTGAGATGAGGCCGGATGCGGCGGCGCCGGCGCGGCTGGCGGCCAGCCGGCGCCGGGCGCGGCCAGCGGCGACTTGGGGGAAGTGATCTCGAGGCCGCGCCGCCCGCCGCCGAGGCCGGCTCCCGGCCGTCGGCGGTGGTCTCGCCGCTGGCCCGCCGGGTGCTGGAGCGCGCGCTGCGCCCGGAGGCCGGGCGCACGGGGTCGCTGACCGCGCTCGACCTGCTTCAGGCTCTGTTGCGCTACGACAACGGCGGCGCCACCCGGACCCTGGCGGTACTCGGGGTCGATGCCCGGCCAGGTCCAGGACGAGATCGCCAGCCGGGCTGGGCCGAGATCAGTCAAACTCCGTCGGGCGCTCCGGGGAATCCCGGTAGTCGAAGGCGAGGTCGATCTCGGCCGGGGTGATCCGGGCCAGCGACAGCTCGGGCAGCTTGGACCGGTCAAAGAAATCGGCGCCGGTGGTCTCCGAGCCGGCGCGCGGCTAGGCGGCGCCGCAGACCTCGCAGGCAAAGAAGACCTTGTAGCTGAACTCCGGGTGACGTGGATGGCCGTGGCGTTCGCGCTCATACAGGGCGATCAGCTTCGACCGCTCGCACCTTCACCCCTGCCTCCTCGCGCGTCTCCCGGACCGCGGCCTCGGCGGCGGATTCGCCGACGTCGGCCCAGCCGCCGGGCATGGCCCAGCCGCCGTCGTCACGCTCCTGCACGAGCAGGATCCGGTCCTTCGACGATCATCGCGGCGCGGACGTCGATCTTCGGGGTCGGGTAGCCGCGCTGCGAGTCAAAGAAGCCCGTGATCTGATCGACATCGTCGCCTGACCCGCGGGCGGCGATCTCGGCGGCCACCCGCCGCACGTCGCGGTAGCGCTCGAGATCGTAGGGGTCCTGCGCGTAGGTCAGCCCAGCCTGGGCGATGCTCTGCAACTCCCGCGTCCAGCGCAGCCATTCCGGGGGGTCGGACGCCCCGGCGGGCGGCCGCGACGGCTGGGGAGGCGCGGTCACGGGGCCGCCTCGAAATCGGTGAGCGCCCCGACGCGGCGGCACCGGCGGGGCCACCGGTCTGCTCGGCCCACAGCGAGAACGACATCAGCCCCCACAGCTGGCGGCTGAAATCGTGTCGCCTGGCGACATGATCGTCGAGCAGCTCGGTCACGAAGCCGGGCTCGAAGATACCCCTGCGCCCGGGTCCGCTCGGGCGACAGCAGGTCCCGGGCCAGCGGCTCGAGCTCACCGCGCAGCCAGGCGGCGGCGGGGATCGAGAAGCCCCGCTTGCGTCCCTTGGTGATGGCTCGGTGGGATCAGCGGCGCGGCCGCCTGGCGCAGCAGCCGCTTCTTGGCCAGGCCGCGGACCTTGAGCTTGGTCGGCAGGGCCAGTGCCAGCTCGGCCACGACCGGATCCAGAAACGGGACGCGCGCCTCCAGGCTGTGGGCCATGCTCATGCGGTCGGTCTTGACCAGCAGGTCGTCGGCCAGGTAGATGCCGAGATCGACGTCCTGCAGGCGCGCCAGCAGCGGCGCCCCTTCGGTCTCGTCGAAGCGCCGTCGCCAGTGGACGAGCGGATCCGCCGTCGGCTGGCGCCACTGCGCCTGCAACAGCCGCACCTGCTGCGCCGGGGAGAAGATCTCCTTGAACCCGTGGTGGCGCTCGAGCGGTGGCAGCGCCGCGGCGCGCACGAACCGCTTGGCGCGGTAGTCGAGGCTCGACGCGCCCATCGGAGCTTGGCAGCCGCTCCACCAGCGGCGCCAGCCGGGCCGCCGCCGGGCCCAGCCGCAGGGCGAGCAGATCGGCGGCGTAGGTCTCATAGCCGCCGAACAGCTCGTCCCCGCCCTCGCCCGAGAGCACCACCTTGACGTGGGCGGCGGCCAGCTCGGAGACGAGGTAGGTGGGCACCGCCGATGAGTCGGCGAACGGCTCGTCGAAGGCGGCGGCCAGCTTGGGCAGCAGCTCGGCGATGCGGGGCGAGACCACCAGCTCGTGGTGGTCGGTGCCGTAACGCTGGGCGACCTGCCGGGCCAGGTCGAGCTCGTTGAATGAGCGCTCCCGAAACCCGATCGAGAACGTCGAGACCCGGCTCGCGGACGCGCCGGCGGCCAGCGCGGCCAGCGCCGAGGAGTCGATCCCGCCCGACAGCAGGACTCCGACGGGGACGTCGGCCAGCAGGTGCGCCTCGACCGACTCGCGCAGGCGCGCGCGCAGCTCCTCGGCCAGCTCGGCACGGCTCGCGTCGCAGGTCGGCCACGGCGACCGGGGCTGGGCGGGCGTAGCGCGTCAGCCGGGGCTCGACTGCTCGGCGTCGCAGACCAACACGTGGCCGGGGGCCAGCTTGCGCGCGGCCCGGAAGATGGTCAGCGGCGCGGGGATCGAGTTGAAGGCCAGGAACGACTGCAGCGCCTCGGGGTCGACCTCGCGCGAGAAAGACGGGCTGGCGCAGCAGCGCCTTGAGCTCGGAGGCGAAGCTGATGCGCCCGTGGCACGAGCGCGTAGTAGAGGGGCTTGATCCCGAAGCGGTCGCGCGCCAGCAGCAGCCGCCGCCGGCGGCGGTCCCACAGCGCGATCGCGAACATGCCCCGCAGGCGGGACACGAACTCGGGACCGTCGCGCAGGTACAGGTAGGGCAGCACCTCGGTGTCGCAGCTGGTGCGAAAGCGCACGCCCTCGCGCTCGAGCTCGGCGCGGAGCTCGAGGTGGTTGAGAATCTCGCCGTTCTGGACCACGCAGAGGTCGCCGTCCTCGGTCAGCATCGGCTGGTCGCCACGGGCGATGTCGATGATCGCCAGACGCCGCGCCGCCAGCCCCACCGGGCCGTCGAGGTGGACGCCGGCGGCGTCGGGCCCGCGGTGAAGCAAGCATGCGTTCATCCGCTCCAGGACGGCGGGGTCGGCCGCCTGCCGGCGCGAGAAGTCATAGATGCCGCAGATACCGCACATGGCGACCGACCCGGCCTCAGGGGAGCCGGTTGAGCGCCGCGCGCCGGTTCGCGGGGCGCACGACGATCAGCCAGGCGGTGGTGGCGATCACCGACAGGTACAGACCCGGCGAGCGGTCGGCGATGTACTCGAGGTCGTGGGCGAGCTTCTCCTCCCAGGTGATCTCGCGGTCCAGCCGCAGCTGCGCCAGGCCGGTCACGCCCGGCCGGACCACCAGCCGCTGCCAGTAATCGGGGATCTCGCGGCACAGTCCTCGAAGAAGGTCGGCCGGATCGGGCGCGGCCCGACCATGCTCATGTCTCCCTTGAGCACGTTGTAGAGCTGGGGCAGCTCGTCGAGCTTGGAGGCGCGCAGGACCCGACCCAGCCGGGTGGTCTCCTGCTGGGTGAGCTGGGTGAGCTCGGACGCCGTAGTACGGACCCAGCCGCTGCTCGGCGTCCTGGGCCAAGGTCCGGAACTTGACCATCTCGAACAGGTGGCCGCCTCGGCCGACCCGCGACCCGCGGTACAAGCACCGGGCTGCGGGGCGAGCTCAGTTTCAGCGCGACGCGATCAGCAGGGCACAGCGGCGAGCCGACCACCGCCGCCGTGCCGGCGATGACGATGTCAAGGCCGCGCAGGAGATGATCGACCGGCCGGGGCTGGAAGGCATGGGCCATGGCCGCGTACTGCTCGACCAGCGAGGTGTGGAGGTCGAGATGGCTCCGGGGGCTGTTGTCCGGCCAGCGACACCGTGTCGGGCGCAGCGGCGGCTGGGCGCCGGCGCCGGTCACCGGGCCGCGGACAGGATCATCTCGACGATCAGATTCGGGTCCCGGCGTGGCCATTTCAGCGGTATTGGTTCGCTTTTCAAGTTCGAGCGCACGTGCATCGGTCAATGGTCGCAGCCGACCGCTTCGGATCAACGACTCGTCGACCCCGCCCAGGCGTCCACCGTAGGTGGTGTAGACCGGGACGCCGAGCGCGACGGCCTCGCGGTTCATGCTTCCACCGGCGGACACGACCAAATCAGAGGCCGCGATCAGGCTCTGGGCATCGACCGCCGCCTCGGCGACGACCACGGAGGGGAGATTCAGCGTGTGGACGTGCTGGCGCTGGGCGGCGGTGCGGGGCAGGACCACCGCGTGGACGTCGGGTCGATCGCCCAAATAGTTCAGGACGCGGGGGAACAGCGGGTTTGACTTGCGGTGATAGAGCGACACGTCCGGCGGCGGTCGCACCACGACCACGATCCGCTCCGGGTCGGCGCCGAGCTTGGCCAGGATCGCCGGGTCAGGCTCGAAGTCGGCGAGGTAGTACTCCTCCTTGAGGCCGGGGTACTGGAGCAGCTTCTCCCCGGTGGCGCCGAAACGGGCGAGTCGCGAGGGCGGGATCGCATCGGGGGTGATGACCCGCCTGGCCAGCCGGCAACCGATGTGGTGTTGCTGGATGGCGAACTCGTAGTCGAACATGTTCACCGCCGGAATCCCGGCCATGGCGGCGGCGAGGGCGAGGTCGTTGGAACCGTGGGCCACGGCCAGGTCGAAGGAATTGCGCCTGGCCCACCGGTAGAGCTTGCCGGTGCGGTTGGCCAGCGCCGCGACCTTCCGCGCCCGGGAGGCCCCGGCATGCCGGCCGACCGCCATGTAGTCGAGCCCCTGCAGCTGGAGGATCCCCAGGGTCTGCGCGTAATCCCGAGCGGTGATCGAGACGTCATGCCCCGATTCACGCAGCCGCGTGATCACCGGGCGGAAGACCACGGGGTGCGCGGAGGCGGTCATGTCGAACCAGATCCTCATCGCTGCAGTGGGCTCCGGGGCAATGTCTCGGTGGCGTCCACTCGCGCGGGGACGGTATAGCACCCGGGGGGGCCGTAACCTGGCCGCATGCCCGAGGCGGTGATCTTCGATCTGGACGGCGTGCTGATGGACTCAGAGCAGCTGTGGAACCAGGCCAAGCACGACCTGGTCAGCTCTGCCGGCGGGCGCTGGCGCGAGGACGCCCCCCACGCCATGATGGGCATGAGCTCGACCGAGTGGGCGGTCTACCTGCACGATGTGCTGGGCGTGCCGCTGGATCCGGCGCAGATCAACCGCGAGGTCGTACGGCGGATGGAGGAGCTCTACCGTGCCCGCCTGCCCCTGCTGCCGGGCGCGGTCGAGACGGTGACGGCGCTGGCGCGCCGGTGGCCGCTGGGCCTGGCCTCCTCCTCCAACCGGGAGATCATCGACTTGGCGCTCGGGCTGGCCGGGCTGGCCGATGCATTTGCCGCCACGGTCTCCTCCGAGGAGGTCCAGCGGGGAAAACCGGCTCCCGACGTCTACCTGGAGGCGGCTCGGCGCCTGGGCGCCGACCCCGGGCGGTGCGTGGCCGTGGAGGACTCGAGCAACGGGCTGCGAGCCGCCGCCGCGGCGGCCATGACCGTGATCGCCGTGCCGAACGTGCACTATCCGCCCGAGGAAGACGCTCTGGCGCTGGCGGCCTCGACGGTGACGACGGTCGGGAACATCTCTCCGGAGCTGGTCGAGCGCGTGAGCCCGGATCCGGGACGGTCGTAGCAGCGTGGCCGAGGCCGCGCCCCGTTCGCACTAGCCGCCCGTCATTGCCTCCCCGGCCGCGCGCATGGTCGCGACCAAGATTTCAGCCAATAGTCGCATCACCTCCGCCGGGGGCGCGTTGCGCATGCGTGCCTCGTCGAGCGTGGTCTCGGCGAAGGCGAGGTAGCCGGTCAGCGCCAGGTGGACCAGCGGAGGGGGATCGGAGGTGCCGAGGTGGTTTAGCGCGATGCTCGAGATCACACGGTCGGCGTAGTGCGTGACGATCTCGTCGAGCTCCGGGATTGACGCGGCGCGGGCCCGGCGGTAGATCCGCCAGGCGTCGCTGGGGGCCAACGCGTGAGCCGACATGCGGGCGAAGTTGGCGGCCATACGGTCGGGCAGGGGGAGCTCGTCGAACACCCAGTCGCCGGTCAGGTCGCGCCCGGCTCGCTCGACCACCGCGACCACGACGTCCGGCCGCCCGCGCGGGAAGTAGTGGTACAGCAGGTTGCGGGTGACGCCGGCGCGCTCGGCCACCTGTTCGAGGGCAAACTCGGTCAGGCCCTGCTCGGCGACCACCGGCATCGCCGCCTCCACCAGCTGCTCGCGCCGTGCGGCCTTGGACATGCGGCGGGGGGCGCGAACGTCGGTCATGGTGGGAGCGTAATCGCCTATCGACGCACAGTCAACTTGACAAATTGTAAATAGACCCCTATCTTGCCGGTCCGCCGCCCCTGTACGAAAGGACCTGAATTGATTCGCCGAATCCGACCTCTGCTCGCCGGCCTGGTGGGCGTGTGCGTGGCCTTCGCGGCCGCCGCCGGCCCGGCGGCGGCCGGCGCACTGCCGACCTTGACTCAGGCCCAGGCGCAGCAGATCGCCACCGACGGCTACGTCTACGGCACCCCGCTGCTGGAGTTCCTGCGCCAGCAGAAGACCCAGACCAGCGTCACCGTGCCCAACTCGCTGTCCGACGCGCCCATCAACCAGATCGGCAACCAGCGCAATCTCGCCGATGCCGCCCACCAGGTATTCGTCGCCCCCAACAACGACACGCTGTACAGCATGGCCCACGTCGATCTCAGCAAAGGGCCGCTCGTGTTGCACGTGCCGGCCGTGGCCCATGGCCACTACTACGTGTTCGAGTTCCTGGACCCGTACACCAACGTGTTCCACTACGTTGGCACCCGGGCGACGGGCGACGGCGCCGGCAACTTTGCGATCGTGGGCCCGAGGTTCCACGGCCGGCTCCCCGCCGGGGTCCATCGCATCAGGTCCGCCTACGAGCACATCTGGTTGTGCGGTCGCACACTGGTGTACGGCTCCTCCGGGCTCGGCGCCGCCCACAAGATCCAGGCCGGCTTCAGGCTGATCCCGCTGGCCGCGTTCGAGAAGGTGGGTCTGCGCTACAGGGCACCCCGGCCCAAGAAGATCGTCATCACCCACCGCACCGCGCTGCTCCCCACCGGGCTGGCCTTCTTCGACGCGCTCGGCAAGGGGCTGGCGCAGAATCCGCCCCCGGCCCGCGATCACGCCATCCTCGCCGAGCTGGCCAAGGTCGGCATCGGACCGGGGCGGTATCCGTCCCAGGAAAACCTCCCGCCCGCCATGCGCGCCGGGCTGGAGGCGGCCGCCGCGGGAGGCCAGGCCGCGATCTCCACCCTGCGCACGCAGATCGTGCTGGCCTCGGAGGCCAAGCACAACGGCTGGTACGTGGCTCCGCCGGACATCGGCAGCTTCGGCACCGACTACAAGCTGCGCGCCGTTGTTGCCGTCAACGGTCTGGCGGCCAACCTGCCCGCCGAGGCGATGTACCCCGTCGGGAGCTTTGACAACACCGGCGCGCTGCTCAACGGCGCCAATCGGTACGTCATCCACATCCCCGCCGGTGGCTATCCGCCGGTCAGGTACTACTGGTCGTTCACCGCTTACAACGAGAACCTCTACCTGGTTGCAAACCCGATCAACCGCTACGCCATCAACCAGTTCACCAATGGCGTAAAGCGCAACCCTGACGGGTCACTGGACATCTACGTCCAGTCGACGCCGCCGGCCGGTCACGAGTCCAACTGGCTGCCGAGCCCGTCCTCGGGCCAGTTCGAGGTGATCCTGAGGATGTATGGGCCCAAAGCGGCCGCGGTCGACAACACCTACCACTACCCGTCAATCACCCGGGTCGGTTAGCGACAAAATTCTCCGGAGCGTCAAGGTGGAAAGCTCCGGTGGCTATCGCGTAATGCTGTTTGGGTACAACCCACCGGGTCGATGGGTTGCGTGGCGTCGCGAAGCGGTACAGTCCTTGAAGTCAGACGCTGTGCCGCTGTCCTCGTGGGGTTGCATGGCTGGGGTCTGACCACAAATGCACGCGACAGTGCTTCGCGTCCGCAGCGGCCATCTGGGCGGCCAGCAGGGGCGTTGCAACAGGGCAACGCATCTCCCGTTAGGAAGTGGCCGTGTCAGAACCATCGCTAGTCGACCCGCGCAGCGCTCTCGGCAATATCGAGTCCCCTCACCCGAGCGGGCTCCCAGCAGAGACCGAGGCGCTGCGCTCCTCATTCTGGCGTGAGCGTCTGGCTCCGTACGCCGAGCCGCGCCTGGCCCGTAGCATCGTGGACCTCGCTACCTCCGTCGTTCCGTACGTTGCGTTGACGGCGGCGATGTACATGCTTGTCCATGTCTCGGTGCTGATCGTCCTGGTGCTGGCTGTCCCGGCCACCGGCTTCTTGTTGCGCACCTTCATTGTCTTCCATGACTGCGCGCACGGCTCGTTCTTTTGCAACCGCACCGCCAACAAGTACGTTGGCATCGCTTGCGCCTTGCTCGTGTTCACGCCTTTTCACCCATGGCGTCACGAGCACGCAGTGCACCACGCGACCGCGGGGGACCTCGACCATCGTGGCATGGGCGACATCGACACGCTCACGGTGGCCGAGTACCAATCGCTCTCCTGGCCGCGGCGCCTGGAGTACCGGCTGATGCGCAACCCAGTCGTGATGTTCGGCCTAGGGCCGGTGTGGGCATTGATACTGGAACCGCGGCTTGTGCCCCGCTGGGCGCGCCGGCGGTTCTGGCGAACGATCGTCGCCACGGACATCGCCCTCGTCCTCGGGATTGCGGGCCTGTGCGTGCTCTTCGGCTGGGAGGCGGTGCTGCTGGTCCAGGTTCCGAGCGCCCTGCTTGCCGGAGCCGTCGGCATATGGCTCTTCTACGTGCAGCACCAGTTCGAGGGCGTCTACTGGCAACGTCATGACAGCTGGAGCTACGCGGATTCGGCCCTGCGGGGCAGCTCGCATCTCAAGCTGCCGAAGATCCTCCAGTTCTTCACCGGCAACATCGGGCTGCACCACGTCCATCATCTGAGCGCGCGCATTCCCAACTACAACCTGCAACGCGCGCATGACGAGAACCCGGTCTTCCACGACGTGCCGATGTTGAGCCTGTGGGACGGCATCCGCACGCTGCGGCTCAAGCTCTACGACGAGCAGCGCGGCCGGCTGGTCGGCTTCTCGGCTGCGAGGCGGTAACGGAGGCACAGCGGCAGGCGCGCGGAGCGGAGCAACCGAGGCTCGGTCTCGCTGACATCGGCTGCCGCTGGATCGATAGACTCGTCGCAGGGGTCGAGCAAATGGCCGACCAAAAGCAGTGCCCCGCGTTTTCGCAGTTGTTGCTTCATGGCACCCTCCGCGTTTCGCAGCGCACATACATCTGGAGGGAAAGATGCCAACAGGAACCGTGAAGTGGTTCAGTGACGACAAGGGCTTCGGATTCATCACACCCGATGACTCCGGCAAGGATCTGTTCGTCCACCACACCGCGATCCAGGGCAACGGCTTCAAGTCGCTGGCCGAAGGCGCGAAGGTGAGTTACGAGGCCGAGCAGGGCCCCAAGGGTCCGGCCGCCGCGAACGTCCACACGCTCTAGCGTCACCACCAATCAGCACGGGAGGGCGCAACTGCGCCCTCCCGTCGTTTTTCTTCGCAGGCGACGCGAGCCCGGCCGCAGGGCTGGGTGGTTCAATCCTTGGGCTGGCTGGCGGGACCGGTGGGGTTTGCGGAGAGTGGGCGCAGGGCTCGGTGGTCCAGCAGCGTCGTCGGCTCTTCGAGCAGCCTGCATTCGTCGATTGAGTGGCATTGGCAGTCGCCGCAGAAGCTCAGGAGGGCTTTGACGGTGGTGGCGCGGTCGATGAGCTCGTCGATCTCAGGGAGCTTGTGGAGCGCGAGGCGGCGCAGGCGTTCGTGGGCGGGACCGTTGCGTGAGCCGAGGAGGTCTTTGATCTCGCTGAGGCTGAAGCCGACGCGTTGGGCGGCGTCGATGATCGCGAGACGGCGCAGGACTGCGGGCTGGTAACGGCGTTTGCCCGCGTGGCGGTCGGGCGGGTCGATCAGACCGCGTCGTTCGTAGTAGCGCAGGCGGCTGGTGCTCATCTCGGCTTGGGCGGCGAGCTCGCCGATCGCAAGCCGCCGGTTTCTGTCTGGCATTCGAGAGCGCCCTTGACTTAAACCTGAGTTCAGGTGCGAGCGTAACAGTCGATGACGCTCGCGCCCACCGCTCCGATGCAGCGTGCGCCGCACCTCAGGCTGGGTGAGGACGGCACGGGCTCGAGCACGCGGATTGTGAACGCGACGAGCGGGTCGTCGGCCTCGCAGCGGGCGACAGCGGTTGCGGCGGCGATCGCCGCCGAGCGTGGTGATGAGCTAGTTGTCGTTCATGTCCAGCCGCCGCGGCAGGTACGGGTGGCACGCCTCGGACCGACCGTGGTTCGCCCATGCTGGCTGGACGATCCCCATTCGGAGCCTGTGTTGCTGCAGGCTCGCCGGCTGGCGTGGGCGAACGGGATCAGCGCGCGCGTCGGGTTGATCGCCGGGCTGCCGGCGGATGGGATCGTTATGGCCGCGCGAGACCTCGGCGCTGGGTTGGTCGTGATCGGCGCGAGGAGGATCCGGTTCCCGGCGTGGTCAGCAGCGCCGACCCGAGCGCGCGTCCAGCGCCTTTGCTCGGTGCCGGTGCTCGCCGTGTCGTCTGGTCTGAGCCCCGAGCGCTATCTCGCTCACTGTCCCGGGGCCGCCGGCGAGTCCAGGGCCGCGAGCGGGATCGCCACGTCGCCGTCGCGTCCGGGCTAGGTGGCCATCGACGGCGAGCGGGCCGGTTTCCTCTCACCCGGTTTGGGCGATGTCGACGGCAGTCGCGTATTACAGGCTGGTCGAAGCCCGTGGGCCAGGTAATCGTTCTGTCGCTGGCCGCGTCGTTGAACCCGACGCTGGTCGGGGCGACGACGGTGATGCTGCTGCTTCCCAGCCCGACGAAGCTGATGCTGGGCTATCTGATCGGTGCGTTCATGACGAGCATCACGCTCGGGCTGGTGATCGTGTTCTCGCTGTCGAACTCGAGTGCGACCAGCACGACCCAGAACGCCATCAGTCCAGCCGTGGACATCGCGTTGGGTGGGCTCGCCCTGGTGGGTGCATGGGTGCTTTGGAGCGGACGCCACGAGCACTTCCGCGAGCGCAGACGGGCGCGAAAGGAAGCCAAACCCGACAAGGGACCGCCGCGGTGGCAGCGCGAACTCAACAAGGGCTCGGCACGAACGACATTCGTGATCGGTGCACTGCTGACGCTCCCCGGCGCGTCATATCTGGCCGGCCTCGATCACATCCACAAGCTCAAGTACTCGACGACGGCGACCGTGTTGCTGGTGATCGGCTTCAACGTGGTGATGCTGTGGCTGCTCGAGGTGCCGCTGGTCGGCTTCGTGATCGCCCCGAAGTGGACGCCTCGGGCGGTCGACCGAGCAAAAGCGTGGGTCAGCCGACGCCGACACGTGATCGCGGTGCGCGGCCTCGCCGTGATCGGCACATTGCTTGTCATCAAGGGCATCCTCGGGCTGATCACCTGATCGCAATGCATTCAGGCGCCTCAGCTGACGGCTGTGGTGTCCCCGGCCCGGCTAAGCATGGCGGCGGCGTAGGCGTCGCTTTCGTCAAGCGTCTCGGCTTTCAGCAGCGCTTGGGCCAGAGCCTCGAGCTGGTCGCGATGGGCGCTCCACGAGCGCGGTGACATCCTGGTGGGCGGTGTCGATCAGCTGGCGGACCTGCTCGTCGATCACCTGCTGGGTCGCTTCGGAGGTCTCGTCGACGCCGCCGATGAACGGTCCTCGGGCTTCAGCGGGGATCACGGTGACGAAGCCGATCGCTTCGCTCATTCCCCATCGCCCCACCATTTGCCGGGCGATGGCGGTGACGTGCTCGATGTCGGATTCCGCGCCGGTGGTGATCGTCCCGTACACCGTCTCCTCCGCGACCCTACCGCCGAGGGCGACCTTGATCTTGCCGATCAGGTCCTCACGCGTGTAGGACACCTGATCGTCGTCCGGTGCCGCCAGGGTGACGCCGAGCGCCGCGCCGCGCGGGATGATCGACACCTTGCGCACCGGGTCGGCGCCGGGAGTGAGCATCCCCACCAGCGCGTGGCCGGCCTCGTGGTAGGCGGTTCGCTCACGATCGGCCGCGGACAGCACGATCCCGCGTGGAGCGCCGAGGAGGATCTTCTCGAGCGAGTCGGTGAAGTCAGACGTCTGGACGGTGTGGTGGTTGCGCCGCGCGGCGAGCAGCGCCGCCTCGTTGGCGAGGTTCGCGAGGTCGGCTCCGACCATGCCCGGCGTGCTCGCGGCGAGCGCTTCGAGGTCGATACCGGCTGCGAGCGGGAGCGAGCGCGTATGCACCTCCAGGATCTGACGGCGGCCGAGCCGGTCGGGTGACTGCACGGCGACGCGGCGGTCGAATCTGCCCGGGCGCAGCAATGCGGGGTCGAGGATCTCGGGCCGGTTCGTGGCGGCGAGCACGATCACCGCCTCGGCTGGTTCGAATCCGTCCAGCTCGGTCAGGATCTGATTGAGGGTCTGCTCGCGCTCATCGTTGGCGCCGGCCAGGGAGACCGACCCCTGCCGAGAGCGGCCGACCGCGTCGAGCTCGTCGACGAAGATGATCGCCGGCGCCGCCTCCTTGGCCTTCGTGAACAGGTCACGGACGCGCGACGCACCGACGCCGACGATCGCCTCGATGAACTCCGAGGCCGAGATCGAGAAGAACGCCGCGTGCGCCTCGCCCGCGACCGCGCGAGCGAGCAGCGTCTTGCCTGTCCCGGGGGCGCCGGAGAGCAGCACCCCATGGGGCATCCGCCCACCGAGACGTCCGTAGCGCATGGGGTCGCGCAAGAAGTCGACGATCTCGGTCAGCTCCGACTTGGCCTCGTCGATTCCGGCCACGTCAGCGAACGTGACACGGATCGTCGCCGGGTCGACCCGTCGTGCCTTGGAGCGTCCGAAGTTGGCCAACGCACCCATACCGCCTCCGCGGGCCGCCCGGCGGGCGAAGAGAACGAACAGACCAACGATCAGCAGCGTCGGCCCGAAGCCGAGCAGCACCGAGATGAGCAGCGGCGTGCTCTGGGTCGTTGACTGCGCGTTGACCTGGACTCCCTTGGACCTGAGCAGCGCGGTCAGCTGGTCGTTGTTCCAGAAGCTCGGGACTTGGGTCGCAAACAGAGTCGTCGGCGTGGCTTTGGCATCAGTGGGCGGGTAGCTCACCCGCGATTTGAACGTGCCCTGGATGGTCTCGCCCTTGGACTCGATCGAAGCGACCCGGCCGGCTTGCACCGCGGACAGGAAATACGGGCTGAACGGCACCTTGACGCGCTGCTGGCCGCCGGGCGAGAGGAGCAACACCGACGCCACGTTGAACGCCAGCACGCCAACCACGAACCAGACAAACCCGCGAGAACGATGCGGCGCTTTGGGCTTGGGTGCTTCGGGAGCCCCGCGCCCGTCCGGAGCGGGCGCGACTCGCCAACCCCGGTGATCACGTGGCATCGGCTTTCCGCGGTCAGGGCTCGAGTCGCTGGACATCACTCAACCTTCACGGAGTCCTGACCGCTCTGCGCTCCCGGTGCGTCCTCGCCAAGTGCCGCGGCATCCTCGGGTCCCGCCGCTGGGTAGACGGCGGCCGTTGGTTTGGCGCTTGGATAGGACCGTGCATCGACTGGGCTCCTGACGCGTTCCTGTCGTGTTGACCGTTAGGGCCGACACGCTTACGCCGGCCGAGCGCTAGAGCCGAAAAGACACAGCCCGCCGGGGGTTGAGGCGAGGCTGACACCGATGCTACTCCACCGGCGGACCCCGCCTGGCGGGGTTACTCCAGCCCGGTGATGCGGCGGCGAAAGCCGGCGAGGCGCTTGTTCGCGGCGCGTCCAACTGGACGCGTCGGACCCGCAGGCGGGACGGTCGTCAGACGCTCTGGGAACACCACGGCGGGGTCAAGCAGGTGCGCCGCGCCGGCAGCGAGACCTGCCACTCGTGGACGTTCTCGGGTGCCGGGTGACCCCACGTGCGGGCTTCGAGCACCCACTGACCCTCGGCCGCTCCGAGCTCCAGGAACAAGCCCGAGTAGTGGTCGAGCCGGACCGCGCCAGGGGCCGGACTCCGGCGCGGCTTGGGGTACATGTGCGTCGTGAGGTCCAGCGTGCGGACGAGCAGGGCGACGTCGGCGTCGCTCATCGCGCTTGCGAACGGGACCCGAAACAGGGTTGTGGGCTCCGCGCCCTTGGGCCGTCGAGGTGGCCTGCGTGCGTCGAGCCGGGCCGGCCCATGCGAGCCACCTGCCGAGTCTCCGGCTCGCTGGCGCCGGGCGGGCCTTTCGGTGCCGATCTGGGTTCGGCTCTCGTCGTCAATGGTTCGCTCCAACCGCATGCGGATTGACCGGGCGCGCTGTTCGGATCACGATGCACCGCTCCCACGTTTGGTTCGTTGTCGTGCGGGACTGATCCTGATCACTCCCCAGGCAAGGTGACAACGCTCGAGCGCATTGATCACCCACCCGCCCGGGTCTAGCTGCCAGCGCCCGAGGCCGTGTCGCGCGGAGGTCGGGAAGGCATGATGGTTGTTGTGCCAGGCCTCGCCGAAGGCGAGCGGTGCGAGCCAGGCGAGATTGCGGGACTCATCGCCGGTGGCGAATGGCCGCCGCCCGAAGAAGTGGCACAGCGAGTTGATGCTGAAGGTGATGTGATGCAAGAGGAACACCCGCACAGCTCCACCCCACAGCAGTCCAGTGAGCCCGCCAACGAGCGAGCCAGTCAGCGCCACACCGAGGCCGAACGGGACGGCCAACCCCAGCATCACCCAGAGAGGAAAGGTGCGGCTGATGAAGCGCAGGTCGCGGTCGGCGACCAGATCCTTGGCGTAGCGGGCAGGGTTGGCCATGTCCTTGCCTCGCGAACATCCAGCCCACGTGCGCGTGACCGAGTCCGCGTAGGGCCCCGCGCCATCCAGGCGCATCGTCGAGGTGGGGGCTGTGCGGGTCGCCAGGGCGATCGGAGAAGCGGTGGTGTTTGCGATGGGTGGCGACCCATTCGATCACCGGCCCCTCGACCGCCATCGAGCCGAGCACCGCCAACAGCGCACGCAATGAGCGCGAGGTCTTGAAGCTGCGGTGCGTGAACAGCCGGTGATAACCGACGGTGATGCCCAGCCCGGTGAGCGTGTAGGTGAGCGCGAGCACGAGCAGGTCCTGCCAACGCAGAGCTCCGCCCCAGGTCAGCCAACCGGCCACACAGAGCGCGGTCGGGGGCAGGCCAAACACCATCGCCCGAATGATCCGATCCGAGCTCTCATGCTCGATCGGGACCATTTCGGCGGGTCCCCGCACGAGGGCCGGCACGCTCATGGCGCGCAGCCCCTCTCGGCGATTTGGAGGCCAGGTCCCAGGGCATCGCCGTGCCTGGCGATCGAACCAGAGAATACGTGGGGCACGCCGACCTCCGCGGTTGTTGAAACCTCAGGAAGTCAGGTCGTGTTGCCGGCCCACTGGGAGCCGACCGCGCAATAAATGCCCTCCACGGACTAACGCTACTCCGCGAGTCAAGCCGGGTCAGCTAGTCGGCCCCGCCGACTCGCATCGCCTCCGGGGAGCCGCCGTCATTCAGGCGTCGACGGGCTCTCGCTGGCCGGGATCTCGTGCTGATCGACCAGGTCGGTCGGCGCGAGGACGAACACCTCGCACATCATGTCCGGTTGTTGCTGGTTGCCGCTCATGAAGCTGATCACCCGCCGGCCGGTCGCGCGTTCGATTACCGCTTCGAAGCGCTCACGCATCAGGTCTTGGAACTCCATCCGCTGCTGGATCACGGTGGATCCGCGGCCCCCCTCCAGCAGCGTCTGCTCGACCCGCGAGAAGCCGCCGCGCAACACGCACACCACGAGGTCGTCATCGTAATACGACTTCACGCGGGTTGGTCCGCGGCCGTAGAACTCCTTCAGCAACGCGACCAACCCATCAGAGATCGCACTGAGTACGTCCCCATGCATCCGAGGTGTGGGCCTGGTGTCGGCTGGGCTCACGGCAGGACCGATGGTGCTTGCGAGGCGAAGACCTTCAGATCGTAGCGCTAAGGTGGAGATAGATCGCGCGTCGGGTCCTCGCCCTTCGCCTCGCGCGCGAATCCCACCGGAGGACGAGAGAGAAGGCCGCCATGTCGGCCACCAAGTCCCCCCTGACGGGCGATGCCCTGTTGGTGGCCGTTACCGACGCAATGGTCGCCCTGCACCAGCGCTACCACCACCGCGCGCCAGTCACAGCGAAGACGCTACTGCTCGGCGAGGACCTGCTCGCCTGCGTGCTCGGAGGCGTCTACACCGACGTCGAGAAGACGATGATCGAACTGCAACGCAGCACCATCGTCCAGGAGACCCGCAGCGCCTTCCAGGCCGCGATGCAACACAAGTTCATCGCCGCCGTCGAACAGCTCTCAGGCCGTGACGTGGTCGCGTTCATCACACGGCACTCCGTCGGCCCCGACATGGAGATCGAGCTGTTCATGCTCACACCGAACCCGCCAGCCGGCATCGCTTGATCTCGTCGATTAGGAGAGAGCGCCTTACGGCGGCAGGTGGAATGGCACGGTGGTAGTGATGATTCCCTCGTCGTCGATCAGCGATGCCCGCAGACGCGCGGCGATTCGGTTGTGAAGGATCCGTTGCCAGCGCCTGGCCACGATGATCTCGGGCACGATCAGTGTCAGCGTCAAGTCAGGGCGTTGGCTGTGCAGCGTGGCGATGTAGTTGGCCAGCGGCGCAACTGTCGCGCGATACGGGGAGACGACCACTTTCAGCGGCAGATGGTCACCCCACGCTTGCCATGCATTCTGGAAGCGCTCGGCTTCCTCCTCGGTGGGACTCACGTGGACGGCGAGCACTGGTTGGCCGAGGGAGACGGCGTACGCGAGTGCGTGCAGAGCCGCCAGGTCGAGTGCCGCGACCGGGACGACGGCGAAGCTGTGCACGTCTGACGGGTTGTCCTGTGCCTCGGCTAAGTGCGCGGAGACCACCGACGCCAGTCGCTGTGGCGCCAGGCGGACGGGCCCCGTCTCGGCCTCGGTCTCAGGTTGGGGCATGAGTGCCTGGCGGGCGCGCTCGTAGTGATCGTGAACGCGTCTGCACCCCAGCACGATGAGCGGGACCAGCACGATTACGACCCAGGCGCCCTGCGTGAACTTGGTGAGCGCGGCGATCAGGACGACCAAGCCCGAGAGGACGGCGCCGAGGAGGTTGGTGGCCAGCGCGGTGCGCCACCGGCGCTCGCGGTGGTGCCACCAGTGCGCGACCATCCCGCTCTGAGCGAGCGTGAAGGCGAGGAACACCCCGATCGCGAACAGCGGGATCAGCGGGCTGGTCTGACCGCCGAAGGCCGCGTAGATCAAGGCCGCCGGGACGGCGAGCACGAGGATGCCGTTGGTGAACGCGAGGCGATCTCCCATGCGCAGGAACACACGCGGGGCGAAGCCGTCGCGGGCGATGAAGTACAGGAGCCGCGGAAAGCCATTGAACGCCGAGTTGGCCGCCACCAGCAGCACGAGCGTTGTCGCCACCTGCACGAACCCGTAGGCAATGCCGCTTCCGACGCTGCGATGCGCGATCTGCGAGAGGACCGTCTGGCCGCCGCCCGGGGAGGCGCCGTCAAAGTGAGCGACGAGCACGACGCCGACGAACATCGAGACCAGCAGCACGATCATCACACTGAGGGTCTGCCGCGCGTGCTTCGCCTCTGGCGGGTGAAACACCGAGACGGCGTTCGATATGACCTCGATTCCGGTCATCGCGGTCGCTCCGGAGGCGAACGCGCGCAGCACGAGCAGCACGCCGAGCGCCTCGGTCGCCCGGTGCGGTGCCGGAGGCACGGGATGGAAACCGCGCGACGCGGCTTTGATCAGACCGGCGATCACGATCAGGGCGATCGCGGCCACGAACAGGTAGGTGGGGGCGGCGAATGCGGCGCCGGCCTCGCGCACACCGCGGAGGTTGCCCGCGACCAGCAGCGCAATCACCACCAGGCCGATCGGAACGGTCGCCGAGGCCACCGAAGGTATTGCCGAGGTCACCGCGGCCACGCCGGCGGCGACCGATACGGCGACCGTGAGGATGTAGTCAACGATCAACCCCGCGGCCGCGAGCAGGCCCCACTGCCGCCCGAGGTTGTCGCTGGCAACGATGTAAGAGCCACCGCCGTGCGGATAGGCTCGAACGACCTGGCGGTAACCGAGGCCGACCGAGAGCATCAGCACCGCCAGCGCCGCTCCGATCGGCAGCGAGAGCTTCAGCTCGCTGGCTCCAGCGAGCACGAGGATCGCCATCATCGCCTCCGGGCCGTACGCCACTGACGAGAGCGCGTCGGGCGAAAGCACCCCGAGCGCGAGCAGCCTGCCCATGCGCTCTTCGGCGATCGCCGTGCTGCGCAGCGCCGGACCGATCAGCACTCGGCGCAACGCGTACGCCACCCGGCCAGTTCGCGAATCGCTGTGCCCCGCCCGAACCGTCGCTTCGAGCTCATCGTCTTGCTCGGTCTGAGCCCCTGCGCTTCGGATGGGGACAAACCGCCCTTCGCCCGAGCGCTGCGGATCGACGAAATCGAGCCCCGGATCGACAGGGAGCGCGCGCTCCAATGCCCGCCGAGCAGGCAAGCATCCATCCCAGCGGCGGCCCACGTCAGCCAGCGCGACAAGCGAGCTCTGATCGAGCTCCGGTAGCTGCGCGCTTGCCGTAACGGTCGCGTCGGGTCCGTCCCCTCCCTGATCGGCGGAGCCAGACGCTGCGGGAGATGGGTCCGGATCGTCGCCCTGGTTCTGGGAGTGACTTCCGCGACCCTCGCTTGGTGGCTTCGGCGGTTCGGCCATCACGAGTCGGGAGACTTACCGGCCGGGCTGCCGATCGCATGGATCGCGTCAAGCAGGTCCTTGATTCCGCCCGTAGTGCTGACGTCGAGACGGTCAAGGATCGTCTCAGTGTCAGCGAACTCCTTCGCGGCGCGGGCATCCGACGCGGCGGACTGCACCGACTGCCCGACCATGATGATCGACAACAGCACCAGTTGCAAAAACGTCTGCGCGATCCACGCCACGATCACGATCACCTGCCCCGAGCTGATCGCAGCGGGGAGGCTGATCAGCGCGACCACGGCAAACACGTACGCGCACGCCATCGTGCCCACGCTGCGCGTGATCACCAGCGCGAGCTTGGCGTTGAACCCCTCGACGTCGCCGACCGCCTTGCGAATCTCTCTTGGGATCGAAACGCACAACACGGGGCAGTTCCTGGCGAGCCTTGACGGGTGCAGCCATGTGAAGCCTCCAATCTGAAGGATCCAGCACCATCCTCCTCACGCATAGGCTACGTTCGGGACCACGGCCTGCGGCGCCGACCACCGCCCGCGGTGCGCTGACCGCCACGCCGCTTCCCGCGACCCCTGGCTTAACCAGCCGAGGTGCGGTCGATCACGCTGTTGGGCTCAGCGCGGTCTCTGTGTCGCACGGATCCGTGCGCTGCGGTCAGGATCTCGAGCAGCTCCCCGATGCTCTGCTGGCGAGCGATCGCGTCGGGCAGCGGTAGGTGGGTATTGATCGTGTAGTGGTTGCGGCGCCCGTTTCGCTCGCGCGTGATGTAGCCGGCGGCGGCCAGTGCGTCTACGATCCGGTGCGCGGCGCGTTCGGTGATCCCCAGTCGCTCGCCGATGTCACGCAGGCGCGCGCCGGGATCGCGCGCGATGCAGATCAGAACTTGGGCGTGATTGGTCAAAAAGGCCCACGGTGGGGTGCTCTCGCTCATCACACCAGGCTACCGTATCTAGACTCCCATTTCATGATACAGTCGTCATGCATTTTTGAGAGGCCGTGAAGGTGCCCGCTCGCGCGACGCGTAGTGAGCCTTCGAGAAGGCTCTCGACGTCTGGCTGGCCGACGCACACTTCATCGCATGGAAGATGACTCAACCGCGAACCTTCGGGCTGCCAAAGCCGTGACGAGCGCGGAGTCTGTGGGGTCGCTCAACCCTGATCCGCTGACCGTTGGCTGTATCGAGGCTGACAAGCGTGACCTGCGCTTGTCATCATTCCGGCGGCGAGTGGGGGTGAGCATTGTCGGCGCTCTCGTTGTCACCGGCGTACTGGCATTTGTGATCGCCGGCCGGGGCGGGCAGTTCATCGCCGCGCTCCACACTGCCCCGATCTCGCTTCTGGTGCTCGCGGTGTCGCTGCAGATCGTCGCGCTGCTTGCGCGTAGCGAGGCATGGAACGTCTGCGTCCGGGCCGCCGGCGGGACGGTCAGCCGTCGGGTGCTGTTCCGGGCGGCCGCCATCGGCTATGTCGCGAGCGTGTTGAACGGATCGTTCGGGATGGCCGTGCGAATCGGTTCGCTACGCCGTGCCGCGCCGCAGACCACTCCTCGTGTGCCAGCGCTGATGGCCGCCGAGGTGCCGATCATCACCGTTGAACTCGCGCTGGTGGCGATCTTCTCGTTTACCTTGGTCGCACCGCTCGGCGTCCCCTGGTGGGTGCCGGTGATCATCGTCGGGCTCACAGTCGGCGTCGTCGCGGGTCTGTGTCGGGTCTCGCGGCGCCATCGAACTGGCCTCTGGGCGGGACTCGCGATTCTGCGCATCCCCGGTCGCGGCCGTCTGGTCACGTTCGCGGTGTTCGCCGTATGCGCGCAGGTCGTGCGCAACTGGTTGATGCTGCACGCGATCGGCGTCAACATCTCGGTGTTTGACTCGATGGCGCTGCTGATCGTGATGTTCACGGTGGGGCAGCTTCCGATTGGACCGAGTACCGGGCCCGCTGCAGCCGTCCTCATCCTCGGCGCCAACGGCGTCGCCGCGGTGGCGGCCGCGGGCGTGCTACTTACGCTCACCGGCATCATTGGCTCCCTTTGCTACGCCGCGTGGGCCATCACCGACCGAATCGCCGTAGGCCGGCTTGACGTGAGCCCAGAGATGGGGGTGCCGCCCGCCGCGGTGGCACCAACCTACCCCTGAACACTCTGGGGCCCTGACGCGGGTTTCGCGAGACTGCTCGACTGCGTAGCCACGGTCGGTTAGGGTGATTTCAAGCCACTATCGGTCAGGAGAGACAGATGCGGATGCTGCTGAAGATGCAGATGGAGGTGGAGGCGGGAAACCGAGCCATCGAGGATGGGTCATTCGGGGAGATGCTGGAGCGTGTGATGGGGGAGATCAAGCCCGAGGCGGCATATTTCACTGCCATCGACGGTAGGCGGACCGGATTGATCTTCTTCGATCTCAAGGAGCCTTCCGACATTCCGGCGATTGCCGAACCATTCTTCAGGACCGTGGGTGCGTCGATCGAGTTCTTGCCCGTGATGACGCCGGAGGACGTTCAGAAGGGCCTTGAGCAGGCGGCGAAGAACTTCTGAGCTGCGTCTCGCGGTCGTCAGCGACATCCATGGGAACTTTGCTGCCCTGGAGGCTGTGATCGCGGACGTCGCGCGGCGAGGGGTTGATCAGGTCGTTCACGGCGGCGACCTCGCGCTTATGGGACCGCGCCCCGCGCTCGTGATCGACAGGATCCGCGAGCTTGGCTGGCCGGGCGTGGTCGGGAACACCGACGAGCTTCTCTGGCGTCCGGAGGAGCACTCCCGCCAGCGCGCCCGCGCGCCGCAGCTTCAGACACTGCTGCGGTGGCTGTTCGACGCGTATGCGCCGTACACCCTCGAGGAGATCGGCGAGGAGCGCTTGGCGTGGCTGCACGATCTCCCGGCAGAACTCCGGATCGAGGGGGTCGCGATCGTCCACGCCGCACCCGGCGACCTATGGCGCGCCCCGATGCCGGATGCGAGCGATCAGAACCTCGATGCAACCTATCGGTCGCTTGGCACCAGCAGCGTCGCCTACGGCCACATCCACCGACCGTTCACCCGAGCAATCGGAGATCTCGTCGTCGCTAACTCAGGAAGCGTGGGGATGCCCTGGGACGACGATGCCCGCGCCTCCTACCTGCTGGTCGAGGATGGTCGCATGGATGTGATTCGCGTTGGCTACGACATCGATGCCGAGGCACGCGAGTTCGGAAGCCGAGCACATCCCGACAGCCAGCGGCTGGTCGAGATGCGGCGGGTCGGGCGATTCATCGCGCCGAACCCCTTCCCGTAGTCCGCACGTGTCGGGGTCCCTGCGCCGGGGATTACGCCCGCCGATGGGTTGAGGCGAACTCGGATCCGTCGGTTATGAAGGAGGCTCAGCGTTCTCGCGGGGCGCCTGGGTGCTTCGGGAGCAGGCGGTGGCCGTCGACCACAGCGGCGGCGAGATCGACGAGCTTGCGATTGTCGACTCGTGAGCGCTCGCGCAGCATCTCGAAAGCCGCGTCCTCATCGATTGAGTGCCGTTCCATCAGGATGCCCTTGGCCCGCTCGGTCAGCGCGCGTCGGCCGAATGCGCCTTCGAGATCGTGGTATTCGGCAAACCGCCGCAGCACGATGTCGATCGAACTCTGCCATTCGTCGACGTCATCATCTGAGATTTGGGCGAACACGCCTCGTTTGGAGGCTTCTTTGACGAACGCCGGATCGGGTGCGTGCAGCAGCACGATCACTGGGCAGGAGGCCTCGCGGACGATCTTGTCGATCAGATCCAGTGCGTGCTCTGTGCTCTCACCGAGGCCGACGAGCGCCACATCGGGCCGCTCGCGCGCCGTCACGGCGGCGACATCCTCGACCTCTATTTCCCGTGCGATCACCTCATGGCCGAGCGAGACGACGATCGGAGCGACGAGCGCGAGGCGGTCCTTGCGCTCGTTGGCGATCAGCACCCGCAGGTGATCGGTCCCGTCCGTGCGCGGCTCCACGAGTCGATTCTAAATCGAGCGTCAGCCCTCAGCTGACGGTCAGCGGCCAGCCCGCGATCTACCCATTCGTTCCCGTGCCATCGACTCGCTGGGCGAAGCGGGGGGTTGCGGTCAGGATCTCGAGCAGCTGCCCTACGTTCACCTCGCGGGCAATTGGGTCATGCACCGGGAGCTCGGCGTTGATCGTGTACTGGTTGCGGCGCCCGTTTCGCCGGCGCGTGACGTACCCAGCATCGGCCAGCTCGACGACGATGCCGTGCGCGGCACGCTCGGTGATCCCGGCTCGTGCACCGATCTCACGTAGGCGAATACCTGGATCCTGGGCGATGGCGGCCAACACGCGGGCGTGGTTGGTCAAAAACGTCCAGCTGGGTGCTGCGTGGTCATCATGCACAGGCCATGACCTTTACAGAAGATGATTTCTAGAAACAAGTTTCATGCTACAGTGTTCGTACATCGAGAGAGAACGCCTCGTTTGGCTTGTGGTCGTGGCTGCGATCGTCGTCCGGCTGCTCGGGCTTCTGGCCGGCGCTAAGTTCAACAGGCGCACGTGCGCCCTCCGCCGAGGCGAACTAAGCCCAGCGAGAAACGACTAAGGAGACAAGTGATGGCAGCCAAACACAAGGTGACCGTGTCCACGCAACCGACCAACCGCCGACCGAGTTTCGCGGAGCGGCGCGCCGCGCAGACCGAGTTGCTCTCAACCCAGCAGGCCAAACTCAAGCAAGAAGCAGCGGACCGCCGCGAACAGGGCGCCGCCAAGAGCCCTAGCGTCTGATCGAAGGCCTGCCTCAGACAGGAGGCTGGCTGCGCTACCTTGTGGGGGGAGCGGATAATTGGGTTGCTGAACGCGGCTCGGTAGTTTGCTTTTGGGTAGCTGGACGTTTTGGCAGGGGCATGGTGACTGCCAGGTTGCGGACACGCCTTCCGTATCAGTCGAATTCGCGGATGGAAGGCAGATGCGCTTAAACTGGGGATCGAAGGGATCTGCCACTTCGGTCCTGGGTATCACGGGTAGGGCTTCGCACGGTTGTTGGAGTCGCGCCGCGCCGGAGGAGAGGCATGGCGACTGAGGAACTGTCAGGGGTGCTGAGCGAGTTCGCTCGTACGATGGCGACTGACTTCCCGATCCAGGGGATTCTCGATCACCTGGTGAAGCGCATCGTTGAGATCATGCCGGTGAGCGCCGCGGGGGTGACGCTGATATCTCCCGGGCTCGATCCCCGCTATATCGCCGCTTCGAACGAGTCCGCGTTACGTTTTGAGAGGCTGCAGACCGAATTGGGTGAGGGACCGTGTTTGGCCGCGTACCACAGTGGAGAGGCGATCGCGGTGCCGGATCTCCGGAACGACGCGCGGTTCCCGAGATTCTCACCCCGCGCATTCGACGCCGGGCTGCGGGCCGTGTTCACGTTCCCGCTGTACCACGGTGAGCTCCGGCTCGGAGCCCTTGACCTGTACCGCGACACCCCTGGGCCACTGTCCAGCGACGCGGTGAGCACGGCCCAGACGCTCGCCGATGTGGCCGCTGCCTACCTGCTCAATGCTCAGACCCGTGCCGACCTGCAGGATACGTCGGATAGATCGCGGGACGCCGCTCTGCACGACGCGCTCACCGGGCTGCCCAACCGGGTCTTGATGTTGGAACGCTTAGAGCATGCCTTTCTCAGAGGACGCCGCTCGAACAAGACCTCCGCGCTGTTCTTCATCGATCTCGATCGGTTCAAGGAGGTCAACGACGCCTACGGGCACCGGGTCGGCGACGAACTGCTCGTTGCCGTGGGCGTGCGACTGACCGAGGTGCTGCGGCCTGGTGACACGCTGGCCCGTCTGTACGGCGACGAGTTCGTCATCCTGTGCGAAGACCTCGATGACCCCGTCCAAGCGGACGCGATAGCGGCTCGGGTCGACGCCGCGCTGGCCCGGCCGTTCATGCTGTCAGAAATCGAGGTGATCATCACCGCCAGCATCGGCATTGCTTTCACCGGTCGCGGCAGCGACGCTCCCGAGCAACTCCTGCATGATGCCGATCGGGCCATGTACCGGACAAAACGCCAGAGCCGCGACACTCGCCAGCTCCTTGACCTGCGCGAGTTGCATCTCGCCGAGGACCAAGCCAGCTTGAAGCATGCGCTGCCGGGGGCAGCCGAGCGCGGTGAGCTGCACCTCGTCTACCAGCCGATCGTCAGCGCCGGTGACGGGCACATCACGGCCGTCGAGGCACTTCTGCGCTGGACTCATCCGAGTCGCGGGGCCGTTCCACCGACCGTCGTCATACCGCTGGCCGAGCAGTCCGGTCTGATCATCGAAATCGGGCGGTGGGTGCTCGAGCAGGCGTGGTCAGACCGCCAGCGCTGGCACCAGCAACGCGCCGACGACCTCGCGGTGTCGGTGAACGTATCCGCGCATCAACTGATGGCGCCCGGCTTCGCGGACATGGTCGAGTCGATCCTGAACAGCACTTCAACGGATCCAGGCCTGTTGATCTTGGAAGTCACCGAAAGCGTCTTCGTCCGTGACGGCGAACGGGCCCTGTTCGTGCTCAACGACCTCAAGGACATTGGGATCAAGCTGGCACTCGACGATTTCGGGACCGGCTATTCCTCACTCGGCTACCTCAAGAAGTTCCCGGTCGACATCGTCAAGATCGACCGCACATTCGTGAGTGAGATCGAGCACGACCCAGCCAGCCGCACGATCGTGGCCGCATTCATCCAGCTGGCGCACGACCTGGGAATGACCGTCGTCTCCGAGGGCGTGGAAACCGCCGCGCAACACGCGGAGCTCACCCGGCTCGGCACCGACCACTGCCAGGGGTTCTACTACGCGCGACCCATGCCCACCGCCGAGCTTGGCAGCCGTATCGGGCATCCCTTCATCGAACGACCCTAACCCGCAGACCGCGACTCCGTCGAGCGCAACTGAAGACCGCGCCGCCAGCACCTCGCCGGCCGCGACCGGGTCACCGTCGATCCTGACCCCGCCAGCATGGTGCTACTTGTGTTAGCTACATTATGCGTATGGCTCGAGGTATCGCGTGACCATTTCGGCCCCGCCGCGTCCCCCGGGACCGGACGACCTGGAGGCGCTCATCGAGGAGGCGTGGCAGCAGACGCATCGTCGCCGCCGCCGGATCCGTATCGCTCTCCTGGCCGTCGGCGTTCTTGCCCTTGGTGTCGCGGTCGCGATCGGGAGCTGGGATGGGGGCAGGTCGACGTCACGCGGCGACAGATCGGCGGGCGCGGGCGGTGATCGGCCATCGCTTCGGCCCGTCCGTTACTGGTACACGCGGACGATCGCTCGCGCGGGCGGAGCGATCGGGGTCGCGGTGCCGTCGGGCCGCGCGATCGTCGAGACATGGATCGGGACGGACGGAACCTGGCGCCAGCGCGTGACGAGTCATCCAATGCCACCGTGTCCAGCGACACGATCATCGGCGGCGACGGCCGATTCCCACCCCAGGCCAACGCGACCGGCAGCTATGACGGAGTTCCCTTCAACGCGCGTGACCCCGGCGACGGCTTGTTCACCCACCACCAGCTCCAGTTGCTGCCGACCAACGTCGCTGGCCTGCGGAGCCGCATCAAGGCGGCAGTGGCGGCGCAGACCGATCGAAACCTCAACGCCTACGTGCTCCCCGGCAAGCACCACCGTCAGATCGTCGCGCGCCTTCGGCCGCGCTATTTCGGTGGAGCGGCCGGACAGACGGGACAAGTGCTGATGGCGATGTCAGATCTCGAGGCCAGCCCGTTGCCCAGTCGCCTGCGCGCAGCGCTGTTTGGTGTGGCGAAGAGTCTTCCGGGGGTGCACGCCAGCGCCGGTGACGTCGTCGCGCAAGGCCCGGTCAACTCCCTGACCGCGGTTCCGGAGCACGTCGCTGCGATTGCCGAGCCCACCGGGCTCCAACCACCGCAGCTCGCAATCACGCCACGGTCCGGACGTCCCGGCACCACATTCACGATCCGGCTCACCACGCCCGCAACAACCGCACGGTCCCATCATGCTCCCGCCCTCGACGCCAACATGTTCGGTCCCACCGGCCCCGGATGCATCTACTGGACGTCGCGACCGCCGGTCGCTCGCATCCCACCGGGCCGGGCGGCAACGCGAGCGGGCACCGTCACCTACACCTACCAGCTGTCGGCCGGTGCGATCGGTCGGCCGGCCTGGTGCACGGGGCGCTACCAGCTTCTGATCTCACCGATATGGCAGTCGCAGGCTCCCGGACAACCGGACACGATGAACCAACTCTCCCATGCCGCCGCGTACTTCACGATCAGGTGACGAACGTGCGCCGACGAGCCTCCATCAAGGCCCGCCGTCGATCACTTCTAATACTTCGGCTTGCCGGGGCTGAGGCCCGAAAGCGGTGAGCACCCAGGTCGCCCCGGCTTCACGCCACGGAGCTGTGTCAGCACCGGGATCGATCTCGACGATCAAGTCAAATGGACCTTGGTCCGGGCCGCGCTTTTCCGCGATCTCGGCGCCGAACTCGGCGAGCGCCTCCGGCCCAGGTAGCTCGATCGGGAACAGTCCATCCCACGTTGCGGCGCGCGTCAGGGGTCGCCGGTTTGGCCAGCGGGCCGCCACCCAGATAGGAATCCTCGGCCGCTGTAAAGGGCGTGGCTCGAACTCGCCGTCCCAGAGCTCGGCCAGCCGACTCAGCCCATCGTCCAGCAAGCGGGCGCGCTCACGTGGCTCGACGACCTCCCCGAATGGCACGAGTTCGTCGGGGTTACCGCTACCCAGGCCGACCCCCAGGGTGAGGCGACCGCCGCTGAGGTGATCGAGCGTCACCGTCTCGCGCGCCAGCTTCTGTACTCGCCGCCGCGAAAGGGGTGTCACGAGCGGGCCGAGGCGCAGCCGTTCGGTCCGGGCGGCGATCGCACTCAGCGCGACCCACGGATCTGCCACCGCCTTGACCGGAGCCCGCCAGACGATGTGGTCCCACACGAAGAGTCCGTCCCATCCACAAGACTCGGCGTGCACCGCGAGATCCACCAGCACCCGCGGATCGGCGAGCTCGTCAAACGGCGCCAGGTACAAGCCGCGCCTCATCTCACCATCGCTCTGGGAGGTCAATTCTTGCGAGCTCGTGTCCTCTCGCGCTGGTTCTCGAGCTCCGCGGCCCGGGCCGCGATGCGATCCTCCTCGGTGATGAGGTGCCAGCGGGTACCTCGTCGTTGGCCTGAGCGCCGGACCTGGCCGGCCGCCTCCTGCTCCTTGAGCAGCGATAGCAGTTGGCGGGAGTTGCCGTTGGTGGCCTGCGCGAGTTCCCCCGTCGTCATGCCGTCTGAGCCAGCCAGGGCGGCGGCGAGTGTCTCGACTGGCAGCACTCGCGGGGTTGTCTTGACCAGTGCGCGGTTCGCCCTACGCCGTTTAGGTGTCGAGCTGACCTCAGCGCCGTTCAGCAGCGAAATGCGAGCGTCCTCGAGCCTGGCGATCTCGCCTCGTACGTGCTCGAGGCGCTGATCGATCTTGGTGACGATGTCGGTGGAAATCATGGCTGGATCGTAAATAGGCCTCCGACGGCCGCAGGGCGCGGGCGTCTCCAGTGGGTCAATGCTAGATCGGGCGGCGGCTTTCCCACCTAACTACATCAGAACGCCCGAGCGCCGTAATGGAGCCAACCTGTCATCACATTTAGCCAACGCCGAGTGCGACGGGGTCCGGGCTGGCGCGATGGTCCGCTAGGACTGAGTGCCGCCTACATCCGCGCTCAGGTCAGCCGCTGCCAGACAAACAGCTCACACACGTAAGGCAGCTCGATCGGCTCGGGGCGATCGTTGACCAGCGATTGGACCTGACCGAGCACGTCAGCGCGATGATCAGTGGGTAGGTCGGCGATGAAGCTGATCGAAGCCACCCGCGCGACTACGTCCTGGCGGGCGAGCAGCTGGACATGGGCAAGCTCGGTCTCCTCGACCGCTGCCCACGCGTGCGTTCGCCCGAACGCCTCGCGCCACCGACCGCTGCGGTGCGCGGGAGGTCGAGCTCGCCGCGGCTGCACGATCGCGTCGAGTGCCGCCTGAAGAGGATGATCAAGCCGGGGGCGGTTATAGACCACCGCCAGTCGACTGCCCTCGCGCGTAACGCGATAAAGCTCCGCTAGCGCCCGATCTCCGTCAAACCAATGAAACGCCTGACCGACGGCAGCCGCATCGACGGAAGCATCCTCGAGCGGGATCTGTTCGGCTACCCCGTCAAACAGCGCCACCTTGGGCAGCACCGCAGCCAGACGCTCTCGCATCCCGGCCACCGGCTCGACGGCCAGCACCGTCGCGTCGGTGGCCACCAGCAATCTCGTCAGCTTGCCGGTCCCGGCCGCGAGATCTAACACCTTGCGGCCACCGCGCAGACCCAGCCGCTCAGCCAACCAGCGGCCGGCGCCGTCGGGATAGTCAGGGCGGGCGCGTTCGTAATCGCCCGCAGCGGTCTCAAAGCCCTGCGCCGAAGGATGGATACTCACGCCAACATTCTGCCTGGGACCGTCGCGCCGGCGAGCACGGTCGTGTGCTCGTCGACGGCCGTCCAGCGCGCAGCGGTAGCCTGCCGCCATGACGACAATCCGTGAGCTGCGCCAGCAGGATCGTGCCGCCTGGAGCGAGTTGTGGGACGGCTACCTGCACTTCTACCGTGCCGAGCTCGCTCCGGAGGTCACCGAACAGACCTTCTCCCGTATGACCGAGCGCCGTGACGGGTGCTTCGGACTCGCCGCAGAGACCGAGGACGGCGCCCTCGCCGGGTTTGCCCACTGTGTGCTGCATCCCACGACCTGGTCGCTGGGCGGCACCTGCTACCTGGAGGATCTCTACATCGACCCCGGCCAGCGAGGCACCGGTGCCGCTCACGCACTGATCGAGGCTGCCGGCGAGCAGAGCCATGCGGCGGGCGCCGAGACTCTCTACTGGCACACCCAGGCATTCAACGGCCGAGCTCGGTCGCTCTACGACACCGTCGCCCACCTGACCTCCTTCGTGCACTACGAACGCCAGCTCGGGTGACGCCGGCCCCTTCGTGGGAGCTGCCGATCCGAGGCCTGTCGTTGGCGTGCAGGGCGTCTTCGCAGATCAGCGCGCGCTCGTCCAGGTGGCGTCGGCCGTGGGGGTCGGTAGGGAAGTTGACCCTAAGTCATGGTCAACTTCCCACTCGGTCGTCGGATCGCGGCGCTGGCCCCCATGTTCATCCACGACGCGCTGGTCGGAGTGAAGTGGAAAGCAACTGGTCGGCCCACTTCTCGCTGCGACGCACGACCAGGTTCGCCACCTCAAGCGACCGCGCCGCGACCGGTCCAACGGACATGACCGGCAAGCTACCGCAAGCCTGAGTGACGTCTGCTAACGGGCGTCGTATTAGGCTCGGGCCGATGGCCGAACGTGACTGGCGGGAGATCATGCGGGGCTGCGACCGGTGGTTGGGCTCGCGGAGGAGTACCAGCGCCGCGGGTCTTCTCCGAGCGGCGGCCGACGCGCTGGACGCTGGCGCACAGCCGGACCGCTACGGCGAGGGGCCGGTGGTCGAGGCCTTTGAACACCGGATCGCTGTGCTGCTGGGCAAGGATGCCGCGGTCCTGATGCCAAGCGGAACCATGGCTCAGCAGATCGCGTTGCGTATCCATTGCGACCGTCGTGGCACACCCACCGTCGCGTTTCACCCGACGTGCCACCTGGAGCTCCACGAGCACGCCGGCTACGCGCACCTGCACGGCCTGAAAGCAGAGCTCGTCGGAGATCGAGACCGGCTCATCGCGCTTTCTGACCTCGAAGGTCTCCATGCTCGCATCGGCGCGCTGCTGATCGAGTTGCCCCAGCGCGAGATCGGCGGCCGGCTCCCGGAATGGGACGACCTAACCAGCCAGATCGAATGGGCGCGAACCCGAGGTGTGGCAACGCATTTGGACGGCGCCCGGATCTGGGAGTCAGCCCCCTACTACCAACGCGAGCACGCGAGCATCGCGGCGCTCTTTGACACCGTCTACGTCTCGCTCTACAAGGGACTCGGCGGAATGGCCGGCAGCGTGCTCGCCGGGGCGCCGGACATCATTTCCGAGGCCCGGGTCTGGCGACGTCGACACGGCGGCACCCTCTCGAACCTGTTTCCGTTCGCCGCCGCCGCACAGCGTGGCGTGGACGAGCTCATCGCCCGCATGCCGCGATTTCTCGAGCACGCCCAGGCGCTGGCCGCAGCACTCCACGACCTGCCCGGAGTCAGCGTCGTGCCCGATCCGCCGCAAACGCCGCTGTTTCACGTCCACCTCAGCGGCAACCGCGACCAGCTCTGGGAGCGAATGCTCGAGCAGGCGCAGGCACACGGGGTATGGCTCGCGAATCGAATCGAGCCCACCGTCGTTCCCGACGTCAGCAAGCTCGAACTCAACGTCGGCGAGCCCGCTCTCGAGATCGGCCCGGCCGAAGCGGCCGAGCTCTTCGCGGCGGTTGTCGCGGATTAGCGCTCCTGTGAGCTGGACGCTTTTCCGAACACTTGCGCGGCTGCCTCATGAAATCCGCCCGGCTGCTCAGCGGCAACAAACGTCGCGGCTATCTCCCGCATTTCGCCTTCCCACCGCCATCCCTTGGTATCGGCATTTCGTTGCGCCACGGCGAGACGGTCGCGTAACCCGGCGCCGGACAAGTCCCATTCAGCGTGCAGTACGTCAGCGACGCCGTCGGCCGACGCGGTCTGCTCGATCGCGAGCAGCAGTGCCGCCGAGCCCTTGGTCCAGGCCGCGTAGACCATCTTCAATGCCGACGCCGCGGTCAGCCCCGCCCCGCTGATCACCTGCGGCTCCATCGGCGTGCCGACAAACTGCTCGGCCACACCGTCCGCGCCGGCGCCTGAAAGGTACAGACGGGTCGTTCCAGCGAGCACCGGCGGTGGCCCGATGATCCCACCATCAACGTAACGATCGCCAATGATTTCGCTGATCCGACGCGACGTGTCCGGAGAAATGGCGTTGGCATCGATGAATACGCCGCCCAAGCCCGCTGCGCGCTTCGGCAACCTGCACCGCGGCATCTGGAGGGCAGATCGAAAGCACCATCTCGCTCTCCCCGATGAGTGCGTCGACACTCAGGAGATCCCGCAAACCAGCTTCGTGCGCACGGCGCCGGCTGTGCGGTGACCGCCCCTCGGACGCCCACACCACGTCATGCCCAGCCGAAACCAGCGCAGCGCCGACGGCGGCACCCATCGCGCCAGGATGCAGGACGCCGATCGTCGTCATCCGCGTCCAGTCAATCGGGCACCCCCAGGCGATCACTCATCTGGAAAGGATCTCATCCGGGGGAGCCTTCTGCCGCTGTCTTGTCGCAACCGGTGACGTGTGCGATTCTGGTTGTCGTGGGGACGATGGTTCGGGACGTCCTGATGGGCAGTCTCGGTCAACAGCGCTACGAGCCCGTGGACAAGCGGATCGGGGGCCAGATCGTCGTCGACGCCGATCGGGTGCTGTTGGTCTGGGAGCCTAAGCGGGTCGTCCCATCGCCGTACCCGGGGCCGTTCCGCATCTCGGAGACCGCCCTGACTATGACCCCAGCGTCCCGTTCGCCGTGCATACCACGGATGGAGCCGTGCTCGACCTTGTCGTGAACGGGCAGCCCTTGAGCGTCCCGTCACCCCGTGGTCACGACGCTAGCCCTCCCGCGGTCACTACCGCGCGTGGTGCGCCGCGGACGAGCCAGGCGGTCCTCCGACAGCACACTCGCGGGCCGCCCCCGAGGGGCCCGTCCGAGCTGTGAGCCGCGAGCGCGACGAAGAGCGTTTAAGCCTCAAGTCCTCGGACTCAAGGACCAGCGGAACCGGTCGCGCCTACGCCCGCGCGACATTGAGGGTGGCGGACGTTCTATGTTCTTTGGCATATGCCAGTTCCCGAAGACTTGACTGAGATCGAGCGCGCTGGACGTCGGTGCGCAATTTGCCGCTCGGGCCGCCGCTGGCGTCAGTTGGAGGTGGCGCGACCTGAAGGTCAAAAGCCGGTCGTGATGTGCGCCGCTTGCCGGGCGCGCTATGGGGCCGCCCCGTCACCCCCAGCGACCGAGAAGGCGGCTGCCGCACCGGTGGCGCCTCCAGAGGCGGCGGCACCCAAGCAGCCGGCTGCACCGCGCGAGGATCGGCTGAGAAAGGCGCTTCGCGAGTTGCCTCCCACGCCGCACTCGGTCGGCCAGGTCGCCAAGGCCGCCGGCCTCAACCACGAAAAGACACTCAAGAGGCTCCGCGCGCTGCAAGCCGCCGGCGAGGTTCAGCAGGTGGGCAAGCGGTGGTCAAGCCAGCCGCCATCGACCGACGTCGAGGCAGCGTTTGACCGCTTGCAGGCCCAAACGAGCAACCTACGGATCATCAGAGACCGCGAACCCGTCGGCTGAAGACGACGCTTGACGCGCCTCGCGTAACCGCGCTGTAACGCCGTTATGGGGGTGTTATCCGCCGTGGCGTAGAACCTGCGCCGGCGTGCAGCACGAATCTGACGACCGTATCGGTCGAGCCCGATCATCGGGCGGCGTCGCTGCGGCACTCACCGCGCTGGTGTGCGGGCTGGCGGTGGTCGCCTGCGGCGGATCGGGCGCGACCACCGGCTTGCAGGCCGGCACCGGTACCAACGCTGCCAACCCGCAGGCGCTGGCCGCGTCGGAATGCATGCGCGCGCATGGCATCACCAACTTCCCCGATCCGATCAAGGGGCCGGGCGGCGTCGGACTGTCGGTCGCCGAGGGTCCAGGCGGGGGGACCATCACGGTCGGCGGGATCCCGTTCAGTGGCCCGGCCTTCACCGCCGCCGCGAAAACGTGCAAGTTCGGGCCTGGCGACCACGCGCGGCCGCTCCTGTCGGCGGCACAGCGCCGCGGCATGCTCGAGAACGCAGCGTGCATGCGCAGGCACGGCGTGCCGAAATTCCCAGATCCCAGCTTTGGCCCTCGAGGCGAGGTCATGGGGGAAGCGAGCGCCGGGATCAACCGCGCCGCGCCGGCCTTCATCCGAGCCAACCAGGATTGCAACAACGTCGGCGTCCCACTTCCCGGCGGAGGCTGATCGGCCCGGCGATCGATTCGCCGGACCTAACGCACTCGGCTCCCCGAACGTTGCCGGGGCCGGAGTGGGTGCTCGTCGATCACTCCGGCAGCGACCGAAGACGGTCAGCGGCGAGCCTGCGGAGCGTTTCGGCGGTGAATGGATCGGCCGGGTAGGCGAGTTCTATGGCGAGCTCGGACGTCGCGACGTCAAAGGGGCGTCGAAGGTGGCGAACATGCCGAAGAAGGAGTACCGGCCGCCGTCAGGGCCGCGCATCCTGATCGGTCCGGTCGGGACATCGTCCGGTTCGCCGGGGGTGTCACGGTCGTGTCCGGGCCAGGGATAGGAGTTGACCTCGTCAAGAAGCGTCATCAGCTCTGGATCAGCGGTGGCTTCGATCTGGCGCCGGAGCCGGGAGGTGAAGTACGCGCGGACCTGACGCAGGTTCACGATCCAGTGCGCGAGGCCACTGGGGTGAAGGCCGGCCCGCATGATGTTGACCGGCGGCGTCAGCAGCGACGGATCGATCATCGCCGCGAGAACGCCGGATGCCTGGTTGGCCGAGACGAGGTTCCAGTGGCGGTCGATCACCATCGCCGGGTAGGGCTCGTGCTCGGCGAGGATCAGCTCGAGCGCGGCCCTGGTTGGCCTCATCTCGGGATCTTGCAGCGGGCGGGCCGGGAAGGCCGGGGCATGGCCGGCTGCCAGCAGCAGTCGGTTGCGTTCCCGTAGCGGCAATTCCAGGCGCTCGGCGATCCGGAGAATGATCTCCGCGCCCGGCTTCGAGCGTCCGGTCTCGACGAAGCTGAGGTGGCGGGCCGAGATTCCCGCATCAAGGGCGAGGTCGAGCTGTGTCCGACGCCGACGCTCACGCCACCGACGCAGGAGAGCGCCGATCGGGGCGTCGGGGGTGTCCGTGGCCATCTCGCTCCCGACTCTAATCGCGGCTAGGCCGTCGCGCGATTACGTCGAGGTAATCGACAGCATGACCAACTGCCGGGACCCTTCCAGGGCCCGAACATATCCGCCCGAGCAGGGAGGAAAGCCATGACGTCAACCGCCGACACGCGGTCGCTGTTCAAAGCAGACGCAGCGTTCGAAGCCATCTTTGGAACGGTGCTGATCATCGGCGCCCTCGCCGGAGCCCTGTCTGGCAGCGACATCCCGGTTGGCCGAACCGTGATCATTCTCATCGGGATCAGTTTCCTGCTCGCGAGCGCCAGCCAGCTCGCCTACTTCATCAACAGCCCCCGCCGCGTCCTCCTAGAACTGGCCGTCGGGAACGCAGCGATGGCGACGGCCGGCCTGATCTGGCTGCTCGCCGACCACCGGTTCTCCGTGACCGGCGCAGCGCTGTTATTGGTCGCGATCGCCTGGAAGCTCGCGATCGCGCTCCTGCAGACACGCTCCCTCAGGCCAGAGCCCGTTCGATGATGAAACCCCGGTCGGATGGCGTTTCTTCTACCGCCACGGCGAAACGGGCAGAGCGCGGGATCTCCTGTTAGGCGAGTGCTTTGGCCTTGATGGAGTCGAACTCGGCCTGGGTGATCGCTCCACTGTCAAGCAACTGCTTGGCCTTTTCGATCTCGGTTGCCGGAGCGCCGTGGCTGGCCGTCTTGCGCACGTAGTTGTCGAACTGCTGCTGCGCGGCCTGGTTCTCCTTGGCCCGGCGCTCATTCATGCCGTCGTGGTACGCGATCAGGTAGACGAGCACGCCAATCCACGGAATCAAGACGACGAAGACCACCCACGCTGCCTTGGCCACGCCCGAGATGTCATGCCGCCGAAAAACATCGATGAGGACGGTCACGGCGATCCAGATGAAGATCACCCAGGCGAAAAAGATGAGTGTGGACCACAGGATGTCCAAAAACGGGTACGACGTGGCGATCACCATCGGGGCCGACTCCATTCTGCTCGTGAGATATAACGACTGCGCACGCTGGCCGCGATTCTAGGCTGCTGCGGCCGAGACACCTGCACGCCTCCATGCGCCTTCGGCCGCCTGGCACTGGCACCGTGCTGGTGGAGCGCTCGAGCCCAAAGCTCGGATCGGTGCTGTGATGAGGTCGACGGGGGCACCTGGTGCTCGCCCTGCCGTGCTGCGGTCCTGACGGCGCCGGCCGGCTCGGACGCCGACCGGCGCTGGGGACGTCAGGGCGTGAGCGGAGCGGTGGGGATGGTCCCCGAGGAGGTGACGGTCGAGATGATCCCCGGCGCGGCGCCGGTGCGGGTGAGTACACCGGTGAAGGTGTCGGTCGCGCCGGGCTTGCCGCCATACGAGCCGACTTGGAGCGTCAGCGAGTCGCCGGGGCGCTGAACTGCGCCGCCGGTCGAAATCGCAAAAACGGGGGTCGGGTCTTTTGCGTAGTAGATCGAGAACGACCACGACTCCAGCTGGGACGTGCAGTTCTTGATCGTGGCCGAGAGATTGAGCGAGTAGGCAGTGCGTGGATGAACGAGGGTGAGCGGCATCGTCAGCGGAACGCAGGCGCCGCCTCCGCCTCCGCCGCTGCCTCCGCCCCCTGGTCCACCGCCGGAGGCCAGTGCTACCGGAGCCCCTGCGAGTACGGAGGCGATCGCGAGCGTTGCCGCCCCAAAACGTGTGCGTGACATCTGACTCTCCTGATCGTAGGCGCGCCGCACGCCTGATAAGTGCTCGGCTGCGAGTGAGGACGCCATCAGCAGCAGATAGTTCCCGGGACGACGACTGGCGGGAACCTCCCTCGGCGAACACGCCCTTGTCTGCGAAACTTAACCGCGCAGCGCTCGTTAATTGGGTGGAGGTGTTCGACTAAACGTTGGGAGCTGCGGTGCGGGCATGCGGCGCTTGATCTGGCTTGTCGTGCTCGTGGGGGCGCTGGTATGCGTTGGTGGAGCTTCGGCGGCGGGCTGGTCGGCGTACGCGGTGGGTACCCCCTACACCACGATCACTCGTTGCGTTGGAGGCGCGACGCAGTTCGATACCGCGAGCGGCAGCGTGGGTCCCACGACGACCTGGTCAGGTTGCGGGTTCGGGGCCGCGATCAGTCCGGATGGGCGAACCTTGTATGCGGACGGCATCGACGTGAACAGCGAAACCGGCGAGCACATCTCAAGCAACTGATTCGGTCACGCCGATCGATCTGACGACCAACACGCCGGGCAGCGCCATCGCGGTCGGCTCCGCTCCGTTCGGGATCGCCATTACGCCGGATGGCCGGACCGCGTATGTGACGGACTCGGCGAGTGATGCGGTCACGCCGATCGATCTGACGACCGACACCCCGGGCACCCCGATCCCGGTCGGCAGTAGACCGGACCAGATCGCGATCACCCCGGACGGCCGGACGGCTTACGTAGTGGATTACGACAGTGATGCGGTCACGCCGATCAATGTGGCCACCAACACCCCTGGTGCTGCGATCCCCGTCAACACTGCCCGCGGGGGAATCGCCATCGCCCCTGACGGTCAGACGGCGTACGTCGGGGGCAACCCCGAAGGCGGCGGGACGGTGACACCGATCGACACCGCTACCAACAGCGTCGAGGTCGGGGCGACAATCGAGGGGGCGGGCGACCCGGAATCGATCGTTGTGACGCCAGATCAGGCGCCGACCGCCGGGTTCACCGTCTCAGCCGCGCCGGCTGGCGAGCCCTCGACACTGGATGCGTCCTCGTCCTCGTCGCCGGTGGGTTCGATCGCTCGCTACGCGTAGGGACTTCGGCGCCGGCCAGACCGAGACGACGACCACGCCGTCCACGCGACATGTCTACGCCCAGCCCGGGACCTACGACGTACGGCTGACCGTGACCAACACCGCCGGTACCTCCCTGATGCAGGTGTACACCGGCCAAACCGTGAGCGCGAGGGCGGCCCCGCCGCGACCACCTCGCACCGGGTGAGCGTGCCGGCCCCGAGCCCGGTTCCCCAGCCCGCGCTCGTCCACGTGCGCCTCGTTCATGTGCGTGTGATCCCGCATATGTTCTCGATCTCCGGACGCCGCCATCACGGCCGCTGCGTCGCAACCACCGCCGGCAACCGAGAGCTTCGGCATTGCCGGCGGGCGATTCGGGTGCGCATCTCCTACATGCTCAACATCCCCACCACGCTCACCCTGACGGTCAGCCGCCAGCTTCCCGGCCGTCGTGTCGGCCGCCGCTGTGTGGTCCCGAGCCGCCACAACCACAGGACGCTCGATGCGTCCGCTTGCGACGGATCGCCGGACGGATGACGCAGGCGGCCATGCCGGGTCACCACACCCTTCTGTTCACGGGACGAGATCGGCGGACACCGCCTGACCGTGGGCACCTATCGCATCAACCTCGCCCAAGAAACCAGCGCCCCAAGCACCACTACGCTGAAGATCACCGGCTGAGTCCCGCTCCTTCGCTACAGAGAGTGGGAGGGCACTACTCGGGGTAAAGGCGATGGTTTGTCGTCGATGCGGCGGTCTTAGCCGACGAAGAAGAGATTCCGACACACGAGGACAATGTGATGGAGCAGCATGCTGGAGATCACTCGATCAAGCGTCTGGCCGCATTCATCGGCGAATGGCGGATGGACGCGATATTCAAGGACATCCCCGCGACCGACGCGGGCGCGCACGTCGTCTTCGAGTGGCTAGGCTGGCGAGAGGTTCCTGATCGAGCGCTGGGAGGTTCCGATTCCGGAGGCGCCCGACGGCATCGCGATCATCGGTGCCGATCCCGAAGGCCACGGCAACTACCTCCAGCATTACTTCGACTCACGTGGCGTCGCCCGCGTTTACAAGATGAGCTTCGGCGACGGTCTCTGGAAGCTCTGGAGGGACTCGCCGGATTTCTCGCCGCTTGATTTTCGGCAGCGTTACGTTGGCGCGCTCAGTGACGACGGCAACACCATCTCCGGAGCCTGGGAGATCTGCCACGACGGCGCGACCTGGGACCACGATTTCGATCTGACCTACACCAGGGTCAGGTAGTCCGCTGACGAACGCTGCTGCTCGGGCCGCGGCGCCGAATTATCGAGCACCCATCCGGCAGTCCGCCCAGCCGCCTCTGAGCACCACGTGCTCAAGGAACTACAGCTGAGTCGACGTGTCGGAGAGGGCCGCTCGGAGCTGGCCGCGTGAGGTGATTCCGAGCTTCGGGAAGACTCGGTATAGGTGGGTGCTGATCGTGCGGTGCGACAGGAAGAGCTTCAGGCCGATTTCACGGTTCGCCCCGCGACACCCCCAAAATCTGGAGTACAGCATAGGCAGCGCGCGTTTGATCTGTCAACAGATCCGGACAGCTGAGGTCGCGTCAAGCGATCCGGTCCGGGAGTGTCTCGGCCGTCTCTGAGCGTGCTCCGGCGGCTAGCGCCGCGGGCAGCTGCTGTCGGGAGTTGATGTCGAGCTTGAGGTAGACGTGACCGAGGTGGGTTTCGACCGTCTTGCGAGTGACGAACAGGCGCTGCGCGATCTCGGGATTCGACAGCCCGGTTGTGGCGAGCTCCGCTACGCGGCGTTCGCTCGCGGTCAGCGCCTCGACACCCGAGAGCATGACGCGGCGCGGCCGAGCGCCGGTTGCTGCGAGCTCCTGCTGTGCGCGCGTGGCGAGCGGGACCGCGCCGCAGCGGTATGACATGTCGAGCGCGGCTCGCAGATGCTCGCGTGCTTCGGTGCGCTGTTTGGAACGTCGCAGAGCGGCGCCGAGTTCCAGCAGCGCGTGAGCGTGCTCGCCTCTGCATGGCGACGGTTCGAGCACCTCGAGCGCCCGGCGCAACAGTTCGACCCCGGTGGCTCCTTGCTCGATCGTGCCGGCCGCGCGCAGTGCCATTCCGAGTCCCCACGGGGCGCCGAACGTGCGCGCTCGATCGATTGCTATGGCGATCACGTCGAGGGCCTCATCGACGCGTCCGCACGCCGCCAACGCGGGGGCCACGGCCGCTCGCCACGGCACGTAGGACGGGTTCTTGAAGCCGCGGTCCTCGAGCCACGCTCCGGCCTCGAGAAGCATCCTGATGCTCTCCTTTGTTTGACCTCGCGCCAGCGCCAGTTCGCCTCGCACGACCGGTGGCCACGGGAAGATCACGGTTTCCAGCGTCGCCCGTGCCAGCCCGGTCGAATCGACCAGGCCTGCTGCCTCCTCGACCAGTCCGCGAGCGATCAGGACTTGAATCAGCGGCGTCAGTGACCACCAGTACATGGTCGTCGGAGCGTCGCCGAGCGGAGCGAAAATTCCCCAGCCGGCCCGGGCATCCGCCTCGGCCTCGAACAGCGCCCCGCGCCGGAAGCCCACCTGCGAAGCCGCGGAACGGATGAACGCCGAGTGCAGAATCCTCCCGTCGCTGGCCGTCTCGTTCCACAGCTCGTGATAAATCGAGGGACCCGGGTGATCGCACAGGAGCGTCACGGTTCCGACCGCGCCGGTGGTCTCGTCACCTTCATTGGAGTCAGTGAACGTCATCCTGGCGGGGCCGAATTGCTCTGAGAGCCCGAGGGCTTCGCTCGCTGGTGCGCTGCCGGTCAGGCAGATATTCGTGGCCGCGGCGGCGAGCATCCTTCGCTCCCCGGGGGTCGTGCCTTGGAGCCCGGCGGCACCCGCTTGCACGCGGCGTCGGCGCTCGTCTCGCTCCGGATCCTCAGACCACCAGGCAGCAAACATGTCCCGGCTACCGGCGATCAGAAGCGCCTCGTCGGGGTCTGGCGCGAGCTGGATCGCCCTATCGAACGCGGCGATGGCCTCGGCCGTCAGACCGGCATAGGCGAGGGCGTAGCCGGACCATCGATTAGCCAGCATCCGCAGCAACGGATCTCGGGCGCCTTCGGCTGCTCGTTCCAGATTCTTGGCCGCCCTGGAGACATCGGTCGCCAGAAGTGCCTGACCCAGCTCGAAGTGCATCCGCGGGCGCATCTCAACCGCAGGTGGCTCCAGCAGCCCCCGCCTCAGGTAGCTTGCTGCTGCCTCAGGCGCGCCGGATCCGAGCGCGTGCTCCGCAGCGGCCCGCAACCACTCCACTACCTGGGCGTCGCCTGCCGGCTCGCAGGCGGACGCGTGCACCGCAACGCGCTCCGCCTCGGCTGCGTCCGCTACGAGGATCGCCGCGGCGAGGCGGTGCGCTCGTGTGCGCTCGCCGTGCCCCAGCTCGCGGTACACGGCCCAGCGGGCGATCGGGTGGATGAACTGAAGCGGCTGGCTTCGCTGCATGATCTCGGCCCGCGCGAGCGCGTCCCAAGTGCTGAGTGTCAGTTCGACTGAGATCCCGCAGAGCTCGGCGATATGGCGAATCTCAGCGTCCGTTCCGAGGATCGCGACCGCGCTGGCGATCTGACGCGCCGGATGACCGAGCCGCGCGAGCCGTGTGAGGATAGAGCGCGCGACATCCCGTGGACCGAGCTGGCGTACCTGCGGGGCGTGCTCGCGGATCGGTTCGATACCGTCCGCGGCGGCGGCCCGCAACAGCTCCATCGCAAAGAACGGATTGCCCCCGGCGGCGCTGTGGCATGCCTCGATGAACGCGGGCTCGCCGGGTTGGCCGAACTGGGCTCGAACGAGCTCGGCGACCGACTGAGCCCCCAGCGGTCCCAGTGTGAGCGTAGCCGCCGGCGCGCTCGCGGTGACGGTCGAGACCACCGCGTCACCGTCAGGCTCACCGGCTCGCGCAGCCACGAGCACGAGCATCGGCAGATCTGCCACGCGCGCCGCCAGATACCCGAGCCAGCGCACGGTCTGGGAATCGGACCACTGCAAATCGTCGATCACCAGCAGCAGCGGCGAGATCTCTGACAGGTTCGCCGCCAGCCAGTAGAGCCCGTGAATCACGCCCAACGGATCCCCTCCCACGGCCGGCTCGGTCGTGAGGCCGAGCAGCGCTCGCGTGTGCGCCGCCGCGCCACTGAGAACGGCGCGCCGGTCAGCGGGATCAATCTCCCGAACGGAGGCGTCGAACAGCTGGCGGACTATCCCGAACGGCATATCGCGCTCGAGCTCGCTTCCGCGGCCACTGAGCACGCGTAGCCCGCATTCGGCGCCGAGCATCGCGGCGCGCTCAAGTAACACCGTCTTGCCGAGCCCTGCACCCGCGAGCACTAGCGCGACGCGGCCCCGCCCATCGCGAGCCCCCGACAGCCAACCCCCGATCAACTCGAGCTCCGTCTCACGCTCGAGCAGCCTCATCTGACCGACCCGCCCAGAGACGTCACCTTGCCCACCACCCCGATCGCGAACCGTGTCCGACAACTCTAGATCATGGCTTGGAACTGTGTCACGCATTACCGCGACACTCAAGGTGCCACTACCTTGCTGCTAAGCGGGCCTGGTTAGCGCCGATGCGTCACTCTGGCGGTCGGCCAGTTAGGTCGAGCAGAAGTGTCAGTATCTCGACGACGTCCGGTGGTGGATGAGCGGCGGATCGCTCCCTCACGGGCGCGCGTCCGCCAGCAGCGCGTCGATGAGCGCCGCGAGATCCTCGCGGTAGGTGTCGTGGTCGTGTGCTGCCGTCCACGCCGCGGCGGCCGCCGCCAGCGTCGGGTAGCGCTCGGGATCGGGGGCAACGCGAAGCTCCCGTTGCTGGCTTGGCCCCTCGGAGCTCGCGCCGGCGCGCACGAGCAGCGAGCCGAGCGTGAAGTTCCACATCAGACGGTACGCGCGCACGGCCGCCTCGATCGACAGGCCTGCGGCCCGCAGCGCCGCATGGATCTCCTCGATCGCGCCGAGCACCGACGGCGCCATCATCCGGCGGCGCGCCAGCACCTCGGGGACCCAGGGGTGCTCGGCGAGGCTGTCGTAGATCGTCGACCACAGCACCAGCATCGCGCCCTTCGGGTCCGGAGGGCGCGACGGGTACACGAGCCGGGCCGCGAGGCGGTCGACGAGCACCATCAGCAGCTCGTCCTTGCTGCCCACGTGCCGGTATGGCGCCATCGCGGACACGCCGAGCTCGCTCGCGAGCCGGCGCATCGTCAGCGCCTCGACGCCCTCGGCGTCGAGCAGTCGGATCGCCGTGTCGAGCACGGCTTCGCGATCGATCGTCGGTGGGCGGCCGCGGGTTGCGACATTTGATTTACATGTATACTAATCCGTATGGCACACGGAACCCCCACACTCGCAACCGGCAAGATCTGCTACCTCGAGATCCCCGCAACCGACATCGAGCGCTCGTCGCGCTTCTACCGCGACGCCTTCGGCTGGCAGCTGCGCACCCGCGGCGACGGCGCGATTGCATTCGACGACGCGGTCAAGGAGGTGAGCGGCTCGTGGGTCACCGGCCGGCCGCCGTCGGCCGAGCCCGGGATCATGGTCCACATCATGGTCGCCGACCTGGACGGAGCGCTCGCGGCCGTCCGCGCCGCCGGCGGCGAGGTACTCAACCAAGACGCAGCGCCCGGCGAGCGCGTGGGGCACGTTCGCGACCCGGCCGGCAACGTGATCGGGATCTATCAGCAGCCCGGTCTGGCTGAACGCGAACGGACGGTTAGCCCGGTGCCCGAGCACTTCCACACGGTCACGCCGCGGCTCGCGCTCAGCGATGGCGCGGCCGGGATCGACTTCTACAAGGCCGCGTTCGACGCCAAGGAGCTCGGCGAGCGCTACCGCATGCCCGACGGGACGCTCGTCCACGCGGAGCTGCTGATCGGCGACTCGGTGGTGATGGTCAAGGACGCGCAGGACGATGAGTTCAACGCGCTGCTGTGCACCTACTGGCCCGACGTCGACGCCGCGTGGGATCGTGCCGTGCGCGCCGGAGCTGAGGTCATCTACCCCCTCGCCGACCAGTTCTACGGCGAGCGCGGCGGGCGCGTCGGCGATCCGTTCGGCAACCAGTGGATGCTGGCCGCCCGGATCGAGATCGTCACGCCAGCCGAGCTGGCCGCGCGAACACAAGAGTAGGGCCGGTCGCGAGCCGTGCCAGAGCTCGGGTGGGGAGTGATCGGTCTGCGGTTCTGAAGCGTGTCCGTGCCGCGGCCGCAGGTACAGTCCGCTCGGTGGCCGTCGTTGTGCTCACTGGGGCGACTCGCGGCATCGGGCGAGCCGCTGCGATCGAACTCGCGCGGCGAGGGGCCGAAGTTGTACTCGTGGGACGCGAGCCCGAGCGCGTGAGGGCGGTCGTTGAGGCAGCCACGGCGGCCGGGGGCGCTGGGCGGGTCGACGGTCACGTAGCCGATTTGGCGTTGATGTCCAACGTCCATACGCTGGCCGATGACATCCGCCGACGCTACGAGCACGTCGACGTCCTTGCCAACAACGCCGGGGCGCTGTTTGCCTCGCGCAGGGAAACGTCTGAGGGCTTTGAACAGACCTTCGCGCTGAATCATCTTGCGCCGTTCCTGCTCACCAACCTGCTCCGAGATCGGCTTGGCGGTGGGCGCGTGGTGACCACCGCCTCCGACGCTCACAAGTCCGGGCGCTTGGACCTCGACGACCTGCAATCAGAGCGCTCCTACTCTCCGCGGGTTTATGGGACCTCGAAGCTGTGCAACATCCTGTTCACGCGCGAGCTCGCCCGGCGCGCGCCGGACCTGCACGCCAACTGCTTTCACCCCGGCGTGGTCCGCACCGGCTTTGCAAAGAACGAAAACGGGATCTGGAAGGTCGTCGCCACGCTTGGCGCGCCGTTCCTTCGTTCCCCGGAGCGTGGCGCCCGCTCGCTGATCTGGCTTGCAGTGTCTGACGACGCTGCTGCGCTCACCGGCAAGTACATCGTGGACGAGAAGGTGGTCGCTCCCAGCGCTCAGGCCGTGGACGACAACCTCGCACACAACCTTTGGGAACATCGTGCCCGGCTCGTCGGCCTGCCCGCCGCCGCGCCCGGCTGATGGGTTTTGGGTGAGCTTGGTTCTATGGGATACACGGTTTCTGTTCGTGACGTGCGCAGAGTTTGAGGTGCATCTGTAGGCCGGTCGGTCCGGCGTAGGGTTTGACGCGGACCTGTCGGCCGGTCGGTCCGGTATAGGAGATGGACTGTGCTGGCTTGCTGAAGCGGCGGCTGATGACACCGTTGGCGTTGGCGTGCAGCTGGATCGAGGAACGGTCGGTGAATGTGACCTTGACGGGGCTTGTGTGTTCGGGCAGAACGGCTTCAAACGTGGTGGTCGATTCCCCCACTGCCATGCCGTGAAGGTCGGCGTATCGCCTGCCGATGCAGGCCTCGCCGAAGCTGCCGTCGCCGAGTCGCCGGCCGCGCGTTAGGTTCAGCTGCACGACGCAGAGCTGCTGCTTGGCCGCCGGCACCAGCCACTCCCGCCGCGTGCTGGTCGCGATCACCAGTGCGCTACGCCCTGAGTCGAGCTCAGGCAGGTGATCTGGCCGGAGAGTAATTCGTTGATCAAGGAGGGCTGGGAGCCGGTCTCGTCTTGACCGCGGGCGAGCCAGGGCGGCGAATGTCCCGGTCGCCCCGTGGAGGATTTGAGGGTGCGACGGCTGCGTGGCGGTTGGGGATGATGCGCGGTGATGCCCACCGAGGATGAGGGCCCCGACGGCGAGGATGATAAGCGCAGACCCGGCGACGGTCACGATCGAGGCGATTCCTGGCCGAGACCGGCGCGACGACGGCCGCTGCCCTGCTTGCCGCACGCGTTGCCGGACGCGATCGGCGAGCGCGAGCCTTTCCAAATCGGAAGGACCGGAGTGACGGGCTGGGTCTGCTTCAGCGATCCGCGTGAGCAGGGTGTCGTCGGCTTTCATAGCGTGTTCTCGCTCGTTCGGGTCAGGGGTGGTGTAGCTGTCGAGGCGTCCATCTGGGCGGCGACGCGTTTGCGGGCGCGGTGAAGACGAACCCGGAAGGTCGCCGTGGTACAGCCGGCAGCCGATGCGGCTCGGCGTGGGTCAAGCCCGTCCCAGGCGGTCAGCAATAGCGCTTCGCGCTCTCGCTCAGATAATGACCCCAGCGCGGCCGCGAGTTCTGGGCTGAGCGTGCTCGGCGGCTCCCACGGCCCGGGCGTCTCTGAACGCACGCCCGTTAAACGGCCCAGCAGAGCACGGCGGCGAAGCTCTCCGCGACGCTGATTTGCCAGGATGCGCCGGGCGACACCGAGCAGCCACGGCAACGGGTCCTTCGGTACGTGGTCCGCTCGACGCCAAGCCACCAAGAACGTCTCCGCCAGCACGTCCTCGGCGCACGTCTGCGGAGTCCGTCGCACGATGTAGGCAAGAACGTCGGAGTGATAGGCGGTGAACAGCTCGTCAAAGGCCCTATCCGGATCGTTGTTCTCGCCCATCGAACCTACATGTTCGGCCGACCTCGATTTGTTACACGGTCAGCCCTCCACCAGGAACTCCGCGTGCGTCCAGCGCCCGCGAGCGACCCGTGCCGCGCGCTCACCGGACGTCGCGCCCGTCCTGAGTCAGCGATCTCAGCGCCTTTGGCGCTTTTTTGGCGCGTCTTCGGTCACGGCGGTCATCGTGGAGCACAGCACGTTGATCCCCAATGGAGGCAGAGACTATGACCAAGAAAAGCAGACCGCTGTGGCGCAACCCCTGGCTGTTCGGAGTGGCGATCTTCTGCGGGTTCATGTTCGCGGCGGTCGGAACTGCCGCGGTCCCGTCCAGCGCACAATGGACCAGCAGCATCGTCTGCAGCGCGCCGTACAACTTGACCCATCAGAGCTCGGACACCAGCTATGGCAACACTTCGCAGGAGTCGGTCGGCTTTAACTGCAGCGACGGCCCGGGACGCTCCCACGCCGCGAATACGATCGAGATTTTCGGGCTCCAACTCCTGCTCGGCACGGTCGTGTGCTGCGGCCTGGCACTCGGCGGCGCCGCACTTATGCGGATACCCCGCGCCCTTCACCCGGCATGAGCCGACCGCGAGGATCCCGTCTCGGGCACGCGACGAGACGCCCGGAGGCGTCCGCTCAGCGTTGGGACGCGGGGCGATCCTTGTGGCGGCTGTTTGGGGGATACTGGGTCGCGAAGGATTCTTGTGGCCCATGGGCGTCAACGTGATCATCTCTTACGACGGCACTGCGAATGATGACGACGCGCTTGCGTTGGGCAGGATGCTGGCGCGGGCCGGCTTTACGTTGGCGCTGGCGTATGTGCGCCATTCTCGTGAGTTTGATTCGCGTCGGGAGGATCTGGCTCAGCATGACGCCGAACAGCGCCTTGAGCGGGGCGCGGCTATGTTGGGCGATCCGGAGGTCGCTCGCCATGTTGTCTTTGGTGCCTCGACTGGGGCGGGCTTGGGGTTGCTGGCCGAGAGTGAGGGAGCGTCGGTGGTGGTGTTCGGCTCGGATTACCGGACCGCTCCCGGTCATGTCGAGCCTGGCACGTCGGCTCAGGAACTGCTCAATGGTGGCTCGGTGGCGGTCGCCATCGCGGCCGCTGGCCTGCGGACGCAGCTCGATGGCGCGATCAGGTCGATCGCTGTGCCTCTCGCCGGCCCGACCAATGATGTCGCGCGTGAGACCGCGAGGGCGCTGGCCGCGAAGCTCGGGGCCAGTGTTGGTGAGTCAGGCGCCGAGCCGGTGGACCTGATCGTGGTCGGCTCGCAGCCGGGCGCACGGGCCAGCCATGTTGTGGTCGGTGGTGACGTGCGCAATGAGCTCAGCAGCGCCCGCAGCTCGGTGCTGGTCCTGGCGGCCGGCGGGCCGCTGCTCCCCAAGTAGGGCGGGGATCTCATGCTCCGTCGGCGCCGACGGGGCAGCCGGTCGTGTCGCGATCAGCGGCGGTCGATCTCGGCGGCGATGCTTTGCGCGAACGCGTCCGGGCGTGAAAGAAACGGGTGGTGCCCAGCGCTGAACTCGACGAGCCGGGTGCCGGCTCTGACGCGTTGACGCTGCACCTCGGCTGGGGTGGCGAGATCCTCGGTGCAGACGAAGTAGGTGGCGGGCTTCTCCTGCCAGGCAACCTGGCGGGGTGGCTGCGTGAAGGGCGTCAGGGATTGGCGCGTGAGACGGTCAAGCGCCTGCTCGGTCGTGACCTCGTCGCAGTCTTGGAGGAAAAACTCCCGGATCATGTCGGGATCGACGCCAACGGTGCCGTCATCGCCGGGCTGCAACCACGGCGCTGGCTCGGAGCCGATGAGATCGGCCTGCGACTGTCCGGCGTCAGGCATCACCGACGCCACGTAGAGCAGCTGGGTGACCCGGTCTGCAGCGCCGGCCTCGGTGATGATCATCCCACCGTAGGAGTGACCGCAGAGGACGACCGGCCCCTCGGCTGCAGTGATCGCATGGCGGCACGCGTCGACGTCGGCATAGAGGTCGCCGAGCTCGTCGCCAGTCTCTCCGCAGCTGGACAGCGGCACCGCGACGGTGGCGATTCCGTGATCAGCGAGCGGTCCGGACATTTCAGCCCACCACCATGCGGCATCGCGGACGCAGGCGCCGTGAACAAAGATCAAAGTGGGCACAGGAGCACGATAACGCAACGCTCGGGTTGCGCTTGCCGCGACTGCCGCAATTACGAAGGCTCGTGTGCGGACTCGCCGGCCATGGCTTCGCTGTTGTGGTTGACGAGCTCGACGTTGTGGCCGTCCGGGTCGAGCACGAAGGCGCCGTAGTAGCCCGGGTGGTACACGGCGCGCTCGCCGGGGACGCCGTGGTCCTCGTAGCCCGCGGCGAGCGCGGCGGCGTGGAAGTCCCGCACGGTGGCGTCCGCATCCGCCGGGAACGCGAGGTGGACGTGCTCGGTGAGCGGGTGCTCGTCGCGCACGAGCGAGAAGGAGAAGTCCGGGCCGGAGAACTGCACGCGATCCGGCGCGTCGTGCGCCAGACGAAGCCCGGCGTACGGCGCCACCGTCGCGTAGAAGCGCCGCGACGCCTCCGGGTCGCGGACGCGGAGCCACAAGTGGTCGACGCAGCTGCGGGGCATGGGGCCCTCGCGGTCGGTGTGGACCGCCTCGACACTGTTGCCGTCCGGGTCAAGCAGGAAGCCGCCGTAGTAGTCAGGGCCGTAGACCGGGCGCGGCCCGGGCGCGCCGCCGTCCGGATGACCGGCGTCGATCCCCGCCTGCCAGAAGGCGCCGACGGCCGCGCGGTCCGGCGCGCGGAAGCCGACGTGCAGGCCGCGGGTCACAGGGTGCTCGCGGTCCATCGGGCCGATGGCCCAGTCCTCCCACTCGACCAGGCCGGCGTCCGCGTGGCTCGGCTCGATGCCGAGCACGGAGAGCACGGTGCGGTAGAAGCGCTCGGACGCGGCGAGGTCGGACACGGCGAGCCCCACGTGGTCAAACATCGTCCCGAGGCTACCGATGTGGGCATGCGAATCGGTGTGGTTGCGGCCGGCAGCGCTATCGCTCCTGATCGACGCGTGCGGACGACCTGGGTGGATCTCGAGGATCTCGAGGAGCGCTGGGCGTCTCCCCGCCGCTCAACTGGTCGCGCGACCATTTCAGAGAGATCGTGAAGTTCGCCTCGGCGCCGGTCCGGGCGATGATCGCGTTGGCATCGACCGAGAGCTTGACTCCAAATTCGATCTCCACCTCATCGGGCCAATCGGCGGCGGCCCGCAGTTGAGCGACGATCCCCTTGATCGCCGGTCCTAGACCGGCCAGGGCGTGGTCCAGGCTAGACCCGGCGTCGATCACCGCGTCGACCGCTCGGCCGCCGCGGGTCACCCGCCCGCCGCCGGGAGCGTCGACCTCGACTAGGATCGAGGAGCCGTCGTCGGTTGGGAAGGACACGAGTTCACTCATCACGCGTGCTCATGGAGTGGTGCTGGTGGTCGGCGTGGGCACCGTGCCGGTGGTGGTCGAGGGGGCACCGCTGGGAGCGCTGTTCGAAGTTGCGGTAGCCGTATCACCCGACGCGGTTGAGGAGCTCGACTCCGATCCGGCGCCTTGAGTGGTCGCGGTTTGCGACTCGGTCTGCGATGAACTGGTTTGGGCTGGCGGAGTTTTGGCACCCGTGCTGGCCCCGGGGATGGCGCGGAACGTCAGCGCGATGATATGACCGCCGTCGATGAGGTAGTTCTCATTCCAGACGCCGCCTTGTGCCGTGCATCTGCGACCCGGGAGCGAGCGATCGATGTACACCCGCAACCCGACACTGTGGTTGGCGTTGTCGACGGTGACCGCCTCGATCAGCTTGTGGCACTTTCCGCTGCTGCGGATCTGGTGCAGCAGCTCGGCCGTGGTGGCGAGTTGCGTGATGCGTCCCTTCAGCCCCGTCCAGAACGCCGGCACCCGCCAGTAAGTGGCGGCCTGGGCGTAGTTTCCGGTGTCGAATGTCTTCAACCAGTTCTCCGCCACCGAGGCGTTCGACGGTGACGGGCTCTGCAATAGGAGAAACAGCGCCACCGCGAGTGCGACGATGGCCGGGATCCCCCACAGCCACCGGTGCTTGCGGTGAGGGGCGTCGCCATTGCGATGATCCTCGTCGTCGCCGCGCACCGCGGCTGAAACCGGGACCAGCGGGGTTACGGGCACGTCGGGGAGCACGTCGCTGGGGACCACCGGCCCAGCTCCTCGGCCTTCGAGCTCGAACAGGTGCCCGTCGGCAACTCGCATGAACAGCACCGGGGTGCCCCATTCGATGTCGTCGCTGCGCTCGGCCAGCATCGTCAGGCGGGCCGCGGCCATGCTCGTGTCCGCCGACGCGCCGGTGGCCAGCGCTTCGTAGAAGCCGCCCGCGAAGGCGATCGCCGCCTCGTCGCTGATCTCGAACTGCATCGCCACCACGGCCGGGATGTCGCGCCGAACCAGCGCCTGGGCGACCCCGGCAAACGGATCGGACCGGGCGGTCCGCGCCCCCTCACAGGCATTGAGGATCGCCAGCCGCAGCGTGGTGAAGTCGTGAAGGACCATCCCGAGCTTGTCACCGCTCACCGGCCGCCCCCGTCCCTGTTCGTCCTCGAACAGGAGCACGCCCTCCTCGGCACGCTCGTCATAGCTGCCGTGCCCGATGTAGTGAAAGATGTGGTAGGTCTCGCGCTGTAACTCGCGCAGCAGGGCACTGAGGCTCGGCCGCTCGAGCCAGTGCACCTCCATCTGTCCGCCGTCGGTCAAGCCGGAGACGGCACGAGCCAGATTGGCCTGCTCGCGGGCCACGTCCAGCGGCTCGTAGTCCGCGGGGCTGCTGACCACACCCAGGATTCGCAGCGGCGGCGCGACGCGAAGCGGCCGGTGTCCGCGGGCCAGATCCAGATACCGGACCACCGGGGTGAACGCCGACGCGGCCAGGAAGTCCGGCTCGTCGAACAGGTACTCCCAGGGCACGTCCATCAGGGCCGGCGCCCCGCTGAGGGAGAGCGTGATCCGCAATCCGTGTCCCTGGTTGCGGGCATCGGTCAGCGCGTCGTGGTACAGGCCGTTGACCTGATCGCGAAACAGTGCTTTGAACAGCGGCCCACCAAAGCGCTTGGCATCACCGAGGGCTGATGTATCGATTCGCCGCCGCCCCCGCGAGCGGCTGACCCGGAGGATAAAGTTCTCGAGCTCGAGCTCCTCAAATGGCAGCTCGAACGCTCCTGACGCGCTCGCCGAATCGGTGCTGGCGAACACGCGGTATGAGCCGTCCGGGCCGGAATCAATCCTGAGCTTGAGCTCGTCGTATCCGCTCACCGGCGGCGGCATGCCCGTTTCACCGCCCCGCCCGCGCAAATGCCGGCTCGGTGACTCCCCAGCTGTCTTCTTGTGCCGCCACAGGATTCCCCCAATCCTGGCTCTCAGACCCCGCCAATGATACCGCCGCTGGCGGCGTGGCAGTGTTTCTCTGGTCACACAACCACGTGCCGGTCCGCCGAGTGGCGGCCACGGCAATCCTCCACCTAGCCCCCCCAGCGTTTCCCATCGCGGCGATCTGCCTCAGCGCGCCGGCCGCTGCCGCCGTGAAGGCCAGAATCCGCGAGTGCTGCGCCGACGAGAACTGGGCAGCCTCGGCGAGGGTTGCCCCCCGCGTGAGACTTCCTCACTTCGAAGTGGAGCCTCGTGGCCTCGCTCGCAGCAGGGGCACCGAGCCGGGCGTCAAGATCCCAGCGATTCGCTTGAGCGCCAACGTGCTGTATGAGACGGGGAGTTGGCTGCGACGTCCGAGTGTCGAGAACACCACTACAGCGAGCTTCTTGGCCGGGAAGTAGCTGACGGTGCCGTTGTAGCCGACGAGCTGCGGATTGGCCGCGACCCAGCCCTTGGACACGATCATGCCCATCCCGTAATAGAAGTCAGGCTTCAGCGGTCCGAGGCCAACGTTCTCCGGCCCCACCTGAAGCGCATGCGATGCAGGTGACAGCAGCGATCCCTGCCCATAGCTTCCCTCCCCCTTCAAACAAAGAGAAGCTTACCCCCCCTATGTCCTCTTCCTGGGTTTAAGCGTGCTGAGGATGTTCCCCTTGTTGCTCCGGTCCGCCGCCCCCCCGCCTTCCCCCCCCCACCCCCCCCCCCCCCGGTAGACGGGCAAGGTATGTCTCGAACATGCGTTCGATGGCGACATCGCCGAAGGCGCACGCTCCGCCACCTAGTGCCCCGAATCGCGACACTAGCTCAGTGGGGCCCCTGATGCGCCAGCGCGGGACTCGCGCGTGATCCTCTTGAGAAAACTTTGATGGCTGACTCGGCAATCCACACGCTGGCGAGCACTGTCAGCACCGTCGTCGGACCTGCGATGAACCTTGTCTCCTGGTACAGGTACGGAATGAAGACAATCAGAGAGAGACCGGTAACCATCAACGCATAGCGGGCGACAGGTTCGGAGCGCCTCCGCCAGGCATAGAGCAGTCCGAGCAATGGCACGAACGGAGGCGAGAAGACCCAAAACACACTAGCGAGTTGCAGAGGGTAGAACGTAAAATTAGGGAGAGATGCCTGCGGGCCGCCGGGTTGACACGGACAGATCCAGTTCAACAACGCACCGTTGAGCCGATCCGGAAAGATGAACGGGCCGCCACGCACCACAGAATGGCCGGCTACGTAGCCCAGGGAGAACACGTGGCTGGCGAAGCCCCAATAGTTGTAACCGGTGTCGGTCGGACTGCCGAACAAGGCCCATTGCAATAGGGCGAGACCGATGAGCGGCGGCAGCGCAAACATGAGCATAGGCTTGTAGTAGCGGCGCGGTAATGCGGCGAGTAGCCCAACAATGCTCACACCCGCGGTCAGGCGTGCGACGGTTGCCAGCCCGGCAAGCGCTCCAGCGAGGCGGGCGCCGGAGCGGCTGACCGGCTTCAGCAGCGGCATTACGACGACCATGAGCGCGGCGACAAAGATGTCGGAGAGCACCAGGCCGGCCGAATCACGCGCGAACGGGGAGAAACCCACAAAGAGGCCGCCGACGATGGCCGCAAGGGGACCGCCCAGCACCCAGGACGCAGCCACAACAGCGAGGACGTAAAAGAGTGCCCAGAACTTGGCGCCACGCTGAATGTCGCCGGGATAGCTGCCAGAGGAGGCAAAGGGGGCCAAAGCCATTGGATACCCCGGTGGGTAACGCGGCGGCTGTCGATGACCGCTGTACACGTAGGTGAAATAGCCCTTGTCGTGCGCGAGAGAGTGAGCTGAGCTGGCATACTCCCACGAGTCAGGGGGCGGCTGTTGGGACAGCGGAATCTCCGGTGCGCTGCCTACATCAACGAGCACCGCGGCACATACCAGCACTGCCAAAACGATACCTAGGCGTCTAAGCACGACGACGGATGTCTCGCCAGTAGAGACCGCCGAGCACCGCAAACATTGCGAGCCAGGCAAACGGCAGTAGCTCTAACACTCGATTGATCGTTGTCGGCGTGGTGGGCGGCGCTGGGGCAGGCGCGATCACGTCAAGTTGTTCTCCCCGTCCAACCGTCAGGCGCGCTAACAGTCGGTGCACGCCGCCAACCGCATAGAGCCGGAAGATGAAGATCTGTCCACTGGAGAGCCACGGCGCAGGATTCGATCCTTCCTCACCATTGGCGAACAGGACCTCTCTCATGTGCGGGGACGCGACCGTCACCTCGCCCGGATCCCCATTGCCCGTTGCCCACTTTACCTGCGGCGTCCCCACGGCGCGATGCGTCACCGTCGGAACCGGCTCGACCGTCAACATCGGCTGCGTACGATCGCCATTCGCCTGGGCGACTCGAGCGCAGCAGGTCATACCGAGTAAGAGCCATGCGGCACCAAGCAAAAGTAATCGCGCGGGCCTGTAAATCATCGCCTGCACCCTACGGCCGAGCGCGACGATGGTGTGGCGGAAACGAGACTAACGGCGATCAACGAGATGCGCATGAGAATGGGGCTGATGGGATGCGCTCGTTGGTGGGTCGGACTCGAACGGCGTCGGCCAGTCGGGGGTCTAATTGTGGATGCCGCTGGGTTGGTCCGCGCCATGTCGACCGCGTCGTTACCGTTGCCGTCGTGATGTCGCCTCGGCGGGTGCTGATCGATTGGGACTTCGGAGCGCACGGGATCTGGACGATTCTCTCGCCTGAGGAGCTATCGGCTCCCCGCCCCCCTGGAGCGTGGGCGCCATATGAGTCTCCGCGAGATCGTCCCCAACCCTGGAGCGATCTGCTGCCAAGGGTTCTGCTTGAAGCGCTTGATGACTGGAATGACGAGGGGCAGCTGCTGGGTCGCAGACGGGCGACGGACCGCGAAGTCCAAGCCTTCCGTCAGCGCGGGGCCGAGCTCGCCCGGCGCGTCCAGCAGGAGCTCGGCTCCGGCTACCAGGTCCTGTACGTCCTCGCTGGAGGAGCCTGGCGCTGGGTTCAGCCGTGGTCGCAGCGCACGAGTCCTTCCGTGGCCACCTCGTCGCACGATGGTCCGCGCGGTGACTGAGGGTGCTCCCGTCTCGAACACGGGCAGTCTTCTCAGGCCCATCGGGACCCATGGGACAGCCCGCTTCCTCGCCCGACGAGGCAAGGAGGCTCGTCTGTCGGCGTCTTGCCAGTTTGCTTCAGCCGATAGGGTGGCTGCGTGCGGGCGCCTGGAGGGCGAGCCCGCGGGGCGGAGCCGGGATCGGTCGCCGCGCGCTGAATCAGCCAGGGGTCAATCGAGACCAAGGAGGGCGGTGATGACGACCAGGGCGGATCGGAACGTTCGGTTGCCTGGAATGGCAACTCCCAGCACGGACCGGCGGCGAGCTTCGCCTCTGGGGGTCTATTTCGGCCGGATGCGCGGGAAACCCAGAAGCCATGTCCGACCGAGAACGTCCGCAGTCGTTATGGCATTCTGTGCATCGTTTATTGGCGTGTTCGTGATCTCGATCCCGAGCCTGTCCGCAGACGCACCGCTCTCAACGAGGCTTTTCCTCATTGGGTCCTTCGGGGCATCTGCCACGTTGCTCTATGGAGCTCCACACGCCGAGTTTGCCCAACCTCGAAACATTGTCTTCGGCCAGCTCATAGCCGCGTTCATGGGAGTCACGGCCTACAAGCTCTTCGGAGGTAACGTAGGTGTTGCCGGCGGGCTAGCCGTCGCGACCATAACCGCCGTCATGCTACTCACAGGCTGTCTTCATCCGCCGGCAGGCGCGACGGCCCTCATCGCGGTGCTCGGACCGGCTCAAGTTCACCACCTTGGCTACCTGTTCCTCGCAACACCAGTCTTGGTTGGAACTCTGATCATCCTTGTACTCGGTCTCGCGCTGCTCAATCTGAGCCCTGACCAGAGCCGGCACTACCCTGTCTCGTGGTGGTGAGCTCAGCCGCCCAGAGTGTCGAGTCCGATGATGACCGGCTTGGCCGGCAGCGAGGCGATGATCTCGGCGAAGTGCGCGGTGGCATCGTCGATACTCATGTTGGCGACTAGGTCCGGGTGGGCGCGAGCCGGTCCTGTCTACCTGGCGGCCAGGTGAGTAGTTGTGAGGCGGAGACTCTTGCTTGCTGCCAACGCGGCGGGGGAACCATCCTCATGGACGGGACGGTCAGGTCGAACCACGGTCGCGGTCAAGCGTCGACTGGGCGGCCCCCTACCCGCCTATGAGCTCGGTGAACGCTGGCTCGTCGCGCAGCGCCGCCAGATCGTCATCATCGCGAGCGAAGCGTGCGATCTCGGGCATCAGCTCCACAGCGCGACGCAGGTGACCCAGCGCGTCGTCGGTGCGCCCGAGCAGACTCTCGCTACAAGCCACGTTGTAGAGCAGCTCAGGGTAGGGCGGCCCCTCGTCGAGCAGCGGCTGGGCGCGCGCCACCAACTCGTCATGGCGTCCGGCCTGCATAAGTGGCCGCAGCGGTGACCACACCTCCCATCCGCCGGGTCGGTAAGGCTCGCCCTCCCGGCCGCCGCCGACGGCGAGGACCGTAGTTCCCGCCTCCTGTGCGAAGGCGGTGCGCATGACGCCGGCCGGGACGTGGACGAACGTCCCTGACTGCGCCTGCACAGTGTCGCCCGCCAGCTCAAAGCGCGCTGTCCCCGACAGCACCAGGTACAGCTCGTCGAATTCGTCCTTCTCGTCGTGCTCGTTGAGCAGACGGTCGCCGGCGTTCTCCGCCGTCCAGGTGGTGGCACCGAACGTCGTGATCCCGAAATGGTGGCGGATCGGCCGGTACGGGCAGCGGCCGTCGTGCATCTCTTCGATGTCCTGTAGGCGGGCTATGCCGTAGCTGGCCATGGTCTCCTCCACATGAGTAGGGTCACGACGATGCGGCGGTAGCTTAGGTTCGGACGGCGAGCAACTCGACGCCCGAACCAACCATCAATCGACAGCGTGAAGCTGGCGGTCTAGGGCTTAGCCTCGAGGACGAGGTTGAAAGGCGTCTCGGTAGCGCGGCGAACGCGGCTGAAGCCTCCCTGCTTGAGTACCTCGGTGAGCCGTGCCTCGCCCGCCTGCGCTCCCAGCGCAAGACCGACCTCCTGGGACAGCGAAGCCGGTGTGCAAATGACTGTTGACGCACCGTAGAAGACGCGCCCGACCGGGTTGAGGTTGTCCTCGACTCGGTCGTTGGCGAACGGCTCGACAATCATCCACGTACCGTCAGAGTCCAGAGTCTGCAGCACATGCGCGGATGCTCCTACCGGATCGCCCATGTCGTGCAGGCAATCGAACACGCACACCAGGTCATAGTCATCGCCCGGGTAGTCCTGCGCCGAGGCCACCTCGAAACTGACGCGATCCTCGATCCCAGCCTCGCTGGCGACTCCGCGTGCGCGTTCGATTGACGCGTCGTGGTAATCGAACCCGAAGAACTTCGAGTTTGGAAATGCTGAGGCCATGATCACCGTCGACGCTCCGTGCCCGCAGCCGACGTCGGCAACCTTCGCCCCGCGTTCGAGCTTGTCCTTCACCCCGTCCAGCGCTGGGATCCATTCAGCGACGAGGTGGGCGCGATACCCCGGCCGGAAGAAACGCTCGGTCGAGCGAAACAGTCGGTGATCGTGCTCGTGCCACCCCATCCCCGCTCCGCTACGAAACGCCTCAACGATCTGATCCTCGTCGGCATACAACGACGCGAACATGTCATAGATACCCAAGACGTAAAACGGGCTGTCCTCATCAACGAGCGCTAGCGCGTGCTCGTCGGGCAGCGTATACCGATCGCTCTCAGGGTCATAGGTCACATAGCCTCCTGCGGCCTGGTTTCTCAGCCACTCGCGCACCGAGCGCTCCGCCGTTCCTGAGCGGTCCGCGACGTCCTGGGAGGTCAGCGGGCCAGCATGCGCCATCGCCTTATACAAGCCGAGCTTTTCGCCGATCACCACCAGCGGCGCGCTGATGATTGCGCCGATGTCGGTAAACGCCTGCCCCATAAAGGCCTCAAGCTTGGCCTCGTCGATCCCCGTCGCGCCCATGTCGGTCCCCTTAGTCCAAGACGGCCCACGAACCGGGCCGTACACGGAGTAAGCACACCACAGTCGGCAGGTCGAGTCAACCGACGTTCGCGCCCTCGTGGAGGCTTGCTCCCGACAGCCCGTCTCCTCCTCGTGCGACCGCCGGCGGCGAATACTCGTCCGAGGTCCCGTGGTCTAGGTCGTGAGCAGGCCGCCATCGACTGGGAGCAACGCGCCGGTGATGTACGACGAGGCGTCGCTGGCCAGGAAGACGGCGGCGGCGACCAGCTCCCGCGCCTCGCCCTTGCGGCCCGCGGGCACGCGGAACATCATCTGCTCGATGTAACCATCGGCGTACTGGTCTGTCATCTCGGACTCAAAGAAGCCCGGTGCGAGGGCGTTGACGCGGATTCCTTTGCGGCCAGTCCACTGCTGCGCCAGGTCCCGGGTCAGTCCGATGATCGCGGCTTTCGAGGCGGCGTAAGCGGCCTGGGGCAGGAACGCGGAGGTCGACCCGATGACGCTGCCGATGTTCACGATGCTGCCGCCGCCGTCACCCATCGCGCGGGCGCAGGCCTGGGCCATGAAATAGGAGCCGTTGAGGTTGATGTCGATGACTCGGCGAAACTCGTCCGGTGTCTCGCGTGTCGCTGGCACGGCGGTCCCGACGCCGGCGTTGTTGATCAGCACGTCGAGCTTGCCGAGCTGGTCAACGGTCTCGGCGACGACGCGGTCGCAGTCCTGGGGGTTCGCGACGTCGGCCCGAACCGCGAGGCACCGACGGCCGAGCGCCTCGACCCGCGCCCTGGTCTCTTCGAGCTTCTCGACACGGCGCGCGCAGATCGCGATATCAGCACCCGCGTCAGCCAGGCCGGTGGCGAACGCGACACCCAAACCCGACGAAGCGCCGGTGACGATCGCCACCTTTCCAGTGAGGGAGAACGAATCGAGGAGGCTGCTCATCGCCGGCGCGGACTATAACCGCAGCCCAGGCTTCCCGGCGGTGGCGGCCCGCTCCGCTTTGCAACCCCCTGTTACGACCTCGTACAGCGCGGCAGAGGCGATGGCGGGGAAGATCCGAGATGGGTTGGTCGCTGCAGGCCGCTGAAGACAATGTCGTAGATGCGGTCGGCTTGCGCTTTCCAGTCGCTTGCCGGGTCGAGCTGCCAGAGTCCTGCAAGGGCGAGGATGACGTCCTCAGCGTCGAGCTCCGGGCGTAGGGTGCCGGTGGAGATGTTCGCCTGCAACAGTCGGTCCAGGGCGCCCACGATCGCGTCGTAGGTGTCGGTCGAGGACAGGTCGTTTCCGGGGCTGGTGGCCTTGCGTAGGGCGTCGCCGAGCCCGTGTTTGGTCACCGCGTAGTCGGCCAGCCGCTCGACCCAGCTTCGCAGTGCGTCGATTGGAGCGTGTTCACGCAAGAGGACGTCGGCGGCGTCGACGAGCTTGCCGACCTCGCGTTGGTAGGTGGCCAGCACGAGTTCTTCTCTGGTCGGGAAGTGCCGGTACAGGGTCGCGTTGGCGACCCCTGCTCGTTTCGCGATCGCGTTCAGGGAGGCATCCGGCGACTCGGTGAGCGCCACCAGAGCGGCAGCGAGGATCGCGTCACGGTTTCGACGCGCATCGCTTCGCTTGAGCTCGCTGGATTCCGTCACGGCCATGTTCCGTTGCAAACGGGGAGTTCCCCGCTTATACTCGCTGCTCGGCGATCCGGGGAACTCCCCGGTAGGCGAGGCTACCTCAGGGCCACGAGAACAGGAGAGATGATGATGCACCACGAGGTCTCACCGGCCGAGCAGGCGGACCGCCTGTCGATCCGGGAGCTGGTCGACGCCTATGCACATTGCGCGGATCGCCGCCTCGCGGAAGAGCAGAAGTCGCTCTTCACCAAGGACACCCACTTCGTCGTCTACATGGACGGGCAGGGGTCCGAGCCCACCCAGGTCATCGACGGCCGGGAGGGCCTGACGCCGGTGTTCCAGGACCTCAATCGCTACGAGGAGACCCAACACTTCAACGGTCAGAGCACGATCGAGCTTGACGGCGATCGGGCAACCGGCGAGAGCTACTGCATTGCGCACCACCTCTTCACCGAGGACGGCGAGCGAAAGCTGATGCTTGCGCACCTTCGCTACGGAGACACTTTCAACAAGCTCGACGGCGCCTGGCTGTTTGCGGAGCGCAAGCTCTACGTCGACTGGATCGAGGCGAGAAGCCTGACGAGCGTCTTATAGGATCGACGCCGCCGTGAGCGATCCACCCGATCTTGGCGCCGCGCTGACGATTGGCCTCGGGGGCGGACTGCGGGCGTTCGCGCCAGCGGTGGCGCTCGCGGTCCACGGCCGCGGGCCACTCGCCGGGCGTGCGCGTTTCGTCGCATTCGGTGCCGCCGCCGTCGAGCTCATCGCTGACAAGCTTCCGGGCACGCCCAGCCGCTGGTCACCTCGCGGCATGTCCCTGCGCCTGGCGTTCTCCGCCACGGGCGGACGCGTGCTCGGTGGTGGACCCGGCGCCGCGATCGCCGCGGGGGCCGCCCTGGGCGCCGCGTTCACCGGCTCCCGGCTACGAATAAGGGTGCACGGGCGCGGTCGGCAACTCGTGGCGGCGGCCGCCGAGGACGCGCTCAGTTACTCGCTGGTACTGGCCGCCACGTCCTCGATGCACTGAGGGGCGGCGCCGTGTACCGGCGACCGGAGCAGCGGCTTCGCCACCCAACGACTGCGGGCTGGCAACGCTCCGGAAACGGCGCGTAAACGTCGTCATGGCAGTTTTCAGTGCATCAGGCCAGGGGCAGGTCAGCCAGAACGGTTCCAGAGCTTCAGGGGCGTGAAGCGAAGGAGCGGGGGCGATTTTCGTCTGTGGGCGAGCGGCGCGGGGCGGCGCCGGCTCGACCGCAGATCTTTCACTACCGCCCAGCGCGCACAGAAGTCGCACCCATTAGCTGCGCGGCGCCCGCTCGCCCGGTTCGCGTTCGCCGAGCCAGACGACCGCCCGCGTCAGCGCCGCGGCGTGGTCCAGCGGCTCGACCCCGTCGCGTAGACCGTCGACGTCCTTGATCCCGAGGACCGCGAGCGTCTCGTCTCGCAGGACGCTTTCGGGCCACAGCTCGGAGTCGAGCGTCGCGACGGTCCGCTCGGCGTGCACCAGCCAACGACCGGCGGTCTCGGGTTCGACGCCGGCGGCATACCTGGCGACCAGCCACAGGCCGAACGCCGACAGCGGCTGAACGCACGGTCGGCGCATCAGCTCCAATCCTTCCATCAGGGCCGCGCGGTCGATCGCCCCGTCCAGCGCGGAGCGAGCGAGCAGATGCGTCCCGACACCGCTGGCGAGCATGACCTCGTGGCCGACCTCCTGAGCGTTCGCGACGCTCAGCAGAGCGTGGTCGCAGGCCGACTCGAGCTGCCCGTCGATGTACGCGTCGAGGGCAAGGTAGTAATGGATCCAACCGGCGGACTTGGGGCTCGTATCAGGGTTGATCAGGGCGATCAGCGACGGTCTGAGCCGTCTCATCTCGTCGCGGTCACGCGCGTTGAGTGCCAGTCCGAAGAGGTTTCCGGTGGCGACCGTCAGCGCCTCCTGGTCGCCGATCTCGGTAGCGACCGCGGCCAGCCGACGGTGCCAGCCCGACGCGGTCGGACCGTAGTCGAGGTACGCCACTGCTCGCAGCAGGGCAACCGCCTGCTCGCCCGGCATGGAGAACCGGTCGAGCAGGCGACCGGCGAACTCCTGCGCTTCACGGCGCAGCGTGCCGGCGATCCACAACGGCCGTAGCCCGAGCGCCAGCGCGGTCGCCGATGGTTGATCGCCCATCTCGATCGCGTCTTCCAGTGCGGCGCGGAGGTTGGCGTGATCTGCCAGCAGCGGAGCGGCGAGCTCCCCCGGCGAGCCGCCATCGTCGAATGCCGTACCGGCCGGAGCGACGTGCGTCGCGAAATATCGGCGATGCCGGAGCCGCTGCACCGATGCGTTCTCGGTGAGTCGCAACCGGTCGGCCGCGAACGCGCGCACGAGCTCCAGCAGCTCGTAGCGGCCGTCGCCGGCCTGACGTCGGACGAGACTGGCCTCCAGCAGCTCGTCGACCTCTGAGCCGACCGGACGGTCCGCGACCGCCTCCAACGCGGGCAGCGTGAAGCCGTCGAGGAACACTCCGGCGCTGCGCAGCACCTGCTGCGCACCGGGGGTGAGGAGGTCATAGCTCCACCGGATCGTCGACTGCAGCGTCTGCTGCCGCGCGGGAAGGTCCCGGAGCGAGTGCTCACCGATCGATAGGGGGGTCGCGATCTGGTCGGCGATCTGCCCCGGGTGTAACGAACGAGAGCGCGACGCGGCCAGCTCGATCGCCAGCGGGAGTCCATCCAGCGCCCGGCAGATCTCCGCGACCGTTCGCGAGACCGCCGCGTCGACCTCGAGCTTGCGGTTCGATTCTGTCGCGCGCTGTAGGAACAGCTGCACCGCCGGGCTGTGCGCGACCGCGGTTTCTGAGTCATCACTGGGCAGCTCGAGCGGTTCCACGGCAAAGGTGTGCTCGCCGCGGATCCGGAGTGGCGTTCGGCTGGAGATGATCATTCGGATCCCGGGAGCGAGCTCCAACAGCTCCGCGATCAGCATCGCGGCCGAGATCAGGTGCTCGAAGTTGTCGACCACGATCAGCAGCTCGCGCTCGCGCAGGTACGCCGGTAGGCCGTCGGCGCCCGGTCCGTCGTTTCCGTCGCGCTGGGCGAGCGTCGCGGCGATCTCGGCCGCGACCAGCGCCGGATCGGTCAGTCCCTCCAGCCGCACGAATACCGCGCCATCCTGGTAGTCCGACTCTCGGCGGCGGGCCAGCTCCACCAGCAGCCGCGTCTTCCCTACGCCTCCCGGGCCGGTCAGCGTGATCAGTCGAGCGTCCGGATCGGCCAGCAGCCCGTCCAGCGCGGTCAGCTCCTGCTCGCGACCGACCAGTCGGGTCGGAGGCCGCGGCAGCCGTGAGGTTGATAGTCGCGCGGGCGTGCGGGTGGGCGCCGTGAGCAGCAGCGTCGGGTCGCGCGCGAGGACGCGTTGCTGCAAGCGTGCGAGCGGTTCTCCCGGCTCCATCCCCAGCTCCCCGGAGAAACGGCGACGGATGCGCTGAAAAGCCTCCAGCGCGTCGGCCGGGCGCCCAGCGCGATACAGGGCCAGCATCAGCTGAGCCCACAGCTGTTCTTCGAACGGGTGCTCGTCGGCGAGCCGCTCAAGCTCTGTCAACAGCTCCGCCGCCGCCCCTGCGTCCAAGTTCGCATCCATGCGCAGAACCGTCGCCTTCAGCCGTTTCTCCTCCAGCGTCCGTCGCCACTGCGCGACGCTTCGCTCGGACGCGACATCGCATAACGGCTCGCCGCGAAATAAGCCCAGCGCCTCCGTCAGCAGCGGGACAGCCCGCTCGGGATCGTCGCGGGCCTGCTCGACCAGGGAATCAAAGCGCCACACGTCGAGCTCAAAGCTCCCGGACTCCAGCGCATAGCCGGCCGGCACGCGGACCAGCCGGCCGCCGAGCAGTACGCGCAGCTTGGACAGGTGTACGTGGATCGCTGAGACGGCGCTGGCAGGCGGATGCTCGCCCCACAACTCGTCGATCAGTCGGTCGCGCGAGACCGGGACGCCCGCGCCCAGCACCAACAGAACCAACAACGAACGCTGATGTCCGGTCGGTAGCGCGAGCTCGCGTCCGTCCCGCTCAAGCGCGAGCGGTCCGAGCACAGCGATTCGACATGCGCCCCCATTCAACCCACGAGAGACTACGCCCCGACCGAAGCAGCAACTTGCGGCAGTCGTCGCCGTCGATCAGGGCCGCGTGGATCGCGTGCTCGCCCTCCAAGAATCCGAGCAGAACGCCGCAGCTGAGAGTGCGGAGCGGAAGCTACGCTGAGTAGATGATCGGCCCTCCGGCAACCCCGCTTCTTTCAGAGTCACAGCTGGCGACTCTGGCTCAGCACGGCGAGGAATTGAGCGCCTCGGTCGGAGACGTGCTGTTTCGGATCGGAGATGCCCGCTACCCGCTGATCGCGATCCTCGAGGGTGAGGCCGCGATCTTGAACGCGTCCGGGCACGAGATCATCCGGCACGGGCCGTCCGGCTTCCTGGGCGAGATGAATCTGCTGTCAGGCCAGACTGTGTATCTGACCGCGGTGGTCACCCAGCCGATGCGCTACATCGCTGTGGACCGCGACGTGCTGCGCCCGCTGCTGTTCGATGACGGTCCGCTGGGGGACGTGCTGCTGTCAGCCTTTATGGCTCGCCGGGAGGCTCTGCAACAAGAAGGAGTGGGGATGGAGGTCATCGGGCCGCGCTCGTCAGAGCCGACCAGACGGATCATCGAGTTCGCTCGCCGTAACCGCCTGCCTCACGTCTGGCGTGATCCGGAGCACTCCGATGACCAGGCGGCCGCTGCCTTGATCGACGCTGTAGGAGCGGACGACATTCCGCTCGTGCGGTTGCCCGGCGGGATAGAGCTGAGTCACCCGACGAGCGGTGAGGTGTCCCGCGCACTGGGGATCGGTTTGGAGCTTTCCGGCCGTGAGGAGGTTGATCTGCTTGTGGTCGGCGGCGGTCCCGCGGGGCTCGGCGCGGCGGTCTACGGCGCCTCGGAGGGCCTGGACACGCTGGTCGTGGAGAGCACGGCCCTGGGGGGACAGGCAGGGACATCGCGCCGGATCGAGAACTACCTCGGCTTTCCGGCCGGGATCAGCGGCGCGGAGCTGACCAGCCGCGCGATCACGCAGGCGCGCAAGTTCACCGCCCGGACGGCAACACCGTACCGCGCGTTGGCGGTCGAGCCAGGCGCGGGGCGGCACATTGTGCGTCTGGAAGGTGATCACGAGATCGCCGCCCGCGCCGTCCTGCTGGCGACCGGTGCTGAGTATCGGCGGCTGCCTGTCGCTGACCTCGAGTCCTATGAGGGCAGCAGTGTGTTCTACGCCGCCGGGCCTCCTGAGGCACAGCGCTGCGGCTCGACCCGGGTCGGCGTGATCGGGGGCGGTAATTCCGCAGCGCAGGCGGCGATCTGGCTCGCGCGTGGTGGTGCGCTGGTGACGCTGCTGCACCGCCGTGCGGACCTGCGCGAGACGATGTCCGACTACCTCATCCTCGAGCTCGAGCGGTATGGCGTAGCCGTTCGTGCCCGCAGCGAAGTGGTCGAACTGCACGGCGACGACGGTGAGCTCGAAGGCGTCACCTTGCAAGACGGTGAGCGGTTGTCGTTCTCCTTCCTGTTTCTGTTCCTGGGCGCGGCCCCCTGCACCGACTGGCTGGACGACGTCGTTGAACGTGACGACAAGGGGTTCGTGCTGACTGGCGCCGCTGCCGGCGCCGAGGGCCTTCTGGAGACCAGTGTTCCCGGAATCTACGCCGCCGGTGATGTCCGATCAGGGTCAATCAAGCGATGCGCAACCGCCGTCGGCGAGGGGGCAATGGTCGTGCAGTTGGTCCACCAGCACCTGTCCCGCGTCCAAGCCTGAGCCGAACGGGTCTTCCCATCCGCGCGAAGGAGGGCCTCCGGGTGAGGGGGCGCCCGGTGCCTAGCGTCAGTCGGGCTCGGCCACGGCGATGTCACAGCCAGAGGCGAGCAGCGCAACTAGGGGCATGAGCACTGAGACAAGAGCAGTCGTGAAGGCGACGCGGGAGCAAACGGTCGCGGTGAGGGTGCGGTCGCATGGACGGCCGCCGAGCTCGCCACTGGAGGAATTTGAGCAGGTGTACCTGCGCAACGTCGACGTCCTCATGGGCTACTTCGCGCGCCGGTGCCGCAATCCGCAGACGGTCGCCGATCTCACCTCCGAGACGTTCGTCCGGGCCGTGGACGGCTTCGCCGGGTTCGACCCCCGCCGGGGATCGGATCGGGCGTGGCTGTTCGGCATCGCCGCCCGCGTGTTCGCCCGCCACTGCGAGCAGTCGGCGGGCGGTCGAGACGCGGCCGCGCGTCTCGGCGGCCACCGGCCGCTTGACAAGGACGAGATCGAGGAGCTCGTCGAGCGGATCGATGCCGAGCGCAAGGGCGCCGCGCTGATGCAGCGATGCGCACAGCTGCCTGCAGTCGAGCGGGCGGCGATCGAGCTCGTCGACATAGAGGAGCTGTCCCCGAAGGAGGCAGCGCTGGCCCTCGGCGTCTCCCGTGTCGCATTTCGAAAACGGTTGTCCCGGGCGAGGTCCCGGCTGAGAAAGGACCAACACAGCAATGACTAAGTTCACAGACAATCTGTGGCGTGATCTCGTTCGAGAGCACGGCCCGACCCTTGCGCATGCCGATCGACCCCGGCCGGGTCGAGCCCGTCGCGCCGCGCGTTCTCGCGGGCAGCACGCTCGGGCTGGCGGGCGTCGGAGCGGCGCTCGTGTTCGTCCTGAGCGCCGGGGGCGCGGCGGCGCCGCCGGCTTTTGCCATCACGAAGCAAGGCGATGGCTCGGTGTTGGTGAACCTGAACCAAGACCCAGAACCTTCCCCAGGTGAACCAAAAGCTCACCGCTATGGGGACCGGCGAGCAGATCACGATCTACAGGCGGCCGGGGCGGCACCCGTCAGTGGTGCGGTCACCTGTACACCGGGGCCGGGTGCGGGGCCGCCGAGGACGCCGGTGAAGGTTCTCTGGGCACGAACGGCACGGAGGTGATCGGCCCGGGCCAGACCGGCGACAACACAGGCGAGGGTACCTTCCACCTGGCCCGCTGCACCGTCGCGCCTGACAGCGACACGGGCCCCGGCACGGGCAACACGGGTAACACGGGCGCTGGTTGATCTGGTGACGGCTGCCGGCGCCCGCCCGGCGCGGGCGTCGGTGATGGCGCGGTTGGCGGTCCGGCCCCCGGGCGTTGGCGGGGGCCGGGCTGCTGCGTGGTGGCCGTGGTCGATCGTCGCCGCGGCGGTCGGCTGGAATCTCGCGAGTCTGCGGGCGCTCACGGTCGGGGTCGCGTATCTGAACGACAGCTCGCTGCACGAGCAGATGGTGCGCTTCGCGACGGCGCAGCTGCGCGCCGGGCACCTGCCGCTCACGAGCTGGTTCCCGTTCCTCGGGGAGGGGTCGCCGCAGTTCCTTCACTACCAGAGCCTGCCGGCGATCCTGACCGGCGCGGTGGGTCTGCTGATCGGGCCTGACGTGGCGTTTCGCTGGTCGCTGTATCTGCTGTTGTCGCTGTGGCCGATCAGCGTCTACCTGTCGGCCCGCGCGTTCGGGGCGGGCAGGCCGGCGGCGGCCGCTTCGGCCGCGATGGCCCCGTTTCTGGTGAGCGCCACCGGGGTCGGTTATGAGCAGCACGCCTACGTGTGGACGGGGTTCGGCGTTTGGACGCAGCTGTGGGCGATGTGGACGTTGCCGCTCGCGTGGGGCTACAGCTGGCGAGCGATCCGCGACGGGCGCGGCTACCTGCGGGCGGTGCTGCTGACCGCGCTGACCGTCGCGCTGCACTTCGAGACCGGCTACCTGGCGCTGTCGGTGCTGCTCGTCTGGCCGCTGGTCGCCGGCAGGCCGCTCGCGGCCCGGTTGCGGCGGGCTGCGATTCTTCTCGGCGGTTCGCTGCTGGCGGCGGCGTGGGTGATCGTCCCGCTGGTGGAGCAGCGGCAGGTGGGCGGCGGTCAACGAGCCGCTGCAGGGCACCGGGCTGGTCAACGGCTACGGCGCGCGCGCGCGTACTCGACTGGCTGGTCTCGGGGCAGCTGCTTGACCACGGCCGGCTGCCGGTCGTGACCGTGTTCGCGGCGCTCGGGTTCGGACTGGCGTGGCTGGCGTGGTCCTCGGACGCCGACGCCCGCGCCCTGCTGGTCGCGCTCGCGGTATGCCTGCTGTTCGCGTTCGGTCGCACGACGTTCGGGTCGCTCGTCGATCTGATCCCGGGCAGCGCCGACCTCTTCTTTCGCCGTTTCATGATGGGCGTGCAGCTCGTCGCGCTGCTGCTCGCCGGGCGCGGGGCGGCGTGGCTGGCGGCCGGCTGTGTGCGGCGGCTCGAAGCCCGGGTCCCGCGCTGGCCGCCCCGCCTGTCCGCCGGCCGCTGTGCTCGTAGGGGCGGTCGCGGTGCTCGCGCCCGCCTGGCTTGCAGCTCGGCGCCTACGACCGCCATGACGGCGCCGCGATCGCCGCCCAGCGCCGCGCCGACGACACCCAGGGCGCCGAGCTCGATCGCCTCATCGCGGTGATCGAGCACGACGGCGGCGGCCGGACGTACGCCGGGATGCCGTCGAACTGGGGCCAGAACTTCACCGTCGGGGCGGTGCCCGTGTTCAAGTACCTGGAGAGCCGCGACGTCGACGAGGTCGGCTACACCCTGCGGACCGCGTCGCTGATGACCGACCCCGAGTACTACTTCGACGACCGCGACCCCTCCGACTACCGCCTGTTCGGGATCCGTTACCTCATCCTTCCCGCCGCAGACGAGCCGCCGGTGCGCGCCCGGCTGGCGATGCGCTCCGGCCCCTACTGGCTGTGGACGATCGACGGCACCGGCTACGTCCAGGCCGGCCGGATCGTCGGTGAGATCTCCGCGAACCGGACGAACGTGGGCGCTCGCAGCGCTGCGCTGCTTCGCTCCAGGCTCGCCGCGCAGGGCGCATATCTCGGCGTCAGGTACGGGTCTGACGGTGGCGGGAACGGCCACCTACCGACGGTGCCAAGCCAGTCCTCCGGCGGCGCGGTCCGCGCGCAACGTGCCGACCTCGATGACGGCCAGGCCTCGGCGACGTTGCGGATGCGCCGTCCCGGAGTCGCGGTGCTCAGTGCCTCCTACGACCCCGGGTGGACGGCAACCGTGAACGGCCAACGGCGAGCGACCCGGATGGTGGCGCCAGCGCTCGTCGCCGTCGACATCCCCGCGGGCACAGACCACGTCGTGTTCCGCTTCCACGGGTACGACGACTATCCGGAGTTGCTCGCCCTGAGCGGCCTCGCCCTCGCCATGCTCGCCATTGCGCCGGTGTGCGCGCGGCGCACGAGGAGGCGCCGCGCTTCAGCGGGCGCCCGTAGCGCCGGCACGACGCGTCAGACTGCTCACTGACGCACTGGAGTGGAGCATGATCATCGTCGCAGGAGAGATTCTCGTAAGACCCGAACAGCGCGCGGCGTTCGTCGCAGTGAGCGTTCCCCGGGTAGGCTGGCGTCGCAAACGGCGACAGGAGAGCGATATGCCAGGGGACGAGGGCGCCGAGTTGCGAGACGCGCTCAAGGGCTTGCGGGACGCGCGCCGTACGGGCGACGCTCATCGTGCCGAGACCGCTCTTGAACGTGCTCTGCTGAGGACGTCAGCAGCCGACATCGACATGGACAAGACGACCGTCGCTGCCGCCGTTCGGCTGCTTCGACCGGCCGATGACAACGGTACGACTCGCCTCGAGGTTCGCGATCAGGCGATGACCCGGCGCCGCTGGTTCGAGGTCAGCGCGAACGGGGAAACGAGTTGGGGGGATCGGTGAGCCCCTTGTTGCGCAGTTGCTGCACCGCCGCGGGGCGCTTGTGTAGGTGATCGAGGCCCATTCCGTGGGTCACTTGCGGAGCCTTCGTGAACTGGATGTCCCGGTAGCCGACCACCTGGACCAGGTTGCCCCACGGATCTAGGAAGTCGAGCCGTCGGCCGGGTCGGATCGCGACTCCACGTCCCGGAACTCGCGCTGACCAACCTCCGCGCCGATGTCACGATCCACAACCTCGCAAACTCCGCGCCCACGCGCACCATCGCGGCCGCCACGCTCGCCCGCGTGCACCGCTCGCCGGCAACCTCAGCGCTACTCGAGATCCTCGCCGAGGTCGTCTCGGAGCATCTCGCCGCGCGGCAACCAAGGGCGGCGCTCAGAGGAGCGAGTTGATGAGTGCGGCGGCGCGGGCCGCCCCGTCCGCGGGGACGGGCCGGTACTCCGGCTGCCGGCCGATCTCCCGGGCGATCGCCGCCGCGATCGCCTCCGGCGGCGAGTCATCGAAGTCCATTCGCTCGGTGGCGCCGTAGCGCTCGAGGCGATGCGCGACGTGGAACTGCTGCTCGAAGTGGTGGCGCAGCGGGAAGTAGATGAACGGCCGGCGGTTCGCGACCAGCTCCATGCCGGTCGTCAGACCGCCCTGGACGACCGCGAGGTCGCACGCCGCGAGGTGCCGGTGCAGGTCGGGCACGTAGCCCGGATCTCCAGCCCGTCCGTGGCCGGCAGCGAGGAGGGGTCGATCCGGGGACCGGCAACGACGATCATGCGCAGCTCCGGCACCAGGCGCTTTGCCTCCGGGAAGCTGGCGATCACGCGCCGGAGGAGGTGGGCGCCGACACCTGAGCCGCCGACGGTGACAATGCACACCTGCTCATCGGGGGAGTAGCCGAGCTCGGCGCGAAGTCCCGGTTGGTCGCCGAGCTGCGCAGCGTCGAAGCCGGTGATGTAACCGGAGAAGCTGAAGTGCTGCTCGGTCCATTCGCGGATCGGCGGCAACCCGTCGCCAAAGCTGTCGGGGACGATGTCGTCAGGCTCGCCGACAAAGATCGATCGGTCGCGAACGCGCGGATAGCGCGCGATCTGTTCGATCATCTCGGCGTTGTGGTCGGTGGTGAGAAACGCTTCGCGTTCGCCGCCGTCGGGCATCGGCAGATAGCCGACGAAGTCGGTCAGCCACACGTAGGCGGCCGACTTCAGCTCCGGGTTCTCGTGGAGGTAGTAGTCGACGTCCCAGGCCTCGTCAGCGATCCACACGTCGTACTGCTCGGCCTGGACGACGTCGAGAAACACCATGAAATTCGCGAGCAGGATCTCGTCCATCCGGCGCAACGCCTGGAAGCAGTGGAGGTCGTGCCCGTCGGACTCGGACTGCATGTGGGTGGACTCGTTCGCCAGCTGCGCGCTCGCGGGATGGATTCGTTCGCCGCGCGGCTCGAGCACTGACGTCACCGGATGCTGCGCCAGCCAGTCGATCTCGAGCTCGGGACGCAGCCGGCGTAGCTCGTCGGCGATCGCGAGATCGCGTCGGGCGTGGCCGAGCCCGATCGGTGAGGACACGTACAGCGCCCGCCGCCGGCGCGAGGACGCGCGCACCCACCGGCGTGGTGCTGGCTCTCGTCCCGTGATGAAGTCCTGCACCGCCAGGTTCACGCGCACCGGGTCGCGTAGCTGCGGGCCGTGACCCGACCCGTCCAGCATCAGCAGCCGCGAATCTTCGAGCTCAGCGGCGATGGCCGCGCCCCGTCGGGGTCCGACTATCTCATCCCCTGACCCCTGGATGACGAGGGCCGGGCACCGCACCCGGGCGAGGAGGGCGCGAGCGGGCTCCGCGTCGTTGTCCCACGCGGCATCGAGTCCGCGCAGGATCGTCTCGGCGTCCGTCGCCATTCCCCAACCGATGCCGTCCTCGACGTGCTTCGTCGAGTGGGGTTCGGTGAACACATGCGCGAAGAAGCCCTCCAGGAAGCTCCCCCAGTCGGGAATGGAGTCATACAGCGCCTCGTTCGGCGACTCGGTGAGCAGCAGATCCGGGGCGATCAGCACCAGTGCCTCGGTCCGTTCCGGATACTCGACGGCGAACGCGAGATCGTCCCCGGCCCCGCACCAAGAGACGAATGTCGCCCGTTGGACTCCGGCGGCATCGAGAACCGCCCGCGTGTCGAGCGTGCGCTGGGCCCGGTCATAGGCACTCACGGCGGCCGGTCGATCGCTTGCCCCGTTCCCGCGCGGATCGAACGTGATCACAGTGAACCGCCGGGCCAGAAAGGGAATCTGGCATTTCCATATGCGGGAGTGGGCGATCTCCCAGGTCGGAAGGAGCACGACGACTCGTTCGCCGTCGCCGTAGCGCTCCCAGGCGATCCGCACGCCCTCGCGCTCGACGTATCCGCTGCCGTCGGGCTGACGGGCTCGGGTCTGCTCGGCTCGGTCCTTGGCGCTCGCCGTCATCGGTCGCGGCCGTCACCTGCCTGGGGCCGGCACAGGAAGTCGCGCAGCATCAGGTTCACCTTGACCGGGTCCTTCAGGTTCGGGAGATGACCTGACCCCGCGAACGTGACGAGCTCACCTCCGGTGACGTGAGCGAGTGCCGCGCCCTGGGCGTGGGGTCGCACGAGATCGTTATCGCCGTGGATGACGAGCGTGGGGCAGCGCACCCGGTCGCAGCGCTCCCGCCAGCGCGTGTGACCACCGAGGCTCAACCCCCGTGTCGTGTCGGCCAGAACGTCGGGAGTCGTCTCATCGGCCCAGGCGATGAAGTCCTCTATCGCCTTGGTGGAGTGCCGCTCGTTGAGACACTTTCCGGCGAAGAACTCCAGGAAGCTGCGGTAGTCCCGCTGCCAGTAGAAGCTGTTGTACTTCGCCCACCCGTCGTCGGTGTCGAGCGGGACGTCGAACGCGTGTTGCTCGCGCTCGGGGAAGCCGGGCGCGAGTGCGACCGCCGGTGCGATGTAGGCGATCCGGCGAATCCGCGCCGGATGCTCGGCCGCGAGTACGGTCGCCCACAGCGCTCCGCACGAGAGCGCGACGAGCGACGCGGTCGGGGTGCCGGTCGCGTCCATGACGGCGAGAGCATCGGCCGCAAACTCGTCGGTGCTGTACGCCTCGGCTCCCGCCGGCCGGTCGGACCGGCCGTTGCCTCGCCCGTCAAAGGTGATCACCCGGCAGTAACGGGCGAGGTACGGGATCTGCAGCTTCCAGCAGCGTGAGTGGACGATCGACCAGGTCGGCAGCAGCAGCACTGTCACATCGCCGTCTCCGTAGCGCTCCCAGAAGATCCGCACGCCGGCGCGGTCGACGTGGCCCTGTTCCTCGGGGTAGCGGGCGCGCGTCTGCTCGCGCCGGCCCGCGCCCGCGAGCCCGGTTGGGCTCGCGGGCGCGACCATCGGGCCCCCGGCTCTCGTCACGCACGCGCCTCGAACACGAGGTTGAACGGCGTCTCGGCCGCCCGGCGGAATCGGGTGAGGCCGCCCGCTTGGACGACGTCCCGGATCCGCGCTTCGCCCGCCTGCGCCCCAAGCGCGAGCCCGACCTCCTGGGAGAGTGAGGCGGGCGTGCAGAGCAGAGTCGAGAAGGCGTAGAAGGCACGACCGACCGGGTTGAGGTTGTCCTCGATCCGGTCCCCGGCGTTAGGCTCGACGATCATCCAGGTTCCCTCCGGAGCGAGCGTCTCACGGACGTGGCGTGCGGCGCCGACCGGATCTCCCATGTCGTGCAGGCAGTCGAACATCGTGACGAGGTCGTAGCCGGCACCATCGTACGCCGCCGCCGACGCGACGTGGAACTCGGTCCGGTCGGCGACCCCGGCTTCCTGCGCTCGCGTCCGCGCGGTTTCGATCGAGCCCTCGTGGTAGTCGGAGCCGACGAACGTCGAGTTGGGGAACGCCTGCGCCATCAGGATCGTCGAGGCGCCGTGGCCGCACCCGACGTCGGCGACGAGCCCGCCGCGCTCGAGCTTGGCCACGACCCCGTCGAGGGCGGGCAGCCACTCGGTGATCAGGTGGGCGTTATAGCCGGGCCGGAAGAACCGCTCACAGCCCTCGTGGACGTCGTGGACGTGTTCGTGCCAGCCAACGCCCTCACCGGTGCGTGCCGCCTCGGTGATCTTCGGCGAGTCGAGCACCGAGCCAACGGCGATCTGGAAGAACCCCGGCAGGTAAGCCGGACTGCTCGGATCGGTGAGGGCAACGGTCTGCTCAGGCGGCAGCGTGTACCGGCCGCTGTCGGCGTCGTAGGTGACGTAGCCACCGGCCGCCTGGGCGCCGAGCCACTCGCGCACGTATCGCTCGGCCGTGCCCGTGCGGTCCGCCAATTCAGACGGCGAGAGACCGCCGCTCCCGGCAAGCGCGCGATAGAGCCCGAGCCGATCGCCCATCACGACCAGGGCCGCGTTCAGCGTCGCGCCGACCTCGTCTACGGCGCGAAAGACGAACTGCATCAGTTTGTCGCCGTCGACCTCGACCTGCGGCTGCTCGATGGTGCTCACGTTGTCACTCTCCTTGGGTTGGTTGCGGGATCGACCGTACGTCGGGGGCGGCGTGATTCGCTTCCGGGGGGCACCTAGTCTTCGGCGGGCGACCCCCAGCCACTCGAGCGCTCTTTAGACTCCGAGTCGGTGCTGTTCGGCCGCACGCAAGAACGCTCCGAGATTGAGCGCGCGCTTGAGGTGGCACGATCAGGCGTCAGCGCGCGGCTCGCGTTGACCGGGGAGCCGGGGATAGGCAAGACCGCGCTGCTCGACCACGCTGCCGACCGGGCCACCGGGATGCAGCTGCTGCGCGCTCGCGGGGTGCAGTCGGAGGCACAGATCCCGTTCGCCTCGCTGCTGGAGCTGCTGCGCCCGGCGTTGTTCATGATCGAGACGATCCCGTCGCCGCAGGCCCTGGCGCTGGAGGGCGCGCTGGCTCTGCGACCGGGGCTGGCCCAGGAGCGCTTCGCGGTCGGCGCGGCGACGCTGAGCCTGCTCGCGGCGTACGCCGAGCGGGCGCCGGTGGCGGTGCTGATCGACGACGCCCACTGGCTCGATGCGTCGAGTGCCCAGGCGCTGCTGTTCGCCTTCCGCCGGCTGGTGGCCGACCCGATCGCGGTGCTGATCGCGGTCCGCGACGGCGAGCCGTCGCTGCTCGATGGCGCCGACCTGCCGACGCTGCGAATCGGCGGTCTCAGCACCAGCGAGTCGGCGCTGCTCCTGCGCGAGCTGGCGCCCGCGACGATGCAACGACTCCACGATGCTACCGCGGGCAACCCGCTGGGGATGCTCGAGCTCGCCGACGACGTCAGCGAGCTCGTGCTCGCCCCCGAAGGGGCGCCGCTACTCGTCTCGGCGCGGATCTCGGGGGCGTTCCTGCGGCGGGTGCACCTGCTCGACGAGCCCGCGCGACTCGCTCTGGTGCTCGCCGCCACCAGCGACAGCGGGGACCTGGCGATGCTCGAGCGGTCTGCCGCCCCGCTCGGGATCGATCTGGCGGCGCTGAGCGACGTCGAGAACGCCGGCCTCGTGACGTTGGGCGTCGGATCGGTCGAGTTTCGCCATCCCCTCGTGCGCTCCGCCGTCTACGCGGATGCGCCCGCGACGCAGCGGCGTGAGATGCACCGCGCGCTGGCCGCCGCGCTTCCGGACCGAGACATTGATCGGCGCGCCTGGCATCTGGCCGCCGCGGCGGTCGGAGTCGACGACTCGGCCTCGGCGGCGCTCGAGCAGGCCGGCGCCCGGGCGCGCGACCGCAGCGCCTACGCGACGGCCTCGGCGGCGTTTGAGCGGGCTGGACGGCTGACGGCCCACAGCGAACGCCGGGCGCGCCTGCTGTGGCAGGCGGCCGAGGCCGGATGGCTGGGCGGCCTCGCCGACCGCGCCGTGTCACTGCTCGAGGAGAGCCGGGCGTCGAGCGGCGACGGCGACGTGCCGATCGAGATCGATCAGCTCGCGGGCCAGATCGCGCTGCGACGCGGACCGGTCATGCGGGGCCACGCGATCCTCACCGCCGCCGCAGCGCGCGCCGCGCCGGAGCAGGCAGTGGCGATGCTCGCCGAAGCCGCCGTCGCGTGCTTCTACGCCGGGAACCCGGCCGAGATGCTGTCGGTCGCCGAGCGAGCCCGAGCGCACCTTCCGGCGGACGCCTCGGTTCGTGCCCGCTTCCTGGCCGCCGGCGCGATCGGGATGGCGCGGATCTTCGGGGGCGATGCCGCCGTCGGAGCGGCAGCGATCCGCGAGGCGATCTCGCTCGCCGAATCCTCGTCGGAGCTGCGTGACGACTTCCGGCTGCAGCCGTGGCTCGCGATCGGGCCGATCTTCCTCAGAGAGGCAGGTGCCGGGCGTTCGCTGCTTGACCATGCCCTCACAACGGTTCGCGAGCGTGCCGCGGTCGGAGAACTGCCGTTCATCCTGAATCTCATCGCCCGCGACGAGGCCACCACGGATCGCTGGGCCGTCGCCGAGGCGACATACCGCGAAGCGATCGAGCTCGCCCGCGAGAGCGATCAGCAGACCGCCCTTGTGTTCGCGCTCAGCGGACTTGCCTGGCTGCAGGCGCGTCGTGGGCGAGAGGCGGAGACTCGCGCGTGCACCGCCGAGGCGTTCGAGCTCAGCTCCCACCTCGGCACGAAACTGCTCGGCGTCTGGGCGACGGCGGCGCTTGGCGAGCTGGAACTCGGGCTCGGGGACGTCGCGGCCGCCGCGGACCGCTTCGAAGACCAGCAGCGGCTGCTGCGCGAGCTCGAGATCACCGATGCCGACCTGTCGCCGGCGCCCGACCTCGTTGACGCGTATCTGCGGCTTGGGCGCACTGCCGACGCCGAGCGGCTCGCCGCCGAGTTCACGGCCACGGCGACGGCAAAGGGACAGGCGTGGTCACTGGCCCGCGCGCTGCGCAGCCAGGGGCTGGTCTCGCCCGACGAGGACGCGACCGAACTGTTCGAGAAGGCGCTGGGCTACCACGAACGGACACCTGACGCCTATGAGACCGCGCGCACCCGCCTGGCCTACGGCGAGCGCCTGCGCCGAACGCGCAACCGTGTGCTGGCCCGCGAGCAGTTCCGCGCGGCGATTGAGACGTTCGAACGGCTCGATGCTCGCTCCGTTGATCGAGCGCGCCCGCGCCGAGCTGGCCGCGACTGGGGTGACGGTGCGGCGCCGGGATCCGAGCACCGTCGACGACCTAACGCCGCAGGAGCTGCAAATCGCCGTCCTGCTCGCGGGCGGCAAAACGACGCGCGAGGCCGCGGCGGCCCTGTTCCTGAGCCCGAAGACGATCGAGTACCACCTCGGCCACATCTACCAGAAGCTCGCCATCCACTCTCGCGAGGAGCTGGGACGAACGCTCGCCACAAGCCTCCCCCAAGCCCCCGTTGACCGGCTGTAGGCCGACCCGGGCGACAGCGATGACGCGGACCTGGGTTCGGATCGGAGGTCGGCGTCCGCGGGGTTACTCATCGGGCGTCTGGTGAGACGAACCCGGTTTCGTACGCGAGCACGACGGCTTGCACTCGGTCGCGCAGACCAAGCTTTCCGAGCAGGCGCGTGACGTGCGTTTTGACGGTGTTCTCGCCGAGCACCAGCTCGGCTGCGATCTCCGCGTTGGACATGCCGCGGGCGATGAGCTTGAGGACGTCGAGCTCGCGGGCGGTGAGTTCCCGGAGCGTCTCCGGGATCTCGCCTGGCGCGGGCCGTGCCGCGCGGGCGAATTGCTCGATCAGGCGGCGGGTGATCGAGGGCGCGAGCAGCGCGTCGCCTGCGGCGGCGACCCGCACGGCGTCGAGCAGGCGATCGGCGGGTGCATCCTTGAGAAGGAAGCCGCTGGCGCCGATCCGCAGCGCTTGGTAGACGTATTCGCTTGAGTCGAATGTGGTGAGCATCAGCACCGCGGTATGCAGGTCGGGGTCCGATGTGATCCGCTCGGCGGCCTCAAGCCCGTTCATCTCGGGCATGCGAATGTCCATTAGGACCACGTCGGGTCGTCGCCGTTTGACGACGTCGACGGCGCTTTGGCCGTTGTCGGCTTCGCCGATCACCGTGATGTCGGACTCCGCGTCCAGGATCACTCTGAACCCGCTCCGCAGCAGGCGCTGATCGTCGGCGATGACGACCGTGACCGGGCGCGTCGGCGAGTCGGCTTGGGTCGCAAGTGGTGCCGCGTCGCGCCACTGAACTTGGGCGACTGCGACGCGGTCGGCGATCCCTTTCAGCCGGATCGCGCCCACTGGGGAAATCGGCTCGGGGACACGACCGGCGGCCACGGCACGCACTGTCTCGGAGACGAGGATCTCGCCGTCGCCCGCGGCGTCGCAGAGCCGGCTGGCGACCGTCACCGGACGGCCATAAAGGTCGCCGCGCTCGGCTATCGGTTCGCCCGCGTCCAGACCGAGCCGCAGTCCGAGTCCTTGATCGGCGCACGCCCGCTGCATCGCGATCGCGCAGCGCACCGCCGCGGCAGCACTGGCGAAAGCGACCATGAGCCCGTCGCCGGTCGACTTCACCTCGTTGCCGCCGTGACCGGCGATCGCTTCCCTCATCGCCGCGAAGTGCTTACGGCGCACGGCGTCAGCCATGTCATCGCCAAACCGGTCGAACAGTTCGGTCGAGCGCACCAGGTCTGTGAACAGGATCGTGACGAAGGGGGCGTCCATGTGCCCGACAAGCATGATCGCCGAGCGAGTCGCCGCGCGTCATCCCTGGGGATGAGAGCGGTGCCGCACGATCATCCTCGGCGGTGACGACGAATGCTGCAGGCGCCGACAAGCTGCCCCTGTCCGATCAATCCCTTGTTCAGGAGGAGCTGAGCCGAGATGATTTCTTCCATGCGCCCTTCCGGGCCTCCCATCGCTCGCCGGGACATCGTCATCTTTGCGGTGTTCGCGGTGCTCGCAGTCCCATTCGTCGGCTGGATGCAGGACGGCAGCCATGGCCACACGTTCGCGCCGGCGGATCCCGCCGCCGGGTTTCTGATCCTGCTCGCGGTGATCCCCTTGCTGTGGCGCCGCAACGCGCCGCTGCTGGCCGTCAGTGGCACGCTCATCGGCCTTGGCATTCACGTTGCGGCGTTCGGGACGATCACCCGTTGCGGGCTGATCCTGCCGTTGCTGTTCGTCGAGGCCTTCGCCGTCGGCGCATGGCTCGAGCGCCGTGAATCCCTGGTCGGCCTGGTGCTCGTCCTGGCCGCGGGCGTTGTCTGCCTCTCCCATGACGCGTCGGCCGGTTGGAACGGACTCATGATTTCGGTGCCCGTGACGCTCGCGGTATGGGCGATCGGCCGCGTCACGCGGTCACGGGCAACGATGGCCGACCGCCTCCGCGAGCGCAACGCCGAGCTGCGCGCCGCCCGTGAGGCCAACGCACGGCTCGAGGTGGAGACCGATCGCGTGCGGCTCTCCGCCGAACTGGACCAGCTGCTGCGCTCGCGACTGGCCGAGCTCGCCGAACTGGCCGAGGCGGGCACCAGCGACGCCACGATCGAGAACCTGGAGCGGATCGAGGCCGACAGCCGGGCGACGCTCGATCAGATGCGAGCAGTGGTCGGGGTCCTCCGCGACGGAGACGACACGAGCGTGTCGCCACAGCCGACGCTCACCCACCTGGACGCGCTGTTGCTCCAGGCAAAGGGCTCGGATGCCCGCTTGCGCGTGACTGGAAGCCCTCGTGCGCTCCCGGCGGCCCTGGAGCTGTCCGCGTATCGCGTGGTGGAGCATCTGCTCGCCGCGATCGGGGATGCCCCCGGGGTGGAGGTGACGATCGATTTCGGCTCAGAGGCGCTCGAGGTGACGGTGACAGGGCCGACCCGCCGGCGTGCCGAGGTCACGATCGAGAAGGCGCGTGAGCGTGTCGCACTGCACCACGGAACCCTTCGGACAGACACCGGGGGCGGGACCACGCGGGCGATCGCGGCGTTCCCGGTGATGGCGACGGCATGAACCGGCTACTGGGCCCGGTGGCGCTCGTGCTTGCGGGCGCTGCCGGCGGCGCGCTGTTCGTAGCCGCAGCGATCATCCACACCGATCCCGGGTGGGCGATTCTGCTGACCACCGTGATCGCGTTCCTGGCCGGCCGCGCCCAGTCGCGGCCGGCCGGGTTCGCCGTGATCGGTCTGATCATCGGCTCCGTGGTCGCCTCCCAGCTGATCCGTCCAGACGGGGGCAATCTCGCGCCGGAGCTGATGCTGCCGCTGACGCTATTCCTGGCCGGGTTCGCCCTGCGCGCCAGAGAGGTGATGACAGCTCGACTCGCCGCGCAGGCCGCCGACATCGAGGCCGAGCGCGACGTGTACGCGCAGCTCTCGGTGCGTTACGAGCGCGCCCGGATCGCGGCCGAGCTGCATGACGTCGTCGCGCACGCGATCTCCGTGATGGTCGTCCAAGCCAGCGCCGGACAACGATTGGCGGTAGCCGAACCCGAGCTCGCCAACGAAACACTCACCGTCATCGCCGCCGCGGCACGCCAGGCAGAAGCCGACCTCGATCGCCTCGCGGGCCTGCTGTCCCAGGACGCCGCCGGCTCCGACGCGGACCTCCTCCTCGTCAGCGAGATCGTCGACCGCGCAAGCGCCGCCGGCCTGCCGGTGACGCTCCGCCTGGAGGGCAACAGCAACGCCGTGCGCGGAGCCATCGCTCACACCGCATTCCGCGTCGTCCAAGAGGGCCTTACCAACGCGCTGCGCTACGCGCCCGGCGCCCCGATCACCGTCCGCATCGCCGCCGAGCCAGCGGCGCTCGATCTGAGCATCGCGAACCCGGCCCCGATCGCCGAAGGCAGGCTCGACCTTGGCTCAGGCCACGGACTCACCGGTCTGCGCGAGCGCGTCGCCGCGTGCGGCGGGATCCTCGAAGCCGGCGCGGACGGGCAAGGCGGCTGGAACATCCACGCCCGGCTGCCGCGGTGACGGTCAGCTTGGGTCATCGCTCAGCAGCGCTGAGTTCGCTGCCTTCGCTCACGACCCCGACTGGCAACGCTCCGGAAACGTCGCGTCAACGTTGCTATGGCAATTTCCAGTGCATCAGGCCAGGGACAGGCCAGCCAGAAAGCTGCAGCGCTTCAGGGGCGTGAAGCGAGGGGGCGGGGGCAATCTTCGTCTGCGGGCGAGCGGCGCGGGGCGGCGCCGACTCGACCGCGGACAGGAGTTCGAGGCACCCTCGCTCTCCTTTCTTCCGCGGTGTAGCGCGGGCTCAGGCTGGGGCGGCTGCGGAGCGGGCGATGGTGATGTACCAGTAGCCACCCGCGAGATTCAGCGCCCCGAGAACCAGGAAGAAGGCCGCCCATCCGTAGACGCCGTAAGGGAGGCACACGACGCCGGCAGCGGCCGCGAGACTGCCACCGAAAATACGCGTGACCCCAAACCCGCGGACGTGGCGGTACTCCCATGGCGCAATCAGGCGTTGCATGCCGGGTCGCGGGGGAGATAGCCACCACCCGCGCAGACGTTTCAGAGCGGTGTTGTCGTTCGGTGCCTTCATCGGGACGCCTCCTATGGCTGTGGTGTTGGCCACCCGATCGTCGGCATGATGATATCACATTGATAGCGGTCCGGCTATCTGGGAGGCGCCGATACGTGCTTGACCCTGATGACCTCCGTGCGCTCGATCGCCTGATCGCGCATCGCCGAGAGCGCGATCCGATCCGGATCGTTTTGAAAGTCGACAAGCGCCTGCTCGGTTGCGAACTCGAGCAGTTGGATCTCGGACGGCCCGTCGCCGATTGCTCTCACTCGCGACACCAGCCTGCCCTGATGTCGGTCGAGGAATGAGAGCACCTGGTTCTCGTAGTCAAAGAGCAGCTGCTCGCCATCTGGGCGCGCCCACAGTAATACGGAGAGAACGACCGCCATGCCCGGACCCTAGTCGGTGAAGCAGGCGCGGCTGCCCTTTCCCCGAAAACCATGAAATGACACGGCGCGACGCCCTCGTCCCTCGACGAGAAGGGAGCGGGCTGTCGTCAGCTACGGGGGCGATCCGAGATCGCAGCGGCCCGGGCGTATGCCGGGCGGGCCTCGCTGCGCTGCACGTAGGCCTCGAGTCCCGACCAGGGTCGCAATAGCTCTCGTGCGTTGGCGCCCTGAAGCACGCTGGCGCACATCACGTCAGCGACGCTGAAGCGATCGTCAACCAGCCATTCACCGTCGGCGAGGACCGACTCCATGGCGGCGGCCGCCTCGCTGAAGCGATCGCGCGCGGGAGAGTCTGTGGTCCCTTCGCCAAGCTCTCGGATCCAGCGAAACAGCGGCGCCTCGAGCTCGGAGACCGCAAACACGACCCATTGATAGACGAGTCCTCGCTCGGTCGATCCGATGGGACCGATCAGCGCGGCGTCCGGGTTCAGATCGGCCAGCTGCAGGCAGATCGCGGCCGACTCAAACATCGACGTGCCATCGCCCAGCTGGAGCGCCGGGACGCGCCCCATCGGATGTCGACTGAGGTGGTCGACAGACCGCCGCTGCGCGCCCGGGATCTCGGTCAACTCATACGGCGCGCCGATCTCCTCCAACACCCACAGGACGCGGCTCGACCGGGTGCGCGGCATGTAGTAAAGCCGCGGTGGCGTCATCGACAAGAGCCTACTGGTGAGCTGATCGACCCGGCCCGGGGGTCGGTTCGCAGTGCGGTCGTGGCCACGGCGAAGGCTTGCTAGGCGCCGAGCCTAATCTGTTCTGCGTATCGGATCGGATCGGCGAAGAAGCGGTCAGGCAGGACGCCGTGGTAGCGGATGCAGTCGGCCACGTGCGGCCAGCCAGTCCGCTCTGCCAATTCGTAGCTGTGGATGGCTTTCTCGATCCGCTCGTCAGTGTTGCCGAAGTCGCGGAAGCGCAGGGCCGTGAGGCGAGGGAAGTACATGAAGCGGACGATCGGCTTGAGCACGATCCGTGTGAGGATCGGACAATCAAACTTGGAGACCTCCTCCTTCACCTTCGGCCCGACGGTGGTCTCCTGTTCGAACAGAAGGGCGGTCTCGAAGACCCGGTGGCGCTCGTCGACTGATAGGACACGGCTTGAGCGTGCGGCATGGTGCACCCGGTTGAGCGCATCGAGCAACTGAGGCGCCACCAGCTCTTCAGCACCCGGCGCCTCACCGTGGCGCTTGGTGAAGTAATAGTTCGCATAGGTGTCCATGAACACCGAGCGGTTCGCCTCCTTGAACCCCTGCGAGAACTCGAACAGCATGTATGACCGCCGCGCGCGCTCGTCACGGTCGTAGAAGTAGCGGTAGGCGATCATCCGGCTGACCACACCGCGGCGCTCGTAGAAGCCGTAAGCCCACAGCGCGCCATGGAGCGCGACCTCCGGAAACGCGTGGTTGCGTCCGGAGTCCTCGAAGATCGAGTGAAGCAAGGCAACGCGCTGAGGCATGTCCCCCGGACCGCCGGCGAGACGGGCAGCCTCAGCCTTTACCTCGTCGTACGCAGCAGCGAGATCGGAAGCGCCTGTTGGCTCCGAACCGAGCATTCGCTCCCCAGCTTAACGGCCGGTGCGCCTCCCTCACGCGATCGGAAACGCGAGACCTTAGGCCGCCGGCCCCGATGATCGCTCTCGACGCGCGAGCGGTTGTCCTCCGCCGTTGTCGGCGCGCCTATTTAGCCGACGGGCTTGGTAAGGGGTGGTGCTTGGAGCCCGCTGGGCGGAACTAGGGATGTGAGCGCGAGCACGTCGGTTACGAGCACGCGGCCTGCGCTGGCGTTCAGCAACTCGCCGACACGAAAGCGCGAGCAGTCGAGGACGTCGCTTGCCTCCTGAACGGTGATGGTTCCGGCGGCGTCAGCGACGATGGGGCCGAACTTGCTCTGCATGGGTGTGGTTGTAGCGGCGGTCATGGGTGGCGTTCCCTTCCGTTGGTCTTCGACTATACGCGCGTGGGGCGACGCCATCGCCTGCCGGCGTTCAAGTTCCTCTTCTCATTTGCCGGGAGAAGTGTTGAGGCTCCGGAAACTCGGGCTGGGCGTGCAGTTCTACGCGCTGGCGGGCGTCGAGCATGGCCCGAAGACGCCGGTCGTCGCGCCGGCCGGAGTGATCAGCTCGATCGCCTGGCGCAACGCGGTCGGGCCCACGCGCGCGCCCACCTCGTACGGCTGGTCGAGCGCGCTGAGTACGGCCACGACCACCGTCAGCAGTGTCACCACGCTGCCGAGCGAGACGATTCGCCCGGCTGGTCGACCTGCGTAATGCATGGCGATCAACAGGAAGAGGAGGAAGGCGCCAACGTAGATGACCCCCCACAGCGCCGCGGGAACCCTCGACTCCGTGAAGAACAGCAGCTGCTGCCGCGACTTGTCAGCATCGGTCACGATGCCCTGGGCGCGCCCGTAGGCCGACCCCTCATGCGCGCCGTCGGTTGGCAGGCCGGCGATCGTTGCGCGTATGCGATCGCCGAATAAAAGCGCGCGGGGCGACTCGAGATGACTCCCTCGCTCCATCGACGGCCAGTCGTCATCCCGGATCGCGCGCATGTAGCAAAGGAGGCCGTGTCGCGTCGGATCCCGGATCTGCGGCGGATAGACGGCCACCGTGTCCCACAGCGCGAGGAGCGAGTCGGCCTCGTTCTGCGCCTGTTGGCGCACGTCGGTGTAGTGGTTGGCCCCGAACGCCACCAGCAGCCCGAGTAGTAGCCCGTAGGACGACGCGACGAAGCCAAGCGCGACCTGGTACTCAGGCGCCTCGCCATCTTTCTTGCGCCGGCGCTCGGCAAGGAAGGCGACGGCGAGCGCGAGGACGACGAGGCCCCAGAGGATCAGCACATGGACAACCACTCTGCGACATGCTCCCATCCTGCTGCGCACCGGGGGAGAGACCGTCCGATCAGACCTCGTGGGACTTCGAGCGCGGCGAGCTACGTCACAACCTCACCAGGCCGAAGTAGCCGGCCTTCGGCTACACCCGATTCGTGTCCCGGCGGTAGGCCCAACCGGCGGCGGCGGAGAGGATCGCGGTCCAGGCCGCAACCGTGATCCAACCGCGGACGCCCCACGCTTGCCCGTCGAGCGCCACATGGCTGGCCTGAACGAGCCACCACGAGGGTAGGAACGGCCCGAGCGTGAGCAGGAAGCCGTTGGTGATCGGGAACCATGTGCCGCCGAGGAAGGCCAGTATCGATACCCCGCCCCCGATCACTGGGCCGACCGAGTCGGTGGTCACCAGATGGCCGATGAGGATTCCCAGCGCGGCGAACGGCAGCAGACCGACCAGGATCAGAGCGGTCATCTCCAGCCAGCGCTGGGCCGGCAGGCTCACGCCGAGCGCGACGCCCGAGGCGTAGAGCAGGAGCAGGCTCGACAGCGCCATCCCGTATCCCGTCAGCACCTTGGCCCGAAAGTAGTCGCGCGCCGACAGCGGGCTGATCCGCAGCTGGCGGGTCCAGCCGGCTTGGCGCTCGCCGGCGATCCGAGCACCGGTCGAGATCATCGACACCATCGTGCCGAACGCGGCGAGCCCGACCATGTAGTAGAGCGATACGGACAAGCCGCTGCCCGCGAAGTTGTGGTTATTGCGCTGCGGCACCACCAGCAGCCAGTAGAAGACGAGCGGAAACCCCAGTGAGAACAGGAAGAAGCGCCGGTTGCGGAACGTGCGCCGTAGCTCGTAGCCCGTGTACGTGCCCCCGCTCATCGCGCCAGCCGCCCGGATTCGTCGACGTCCGGCTCGGTCGTCAGCTCCAGGAAGGCCTCCTCGAGGCTTCCCCCGGTGATCTCGATGTCACGGGCGGGCGGGTACCTCTCCAGCAGCGCCCGGATGGCACGATCGGAGTCCATGCAGCTCAGGATCACGGCGTCGCCGTGCCGATCGGCTGAGGTGACACCGGGCAACGCAGCGAGCCGCGCCGGATCGATGTCCGGGAGCGTCGCGCGGATCGTCCGCCTGCCGACGCGCGCCTTGATCTCGGTCGTCGGGCCGTCAGCGACGATCCGCCCGTGGGCCATCAGGATCGCGCGGTCGGCGTTGGCGTCGGCCTCCTCGAGGTAGTGAGTGGCGAACAGGACCGTCCTGCCTCGGGCGGCGAACTCGCGCATGATGACCCAGAACTCGCGGCGGCCCTCGACGTCCAGCGCGACCGTCGGCTCGTCGAGCACCAGCAGGTCGGGGTTACTAACCAGCGCGATCGCGAAACGGACGCGCTGGGTCTGTCCGCCGGAGAGCTTCTGCGTTCTCTGCCCGGCGGTGTCCTTCAGCCCGGTGAGAGTCAGCGCCTCGTCGACATCCATCGGATCCGGATATAGCGAGGCCATCATTGCGATGATCTCCCGCACGGTGAGGTCGCGGATCAGCTCGCCCGTCTGCAGCATCGCGCCGACGAGACCTTCGTCGACCGCGTCGCGCGGCGCGCGGCCGAAGACCGAGACCTTGCCCCCGTCAGGCTTGGCGAGCCCAAGCAGCATGTCGATCGTGGTCGACTTACCGGCACCGTTCGGGCCGAGCAGTGCCGCGGTCTCGCCGGCGGCGATCGAGACATCGATCCCCCGCACCGCGTGGATCGGTCCGCGGGGGCCGCGGAAGTCCTTGGCCAGCCCCTCCATGCGGATCCCGTGGTCGTTTCGTGCCGAGGCTCCGGCGCTCATCGAACCCCGTCCCCCAAGTCGACGCGCCAGGTCAGCTCCGATGTCCTGAGCATCCACGCTCGAACAATACGTAGCAAAGCAGCGACCGCGAGCCCTGTCGCGTTCTCTGGCTGAGCGGGTATCCACTCGGTATGCCAAAGCCACCGCTTCCCCCTGAGATCGAAGAGTTCCTCGCCCAGCCCAACCCGGCTGTAGTCGCCACCCTGGCCCTCGACGGCAGTCCTCACAGCGCGGCCACGTGGTACCTGTGGGAGCACGGGCAGGCGCTGGTCAACATGGACTCGAGCCGCAAGCGCCTCGAGCATCTGCGTCGCGATCCCCGCGTGTCGCTCACCGTTCTGGGCAAGGACGAGTGGTACCTGCAGGTGACGTTGCGCGGACGGGCCACTCTGCAGCCGGACGACGACCTCAACGACATCGACCGCATCGCGCGCTACTACACCGGTGATCGTTACTCGGATCGCGAGCGAGAGAGCGTCAGCGCGTGGATCGAAGTGGAATCGTGGTACGGCTGGCACGGCGGCGGGTTCTGGACCGGCAAGCGCTAACGCAAGCTTGCTGACGCCGGGCTTGCTGAACTCAGGAACGTCGCGGGATGGGGGAGGCCACAATAGGGAGATGACGACGACCGACCCGCCGGGTGACGAGGTCCCGCGCGCCGCAGCCACCCGGCGTCGGGCCGAGATCGCCTGCGTGACGGGCATCACGGTCAAGACCGTCTTTGCCCTCGCGCTCTTGCCCCTCGTGCCCTCCCTGCTCGGGACCGATCCCGTGCTCCTCGAGGCGCTGCGCGGCTCGACATCGGCGATGGCATCTGGTGGCGCCTTCGCGCGAGTGGGGGAGGCATCGCTCGTGCTCGCCGTCCTCGCTCCGCTTCCGACGCTGCTGTTCGCCACGCCGTTCTTCTGGTGGGCGGGACGGTTGTGGGGTCCAAAGGCGGCGGCCACATTGGGCGGTGGCCATCCGAAGGCGGAGAAGTGGGCGCAGCGCTCCGGCGCTCACCTGGAACGGTTCGGCGGGCTGGCGGTCGCGTTGGCGCCATTCCTCCCGGTTCCCTCCTCGTTCATCTACGCGGCTGCGGGCTGGACAGGGATGACTCTCCGCCGTTTCATGGCCTTTGACCTGCTGGGAATGCTCTCGTGGATCGGCCTGATCGTCGGCCTCGGTTACGCGGTCGGACATCCCGCGGTCCAGGTCGCCAAGGCGATCTCCCACTATGCATTGCTGGCCACGGTCGCGGTCGTGGTGATCGCAATCGCCGTCGGGGTACTGCGCATGCGTCGGATCGCCGCCCCGACGACCACGCCGACCGAGCCATAGGCGAGTGGACGGCAGCCCGGCTGGTGGCTGCCATGGCGAAGCGCAGAAGCTAACGACCGCTTCCGGTCGGATCGATCGCTCAGAGCCTGATCTGCAGTTCGTGCGCGTGGCGCTCCCAGAGTGAGGTGACGTGTTGGGACCAGCTCATGCGCACACGCAGCAACGAAGCGTGCTGCTGTGGAGAGGGCACCGTGATCGGCAGCGTCGGCCGCGCGGCGTAACGAATCCCATTCCTCGGGAGTCGGTCTCATTTGACAGCAAGCGTACGCCCACGCACAACGCCCGCACAACGCCCGCCTGGGGTTTGCATCAGCTACCCTCCTGGGGTCGGTGCCCGCGCGTTTCTCGCCAAGAAGTGGTGCGGGCACTGGTTTGTGCGGCCGTCCCAGTCACTCGGGGCGGCCGTTTCTTGTTGGTGTGACGGGTCGCCCTGTCGGTTAGATAAGGATCGCGGGGATGGCAACAGCCGGGCCTGGTGTCGCGGTCAGATCAATCTCATCGCGGACGTCCTGCGCCACGTCATAACAGACGATTGCACGGCGGATCACGTGGGAATGCGGCAGGCGCAGCGCAGCGCAGGGTTCTCACACCGTCGGGCGAAGTAACCTTGGTAGCAGCACGCCGTCCGTACACGCTCGCGAAGGTCACCGACAGGAGAGTCTGAAAGGCGAGCCCCGCGGGACGGCCGTGACATGCGACGTTCGGTCGCTACCTCTGAGAACCATGAGATGAATGTGAGGCAGGTATGCCTAGTTATGTCGACAACGTGGTCAAGGACATCGATCACCGCATTGGTGAGCTGAACGACGAGATGGGGCGCCTCGAGAGGGCGCGCGCGGCGCTCACCGGCGCGAGCCGAGGCCGGGGCCGGCCCGCAGGCAACCGCGCCACCGCCGGCCCGGCGCGCTCGACCGGACGGCGAAACGGCCGCTCATCCACTCCTAGGCGCCGGGGTGGGAACACGCGCGCCACGCAGACCCTGGAGATTGTCCGCCAGCGACCCGGGATCACGATCCCCGAGCTCGCCGGGGCGATGAAGATCCAGCCTAATTACCTCTACCGCGTCCTTCCGGACTTGGCCAAGGCCGGCGAGGTCACCCGCGAGGGACAGGGCTGGCATCCGGGTGAGTCGTCATCGCCGGCGCCCGCGACCTCCGCGCCCCGGACCACTCGCCGACGCCGAGCCAGAGCGGCAAAGACCGCCGCGGCGACCCGGAGAAGCCGACGCAATGGCCAGGCGAATTCGGCTACCCGTGCGCGCACCGCGCCGGGCACCACCCGGACCTCGGTGCTCGCGGCCTTCAGCGACGGTGAGGTACTCACCGCCAGTCAGATCGCCGAGAAGACCGGACTGGGTCGCAACACCGTCGCGACCACCCTGTCCAGGCTCGCCAAGCGTGGTGAGCTCGAGAAGGCCCAGCGCGGCTACCGCCAGGCAACGCGCAATGGCACAGGCGCCGCCGCGCCCGCAGCCGCCGAGTAGGCGGCGGGCCGTCAAGCTGACGCACCGCGTGGTGCGTCAGCTTCGCCGCTCGCGGGCGACCTCTGACCGCCGATCCGGAACAACGCCGGCGCGAAAGGCATCATGGACATCGGAATCATCGGAGCGGGACACATCGGCGGATCGTTGACGCGTCGGCTCGCGGGGCTCGGTCACACCGTGCGAGTGTCGAACTCTCGCGCTCCGGAGACCTTGGCCGATCTGGCCGCTGAGACCGGCGCGACCGCGGTCTGGGCACGCGAGGCCGCCACGGATGCCGACCTCGTCATCGTCAGCATTCCAGAGAAGAACGTCGTCGATCTTGCGCCCGGCGTCGTCGCGGGGGCGAAGCCGGGCGCGCCGGTCATCGAGACAAATAACTATTACCCGCGCGAACGCGACGGCCTTATCGCGGCGATCGAGGCCGGCGCGCCGGAGAGCGTCTGGGTGTCCGAGCAGCTGGGGGTCCCCGTCTTCAAGGTGTTCAACGGGATCTTCTGGAAGCACCTGCTCGAGGGTGGGCTGCCGCAGGGCAGTGCCGGGCGCATCGCGCTGCCGGTCGCCGGTGACGACGCCACCGGCAAGCAGATCGTCTTCGATCTCGTCAACGAGCTCGGCTTCGACCCAGTCGACGGAGGGACGCTGGCTGAATCCTGGCGCCAGCAGCCGGGCAGCCCGGTCTACGGGGCCGACTTAGACGTCGCGGGAGCGATCCAAGCGCTCGCAGCAGCCTCGCCGGAGCGCCCAGACGCATTCCGCGCGGCGGGGTGACATCGCGAAAACCACCTCATCCAGTTCATCGCTCCCAACGACCACGATCGGCGCCGAGCTCGAAGTCAGCCGCATTGGGTACGGGGCGATGCAGCTCACCGGAGACCATGTGTGGGGCGAGTATCCCGATCGCGACGGCGCGATCGCGCTGCTGCGGAGCGTGGTCGAGAGCGGCATCACGTTCATCGACACCGCTGACGTGTATGGCCCGCACAGCAACGAGATCCTCATCCACGATGCGCTGCATCCGTACGCTGACGAGCTGGTGGTCGCCACCAAGGGCGGGTTCGTCCGCGGCGGATACGACTACTCAACGCTCGGCGCGGTCGGTAACCCCAACTACCTACGTCAATCCGCGCACATGAGCGCCCGCCGGCTCGGGGTGGAGCAGATCGACCTCTACTACCTTCACAGCGGCACGGCGACCGACGTGCCGTTCGTCGACCAGGTTGCGACGCTGGCAGAGCTACGCGAGCAGGGGCTGATCCGCAACATCGGGCTATCCAACGTGACGCTTGAGCAGTTCAACGCCGCGCGCGAGATCGTCGAGATTGCCGCCGTGACCGCGCACTACAACGTCAGCGTTCGCACAGGTGCCGCGCTTCTGGCCGCCGCCGAGCGGGTCGGCGCCGCCTTCTCACCCTGGCACCCCGTCAGACTCAACGAAGGCCCAGATGCCGCCCGAGCCCTTGAGCTCATCGAAGAGATCGCTCGGCGATACGACGCCACCCCCCAACAGATCGCTTTGGCGTGGCAGCTTCATCGATCCACCATCATGCTCCCGATTCCCGGCACGACCAACGTGGCGCACTTGAAGGCCAACATCCAGGCTGCGGCGATCCAACTCGAGCCGCACGATGTCGAGGCCGTCACCGCACTGATCCCGGAGGACTGACGTAAAAATGGATAGGACCAGGCGCTGGCCCTCACCCGCACTGCCGGGCGCAGCCGCGCCATAGCGGGCCTCGCTGGATGACGATGAGCCTTGCGCCGCGGCGCGCCCTCGTTCAGACTGCGGTCGATCATGAGATCGGGCGAGCGCGCGCCAGGCGTGTGGACCTTTGTGCGAGGGAGGGGCGATGACTGCCAGCCGCGCGTCGGATGTGACCGATGTCAATGAGGATCACGGCCATGGGACTGGGCTGTACATCGCGTTGGTTCCCTGGGTGGTGTTCACGCTCCTCGCGCAGCACAGCACGCTGAAGGTGGCAGCGGTCGTCGCACTGATCGCGGCCGTCGGGATCATGATCAGGTCAATCATCACCACCGGCTTGAAAGTGCTGGAGTTGGGGGCCGTCATCGCGTTCTTGGGTTTCACGGTGGTCTCGTTTGCCGCCGATCACGCCACGGGGGTGTGGCTGGCTCGCTACTCCCGGGCGATTGCCGCAGCGCTGCTGGCGCTGATCGCGTTTGGATCGCTGCTGTTCACCCCGTTCACCGAACAGTACGCCCGTGACTCAGTCCCCCGCCAGCTCTGGCGCTCCCCGACCTTCAAGGCCACCAACCGCCGCCTGACCACGATGTGGGCATGGGTGTTCACGGCGATGGTGCCCTTCCACGTGCTCGCTGGGGTGATCGACAAGAAACCGACCAACGTCGTTTTCAACTGGGTGATCCCGATCGGCCTCATCATCTGGGCCGCGAAGCGCACCGACGCGATCGCTGCCAGCGCAAGGTCGCCAGCGTGAAGCCCTGCCGTTAGCCGAGCGGAGGCGAGGCCGCGCACCGACGTTATTCAGAGGCGGGCGAGCGCGGCACGCACGCAGCCAGGCTGCTCGTGCCAGGGAAGATGGCCCGCGTCTGAGACGATCGTTATCTGTGACTTGGGTAACAGCTCTGCCGTCCGTTCGCTGACCGCGACCGGGATCGGGCTGCGTTGACCGACCACCAACTCAACTGGCACCTCGCATCCTGTGAGGCGATCGCCGAACCCGCCTCCCAGCTGCTCGAAAACCGACGCCATCGTTTCACCGTTGCAGATTAGGTTCAGACGCAGGCCCGGAGGTGTCGGCGGGGCCTGCTCGGGCTCGGCGAAATACCCCGGCCACTGCAGCGCGACAAACTCGGTGCCGGTCTCCTCCGAATGGTCGCCGCCCGCGATCCGCTCACCGACCTCTGCCGCTCGCTGGCGGTTCTCAGGTAACAGCCGTGCGGCAAGCGCCTCGGCCATCGCGATCGCACCACCGTCAGCGACCGAGCCAAACGGGTCGATCAGCGCCACCCCGTCGATTCTCTCGGGCACCGCCAACGCCGCCTGCAGTGCGAGGTGACCGCCCCACGAGTGCCCGAGCACAACGAACCTCTCGGCCACCGAATCGTCGAGCACCGAGATCAAGTCCTCAAGATGCTGCTGCACCGTGAACGGACCATCGACCGTCGACGGCTCAAGACCACGCTGCTGGTAGCGGACGCGGCGCCACCCAGCAGTCTCGGCGTCCAACAGCCCCATGTAGTCGATAAGGCCGGGGCCTCCGTGCAGCAGCACGACCGTCCGGCCCTCTCCGTCGACGGTGATCGAGTCCGACACGCCGATGGTGGCCACTCACCGACCATATAGCCGTCTCACCACGTCTGCAAGAGTCCCGGAGGTGGAGTTCAGCCGCGAGTTGCGCGACGACGTCCTGGCCGGAGACATCACGCTCTCGGTCCGGCTGTGGCAGCGGCCACGGGTCAAGCAGGGGGGCCGCTACCGGGTCGGGCCGGGTGAGATCGAGGTCGACGCCGTCGAGCTTGCGCCGTTCTCGGCGGTCACCGACGAGGACGTCCGACGGGCCGGCGAGCCGGATCGCGAGACGCTGCGCCGGCGCGCGGCGCACGCCGGGCCGATCGACGAGGACACACTCGTCTATCTAATTGAGTTTCACGTCCTTAGCCCCGGCGACTGAGCTCGGGCGCCTGCGGACCCTATGGCGAGGCGACCCTGGAAGAGCTTGCTGCGTTGCGCTGATGGATGGGCGTCTGCGCTGGCGGCGCATTCGAGGGGCCAGCGGATGGACACCAGTTCGGTGGCCAAGTCTTTAGCCCGCGGTAGTGGCTGCCGATACGGTTTCCATGTTCACGGGCGGTCAGACCAGATTGGCCTGGCCGCGAAGACGGTGGCTCGGTGTCGGCGGCGCCGCCGTAGTCTGGATTGCCGCGATCACGGCTGCGGCGCTGCTGTTGGCCGGGTCTCACGCCAGCACCCGCCATTCGATCCTCGTCAGACTGGAGCAACGGATCCAGGGTGGCGCGGAGTTCGCATCGCTCTACGTCCGCGACCTGTTTGATCGAGAGCGGGTCCAAGCCGGCCAGTGGCTGAGTGCGCATAAGATCAGCTACCGAGATCTGGTGCTGGCCTCCGGGGGTGTTGGCGCACCGGCCGCGGTGCTGCTTGACGCCCGGGGCGATGCGCTCCAGATTCTGCCGCGCAAACCCGGGCTGATCGGCCAAGACCTAGCGAGCCGCTACGCGCACCTCAGAGCCGCCGTGACGGGCCACCAGGCCGTGTCCAACGTGGTCCCGTCGGCCGCCAGGGGCCTTCCCGTCGCCGCCCTGGCTCTGCCCTTCCACTCGGCGGCTGGCCAGCGGGTGTTCAGCGCCGCCTTCCCCGTGTCCAGGACCCCGCTGGGCGCCTACATGAGCCGCCTGCTCGTTCTGCCGGGCCGGCGCGTCTACATGATCGACGCGACCGGCCACCTGATCGCCAGCACCCAACCGATAGCGGCCGGCGCCGCCCTGGACAACAGCGATCGGCACCTCGCCCGGCTGGTCGCGAGCGGCCACCGCGTCGGCACCTCCTCCTCGAGTCGCGGCGAGGAGACGTTTGTCGTCGCGCGCGTCGCCGGGACCCCGTGGAATATCGTGGCCTCCGAGCCCACCGCGCAGCTCTACGGCTCGATCGACACTGGGGGACAGTCGCTAGCGTGGTTCGCTCTGGCGGGCCTGGCGATCGCGGGGCTCGTGATCATCGTCATCGGCGTGCGCCTGATCCACGGGCGCGATCGCCTCAAGGCACTGGCCGCCGAGCTTGACCGGCTGGCCCGGATCGATCCGCTGACCGGGCTCAGCAACCGGCGCGACCTCGATGAGACCCTCGACGCTGCCCTGAGCACGACTAGGCGCAGAGGCACCCCGCTCTCGGTGCTTCTGATCGACGTCGATCACTTTAAGCGCATCAACGACACGCTGGGCCACGAGGCCGGCGATGCCATCCTGGTGCAGATCGCCGGCTCGTTGCGCGCGTCACTCCGAGCCGAGGACAGTCTGGGGCGTTGGGGCGGTGAGGAGTTCCTGGCCGTGCTGCCCAACACCGATTCCGTTGAAGCACGGGTGGTCGCCGACCGCCTCCGCGTCGACGTGTGTACCAGCGTTCAGGCCAACCCCGACGAGGCGGTGACCCTCACCGTCGGTGTCGCCGAGTTCGGCTCAGACACAAAGAGCGAGTTGGTCAGCCGCGCCGACCGGGCCTTGTACGCCGGCAAGGACGCCGGGCGCGACACCGTGCGCACCGCCCCGGAACGGCGTGGGGGCGACGTTCTAGCGATCCGCTGAATGGGGCCGAGCACCGGCCCCAGACTTTAGGGTTGGCCCACAACGTCCGATTGTAGGAGCAGTGATGCGGTTTTCTAGCCTCGTTGTCGCGGTTCTCGCCGTCCTCACACTGGGTCTCTCGGTTGTGCTCGTGCACGCCGCTTGGGCCAGACCGCAGGCCGCCGTGAGAACGGACTACCGGGCGCGACTCGCAAGCAACTCCACGGGCCCGGTGTTCCCCGGCACGTCGTGCCCGGCGTTTCCGGCAAACAATGTATGGAACACACCGATCACGGGGCTCCCGCTCGATTCCCACTCGGCCGCTTGGCTCAGCCACATGGCTGCCGGGTCGACTGATCTACACCCGGATTATGGGCCTGGCGGCGGGAAGAGCACTCCCTACGGCATTCCGTGGCAGATCACGCCAGCCGGTCAAGCGTTCGTGAAGGTGCGCTTCGATTACGCCGATCAGAGTGACGCTGGCCCATACCCGTTCGGGGCAAACACGCCGATCGAAGGCGGCGCGACGTCCTCCGGCGACCGTCATGCGCTGATGGTTGACCCAAAGACGTGTGCGCTGTATGAGCTCTACAACGCCTACTACCACGCGAACAACAAGTCAACTGCAGGCTCGGGTGCGATCTGGACCCTCACCTCCAACAAGCTGCGACCGGCCGGATGGACATCAGCGGATGCCGCCGGGCTGCCGATCCTCCCCGGCCTGGTCAACTACGACGAGGTCATGTCTGGCCACATCGACCACGCAATCCGCTTCACAGCGCAGGCCACCGACACCACCTACGTCTGGCCGGGCCGCCACCAGGCCGGATCGGTCACCAACGCCAACTATCCACCCATGGGAGCCCGGTTCCGTCTCACCGCCGGCTTCCAGCTGCCCGCGGCTGAGTGCGCGAAACCATGTCAGACGGTGATCCAGGCGATGAAGACCTACGGTCTGATCCTCGCCGATAACGGCAGCAATTGGTATTTCCAGGGCACGACCGACGCGCGCTGGACCTCCACCATGGTCGATCAACTCAAGCAGATCCCGGCCAGCGCGTTCCAAGCCGTCGACGAGTCCTGCCTCATCGTCAGCCCCAACTCAGGCCAGGCACTGCAACCAGGCACCCCGGCGTACATCAAGGCGTGCCAGAAATCCAAATGACGCTGGTAGACGTGTGCGAAGGGCTAATGGTGGGGACTCGTGTTCGTTCCGTTCTTGGCTCTCGATCTCTGGCTGTTGCGTAGTCTCGTGCGGTCCGACGAGCACGCAGGCGGGTGAATGACACCGTCCAGATAGGGTTAGCGCGATGTCGCATCCTGATCCGTCAGCTGCGCCGGACCTGAGGCCGTTTGAGCCCGGAGACATCTTGGAGAGTCCGGTGACCCGCGAGCGGGCGGTGATCCTCGAGCCGCCGTGGAACAACGCTGAGGGGCGCGCGATCGCTGAGATGACTGCGCTGCCGGGCGCTCGTGTTGCCGGCGAGCATCTGCATCCGGCGATGCATGAGTCCTTCAGCGTGCTGGCGGGGGAGCTGACCGTCATCCGAGACGGCAAGCAATCGACACTGATGGCTGGCGAGAGTGCTCACATCGAGCCCGGGGTTTGGCACGACTGGTTCAACGCGGCCGGCGTGGACGCCGTTGTGCGCGTCGAGGTGACACCGGGCCAGCGCTTTGCCCACATGATCGAGACGCTGTTCGGCCTCGCAAGACTGGGACACGTCAACGACAAAGGGATGCCCGACCCACTGCAGCTCGCGCTGTTCGCGCAGGAGTTCTCGGACGTGATCGTGTTCCGCAGGCCGCCAGTGATGGTGCAGCGCCTGGTCTTCAGCGCGTTAGCGCCGATCGCCAAGCGGCGCGGCTATCGCGCGACCTACCCGAGCCTGTCCCGGGCGGTAGCACCGCCCCCATCCCGTATGCCCTCGCACTGACGACCCAACAACAAGCCAGGCCACCGCGCCCGATCCACCATCCGACAGCGCGCTCGTGCGTTCCGCTGGTGCGACTGGGTTGACGAGCAGCTGGCACTCCCCGCGACGATGGTGTTCGTCCACGGCGACTTTCACCCCCACAACCTATCCTGGGTGCGTGCCGATCTACGAGTTCGAATGTCGTGCGTGTGGCGAGCGTTTCGAGGCACTGGTTGCAGCGGCCCAACTGCCGGCGTGTCCGGTGTGCGCAGCCCAGAAGCCAGAGAGGCTGTTCTCGCCGATCGCCGGCCCGTTCAAGACTGGATTGCGCGGCTCGGCCGCGCGACGCTCAGACAGCCTGCGTCATTCGCGGGATGAGCAGTTGCGCGAGGGGCTCGCGAACAAACGAGAGCGGCGTAAGCAATCCGGGGGCGAGCAGCGCTGAGTCGAGGGCGGTTTCTCGACCGGGATCACAGCACCGGCGCTTAGTCGAAAATCCAAGCAGGCTGTGCGTTGGGCGGCCGATTTGAGAGGCTTCGCTGGTGCGTGTCCTGATCCCGGTCCCGGACCACGATTTCGATGTGACCGAGGTCTCGGTGCCGTGGCGGATACTGGCGAGCGCCGGTCATGACACGGTGTTCGCCACCGAGCACGGCGGCTTTGCTCCCGAGGCGGACAAACGGTTGCTCGACGGCGTCATCTTTGGCCGGCTCGGGGCCTACGAAGAGCCGAAGGCCTTCTACCGGCAGCTTGTCGAGACGACGGCGTTTCAGCAACCGCTCGCCTGGGCGGAGGTGCGAACCGGCGACTATGACGGTCTGCTCCTCCCGGGCGGCCACGCGCCTGGGATGCGCCAGTACCTCTCCTCGACCGTGCTCGAGGGCAAGGTGGCCGAGTTCTGGGGGCTGGATCGGCCGGTCGGCGCGATCTGCCACGGCGTTCTCGTGTTGGCCCGCACCCGCGACCCGGGTACCGGGCGCAGCGTGATCGCGGATCGGAGGACCACCTGCCTGCCGAAGTACATGGAGCGAGGGGCCTACTACCTCACGGCATGGCGCCTGGGCCGCTACTACCGAACCTACCCGGCGTATGTCCAGGACGAGGTCACCGATGCCCTGAACGACCCGCGCCAGTTCGTCCGTGGGCCGCGCACCCAACGTCGAGGAACCTCCGCGGACGACAGCCCAGCTTTCGTCGTCCAGGACGGTAACTACCTGTCCGCGCGCTGGCCGGGCGACGCTTACCTGTTCGCCGAAAGGTTCCGGCGCCTGCTCGAGGAGACTTCTGGCCGGCAGGCTCAATGACCTCCCCGCGTACGGGTGGGACGGTGGGCAACGATGCGGCGTTGATGACGTTCGTACGGGCGATCGCGCGGGGAGATCAGGCGCTTGTGTCGGGGTCGCTGGCAGCTGCGCCTGACCTCGCGGTGGCACACGTCGCGGTCGGTGCGACCAGGCGCGCCGCGCACGAGTATTTCCTCGGCGAGATCGACCACCACGTGTACGCCGGGGACACCGCGTTGCACGTTGCCGCGGCAGCCTACGAGACCGACCTCGCGCGCGAGTTGGTCAGCACCGGCGCGAGCGTCACAGCCGTTAATCGCCGCGGTGCCGGGCCGCTTCACTACGCGGTCGACGGCATCCCGGGTTCCGCGAGATGGAACCCGGGTTCACAACAGGAAACTGTGGAGTGCTTGGTCGAGCTCGGCGCTGATCCCAACGCCGTCGATAAGAACGGGTCGACGCCTCTGCACCGTGCCGTACGCAACCGATGCGCAGCGGCCGTCAGGGCGCTGCTCGACCTGGACGCGGATCTCCACGCCACCAACCGCAGCGGATCGACGGCGTTGCAACTCGCGCGCTGGACGACGGGCCGTGGAGGGAGCGGGTCAGCGGTCGCGCGGGCACAACAACGGGAGATCCTTGAATTGCTGTGGGCCGCCGGCGGTGGCGATGTCTCGGGGCCCTAGGCGCGGCGCCTTCGGTGACGCCGCTTAGCGTCCAAACACTTGTCGGCACTCGGCGTAAAGCCCGTCGAGATGTCGCTCAAGGAGTGCGCGCGCGACGACGGGTTCGACATCCCCGGACCTCCAGTCGAGCGCGGCCTGGGCGAGCTCGGCGTGCGGGCCCCCCTGTTCGCGGTACCAGGTGACGGCGGCCTGATTGGCGCCCGCGCGACCTGTCGCGTGCGTGTAAAGGAAGCGGACCGGGAACAGCACGTTCTTGGTGAGCACACGCGCGCCGGCGGCGATCAGCTCATCGGGATCAGGTCGCTGGGCCTCCCAGTGGTGCAGGAAATCGGCGGTCTGGGCCACCAGTTCGTCGCGTGTCGGCCGGACGCCGCTGTCCGCGCGGCGATCAACGCCCTGCATGAGCACGCCGTGCTCGATCAGGTCGAGACGATCGATCGCACCCAGGCGCGCGGCTTCTGGAGGAGCACCGAAGGATGCCCAGTCGCCATAGAAGATCGACAGGCGATCCGCGAGTCCTGGTCCCAGCTGCTCCTGTGACGAGGCGACGACGGCCGCAACGAGGGGTGGGACACTCTCGTCGCAGTGATCGACCAGCACCGCGATGTCGATATCGCTGACGGCGGGCGCAAAGCCACCGTGCGCGAGACTCCCGATCGCGTATACGGAGATCAGGCGAGCGCCGAATGCGGCGCTGGCGCACTGGCACGCCAGTCGGGCGACCCGCCAGCCACGTTCGGCATCGGCGGCCGTGGTCACGGATCCCAGCGCATGAACCAGATGCGTGGGCCACCGTTCGGCGCGTCTGCCTCATCGTAGACGCGGAAGCCGCAGCGACCGTAGATGCTGACATTCGCCGGGGTGCCGGTCGAGAGGAACGCGCTCGTTCCGTCCGCGCGCGCTTTGGCAAGCCCAGCCTCGATCAGTCCTCTTCCGATCCCGCGTCCCTGAAGCTCGGGCTCCACGGCGATCGTGTCCAGCTGCCATGCCGGCTCTGGCGGGTCATGCGCGGCGACCCAGTCCCAGAACTCGACGTAGCGGCGACCTCCATCCTCGGCCAGGTCAAGGATCCGGGGCTCGTCCCACGGATCAAGCTCCCAACCCTCCCGCTGCCCCGGACCGATCCACACCGCCAATCCGTCGACCCGCTTGGCCACCCAGACAATGCCGAGAGGCAGCGCCGCGTCAAGGAAATACGCGAAACACCGGGTGAACCGTGCGGCGAGGTCGCCGGCCGAGCCCATTGGCCAGCACATCATCGGCTCCTGCACGAACGCGCGCCCAAACACCGGGGCGAGTGCGGACGCGTGCGCCCGATCCCTCATCAACATGACCTGACGACCGCGATCCCCGTCAGTGTCCACGACGTCGCACTATCTCAGGAAGCGATCGTCGCGCCAAGACTCAATCCGCGCACGGGTCAGCGGCCGAGTGTGTGCACGATCCAGACGTTGGGCTCCCAGTAGGAGCCGAGGTCCTGGCTGTGATTGATGTGCAGCGGCGCGAGTCCGGACGGGAATGTGTAGATCCCATCGCCCGGGAAGCGCATGCCGGTCCATTCCTCCCAGTCGGAAACCGTGCCGCTGATGCGCATCGACTCCGCCACCGGCTTGGTGATGACCCCGCCCCGTCGGGTGTGGACCCGGATCCACGGGTCAAAGGGCTGGCCGTCCTCGCGCGTCCATTCGACGTAGCGCTCGATCGGTGTCAGGGGATAGCGATCCTTCCAACTGGGGCGCACCGGGGCGATCAACGACATGAGACCGGCGCCACGGGCAAGATCGCTCATGGCGTCAAGGAGGCGGCTCGCTAGCCCTAAGCCTTGAAACTGTGGGCGGATCTCGGCAGCCAGCGCGCACAGGGCGGTTGGACGCGCGCCTGTGCCCAAGGCGGCGAACGCCGCCGTGATCATCTCATCGATGCCCGCGCCCAGCCCGGGGATCGTCTCATCCACAGGCACGGCGCGGTGTGGCCTTCAGCGAGTACTTCGTCGCGTTCATCGTCGTATAAGACGAACTGGTAGTCGGGGAGCTCAGAGCCCAGGCGACCCCAATAGCGACCCAGCACCGCTCCGTGTCGGTTGTATTCCGGCCAGACCTCCTCACTGACGTCATCCGTCTCCCGCCACAGGTCGGGACGATCAGAGCAGCGGGCCATGACGATCGCCATGGCGCCGATTATCCCGTCCCACGGCAGCACAAACGTCGTCGCATCGTCCGTCGCGATCGGCGGCTACACTCGCGACGCGATGCAGAACCGGGAAGTCGGTGCAAGTCCGACACGGTCCTCGCCACTGTGACCAGGGAGCTCGAACCCCACGTCGCCACTGGGCCCACCGGCCTGGGAAGGCGGGTCGCGAGCGCTGGACCTGGGAGTCGAGGAGACCGCCTGCATCCGCGTCCCATTCACCACCGAGGAGCAATACATGACCGAGTCCACCTCTGAGGTTCCGAGCGGGGACCTGACCGCGCGCCTGGACGCCGGGCCGGTGATCTGTGCCGAGGGCTTCCTGTTCGAGCTGGAGCGCCGCGGCTACCTGAGCGCCGGTGAGTTCGTCCCCGAGGTCGCCCTGGAGTACCCGGACGCCCTCCGGGCTCTGCACGTCGACTTCCAGCGCGCCGGCTCCGACATCGTCGAGGCGTTCACCTACAACGGTCACCGCGAGAAGATGCGGGTCATCGGCAAGGAGGACCTGCTCGAGCCGCTGAACCGCGCCGCACTGCAGATCGCCCGGGAGGTCGCCGACCAGCGACCCGGCGACCTCATGGCCGGCAACATCTCGAACACCAACATCTGGGACCCCGAGGACACCGCCCGCCAGGCCGAGGTGCGCGGCATGTTCGAGGAGATGGTGGGCTGGGCCGTCGAGGGCGGCGCCGACATGATCATCGGCGAGACGTTCTACTACGCCGGCGAGGCGCTGGCGGCGCTCGAGGTCGCGAAGGCCACCGGCCTGCCCGTCGTCATCACGATCGCGCCGATGGCGATGGAGGAGATGGCCGACGGGGTCGGCATCGTCGAGACCTGCCAGCGGCTGGAGCAGGCCGGCGCGGACGTGGTGGGCATGAACTGCTTCCGCGGGCCCGAGACGATGCTGCCCTGGCTGAAGCAGATCCGCGCGGCGGTGTCGTGCCACGTCGGCGCGCTGCCGATCCCCTACCGGACCACCGCCGAGGAACCGACGTTCTTCAACCTCTCAGACGACCGCGCGCGGGTGCCATCGCCGCACGGCCGCACCTTCCCGACCGCGCTGGACCCGCTGTACGCCAACCGGTACGAGATCGGCGCCTTCGCCAAGGCGGTCCATGACCTCGGCATCAACTACATCGGCGTCTGCTGCGGTGCCTCGCCGATGCTGGTCCGCGAGACCGCGGAGGCGGTCGGGAAGTCCACCGAGGCCAGCCGGTTCTCCGAGAACATGCACAACCACTTCATGTACGGCGACAACGAGCGGCTACCCGAGCACATCGTCGCGCTCGGCGACGAGGCCTAGCCGCCAAACACCCGACCCCGCCCACGACCCGTTCAACCCTGCCCAGCGCAGGTTGGCTCGATGGGCGGGGCACAGGACCCTCCATTGCCTCGCTGGCAGGGCGGTGGATTCACGCCGATCAGGCGCGCAGGTCTCGACGTTCGATGGCGACCATGGCGTAGGCGAGGAGAGCGGCTGTGACCAGAGCCAGGGCGGCGAGATCGAGAACGTCGATGCCGTTGATGAGAGGGTCGTGACCTGCGTAGTAGTAGAAGAGCGACAGGTACTTGAGCCAGGAGATCGCGCTGACGAGGGGTGCAAATCCGTTGACCAGCCAGGCGACGAGCGCGACGCCACCGGCAACGGCGATAGCGAGCGATCGACGGCCGGTGGCGCAGCCGACCGCTAGCGCGAGCGCCCCGGTGGCGAAGCCGAAGAAGGCCAGGTGCAACGAGAAGGCCGCGAGGTGTCCGGGGCTGATCCCTCCGCCGCCGAGGGCGACCCCGAAGATCAATCCGACCCATGCGGCGAACGCGATGATCAGCACCACAACGGCGATGGCGCTGCCTTTGGCGGCGACCAACCGCGCGCGTGTGATGGGGTGGGCGAGCACGAGCGCGAGGATGCCGTCTTCCTCCTCGCCGGCGGTGGCAGCGGCGGCGCCGGTGATGGCGACGGCGGCGATCAGCAGCGGACCGTAGATCGAGCCGATCTCGCTTCCGAACCAGCCGCTGATGGTGCCGTAGTTTGCGCCGCCGAGCAGGTCCGACACGCCTTTGGGAATGTTGAGCTTGCCGAAGCTATGTCCGACGGCTGGGAAGAGGGCGCCGACGGCGAGCAACACCGCGACCAGGCCGATGGCGGCAGACGCGGTGGTCGGCAGGCGCAGTCGCAGTGCCATCTTGAGTACCGAGCTCACGCGCGGATTCTCGGCCCGGTAGTAGCGCAAGAAGATCTCCTCGAGGTCGTCCTGGCGGGAGCGGATGGTCCGCACCTCGTACGCGGCGGCGGCTTTCACCACGGCGTCGGCCGCGCCTTGGAACGCGACGGTCAGCCGCTGGCCGTCGACCGTCACTTCCCGGACGCCCGGTAATGCCCGAAACCGATCGGCGGGCACCGGCCCGGTGAACTCGATCTCCAGACGCTGGACTGCGACCTCGCGAAGGTTCTGCAGCGAGTCGACGACGACGAGTCGCCCGTCACGCAGAATCGCCAGGCGGTCAGTGACGCGTTCGACTTCTGAGAGTGTGTGGGAGGACAGAAACACGGTGCGGCCCTCAGAGCTCACCTCCGCCAGCAGCGCATGGAAGCTCTGCTGGACCAGCGGGTCCAGGCCGGCGATGGGCTCGTCCAGGATCAACAGTTCGGGTTGGTGCATGAACGCCTGGATCAGCCCGAGCTTCTGGCGGTTGCCGGTCGACAGCTCACGAATGGGCCGGTCGAGGTCGGCATCAAAACGGTCGACCAGCGAGTCACGCAGCCGCCGATCGACTCCTCCCCGCAGCGCGGCCAGGTGATCGAGCACGACCGATCCTTTCAACTTCGGATACAGGGCGAAATCGCCGGGCAGAAAGCCGACGCGGCGACGGACCTCCAGGCTGTCGGCGCGAGTGTCGAGTCCTAGGACCGAAGCGGAGCCCGAGCTGGGCTTGATCAAGTCCAACAGCAGACGCATCGTGGTCGACTTGCCGGCGCCGTTGGGGCCGAGGAACCCGAACACCTCGCCCCGCCCGACCTCGAGGTCGAGATCGAACAATCCCCGCCCGGAGCCGTAGTCCTTTGACAGACCCCAGATCGCGATGGCCGGAGACGTGCTCATCGCCACTTATCGTGTCGTCTGCGCGCAATCTCTGGTGTCAGCGGTCATCTCGGGTTTTGAGCTTGCGCCAGCCGCCGGCGCGGTTGTTGGCGATGATCTGGCCGAACATCGCCGCCAGAGCCGTCTCGTTGATCACTTCGTTCTCGTAGATCGCGACGGTGCGCGCGGTCTTGTTGTCGTGGCCGCCGGTGATGATGCGTTCCGGGTCCGGGACGATCGCGCCGTCGTAAAGAAAGACATTGACGTGGTCTTTTGTGGCCAGCAGCGCGCAGATGTTGCCCTCGAGCACGAAGTAGGGCCGCACCCCGCGCTTGATCGTCTCCTGGACCTGAGGATCCGCAGCGTGCACCAGCTCACGCACGCGCTGACAGATCGCCTGCTGCCACTGCGGCAGACCGTCGATGTAGGCCTCCACGCGTGGGTCCTTCGTGTAGCTCACACACGCGAGGGTACGGGTCTACGGCCCGTTCCTGCCGCGGTCCTTCAGACCTTCGCCGGCGTCGGCTCGGGGGCGTCACCGAGGTCGGTGCGCTCGCCGGCGCGCGCCGCGCGGGCGGTCGAGCCTTCGATGTTGATATGCGGCAGCCGGGCATCCAGCCAGCGCGGCAGCCGCCACGTCGTCGGGCCAAGCAATTCGAGTACGGCGGGCAGCAGCACACAGCGCACCACCAACGCGTCAAGGAACACGGCGGTGGCGAGACCGAAGCCGAACTCCTTCAGCGTGCGCTCGTCACCGAGCGTGAACGAGAGGAACACACAGACCATGATCGCCGCCGCCGCGCTGATCACCCGTCCAGTGAGCGAGATGCCGTCAGCGACCGCCGCTGATGCATCGCCGCGGCGCACCCACTGCTCACGCACGCGAGAGACGAGGAACACCTCGTAGTCCATCGAGAGCCCGAACACGACGGCGAACATGATCACCGGCACCCACGCCTCGATCGGACCTTTCTGCACCCCCAAGACGCTCGCGAACCAGCCATGCTGGAAGACCAGGACGGTCACGCCGAGCGCCGCGCCGATCGTGAGCAGATTCATCAGCGCGGCCTGGACAGGGATCACCAGCGACCGGAAGATCACGAACAGAAGCAGCGCCGAGAGCAGGATCACCAGCCCGAAGAACAGCGGCAGCTTGCCGCCCAGCACATGCGAGAAGTCGATCGACGCCGCCGTGAAACCGCCCACCAGCACCCTCACGCCGGTACGACCTTTGAACGCCGGCAAGACGACATCGCGCAGATGGTTGACGAGGTTCGTCGTCGCGACCGCCTGGGGGGCGGAGTTGGGGTAGGCCTGGATCACGGCCAGGGTTCCGGAGGGCGCGATCCGCGGCTGGGTGACGGCGACGACATCCGGGCTCGAGCTCACCGCCGCTCGCAACGACGCCAGCGCAGCTGTCTGATCGCGCCCGTGGAGCTCCGCGACCAGCTGCAGCGGTCCGTTGAATCCCGCCCCGAACCCCTGCGCGAGGAGATCGAAGGCATGGCGCGAGCTGACGCTCGCCGGGTCGTTTCCGGCGTCGCTTGAGTCCAAGCGGATCGCGAACACTGGAATCAGCAGGGCGACCATCAGCCCCAGCGACACGATCGCCAGCGGCCACGGCCGTGCCTGCACGATCTGGCTCCATCGCCGCCACAGCGAGTGGGTCGGCGCGGGGACCGCCGCCCCGTTGCCCCCGTTGGCGACGTTGGCCCCGTTGCCCCCGTTGGCGACGGCGCCATCGACGTCGCCTGGACCGGCGCCATTGACGACGCCCGCACCAGCGCCATTGACGTCGCCTGGACTGGCGCCATTGACGACGCTCGGACCACTGGCATTGACCCCTCCCGCTTTCGCGCGGCGGCGCAGGCGACCTGTGCGGGCGCCGCGCGGCCGTACCAGCCGCGGACCGAAGCGCGACAGAATCGCCGGCAGCAGCGTCAAAGAGGCGAACAGCACGGCAAGCACGGCAAGCACGGCGGCAATTGACAGCCCGTACATGAACGACACGCCGGTGGCAAACATCCCCAGCAGTGCGATCACCACCGTCGCGCCGGCCAGCAGAATCGCCCGACCCGAGGTATCCATCGCCTCGACCACCGACCGCTCCACGTCACCGAACTCCAGATAGTGCTCCCGGAAGCGAGTGACGATGAACAGCGAATAGTCGATCCCCACCCCCAAGCCGATCATCAGCGCCAATTCCGGCGAGATATTCGAGAGGTTGGTGACGTGGGTGGCCAACCCGATCAACGCCACGCCAGTGATCAGACCCAGCCCTGCGGTGATAAGCGGCATCCCCGCTGCCGCGAGCGACCCGAACGTCAAAAGCAAGATGATCAATGCCGCCAGCACCCCAACCTCGGTCGCCGGGCCAACACTGAAACCCTCCGCGTTCTCGACCACCTGCCCACCCGCCGCGACCTGGAGACCGGGCACGTGAACCGCGCCCACCTGCGCCAGCAATGGCTTACCGGTCGCATTCGCCAGCACGTTCGCGGGCTGGTCATAGTTGACCGTCGCAAACGCCGTCTTCCGGTTCGGCGATACCTGAACTGCACCCCTTGAGCTATAAGGACTGATGACCCCGGCCACATGTGGCAGCGCACCAACTCGCGTCAGCAGAGGGCGCGATCGCCGCACGCACCGCCGGCGAGTCGACTGTCCCCCGCGAAACATGGAATACGACGGAGTCGACGTCGCCGCTCTGAGTCTTGAAGTCCCGCTTGAGCAGGTCAAGCGCGCGCTGTGACTCGGTGCCCGGCAGACCGAACGACGTCACGTAACTCGGCCCGACGGCATGCGCCACCACGGTCGTCAGAACTGCCACGCCCACCCACGCCGCCACCACGGCCCGACGATGAGCGATACACCAACGAGCCAGGCCGCGCATCTCTACCTACCTTCCACGGAGACACGACGAGCGCTGGGCACGACGAACCCCGGTCAGAACGGAGAATCAGTGTCCACAGACCGTGATGGGCGGCAACACATGGTCCCCGCGAGCGCGCTCCGCTGTAAAGACGCCATCCAAAGCCAGTCAAACGACCCGCGTCAAGGACAGCACCCAGCACGATACTCCTCGCGCTCAGCGACCCAGCTTCGGCCTAACAATCAGGAAACCCGACGATCCCCAACAACGACTGCCCCGAGGGGGGCCGGACCGCGTGCATCCGGCATGACACGCGGAGGTCTCAGCCGTGGCCGGGAGGGACCGGCTGCCAGTCGAACCCAGCCGAGCTGCCGGTCTCGGTGGTTTCAGAATCACCGGAGAAGCTCGACGCGGCGAGTTGGAGGGTTGACCCGACTCTGCGGCCCTTGAGGTTGACGTAGCGCAGGTCGATTGTCTCGCCGTTGGCCGACGGATCCGGGAGGGTGGTGTCGTAGGCGATCTCCTTGCCGGTGGGGGAGTAGGACAGCGACATCGGGTTGACGCGATGCTTGGTCACTCGGCGCGCTCCGGAGCCGTCGGTGCCAGCCGTGTAGATCCGGAAATTCCGGATGAACGCGATCCGCCTGCTGGAAGGGGCACAGTCTGGCGCCCTGCCGCCCCGGGTGGTGAGTCTTGACACCTTGCCGTCGGGCAAGCGCAGGTAGATGTTGCCCTTTCTGACGAAAGCGACTGCGCCGGTGGCGCACGGAGCCGGGTCTGAACCGCCTCCATGGGTCAGCTGGCGCAAGCCCGTTCCGTTCGTGGACACCTCATAGAGGTTGGCGGTGGCGCCAGGCGCGGCCACGCCGTCAAAGACGATCGCCGTCCCATGGGGCAGAAACGCCGGATGCTCGTCGTCTGAAGTCTGCCGCGGGAGCATCTTTGCGCTGCTTCCGTCCGCCGCGAACAGCTCAAGCGAGCCGGAGCCTCCCAGACCTTCGACGGGATTCGTCGGCACCAGCCGGCTGACCACGATCATTTGCCCGTCAGGCGACCAGCGCGGGGCACCGAAGTCGCAGGCCAAATCGCCAGAGCTGGTATCACACGACGCCAACGCGTTCATGACCTCGCTGGCGGGTTGGCTGCCTACCACGATCGAGTCTTGGGCGACGTAGCCCAGCGGCCCCGGCTGATTGTTCTGAGAGTCGAAGGTTTCATACGCGAGCACCCCGCTCCTGCCTGGATAGGCGGCCCTGCTTCCCCCGCCCACAGCAACGCCAACACCGCCACCAGTGCCGCGACCGAGTACCCAAACAACAGCTGGGCTGACCGCCTGCGTGTGGCCAAGAATTCCCATCACCCCGTCTACTTCCGCTGTCGATTAAACCTGGTGGCAGGCGCCATCCGGTTAGCCCTCGTTAGTGTGGGCGTTCGGCGCTGTCTTGCGCTCGTGCCGGAGAGTGCTGGTCCTCCGCCGAGGCCGCCGCTCGCCGATCGGCGTGATTGACGTAACGTCCCGTGCCGCGCGCAATCGGAACCCACCGGGCCCGCGCCCCACATCCGCGATGCCGACCTCCCCGCACCCGCTCGATCCGCTCCGCGCAGAGGAAGTCTCGCGCGCCGTCGCGCTCATCCGCGACGGTCACGCCACCGGGGAGCAGTGGCGCTTTGCATCCGTCGAGCTGATCGAGCCCGCGAAGGCCGCATTCGCCGAGCTACAGGCGGGGGCGGCGTTCACGCGCCAGGCACGGGCCATCGTCTGGAACCGCGACGACGGTCGGGTGTACGAGTGCACGGTCGACCTGAGCGCCGGCGAATTGACCGATGTCCATGAGCGGCCGGGTCCAGCCCAACTTCACCAACGAGGAGTACCACGAGTGCGACGAGCTGGTCCGCCGGCATCCCGGCGTGATCGCAGCGCTGGCGCGGCGTGGGATCGAAGATCTCGATTTGGTCCTCGTCGACGCGTGGGCGTATTCGGAGGCGCTGGTCCCGACCGCGTACCGTGACCGGCGCGTGGCATGGTGCGATGTGTGGGTGCGCGGCAGCGAGAAGTCGAATCCGTACGCGCACTTCGTCGGGGGGCTGCGGCCGATCGTCGACGTCAACCGGATGGAGCTGCTCGAGCTACAGGACGCCGATGACCCCGGGCTGCCGGACGTAATGGGCGAGTACCGGCCGGAACTGGTGCCGGGTCTGACTCGACGCGACGATCTGAGACCGCTCGAGATCAGGCAGCCCGCAGGTCCGTCGTTCACGCTTGACGGAAACGAGCTTCGCTGGCAACGGTGGCGGATGCGAATCGGGTTCAACCATCGCGAGGGACTCGTGCTGCACCAGGTCGGCTACGAGGACCAGGGGGAGCTGCGGCCGGTGGCGCACCGGCTCTCGTTCGCCGAGATGGTCGTCCCCTACCGTGACCCGAGCCCAGACCACGCGCCGCGCACCGCATTCGACATCGGCGAGTGGGGCCTGGGCTGATGACCCAGTCTCTGGCACTGGGCTGCGACTGCCTGGGCGAGATCCGGTACCTCGACGCCGTCCTTGCCAACGCTCATGGCGAGCCGTATAGGTGCGTAACGCGATCTGCGTCCACGAAGAGGACAACGGGGTGCTCTGGAAGACGTCGACGACCGGGCCGGTGCCGAAGTACGGCGGATGCGTCGGCTGGTCGTCTCCTTCCACGCGACCGTAGCCAACTACGAGTATCTCGTCTACTGGCGCTTCTATCAGGACGCGAGCATCGAATGTGAGGTCCGGGCGAGCGGATCATGGTCACCACCACGATGCCGGAGGGCGCACCCGCGCCTCGACACGGAACACTCGTGGACCGCCGCACATACGCGCCTACCACCAGCACTTCATCGTCGCCCGTCTCGACCTCGACATCGATGGCAGCGCCAACACCGTCTACGAGGTCCAATCTGAAGCTCTGCCGATCGATGAAGGCAACCCCTACGGGCTCGCGCTCGTGCAGCGCCAGACCCGATTCGTTCCGAGTCTGAGGCGGCGCGCGACTACGACTGGACCACGCAGCGGACATGGAAGGTCGCAAACCCAGAGCGGTTCAACGCCCATGGAGATCCGGTTTCCTACAAGCTTGTGCCAACGGCCTGCATCCCGGCGCTGATCGACCCTCCTCGCCTGTCGTGCGAGCGCGCCGGTGATCGGCCACACGATGTGGGTCACGCGTCACGCCGACGACGAGCGCTGGCCGGCCGGGGAGTATCCGACGCAGGGTGGTGGCCGCGACGATGGCGTCACGCGCTGGATCGACCAGAACCGGTCGTTAGAGAACACCGACGTCGTGCTCTGGTACGTGTTCGGGATCCACCACGTGACGCGCGTCGAGGATTGGCCGGTGATGCTGGTCGACACCGTGTCATTCTGGCTCAAGCCGTTCGGGTTCTTTGACCGCAACCCGTCCCTAGACGTGGCGCCTGAGCATGGCCACTGACGTTCGCGGTGAGATGCGTGGTCGGCTCGCCGCGGCCGCGCACGAGGCTCGCCGTTAAAGCCGAAATAGTGGCCACTTTCACGGCGAGCCTCACCAGGTTGCTCGAGCTGGCAGTACAAACCCGTCAACTTTGGCGGGAAACTCGCTGCCAGCCGGCGTTTAGCCCGGATCGTTCATGAGACAGGAGCGGCCCCGATGGTCGGGGCCGCTTGACTGTCCGCCTGAGCAGGCATTGTGCGGGTTGCTGAAGCTCGCAGGGCCGACTCGGGAGGATCACCCATGAAGGTGACGCACGCTGGGCGCCAGATCACGGTAAACGTGACGGCGGACGGAGACGGTTTTGTCTCGCATGCCGGCAGCGCTCTGCTGGCCCAGGTCGCTGATAAGACCGGGCTCTCGCGGGCGTTGGGTGTCGCGGTCGGCGAACCGGGGTTGCGCGAAGGCAGTCATGCTCGTGGCCGGGTGATCCGTGATCTCGCGGTGATGCTCGCTGACGGCGGCGATTGCCTGGCGGACTTCCGGGCCCTCGGCGATCAGGCTGCCCTGTTCGGGGCGATCGCGTCGCCGTCGACCGCGTTTCGGGTGATCGATCGGATCGCGTACACACCGGGCCTGCTCGATGCTTTGAGTCATGCGCACGCCCGCGCGCGTGCAGCGGGTGTGGGAACTGGCCGGCGCGCCGCAGCGGTTGACGATCGATCTGGACGCGACGCTGATCAACGCGCATTCTGAAGAGGACGAGGCGGCGGGCACGTTTGCAAGGGCGGCTACGGATTCGCGCCGATGCTGGCCTATGGTGATGAGACTGGTGAGGCGCTCGCGGGCGAGTTGCGCCCCGGGAACGCCGGGCGCGAACAACGCGGCTGATCAGATCGAGGTTGCCGAGCAGGCTGTCGCGCAGATCCCGGCCGAGCACGTCGAAACGATCGAGATCATGCTCCGCGTCGACAGTGCCGGCGCCAGCCACGAACTCTTCGACTGGTGTCGCGAGGGTAAGATCGAGTTCTCGGTCGGCTATGACCTGACCCGAAACTGTCCGCGCAGCGATCCTGGCAGATCCGCGAGGACGACTGGGTCTGCTCACTGGATCAAGACAGAGACACGCGCGACCGAACGGAGGAGATCTATGAGATGACCGCGCACCTCGACCTGAGTCCAGCTGGCCTCAGGGCACGCGAGTGATCGTGCGCCGCGAACGGGCACACCCTGGCGCGCAACTGTCGTTCACTGACCACGATCGTCATCGCTTCCAAGCGATCCTCACCGACCAGACCGGCCCGGTCGCTGAGCTTGAACGTGATCACCGCGGCCGCGCTCGCATCGAGGATCACATCCGCAACGACAAAGACACCGGGATGCGCAACCTCCCCTTCCGCGACTTCGATCACAACCAGGTCTGGCTGGCGATCATCGGGCTCGCGCACGACCTCATCTGCTGACCCAACGACTGCTGCTCGCCGGCGAGCTCGCCAAAGCCGAACCCAAACGCCTGCGCTACCGGCTACTGCACATCGCCGCTCGCCTCGCGTTTCACGCGCGCACCGCGACCCTGCATCTCCCGGCTGCCTGGCCCTGGGTCGATCAGCTCGCCGCCGCGTTCAAGCGCCTGGCCGCACTTCCCGCGCCAGCCTGGCATTAGCTCGCCGCAGCGGGCGACGCGGGGAGGACCGTCTTCACCAAGCCCGTAACGACGTCGTAGACGTGCCCGGAGACGGTGACGCGTGGCGAGATGGCGGGGCGAGAGCGGAGGCGCTCGACGTCTCGGGTGACGGTCGCCGCCGGGTCGAGGACGGCGTGCTCGCGCAGGGTCGACTCTTCGGCGCCGATCCGGTCGGCGTAGCGGCGGCGGAAGGCGTCGTCGGCGAGCGCGCCGGTTCCGCATTGCGTGTGGTGGATCACGGCGACCTCGAACAGCGGGCCGTCGGGCAGCGTTGTCTCGGCGAGCTGGCCGATGAACGCGACGTCGTTGATGACCTCGGGCGTGACCCGTCCGCCGACGTTGCGGACCACCATCGCGTCGCTGAGGCCGAGGCCGAGGAAGTGCGCGGGGTCGACGCGCGGGTCGAGGCACGTGATCACGAACAGGCGCAGGTTGGGGAACACGACGGCGCCGCCGTGGCCGCCGGCGGCGGCGAAGGCGCGGTTGCGCTCGAGCGCGGAATCGATGCTGGCCGCGTTGGACTGGCGGCGGCCGTCCAGCTCAAACCCGGTGGCGCGGCCGACGTCGGGGCCGGCGGCGGCCACTTGCGTTGCGAGTTGCCGGTTGGTCATGGTGTTCTGACTCCTGGGGCTGGGGGTGGGGTTAGCTGTGGGCTGCGGCGGTGGCGGGCGAGCCAAGTGCGCGCGCCTCGGCGGTGTCATCGTCGGCTGACGGTCGGCTGGGCGGGTAGCAGCGCCAGCGCCATCACGGCGCCGGCGGCGGCGACGCCGGCGGCGACGTAGTTGGCCGCGTGGAAACCGTCGAAGAAGGCCGAGCTGGCGGCGTTGTGGATGGCCGACGCGAGCACCGGATGGCCGGCGGACCCCAGCTTGCCGGCAGCGGTGAGCGCGGCGCCGACGGATGCGTGCGCGGTCCGCGCGACGGTGGCCGGCAACCCGGTCGGGAGCGCGGTCGCGAGCCGGCTGGCGTACAGCGAGGCGTACACACTGCCGATCACGGCGACGCCGAGCGTGCCGCCGAGCAGGCGCGTGGCGTCGTTGACCGCCGAGCCGACACCGGCCTTGGCCTTTGGCACGACGCCCATGATCGCCTCGGTCGCGGGCGCGCTGGTGAGGCCCATCCCCGTCCCGAGCACGACCATCTGGGCGGCGATCGTCCCGTAGCCGGTGCTCGGCCGATGCGGTCGTGACCCACAGGTAGAACGCGGCCATCAGGAACAGCCCGGACGCGACGACCAGCTTCGTGCCGACCCGCACGGCGAGCCTGGCGCCGAGGATCGAGGAGATCGCGACGCATGAGGCGACCGGCAGCAGGCGCACGCCGGTTGACAGCGGGCCGTAGCCCTTGAGGAACTGGAAGTACTGGGTGACCAGGAAGATGAACCCGGACAGCGCGAAGAACGAGATCGCGACCGAGGCGCTGGCGGCGGTGAACCGCGGGTTGCCGAACAGGCTCAGGTCGAGCATCGGCTGCTCGGTGCGCCGCTCCCAGGCCACGAACGCCGCCGCCAGCACCGCCGTCAGCGCGAAGCCGCCGAGCGTCCGCGCGCTTCCCCAACCGTGGTTCGGGGCCTCGATGATCGTGTAGACGAGCAGGCCGATCATCGCGGTCGACAGCGCGAACCCGGCGCGGTCGGTGCGAGGCGCGTGCGGGTCGCGCGAGGTCGGGACGTAGCGGGCGGCGAGGACGCCGGCGACAGCGGCGATCGGCGCCATCGCGAAGAAGATGCTGCGCCAGTCGAACAGCCTCGAGCAGCCAGCCGCCGACGATCGGCCCGAGCGCGATCGCCGACGCCCGTGATCGCGCCCCACAAGCCGATCGCCAGCGCGCGCTCGCGCCGCTCGGTGAACACGTTGGTGAGCAGCGACAGCGTCGAGGGGAACACCATCGCCGCGCCCACGCCCATCACCGCGCGCGCCGCGATCAGCTCGCCGGGACTGTCCGTCAGCCCGCCGGCCAGGCTCGCCAGACCGAACACCGACAGGCCGGCGAGCAGCATCCCCTTGCGCCCGAACCGGTCAGACAGGCTGCCGGCGGCCAGCACCGATGCCGGCGAACAGCAGGTTGAACGCGTCCACGACCCACTGCAGCTGCGAGTTGGACGCGTGCAGCTCGCGCACGAGCGTCGGCAGCGCGACGTTGACGATCGTCGTGTCGAGGTTGATCACAAACGCCGCCAGCAGCAGCGAGATCAGGATCAGGGGCATGCGCTTCATGACTCCTCCTCGAGGTGGCTAGCTTGCGTCATGCAAGGCAGACTAGGCAGAGACCCTGGCTTTTGTCAAGCAAGTCAGCTACGATTGGTGGCGTGCTCCAACGCGACTATCCAGACCAGGTCTGCTCGATCGCCCGATCACTGGAGGTCATCGGCGAGCGCTGGACGCTGCTGATCCTCCGCGACGCCCTCGTCGGCCTGACGCGGTTCGACGAGTTCCAGGCCAAGCTCGGGATCGCCTCCAACGTCCTCACCAACCGGCTCAAGCGGCTGTGCGACGAGGAGCTGCTCGAACGCGTCCCGGACCCGGAGCGGCCCGGCCGGCCGAAGTACGTGCTCACCGACAAGGGACGCGAGCTGGCGCCCGCCCTGATCGTGCTCATGAAATGGGGCGACCGCCACTACCCGACCCCGGGCGGCCCACCCCGACTCACCCTCCACGCCGGCTGCGGAGGCAACATCGGCCCAGACCTCCGCTGCGACCGATGCGGCAAACACGCCGCGCGCGGAGAGATCGAACTCCCGCCCGGCCCGGGAGCACCACACGGCGAGCACGCCGAACGATGAGCGTTGGCGACCGGCCACCAGCGCCGCGGTCGGTGCTCAGGCCCTGAACCTAGGGATGAAATGCGCCTGCCGGAGGGAACAGCTGGTTGGTAGGCAGGAGCCTGGGTGCGGTGGGTGCGTACAGCCACACGTCGACGAATCGGTTGTCGTTGCCGACATAGGCGGACTCAAACCGGACGCACCCTTTGTCGTAGAGCCTCTGAGAGGACGGCAGGTACTGGTCGCCGGCGGGAGCGGCATTGGTCGCAACCGCGGCCGCAACGGCGAGTCGGCAAAGGCGTGGTGAACGAGCCCGCGCACCGATTTTGCCGTGAAGCAATGGTCGTAGGCTGGCACGCCCGACGCGCATCTGCCCGTCGCCTTGCGCGGCATCGCGTGTGACGGTTGCTGGTGAGACACTGAGTGGCGTGGGACTCGATCGCACGGTGCTGTTTCGTCTGGCGACGAGCGAGCGGCTGGAGCGTGCCGTCAAGACCGTGCCCTTCGGTGAGGCGGCGGCGTGGCGGGCCGCGTCGCGCTACGTCGCCGGCCGGTCACGAGGCCAAGCGCTGGTCACCGCAATGGCGCTGATGGCCCGCGGGCACGCCGTCAGCGTCGACTTGTTCGGCGAGCGTGTGAGCGATCCTCGGACTGCCGACCGGGTCCTCGAGGACTACCTTGAGCTGGCCGGGGCGATGCCGCCATCTGCGTCCGAGGCTTGGTTATCGGTGGACTTGACGCATCTGGCTCTGGACACGGACCCCTCTGCGGTGGCGGACCGCCTCGCCACCATCGCGCGGGCCCTACCCGCGGGCCGCCGAGTCCAGGTCGGTGCCGAGGACGCCGCCCGAGGCGACGCGATCGTGGCTTGCGTGCTTGACGTCGCCGGACGTGGCCTGGCCGACCGGCTCGGCGCCACGGTGCAGGCGAACCTGCTGCGCTCCCCTACCGACGCGGACGCGCTGGCCGACGCCGGCGTGCACGTCCGGCTGGTCAAGGGCGCGTACGTGGAGGCGACCGGCGCCCACCCCCACGGGGAAGCGACCGATGTGGCCTTTCTGCGCCTCGGCTTCGGCCTGGCCGAACGCGGCGCGACCTGGGCGATGGCCACCCATGACGGCCGTCTGCGCGAGGCGCTGCTGCTCGCTCACGGGCCACTGACGGTCGAGCAGCTCTTCGGCGTACGCCCCGACAACCTCGACGAGCTGCACACTCGCGGGATCCCGACCCGGGTCTACGTACCTTACGGTCCCGACTGGTACCGCTACTGGGCGCGTCGGGTCGCTGAGTCTCGCGGCCCTTGACGATCCGAACCTCAGGTCCGTCCTAAGAGCGAGGGTGTGTCCCTCTGCTCAACTCGCTCCGCTGGTCGCGCCGCTCTCGTGGTGTCACACATCGGTCGCTGGCGGCAATGAAGCGGTATGCCAGGTCCTGAACCTCGGCGAGCGCGCTTCGAGGCGCTATTCCGTGAACACCATCGCTCCGTCCGGGCCTACGCCCGGCGCCGGGTGCCCCCGGAGGCCGTCGACGACATCGTCTCCGAGACGTTCCTGGTCGTCTGGCGGCGGCTCGACGACGTGCCCGAGCCTGCAGTGCCGTGGCTGCTCACCGTCGCTCGCAACGTTGTCGGAACCGAGCGACGGGGCGCCGCGCGGCGCCAGCGGCTGTGGGTCAAGGCTCAGAGCGGGCATGTCGAGGGCTCCGACCCCAGCGAGCCCGGGATCGGGGATGGACGCGTGCTCGTCGCGCTCGCGCGCCTGAACGAGCGTGACCGCGAGGCGCTCACGCTCGTGGCCTGGGACGGGCTCACGCCCGCGCAGGCTGCCGCGGTGCTGGGCGAGCCGTCGGTCCGCTTCCGCCAGCGCCTGCACCGCGCCGGGCGCCGCCTGCGGACCCAGCTCGCCGCCGAGCGTTTCGCCCGAGAAACCGGCGTCACCGCGTCACGATCACGCCGCCACCGGAGGCCCCGCATGAACACCCGACTCGACAACGATCCTGAACTGCTCGACGTCGTCCGCCGCATCGACCCGATGCTCGACCCGCGGGTGCAGGCCGAACCCGGCCTGGACACCGAATCGGCGCTGCGCCTGCTCGCGTCCGAGCTCGGCTCGCCCGCCCGCCCCCCGGCGCGCCCGGCGTCGGCGCCGACTGGCGCTGCGCATCGCGGTGCTGGCCGGCGCGGTCGTGGCGGCGGCGTTCGTGGTGGCCAACGTCGCCTCGACCGGGAATAGCTCCGCTGTTTCGCCGGCGCAGGCCAAGACTCTGATCAGGCGCGCCCGTGCCGCCCTGGTGTTGCCGTCCGGAGCGATCCTCGAGGAGGACGCCGTGACAACCGTCACCGCGCGAGACGGCGCGACGAGCAGTTCTGAGGTCCATGAATGGCTGAGCACCAGCGCCCCCTACGACAACCGAATCATCCAGATCCAGAACGGCAAGGTCCAGTGGGAGCAGGCGTTCGTCAACGGCCGGCTGGACCTGTATGACCCAGCCACCAACACCGTGTACCTGGCACCGGGGATCGCGCCGAATCAGGTGCCCGATAACCCCAACTGGAACTCGGCGCTGGCCGAGGTCCGCTATCTCCTCGGCCAGCCGAACGTGACGGTCAACTCCAACGCGGTGCTCGACGGCGCGCCAGCGATCGAGTTCACCTTCGACGGCGGTCGCTTCAGCTACTGGGCCTCTCCGAGCGACTATCAGCCGCTGCAGTCCGAGGACCGCCAGGACTCGTTGCCGGACGGCCAGCGCGCCGTGGGGATCGTCCGGTACCCGATCGAGCGCGTGCTCACCGGGGCGTCGGCCCCGCCCGGCCTGCTGTCGCTGCAGGCGCAGCATCCCGGCGCCACCGTCGATCACAGCCGCACCGATTACCAGGCGGCGCGGCGGCGGCTGCTGCCCTAGCGGGTGGGTTCAGGGCCTCAGGCGGTCACGCGCTCGAGTCGCCCCCTGGCGGTAGATGACTCTGACGCGGGCACAAGTCGCCCTGCCTTGCCCAGCCCGCGGGCTGGCATGTTCCCGTAGACAGCTTCGTACTGACCTGCCTTGACCAGATACGTCTCATGCCAGATGCCGGTGCGGCCGCCGCGTCCCACGCGGCGCCAGTACTGGCGCCAGACGTCGAGGTGAGGATCGTCGGGGTCCTTGGCGAACGCCTCCAGTTGCTCGAACGAGCGCCAGTACTGGACGATCGTCGGAATCCCCATCTCGTAGGCCAGCAATCCCTTCTCTGGGTGGGCCACCAGGTAGTCGAGCATGTGCTTCATTCCGCGCCGGCCCCCGAGGTCCACCAGGCTGCGGGCGAACTGCAACTTGTCGTTGAACCGCGCGCCGATGAGAAAGACAACGAAATCGCCCTCGATCTCGGCCACCATCCGCCTTCCAGCCACTCCGCCCATGAGCCTCACCCCGTCGGTCGTCTGCGTGCCGGCGATCCTATCTCCAAGTCTTCGCTCGTTGGAGAATGAACTAGACGCACGCGCGCCGTGCAGCGAGGGATGCGGATGCGCTGGCGGATGTCCGTGACCGGGCGACTACAGTCCGCGGCGTGAGCAACCGGTTCGCTGACTGGATCAGGGCCTACGAGACGGCTTGGCGCACGGAAGACACGGCAGTCCTTGAACGGTTGTTCACCGAGGATGCGACATACATGGCGGCTCCGTTCGACGAGCCGCTTGCCGGAGTCGGCGCGATTGCTCGGTTCTGGGAAGACGAGCGCGAGGGTGCAGACGAGGTATTCACGCTTACCTCGGAGGTTGTGGCCGCTGAGGGGGATACCGCCGTGGCCCGCCTCGAGATCGTCTACGGAGATCCGCCGCAGCGTACCTATCGCGACCTGTGGGTCATAACGCTATCCAGCGACGGCCGGTGTCGCCATTTTGAGGAGTGGCCTTTCCATCCCGGTCAGGCGCGCACCGCGCTCTAGCGGGCCGGCTTTCTAACCTCCTGGTGAACGAGCACAAAGGAGACACGATGCCGCTGCAGGGCGAATATGAGCCGAGCTCTTCGAAGTGGGTCCGGGACCAGGTTGCCGAGTATGAGAGCTCCGATGGGACCAAGGGGACGACGCTGAGGGACGTCCCGGTGGTCGTGATCACGTCGCTGGGCGCCAGTTCCGGCAAGCTGCGCAAGAACCCGGTTATGCGGGTCGAGCACGATGGCGTGTATGCGGCGGTTGCCTCTAAGGGTGGGGCGGACCAGCATCCGGCGTGGTATCGCAATTTTGTTGAGCATCCGCGCGTTGAACTCCAGGACGGAGGCGCCAAGGGTGACTACACCGTGCGCGAAGCCTCGGGCGAGGAGCGCGCGACGTGGTGGAAGCGTGCCGTGGCGGTCTGGCCGGACTACGCCGATTACCAGACCAAGACCGCCCGGGAGATCCCGGTGTTCGTGTTGGAACCTGCGGCGCGCTGACCGTCCCGCCGCTCGCCGCGACCTAGAAGACGCCGGAATACGCGTTGAGTGCAGGCTGTCCTCCGAGGTGGGCGTAGAGGACGCGCGAACCGGCGTCGAGTCGGCCGGATTGGATGAGGTCGATCAGCGCCGCCATCGACTTTCCTTCATAGACCGGGTCGGTCAGCACGCCCTCGAGTCGCGCGCACAGACGAATCGCATCAAGCGTCTTGTCGTCCGGGATCCCGTACGTGCCGGCGTGCCACTCGTCGAGCAGGATGATCTCGTCGTCACGGAGCTCGCGGGCCACGCCGATCGCCTCCGCGGTGTGCCGAGCGATACGGGCGATCTGCTCCCAGGTCTGCGCGACGGTGGCCGAGCCGTCGATCCCGAGCACATGCCGACCCTGCGCTTCATCGGCGAAGCCGGCGACCATCCCGGCCTGCGTCGACCCGGTCACTGAGCAGACGACGATCGCGTCGAAGAAGATGCCAAGCTCGCGCTCCTGCGCTTGCACTTCTCGGGCCCAGCGCGCAAAGCCCAGGCCACCGAGGGGATGGTCTGATGCCCCCGCCGGAATCGCATACGGCTTGCCGCCGTGCTGCTTGACCAATGTGAGCGCCTGCTCCCAGCTGTCGCGAAAGCCGATATCAAAGCCAGCCGGATCCAGGCGAACCTCGGCGCCCATGATCCGTGAGAGCAGGATGTTCCCGACCTTGTCGTAGATCGCGTCGGGCCAGTCGACCCAGTGCTCCTGCACGAGCACGCATCTGAGCCCGAGCCGGGCCGCGACAGCCGCGACCTGCCGGGTGTGGTTCGATTGAACACCGCCGATCGAGACAAGCGTGTCGCAATCCTGAGCGAGCGCCTCGGCGGCGAGATACTCGAGCTTGCGCACCTTGTTACCGCCGTAAGCCAGACCCGAGTTGCAGTCCTCCCGCTTCGCCCAAATCTCGACCTTGCCACCGAGGTATTCGCTCAGCCTGTCAAGCCGGTGCACCGGCGAAGGGCCGAAAAGGAGTTCCACGCGGTCAAAATCATCCAAGCTCATCGTCGATCCCGGTCTGAGTCGATCACGATCGACACATCGATCTGGTTCTGTCCGGACGAGCCGGCTCATCTAAGGCAGGTAATCGTGAGCGATCCGTGCCGGACAGCCGCCACCCTGGCGCGCTGCGCAGTTCAGCGCGACCGCAGCGGCCCGGTAGGGACGCCGTGCCGGCCGCCAGCACGGTTGGTCACCCATCTGGCCAAACGCGCATCTCCAGCTGCGGTAGCTGAAATACGAGTCGGCGTCGGCCTTGCCGAAGTGGGCCGACGCACGCAGGTGCATCACCGCACTCAGCACCTTCTTCGACGTGGCGCAGGACGCTCGCCCGGCGACGTACACGCCCCAACGATCCCGGTTGCCGTGCCGGGAGTACGGAACGCTGGCGCGTATGAATCCACATCGACTCACTCGTGGCGTCGCCGTCCGTGCGGTCGCGTCCCCCGCAGACGAGGCCGTCGCAACCAGGGCGCCCAGTACCAAGATCGCGATGCTGCCTCGAAGGCAACGTCGCCTTGCGTGCTGGTGCGGCCTCGAACAATCGGGGCTGACTTTCATCAGATGCGAAGTATCGCGCCCCTGGCTCCCAAGGTGTTCGGTAGTCGGTGAATCAGCCAACATCCGGTGGGAGTCGCTCCGCCGCGAAGGGGATGCGACGGTGCAGCGGGGTGCGCCCCCGCTGGCCGGCCGCTTCGATGATCTTGATCGCACGCAGGCAATAGGCGGTCCGCTGCGCGAGCCGCAAGCTGCACCCGAGCAGTAAAGCCAATTCGCGAGTGCTGAATGGCTCGACCGGGAGCGGTGGAAGCGCGCGCACGACATCGGCGGCGTCGCGGAGCTCGATTCGCCCGAGCACGTCGCGGAGATGCCGCTCGCCAGGATCTCGAGTCCGCCTGCGCCGGGTCTGCGGCCGAGCGGCACGTAGGTGGTCCTCGTCCACCAGCAGCACCTCGATCGTCAGGTTTGGATGCGTCAGCAACGACGGGAAGGCGGTCAGCTTGTCAAACACCTCGACCACCGTCCCGCGCTTGGGGGACCGGCGGATCGATACCACCTCGCCATGCTCATCGACGCGCACGATTCGCCGCTCGACCGCGACCGGATGCACGATCCGGACGCGATGCTGGTCAAGGAGGGCATCAAGCTTGACGCCCAGCGCGCCGAAGCCGCCGGTCTGCACCTCGACCAGCTCCCCGTCGCCGCGAACCACGTCGATCACGAACCGCCCGACCGGCACCTCGAATCGATCACCGGGCGCCGCCAGTATTGCCTTGATTGCGGCGTGCAGCGGACCCTCACGCAGCACGCCGATGCCCGACACGCCGCAAAAGCTAGACCCGGCCTCGGTCGACTTGGCGCTAACGCGTTCCGACGCTGACCCGGCCGATGGGGTGGACGTCAGCAGTCAGGAGAGCGCGCGCTCGAGCGCCGCACGGTCTGTCGGGGCTCCGTGCGCCGGGAGCACGAACTCGACCGGCAGTTCGAGCAGCGACCGAAGTCGGCTGACGACCCGCTCGCGGGTAACGCCCCCGCGCAGCCACTCGTTCAGCGCGAGGCCCGTGCCGAAGTCGGTGAGCGAGTCGCCCGCGACGATCGCGCGGACAGTCTCGATCCACAGGATGAGATCGTTGTGCTCGCGGCCTGCATACGCCTCGATCCCGATCGCAAGCCGGTCGCCGGCCGCGTACCAGTGGCCGACACCGCCGCCGCTCCGCAGCCACTCCAGGTCCGGGCTGCCGTCACCGGCCTGCTCGGCGGTGATGGCGTACTTGTCGATCAGGTCCTGCGCGGTGTCAGGCGGCGGCGCGAAAACGGTGGCCCCGAGTCGCTCGACAAGTGCCTGTGCGTCGCGCTCGTGCCACGGCGCGGTGAGGACGATCACCGGCTCACGTTCCCTGGCGAGCGCGAGGAGCGCGACGGGCACGGCGAGCGGGTCAAACAGGAGCAAGCGCTCGCCGTCGTCGATCGCGTACGACGACACCGCCTGCGGCCACCGCTGCCCAGGGGTCCAGTGCGGGTGCGGCGCCTGCCAGTGCCAAAGTCCAGGCCCAAGCTCGCGCACGGCGCCATGCTAATCCGCACGCGCTTCCGTCGAGTTGCGCGGCGAAGGGTCATCTCCGGGACAAGATGCCCGGGATCCTCCGTGCGCTTCGGATTTAGAACCACTAGCGTAGTGGTTCGCAATGAGGAGCACGAAGACACCCTTGCCGGGCACCCCGGTTCGTGGCTCCCGGAGCGGCCGTCCGATGATGGCCGCCTTGGACCTGCTCGGTCAGCGCTGGACGCTGCGGGTGATTTGGGAGCTCCAGCAACAACCGGCGGGGTTCCGAGAGCTGCGGCGGCGGGCGGACGCGATGTCCTCCAGTGTGCTCGCCGATCGCCTGCGCCGCCTCGCTGCTGCCGGCATCGTCGATACCGACGCGGATGGCAGATACGTGCTGACCGAGCTTGGCGAGGGACTGGGTCCAGCGCTTGAGCCGCTCAAAGCTTGGTCGGAAGGTTGGGCGGCGACCCAGCCACCCGCCGTCCAGTAGTCGATCCCAGCCGCCACAGTGGGAGTTCCTGGACTGGCGCCTCGCATTTCTGGAGATCGCCTGAGAACAATGGTGCGCGGGTACATAGAAGTTAACTCGAACGAGGCCTAGGGGGTGTGATGCTCACAATCCTGCTCGTCATCATCGTTATCCTGCTGTTGACCGGCGGCGGCTATGGCTACAGCCGTCGTGGACGACGCAGCATCTAGAGGACGGTTTGCCACTCTCCCGTCGGACGTCGGAAGTCCGGCGGGTTCTGGCAGTCATCGGGTGAACTCGTGTCGCCGGAACCGGGAGGACTGCGTTTCACCCCACGCGGGCGCGCTTGACGCAGATCCATCCCAGGATTAATCCCAGCGTTTCGTTGGAGCCGTAGGCTGATTGTCATCCGCCTACCCCGTCAGGTTGGTCGAATGACATGGACGCGCTCAGGATTGCCATCACCGTCGTCTGGATCATCTTCTGGGTTTACTGGATCGCGTCCGCCTTTGGCGTAAAGGAGGGCAGGGGCGACAGGCGCCGGATTCCGCTCAATGGCCTGACCGCCGTGTCGGTCATCGTTCTCCTCCGCGTCTTCCGCAGCGGGAGCCTGGCCGTCGACAGCCCGGTGCTCGGAGCGATCGGAGCGGTCGTGTTCGCAGCTGGGATCGCGCTGGCGGTCTGGGCTCGCGTCTATCTCGGGCACAACTGGGGGATGCCGATGACCCAGAAGGCGGAGCCGGAACTCGTCACCTCCGGCCCGTACCGATTCGTCCGGCACCCGATCTACTCGGGACTCCTGGCCGCGCTGCTCGGAACCGCCCTCGCGACCAGCCTGGTCGGCCTGATCCTCGTCCCGATCCTGGGCGCGTACTTCTACTACAGCGCGTCCGTGGAGGAGAAGAACCTCACGGAAACATTCCCCACCACGTATCCGGCGTACCGAACCCACACGAAGATGCTCATTCCCTTCGTCATCTAGTGGCCTGCCTGTACGTTCACGTTGCGGGATCGGTGGAGGAGATGGTGCGGCGGATGGGGGAGGGAGCCGCACCGGCGTCGACGCCGTGATCCGTGCTCGACGCCTATCGTGACGTAAGGCGCCTCGTCGGACTGAGCCAACTAGGTCAATCTGCGCTCGGACTGACCACGAGGTACCGCTCGTCGTCGATAGGACCGCCCCACAGGATCGGATCGTCAAGCGGCGTAACCGTCGCGCTGCGGTTGCGACGTTCAAGCAGAGCAAGCAACCTGGACGCGGCCAGACCAGCTCCTGTCGACCAGTGCCCTTCGATCAATACGAGGCGACCATCGCTGCGGAGGAGGTCGGTCCACCTGTCGAGGGCCTGGTCGGGGTTGGGCAGTGCCCACAGCACGTGGCGACCAAGCACGACATCAAAGCTGCGCGAGGTCCACGGCGGCTCGGCGGCGTCACCGGCCTCGAACTTGATCCTGACGCCTGCAGTTCGAGCCTTCTCCTCAGCTTGCTGGATCATCTTCGGTGACAGGTCGAGGCCGCTCACCTGGTAGCCATGCTCGGCGAGGAGGACCGATAGCGTCCCGGTGCCACAGCCGAGATCGGCGACCTGTGCCGGCGCCGGCGGCAGCACGTCACTGAGCAGGGAGATCCACGCGGAGCGAACCGACGGATCCAGTAGTCCGTGATCTGCTTCGTTGTCGAAGGTGGCTGCCTGCCAGTCCCAGTACGAGGCGGTCGTCTCCATCGGCTCGAGCATACGGAGCATGAGCGCGGCTGGGACGTGGCCGACTCTGAGTCAGCGATCCCTGACGTTTCGCGCGGGACAAACCTCGGTGAGATCACGATCGGCAGGGGTAAGCTCACACCATGCCGATGCCCAAGCGGTCAAGCGTCGATGACTTCTTCGCGAAACTGAACGACACCCAACGGCCCCACCTCGAGGCGCTCAGGGAGCTGAGCCTTGACGCTGACCCAGAGGCGCGGGAGGACCTGAAGTGGAACCTGCCGGTCTACGTCCGCGGCGAGAAGACGAGCCTGTGGATGCTTCAGAACTTCAAGAATCACTGTTCGCTTCGGTTCCCGCCGCCGTTCTTCGCCACCCAGAAGGCTGCGGTTGAGGCCGCCGGCTTTGATGCGGGGGCGGGCTTCATCAAGCTCCCTTACGAGCGCGAGCTGCCGACCAAGCTGCTGAAGGCGCTGATGCGGGCCCGGGTCGATGAGTACGAAGCGACCGGCGCCGGCTGGAACGACCGCTGACCTCCGGACCTCAAGCGTCGGGAGGTTCGGCTTCGGGCCCGAAACCACCCGCACGGCCTTCCTGAGCCGAAGTACCGTCGCAGGGTCGCCGCCAGCATGCCTATGCTCACTACAGTCAATGAACATCCTGCGAATCTTTTCAGCGAAGAGAGCATCTCATGGACAGCAGTCGCGCAGCCCGCTTTGACGCCTACAAGGCAGTTCGAGGTCTGGTTGAGGAGCTCCGCACCGTAAAGCTGTTTGACGCCGAGGCCGACTGCATCCTGTGGGCAGCCGAAGGGCTGCTGCTCGCAAACTCCCCGACTGACGCCGACGCCGTCGAGGCTCGCACGACGTTCGACACGCTGATGGAGGGCCTTGTCGCCACACGCTGGCAGGACGTCGGCCCCACCACCGCCGAGTTTCAACGCAAGCGACTGGTCGAAGCTTTCGCGGAGTGCGGGCCGCCTCAGACCGTTCCGGCGTCCGCGTAGCAGGCCCGACCAAGCAGCTCGGGGTGGCGCTCGCCCTGAGTTCAAAGACGCCTCAGTGGGCGACTACAGCTTGATCTCGTACCGGATGAAGCCGAGATACTCGCCCACCTGGTCATACAGGCGGCGCGCCGTGGCGTTCGTCTCGTGCGTCGACCAATAGACCTTGGCGCACTCCCGGGCGCGCGCCCACTGCACCACGGCCGCGATCAGTGCCCCGCCGACACCCTGACCGCGAGCGTCGACCGCGGTGAACAGGTCCTGGAGGTAGCAGACGTCGGCCGAGGTGGTGCTGGCGTGCTCCAGGAAATGGGTGATCCCGACGAGCCGGCCATCGACCGTCGCGCCGAGCGCGTGCATGCGCGTGTCCTGGGGAGAACGCGGCCCAGGCTCGGTCAGCCACCTCGGGGGTCAGGGTGCGCTCGTAGAACTCGTTGTAGCCGCGAAACAGCTCCTCCCAGACAGGTCGGTCCTCCGGGCTCAGCTTGGCGATCTCGATGTCGGTCATGACAGAGGCGCAGCCTATCCCCGGGGGATCGGCCCCGCCATGGACGCCCGGCGTCAATCGACGGCCCCACTCCCGACTGCCTGTCCCATTACGTGACAGGTAATCGCGGCGGCGATCCGACGCTGAGAGGCTGTCGGCCATCCCCGACATACGCACAGGAGGCCACCATGTCCGACGCGCACACCGTCGTCAACAACTACATCGTGATGTGGAACGAGACCGACGCGGGACAGCGCCGCAAGCTCGTCGCGCAGGTCGTCACTGAGGACGCCAACTACATGGATCCGCTGATGACCGGCGACGGGATCGATGGGATCAGCGCCATGATCGGTGGCCTGCAGGAGCAATATCCCGGCCACCGGTTCGCGCTCGTCTCGGGCCCGGACAACCACCATGATCGGGTCCGGTTCAGCTGGTCGTTGGCGCCGAACGGCGGAGAGCCGATCGCCATCGGAACGGACTTCGTGACCGTCGCCGATGACGGCCGGATGCGATCGATCACTGGGTTCCTAGAGCCGGCCACGTAGCCGTCTGCGGTCGCGCGCCCCGGGAGCAACCGCCTCGGGGACGCGCGGCGGGCGGAGTACGCTTGGGGGCGTGGTTGCAGGTTGCGGCGCTGCGCTCGGTGTGGCGACCTTGACGCGGTCATGTCGCGCCCGGCCGCAGGGCTCGCACTGACGTGGCTCGGCGGCGACAACAAACGGTTGGAGGACACGATGCCCGGACTTGCTGGCCGCATTTCGACACTAACCAAGGCGAAGATCTCGCACCTGCTCGATCACGCCGAGGATCCGGGCGAGACGCTCGATTACGCCTATGAACGCCAGGTCGAGGATCTGCAGAACGTCAAGAAGGGGATCGCCGATGTGGTGACGGCGAAAAAGCGGCTGCAGCTGCAGGAGCAGACCTTGCAGCAGCAGGCGGACAAGCTCGATGGCCAGGCGCGGCAGGCGATGTCCGCCGGGCGCGAGGACCTTGCCCGAGCGGCGATCGAACGCAAGCAGCTAATCGTGCAGGAGACGGGCTCGCTCGATCAGCAGGTCTCAGAGCTCGAGTCACAGCAGGACAAGCTGACCGCGGCGGAGCAGCAGCTGCAGACCAAGGTCGAGCAGTTCCGTTCCAAGAAGGAGGTCATCAAGGCTCAGTACTCCGCGGCGGAGGCGCAGGTGCACATCTCCGAGGCGGCCACCGGCGTCGGGGACGAGATGGCCGACGTCGGCGCCGCGATGCAGCGCGCGATCGACAAGACCGACGAAATGCAGGCACGGGCGTCGGCAGTGCAGGAGCTACAGGACGCTGGCACATTCGAGGACTTGACTGCGCTGGGTCCCGCGCAAGACGACGTCGACCGCCAGCTCGACCAGCTCGGCGCCAAGAGCGCCGTCGATGACGAGTTCTCGAAGTTGAAGGCCGAGATCGGATCCGGCGCCCCGCAGTCCGCCCTCCCAGCGGGGGAGCCCGCCGCGGGAGACGAACCGGAGGCAGCTCCGGCCAAGCCGGGGACGTAGCGACTCCGCGAACCCGCCCGAGTCGCCCGTCCGCGTGGCGGAGCCGCGCGCCGGCTGCGTGCGTCCGCTGCCCGGCTCGTGACACGATCGGGCGATGGTTGAGGCGCGGATCTCAGGCGGTTCAGCGGCCGATTGCCTGGGGGAAGTTGAAGTAGTGATCGGGGTCGACCTGTTTGCGGAACGCTTCCAAGCGCGGCAGGTTCTGGCCGTAGTAGGCCACCTGCCAGTGCTGGAGTGAGTGGTCGATGTAGTTCTGATAGGCGCCGCCAGTCACGTAGGGGCGCAGCTTGGTCCAGGCTTGGTCGATCCACGCGCCGGTGCTGCCGTTGCCGTAGTACTGGATGCAGAACAGCGGGGTGCGGTGAACGAACGCGGTGGCTGTCGGAGCGATGCTGGCGACGGCGCCGCCGTAGGCGTCGCACAGCAGCGCGCCGGATCCGGGCGCCTCGGTGGCGGCGATCATCGCCGCGCGTCCCGCACTGGGCAATGGTTTGCCTACGTAATCCGATTTAGCGTTGAACGTCTCGCGTGGCATCGTGCCGGCGGGGGCGGCGCCGACGGTATGACACGCGGCGACCGTCTTGCCCTCACAGCCGGCCAACAGCAGCTGGATGTCGAGGTAGGGCCTCTCGACGTTCGCCTGCAATGCCGCCCCCGGCACCTCCAACAGAGCCCGCGCCAGCCCGGGGATGTCTGCGCTTGACCCGAGATACTGGCCGTTGGCCTGGATCGACGGACCGGCGGACTCAAGGTGCAGGATCGAAGTGATCTTGTCGGACGTGGTCGGAGCCCAGGATTGCCAGGCCTCGATCGCCTCATCGGCCGATGACCACGGCCACCGGACCTCGAAGTACGTCGCCGACTGAGGCATCGGATGGACCTTGAACACGAACTCGGTCACGATCCCGAAGTTCCCGCCACCGCCACCGCGCAGCGCCCACATCAGTTCAGGATCAGACTGATCGTCAACGGTCCGGAACTGACCGTCGGCAGTGACGATCTTGACGCCCAGCAGGCTGTCGACCGTCAAGCCCAGGTGCCGACTGGCGAGCCCGAAGCCACCACCGAGCGTGACGCCGGACACGCCAACCGACGGACAGGACCCGCCCGGCAAAGTCACCCCGTGACTGCCCAACTCAAAGTAAACATCGATCAGCTGCACACCGGCCCCGATCGTCGCGGTACCAGCGGTCTTGTCGAAGTTGACCCAGTTGAGCTTGCGCAGGTCCAGCACCACGCCGTCGGTCAACGTCGAATACCCGGCATAGCTGTGCCCACCCGACCGAGCCCGCACCGCAATCCCTTGCCCGACGGTAAAACGGATCGCGCGTTGAACGTCAGGCCCGTTGATCGGCCGGGCCACCGCGCTCGGCAAAACGTCATCAAACCGCGGGTTAAACACGTGCGCAGCCCTTTGAAAGCCCGGATCCCCGGGCTCGAAAACGTGCCCGTGAATCGCCCCAGCAAGACCCGACGCCATCCCCTAAGCCCTCAATCCAATCAACGACGCAGATCATAAGCACCAGAACCGCACATCGCCAACGATCGGCCTCACGCTTTCGATCAACGCGGAAGCGGACGAGCAGAGTAGAGACCGCCGACGCGTCCCAACGAGGGTCTGCTCCGAATTCGCGCGCGGGGCGGGGGTGTCCTTGCCCTCGCATGGCTGGAGTAGTGTGGGTCTGACGAAAGGTTGCTTATGCGACGGTGTAGCGGCGTAATCCTGGCGTCCGGTGCGGTGCTGGTGTTGGCCGGCTGCTCAGCTAAGACGACCGGCGCGAGCAATATCACCGACGGCTCGGCGAAGCTCAATGCGGTTGGTAGCTGCGATTCGGGTCAGACGTGTAGGTGGTATTGGGAGTATTGGCGGGCGAACGCGCCGCGCTCGTCGAGCCAGAAGACGGCGGTCCAGGGTCCGGTCAAGGGGCCGACTGGCAACGTCCACCTCTCGACCAGCGTCGAGAACCTGGATGTGAGCACGGCTTATCGGTGGGTGTTCTGCGCGTCACCGAACAACGGCGGAAGCTACGTCTGCGCTGGTCCTCATGGCACGTTCGGCTCCACCACGGCTGACCCGCCGCCGGACTACGCCACGTTCACCACCGCGCCGGTGAGGACGCTCGCGGAAGCGTGGAACGGCAAGACATGGACGATCCAACCCGCTCCCAACCAGAGCGGCCCTGTCGGCGGCAACCTATCGGGGATCTCATGTACGTCGGCGACCGCATGCACCGCGGTCGGGAGCGCGAACAGCGCCGGCGGCGACGTGACGCTGGCCGAGCGCTGGGACGGGACGTCCTGGACGATCCAGACCACCCCGAACCCCAGCGGCGCGACGGCCAGCAGCCTCTCGGCGGTTTCGTGCACATCGGCATCGGCGTGTACCGCTGTCGGGGCCAGCCAGAGCGCCAGCGGCCAGGCGCCACTGGCGGAGCGCTGGGACGGGACGACCTGGGCGATCCAGCCCACTCCCACCCCGAGCGGCGCTGTGGGCATCACCAGCCTGTCGGGCGTTTCGTGCAGGTCGCCCACGGCGTGCACCGCCGTCGGCTACTACGCCGTCGGCACAGATGGCGCGAACAGGACTTTGGCGGAGCGCTGGGACGGGACGACCTGGGCGATCGAGCCGACCCCCAACCAGAGCGGCGCGTATGGCACCTCCCTGTCTGCGGTCTCCTGCAGGTCGGCGACCGCGTGCACGGCCACCGGCGGCTACAACGGCTTCATGGGCAGCGGGGGCGGGGGAGCCCTGGCGGAGCGCTGGGACGGGACGACCTGGACGATCCAGACCATCCCGACTGGGTTAGACCTGTCAGGGGTGTCGTGCCCAGGAGCCACAGCGTGCACCGCCGTCGGGCCGGGCGGTACTCCGCCGGACGGCGCGACGACCTTGGCGGAGGCCTGGGACGGGACGACCTGGACGTTGCAGCCCAGCCCGAACCAGAGCGGCGCGCCAGGCAGCAGCCTGTTCGGGGTTTCGTGCACGTCCGCGACGGGATGCACCGCCGCCGGGAGTTACGTCACGAGCACCCTCTCCTATCTGACGCTGGCGGAGCGCTGGGACGGCGCATCCTGGACGATCCAGCCCACCCCGAACCCGAGCGGTCAGGTCAGCCTGCTCAATGGGGTGTCATGCGCGTCCGCGACCGCGTGTATCGCCGTCGGGAGCCACTGATGGCGGCGCGCTAAGCGGCCGGGACTTGGCACTGGTTTGTCGCTCCTCCGTCGGGGCTGAGGATGTCGCGTAAACCCCGGGTGGGCGTGGGTCGTTATCAATTACTGACAACGGCTGAAACGCTGGGCGGTAGTGCGAGCCTCGCATCCAGGGACCGCTGGCTTGCGGCACAGCCGATGTCCGCCGTAAAAGTGGCCACTATTTTCACTTTTACGCCTCCCATCCGGAGCTGGGCGCCGATCGCTGACACCAGAGCGCCTACCTCATCGCTGGCGCGCTTAACAGCGGGTCGGCGATTATCACTTTTGTATAGAGCCCGCTCTTTGCGCGACGGCCTCGGGCTAAAAGCGACAGCGAGCCGCACTCCGACCCCAAGGGGGGCCGATCGGAGATTCAGGACGACGCGGTGGTCAGCGACCTTGCTTTTTGAGCCACTCGCGCGCCAGCCTACCGGGCCGCGACGGGGCGAACCTGTTCGTTAGCGGGCGCCGGTCGAGCTTCGCGGTACTGCCCTCCTGGTGTGCCTCGGTCAACTGATCGGCCGTCAGCGCAATGTTGAAGACCGACGCCCCGAGAGTGCTCTGTGGCCCGGAGGTCTTGCACACCACCTCGATGAGGCTGCTCCTGCTCCCGATAGTGCTCACGATGCCGTTCATTGCGATGGGCACGATTACGCCGTTCGTCCCGCCGCCCACCTCGGTGGGTGGGGTCGGGGTGAAGCCCAGGCCTCCGGCCGAGGCCCCCTCGATCTGGCAGAACTCGGCATGGTCCTCCCCGACCAGCGTGTCCGCGGCGAAGTCGACCTGGTAGAGCCCTGGCGGCGGGGTGAGCGTGGCCACGATCTCTGGCGTGCTCCCCACGCCATGGGAGGAGGACACGTACTTGAAGTACCCGGGTCCAGCGCCGCTCGGGCCGGTGTCGCCTCGTGGACCCTGCGGCCCCCCAGCCTTACCCTGCGAACCCTGTGACCCCGTCTTGCCCTGGGATCCTTGCGACCCGGCCTTGCCCTGGGATCCTTGCGACCCCGTCTTGCCCTGGGATCCTTGCGACCCCGTCTTGCCCTGGGATCCTTGCGACCCGGCCTTGCCCTGGGATCCTTGCGACCCGGCCTTGCCCTGGGATCCTTGCGCCCCGGGCTTACCCTGCGGACCCTGCGGCCCCGTCTTACCCTGCGGCCCTTGCGGACCCTGCGGCCCCGTCTTGCCCTGGGATCCTTGCGCCCCGGGCTTACCCTGCGGCCCTTGCGGACCCTGCGTCCCCGTATTCGGCTGCGCCACATTCCACGACACCAACGCAGACCCCGCTCGGCACGACTCATCCACTGACCTCGACAGTCGCGCCGAGCGCTCCGAGTAACACGCAAACACTTGCCCATCTCGCTCGCGTGCCACCGCCGCCGCTGGCAACCCGCCGGCACCGGCGCTCGCCGCGACACCCACCACGGCCAGCGTCCGCATGCCCCGACGGAGCTCACGTGGGCGACACGCAGCCGTCCGATCCTGCGCCCCTCGCGCCAACATGCACCCCCAGGTCGTCGGTCTCCGGTCCCGAGGCGGCTTTGCCTCTAACGCAAGTTTAACTTGAGGTTTGGTGGGGAGTCAAGCTGACACGCCGGGCGAGGCCGGGGGCCGTTGAGGACTTGAACCTCCAACCTTGGGATCAAGAGTCACCCATTTACAGGACAATTACTGTACGTAAGGTCGTCTGCGAGTTGACTGACCATCTCGGCTATGAGCCTCACGCCGAGCCGCCGGGCGGGGCGGGGAACACGCGCAACGGCACCAGCCCGAAGACGCTGATCACAGAGCACGGGAAGGTCGGGCTCGACGCGCCGCGGGATCGCGACGGGTCGTTTGAGCCGAGGATCGTCAGAAAGCGCCAGCGTCGCTTCCAAGGGTTTGACGACAAGATCTTGGCGTTGTACTCGCGCGGTCTGTCGACGCGGGATATCGAGGCGCACCTGGAGGAGATCTATGGGGTCAAGGTCGGCCGCGAGCTGATCAGCAAGGTCACCGACGGCGTCATGGACGATGTGCGCGCGTGGGCGGCCCGGCCGTTGGAGGACGTCTACCCGGTCATCTTCTTAGACGCGCTGGTGCTCAAGATCCGCGAGGGCGGCAGCGTCCAGCGCCGCGCTGCTACCTCGCGCTGGGCGTCACGCTGGAGGGAGACCGCGATGTGCTGGGCATGTGGTTTCAGGAAACCGAGGGCGCCAAGTTCTGGATGCAGGTCCTGTGGAAGCTCAAGCACCGCGGCGTTTAGACATCCTGACTGCGCGTCGATGGGCTCAAAGGGTTCCCGGAGGCGATCGAGGCGATCTACCCCAAGACCACGGTGCAAACCTGCATCGTGCATCTGATCCGCCACAGCCTGAAGTACGTCCCGCGCCGCGAGCGCGAACACGTCGCCCGCGACCTGAAACCGATCTACACCGCGATCGACGCCGACGCCGCCCAGGCCGAAGCTCGAGCGCTTTGACGAGAAATGGGGCCAGCGGTTCCAGGTCATCACCCAAGCGTGGCTGAACGCCTGGGAGTACGTCACCCCGTTCCTGGCGTTCCCGCCGGAGGTCCGCCGCGTCATATATACGACGAATGCGATCGAGGCGCTCAACCGCCAGCTGCGAAAAGCGATCAAGACCAAGGGCATCTCCCCAACGAGGACGCCGCCGCAAGCTGATCTACCTCGCCGTCACCAACGCAGTGCCGGCATGGACCCGGACCCGCAACTGGACGGTCGCGCTGCTCGCGTCAACCTCCCAATTAGCGCAGATTGACGCGGGTGGACGCTAGTGGACAGCCTGCACGATCTCCGTGTTATCGATCTCGCGCAGGTAGGCAGAGGTGATCACGAGGTCGGCGTGTTGGATGTGTGGGTGGATTGGCAGCTCGTCTGGGAACTCGTGATGGGCCGTGTCGGCTCGGGTTAGCGCTGGATCTCGGTACGCCGTGAGGGCGGAGCGGAGATGGGCGTAGCCGACTGGAGCGCAGCGCCTGCCACGTGCGCGCCGTCTGGGAGGGAGCCGATCGCTCTGGTCGGCCTTGTCGTCCGTGCGAGGGGCGCAGTTCGGACCGCTGCTCGGGCACGCAGACATGGAGCGCGATGCTGTATCAGCTTGCTCCGCGGTGAACGTCGTCGTGCCCAGGGCGGCTCTCGAGATCGACGGCTCCCCTCGAATCCATGCGACAACAGGGACGGAGAACGGAAACGCAAGGGAGCGTCTGTTCTGCGGCGAGTGCGGCTCACCGATGTTCACCATGCTCACCGAGCAGCCGGAGATCGCGATTGTCAAGGCGGGAACCTTGGATGACCGCTCAGGGCTCGTGCCGACCGCCGAGCTGTGGGGCCGGCGCGCCCATGAATGGATGGGCGCGAGCCCGGATCGCGCTCGGTTCGAAGGCGACCTTCCGCCACGCTAGGCGGGTGATACGGTGGCGCTCAATGGCGCGAACTCTGCTCAGCGACGCCACTGACCTCACGGCCGCAGACGTCATCCACAAGCGATTCAGTGCGTTGCCGGCGGACGCCACGGTCGCCCAGGTGCGTGACTGGTTTGCCGCCAGCTCGCACCGCAAGATGGCGTTCCTCTCTGACCGAGGATGCTACGCCGGTTCGCTCACGCGTGACGATCTCAGCGGCGAGCTCGATCCGACCAGTCCCGCGGCGCACGTCGCTCAGTCCGGCCCGACGATCGCGCCCGATGCGGCGGCGCAAGTGGGCTACGAACTTGCCGTCGCCACCGATGCGCTCCGCGTCCCTGTCGTCAACTACGACCGGGCTCTGATCGGAGTCGTCGCGGTCACCGACGATCTCGCCGGATTCTGCGGCACCGACCAGTAGTCACCGGCCAGCTCGCAAACGGCGGCCCGGGAACAGGCAAAGCGTTCCTCAGCCCGATGTTCGGTGTGGCGGTCCGGCGCCGGACCGTGTGGCGGTCCGGCGCCGGGTGCCGCGCTGTCGTCTACTGGCCGGAAGCGAGGACGCCGATGAAGTTCGTCCCCGGCGATCCGAGTCCCGTCAGGCTGTCGTAGCCCTTAGCGGTGACCAGCGGCTCCTGCTTATAGGAGCAGCTGTTGTCGGCATCGCAGTACTCCTCCGTGCCTCGGTAGTACAGCTCGTGGACCTCCGAGGCCACACCGGTGGTCGGCAGTCCCAGTCCGAGCGCGCCGGCGTAGTCCTGGCGATACAGGGCCTCCTTGGTCGGCTCGGGCACGACGTCGTAGATCGACGCCGGCTGCACGTAGTCCTGGTAGTAGATCGTCGGATTCAGGAACCCGATCGGCCCACCGCCCACCTGCTGGGCGTCGGCGACCATCCCGGCCAGCAGCGGCGATGCCAGGCTGGTGCCGCCATACCGAGTCTGCGTGTACTCAGACTTCCCGTTCGGCAGCGTCTGATGCAGCCCGATCAAAAAGCCGGTCGCCGCATCGGCGTCGGCGGAGATGTCGGGCACCACCCGCATTGGCGTGTCGCCGATGATCGGCGAGTTGCGCTCGGCCAGCGCCAGCGGCACGACGCCCTCCTGGTACTTGGGCTGCGGGAACACATAGCTCGTCCAGCCGCCACTGCCGCCGTCAACGCCAGCGGGCAGCCACTGCCCCAGCTGGCTCTGCGAGCACAGGATGCCGACCATATTGGACGTGCACTTGAACGACCGGCCCTCATCCCAGCCCAGATCGCCGATCCGCTGGCCCTGTTGATTGATCTGGGCATCCGTTCCACCGACCGCCGTCACGAGCGGGCTCGACGACGGGAAGTTGGCCGTCGAAATCCCGAAGTCGGCGAAGTCGTCGAGATCGTCGCCCGACGAGAACTGGATCGTCATGCCGGTCCCGTCGGCCATCGTGAACAGCTCATCAAACGCCTTCTGGTCCGAGGCCGTGTCGAACAGGTCACCGCCGGTGTCGGCCCACGAGTTGGTGACGATGTTGGCGAGGTGGTTGTCGATCACGTTCTGCTCGGCGTTGAACAGGCCCTGGGCGCAGTCCTGCGCGCCGACGTACAGGATGTGTGCCTTTGGCGCCATCCCGTGGACGGATTCGACGTCGATCGCCTGCTCGGTCGCCCACCCCGACGCCGCGCACTCGGCCTCGTCATCAAACGGCGTCTGATCGATCTGCTTGAAATCTGCCTGCGAGAACGGGTTGCCCGGATCGTTGTTGGCGAAGTACTGCTTCGCATCGGCGGCGATCGTGGATGAGCCATACGCGTCGATGATCGCGACCGTGCTGCCCGCTCCGGTGTCGCTGCCCACCCCGTAGGCGGAACGCAGCTGACCCGGCTTATAGCCACACAGCACATCTGGAAGCGTCTTCGGGTACCCGTTGCCGAACGGCGGCGACACCGTCGTGCTGTTCTGGCCGTAGTACTGCGAGCACGGCTCATGGCGCAAGAACGCCGTCGGCGCCGGCGGGAAGGTCGCGGATGGCGTGCCGGTCGACGGCGCCGCCTTCGACGAGCCCGGGATATCCGGATTGCCAACGTCGGCGGGCGTCGCCACCGTTTGGTTGATGCCCAGCGCGCCGGTCACGATGCCGGCCAGCGAGGCCGGGATCGATAGGTTCCCCGTCGCCTCACGGACAGTGTGACCGGCGACCGAGTACTCACTCAACGACACGCCGAACGCGTGCTCGACCTGCGCCGCCGTCCCTGAAGCCGGGATCGTAATCCGATCGGCCGACGTCGATCCGACCGTGAAGCCCTCCTGGGCCAGCCAGGCCCGGGCCTGAGCAACCGATCCCTGCGACGGCGAGAACTGCGCCTCCCACTGCGCCGCCGTAGGGAACTGCCGATAGTTCGCGGTGCCCGGCGTCGAGACGCTGTTGACCAGCGCCTGGGCCCCGCTTGGATCCTGCAGCTGGAGTGCCAGCTCGAAGCTGACCGGACTCGACGCACTTACCGCACCGGCGTAATGACGTGTCGCCACCGTCGGCGCCGCCGATCCCGGAATCGCGGTCGAACCCGCAGTGGCGGCACTCGCCGCCGACGTCCCCGCGAGCATCACCGCGCCGACGCTCAGCGCCGCCGCCGCTAATGCCGCACCTGGGCGTTTCCTCAACATAAAGTGTTCCCCCTGTCGTAGAGAATCGGCCCCGCAAGGTGCGCCATCCTATTGCGCTCGGGGGCGCGCCGCAAGACGGGCGAGGCGAAGGGTCAGCGCTGGGCCCGAAGGGATGAGAGCGGGCCAAATCTGGCGAGAATGGGGCTGCTATGTCCGGAATCATCGCGACGGGATCGTCGGACTGGCCGTGAGCTGCTGCACCCGGGCGTCGCGTCGGGCGATCTCCCCGCGCACCCGTCGGATGACCTCGGCGTAGGCCGCGGCGTCGTCGTAGGGGTCAAACCCGCGGATGAGAAGCGTGGTTACGCCGATGTCGATGTAGGCGAGCATCGATTCGGCGACCTGGTCGGGCGTGCCGACGAGCGCGGTGGAGTTCCCGGCGGCACCGGTCGCGGCGGCGATCGCCGTGAACAGACGCTGATCGTGAACGGCGCCGGAGGCGGCGGCGTCCAGCAGTCGTTGCGAGCCGACGCTCCCGGGACCACGGCGGGCGAACGCCCCCACGCTGACGCTCCCCTGGGTCCGTTCGAGGATCTCGTAGGCGCGCCGCCAGGCGCGGTCCTCGGTGGTGCCGAGGATGGGTCGCAGCGAGAGGCTGATCCCCAGCGAGCGGCCGTGCGCAGCCGCGGCTGCCTGTACGCGCTCGATGTGAAGGCGAGCGGCCTCTAGCGGTTCGCCCCACATCGCGTAGACGTCGGCGTGACGCGCGGCCACCTCCACCGCCACGTCTGACGAGCCGCCGAAGTAGATCGGGAGGTGCGGGATCTGCTGGCAGCGCACCGCTGACCACGCTCCCTCGTAGCGATAGAACTCGCCGGCGTGATCGGAGGGCTCCGAAGCGGTCCAGATCGAGCGCAGGATCTGCAGGTACTCGTCGGTGCGCCGGTAGCGGGCATCGTGGTCCAGGTAGTCGCCGTCCCGGCGTTGGTCGGCGTCGTTGCCGCCCGAGATGATGTGAACCGCCAGCCTTCCGCCGGAGAACTGGTCGACAGTCGCCAGCTTGCGAGCGGCGACGGTCGGCGACACGAACCCAGGGCGATGCGCGAGCAGGACGCCGAGGCGCTCCGTGTGACCAAGGACGTCGGTGGCGACTACGAACCCGTCGGGCGCGTCGGAGTAGTAGCCGATCAGCACCCGGTCAAACCCGGCCTGCTCATGGACGCGCGCGAACGCGCGCGTGAACTCCACGTCGACGACTGGGCCGATGGCCGGCCGGATCTCTGACGCCTCGCGAGTGGCGATCATTCCGATGAACTCAATGGGCACCACTCACCTCCTGGCCTGGACGTCCAGGCGGCTCGTCCCGCCGCCACAGCACGGCATCCTCCTGGGCGTGTGGACGCGGCTGCAGACGACATCGCGGAGATGCCGTTCGAGCGGGTTCGCGCGGCTGAGTCCGGGGTTGCCGGTCAGCTTCACCGCCTCCTCGACCGACGAATCGCCGCCGCGTGGCGATCACCTTCGCCAGAGCGGCGCGGCGGCCGGCCCGTACCGCGGCCTCGCCGCCCGCGTCGACGCCGCTGGCGACCGCCTCCACGGCGGCATCGGCGGCGAGGAGGCCGGCCTCGATCTCTCCGACGGCGGCCTGGAAACGCGGCAGGGTGGATAGCGGCGCTCCGAGATTTGCCGGTGTGCGCTCGCCCAGCCACCGCCGCAGCCATGTCTGGGCGGCGTCGGCCACGCCAAGGTAGACGGCCGTCGTCACCATCGCCATCCACGCACCGAGCACGGGCTCAATCGCCGGTGGGCGGTCGGTGACTGGGCGCAGCGCGAGTGCGTGGTCGGCGGGGATCAGGACATCGTCGAGCATGACGTCGTGGCTCGCTGACGCGCGCATCCCGAAGTTGTCCCAGGTGTCATGGATCGAGACGCCGGGCGCGTCCCCAGGGACGGCGAACGATCCGACAAGCTGCTGACCGGCACGGTCGGGCTCCGTCGCCGCCCACACGATCATCCATCGCAGCCCATGACTGCCGGTGCTGTAGATCTTGCGCCCGGACACGCGCCAGCCCTCGGCCACCCGGACCGCTCGGGTCGCCGGCACGCCGCCGCGAGCGGGCGTCCCGAGCTCGGGTTCGACCCGCAGATGGTTAGTTGTTAGCCAGCGCCGGACCCGCGAGCTGGAGTGCCCGTGCTTGCCCAGGGCGATCAAACCCGGGGCTCCGGCCGGCGAGCCTGCAGCATCGTCCTCATTCCGGCTCCTGCCCGCGGGGCGACAGCGAAGGAGCCGTCCCGATCGGGCGTCGCTTGCTCGAGACGCTACGCCGGGACGGCGAGCTGGCGCTCCACGGGGGTCGCGTTGGTGAACAGATCGAGCACCGGGCAGTGTGCATCGACGGCATCGGCGAGCTGTTCGTAGCGCTCGGCTGACTCGGGCCCAAGTGGAGTGATCTCAAGTCGCACGGCGGTGAAGCCGGGACGGACCTGATCGTCGAAGCCCAGGAACCCGCGGACGTCAAGGTCGCCCTCGGCCGAGACCTCGAGGCCCTCGAGCTCGATCCCCAGCTGGACGGCCCAGAAGCGGTAGGTGATCGCCTGGCAGGAAGCGAGGGCGATCAAGGCGTGCTCGACCGGATTGGCGCCGAGATCCTCTCCGCCGAGCGCCGCCGGCTCGTCGACCTTGACGGAGTGTCCGCGCGTGCTCAGATCGACTTCGGTCAACCCGACCAGATCGCCCTTGACGCTGAACAGGGCCCTCGCCTTGATCGGTTGGTCCTCGATAGCGCGGCGATTGTCGTCGATGAGCTGCTGCAGCGACATGTGTCTCTCCTGGGAGCGGGGAACGGATCCGCTAAGTCTAGTAAGTCGATAGAATTGCTCCTAATGCGCCGGCGGAGTCCGCCTACTGAAGGCCCGCGCGTACCGACGTGATCCGTCCCGTGTTCAGACCGAACCAGTGCATGCGTCCCGCGTAGCGCGCGTGCTCGACCTTCAGGCAACGGTCCATGATCACCGTTACGCCGCCGTCCTGCGCGATGCGGGCACCCTCCTCATTGATCACGCCGAACTGACACCACAGAGCGCCGGCTTGGATCGCGACAGCCTCCCGGGCAATCGCCGGCAGCGCGTCGGGCGCGCGGAAGACGTTCACGATGTCCACCGGGACGGGCACGTCGAGCAGGCTGCGGGTAGCTCGTCTCCCCGAGCACCTCGGTCTCGCGGGGATTGACGGGGATCACGTGGTAGCCGTGGCGCTTGAGATAGAACCCGACGAAGTTGCTGGCCCGCAGCTCGTTGCCGGACAGGCCCACGATCGCGATCGTCCGCGCAGCGTGGAGCACGCGCTGGATCGTCAATGGGTCCTGATAGCGCTCGAGCTCGATCATGACACCGACCCCACCCGCTCCAGTCCCTGCTCGAGGTCCCAGATCAGATCGTCGACCGACTCGGTGCCGACCGACAGCCTGACCGTTCCGGGGCCGACGCCGGCTGCCTCCAATTCGGCGTCACTCAGCTGGCGGTGGGTCGTGCTGGCGGGATGGATGATCAGGCTCTTGGCGTCGCCGACGTTGGCGAGGTGCGACCAGAGCGTCACCCCGCGAATCAGTTCCTGTCCGCCGCTTCGCCCACCGGCACAGTCAAACGAGAACACCGCGCCCGCGCCATGCGGCAGGTACTTCTCGACCAGCGGCCGGTACCGGCTCCCCGGCAGGCCGGGGTAGGTGACGTTGGAGGCCAGCTGGTGGGACTCGAGGAACGCCGCCACCGCTCGCGCGTTCTCGACGTGGCGTTCCATCCGCAGCGACAGCGTCTCCAGCCCCTGCAGGAACAGAAACGCGTTGAACGGCGAGAGCGCGGCGCCGAGATCGCGCAACGTCTCGGCCCGCAGTTTCATCAGATAGCCGTAGGTCCCGAACGTCTCGTGGAACTCGCAGGCCGTGGTATGCCGGCGACGGATCCGCGATCACGGCAAACCGTCCGTTGGACCAGTCGAACGTGCCGGCCTCGACGACGACGCCACCGATGCTCGTCCCGTGGCCGCCGATGAACTTGGTCGCCGAGTGGATCACGATATCGGCCCCCCATTCGATCGGGCGGCACAGGTACGGCGTTGCGAACGTGTTGTCGACGATCAACGGCAACCCGTGATCGTGAGCCACGGCCGCCACCGTCTCGATGTCCAGCACGTTGCCCGCCGGGTTGCCGATCGTCTCGGCGAAGAACGCCTTGGTGTTCGGGCGGACCGCGTCGCGCCACGCGTCAGGGTCGTCGGGATCGACCCAGGTCAGCTCCACGCACATCTTCCGCAGCATGTGCTTGAGCTGGTTCACCGTCCCGCCGTACAGCGCCGTGGAGGAGACCATATGGTCGCCCGGCGCCAGCAGCGTGAACAGCGCGGCTGCCTGGGCGGCGATCCCGCTGGCGAACGCCACCGCGCCGGCCCCGCCCTCGAGATTCCCCACGCGCTCTTCGAAGACGGCGACCGTTGGGTTCATGATGCGTGAGTACGTGTTCCCGTACTCCTGGAGGTTGAAGTAGGCCGCGGCCGATTCGGGGTCTTCGAACACGTAGCTGGTCGTCTGGAAGATCGGCACCGCGCGCGCTCCGGTGTTCGGGTCGGGCCGTTGCCCCGCGTGGAGCTGGCGCGTCTCGAATCCGAACGCACGGTCCTCCTGCGGTCGGTTGGGCTCGCCGGTCACGGAAGGCCCTCCAGGAAGCGGCGAATGATCGGCGTCTGCCGCGCCTCCTCGAGCAGGAAGCAGTCGTGGCCGTAGGGGGCATCGATCTCGTGGCACTCGACGGGCTTGCCAAGCCCCCGCAAGCGCGCCTTCGATCTCTCGTGATCCCGACGGCGGGTACAGCCAGTCGGAGCTGAAGGCGATCAGCAGCGTCCGCGCCGAGACGCTCTCGAAAGCGCGGGCGAGCGATCCGCTCCCATACTGCCGCGCGAGGTCGAAATAGGTCAGGGCCCGCGACGTGTAGAGGTAGGTGTTGGCGTCGAATCGCCTGCACGAACGAGTCAGCCTGATGGCGCAGGTAGCTCTCGACCTCGAACTCGGGCTCGGTGAGCGTGTACCGGACGTCATCGGCGAACTGAAGTCGCCGGCCGAACTTGTCGCTCAGCGCCGGGGCTGAGAGGTACGTGATATGGCCGATCATCCGCGCGACGCCCATGCCTGCGGTAGGGGCGTCTCCGGTGCCGTGGTAATGGCCGCCCTGCCACGCCGGGTCGCCCATGATCGCCTCCCGCGCGATCGCGTTCCAGGCCACACCCTGCGGGTGTAGCGCATGGGTGCTGGCGATCGCCACGACGGCGCCGACCTGGTCGGGGAACGTGATCGCCCACTCGAACGCCTGCATGCCTCCCAGCGAACCACCTCCCACCGCCACCAGCCGCTCGATCCCGAGCTCGTCAAGGAATGCGCGCTCCGTTCTCACCATGTCCGCGACGGTGATCACGGGGAAATCCGAACCGTACGGTCTGCCGGTCGCCGGGTGCAGCGATGAGGGTCCCGTGGTCCCGCGGCAACCGCCGAGCAGGTTCGTGGAGATGACGAAGTACCGGTCGGTGTCGAACGCCTTGCCGGGCCCGATCATCCCGTCCCACCAGCCGAGTCCCTTGCCGACCGCGCCATCGCGATCATCGGCCCCGAACCCGTCGCGGGTGCTCTGGTCGGCGGCCGCCTTCGAGAAGCCGGCCGCGTGGGCGTCACCGCTGAGCGCGTGGCAGACCATGATCACATTGTCACGTCGGGGCGAAAGCTCGCCATACGTTTCGTAGGCCACGCGGACCGGGTGCAGCTCCCGTCCGCAGTCGAGCCGCACCGGCTCGGGGAGGTCGAGATATCGCGTCTCGACAGTCCCGACCGAGCCGGCCCCGAGCGTCGACGCCGGCGCCGTCGACGCGCTCATTTCTCGGTTCCCAGGGTGTTGATATTGTCCAGCTTTCTCATTGAGAAACTAACATTATGCGAAGAGGGCGAGGGCAAGATGGCGACGATCGATAACGGAGTCAACGTACAGGCGCTGCTGGATGCGCGCGGAGTTCTGGCGGAGGCGCCAGACGCCGCCCAGTTCACGTGGCGGGCATCGTCTAAGTGGAAGAACGGCGTCCACAGCACGGTCAGCGTCGAGGACTTCTACGGCCTGGGGGAAGAACAGACCCACCGGACCGAATACGGGTTCGATTCCGATCATCCGGAGATCTTCGCCGCCGAGGACAACGGGATCACCCCGATCGAATATCTGCTCGTGGGGCTCGCGGGCTGCCTGAGTGCCGGCGTGGCGGCGATCGCTCAGAATCGCGGCATCCAGCTGCGCTCGGTGGAGTCGACGGTCGAGGGCAAGCATGACATCCGCGGGTTCCTCGGTGTCGACAGCGACGTTCGCAACGGCTTCAACGACATCAAGGTGACGTTCACGATCGATGCGGATGCAACCCGCGAGGAGATCGAGGCGCTCGTCGCCCAGTCGCAGAAGCGCTCCGCGGTGTTCGACGCCCTTTCGAACCCGACCGAGGTAACGGTCGAGGTCGCTTGAGGGCCTCGCCATAGAGCGCGTAACCGCCGTCGTCATCGGCGCCGGGCACGCCGGCCTCGCCGCCAGCCACTTCCTCAGCCAGGGGTCGATCGACCACGTCGTGATCGAGCGCGGCGAGGTGGGGAATTCCTGGCGCCGTGAGCGGTGGGACTCCCTGCGACTGCTCACACCCAACTGGCAATGCCGCCTACCCGGTGTTGGCTACGAAGGCCCGGATCCCGATGGCTACATGACCGCCGCCGAGGTCGTCGCGCTGATCGATCGCTTCGCCGCGCCTGCTCGCACCTGCCTCCGGACCGGCACCGACGTCACCGCTGTGCGGCGAACCGAGGACGGCTACCACGTGTCGACGAGCCGGGGAGAACTCCGGTCTCGCACGGTCGTCCTCGCCAGCGGAGCCTGCAACCAGCCGACGGTGCCGGGCTTTGCGCCCGCGGTGCCGGCGAACGTCGAGCAGGTGACGCCGTTCAGCTACCGCGACCCCGGCCAACTTCCCGACGGCGGCGTGCTCGTCGTCGGCGCGTCGGCAACCGGCGTGCAGCTGGCGGCCGAGCTGAGGCGATCGGGTCGGCCCGTGGCCCTCTCGGTCGGGGAGCACGTGCGATTGCCGCGCACGTATCGCGGCCGCGATGTTCTGTGGTGGATGGACGCGTCCGGCGTATGGGACCAGCGGTATGACGAGGTCGACGATCTGGTACGGGCGCGACGGCTACCGTCACCGCAGCTCGTGGGCACGCCCGAGCGAACCACGCTCGATCTCAACGCGCTGTCCGCGATGGGCGTCGAGCTGGTCGGCCGCTTGGCGACCGTCCGCGACGGCGAGGCGCTGTTCTCCGGCGGCCTGCGCAACGTCTGCTCGCTCGCGGACCTGAAGCTGGGACGGCTGCTCGGAGTGTTCGACGACTGGGCTCGCACCGCGGGATTGGATGCTGATCTCGACGTTCCTGAGCGCCTGCCGTCCACCCAGGCGCCCCGCTCACCGCGGCTGCGCCTTGACCTGCGCAGCGGCGAGATCCGGACGATCGTGTGGGCGACGGGATTTCGACCGGACTACCGGTGGCTTGACGTCCCCGTGGTCGACCCGAAGGGCCAGCTCCGTCACGACGGTGGCGTCGTCGACAGCCCCGGACTGTACGCCCTGGGACTGCCGGTCCTGAGGCGGCGCAAGTCGACGTTCATCCACGGCATCGAGGACGACGCTCGTGAGGTGATCGAGCACCTCACGGGGTACCTCGCGGCGGACCGCAGATCCGCATCGTCCCCAGCGCCGAAGGGTCATATCCCAGCTGGTCGTCTGGCCTGAAGGACCGGCAGCTCTCGACCCTCGCCTCGCGCCCGACAAACGTGCAAATCGCGGGGTTTGCCGGACGCATTGGACGCGACGGAAGGGGTGGACGTCGGAGACGCCGCCGTAGCGTTCGCTTGCCACCAGGACCTCGGTGGGAGCACGGCGCGCGGCGATCAGACGTTCACGACATGTAACGCTCGGTGTGCACGCGCGATTTGCTCGTAGTCGGCGTCCTGGGTAACGACGGGCAGTCCGTGCTCAACCGCGGTGGCGGCGATCAGTGAGTCGGTGAGCTTGACGATGCGCTGCACGCCGGCGGCCCGGCAGTCGGCCACGAGCCGGGCCCAGGCGATCATGATCGCCTCGCTGATCGGGATTGGATCTGCGGTGCGTGCGAGCGAGAGCGTGTCCGCTCGTTGCGCTCGCGTCTCGACGGTGCCGGCGTTAAGCACGCCGAGCTGGAGCTCGCCGAGGGTGACGACGGAGACCGCGACGCGCGCCGGCAGCTCGCCAAGCGGGCGGCCGGCTTCGTTGGCGATAAAGATGGACGTGTCGAGCAGGCCCGTGACCGGGGTGCTCACCGCTGATCGATGGTTTGCCCAGCCAGAAGGTCAAGCTCGGCCGACAGATCCGGGTCGGCGGCGCGCTGCTGCAGTTGCTCATGCAGGCTGGGTCCCGAAAGCCATCGCGTTCTCTGCCCGTGCGGCACGATGTCGGCGATCGGCTCACCATGCACAGTCAGCGTGACCCGCTCTCCGGCCTTCACGGCGTCGAGGACCTGGGCGGTCCGGTTGCGCAAGTCTCTGACTCCGATCTCCATGTGCGACAGCGTAGCACTAGGCTCCCTGCCGTTCCTACGCAACCAGATCGAGCGCAGCAGCGCTCGATCGAGCATTTGCTGTTAACCGGCCGGGATCTGACAGGCGTTTACGGGCGGCGTGGAGGTGTGGCGGCCCATGATCGTCGAAGAACATCGCGATGACGATCCCGAGGAAACGCGAGATGGCAGGCATGGTCAAGATCCTGCCGAACGGGGTGCGGTCAGCAGCCGACGACACCCAAGCCCGCCCCACCGCGGGCGAAATTTGGTCGCATGATGGATGGGCGGCATAAGGGCATGAAAAAAGCCCCGCTAGCGGGGCTTTCCCACTGCGCCCGAGAAGACTCGAACTTCCACGGACCAATCGGTCCACAAGGCCCTCAACCCGAATCAGTTTGTGTAGGGCTTTGCAGCAGCGTCTGACGAGTCCAATTTGCGGGATTTGTCGGACGTGATGGACGCTGTGGACGGGATGGATGTTGCCACGGTGTTGCCACGAGGTCGCTGCGACGGTATCGACCGCGGCTGGCGCGAACATCGGAGGCGTGCCGGCCATCAGTCGTTTCTACGGCCTCGTGATCACGATGTACTTCGACGATCACGGGCATCCTCATTTCCACGTCCGCCATCCGGAGGGCGCCGCGAAGATCCGGATCGATGTCATCGAGGTCATCGACAGCCGTTTGGCGACCAAGCACTTGCGGCTCGCCTTGGCGTGGGCAGAACTTCACCAGCAGGAGCTGCTCGAGAACTGGCGGCGAGCCCAGGCGGGTGAGACACTGAAGGCGATCGACCCATTGAAATGATCGGCCTTACTCCAGATATCACTGCTGTATCCGTCGTGCGGCACGGCGTGCTCCGGCTCACGTTCGCCGACGGGCTGGAGGGTGAGGTGGAGGTGCTTGACCGGATGCGCGGGCCTGTATTTGCCGACGCGCGAACCGATGCGGGTTTCGCGCTAGTGCGCGTGGATGCTGAGGGCGGGACCGTGGTCTGGCCAGGCGGTGCCGATCTGGCCCCGGACACACTGTATGCGCGAGTCCGCACTGGGCTATGGCCCGAACAGGACGCCGCGGCTTAGGCGTTCAGTCCCTGGTCCCGGGGGGCGGTTCCCTCGCGCGGTTATGCCGGGTCATCTCGTTGGAGCCCAAATCGAACGTTGAGTACCGCTAGGGCGGGCGCTAATGTTGAGCGGACAGCGACACTCGTCGCTTTTGGAGGTTAGGGCTTAAGAGCAAAAACGGAGTTAGCAGTCCGACTGTCCAGAGGGCGCGTGGTGCGGCGTTCGGGGCAGGCCCCTTGGCGGAGGAAGTCTTTCTCTTGCAAGCACCGCACATAGCTAACGCCCCCTCGCGCCCCGTGGTAAGGCGGGCGTGCCTCTCGGCCGCGCTTTCTGGGGCGTGCTCCTGGACCCGGGGATAAGTGCGAATGAGTTCGGGGTCAGCGCAGATGGACGGCCTGGGCCTTCGGGTGATCGAGCCGAAGTTGATGCCGCCGAGGGTTCATCCTGGGATGCTACGCCGGGCTCGCTTGCTGGAGATGCTCGGTGACGACGAGGGTGCGTCGCTGACGGTACTCAACGCCGCGGTGGGTTATGGCAAGACGACGTTGGTGCGGGCGTGGTGTGTTGAGCGCCCCGAGGCGGTGATTTGGGTGACGCTCGACTCGGCGGACGACGACCCGGTGCGCTTGTGGGCACATCTTGCGACGGCGGTCGAGCGGCTCGGTGAGGGATTGGGACGTCGCGCACTTTCGTGCCTCGGGGTCCGGGGTGCGACGATCGAGACGGCGGTCGATGAGCTGGTGAATGGTCTGGTCGCGTATGGCCGTCGGGTGAGCATCGTGCTCGACGACCTGCATGCGGTCAGAAGCGAGGCTTCGTTGCGTTCGATCGCCTACGCGATCGAGCGGTTGCCTGCCAATGCGCGGCTGGTTGCCTCCACGCGCTCGGATCGGAGGATCGGCGTCGCGCGTCTGCGGGCGCGCGGGCTGCTCACGGAGGTCCGCGCGCGGGAGTTGGCGTTCACGGTCGATGAGACGCGTGAGCTGGTCATACGTGAGGGGATCGGTTTGTCCAGCGACAGCCTGGAGTTACTGGTCGATCGCACGGAGGGATGGCCCGCGGGTCTTTATCTGGCTGCGCTGTGGCTTCGTGACCTCGAGGACCCGGACGGGGGAGTGCGGGAGTTCGCGGGGAGCGCTCGCCAAGTCGGCGACTATCTGGCCGACGAGGTTCTTATGGCGCTCCCGTCAGACACCAGGGACTTTCTGGTGCGCACTTCGGTGCTGGCGCGCTTCACGCCGGAGTTGTGTGACGCGGTTCTCGGGCGCGAGGACTCAGCCGCGGTCCTTGGCGATCTCGCGCGATCGAATATGTTCCTGGTCGCGCTCGACGCTCGCGGAGAGTGGTATCGGTACCACCATCTGTTCGGCGAGGTTCTGCAGCTCGAGCTGGGGCGCGAGACCGCCCGCGAGCTGCGCCGCCGCGCGGCAGCTTGGTGTGGGGCGCATGGGCTCGCGGAGGAGGCGATCGAGTACGCCGCCGCCGCTGGAGACGCCGAGATGGTGGCCGAGCTGCTCATCGAGAGGCATCTCGAGTTCATTTGGAGAGGACGGTTGGCGCAGTTCCTTGGTTGGGTGCGGTGGCTTCCCGCCGAGTTGCTTGTGGAGCATCCCGTCCTGCCTGGGGCGGGGGCAGTGGCCGCCGCGTTGCTCTCCGCCCCGGAGGTCGAGGTCGAGCAGCTGCTGGCGCTCGCGGAGCGGGCTCGACGGGAGCGGCCGCAGCTTTGGTTGCCTTACCTCGAGGTGGGCGTGCAAGCCGCGCGTTCGCAGCTGATCGAGGGCGGCGATGTGGGGGCAGCAGTCGGGCGCGCGCGGCGCGCGCTCGCGGCGGCTCAGGAGGGCGCCGATATGCTGACCGTCAGCGCTCTGGGATGCTTGGCGCAGGCGCTGTTTTTTGCTGGCGAGCTCGACGAGGCGCGACGGGCGGCGGCTCGGGCGGTCGAGCGACCCGACGCGCCCAACGTCCCCGACGCCTATGTTGGAAGCCTCGGGTTCCTTGCGCTCATCGACGGCGAACAAGGGCGGACCGAGAGCGCGGAGGCGTGGGCCCGGCAGGCGTTAGCCTTCGCCCGCCCACATTTCCAAGCGGACTCGTATGTCGCATCGCCGGCGCATCTGGGGCTGGCGCTGGCATGCGTGGCCAACGGCCGCCTCGACGAGGCCGAGCGCGAGGCGTTACGCGGGGAGCATCTGCGACGCTCGCCACAGCCCACCGTCGGCCATGCGCATGCACTGCTCGTACTTGCCCAGGTGCGGCTGGCGCGATCACGGCTGGCGCGGGCCGCCAACGACCTCGAGCGCGCCAAACGCGCGATCGCGGAGTTTCCGGATCCGGGACGGTTACCGGCGATCGCCGGCACGGTCGAGCAGACTCTCGTCACGGCTCGATCCACCGGCGGCAGCCGCGACGTTGTGGAACAACCCAGTCCAGCCGAGCTCGCCGTGCTGCGTGGCCTCGCAGCCGGGCTCTCTCGCCGCCAGATCGGCGCGGAGCTCTACATCTCACTGAACACCGTGAAGAGTCACACGCGCGAGCTCTACCGCAAACTCGGTGCAACATCGCAAGCGGAGGCGGTCGCCCGCGGCGAAGCGCTTGGCCTGCTCGGGGCCAGTCAATCACCCGGGTGATCCTCGGCGCAGACCGCCCAACCTGCGGCCACGGTCAGGCATGGTGGGGTGGGCATGCCTACTCACTACCGCCTCGTGGTCAAAGGCGAGCTCGGACCCCGCTACGCCTCGGCTTTCGAAGAAATGACGATCTCGACCCACGACGGCATCACGGAGATGACCGGAGAGATCATCGACCCCGCACATCTCAACGGACTGCTCGAACGGATCGCCGGCCTCGGACTGGAGGTGCGCAGCCTCACCCCGTTGGACGCAGGTGGGGCAGCCGCAGATGCACTCGAGCCGACCAAATCCGAACGCCCATGAGTTCGGGCGCGCCGGATCCCGCGCCGCCGGAGGAGCTCTCTGACGAGCAGGCCGACGCGACGATCGGGAGCAAGGCCTATGTCGGACTGTTGGTGGTGGTGGCCGCCATCGGTGTGCTCGTTTCGATCGCAGCGTGGGGCTTTCTAGAAGGGGTCTTCCAGCTTCAGCAGGAGCTGTACGTGCACCTCCCGCATGCCGTCGGCTATCAGAACGGGCCGCCAACGTGGTGGCCGCTCCCGGTCCTGGCCGTCGGGTCGTTGCTGGTCGCTCTGGCGATCACTCGGCTCCCGGGCAGCGGCGGCCATATCCCGGCCAAGGGTCTTTCGGCCAGCGGCCCCTCGGGCCCGAACGTCCTGCCGGGCATCATCCTGGCCGGCGCAGCCACCCTCGCCTGTGGGCTCGTGCTCGGGCCAGAGGCGCCGTTGATCGCCATCGGCGGGGGACTGGCGGCGTTGACGATCAGCCTGGCTCGTCGCGATGCGCCGCCGCAGGTGTTGATGTTGGTCACCGCCGCCGGGAGTTTTTCCGCGCTGTCGTTCATCTTCGCATCGCCGATGATCGCCGCGGTGCTCCTGATCGAGGCGATCGGGCTGGGAGGTCCCAAGCTCCGGGTCGTACTGGTCCCGGGGCTGATCGCTTCCGGAATCGGGACGCTGGTGTCGCTCGGCATCGGGTCGTTGTCCGGGCTCAGCTCAAAGGATTACGCGCTCGGTCCGCTCCCGCTGACGCCGCTCGGTCATCTGGAGCCCGCCCAGTTCGGATGGACGATCGCCATCGCGCTCGTAGTGGCGGTGGTGGCGAGCTTCGTGCAGCGCGGCGGTCTGCTCACCCATCGGGTCGTGTCCCGCCGCCAGATGATCGTGCTTCTGCCCGCGATCGGGCTGATCATCGGCGGCCTCGCGATTGTCTTCTCGCAGATCACGGGAAAGAGCGTCGACGAGGTTCTGTTCTCTGGTCAAGACCAGCTCCCCGGACTCATCAGCCAGGCCGGGACATGGTCGCTGGCCGCGCTGGCATGGGTGATCGTGTTCAAGGGTCTGGCGTACGCCCTCTCGCTCGGCAGCTTCCGTGGCGGCCCGGTGTTCCCAGCGCTGTTCCTAGGCGCGGCCGGCGGGATCATGTGCTCGCATCTGCCGGGCTTCCCGCTGGCGGCAGCCGTGCCGGTGAGCATCGGTGCCGCGATGGTGGCGATGCTGCGCCTGCCGCTGTCCGCGGTCATAGTCGCGACGCTGCTGACCTCGCGCGCCGGCGTCAACGTCGAGCCTCTCATCATCGTCGGGGTCGCCGTCGCATACGTCACCACGGTGGCGATCGCGCGCTCACTGGCCCAGGCGTCGCCCGCGGAGTCCCGATCTGAGCCCGCGCCCGCCTTAGACTCAGCGCGCAGCTAGGCCCCCCACCAGTCGCTGGCAACGGGCCCTCGCTGGGGGGTCGAACGCCATGCCGCCACCGAGACGGCTAGTACCCACACAGCGAAGCTGAGGCCGACGACCAGGGCAAACCAGCCTTGCGGAGAGAACGCGCCGGTTCCCGCCTTCACGGCTAGCGGGCCGACCAAGCTGATCAGCGCCAGCGGGACCCCGATCCATACCGTCCATAGCGGCAGCACGCGGTGGCTGAGCGCGGCTATGACGACGATCGCGATCCATCCGCCGAACGCGAACCCGGAGGAGTTGTAGGCCAGCCAGCCGCCGTCCCACAAAGCCCGCACCACAGCGGGATCTGTCGCCGGACGGTAAGCAACAATCATGAACAGCGCAGTGCCTGCGCCGAAGATCCCAGCACCGGCAACGACGCTCGCCAGCGAGGCCGTCGCGAGCCATCCGTCCTGGTCCTCACCTCGCCTGATGATGCGATGCAACCCGGCGGCGAAGATCATGAACACGGCGAGCGCAACGGCGACGCACAGTTCGCTGGCGAGCAGTTGAGTGCGATGGACTGTCGCCCATTCGACTATCCGAACTCCGGGTGATCCAGAGTTGGGGGCGTTCACTGGGGTAAGCGCAAACGCGGCCAGATATAACCCGACCGAGATTCCCCCACAGATCGCCACCGCCCTGTCATCGCGCCGGGGCGCGCGATCTGCCTCAATCTCGGCCATCAGGGCACCCCACCCAAACCCCGGCGCCCGGACCGGCCGCGTGATGAGCTCGGGCACGGACGGGCCTGGGTCCGCCGATCATCGGTATTCGGTCAGGTCCCGTGCCGCGATGCCGCAGTCCCGGCAGTAGGCGAGGTAGCGCTCCATCGAGGTGAGGTGGTTCTCGCGGGCGATGACGTTCCCGTTCACGTCGAGGAACAGCAGCTCACCGACGATCACGAAGAAGACCTCCGCCTCCTCATCGCCGCAGCTCTCGGGGGTGTGCGCGGATCCGGCCGTCTCGTACACGGTGCCTCCCGCGCGCGACACCCAGTCGTGCTCGAGGTAGCGCCAGGCGCCCTTGATCGTGTGGCCGATCACGATCCCGGTGTGGTAATGGGTAGGGAGCCGCATGCCGGGGGGGAATCGCATCGAGACGAGGATCTCGCCCTGGACCGGGTTGATGTGGTGGTATTTGAGGAACACCTCGTCCGAGTAGGGGGCGAACGGAACCCAGGGGATGTCGTCGCCGTCGACGCTTTTGGTGGTGATGGGTTTGACCTCTGTGACGCTGCTCATGGTTGCTCCTCGTGGATCTCGATGGGTGCTCGAGGACCGTACGGGCGCCATCCGGGGAGCTCCCGTCGCGTCGCGCCAGCCAGTTCTTCAGCCTTTGTCGCATTCCGACAATCGCCTGCGCGCGGTCGGTACGGTTGGCAGCGTGGAGCCGGAGTGGAGCCGTGCGCTGAACAGCGGGCAGCGGCGCGCCTGGGATCAGGTTTTGCGGCCGATTGCCGGCGAGCTCACGGCTGGGGCGCGTGAGACGTCGGTGGAGGTGACCCGGGCGATCGGCCAGCGGCTTCCCGACCTGCTGGCCGACCCGGAGTCGTTCGAGGCCAACCGCGCCAGCACGGAGGCGAGCATTATCGGCTTCGCGCAGATCCTCGGGCAGGGTGCGGACCCCGCCGGGGCCAGCCTCGGGGCAGCGACGCTTGCCTACACGCAGGAGGGTGCGCAACGCGGCATTCCCCTGACTACGTTGATTCGCAGCTACCGGCTCGGGCATGCTGCTGCGTGGGACAGGATCATGGCCCTGATCGCGGCGCATGCGGTCGACTCAGAGCAGCGCGCGATCGCGACGGAGCTTTGTTCAGCGTGGCTGTTCGCGTACGTCGACGCAGCGCTGTGTCTCGCCGAGGATTTCTATAGCGCTGAGCGAGAGCGCTGGGTGCGGAGCACGGCGGCGACCCGAACGGAGACGATCGACACGATTCTCGCCGCCGGGCCGATCGACGCTGCCCTGGCCAGTCGACGCCTCGGCTACGAGCTCGAGCGCCAGCACACGGCCGTCATCGCATGGCTGCAGGCACACGAGGAGGGATACGACACCCACACGGCGATGGAAGCCGCGATCGCCCAGGTCCGCGAGCGCCTCGGCGGCGCACGCGCGCTCATGCACCCGCTCGGCATCCTGTCGATGGCCGCGTGGATCAGCACCCACAACGAAGTTTCGCCGCGCCAGCTGGATGACGTCCGGTTCGACACCCGGGCCGCGCCCGGGGTTCGGATGGCGATCGGCGAACCCGCGTCGGGCATGATGGGGTTTCGCCAAAGCTTCAACGAGGCCGCAGAGGCCCGCCGCGTCGCCGAGCTGGCCGGCCGACCGCCCGGCACCATCTCCCGCTACGCGCGCGTCGCGCTGACGGCGATCGCGACGGCCGACCTCGAGCAGGCGCGCATATTCGTTCAGCGCGAGCTGCAAGGCCTTGCCGGCACCGATGATCTCACCAGGCGGCTCACCGCCACGCTACGCACCTACCTCGACGAGCGCTCCAGCCGCAGCCGCACCGCCAAACGCCTCGGCATCCACGAGAACACCGTCACCTACCGAATCAACCAGGCCGAGGAGATCCTCGGACGCGGCGTCGACCAACGGACGCTTGAACTCCGCGTCGCGCTCGCGCTCGCGAACCTCGTCCGCGACCCGACCGGCTGACGAACGATGGATCCCCACATCGGCCACCGGAGAACCGGCACCCGGCCGCAGGTTGTCGTAACCGCACAAGTCGATTGGTGCAAACCATCGCTATGCCACAAGTCGTATGTCGATAGGACTCGTAGCGTCGGCGTCGCAAACGGTCAACCGCCCGCTCAGGAGAGACTCTCAAATGAAGACACCCCGGCCACTGCGCCGGCTTAGCGCCCTCGCCGCGCTGGCCGGCGCAGCCCTACTTGCAACCGCCCCGGTTGCGTCGGCCGACGAAACCTCTGACTACCAGAACGCGTACGCGCTCGGCACCCAAGCATACGAGTACGGCGTGCCGCTGCTCGACGCCCAGCGCGTGTTCTCGTCGACTACCGCGAACACCGTCTGCAACCACATCACTGGCCACGGCCCAGTCAATCGGTTTTGCAGCGTTCGCAAGCTCACGACCGCTGCCGAGACCACGATCAACGCGCCCAATGACGACACCCCCTACTCAGTGGCATTCCTGAACCTGAGCAAACAGCCGATGGTGCTGCACGCACCCGCCATCAAGCACCGCTTCTGGGAGTTCGAGCTGCTCGATCCGTGGACGAACGACTTCTACAACATCACCTCCGCGATCGGACGTACAGGCCCGGGCAGCTGGGGGGTCGCCGACGGCGGCAACTGGGCGGTCGTCGGCCCCCACTTCAAGGGAAAGCTGCCGAAGGGCGTGATCCGCGTCAGCGCGCGCTACAACCGGGTGTGGATCATCGGGCGGACGTTCGTGCGCAACCAGGCCGACCTGGTCAACGTCCACAAGATCCAGGACGCGTACTCGGTCACGCCGCTGTCAAAGCTCGGGACCAACTGGAGGCCCGGGGCGCCCAAGAAGAGGATCAGCAACGCGCCGGCGACAACGATCCCGGGCACGCAGCCGGGCGAGGACCCGATGCAGTTCTTCGTCGCCCTGGACAAGGAGATGAAGCAGTTCCCGCCACCGGCCCGCGACAAGCCGCTCCTCGCGAAGCTGCGGCCCTACGGGATCGGCGCCGGCCTGAACCCGCTCAAGGCCGGCCTTAGCGCCGCCGCCCTCGAAGGACTCCGCGACGCTGTCACCAACGGGCCCAACGCCGTCCAGTCGGCTGCGCTTTCCCTCTACTTGAAGGGGTTCGCAGCCCACGACGGCTATCTGATCTCTGACCTCGGCGCGTGGGGGACGAATTACACGCTGCGCGCGATCGGCGACAAGATCGGCCTCGGCGGTCAACGGGCGGGCATCGCGATCTACCCGGCCGCGCTACTGGATATCACTAAAGCGCCGCTGACCGGCTCCAAGCGCTACGTGATCCACCTCTCCAAGAGCCAGCTTCCGATCCCGGTCCACGCGTTCTGGTCGCTGACGATGTACAACAACGAGTCGTTCTTCGTCGCCAATCCGCTGAACCGCTATCTGCTCAACGGTCTGTCCCACCTGCGCAAGAACGCGGATGGGTCGATTGACATATACGTCCAGGCGGCTCGGCCGAGCGACCCCGCGCAAGTCGGCAACTGGCTGCCCGCGCCGCCCGCGGGTCAGGGTTTCCGACTCATATGGCGACTGTATGACGCCCGCAACGCGGTCACCGGCATCCTGAACGGAAGCGGATGGCAGCCCCCGGCCATTCAGCCATGTGACCCATCGACCGGCGCCGGCTCGCTCGGCACGCGCTGCGCCTCTTGAGCTGACCGCGCCGATCGCGGTGGCCGTAACCATGGCGCCGACGTGCTGGCCAAGCACGTCGGCGCCAGCGACTCCGCCCTGAGCGAAGATGCCGAACTCCTCTTCTCCCCGTTCTGTCCGGCCAGCTGCGATCGTGGCCGCCACATCGACGACTACCGGCGGGCGGAGGTGGCGTGCGCGGCGAGCCACGCTTCGGCGTCGTCGTAAGCCTGCTGGGTTGACTCCAGAACCGTGTCGGCGGCGGGGACCACGGTCACGGCATCCCGCAGATCGAGACGGTGAGACCTCCGCAGCTGGTCGAGGAGGTCAGGCTCCACGCCGCTGAGGAACAGGTGCCCGCCCGCGGACCGCAGCCGCTCGGCATAGTCGGCGAGGACGATGAACGCGGTCGCGCCGAGCGTGGTCCGACCACGCAGCCGCAGCACCACGATTGGCAGCTCGGCTCCGGCCGGCTCCGGGAGGAGCGCCTGCAGCGTACGGGCGCCGGCGAACAGCAGGCTTCCATATACGTCCAGCAGCGTGACCTCGCGGCTGGGGAGTGTCGGCGGCGCCGGCGCCTGCACAAGATGCCGGTGATCGTCGCGCGCGAGCTGCACCACGGTCAAGTCGACGGTTTCTTGGTTTAGTTGCAGCAGCAGCGAGAGCACCACTCCGGTGCCGACCGCGGCCGGCACCGGTAGGAGCAGCGTCGCCGCGAAGGTGACAAAGAATGCGACTTGCGACGGCGCCCCCGTGCGCAGCACGGTGTCGATCCGTCCAATGCGCAGGGAGCTGAGGGCGGCGAAGATCAAGACCGCGGCGAGAGTGGCGATCGGAATCTCCCCGACCACCCCGGAGAACGCCACCAGGATCAGCAGCATCCACAGGCCAGAGAAGATGGACGCCCAGCGGCCGCGCGCGCCCGCGGCGACGTTCAGCGCGGTCTGGCTGACCGATCCGCCCACCGGCTGCCCCCGGAACAACCCCGACGCGACGTTGCCGATCCCCTGCCCGATGAAGTCCCGGTTTGGATTCGGCTGCGAGCCGTCGGGATTGGGCGCCGCTTCCGCCACGCCTGTCCCCTGGACCAGCACGATCACTGCCACCGCCGCCGCTCCGGCGATCAGATCAAGTGAAGAGAGCAGCGATAGCTGCGGAAGGTGTGGCGTGGGGATGCCGCTGGGGATCTTGCCCGAGTCCTTGACGCGGATCAGGTTGCTGGCGCCGAGCGAGACCAAGGTGGGCACCGCCAGTGCCACCAACGAAGCAACCGAAGCGATTCGCGTGCGGCTCAACACCACCATCAGCGCCAGCGCCGCCACACCAACTGCGGCTGCGGTCAGCGACATGTCCCCGGGGTGGCTGATCACGTTCCAGGCTTTGACCAGCGCCGGGCTGCCCTTTTGTGGCGAGCCGAGTAGGTCGCCGAGCTGCCCCAGGACGATATTGACGGCCACGCCGCTCAGGAATCCCGTCAGCACGGACACCGACACAAAGCGCGTGAAGCGCCCCCAGCGCAAGATGCCCGCGCCGATCATCATCACCCCTGCCAGCGCGGACAGTAGGAACAGCGCTTCGGGACGGTCGGCCCCCGAGAAGGCGCCCAGCGTCGAGCCAGCGGCGAGCGCTGCGGCCGTAGTCGTGGTGACCACCATCAGCCGTGTGCTGACCGCCAGCCCTCCGCCGATCGGCCCGGCCATGCTGGCGTACAGCCCGTACACGGGATTCACGCCGACGAGCACGGCCGACGCCATCCCGTCCGGGACGCTCGCGATCGCGCCGGGAACTCCGGCGACTGCATCCTGGCGCAACGTGCCGGGTTCCGGTCGCAGCCCCCTGACCCATCCCGGGACCCGGCTCATGCCCCGGCTCCGGGGCAGGAGCCGGGGTCAGTAGCCGCCGCGGCGGTCAGCGGAAAGGACGGCGTTCTTCGCGCCGTTCCTGGCGGTCATCGCGGCGGTCCTCACGCCGATCCCCACGCCGGCGCACCCCCCGCGTCACCACCGCTGCCGTGCCCGCCACCGCTGCGGTACGAGCTACCGGTCTTCCGCCGAAAACGCCTGGCCTACCCACTCGACCTCGACCCAACATTTCTCACCCTCCTTCACTGGCAGTTTCCATATCCATCTCGACCGCCGCCGCGAGCGCCTGGATCGGGATCCGCCCCCCGGCGACCAGCTGCCCGCCGGAACGCCGCACCGCGGCTCCGAACGGCGCCGCCCACACGTTCTCCCAGACCAGCACCCCGGCAACGCTCCCCGGCTCAAGCGCCGCGCCGATCGCCTCGACGTCCTCCTCGGCGAGCAACATCGCCATCTCGGTCTCGGCCGCGCGCAGCTCACCGAGCTCGCCGTCACCGAAATCGTGGGCTTCGAACCCTTCGACGGATCCATCGGGCTCTTTCTTGAGCATCAGCAAATCGAGCACCCGGACCAGCCCGCGCTCGATGAGATTCGACAGCTCGGACTTCATCTCGCCCGAGAAATTCGCCCGCTCGGCCGGAAACTCGACCACCAGGTAATCGACCGGGCCCAGCTCGTCCACGTCACTGTCGGTCATTTAGGTTCACTCCTCGCGTGTTCTTGATGTGCTCTTCTACGCCGCGCTGTACCGCTTCGCCGCTCCGTCAGTGGGCGAGATCAGCGCGCCGATGATCCACAGGATCGGTATGAAGAAACCGATCCAGAACATCCAGTAGTGGCCCTTGCGGAACGTCGCCAGGCCGAAGAAGACCCAGCACGCCACATATATGACGCCGAGCAAGATCCAGAGAAACGTCATCGATTCACGATCCTTTCGATAGGTGCAGCGGTTGAACTCCCGACAGGAACTTCACCTTCATCGGCTTTCCGATGTCGCACGACGGCCAGTTGCGCGTCACGCGCCACCATGCGCATCCCCGACCGTCGTTGTCGCGTGGCACTGGCCAGACCGAGCAGCTCGGCGCGGGCTCATCAACTGCCAACGCCAGCCCGGAAGCGAGCTCGGCAAGGGTGCCAGTACACGCAGTTGAGTCGGCGGCGCGGCCGATCGACTCACGGGCCGACTTGCCGCGCGTCGCGATCTTGGCGGAATTCTCTTTGGCTGCACGGGACGGCCACGGCAGCGAGACGATCACGACGGTGCCATATCCAGGCGCTGATGCGAGCCGGACAATCCCGCCGAGAGTTCGAACCCGCTCCCGGATGTTTCTCAGGCCGTCGCCGTCGCCGGTCCGTGCCGGGTCAAACCCAACCTCCGCGGTCCTCGATGCGACCTACGAGCGTCCCGTCGCCGTGGTGGAGGCACAGCCTTATCTGCGCGTCGCGGCCGGCATGCTTTGCGGCGTTCTGCATCGCCTCCGAGCAGCAGAAGTACATGGCGGTTTCCGCTTCGTCGGTGCTGCGGGGCGTGGTGCCCGCGACGCTCACCTCGACAGACGAGCGTGCCGCGTGCTCGCGCAGCGCTTCAGCGACACCAAGCTTGATGAGCGCAAGCGGATAGACCCCGTGGGCGATCTCGCGCAGAGAGTCGAGCGCGGCCGCCGCATGATCTCCTAGCGCAGCAAATGTCGCGGCGAGCGCGGGAGGTGTGCTGCGATCCTCCTCGGCGAGTTTGAGCCTGAGGATCAGCGACACGAGTTCGTTCTGGACGCCGTCGTGCAAGTCACGCGCCAGGCTCTTCCGGTCGTCAGGGCGAGTACGAGTCCCGACAAGCGCGCGTGGCACGCACGAGCTCCCAGCCGGCCGACCCTCGGATCCGCCGCGGACTTCGGGTGGGGCCACCTTCCCTCCAGATGATGGTGAGCGGATTGCCATTGATCCTCAGACTCCCCGGGCGGTCTGCTCGCTCGGCAGAAACATGATGGCTGCGAAAGCTCCCCTTGTCATCGGACTGGAGTGCAATCCACCCGGGTGATTCGTCCTCACCCGGGTGGTCGCGGCTGAGGAGATGCAGGGGATTAGCTGCGGGCGCGGTGAGAGAGACCGGGTTACGAGGCCGAGGGCCAGTCGGCCGTCCGTCACGAGCCCAGTCAATCACCCGGGTGATCCTGGGCCCACGCCGCAGACATCGCGGCCGCTGTCAGGCAAGCTGGGGATCGCCTGTCGCCACCCACGATCGCTTCGTCGTCGGAGGCGAACTGGGCGGTGGCCAATGCCCATACCACCAGCCGGATTGGGCGAACCCTAGCCGGTGCTCATTGGAAGGGATCGTGGACCCATGACGTTTCTCTGGATCTTGTTGGGTGTCTTGTACGTCGCGTGCTGGGTCTACTGCGGCCTGGCGACGTTCCGCAAGGGCCATTACTGGATGTTCTGGATCGGGTTCTTCATTCCGATCCTGTGGATCATCGGGGCGCTTGTCGCACCCACCGAAGGCGCCGCTGCCCGATTCGCCGGGACGACGGGGTGACTTCCTCGTCGTGGATTACGACGTAACCCGTTCTGACACTCAAGGAGCACGCTATGAGCCAGAGTCATCTAGTCGTTGACTTTCCGATCAAGGGCGCAGCCAACGCGAAGGCGCTACCCGACGAGCTGCCCCCGTTGATGCCTGATCTCGCGAAGGCGCAGGACGACCTGGGTACGGTGCATTTCTCCCGGTTCATGGTCGAGGGAGACGAGAAGCTTCTCTTCCTGTCGGACATTGACGGGGACACGGACGAGCATATTGAGCGGCTCGTAGACAGTGCGGGCGCGGTGTTTGACGCCATCTTCGAGCACGTGGACGACGCGCCGCCGACGCCCGTGGCTGATAACCCTGAGCGAGTCGTCAAATGGCTGAAGCGGCATGTCCGCGAGCCTCTGGATACGTACTTCGCCTACGGCGACGCTTCGGTTCAGGACATCAAGGCGTGCGCTGCGGCGGCGAACTTCACGGGCAATACCTCGCAGGGCACGTTGCTGACTTACATGGCCTTCAAGTCACGGCTGCAAGCCTTTGCGGTGAAGCTGGTCGCCGGGGCCCTGGTGGGGGAGAAGGGACATAAGGCGTCGGATTCGATTGGGACGCTCCATGTGGCCCACTTTGTCCCGTTCGAGCACAATCATATTGGCTTCTTTACGGTCTTTGACGGTGATATGGAGAAGTACTTTCAGGACTTTGCCGACAAGGCCGCGTACGTTTTCGATGCTCTCTTTCCCCATGTGATCGGTGCGCCGCCGACCCCGGTGGCAAAGAACGCCCAGGCGTTCTATCAGTGGGGCCTGGACAACAACTACCCGCCGATTGGGTTCTACAGCGCCTATCCGGGACTCTCGGTCCGCGACATCCAGGCCCTGCTGGCCGATCGCAAGTCAGAGCTGGCCGCCGCTGGAGAGCGCTAGGTGGCACGCATCTCGAATCATGATCAGGCTGGCGGGCGGCGCTGGCCAAGGTCCAGGGCTCATGACGAGCAGCGGCGATGAAGGGACCGGCCTTTTTTCGTCGGCTTGTTGGTCGGAGCCGGCATGACCGGCCGGCACCCAACCGCAATCCGGCCGCGGTGGAGGGGCCGGCGCTCGAGCTCGCGGACATCCAGGGGTTCATCCTTCGCGCTTACAGGATGCCGATGGTGCGGCATTTCCTGTTGACGGTGGGAAATCCGGCACAGGCGCGCAGGCAACTTGGACGGCTCGTAAGCGGGGACGAGTCCGACGTCCCGCAGATCACCACCGCCGAGGACTGGCATGTGGGGTTCGGGCCCGGCCCCGAAGACGATCCCGAGGCGGCCCCGCGTCACAAACCCGACTACTGCCTCAACGTGGGCGTCACGTGGCCCGGATTGGTGGCGCTTGAGATAGAGGAGCGCGTCCCGACGCTCTCGTTCAGGTCATTTGGTGCGTTCATCGAAGGAGCGGCGCAGCGAGGGGAGTTGGTCGGAGAAATCGGAGCGAGCTCGCCGGAGAACTGGGTGGGCGGGTTTGGCAAGGGCCAGGATCACGTCCTGCTGACGTTGCACGCCATCAGCCCAGAAGCGATGAAGCGCTACAGCGACAGGTTGGGCGCCTGGTTTTCCGAGGGCGACGCCTTCCGAGAGATCTGGCACCAGGACGGGATGGCGTTGATGGAGATGCAAGATGGCCAGCCAGTGCCTACGTCCAAGATTCACTTCGGATATACCGACGGGATCACGATGCCGACGATTCGCGGCGGCCCGGAGCAGTATCGCCCCGATCACCAGCAGCCCTGCGAGCCATGGCTGTTCGTCCTGCGAAAGGACGCTGAGAACTACGACGTACCGGAGCCACAAGCACTTGGCCTGAACGGCAGCTTTGCCGTTTTCAAGAAGGTCGAGACCGACGTTGTGGCCTTTGAAGACTTCTTGCAGTCCAACAGGTACAAGATCGATCCCGAGCTGCTGGCGGCGAAGATGTGCGGGCGGTGGCGTAACGGCATCCCGCTCGCCCTGTCACCGGACACGGATAGTCCCGAAGGCGGGATACCGCCCGACGAGTTGAACAATTTCGAGTATGTGAACGCGGATGGGTCGGGGGATCCGAAGGGGGTACGCTGCCCCGTGGGCGCGCACATACGCCGCGTCAATCCACGAGGTCAGCCGATCGCCGGCCAGGGATTGCCGGGCGGGAGCAACAATTCACACCGGCTGATTCGTCGCGGTCTGCCGTATGGACCGGCCTATGACCCGAGCAAACCCCCTGACGGGATCGAGCGCGGGATGCTGTTTCATTTCGTCAACGCGAACATCGAAAACCAGTACGAGTTCGTGTTGCGCCAGTGGGCCAATGACAGCGAATTCGCCGGGGCCGTCAGGCTTCACCCGAAGTCGAGAGATCCTCTGATTGGCATCCAGAACCCGACGGAGAGCATTTTCGTCATCCCGCAGGCGAGTGGAGATCCGCCGATCGAGGTTACAGGTCTGGAGAGCTTCGTCGCGACCAAGGCTGCTGCCTACGTGTTTCTGCCGAGCATCACGGCCGTCAAATTCATCGCCGACCTGGGAGAACGCCCGTGAGCCGCGGTCAAATACGGGAGGTTTCATGCAGCGCCGCTGGATGTCGTGCAAATCCGTCCCCGTATGTCCTGAATGGAGCGTCGTAATGGCCGACACACCCACAGACGTGCTCGTCGCGGGATACCAGAGCATCGAGGAGGCGACGAAGGACTTCGAGTCGCTGGTCGCACTGGTCGGCGAGAAGGAGATCTCGATCGAGGGCGTCATCCTGGTGACGCACGACGAGGACGGGGACGTCGCGGTGAGGCAGACGGGTGACAACCGGGGGCGCAAGGGGCTGGGGTGGGGCGGTGGGGTCGGGGTCGCCGTTGGTCTGTTCGCGCCGCCGCTTTTGGCGTCGGCCGCGGTCGGGGCGGTCGCCGGTGGGGTGATCGGCAAGTTCGTCGACCACCGGGTGGAGCACGACATCCACGACAAGATCGGCGAGAACCTGCCGCCGGGATCGGCGGGGATCATCGCGGTCTTCGACGACGAGCAGCGACTCGGCGTCGAGCAGGCACTACCGGGCGCGCAGCTTCGCTCGGTTGTCCAGGGCGACAAGGAGGGCACCGGTGCTTTGAAGGAGTCGCTCGCCGAGGCGATGGGGAAGTTCAGTCCGGACCGCACGGTGTTGCCAATCCCGGATCCGAACTTTGGCGGCACGGCCGGCCGCACGCTCGACGCGTCTGTCCCTGACTGGACGGTCAACATGACGCCGTCGCCGCCGGAGGGCGCACCGAACGTGTTGCTCGTGTTGATCGACGACGCGGGCTTCGGCAACCCATCTACCTTCGGCGGACCTGCCTCGACTCCGAACATGACGCGGGTCGGCGAACAGGGGCTCACGTACAACCGCTTCCACGTCACGGCGCTGTGCTCGCCCTCCCGCGCCGCGCTTTTGACCGGCCGAAACCACCACACGGTGGGGTTCGGGTCGATCGGGGAGCTGCCGGGCCCGTTCCCGGGCTACACGGCCTCGGTTCCCAAGGACTGCGCTTCGTTCGTCCGCGCGCTCCAGGGCAATGGCTATAGCACCGCCGGCTTCGGCAAGTGGCATCTGACTCCCGACCACCTCCAGGGCGCAGCGGGACCGTTTGACCGCTGGCCGAACGCATGGGGATTCGATCACTTCTGGGGGTTGCTCGGCGGCGAGGCGGGTCAGTACGACCCCGTGATCACCCAGGACAACACCACCCTTGGCGTACCCGAGGGAAAAGACGGGAGCGAGTACTACCTGCCTGATGACCTGACCGACCAGGCGACGAAGTGGCTGCACACAGTCCGGGCACAGGACCAGACGAAACCATGGTTCATCTACTACTCCACCGGGTGCGCGCACGCACCGCATCACGTAGCGACGGAGTGGAGCGAGAAATACCGTGGCCAGTTCGACCAGGGGTGGGACGCACTGCGCGAGGAGACCTTCGAACGGCAGAAGAGGCTGGGGGTGATCCCGCCCGACGCGGTGCTCACCCCGAGACCCGACGAGCTCCCGGCGTGGGACTCGCTGTCAAACAGCGAGAAGCAACTCTATGCCCGCCAGATGGAGGTCTACGCCGGCTACGAGGAGAACGCCGACTGGAACGTCGGACGGCTGCTCGACGCGGTGGCCGAGATGGGCGAGCTCGACAACACGCTCGTGTTCTACATCTTCGGCGACAACGGCGCGAGCATGGAGGGCACCATCACCGGCTCGTTCAACGAGCTCACGATGCAGAACGGGATCGCGCTGACCCCCGAACAGCAGCTCTCGCTGATCGACGGATACGGCGGGCTCGACGCCTGGGGCACCGACGCGTTCGCGCCGCACTACGCGAGCGCCTGGGCGTGGGCGGGCAACGCTCCCTTCCAGTGGGGCAAGCAGGTCGCCTCGCACCTGGGCGGCACGCGCAACGGCATGGTCGTCTCCTGGCCGGAGCGGATCAGCGACGCCGGCGGGCTGCGTTCCCAGTTCACCCACTGCATCGACGTCGGGCCGACGATCCTCGAAGCGGCCGGAATCCCCGAACCCAAGGTGGTGGACGGGACAGCCCAGAAGCCGATGGAGGGGACGAGCTTCCTGTACAGCTTCGACGATCCGAACGCAGCCGAACGGCACACCGTCCAATACTTCGAGATCTACGGCAACCGCGCGATCTACAAGGACGGCTGGTGGGCCGCCTGCAAGCTGGACCGCATCCCCTGGGACGCGTCGCCGGCGTCGATCGCCAGATTCGCCCCCGGCACCTACGACCCCGGGCAGGACACATGGGAGCTCTACTACCTGCCCGACGACTTCACCCAGGCGCAAGACCTCGCCGCGCAGCACCCCGACAAGCTCGAGGAGCTCAAGGAGGTCTTCTGGGAAGAGGCCGAGAAGCACAACGTCCTGCCCCTGATGGCCGGATTCTCGGTCTTCTTCGGGATCCTCCCGCCGATGCCGACGATCACCAGGCACACGTTCTACGGCGACGTCGAGAACATCGCCTCCGGGATGATCCCACGCGTCTACGGCCACTCCTACGCGATCGAGGCCGAGCTCTCGGTGCCCGAGCAGGGCGCAGAGGGCGTGATCGTCGCGGAGGCGGACGAGATGGGCGGCTTCTCGCTGTGGATAGACGAGGACGGGCGGCTGCACCATAGCTACTCGATGATGGGCGTCGAGCAGTACCGGCAAGTCTCGACCGAGCCGATCCCCACCGGAGACGTCACCGTCCGCATGCAATTCGACGCCGACCGGCAGGAGCGCTCGGCTGGGGGAACGGTTTCGCTCTACGCCAACGACCAAATGATCGGCGAGGGCCGGCTGGAGAAAACCGTGTTTCTCCGCTTCTCCGGTTACAGCGGCATGGACGTCGGGCGCGACAACGGACTGGTCGTCGACCGCGCCTACGCAGCCAAGGCTCCGTACGCCTTCACCGGCACGGTGAAGAAAGTGATCTTCGACCTCAAACCGGCGGCCAGGCACGAGGACGAGAAAGCGCTGCACGAGGCCGCGGCCCACGGTGCGACGGCGCACGGCATCAGCGCCTAACCGCCCCGGCACGCGCTCCAGGCAAGGACATGACGATCGAGCCCAATCACGTGGATACGTGAGCCGAAAGTGACCGAGCCGCGAACCCCTCAGTCCAACGAGGCCGAGCGTCGCCAGGCTCAGGTCGCCGCCGACGAGTTGGTAGATCGATCCGGGAAGGTGCCGGTTACGGCACGCTTGATGCTGCGTGATTCGCTGACCGCCCGCAGAGCCGCGGGGATTATCGCGATCTTCACGGCGGTGATCACCATCGCCGGTGGACTCTTGGAACGGGTCCTTGACCATCAGGAGTACCCGACGATCGGCAAGGGACTGTGGTTCGCGCTGCAGACGGTCACCACCGTCGGCTATGGGGACGTCACGCCCAGGGAGTCCGTCGGCCGGTTCATCGCTGCGGTGGTGATGCTGGCCGGGATCGGCTTCATCGCGGTAGTGACTGCGGCCGTCACGGCTTCGCTGGTCGAGAGCAGCCGGCGGCGCTTCGCCGCGCAGTCCGAATCGGACTCTGCACGGCAGCTCGATGAGATCGGACAACGACTGGCGAGGATCGAGCGGGCACTCGATCGACCGGCGCCTGGGGGGTCTCCCGATGCCGTCAGCTGATGAGCCCAGGCCGATCGCTTCCGGGATGAGCGACGACCAGCCGGGTTCGGCGCCGGCGGCGCCGGCGCGCGAACCGGCCCCAAGGAGTCGTTTCAGACGAGTGTTCTCCGGGTCGCGCGACCTGTGGCGGGTGGCGTATCGCGATCCCGAGCACGTCGCCGAGCGACTGACGCTGTACACGGCCGATCGGCTGGGCGAGCCGTCGCGGGAGTGGGCTCGGTCGGCGCGGAGTTCTCGCCCCGATGCCCCTAGGGCGAAGATCGCCGACGAGCTGCGTACCCAGTCGGCGAATGTCGCGCGGATCGACGGGGCGATCTCAGGGACGCCGTTCTTCATCGCGCTGGTGCCCGGCTACCTCACGTATCTGCAGCAGGAGATGCGCATGACGCTGCGCACCGCGGCGCTCTACGACCGCGACCCGCGGGACCTGCGCACCTCGGCGGAGATGCTCGCGCTGCGCGGCGTGCATCCGGATGTCGAGGCCGCGGAGGCTGCGCTGAGCTCCGTTCGCGACAAAGGCCCCCCCGATCGTCCGGCCCGACGACGATCCTGGCGCACATGGGTTCACAGCGTCTACCTGCTGCTCATCTTCGGCGGCTTTATGTCTCCATCGGTGGCCAAAGAAGACACAGGCGTGCGTGGCAAGGTCAGGGCGGTGTTCGGTGTCCTGCTGGGCGCAGGGATCTGGGCCACGACCTGGGTGCTCCCCCTCACCTTCATGATCGTGATGGCCTGGGGATGTGAGACCCACGCGCGCCAGCTCGGCCGCAGAACGCTTCTTTACTACGACGGCGAAGCCGACAACGTGCTGGAGGCGACCAAGGCCGCCGATGCACGGAGCGACCGCGGCCATGACAAACGGGCAATCGCCCGGGGCGCCGCCCTGTTCCTGTCGGTGGTCATCCCGATCGGCTTCGTAGGCTATGCCCAGCACATTCGCCACACCGCGGGGATCAACTGGCTCAGTGCGCTCGGTGTGCTCGTAGCGCTCTCGCTCGTGATCGCAACCGCCGTCATCGCCGGCCGGAAGTGACCCGGGCGGGGCATGGCACGCTCGCAGACCAGCAGTTCCCTGAGGGTCGCGCTGCTTTGAATGAGCTCTCCTCGGCGCCTTCTGCGGACCGCCGTCCGGCCTCGTTCTCGGCCCGTGTCGGCTCGCTCGTGCGGGCGATCGAGGAGAACGACGAGGCAAAGGTCGAGGAGGCGATTCTTCGGCTGAGCCGCTCGCGCCGAGTGTTCGCTCCGCTCGCGTTCGCCATCAGTGCCTTCGTGATGTTGTTCACCGGTCTCAGGCTGCTCATATCCAACTGGCGGCTAACACTGGTGCAGATCCTTCCCGCGATGTGGATCTGGCTGGCGATGTTCGATCTCAAGGCGCACGCCCTGCACGGGAAATCGTTCAACGTGCTCCACGGCCCGGTTCTGATCCCGATCGGACTCGCCATTGTCGCGCTTACCGTGGCGAGTTACTTCCTCAACGCCGTGTTCGCGTTCGCGATCTCCCAACCCGACCGCGTCGAGATCCGCCCTGCCGTCACGCGAGCGCGTCGACATTGGGTACCGATCCTGGCTTCCGGGGCCAGCACGGGCGCCCTGCTCGCATTCTCAACCACAGTCGTGACCCGCTGGGGCCGACCGTGGTTCACGCTATCCCTCGGCATCATCGTCGGGGTGATGATGGTCAGCTACGTGGCAGTGCCCGCCCGGCTGATCGGGGCAGCTAAGCGGGCGCAGTCCAGGCGCGACAAGCTTTCAACCAGCGTTGTCTCAGGGGCACTCAGCGCGACCGTATGCACCCCGCCGTACATCCTCGGAAGGCTGGGCATCCTGATGCTCGGATCCAGCCTTCTGTTCATCCCCGGAATCTTCGTGCTCGCCCTCGGAGTCACTCTCCAAGCCGGCGCGACCGGAGCGGTAAGGGCGATAAAGATGAGCGCCACGCTCACGACAGCCGGCCGAGGCAGCAGCCCGCCACCAGACAGGCGGCCCGAGCGGCCTCGAGCATCTGAAGCAGGCGGGTGAACTCGTTTGACGCACTGGTGGCCCACTCACCCGGATGGGTGTCGATCACCCGGGTGATCACTCATCGAAGTCGTTCATATGCGGGAGCGATGGAGCGATGATGTGCCGGTCAATCAATCGGCTTGCGCGTGGAGATCCTCGCATCCTGACCAGGAGCGCGGGTTTACTCGCGAGCCTCCGACCCCAGCTCAAGGAGGCACGGTGGCCGTCCACGGGCGCAAGACCGCACTCGGCGCGGGATGAAGTTACACCGCGAGGACCCGAAGGCTGATGCACCGCCGCCCATACAACCAGCTGGGGTCGACCACCACGACCCGGCGCAAGTTCTTGGAGAGAGCTAATGACGACGACCAAATCCAGAGCGGCGCGGCCCGCGGGCAGCGCATCGAAGAACGGGGCCACTGCGGCGGTGCCGCATCTTTCGGTTGCTGAGCGGGTAGCGCGCGGCAAGGCGGCGCGGGCGGAGGTTCCGCGTTCCCGCCATGCTGGCTATGAGCCGTCGCCTGACCGGGTCGATCCGGTGAAGTTGCTCGAACGCCAGGCCGAGACGCGCGTCCCGGAGCTGGTCCCGATCCGCTACGGCCGGATGCTCGTGTCGCCGTTCACGTTCTATCGCGGGGCGGCGCTGATCATGGCGCAGGATCTCGGGCCGACGCCTCGGTCGGGGCTGAATGTCCAGTGTTGCGGCGACGCGCATCTGTCGAACTTCGGCGTATTCGGCTCACCGGAGCGGCGGCTGGTGTTCGACCTCAACGACTTCGACGAGACGCTCCCGGGACCCTGGGAATGGGACGTCAAGCGTCTGGCCGTGAGCATGCTGATCGCCGCCCGCGACAACGGCTATCGCCCCAAAGACCAGGAGCGGATCGTGCTGGCCACGGTGGCGCGCTATCGGACGGCGATGGCGGAGTTCGCCGGGATGAAGAACCTGGACGTGTGGTACTCGCGCCTGGAGATTGAGAGCGCGCTCGAGGAACTCGCTCCGCAGTACAAGCAGCGAATGGTCAAGCGAACCGAGAAGGCGCTCGCGAAGGCTCGTACCAAGGACAGCATGACGGCCTTCTCCAAGCTCACGGAGTCGGTCAACGGCGATATCCGGATCGTGGATCAGTCGCCGCTGATCGTGCCGATGGAACAGCTCGCTGCAGGCCATGAGCGTGACGAGTTGTTCGCGTCATTGCATGAGTTGCTGCGCCGCTACCGGGATACGTTGGAGTTCGACCGGCGGGTGTTGCTGGAGCAGTTCAGGCTGACCGATTTCGCGCGCAAGGTGGTCGGCGTCGGGAGTGTCGGCACTCGAGCGTGGATCGCGCTGATGCTGGGCCGGGACGGCCAAGACCCCCTGTTCCTCCAGATGAAGGAGGCGGAGGCGTCGGTCTTGGAGGAGACGCTCGGTCCGAGCGAGTTCTCGAACCACGGCGAGCGCGTCGTCACCGGTCAGCGCCTGATGCAGGCGACCAGCGACATCTTCCTCGGCTGGCTACACGTCGACTCAGGGCTGGATGAGAGGTCGCGCGACTTCTACGGCCGCCAGCTCAAGGACTGGAAGGGCTCGGCGGAGATCGAGCAGATGGTCCCGAAAGGCATGGCCACGTACGGCACGCTGTGCGGCTGGACGCTCGCGCGTGCCCACGCCCGCAGCGGCGATCGGATCGCAATCGCGTCTTACCTTGGCAACGGCGACAGCTTCGACCGCGCGATCCTCGAGTTCTCGAAGGCCTACGCCGAGCAGAACGAACGCGACTACCAACAGCTCGCGGCCGCAGTCAAGTCCGGCCGGATCACGGCGCAGACGGGCCTCTGATGCGGGTGCCCAGAAGACTGCGCGCGCGGAATGCCGATCCATCCGATCCGTCCGGATGAATCCCAAGCCTCTCATCCCGGAGACGCCAGGGAGCTTCCCGATTGCGCTGGCAGCCCTCGGGTACGCCGGACGGCTGCACGCAGGCCAGCGACGCCAGGCCGACGGCGCACCATTCATCCTCCATCCGATCGAGGTTGCCGGCCTGCTCTACCACGCTGGCGCCCGCGACCACATGATCGCCGCCGGGTTCCTTCACGACGCCATTGAGAGGACCGACGCCGACGCTGAGGACCTCAAGACCCGCTTCGGGATCCCAACCGCGACGCTGGTGGTCGCCGTCAGCGAGGACGAGCGCATCAGCGACTACGCAGAACGCAACGCGGCGCTGCGCGAACAGGTCGCACGGGCCGGCCCCGACGCGCTGAGCGTCTTCGCCGCCGACAAGGTCTCGAAGGTTCGCGAACTTAGGCTCGGGACCCCGGGAACGAGTCCGCAACCCGCGCTCGGCTCCCGCTCGCGCAGTCAGAGACTCGCTCACTACGTCCACTGCCTGCGACTTCTCGAAGCGCTCATGCCTGACTCGGCACTCGTGACAGAGCTACGGAAAGAGCTTGAGAAGCCTCCTCCGAACGCCGCCCTGCCGGCCGCGATCGCGCAGCGCCTCAGCCGAACCATGTAGCGATCGACGCCGATGGGTCAAGTAATCCTTCTGTCGCTGACCGCATCGTTGAACCCGACGCTGGTCGCCGCGACGACCGTGATGCTGCTGCTCGATAAGCCGTCGCGGCTGATGCTCGGCTATCTGCTCGGGGCCTACACGATGAGCATCACGCTTGGGCTCGTGATCGTCTTCTCACTGTCGAACTCGAGTGCGACCAACACGACGCAGAACACGCTGAGCCCCGCGGTGGACATCGCATTGGGCGCGATCGCGCTGGCCGTAGCCTTCGTCCTCTACACCGGACGTCACGAACGCCTCCGCGAACGAAGGCAGGCACGCAAAGCAGCCAAGCCCGACAAGGGCCCGCCGCGCTGGCAGCGCGAGCTGAGCAAAGGAACCGCACGGACGACATTCGTCGTCGGTGCGCTGCTCTCACTCCCGGGTGCCTCGTACCTCGCTGGGCTCCACGAGATCCACAAGCTCAAGTACTCGACCACGGTCACGGTGCTGCTGGTGATCGGCTTCAACCTGGTGATGCTGTGGCTGCTCGAGGTTCCGCTCGCCAGCTTCGTCATCGCTCCCGAATGGACCCCACGCGCAATCACACGAGCCAAGCTCTGGGTCAGCCGACACGCACACATGTTCGCGGTACGGGGATTTGCCGCGGTCGGCTTGCTCCTCGTCATCAAAGGCATCATCGGGCTAGCCAGCTGACGTCTCACCGAGAAAGAAGGAGGACGCGCGATGGATCACACGTCGATCGACATCTATCTGGTGATCGACACCTTCCTGCTGCTGCTGATCGGGATCGGACCGAAGATCGCGCTCGTGCCGTTCTTGGAGGTCACCGCCACGATTGATGATGCAACGAAGGCGCTCATCGTCCGCAAGATGCTCACCACCGCTGGTGTCGTCGGGGTCATCCTCGTCGGGCTCGGCGAGCTGTTGGCAAGGCTGCTGCATTTCTCGACGGGATCGCTGTCGATTGCCGGCGGCATCATCCTCGTGATCATCGCGGTCACGATGGTTCTCGGATCCACCGATCCGCAGGAGAGTCGGGCGATAAAAGGGCGCGACCCGATGCGGATCGCGGTATTCCCACTCGCCATTCCTTATCTACTGAACCCGGCCGGGATCGTGACGCTGGTGACGCTCTCAGCGGAGGCAGACTCGGTCGCGGTGTTCGCGATGGTGCTCGGGCTGCTCGCGGTGGTGCTGGCCCTCGATGTCGCCGTGTTCCGTTGGGCGAACCGCGTGAGCGACCATCTGGATGAGAGCCGCATGCTCGTGACCGAGAAGATCTTCGGTGTCCTGCTGGCGGCGCTGGCGGTCCAACTCATGCTCGACGGTCTGGACAGCGTCGGCATCATCCACCTGTCAGGCCACTAAACGCGCCGCAACGAAAAAGCCCCGCAGTGCGGGGCTTCTCTAGTGCGCCCGAGAAGACTCGAACTTCCACGGACCAATCGGTCCACAAGGCCCTCAACCTTGCGCGTCTACCAATTCCGCCACAGGCGCGTGGGCGGGCAGTATAGCCCCGGGGGAGGGGGCGTTTCGGGCCGTATCGGTTGAGTCCGTCCGTGGGCCGCGCTAGATTTCCGAACACATGTTCGATGCAGGCCACGCCGCCCAATCCGATCAAGGAGCTCAGGCATGGACTTGACCAAGCGTCAGCAGGAGATCTTCGACTTCATCAAGCGCTACTCGGCCAAGTACGGCTACCCGCCGACGGTGCGCGACATCGGCAAGGCAGTCGGGCTGGCGTCGTCGTCGACCGTTCACGCCCATCTGGCCAACCTGGAGAAGATCGGGCTGCTCAGGCGCGATCCGACCAAGCCGCGCGCGATCGAGTTGCTCGACCGCGCCGCCGCCGGCGTGCGCGGATTCGTCAACCCGGGCCTGCCGCTGGTCGGGCAGGTGGCCGCCGGCCAGCCGGTGCTGGCGGAGGAGAACATCGAGGAGTACATCCAGACGCCGCAGTTCGCCGGCGGGCGCGGACGGCGAGTACCTGCTGCGAGTGCGCGGGGAGTCGATGAAGGATGTCGGCATCCTCGAGGGCGATCTGGTGGTCGTGCGCCCGCAGGAGACCGCCAATGACGGCGACATCGTGGTCGCGCTGGTCGGCGAGGAGGCGACGGTCAAGCGGTTCTTCCAGGAGTCCGACCACGTGCGCCTGCAGCCCGAGAACGCGGCGATGGAGCCGATCCGCAGCCGGGACGTCCGGGTGCTCGGGCGGGTGGTCGGATTGATGAGGAACATCTCGTGAGCGCGCTGGCACTGACACGGGCACGACCCGGCGCGGAGGCAGTCCGGCCGGCCGGAGCCGGCGTCGTCCCTGTTCGATGACTTGGGCGGCGAGCCGACCCTGGACGAGCTGCTCGCCGGGGTATGGGAGGGGCTCGCCGCCCATCGCTCGCCGGCGTGTCCGGTGTGCGGCGGGGAGATGGAGCCGGTGTACGGGGCGCACGCCCGGCCGCTCGGCGGCCGCTGCACGAGCTGCGGGACCAAGCTCGCCTGATCGCGGCACCGGCACGGCGAGGGGCCGCCTGAGCCGCCGGGATCCTCAGCGACTGGGCCGGCAGTTGCCGGCTCGCCGCGACACGGTGGGCCGCGGTATGCTGGCTCAGCGCAGGCTGAGCAGTCGCGGAGGTGACGAGCCTTCGAGGAAAGTCCGGACATCACAGGGCAAGGGTGGTCGGTAACGCCGACCCGGGGAAACCCGCGGGAAAGTGCCACAGAAATGACACCGCCTAAGCCTGGAGCCGCTGCAGAGCTTCAGGCCGGTAAGGGTGAAATGGTGCGGTAAGAGCGCACCGGCGTCGCGGTGACGCGGCGGCCAGGTAAACCCCACCCGATGCTAGGCCAAGCAGGACCGTTCGTAGGCTGACCCGCCAAGGTCCGGGTAGGCCGCTCAGATGGATGATTGCTCAAGACAGGATCCGGCTTACAGGCCTGCTACCGAGAAGCCCCGCTCCGGCGGGGCTTCTCCATGGTCGCGGTGGGTCGGACGCGCCGTCGACGGCGTCGGGGCTTGCCGCCGACGTGGCTCAGGCCTTGCCGCCGACCGAGTCGGCGGCGCAGCGCCCCGTTTGGCGTCCAGTTCGTCGAAGAACTCCTGGCCCTCGATGCTGAAGTTGGGCACGATCTGGTCCAGCCACTTGGGCATGTACCAGTTCCACTTGCCCATCAGGATCATCAGCGAGGGCACCAGCAGGCAGCGGACCACGGTCGCGTCGAGGATCACCGCCACGGCCAGGCCGACGCCGAACTGCTTGATCGTCGGATCGCCGTTGAGCACGAAGCTGCCGAACACGAACACCATGATCGCCGCCGCGGCGGTGATGACCCGTGCGCTGGTGACCAGACCGGAGATGACCGAGGTGCGGTTGTCCTGGCCCTCGTGGACGTGCTCCTCGATCTGGCTGACCAGGAACACCTCGTAATCCATCGATAACCCGAACAGGATCGCAAACATGAACAGCGGTACGTAGGAGACGATCGGAACCGACTGGCCGCCCAATCCGATGAGGCTGTTGAGCCAGCCCGTACTGGAATACCGCCGTGAGCACCCCGTAGGAGGCACAGATCGACAGCAGGTTCATCACCGCCGCCTGCGGCGGGATCACCACCGTCCGGAAGGCGAGGATCAGCAGCAGGAAGCTGAGCGCGATCACGACCACGATCTGCAGCGGCAGCTTGCTAGAGATCTCCGAGGCCAGGTCGATGTAGCCGGCGGTGCTGCCGCCCACATGGGCCGTCATGTTGGTTCCCTTCTCGGCCTTGGGAATCGGTGGTGTAGCGCAGCGTGTTGACCAGGTCGGTGGTCTGGGTCTCGGCCGGCCCGTACTTCGAGATCGCGTTGAAGTAGGCGGTGGTACCCGGCCTTGTCGACCTGAATCGGGGTGACCGAGGCCACCCCGGCAGTTGAGGCGACGTCCTTCTGCAGGGTCGGTCAGCCGCGGATCGGTGGCCGCGGGTTGCTCTGGGAGCTGCTGCTCGAGCTCGACCGCTGACCCGAGCTGCCGGAGCTGACCCGAGCCGGAGGCGGGCTGGGCGGGCGTCTTCAGCGATGGCGACGATCAGCAGCGGGCCGTTCACGCCCGGCCCGAAGCCCTTGGAGAGCAGGTCATAGGCCTGGCGGGCCGTGGTCGAGGTCGACTCCGCCGCCACGTCCTCCTGACCGAGGCTCAGCGAGAACAACGGGATGGTGAGCGGGATCAGGATGGCCAGCGCGGCGAGCCCGGACAGGATCGGCTGCTTGGAGATCTCGTGGGCGAGCTTGGCCCACATCCCGTGCTTGACGTCGTGATCGGAACGAGGCGTGCGCACGCGCAGGCGAGTTGATGTGCGGTCCGAGGATGGCCAGGACCGCGGGCAGCAGCGTCAGCGCGGCGCAAACGGCGACCACCACGGCGATCCCGGCCATCGCGCCCATCGTCGTGACCAGGGGGATGCCGGCGACGAACAGCGACACGAGCGCGATCGTCACCGTGCAGCCGGCGAAGAACACGGCGCCGCCGGACGTGGACGCGGCGCGCGCGATCGACTCGCGGACGTCCAACCCGTCGTTCAGCCCGCGGAAATGCCGCGTCACGATGAACAGCGAGTAGTCGATCCCGACCCCGAGGCCGATCATCGTCGCCAGCGTGGGCGCCACCGTGGGCACGCTGATCACGTTGGTGAGGATCCGGATGATCGACAGCGTGAGCAGCAGGCCGAAGATGGCGGTGAGGATCGGCAGGAACATCGCCACCACCGTGCCGAAGGTGAAGGTCAGGATCACCATCGCGGCCAGGATCCCGATCGCCTCGCTTGACTCGGTGTCGGTCTTTGAAACCTGCTGGCCCAGGTTGCCGCCGGTCTCGACCTGCAGGCCGGCCGCCGACGCCGGATGGGCGGCGTCGACGATCCCCTGGGCGTCGGCCAACGACAACTCGCCGCTCTTCTTGGCCAGCGTGACCGAGAAGTAGCCGATGGTCTGGTCCTTGCTCAGCTGACCGGCGCCCTCGGGGGTGAGCGGGTTGATCACCGAGGAGACGTTCGGGTTCTTGGAGAGGTTGCCGGCCGACCTGTTGATGCCGTCGGCGTACTTGGAGTCGGTCAGCTTCCCGCTCTTGGCGTGCAGGACGATCGGGCTCGTGCCGTTGGCCTGATCGGGGAACGACTTCGCCAGCGCGTCGTGGCTTCTGGCTGTCGGTGCCCGGGAGCGACAGGTTGTCGTTGGTGTCGTCGCCGAGCGTGTGCGAGAAGCCAACCACCGCCACCGTGATCACGAGCCAGATCCCGACCACCAGGAACCGCTGCCGCACGCAGAAGCGCGCCACTGCATACAGGATCGGCGTCAACTCAGGCCGCCCCTTCCCTCCGTCAATCGGGTCTCCGGGATCGTGTCGGCTCTGCGACCGGCTGTCAAGCGCCGGATGCAGCGCCCGCCGCGACGCGCCGCAGCGCGTCGCCGTCGAGCCGGTGCAGCTCCCAGTCCGACAGCCGGGCGCGCCCATGCCGCTCGTAGAAGTCGAGCGCCGGGTCGTTCCAGTCCAGCGCGTTCCACTCCAGCCGGGCGCAGCCGCGCTCCACCGCCAGCCGCGCCAGATGCGCCAGCAGGATGCGCGCCGACGCCCGCCCGGCGGTGCTGCGGGCGAGACGTAGAGGTCCTCCAGCCAGATCCCGGGCCGGCACTCCCAGGTCGAGAACGTGCCGTGAAACAGGGCGAAGCCGACCGTGACGCCGTCGAGCTCGGCGATCAGCGCCTCGGCCGCGGCATGGTCTCCGAACAGCGACTCGGCCAGCATCTCGGGCGTCCCGGTGACCTGCTCGGGGGCGCGCTCGTAGTCGGCCAGCTCGACGATGAACGCATGGATCAGCTCGACGTCGTCGGGCGTCGCCGGCCGGATCCGCACGCCGTCACCGATCGCCATCTGCGGGTCCGGGCTCAGCGCGCGCTCGCGCTCAATCGCCGTCGGGGAGGTCGATCTCGCGCTTGAGGATCTTGCCGGTCGGGCCCTTGGGCAGGTCGTCGACGAACCAGATCTGGCGCGGGTACTTGTAGGCGGCCACCTGCTCCTTGACGAAGTCGCGCAGCTCCTCGGCGCTGACCTCCTCGCCGTCCTTGAGCGCCACCGCGGCGCCGACCTCCTCGCCGTACTCGTCGTGGGGGACGCCGACCACCGCGGCCTCGCGGACCGCCGGGATGCTCGTAGAGCACCTCCTCGATCTCCCGCGGGTAGACGTTGTAGCCGCCGCGGATGATCAGGTCCTTCTTGCGGTCGACGATGAAGAAGTAGCCGTCCTCGTCGACCGTTGCCCATGTCGCCGGTGTGCAGCCAGCCGTCGCACGATCGTCTCCGCGGTCGCGTCGGCGCGGCCCCAGTAGCCCTTCATCACGTTGTGGCCGCGGATCACGATCTCGCCGACCTCGCCCTGGGCACCTCGTTGCCGTCGTCGTCGACGACCTTCATCTCCACGCCCTCGATCGGGGTGCCGATCGAGCCGGGCTTGCGCTCGCGGTCGGGGTGGTTGAACGAGGCGACCGGCGAGCTCTCCGACAGCCCGTAGCCCTCCAGGATCTTGCTGCCGAACGCGTCCTCGAAGCCGCGCATCAGCTCGACCGGCATCGCCGAGCCGCCCGAGGCGCACAGCTCCAGCGACGAGGTGTCGTAGTCGTCGCGGTCGGGGTGGTGCAGCATCGCCCCGTACATCGTCGGGAACGCCCTGGAAGACGTTGACCTGGTCGCGCTGGATGATCTCCAGCGCCTTGCCCGGATCGAAGCGGGGGATCAGGGTCAGCGTGCCGCCGCCGCCGATCGTCGCGTTCATCCCGCAGGTCTGACCGAACGAGTGAAACAGCGGCAGCGCGCCGAGCGTCACCGCCTCGGAGCCGAGACCGAACAGGTCGCGGGAGGCCTCCGCGTTGCGCGCGCAGGTTGGCGTGGGTCAGCTCGGCGCCCTTGGGCGTGCCGGTCGTCCCCGACGTGTAGAGGATCACCGCGGTGTCGTCGTCGTCGGCGTCGGCGACCTCGGTGATCGGCTCGGCCGCGCCCGACCTCTGCTCGAACTCGCCCGGCTTGACCAGCAGGCACTCCGCGCCGGCCTCGCTCGGCGCCCGGCCTGGGCGTCCTCGGCGAAGCCCTCCCAGGCGAACAGCAGCTTGGCGCCCGAGTCCTCGAGGTAGAACGCCACCTCGCGCTTCTTGAGCAGCACGTTCATCGGCACCACGATGCCGCCGGCGCGCAGCACGCCGTAGTAGCAGACCGGGAAGTAGGGGACGTTGGGGAGCATGATCCCGACGCGGTCGCCGGGCTCGAAGCCGTGGTCGCGCAGCAGGCCGGCGATGTGGGCGCTGGCGCCGTCGAGCTGGGCGTAGGTCAGCTCGACGTCGTCGAGCTTGATCGCGACGTGATCGGGGTCGCGCTGCGCGGAGTCGGTCAGGAGCGTGGCGAGGTTCATGTCGCCGGCAGCGGTCCGCCGTCAGCTGCCGGTGAAGTTCGCCGGGCGCTTCTGCATGAAGGCCAGCACGCCCTCGACGAAGTCCGTCGACGCGGCGCGCTCCTGCTGGAGCACGGCCTCGAGGTCGAGCAGCTCCTCGAATCCGGCGTAGGCGCGGTCGTTGATCGTGCGCTTGATCGTGGCGTAGGAGCCGGGCGGTCCGGCGGCCAGCTTCGCCGGCCAGCTCGGTCGACCCGCGCCTCGAGCTGGTCGTCCTCGACGACCTCGTTGATCAGGTTCCACTGCTCAGCGCCTGCTCGGCGGGGATCCGCTCGCCGAGGTAGGCGATCTCGAACGCGCGGGCGTGCCCGACCCGGGCCAGCAGCGTCTGCGACGCGCCGCCGTCCAGGCCGAGCCCGATGTTGACGAACGCGAGCAGGAAGTAGGCCGAGCGCGCGGCCACGATCAGGTCGGCGGCCAGCGCCAGCGAGCAGCCGATCCCGACCGCCGGGCCGTTGACGGCGGCGATCACCGGCTTGGGCATCGTCCGCACGCGCAGGATCAGCGGGTTGTAGACCTCGCGCAGCGGGGTCAGGACGTCGGGCTTGCCGTCCGCGTCCGGTCAGCTCGGCCCGGCCTTCAGGTCGGCGCCCGAGGAGAACGCCCGGCCCGCGCCGGTGAGCACGATCGCGCGCACCTCGGGGTCGGCGGCGGCGTCGTCGAGCGCCATGGTCAGCTCGCGCCGAGCTGGCGGGTCCAGGCGTTGAGCGCGTCGGGGCGGTTGAGTGAGATCCAGGCCACGCCGTCGGATCGCGGTCAGCTCGACGGTTTCCAGGTTCAGCACGCTCATCGGTGGGCCGCGGACAATAGCGCTCACGCCGGGCCGGCGGCCCCGCGGCCAGCGTTTGAGCGAAGATGTGACGGCCGAATGGACCTGCTGCCGAAGACGATCACGCGGCCGGTCGGGCGGCTCGGCGCCGCGGCCCAGAACGCGCTGGAGGTGGCGCGCTTCGGCGGCCTTGACGACCGACGAGGAGCCCTCGCCGTACGAGGTCGCCGCCGAGCACCGCGTCTACCGGCTGCGCCACTACTACCCCGACGCCGGCGCTGACCTCGGCCCGCCGGTGCTGCTGGTCCCGCCGATGATGCTGGCCGCCGAGGTCTACGACGTGTCGCCCGCGACCAGCGCGGTCACCATCCTGCACGAGCACGGCGCCGACCCCTGGGTGGTCGACTTCGGCGCCCCGGAGCGCGAGGAGGGGGGACTCGAGCGCACGCTGGCCGACCACGTGCTGGCCGTCTCCGACGCGGTCGACCGGGTGCGCGAGGCCACCGGGCGAGACGTGCATCTCGGCGGCTACTCGCAGGGCGGGATGTTCTGCTACCAGACCGCCGCCTACCGCCGCAACAGCGGGCTGAGCTCGCTGATCACGTTCGGCAGCCCGGTCGACACCCGGCTGGGGATGCCGTTCGGGCTCCCGGAGCAGTTCGCCTCCGGGCTGGCCGACGTGCTCGCCGACCGCGTGTTCCGCGGCTGGGCGCTGCCGGCCTGGGCCAGCCGCACCGGCTTCCGGCTGCTCGACCCGGTCAAGTCGGCGCGCAGCCGGATCGAGTTCCTGCTGCAGCTCCACGACCGCGAGGCGCTGCTCCCGCGCGAGGGCCAGCGCCGGTTCCTCGAGGCCGACGGCTGGGTGGCCTGGCCGGGGCCGGCGATGGCCGACTTCCTGCGCCAGTTCATCGCCCACAACCGGATGCTCGAGGGCGGCTTCGTGATCGAGGACCGGCTGCTGACGCTGGCCGACATCGAGTGCCCGATCCTGTCGGTCGTCGGCACCGTCGACGAGATCGCGCCCGCGGCCGGCGTGCGCGCGATCCGCCAGGCGGCGCCGCGGGCCGACGTGTACGAGCTGGCGCTGCGGGCCGGTCACTTCGGGCTGGTCGTCGGCTCGACCTCGCAACGACGATCACCTGGCCGACGGTGGCGGCATGGGCGCGCTGGCGCGACGGCGAGGGCGAGCTGCCCGAGCCGATCACCGAGGTGCCCGACGACCCCGACGTCGAGCTGCTGCCCCGGCAGGTCCGCAACCGGGTCGGCTACGGGCTCGAGCTGGCCGGCGCGGTCGGCGCCGGGATCGCCCGCTCGGCGGTGTTCACCGCGCGGCGCACCGCCCGCAGCGTGCGGGAGCTGGGTCGCGAGGCGGCCGGCCAGCTGCCGCGGCTGGCCCGGCTCGAGCAGATCCAGCCCGGCACCCGGATCTCGCTCGGGCTGCTGGTGGAGGAGCGCATCCGGCGAGCGCCCGACGACATCTTCTTCCTGTTCGAGGATCGCGCCTACACCGCCCGCGAGGTCAACGAGCGGATCGACAACGTCGTGCGCGGCCTGATCTCGATCGGCGTCCGCCAGGGCGAGCACGTCGGGGTGCTGATGGGAGCGCGTCCGAGCGCGCTGGCCCTGGTGGTCGCGCTCAGCCGGCTCGGCGCGGTGGCGGTGCTGCTGCGGCCCGACGGCGACACCGCGCGCGAGGCGGCGCTCGGCCAGGTGCAGCGGATCATCGCCGACCCCGAGCGCGCGGCGCTGGCCGCCGGGCTCGGCACCGTGCACACCTTCGTGCTCGGCGGCGGGGGCGGCCCGCGCGACCTCGGCGTCGCGCTGACCACCGACATGGAGCAGATCGACCCGCGGGTGGTGAAGCTGCCGAAGTGGTACCGGCCCAACCCCGGACGGGCCAGCGACCTGGCCTTCATCCTGTTCACCGGCGAGGGCGAGAACCTGCGCATGAGCCGGATCACCAACGGCCGCTGGGTCACGTCGGCGTTCGGCACCGCCACCTCGGCGGCGCTGACCGCCAACGACACCGTCTACAGCGTGACGCCGCTGTATCACCCGTCCGGGTTGATGATGAGCATCGGCGGCGCGATCGCCGGCGGCGCCCGGCTGGCGATGGCCACCGAGTTCGAGCCGTCGCGCTTCTGGGACGAGGTCCGGCGCTACGGGGTGACGGTCGCCTCCTACACCTGGACGCTGCTGCACGACCTGGTCGAGGCGCCGCCGCAGGCCGGGGAGCGCCACCACCCGGTGCGGCTGTTCATCGGCTCGGGGATGCCCCGCGGGCTGTGGCGCCGGGTCCAGCGGCGCTTTCACCCCGCCCGGGTGCTCGAGTTCTACGCCTCGACCGAGACGGGCGCGATCCTGGTCAACGTCTGCGACGCCAAGCCCGGCGCGATGGGCCGGCCGCTGCCCGGCAGCCCCGAGGTGCGGCTCGCCGCCTACGACATCGACGCCGGCCAGCTCGTGCTCGGGCACGACGGCTTCGTGCGGCGCTGCGGGACCGACGAGGTCGGGATGCTGCTCGCGCGTGCGCGCGCGAGTGAGAGCGCGGGCACCCTGGCGCTGCGCGGCGTGTTCGCCCGCGACGACGCCTGGCTGGCGACCGGGGATCTGTTCCGCCGCGACGCCGACGGCGACTACTGGCGCCTGGACAGCGTCCGGGACGTGATCCGCACCGCCGCCGGGCCGGTGTTCACGGCCCCGATCCGCGACGCGCTGGGAACGCTGCCGGCCGTCGACCTGGCCGTCGCCTACGCGGTGGCGGGCCGGGGCGGGCACGAGCTCGCGGTGGCGGCCGTGACCGTGCGCCACGGCCATCGGCTCGACGCCCGCTCGCTGTCGGCGGCGCTGCGCTCGCTGCCCGGGTCGAGCGGCCCGCGGTCGTTCAGGTCGTCGACTCGATCCCGGTGACCACCTGGTACCGGCCGCTCACCGGGCCGCTGCGCGAGGCCGGGATTCCGGAGCCGGGGGAGGGGGTCTGGTACCTGGACCGGGGCGGCAAGACCTACCGGCCGCTCACCGATGCGGCCCGGCGCCGGCTGGTGCGCTAGTCCCGGACCTCGGCGCCCGGGCTCGTCAGGCGGCGGGCAGCGACTCGCCGGAGTAGAGCTTGACCACGCGGATGGAGCCCGGGGGCGCGGCGCGTATGCACAGCTCGCAGAGAACGCATTCGTCGAGGTTCTCCTGGACGATCTCGACGCCGGTGTCGCCGGCCTTGAAGATGTCCACCGGGCACACCTCGGCCAGCTTGCGGGCCAGCTCGGGGTCGGCGGCGATGGTGGTGTCGACCTCGACGTCGATGAAGGTCCCGGCCATCAGGTAGCGACTCCCATCTTCTCCTTGACCATCCCGGGGATGTCCTCGATCCGCTCGGCCACCGTGATCCCGGCGGCGGCCAGCCGGGCGATCTTCTCGGTGGCGGTGTCCTCCTTGCCCTCGACGATCGTGCCCGCGTGACCGAAGCTCATGCCCGGCATCTCGTCCATGAAGCGGCCGGCCATGAAGGCGACGATCGGCAGCCGCGAGTTGTTCTCGGTCACCCACCGGGCCAGCTCGGCCTCCATCCGGCCGCCCGGCTCGGTGTAGATGACGATCGCCTCAGTCTCGGAGTCGGCCTCGAACAGGGGCATCAGCTCGGCGTAGCTTGAGCCGATGATCGCGTCGCCGCCGATCGACACCGCGGTGGATACGCCCAGGCCCGCGGCGCTGAGAGTCGAGGACATCTCGGTGGTCATCCCGCCCGAGCGCGAGATCACGCCGACGTGGCCGCGGTGGTAGGACTTGGCGGCGTCCTTGGCCGGGCCGCCGATGCCGCCCATCTTGATCACGTCGGGGACGATGATCCCCAGGCAGTTGGGGCCGATGATGCGCGCGCCGCGCTCGGAGGCCAGCTCGACCATCTGGGCCACGTCGCCGCGCGGGATCCGCTCGGTGACGATCACCACCAGCTTGACCCCGTTCTCCAGCGCCTCGAGCACCGCGTCCTTGGTGAAGGCGGGGGGGACGGTGACGACGGAGCCGTCGATCGGACCGCCGTGGTGCTCGACTGCCTGGGCGACGGTGTCGAATACCGGCACGCCGTGCACGTCGCGCCCGAGCCGCCCTGGGGTGACGCCGCCGACGATCTTGGCGCCCCGGCCGTAATCCAGGCACTCCCGAGTCAGGTTGACCGCCTCGCGGCCGGTGATGCCCTGGACGATGAAGGTGGTGTTCGCGTCGACGAGGATGCTCATACAGCAGCTTGGGTGGGTGGGCCTTGAATCCGCTCGACTGCCCGTCGCGCCGCCTCGTTCAAAGACACGGAGCGGTCGGCGTAGGAGACCCCGTAACGCTCGAGGATCTTGAAGCCCTCCTCCTCCCAGGCGCCGGGGATGCGGAAGATGGCGATCTTCTCGGCCGGGTCGTAGCCGAGCTCCAGGCAGGCCTTGATCACGCCGCGGGCGACGATGTCCACCCGGGTGTTGGAGACGATCGACATCATCACGGCGATCTTGTCCACGCCGGGCTTCTGCAGCACCAGCTTGGCCAGCCCGCAGGCCTTGGCTACCGACGGATTGCCGCCGATCTCGCAGTAGTTGGCCGGGTCGCCGCCGTGGGCGCGGACGGCGTCGAACAGGGTCAGCGAGCCGCCGCCGGCGCCGATCACCAGCCCGAGGTTGCCGTCGAACTCGGTCACGTTGCCGGCCACGCCGCGATGGTCCTGGGCGTCGACCGCCTCGCCGGCGAGCTCGAACGGCGTCGCCTCGCGGGCCTGGCGGGTCTCCTCGTCGCCGACGCCGAGCTCGGCCAGCAGCGCCTTCTGGCGCGGCCGGGCCTCGTTCTCCATGTCCATGTGGGCGTCGAGCGCGATGAACGAGCCGTCGTCGAGCTCTCCCAGCGGGTTGATCTCGGCCAGCGTCATGTCGTAGCGCAGGAACAGCCGGGCCAGGCGGGTGAGGATCGGGGTCAGCCGGTTCAGGGCAGAGCCGCTGATGCCCAGCGAGGCGATCACCTGCTTGGCCTGCCAGTCGGAGAACTCGGTCCGGGTGCGAGAAGTGGCCGCGGGCGACGTGGTCGGGATGCTGCTCGGCGACCTCCTCGATGTCGATCCCGCCCATGTCGGAGAACAGCAGTCACCGGGCGCTTGCGGATCCCGTCCCAGACGACGCCGGCGTAGTACTCGTGCTCGACCTCGGCCCGGGAATCGACCAGCACGCCGCGGGGCATGTGGCCGTTGATCTCCAGCCCGAGCACGTGCTCGGCGTGCGTTGCCGCCTCCTCGGGGGTGTCGGCGAACTGGACGCCGCCGGCCTTCATCCGCCCGCCGGTCAGCACCTGGGACTTGATCACCACCGGGCCGCCGATCTCCTCGGCGATCCGCCGCGCCTCCTCGGGGGTCTTGGCGAACCCGTGCTTGGTGACGGGGATCCCCGCCTTGGCCACGATCGCCCGCGACTCGTACTCGAAGAAACGCATCGGCGGCGCGGGAGCCTAGCGAGCCAGACGTTTCAGGTGCTGCTGAGCTACCGACCCATCTGTCCGGTAATTCAATCAGTCTCAATCGTCTGCACCAAATTGGTCTGTCGAAGTTGGGTACACTCGCAATCTGGGCTAATCCAATCGACAAACTCGTAATTGCGTCCTGAAGGGGATTGAATGACCAGACGACTCGAACTGCCGCGGGTGCGCTCGCTCGCTGTGCTCGGCACCGCCGCCGCCGCGGCGCTGGCGATCGCTGCCTGCGGCGGGTCCTCGGATACCGCCACCAACGGCGGTTCCAGCAGTGCGTCGTCGGCAGGCGGCGGTGGGACGAAGACCCAGCTCGCGCTGGTCGGCTACTCGACGCCCAAGAAGGCCTACGACGCGCTGACCTCGGCGTTCTCGGCCACGCCCGCGGGCAAGGGCGTCGGCTTCAGCCAGTCGTTCGGCGCCTCGGGCTCCCAGAGCCGCGCGGTGGACTCCGGTCAGCCCGCCGACGTCGTCGCCTTCTCGACCACTCCCGACATGACGCGGCTGGTCAAGGACAACATCGTCTCCAGCGACTGGGACGCCAACCCCGAGAAGGGGATGTCCAGCGACTCGGTGGTCGTGTTCGTGGTCCGCAAGGGCAACCCCAAGCACATCACCGGCTGGGATGACCTGATCAAGCCGGGCGTCGACGTGATCACCCCGAACCCGTCGACCTCGGGCAGCGCGCGCTGGAACATCCTGGCCGCCTACGGGGCCCAGCTCAAGCAGGGCAAGACCCCGGCCCAGGCGCTGGCCTACGTCAAGACGCTGCTGACCAAGAACGTCAGCGTCCAGGATTCGAGCGCCAGCGCGGCGCTGCAGACGTTCACCAGCGGCAAGGGCGACGTGCTGCTCGACTACGAGTCCGACGCCATCGCCGCCGAGAAGGCCGGAGACGCGATCCAGTACGTGATTCCCAAGCAGACGATCCTGATCGAGACGCCGATCGCGGTGACCGCCAAGAGCTCGCATCAGACCCAGGCCAAGGCGTTTCTTGCCTACCAGTGGTCGCCGGCGGGGCAGACGATCTGGGCTCAGCAGGGCTATCGCCCGGTGCTCGCGTCGGTGGCGAGCAAGTTCACCAGCAAGTTCCCGACGCCGCCGCAGCTGTTCACGATCAACTACCTCGGCGGCTGGACGAAGGTCAAGGCGCAGTTCTTCGATCCGTCCAGCGGGTCGATCACCAAGATCGAGCAGGCGGCGGGGGTGCCCACTGCCTCCAGCTGACGCCATCACGGCGGCTCCGGCCGCCGCCCGCCAGACCGCGGCGGCGGCTTCGGAGCGGCCGCAGTACCGGGCTTGACCTGGGACTGGGCCTGGCCATGCTGTACCTGAGCGTGATCGTGCTGATCCCGCTGGCCGCGGTGGTGGTCAAGGCGGTGTCGCAGGGCCCGTCGACCTTCTGGCAGTCGGTCACCAACCCGCTGTCGCTCAAGGCGCTGGCGATCACGCTGGTGGCGGCGCTGTTGGCGGCGGCGATCGGGGCGGTGATGGGCACGCTCGTCGCCTGGGTGCTGGTCCGCGACGAGTTTCCGGGCAAGCGGTTCATCAACGCGCTGATCGACCTGCCGTTCGCGCTGCCGACGATCGTGGCCGGCCTGACGCTGCTGGCCCTCTACGGGCCCGACAGCCCGTTCGGCGTGCACCTCGCCTTCACGCGCGGGATCGTGCTGGTGGCGCTGATGTTCGTGACGCTGCCGTTCGTGGTGCGCTCGGTGCAGCCGGTGCTGCTCGAGCTCGACCGCGAGGTCGAGGAGGCCGCCGCCTCGCTGGGCGCCTCCAACGCGACGATCTTCCGGCGGGTCGTGCTGCCGGCGCTGCGCCCGGCGATCCTGTCCGGGGCGGCGCTGGCCTTCGCTCGCTCGGTCGGGGAGATCGGCTCGCTGGTGCTGATCGTGGGCAAGGTTCAGATCGCCAGCATCGTCATCTTCGCCGACGTCGAGTCCGACGCCCCCCAGGCGGCGGCGTCGCTGTCGCTGGTGCTGATCCTGCTGTCGCTGGTCGTCCTGTTCATCATGCGCAGGCTGGGAGGCCGCGTTGCGCATTAACCGCAAGGCCCAGTGGTCGCTGCGCACACTCGCGCTGCTGTACCTGCTGATCCTGCTGCGTTCTGCCCGTGGTGGTGGTGTTCTTCAAGACCTTCGAGCACGGCTTCGACGTCGCCTGGGCGTGGATGACCACGCCGGCGGCGATCAGCGCGCTGTGGTTGTCGCTGCTGTTGGCGCTGATCGCCGTGCCGCTGAACACGATCTTCGGGGTCGGCGCGGCGCTGGTGCTGGTCCGCCGCAAGGGCCGCATGGCCTACGTGCTCGACACGCTCATCGACCTGCCGTTCCTGGTCTCGCCGGTGGTCATCGGCCTGGCCCTGACCCTGGTCTACGGCGAGAACGGCTGGTTCGGCCACTGGTTCGCCGATCAGGGGATCAGAATCATCTTCGCGGTGCCGGGCATGGCGCTGGCCACCGTGTTCGTATCGCTGCCGTTCGTGGTCCGCGAGGTCGCACCGGTGCTGGCCGAGGTCGGCGACGAGCAGGAGCAGGCGGCGGCGACGCTGGGCGCCTCGGGCTGGCAGACATTCTGGCGCATCACCCTGCCGTCGATCCGGTGGGGCGTCGTCTACGGGGTGATCCTGTCCACGGCGCGGGCGCTGGGGGAGATCGGCGCCGTCCTGGTCGTCTCCTCGCTGGTGGCCGGCCAGACCCTGACCCTTCCGCTGCTCGTCTACCAGCGGGATTCGCAGCTCGGCTCGAACTCCGTCACCGGCGCCTATGCCGCCGCCACCGAGCTGGCCGTGATCTCGCTGATCGTGCTGTTCGTGATGACTTTCTTCTCACCCAGGAGGCATGAAGCGAAATGAGGATCGACATTCAGGACATCTCGAAGCGCTTCGGGGACTTCACCGCCCTCGACGACGTTTCACTGGAGGTCCCGGAGGGGTCGCTGACCGCACTGCTGGGACCGAGCGGCTCGGGCAAGTCGACGCTGCTGCGGATCATCGCCGGCCTGGAGATGCCCGACAGCGGCACGGTCATGATCGCCGGCGAGGACGTCTCCAACGTCCGGCCCCAGAAGCGCGGGATCGGCTTCGTGTTCCAGCACTACGCCGCCTTCACGCACATGAGCGTGCGCGACAACGTCGCCTTCGGCCTGAAGATCCGCAAGCGGCCCAAGGCCGAGATCCAGGCCCGGGTGGACGAGCTGCTCGAGCTGGTCGGCCTGACCAAGTGGGCACAGCAGCAGCCCTCGACAGCTCTCGGGCGGCCAGCGCCAGCGGATGGCGCTGGCCCGGGCGCTGGCCGTGCAGCCCAAGGTGCTGCTGCTCGACGAGCCGTTCGGCGCCCTGGACGCGATCGTGCGGGCCGAGCTGCGCAAGTGGCTGCGGCGCCTGCACGACGACGAAGGGACGACCACGGTGCTGGTCACCCACGATCAGGAGGAGGCGATGGAGGTCGCCGACCGGATCGCCGTGATGAGCACCGGCAACATCGAACAGGTGGGCGCGCCGCGCGAGATCTACGACGCCCCGGCCACCGACTTCGTGATGGGCTTCGTGGGACCGGTCAGCCGGCTCGGCCACAAGCTGGTGCGCCCGCACGACGTGTCCATCTCGGTCGGTCCAGCGCGACGACACCATCGAGGCCTTGGTCAGGCGCGTGGTGTACCTCGGCTTCGAGGTGCGCCTCGAGCTCGAACTGCCCGACGGCTCAAACGCGCGAGCGCAGCTGACCCGCGCTCAGGCGGATGAGCTGGAGCTTGCCGACGGAGACATCGTCTACGTCCGCCCTCCGGCGGGAGTGCCGATCGATAACGAGCTGCGCGGCGAGGTCAGCCGCGAGCGTAGGCCGGCCGCAATCGCGAGCCGAGAGCCCCGAGACCGCGTAGGGCGGTCGGCGGCGGCGTGGGCGCGTAGCAGCGTCAGCAGCTGCGCCGATGGAAAGAAGGGATCGGAGATCTGCGATACCGTCGCGCAGCGACAGCGCGGCCCGCAGGATCCCGTCGACCTCGGCGATCAGCAGCGGTCGGTGCGGCACGCCCTGGGCGCTGTCGAGCGCGGCCAGCCGGGCCAGCGCGTCGTAGTCGTCGGCATAGGCGGGGCGGATGGTGATCTGAGCGATGTGTGTGGTCATCTCGTTCCTCCTGCCATAGAAGATGAACCCGGCTCGGCATAAAAGCAAATAGGGGTTTGCTGGATGGGGTATAACTTTTAGACATGCTCGACAGCCGCCGTTTGCGAGTGCTGTGCGAGGTCGCACGCCACGGCTCGTTCTCCGCGGCCGCGGCCGCGCTGGGCTACACCCAGCCGGCCGTCTCGCGCCAGATCGCCACGCTCGAGGCCGAGGTCGGGGCCGTGCTGGTGCGCAGGGTGCCCGCCGGGGCGGTGCTGACCGACGCCGGGCGGCTGCTGGTGGAGCGCGGCGAGGCGATCCTGGCCCGGCTGGCCGACGCCGAGACCGAGCTGCAGGCGCTGGCCGGGCTGGAGGGCGGGACGTTGCGTCTGGCCACCTTCGCCTCGGCGGCGGCGTCGGTGTTCCCGATCGCGGTGGCCCGCTTTCGCGAGCGCTATCCGGCGGTGGAGCTCGAGCATCGCCATGGCCGACCCGGAGGAGACGGTGCCGCGGCTGCGGGCCGGTGGAGTTCGACCTGATCCTGTCGCACGCGCCGATGAACGACGAGATGTTCGACGGCGGGCCCGAGGCGGCCTGGTCGACCACTCCGACCTGGAGACCGGTGCACCTGTTCGACGACCCCATGTACGTCGCGCTGCCCGCCGGCCATCCCTCGGCCGACGCCGCGGCGATCGAGCTGCGCAGCCTGGCCGCGGAATCGTGGATGCTGGCCACCACCGACTCCTGCCCGGACTCGCGGCTGTTCCTGCGCGCCTGCCACGCCGCCGGGTTCGAGCCGCGGCTGGCCTTCCAGAACGACGACTACTCGGCGATCCTCGGGTTCGTCGCCGCCGGGGTGGGCCTGGCGCTGATCCCGGACATGGTCAGCCGGAGCGCGCGCGAGGACGTCGCCATCCGGCTGATCGACCCGCCGCCGCCGCCGCGTCCCATCGGCGCCGTGCTCCCGGCCGGCTACCGGTCACCGGCGGCGGTGGCGATGCTCGGCGTGCTGCGCGAGGTGAGCGAGGAGTGGGTCGGTGCCCGGCCGCCACTGCGCCGGCCGCGGCCGCGCCTGGTCAGCGCGTGACCCAGGCCCCCGGGTCCTCGGTCAGCTCGTCGACGCCGGCGGGAAGCTTGTCGGCGGCGATGTCGGCGATCGTCACCGTCTCGACCACCCGGCGCAGGTTGGCCCGCACGGCGATCCACACCCGCGGCAGGGCGGCGGCGGCGCCGGCGTAGTTGGCGTCCTCGGGCGGGCCGCCCGCGGACGCTGGCCAGGGGCCCCTCGACCGCGCGGATGACGTCGGCCACGGTGACCTCCTCGGCCGGCTTGGCCAGGCGGAAGCCGCCCTCGGCGCCGCGGTGGCTGCGGACCACGCCGGCGTGGCGCAGCTCGCCGAGGATGTTCTCCAGGAAGTTCAGCGGGATGTCCTGGGCGGTGGCGATCCGCTCGGCCTTGACCGGCTTCTCGCCGTCGGCGGCGGCGAGCTCGACCACCGCGCGGACGGCGTAATCGGCTTTGGCGGAGATGCGCATCGCCTACTCAGCCTACGCGGTGGCCCGGGCGAAACCGTAGGCCTCGGCCAGATCGGGGTCCTTCTCGGCCAGCATCTCGGCCAGCTCGACCATCACCTTGCACTGCTTCCAGGTGGCGTCGTCCTGCATCTTGCCGTCGATCATGTGCACGCCGCGCCCGTCGGGGATCGCCTCCAGCACCTTCTTGGCGAACAGCACCTCGTCGGGCGCCGGGCTGAACACCTTCTTGGCGATCTCGATCTGGACCGGGATGCAGCGACCAGGCGCCGACGCAGCCGAGCAGGAACGCGGCGCGGAACTGGGCCTCGCAGCCCTCGACGTCCCGGATGTCGCCGTAGGGGCCGTAGAAGGGGAGGATCCCGGCCGAGGTGCAGGCGTCGACCATGCGCGCGATCGAGTAGTGCCACGGATCCTGCTGGGCGGTCGGGCCGGGGGGCGTCGGGGTCGTCGGGGTCGGGGTCGTTGATCACCCGGTAGCCGGGGTGGCCGCCGCCGACGCGGGTGGTCTTCATCCGCCGCGAGGCGGCCAGGTCGGCCGGGCCCGAAGCTCATGCCCTGCATGCGCGGGCTGGCGGTGGCGATCTCCTCCAGGTTGACCACGCCGAGGCCGGTCTCGAGGATCGCGTGGATCAGGATCGGCCGCTCGAGCCCGGCGCTGGCCTCGAGCTGGGCCAGCAGGCGGTCGACGTAGTGGATGTCCCACGGCCCCTCGACCTTGGGGATCATCATCACGTCGAGCTTGTCGCCGATCTCGGAGACGATCGGGGTCAGAGTCGTCGAGCACCCAGGGCGACTCGAGGCTGTTGACCCGCGTCCACAGCTGCGGTCTCGCCGAGCTCCATCTCCTGGCCGACGCGGACCAGGCCCTCGCGGGCGGCCTCCTTGCGATCGACCGGGACCGCGTCCTCGAGGTTGCCGAGCAGGATGTCGACGGTCGGGGCGATGTCGGGCACCTTGGCCACCATCTTCTCGTTGGAGAAGTCAAGAAAGTGGATCATCCGCGAGGGCTTGAAGGGGATCTCGAGCGATCGGCTCGGGGGCGCCGATGGCCAGCGGCTTTCCGAAATCGCGGGGGTTTCGCACGTCAAATCTCCTGGTTGGTGGGCTTTAGAAGCTATCGGGAGGCAGGCACCCAGCGCGGAATGGCATGCTCTGGGCATGCTTTCGACATCGATGCAGGAGTAAACCGACATGCCGGAGATCGAGACTGACCAGGCGGCGCGCGAGGCCAGCGGCGCCCATCCGTACGGGCGCTACCTCGAGGAGTTCGAGGTCGGCGCCGTGTACAAGCACTGGCCCGCCAAGACGGTGACCGAGTCCGACGATCACCTGTTCTGCCTGATCACCATGAACCACCACCCGCTGCACCTCAACGACGTCTACGCCAAGCAGTCCCAGCAGGGGCGCAACGTCGTGGTGGGGCCGCTGGTCTACTCGCTGGCGCTGGGCATGAGCGTCTCCGACGTCAGCGGCAAGGCGATCGCCAACCTGGCCACCGAGGAGCTCAGCCATCCGGCGCCGGTGTTCCACGGCGACACGCTGTTCTGCGAGTCCGAGGTGCTTGAGGTCACGCCGTCGCGGTCCAAGCCCGACCGCGGCACGGTGCGGGTTCACACCCGCGTGCTCAACCAGGACGGGGTCCTGGTGGCCGAGTTCAAGCGCCTGGTGCTGGTGCCGCGCAAGCACCCCGGCGAGCCGGCCGCGGCGGCCGTCGGCCCGGTCCGCGACGCGCAGGCCGGCCAGCCCGACTGACGTATCCGGCCGTCCCACCGGGCGGCGCGTTGACCCATCAGCGCGGGCAAACGGTCAGCGCGGGTACGACGGCCGACCACTTTGTGAGCACCTTGTGCCGCGCCCGGGTACGCTTCCTCATCGCCACCGACACTGCCCAAGGAGTGCCTCAGACACATGGCCCATACCGCACCGAAGCACCAAGCGACCACGAAGCACGCCGGCCTGCGGGCGTGGGTAGAGGAGGTCGCGGCGCTCACCCAGCCCGACGACATCCACTGGTGCGACGGCTCGGCGGAGGAGTACGACCAGCTCGCTCAGCTGCTGATCGATGCGGGCACGTTCGAGCGCCTATCGGACGCCAAGCGGCCCAACTCGTACCTGGCCCTGTCGGATCCGGCCGACGTGGCGCGCGTCGAGGACCGGACGTTCATCTGCTCGGAGCGCGAGTCCGATGCCGGGCCGACCAACAACTGGCGCGATCCCGCAGAGATGCGGGACATGCTCAAGGACCTGTTCAAGGGCTCGATGCGGGGCCGGACGATGTACGTGGTGCCGTTCTCGATGGGTCCGCTGGGCTCGCCGATCTCCTACATCGGCGTGCAGCTGACCGACTCGCCCTACGTCGCGGTCTCGATGCGGATCATGACCCGGATGGGTCAGCCGGCGCTCGACGTGCTGGGCGAGGACGGCGACTTCGTCCCCTGCCTGCATTCGGTGGGGGCGCCGCTGGTGGACGGGGCCCAGGACGTGCCGTGGCCCTGTAACGCCGACAACAAGTACATCGTCCACTACCCGGAGACGCGGGAGATCTGGTCATTCGGATCCGGCTACGGCGGCAACGCGCTGCTGGGCAAGAAGTGCTTCGCGCTGCGGATCGCCTCGGTCATGGCCCGCGACGAGGGGTGGATGGCCGAGCACATGCTGATCCTCAAGCTGACGTCCCCGGAGGGCGAGGAGAAGTACATCGCCGGCGCGTTCCCCAGCGCGTGCGGCAAGACCAATCTGGCGATGATGATCCCGACCCTGCCGGGCTGGAAGGTCGAGACCATCGGCGACGACATCGCCTGGATGAAGTTCGGCGAGGACGGCCAGCTGTACGCCGTCAACCCCGAGTCCGGCTTCTTCGGCGTCGCCCCGGGCACGGGCGCACGGACCAACCCCAACGCGATCGAGATGGTCGGCCACGACACCGTCTTCACCAACTGCGCCAAGACCGACGACGGCGACATCTGGTGGGAGGGGCTGACCGGCGAGCCGCCCGCGCACGCCATCGACTGGCAGGGCAACGACTGGACGCCGGACTCCGACACCACGGCTGCCCATCCCAATGCCCGCTTCACCGTGCCCGCCGCCCAGTGCCCGTCGATCGCCCCGGAGTGGGAGGACCCCAAGGGAGTGCCGATCTCAGCGATCATGCTCGGCGGCCGCCGCGCCACCGTCGTGCCGCTGGTATTCGAGGCGCGCGACTGGGAGCACGGGACGTTCCTGGGCTCGATCATGTCCTCGGAGACGACCGCCGCCCAGGCCGGCGAGGTCGGCAAGCTGCGCTTTGACCCGATGGCGATGCTGCCGTTCTGCGGCTACCACATGGGTGACTACTTCGGCCACTGGCTGCGGATCGGCGAGCGCAAGGGAGCCAAGTTGCCGCGGGTCTTCTACGTCAACTGGTTCCGCAAGGGCGACGACGGCAAGTTCCTGTGGCCCGGCTTCGGCGAGAACTCGCGCGTCCTGGCCTGGATCTTCGGCCGCGTGGCCGGCAACGCCAAGGCGGTCGACAGCGCGATCGGGCTGGTGCCGCCGACCGGCGAGGGCGGGATCGACACCACCGATCTCGACGTCGACGAGGCACGATGGCCAAGCTGCTGGAGGTCGACACCGAAGGCTGGCAGCTGCAGCTGCCGCAGATCAAGGAGCACTTCGCCGAATTCGGCGACAAGCTGCCCGAAGAGCTGCGCGAGCAGCTCGACGGGCTCGAGCAGCGGCTGGGCCGCTGACCGTTTCCTAAGAGTTCCCAGCTTCGCAAACGTCACGGTTGGCTTGATCGCCAGCTGAATGTCGGGCGTACCCTGAAGGGGTGGCGCTCGCCTTCATACCCTCCGATGCCGTGATGCTGGCCGTGCAGGCCGGCGTAGTCGCGGCCCCGCGCGCGGCTCCGAAGATTCCCCAGCTCGAGCGCGTGCGCGGCCCGGTCTGGGCGGTGATCCCGATCGCCTCGATCGTGGGGGTGATCTTCGCCATCCGCTACGTGTCGGGCACGGCCACCGGGCTGACCTGGCTGGCGCTGATCGCCGTGCCGCTGCTGGCCGCGGCCGCGCTGGGGTGGGCGGCGCGCGGATCGCGGCCGTGGCTGGCGCTGGTGGCCATCCCGCTGTTCGTGCTGGCCTGGGGGTCGCGGACGACGCTCGCCGGCGAGGGCGCGGCGGCGCTGCTGTCGGCGCTCAGCTGCGTCACCCTCGGCGTGCTGCTGGCCGGCGTTACGCCGCCGGGGTGGCTGAAGCTGGGGATCATGGCCATGGCCGCCGCCGACACCTGGCTGGTCCTCTCAGACCTGCTGCAGACGCCCAACAACGCGCTGGTGAGCGCGGGCCGCTGCCCGGCAGCGGGCTGCCCCAGCTCCAGAGCGAGCTGTTCGGCTCGATCTCGCTGGGCTACGGCGATCTGTTCGTGGCCGCGCTGCTGGGCGCCGTGCTGGCCGGCAACCGCCGTCGACAGTGGGGGACGGCGCTGCTGACGCTGGTGCTGGCGGGCGCCTTTGATCTGCTGTTCTTCGTGTTCAACGAGCTGCCGGCGACGGTGCCGGTGGCGCTGGCCCTGATCGTCGAAGAGGCCTGGACCGGTGGGGCCGGACCCCCGCCTGGCTGCAACGGCGAGGGCGCCGCCAGGAGGCGCCGGCGGGCGCGGGAACGGCCGCCGAGGCCGCGCCGTAGTGCGGATCGTCGCTGTCGAGGCGGCCGCCGAGCCCGCGCCCTAGTGCTGATCGTCGCCCGTCGAGGCGGGCGGCCGCGACTCCTCGGCCAGCGACGTGATCGCCAGCTGGCCGCGGGCGGCCTCCTCGAGCACCTCGGTGGCCTCCTCGGCCGAGCGCGAGTAGAGCTCGACCAGCAGGTGGACGACGATCCGGTCCTCGTCGTGCTTGTGAAAGCGCACGTGGGTGAAGAACTCCCGCGTCCCGTGGTCGCCGAACGCGGCGTAGGAGAGGGCGTCGCCGGCCTCCGGGCCCGAGCACGTCTCGACGTCGTCGGCGTCGACGGTGACGGTGCACGAGGCCACCCACGGGGTGCCGGCGATCATCCGCTCCCAGCGGTCCTCGATCGGCTCCACCCGGCCGTTGTGGAAGCCGAGATGGGGCTGATCGTGCATGCACTCCAGGCACTGCACGACGGCCTCCTGCATCTCGTCGACCACCTCGCCGCGCTCGCCGCTCTCAGGGTCGATCCGGTGGATCCCCTCGTAATGGACCTGCACTTCGAGGTTCTGAGACCAGCAGCGGTAGCAGCGCAGCCAGCTGCGTACCTCGGTTGAGCCCTCCATCGCGTTGATTCTAGGACGCGGTGGCGAGACGTGGACCAGGCCTATGCTCGCGACCGTGAACGAGCGTTTGCAACCAGCCGGTCGGGGTGGTGCTGGCCGGCGGGCAGGGACGGCGGATCGGCGGCGACAAGGCGATCGTCTCGCTGGCCGGACGGCCCCTGATCAGCTATGCGGTCCTGGCCCTGCGGGCGGTTCTCGCCGAGGTGCGCGTGGTCGCCAAGCCGGGAACGGCGCTGCCGGCGCTGCCGACGCTGACGGCGTCGAGATCTGGACCGAGCCCGCCGAGCCGCACCACCCGCTGGTCGGGATCGTCGAGGCGCTGCGCCGGGCGGCGCCGCCGGCCGGTGCTGGTCTGCGCCGCCGATATGCCGTTTCGTGACCCCGGCGGCGGTGTCGGCGCTGGCCGACGCCGACGCCGGCGGCGCGCCGGCGGTGGTGGCGGTCGCGGCGGAGCGGGCGGGAGGCCTGGAGCCGCTGCTGGCTCGCTATCGAGCCGGCGGCCCTGGCGCTGCTTCGAGCCGGCGGCTGCCGAGGGCGCGCGCGCCGGTGCGGGAGGTGGTGGCGGCGCTCGAGCCGCGCCGCCTGGAGATGGACCCGCAGGTGCTCTTCAACGTCAATTCGCCTGAGGACCTGGAGCGTGCCGAGGGGATTCTCCGCGCGCGCCGGGGAGGCGCCTGACGGGCCCGTGACTCCGCCGGAATTCGGCTGCGGCTCGGGCGCCAGTCGACCGGGAGATTGCGGCGCTGACTGCTCGCCGGCGGCCGAGGGGCGTGTGCGGTTCATTCCGCGGCGCGCTCGGTCTGAGGAGGGAGTCGTTGCGCCGACCCGCGGCTGGCAGCTCTTGCCCGCCAGACTTGACGGGTTTGTACTGCCGGCTGGGTCTGGTCGGCCGGGGGCCCGACGATGGCCGGATGTCTTACGCGACAGCGGTCGGGCCGGGCGCAGTCGGTCGCCCGTGAGGACTGAAATCGCGGCGTATTTCAGGACACCCTCCATATCGTGGTGACACCCCAGTCGACCGATGGACGGCGGCGGCGTGCCGCTCGCCGGCGGCCCAGGGCGGTCGTTTCCTCTTCCTGGCTGCCTTTCCCGATCCCGGCTACCGTCTACCCGAGCCCGCTGCCCCCGCCGCCTACCCGAACGTGAAGTCGTAGGCGCTGACCCCGGGCGGGATCATGGAGCGTGAAGTCGTGCGGCTGGGCGGCGGGCAGCGAGACCAGCGAGTACAGCCGCTGGCCCTTGACCGTGACCAGGCCGTCGTGCACGTCGGCCCCGGAGTCGGCGGCCGAGATCGGCTGGCCGTCGAGCAGCACCCGGACCGGTGCGGGGCAGTTGCCGGCCGAGGTCATCACCAGGTAGACGTGGGCGGCCTGGAAGCCGCCCGTGATCGTGGCGCCGCTTGACGCCGGCGTGGCCGACTGGGAGCTGACGTTCCAGGTGCCCGTGAGGCGCGAACTCGTTGAGCTGGAGGCTCGAGACGCCCGGGTAGGAGTGGGTCCCGGACTTCAGCGGCTGGGCGAAGCCCTGGGCGCGCTGGGGGTTCAGGTAGGTCTCGGGCGTCTCCAGCCCGCTGGAGGGCATGATCGCGTGGGCGGTCATCGGCGGCGGCAGGTTGCGGGCGCCGGCCTCGTAGAGCAGCTCCCGCACCGCGGCCTCGTCCTGCTTGTAGTCGCCCTCGCCGAACTGGGTGTGGCGGACCTGGCCGTTGGCGTCGATCAGGTACTCGGCCGGCCAGTACTGGTTCTGGTAGGCGTTCCAGGTGCCGTAGCGGTTGTCCTGGACCACCGGGTAGCGCAGCCCGTCGGAGTGGATCGCCTGCTGCGACGTTGCTCGCCTCCTGCTCGAACGTGAACTCCGGCGTCTCGACGCCGACGATGTCGAGGCCGTAGCGGTGATAGGTGGCGTACAGGCCCTTGAGGAACGGCAGCGTGCGGATGCAGTTGATGCAGGTGTAGGTCCAGAAGTCGACCAGCACCACGTGGCCGCGCAGGCCGGCGATGCGTCAGCGGCCGGCCGCCGGGGGTGTTGAACCACCGCTGGGTGTTGGTGAAGTCGGGCGCGGCGCCCGAGCTTGGGCAGCGACGGGGTCTTGACGCCGGGGATCGAGACGCCGACCGCGGGTGGCGACCGGCGTGGCCGACGCCTCGCGCTGGCGCGCGGCGAACCGCGACGGCGGCCGCAGCGAGGCGAGCCGGTTCTGGACCGCGTTCGAGTTCTCCAGCGCCGCGCGTCGGGTCGACGAGGATCGCCGGCAGGCTCGTGTCCTTGGCCAGCGCCTCCTCGAAGCGGACGTCGAGGTTGGTGGCCATCACCACGCCGGTGACGCAGCAGCACGACGCCGAGCGTGCGCTCGACGACGTGGCCGCGGGCGCGCCGGCGCACGCGGTCGAGGACGGCGCGGCCCCCGAGCGCGTACAGCAGCATCACGGCGCTGAGCCCGACGGCGTAGGACAGCGCGACCAGCACGACCTGCGGCGGTGGCGCCGCTCGAGGCGCTGACCGAGGTGACGGCGGCCAGGATCGGGCCGGCGCAGGGCGCGCACACGAACCCCAGCGCGCCGCCGACCGCCGAGCCCGGACCAGAACCCGTCGCCGCGGGTCTTGGGGCCGAAGCGGGCCAGCCGGGAGAGCGGCGCCTGGATGCGCTCGGCCAGCTCGGGGATCAGCAGCACGAGGCCGAAGCCGATCAGCACCACGATCGCCAGCGTCCGCGCCGCGCCGCTGGCCAGGCCGACGCCCTTGACCAGCTGGGCCAGCGCGACGATCGCGATCGTGAACGTGATCGCCAGGCCGAGCACGATCCCCAGCGGGCGGCGGCGGCCGCCGGCGGCGCTGGCCGACAGCAGCGCCGGGAACGACCGGCAGCACGCACGGCGTGATCGCCGTCCCGGCGCCCGCGATCAGCGCGAACAGCATCAGCAGCAGCATTTGCGCTCAGATGATGCTGCGAAAAGGTTGCGATCGGGTGAACTGCGCGCGCGGCTCAGGTCAAGCGCCGGCAATCGGGCGCAGACCGCGGTCAGCCGCCGATCGCGGACATGCTCCGCGCCGGCTGGATGAAGCCCGGCTCGCCGACGTGGTGCTTGAGCTCCTTGCGCCACACGGCGGCCCGGATGATCTCCTCGAGCTCGTCGTCGTCGGCGCCGTCGCGCAGCGGCCCGCGCAGGTCGGTCTCGTTGAGCGAGAACAGGCAGGTGCGCAGGCGGCCGTCGGCGGTCAGCCGGACGCGGTTGCAGTCGGCGCAGAACGGCTCCGAGACCGGGTTGATGAAGCCGATCCGGCCCTGGCCGTCGGCGAACCGGTAGACGCGGGCGGTCGCGCTGGGCTCGCGCGGCTCAGGGGCTCGAGCGGATAGACCGTCCTCGATCGCCGCCCGGATCTCGGCTCCGGTCAGGACCTGGTCCGGCGTCCAGGCCGGTCGGCGTCCAGCGGCATGAACTCGATGAAGCGGACCTGGTACGGGGTTCGGCGCGCCAGCTCGGCGAACGGCAGCACCTCCTGCCTCGGTGAAGCCGCGGATCGCCACCGCGTTGACCTTGATCGGGTGGGCCTCGGGGAAGGTCGCGAGCAGCTCGAGCCCGCGCAGCACCTGGTCGAGCGCGTCGCGCGGGTCAGCTCGTAGAAGCGGTCGCGCTGCAGCGAGTCGACCGAGACGTTGAAGCGGTCGATCCCGCGCGCCACCAGGCGCTCGGCGTCGCGCTCGAGCAGGAAGCCGTTGGTGGTGAGCGAGAGATCCTCGGACGGCCTCGATCTCGGACAGCATCGCGGCCAGCCGCGGGAATCGCGCCGGACCAGCGGCTCGCCGCCGGTCAGCCGCACGTCGACCGGACCCCCATCGAGGCGAACACGCCCACCAGCCGCGCGATCTCCTCGAAGGTCAGGATCTCGGCTGCGCTCCAGCCACGGAAGGCCCTCCGCCGGCATGCAGTACTGGCAGCGGAAGTTGCAGCGGTCGGTGACCGACACCCGCAGGTCGCCGATCAGACGGCCGTGGCCGTCGCGCAGCGGCTCGAGTCAACCGAACCATGCCCATAGCCATACCCAGAGGGTAGCCTTCGACACATGCGGCCAGCCCGAGCGATTGCGCTCCTAGGCGCTGCATATGCACTGGCGGGCTGCGGGGCCAGCGCCATCGATCAGGTGCAGGCCAAGGTGGAACAGTTCGCCCACGCCACCGCCAGCCGGGACTACGCGACGCTGTGCTCCGAGATCCTGGCGCCCGCGCTGGTCGCAGCACCTGACCGACTGCCGGGACTCAGCTGCCAGCAGGCGATGAAGCTGTTCGTCGAGAGCGTCCAGAACCCGACGCTGAGCGTGTCCAAGGTCAGCGTCAAGGGCTCGACGGCGTCGGCGGTCGTGCTGGCCTCGGCGACCGGCCAGCAGGCGGCGCTGGAGTCGATCGCAGCTGATCGAGACCAAGCACGGCTGGCGGCTGGCGTCGCTGGCCTCGCCGCGGTGAGTCGCGGTGGCCGGCGTTCCACGGATCGCCGGGCTGGCTCAGGCAGCTCGGATCGCCGACCTGTTTAGAGCAGCAGGCCGAAGGCGACCATGTCCTGGCGCTCGTCGGTGACGCGCATGTAGGAGCGCAGCACCGCCTCGCGTGTGAAGCCGGTGCGCTCGGCGACCTGCTGGGAGGCACGGTTGCCGGTCGCGGCCAGCAGGTCGATCCGCTCGAGCCCGAGCGTGCGCAAGCCCCACTCGCAGATCAGCCGCACCGCGCGGGTGGCGTGGCCGCTGGCCGCGGGCGTCGCGCGGCCAGCCAGTAGCCGACCTCGCCCCGCCGGTGCTCCCAGGCGAACCGCATCAGCGCGATCGAGCCGAGCCAGCGTCCCGTCCGTCGCGGGCGACGATCGCGAACGGGGCCGCGAGCCCCGCGAACGCGAGGTCGTAGCGCTGGAGCAGGTAGGCGCGCCCGTCGGCCTCGCCGTACGGGCGCGGGCACCCGCGTCCAGCGCGACGATCTCGGGGTCCTGGCAGGCTGCCACCAGCGCCTGCAGATCGGAGTCGCGCCACGGCCGCAGCGCGGTCGCGCCGTCGATCAGCGGGTCGGCGGGGAGCGATCCGACGACGGCTCGATCGCCACTCGCCTGCTCCTCGAGCCGCTGCGCGAGCGCCGCGACGTCGGCGCCCGGCGTCCTGACGCGTCGAGCCAGCGCTCGGCCTCCCGGCGCCCGCCGAGCGCCCGCAGCCCGCGCTCGCCGTGCTCGGCGGCGAAGTCGGCGAGCGCGTGCATGCGCCGGCTGTGCAGCCGCCGCGCCGGCAGGTCGAGCTGTTCGCGGTGGCGGTCGAGCGCCGTCGACCAGCTCGGCGATCCCGCTGCCGGAGGCACCGAGGAGACCGCCAGCACGGCGGTGCCGGTGGAGCCCAGCGCGCGCAGCGCCGCCCGCAGGTCGGCCAGCGCGCGGGTCGCGACTCGGCCCAGGTCGGCCTTGGTCACGACCAGCACGTCGGGGATCTCCATGATCCCGGACTTCAGGAACTGGAGCACGTCGCCGGAGCCGGGCTGGACGACGACCGCCACCGTGTCGGCGACGTCGGCGACCTCGGTCTCGGACTGGCCGACGCCGACGGTCTCGATCACGACCACGTCGAAGGCGGCCGCCAGCGCCGTGGCCGCCGCCCGGGTGGCCGGGGCCAGGCCGCCGAGCCGGTCGCCGGCGGCGGTGGAGCGGATGAACAGACCGCGTCGCCGGGGTCGCGCTCGATCCGGGCCCGGTCGCCGAGCAGCGACCCGCCCGAGCGCCGGGAGCTGGGGTCGACGGCCAGCACCGCCACCGAGCGGTCGCGGCACGCCACTCGGCCACCAGCCGCGACAGCAGCGAGGACTTGCCGACCCCGGGCGGGCCGGTGACGCCCGACGATGTGCGCCGGAGCCTCGCCGCCGAGGGCCGCCGGGGAGACGGCGGCCAGCAGCTCGGCCGTCTGCGTCCGCCGGCCTCGGTCGCGGCTCTCGACCAGGTTCAGGACCGCCGGGGCGGCGCTCAGGTCGCGCTCGCGCAGGCCGCGCCGAGCCCAGCTGCGTCCGCGGCCGCTCCGCCGCTCAAGCGGGCGCGGCGGTGTCGACGCCGTCGGACCTGCCGCCCGCTCGGCGTTCAGCCTCGCCAAATGGGCGGCGTCCGAGTCTTCCAGCTGCGCGGCGACCAAGCCGATGATGTCGCGCATCATCCGGTTCAGGTCCCAGTCCTTGGGCGTGTAGACGGCGGCCACGCCGGCCTCGCGCAGGGCGGCGGCGTCGGCCTCGGGGATGATCCCGCCGACGACCACCGGGCACGTCGCCGACGCCGGCGTCGGCCAGCGCCTCCAGGACCGACGGGATCAGCTCGGCGTGCGAGCCGGACAGGATCGACAGCCCGATCACGTGCACGCCCTCCTGGGCGGCGGAGGTGGCGATCTGCGACGGCGTCAGCCGGATCCCCTCGTAGACGACGTCCATGCCGGCGTCGCGGGCCCGCACGGCGATCTGCTCGGCGCCGTTGGAGTGGCCGTCGAGCCCCGGCTTGCCGACCAGGAACTTGAGCCGCCGGCCGAGCGCCTCGCTGACGCGCTCGACCTCGTCGCGCAGCTCGGAGATCGTCCTCGCTGGACACGGCGGCGGCCTCGCCGACGCCGGTCGGGGCGCGGTACTCGCCGAACACGTCGCGCAGCGTCTGGGCCCACTCGCCGGTGGTGGCGCCGGCGCGGGCGGCGGCGATCGTCGCCGGCATGATGTTCTCGCTGTCGTCCCTGGCCACCCGGGCCAGCTCGGCCAGGGCCTTGTCCACCGCCGTCTGGTCGCGCTCGGCGCGCCAGCGCTCCAGCGCTTCGCGCCGCTCGGCCTCGACCTCCGGGTCGACGACCAGGATCCCGCCGTCGGCGTCGGCGGTCAGCGGCGAGGGCTCGGTGCTGGTGAAGCGGTTCATGCCGACGACGGTCAGCTCGCCGGACTCGATCCGCCGCCAGCGCTCGCGGTGGGACTCGACCAGCGCGGACTTCATGTAGTCGACCGCCTCGACCGCGCCGCCGAGCTCGGCCACCCGCGCCATCTCCTCGCGGGCGCCCGTGACCAGCTCGGCGACCAGGCCCTCCATCACCTTCGAGCCCTCGAAGATGTCGGGGTACTCGAGCAGGTCGGTCTCGTAGGCCAGCATCTGCTGCAGCCGCAGCGACCACTGCTGATCCCAGGGCCGCGGCAGGCCGAGCGCCTCGTTCCAGGCCGGCAGCTGGATCGCGCGGGCGCGGGCGCCGCGGCCGAGCGTCACCGCCAGCGCCTCGAGCGCGATCCGGTAGACGTTGTTCTCCGGCTGGGCCTCGGTCAGCCCCAGCGAGTTGACCTGCACGCCGTAGCGAAAGCGGCGGTGCTTCTCGTCCTGGACGCCGTAGCGGTCGCGGCCGAGCTCGTCCCACAGCTGGGCCATGGCGCGCAGCTTGGCGTGCTCCTCGACGAACCGCACGCCGGCGTTGACGAAGAACGAGATCCGCCCGAACACGTCGCCCATCAGGTCCTCGGGCACCCGCTCGCGGACCGCGTCGAGCACGGCGATCGCGTTGCTCATCGCGTAGGCGATCTCCTGCACCGGGGTGGCGCCCGCCTCCTGCAGGTGGTAGGAGCAGATGTTGATCGGGTTCCACTTGGGGACGTGCTCGACGGTGTAGGCGATCGTGTCGGCGATCAGCCGCATGCTGGGGCCGGGCGGGAAGGCGTAGGTGCCGCGGCTCAGGTACTCCTTGAGGATGTCGTTCTGGGTGGTGCCCTGGAGCTGCTCTGGCCGCGATCCCTGCTCCTCGGCGGCGACGATGTACAGCGCCAGCAGCCAGGCGGCGGTGGCGTTGATCGTCATCGAGGTGTTCATCTGATCCAGCGGGATGCCGTCCAGCAGCGTCCGCATGTCGCCCTCGTGGGCGATCGAGACGCCGACCTTGCCCACCTCGCCGCGGGCCAGCTCGTGGTCGGGGTCATAGCCGGTCTGGGTGGGCAGGTCGAAGGCGACCGAGAGCCCGGTCTGGCCCTTCTCCAGGTTGCGCCGGTAGAGCTCGTTGGAGCGCTTGGCGTCGGAATGCCCGGCGTAGGTGCGCATCATCCACGGCCGATCGCGCTCGGGCAGGCGAGGAGAGGGCGTCTCCGGCATCGGGCTGCCATTGTATGAGTCCGGGAGCGACCGACGTCTGCGACGGATCAGGAGCGACCGAGGCACCTGCGACAATTACCGGAGATCACCCGATGCCTGATCAGAGCTCAGCCGCGACGGAGCACGCGATCATCCAGGAGATCACCGCTCCGCTTGAGACGCTGCCCGACGACCCGCTGGCGGTCGTGAACGCCGACTTCCCAACCGCCCTGCGCGGCTATGACCGGATGGCGGTCGACGCCTACGTGCAGCAGACCAGCCAGCTGGTGGCCGAGCTGCAGGCCACCCGCTCGCCGGAGGCGGCGGTCCGCCGGGCGCTGGAGCGGGTCGGGGAGCAGATCTCGGGGATCCTGCAGCGCGCGCACGAGACCGCCGAGCAGATCACCGCCCAGTCGCGTCGGCGAGGCCGAGGACCGGCTCGAGCAGGCGCGGGTCGAGGCGGCCGAGATCGCCGCCGCCGCCAGCAGCGGGTCAAGGACCTCGACGCCGACACCGACCGGATCTGGATCGAGCGCCACCGGATCGTCGACGACGCCGCGGATCTTGCCCAGCCAGCTGCTGGCCCTGGCCGAGACCGCCGCCGAGCGGTTCCCCCCGGCCGAGACGACTCCATTTGACGACGAGGCCTCGGTCACCGAGGCGTCGATCGCCGCCGACGAGCCCGCGCCGTCGGTGCGCGACGCGCCGGTCTTCGAGGACGACGGGGCCATAGCGGAGGCGGCCAGCGAGGAGGTGGTCGCGGCCCCGCACGTCGCGCCCGAGTCCGCCGAGGAGATCACTGAGGAGACCGCCGACAACCTGGCGGCCGAGGACGAGCTCGAGGAGGACGTCGAGGCCACCGTCGCCTTCAGCCCCCTGGACATGGGCGGGATCTACGAGGAGCCCGACGACGCCGCCGACCCGCCGGAGACTGCGGAGCAGCAGACGCCTGCGGAGCCGAAGACCCCGCCGCGGCGGTCGAACCCGGTGATCCCGCCGGCCTCGCAGGCCGCAAATCGCACGTCCTCGAAGTAGCTCCGACTCGCTTCCGGTCGTGCGCGTGATCGATCTCATGCACCTCGGTCGCGAGCGCGTGATCGGCTGCTGGCAGGTCGGCGACGTGCTGGTCGACCCCGGGCCGTCTCGTGCCTGCCGGCGCTGCTCGACGCGCTCGGCGACAGCGGCCGCGGGCGCTGCTGCTGACCCACATCCACCTCGACCACGCCGGCGCCAGCGGCTCGCTGGTCGAGCGCTGGCCCGACCTCGAGGTCTACGTGCACGAGCGCGGCGCGCGCACATGATCGACCCGTCGCGGCTGGTACGAGAGCGCCACGCGGCTGTACGGCGACGACATGGACCGCCTGTGGGGCGAGATGCTGCCGGTGCCGGAGGCGAACCTGAACGTGCTGCGCGGCGGCGAGCGGTTGCGCGGCTGGCCGCTTCGAGGTCGCCTACACCCCCGGCCACGCCTCGCATCACGTCTCCTACCTGCACGACGGCACCGCGTTCGTCGGCGACGTCGGCGGCGTGCGGATCACGCCGTGACATCGATGACGATCCCGCCGACGCCGCCGCCCGACATCGACGTCGAGGCCTGGCACGAGTCGATCGCGCACGATCCGCGCGTGGCGGCCGCGAGCGGCTGGCGATGACCCACTTCGGCGCCAGCGAGGACGTCGACGGCCAGCTCGACGAGCTCGGCGCCCGCCTCGACGAGTGGGCGGAGCTGGCGCGCGACGCCGACCGAGGAGCAGTTCATCGCCGTCGTCCACGGCGCAGATCGCAGCGCGACGGCGGCCCCGAGCTGGCCGCGACCTACCAGCAGGCGGCGCCGGCCGAGCAGCTGTACGCCGGCTACGAGCGCTACTGGCGCAAGCGCGACGCCGGTAGCCGCCCGCGTCGAGATCGCTGCCCGCGAGCTCCGGCGGTATGCTGGCGCAGGATGTCGCAGACGGTCGAGTTGCCCCGTACGCGCCTGGCGGCCCGGGGAGCGGCCTCGGGGGACACTGGCGAGTGGTCGTCCTCAACGACGACCACAACACGTTCGACCACGTGGCCGAGACGCTCGCGCGCGTCGTGCCCGGGGTGACGCTGGCCGACGGCTACCGGATCGCCGACCGGATCCACAACACCGGCTGCGCGATCGTCTGGAGCGGGCCGCGCGAGGACGCCGAGAGCTACTGGAAGCTGCTCGACGACGCCGGGCTGACGATGGGCCCGCTCGAGAGCCGCCTGAGGCCGGCGCGCGGACGCCGGCTCAGGCGCCGCGACGCGCAGCCGGCTCGGGCCAGCGCTCGGCGCGCCTGCGCGGCGCGGTCGGCAGCGTCTTGGCCGCCTGGCGGTCGGGGCTGACCCGGACCACGTTCCAGACCAGCCCGAGCTTCTCGAGCAGCGCGATCACCAGCCCGGTGGGGTCGGCCATGCGCTCCCAGAAGCGCAGGCCGTGGAAGGCCGAGGTGGGGAAGGCGTGGTGGTTGTGGTGCCAGGCCTCGCCCATCGACAGCGGCGCCAGCCAGAACACGTTGCGCGACTCGTCCTCGACGTCGAACCGCTTGCGGCCGAAGAAGTGGCACACCGAGTTGATCGACCAGGTCACGTGGTGCAGCAGGAACACCCGCACGAAGCCGCCCCACAGCAGCGCGGTCAGCGCCGTCCCGAGGCCGCCGCCGACGATCCAGCCGAGCGCGAACGGGATCACGAAGCCGAGCACCACCCAGACCCAGAACAGCTTGTCGACGCGCGGACGACGCGGTCCTTGACCAGGTCGGGCGCGAAGCGCTCGCGCTCGGCGGTGCCGACCGATCTCGAACAGCCAGCCGATGTGGGCGTGCCACAGGCCCTTGACCCCGCCCGAGAAGCCCGGGCCCGCTGAGGTGCGGCGAGTGCGGGTCGCCGTCCTGGTCGGTGAACGCGTGGTGCTTGCGGTGGTCGGCGACCCAGGTGATGACCGAGCCCTCGACCGCCATCGAGCCCAGCACCGCGATGATCGCGCGGAACGCGCGCGAGGACTCGAACGCGCGGTGGGTGAACATCCGGTGGTAGCCGAGCGTGACGCCGAGCGCGGTGACCACGTAGAGGCCGACCAGCAGCGCCAGCTCGAGCGGGCCGATCGCCCGGTTCCACAGCAGCACGATCGCGACGACCAGGCCGACGAGCGGCAGCGGCACGCCGATCAGGTTGACGATCTTGTGGGTGCGGGTCATCGCGTGACAGCAGAGGATACGTTGCAGTCGGCGCAAGTTTCTCCTACCGTAGCACGACGCATCGGCGCCGAGAACTTATAGCTTCTGGCTATGAAAGCATGGCCGACCAGCCCTGGCACGAGCTTCCGCCGGAGATCGCCGACGGTCCTGCGGCCGGCGCTCGACGACGTCGCCGACGAGATGATCGAGGCGGTCGCGCACGGTCCCGGCCTACGCGCGGCCGCTCGAGGGGCCGTTCGGCGAGGGGATCCGGGCCGGCGTGCAGGAGGCGCTGCGCCACTTCCTGGCCGAGATCGAGGCCGGGCGGCCCGGTCGCAGCGCCCCGACGTGTACTCGGCGCTCGGGCCGCGGCGAGATGCGCGCCGGGCGCAGCCTCGAGTCGCTGCTCAGCGCCTACCGGATCGGCGCCCGGGTGGCGTGGCGGCGGTTCGCCGCCGCCGGGCGTCGCGGCCGGGCTCGAGCCCGACACGCTGTACCTGCTGGCCGAGTCGATCTTCGCCTACATCGACGTGCTGTCGGCCGAGTCGGCCGAGGGCTACGCGCTCGAGCAGTCGGCCGCCGCCAGCGAGGCCGAGCTGCGCCGCCGGCGGCTGGTGCGGATGCTGGTCCGCGAGCCGCCGGCCGACCCCGAGGCGGTCGAGGCGGCGGCCGACGACGCCGGCTGGCCGCTGCCGCGGACGCTGGCCGTGCGTGGCGATCGGCGGCGAGCAGCGCGACGCCGCGGCGTCCCGGCTGCCCGCCGGCGCGATCAGCGAGGCGATCGGCGAGCTCACCTGCGCGCTCGTCCCCGACCCCGACGGCCCCGGGCAGCGGGCGGCGATCGAGCGGGCGGTGGTCGGCGCCGGGGCGCGCGGCGGGGCTGGGGACGACCGTCGACTGGACCGCAGGCGCCGGTCAGCTTCGCCCGCGCGCGCGGCGGCGCTCGAGCTGGCCGACGAGCCGGCCGGCGCTGGTCGGCGGCGCGCGAGCGCGCCGGCGAGCTGCTGCTGCGCAGCGATCCGCGGCTGGCCGCGCGAGCTCGCCGCCGACCGGCTGGCGCCGCTGGCCGAGCTGTCGCCGGGCTCGCGGCAGCGGCTGACCGAGACGCTGCGGGTGTGGCTGGCCGAGCAGGGGCGGCTCGGGCCAGGTCGCCGAGCGGCTCGGGATCCACCCCCAGACCGCGCGCTACCGGCTGGCGCGGCTGCGCGAGCTGTTCGGCGACGCGCTGGACGACCCCGACGCGCGCTTCTGGCTCGAGCTGGCGCTGCGGGTCGCGACGCGCCGCCGCCGAGGCCGCGACTGAGCGGCGGCCCGTCGGCTGGCCGGCTCAGGCGGCGGCGCTGCGGCGCTCGGGCTGCGGGCTCGGGCTCGGGCTCGGCTCGCCGGGACCTCGGGGCCGAGCGCGCCGGCGGCGATCTCGTCGGCCCAGGCGTAGGTGATCGGGATCTGGTAGTGGCCCGAGTTGCGGCGCGCGGAACTCGATCATCTCGGGCCCGTCCCAGTAGCGGTACCAGTCCGTCTTGGCTCGAACCAGGTCATCTGCGTGATCTTGTAGCGGTCGTCGTTGGAGACGTGGACCGGGTACTGGGTGGCGCCGTAGCGCAGCGCGAGCGGCGCGACCGCGGCCACCTCGGCGGCGAACGAGTCCTTGCGCAGGATCGTCGCGTACCACGGAGACCCAGACGAGATCGGCCATCGTCTACGCTCCCACCTCGGCGCGGATCGCGCCGGGTCCGTCGGCGGTCTTGCCCTGGCCCTCCTCGGTGGCGCCGACGAGGATCGCGATCTTGCCCAGGTGCTTGTTGTCGCGCAGCAGCTGGTGGGCCTCGGCGACCCCCTCGAAGCCCATCGTCTGCCACAGCACCGGCCGGATCTTGGACTCCTCGATCAGCTCGTTGGCCTTGTTGGCCTCCCAGGCGTTGGCGAAGTGCGAGCCGATGATCTCCTTCTGGCGCATCCACAGGTAGCGGACGTCGAAGTCGAGCTGGTAGCCGGAGGTGGCGCCGCAGATCACGACCTTGCCGAACGGCTTGACCGCACAGCACCGAGGTCGGGAAGGTCGCCTTGCCGACGTGCTCGAAGACGATGTCGGGCGGCCCGCCGAGCATGCTCCTCGACCGCCTTGCAGAAGCGCCGCGACTCCTTGAACCGGGCCTTCTCCTCGTCGGCGGTCTCGCCGCCGCGGCGCATCATGCCGGCGAACTCGGAGCGGTTGATGTAGCCGACGGCGCCGAGCTGCTCGATCAGCTCGCCCTTCTCGTCGCTGGAGACGACGCCGACGGCGTCGGCGCCGGTCAGCGCGCACAGCTGGGTGGCGAACACGCCGAGGCCGCCGGCGGCGCCCCAGATCAGGACCCGGTGGCCGGCCTGCAGGCTGGCAGCGGTCGATCAGCATCCGGTAGGCGGTGAAGTAGGTCAGCCCGTAGGAGGCGGCCTCCTCCCAGGCCAGGTGCTTGCGGCTTGGGCAGCAGCTGCTGGGCCTGGACCTTGCAGAACTGGGCGAACGAGCCCCAGCTGGTCTCATAGCCCCAGATCTGCTGGCTGGGCGCGGCGAGCGGATCGAGGCCGTGGACCTCGGGGTCCTCGTAGGAGGCCTGGTTGCAGTGGACCACGACCTCGTCGCCGGGCTTCCAGCGGGTGACGCCCTCGCCGACCTTCCAGACGATCCCGGAGGCGTCCGAGCCGCCGATGTGGTGGTCCTCGTTGGGGTGGTAGCGGAACACCGACACCGGCTCGCCGAGCGCCGCCCACACGTTGTTGAAGTTCACGCCGGCGGCCATCACCCGCACGATCACCTCGAACGCGCCCGGCTCGGGGACCTCGATCTCCTCGAGCTGGAAGGCGTCGACCGGCTCGCCCTCGCGCTCCTCGCGGATCACCCAGGCCGCCATCGTCGGCGGCAGCTCGCCCGGCTCGGTCTCTACGTTTGCGACTTGGCTCAGATCGACGGCCACGCGGCTGGCACCTTCCTGGGTCTCGGCCGACGGTCTGCGGGCAGCGGTTGCCCGAATGATCGTACCCGGAGTCCCGCGGCCCGGGGAGCCTGGTACGCGTGCGTTCTGCTCAGCTGCGAGCGCGGCGCTCCCGCTCAGACCAGCGAGCAGCTCGGCCTCGGCCTCGGCGCGCTCGGCTCGGGCGACGGGCGCCGCGGTGCGGCTGGGCGCTCTGCTGGATCAGCGACCAAGGCGCACCACGACGCGCCGACCAGCGTGACCGCGGCGCCGACGTCAGGCCGGTGCCGAGCGCGGACACGAACGCGTCGACGCACGGCCTCCACGATCTGCGGTGACGTGCCGCGCCCGTGGGGACGGCGCCGCTGCCCAGCGCGTTGGCGATCGCGAGCGCGTGGCGGCCGGGACGTGGGGGAGGCTCGTGGTCAGGTTCGACGTGCCGATCGTGGTCACCAGCGCGCCCATCACCGCCACCCCGAAGGTGCCGCCGACCATCCGGCTCATCGACAGCACCCCGGAGGCGACGCCGGCCTTGGTGCGGTCGACGGCGTTCATCGCCGCGGTGCTCATCGGCGACATCGACCAGGCCCATGCCGAGGCCCATCAGCACGAAGCCGGGCAGCAGCAGGCCGTAGCCGCGTGTGGACGGTGAGGTGCGACTGGATGAACAGCGCGCGTGAGACGATCAGCAGGCCGAGCCGCATCAGCGGCCGCGGCCCGATCCGGTCGGTCAGCCGGCCGGCGAGCGGGCCCATGACGATGATCACCAGCGTCGAGGGCAGGAAGCGCACGCCGGCCTGAAGCGGCGAGTAAGTGCAGGATGTTCTGCATGTACAGGGCCAGGAAGAAGAACTGGGCGAGCATCGCGAAGGAGACGATGAACGCCACCAGGTTCGCGCCCAGGAATGTGCGCGAGCGGAAGAAGCCGAAGTCGACCATCGGCGCCTGGACGTGCAGCTCGATGACCAGGAAGGCGAGCCAGCGCGACGACCGCCACCGCGAGCAGGCGAGATGACCTGCGCCGACGCCCCAGCCCCAGGCGTTGCCCTCCACCAGGGCCAAGACCAGCGCGGTCAGCCCGATCGATGATCGCGGCGATGCCCGGGGAAGTCGACGCTGCGCGTGACGGTCTCGTCGCGCGACTCGCGGGCGGCGAACAGCGTCACCGCGACCGCGATCAGCGGCGATCGGCGGGTTGATGAAGAAGATCGCGCGCCAGCTCACCTGCTCGGTGAGAAAGCCGCCGACGACGGGCCCGATGGCCAGCGCCAGCGCGCTCACGCCGGCCCAGGTGCCGATCGCCGTCCCGCGCTGGTGGGGCGGGAAGGCCTGGGTGATGATCGACAGCGTCGCGGGCATCATGAACGCGGCGCCGATGCCCTGCACCGCCCGGAAGGCGACCAGCGCCGTGTCGTTGGGCGCGAGGCCGATCGGCGACGCTCGAGAGGCCGAACACGGTCACGCCGAACAGGAACATGCGGCGGCGTCCGAAGATGTCGCCGAGCCGGCCGCCGGTGACCAGCAGCACGGCGAAGGTCAGCGTGTAGGCGTTGACCGTCCACTCCAGCGCCGACAGCGAGGCGTGCAGGTCGCGCTGGATCGACGGCAGCGCGACGTTCACCACCGTGTTGTCGAGCATGATCATGAACAGCGCGAAGCACATCGCGCCGAGCGTCCACCAGCGGCTGTTCTCGTCGTTGATCAGGCGGTGGCGGTGGGCGAGGATTCGTTGCGTCATGTGGTTTAGATTCCTTCCGGTCGGCAGACGGCGACGTCGTTGCGGCGGAGCAGCTCGGACAGCGCTCCGGCGAGCAGGCGACGCTCGTCGTCGGTCAAAGATTCGGTGAATTGCTCGAGCCCGTCGAGGCGGGCGGCGTTGAGCTGGCGGATGACCGCGCGCCCGGCCTCGGTCAGCTGGATCCGCTTCATGCGGCGGTCCTCGACGTCCTCGTGGCGCTCGATCATCCCGCGGCGGACGAGGTCGTCGACCGTGCGGCTGGCGGCGGGCAGCGACAGCGGGACGCGCTCGGCCGCCTCCTTGAGCGTCAGCTCCTCGGTCGTCAACTCGAGCTGATGCAGCAGCTTGATCTGCGTGATCGTCAGCTCGAGCACGCCCATCGCCTCGAACAGGTCGGAGTTGCAGTTCTTGTGCAGGTAGATGACCAGCGCGTAGAGGTCGCCGGCGAGGTCGTCGCGCGGTGGGGCCTGGGCGGGGGTCACAGCCGATGGCGTAGTTACTTGCACGCATGCAAGTATTGCACACAAGTTCTGTTTCCACAAGCGCAACAAATGCCCGGCCGTGACCGGTCGAGTGGGAAGTTGACCCTGAATAGTCGGGTCAACTCCCCAAGCGATCCCGCGATGGCCGCCGGCCGGCCGCGACGCGCGCTAGGGCTGCAGAACGTCGTTGCCGGAGCTCTGGCGCTCGCGGCCGATGTGAATCGAGGCGGCGCGTATCGACGGTGGCGCCGCCAGGGACGCATCGGTGGTGCCGTGCGGCGCGGTGGCGATCGTGTAATCGCCGGGCTTGAAGTTGACCGACACCTGCGTCGTGCCCTCGGGATTGATCGGTGCGGTGCTGGCGATCGGATGGCTCTGGCCGGACTTGGAGATCGCCAGCGACTCGGATTTGCTGGCCTGGTTGGTGACGATGAAGACGACCGGGCCCGCGCCCACCGCGCTCGGCGAGACCGACACCTTGGCGTCGTTGACGTACACGGTCAGGTTGACCGGGGTCGGGGGCCGCGGCTGGGATGGCGACTGTCCTCCGGCGCTGCCGCAGGCGCTCACCGCCAGGGCCGTCGCCCCCAGAATCAAGATGATCCTGATACGCATCTCTCGATCCGGCTCTCCTTATCCGCGATCCCGCAGGTCCGTAGCGCTTGTCACAAAGCCAGGTCCGGCCCGAACCCTACCCCACGGCCGCTCCTGGGTACTAGTCCACCCCTAGCCGACGCGAGCGGTCAAAGCCTCCCGCTCCTGCTCGATGCGCCGCAATTCAGTCTGAAGTTCGTCCCAGGACTCGGACTCGACGCGCTCGTATTCCTCTCCGGTCAGCTCGCGCACACGCTCGCTGTAAATGATCCAGGCTTCACGGGTGCCGGCGTCTAGCTCGCGGAGCGGTTCGGATTCGGGGGCGACGGACGTCAACTCAGGACTCCTTCCCTCGGGGGCAGGGCGATGCTACCCGGACTGACGGTCGTCAAATACATCCAACCGTGTCAACACGGGCTCTGCCGTTTCGGCTCGGAACCTCGAAGATCTTTTCGCCGGTGTGCTGGGCCGGGCCCCCGTGTGCAAGGCGATATGCACAACGTCCGAGGCCGGGCGTATCACGGGCGGAGTGGATCTTCTCTCCGCTCCCGTTGCCACCGCCGAGTTCATCGCGCTTGACACCGAGACCAACGGCCTTGGGGGCGATGCCTGCGAGCTGACTGAGGTCGGGGCGGTGCTGGTCGGCGGCGGCGAACTGCACGATCGCTGGAGCTCGCTGGTGCAGACGAGCGCACCCCTGCGCCGGGGGATCCAGCGCTTCACCGGGATCACCCAAGCCATGGTCGACGGCGCGCCGCCGTTGGAGGCGGTGCTGCCAACGGTCGGCGAATTGCTGCGCGGCCGCGTGATGGTGGCCCACAACGCCCCGTTTGACCGGCGCGTGCTCAGGCAGGCGTTCGCGCGGGTCGGGCTCGAGTGGCCCAACCCGCCGGTCATCTGCACGGCGGCCGTGGCGCGGGCGCTGCTCCCGCTCCAGCGCCAGCGGGGATTGGGGGTGCTCGCCGATGCCCTCGGCATCGAGGTCCACCAGGCGCACCGGGCCCTGGCCGACGCCGAGACCTGCGCGCGCGTGCTGTGCGCGCTGTTCCCGCGCCTGTGTGCGAACGCCGCCTCGGTGGCCGATGCGCTGGCGTTGATCTCGCCCCGGCGCCGGCCCAAGCGCGTGCCCAGCGTCGCCCGCTCGGGCCGGCGCGGGCTCGCGCGAGCACGCGCTGCCTGAGTTTGGCGAGCTCCCACGTGATCCGGGCGTGTACCTGTTCCGCGACGACGCCGGCCGCGTGCTGTACGTCGGCAAGTCGGTCTCGATCCGCAGCCGGGCGCGGGCGCACTTCGCCCCGTCGACGGCGCCGGCCGCCTGGACGGCGCACGCTGCCGTCGTCGACTACCGCGTGACCCGCTCCGAGCTCGCCGCCCTGATGCTCGAGAACCGGCTGATCAAGGAGCTGCGCCCGCCCGGCAACCAGCGCCTGACCAAACGCGACGACCGTCTCGTCTACATACGCTGCCGGCTCGACATCCCGTTCCCGATCCTCGAGGTGGCCCGCGACCCGGCCGCCGGCCACGCCGTGACGGTCGGGCCCCTGCGGGGCCGCAAGCTGGCGCTGGAGCTGGTCGAGCAGCTCGACTCGCTGTTCGGGCTGCGCCACTGCGGCCGGCGGTTGCCACGGCGCGACCACCCGTCCGCCTACGGGCAGATGGGCCGCTGCCTGTCTCCGTGCCTGGGCGATCTGGACCCCAACCTGTACCGACGCCGGCTCGACGAGGTGCTCGGCCTGTTCGTAGCCGATGACCCGGCCGGCAGACCGACCGGGGCACCGCTGATCGAGCACATCGAGCATCAGATGCGCGTCGCTGCCGGCCGCCGCCACTTCGAACGTGCCGCCTCGCTGCGCCGTCGCTGGCGCCGCCTGCAGGTGGTGTTGGGCCGTCTCGGCGGCGTGCTGGAGGCAACTCACGCCCGGCCGCGGCTGCTGGCAGTCCGCCACCCGAGCGGGCCCGAGCTGGACGGCTTCTGGGTGGCGGGCGGGCGTCTGGTCGACTGGGGGCCGCTCGACGACGACTTCGAACAGGTGCAGGCCCGCACCGCCGCCGCGCTGAATCGCGCCGGGCGGATCGGCGAGCTCGGCGCCCATGTGCCGCCCGATGAGGTCGACGAGGTCCGGATCATCGGTACCTGGCTGGCCTCGCACCCCGACACGCCGCAGCTGCCGCTGCGCCCGGCGCCGGACCGCGATGCCATGCGTGAGTTCATCTCGGCCGCCGCGGCCGAGCCGTCCGCGGTCACGCCAACCGCGCCGTCCGCGGTTACGCCGACCGCGCCGGGAGCGGTGTCAGCGCTCGAAGGGGAGCTCGACGACGACCGCCTTGATCTCGTCGGGGCCGACGGTGACGGCTGAGCCGGGCGGCGCCTCGCGGCGTACCAGCGCCAGCGCCAGGGCACCCAAGCTGGGCGACTCGGCGACGCTTCCCAGCCGGCCAACGGTGCGCCCGCCGAAGCTGATCTCGGCGCCCGTCGGCGCCGGGGTCGACAGCCTGACCCCGCGCAGGCGGCGGTTGGGCTTGCCGCGGTAGTAAAGACGCGCGACCGTTTCCTGCCCGACGTAGCAACCCTTGGTGAAAGACACCGCTCGGGCGTTGAGGTCCGCCTCCTGCGGAATCACGGTGTCGTCCAGATCGACGCCGTAGCGCGGGCGGCCGCGCTCGATGCGCACCACGTCGGCGGTCGCCTCCGACACCAGCGTCGCCCCAGCGCCCACGAGCGCCGTGGTCAGCACGCCCGTGTCGTCAGCCCGGCAGAAGAGGTCGATCCCGAGGTCGGTGCGCACCGCGCGCACCGGGATCCCGCCGATCTCGCCGGCCACGTGCTCGTGCTCGGCGCGGCCGGGGTCGACGCCGCACACCGAGGCGGCGTCCGGTCCCAGCAGCGACAGCAGGCCCTGCTGCACGGTGCGCTTGTGCAACTCGACGTCGTAGCCGATGCTGAAGCGCCGGATCATGTTGAACAGCTCCTGTAGGGCCACCCGCTCGGTGTCGAGCAGCAGCAGCTGGACACCGTCATCGCCGGGGTCGGTCAGGCCGGCGTCGGGCTCGTCTGACGGCTGCAGCCCGGCGTCGAGGATCCGCAGATCCCCGAGCATCTTGCCCTTGGGAGTGAGAAAGGCGGCGTAGCACCCCCTTCCCGGCGTCAGCGTCTCGACGTCATTGGACACCTGGCCCTGGAGGAAGCTCTTGGCCTCGGCCCCGGTGAGAGACAGCTTCCCGCGCTCGGGGCGATCGACCAGTCCGCATCCGTCGACGATCGCGTCGTACTCGGACTGGGGGACGGTGATCGAGCTCATGCCCGAAGCATAGGACCGCGGACTCCTGGGCCGGCCGCGCGCTCGACGCGGCCTAAAGATTCCGCCGTACGCTCGCCGAAATGAAAATTTAGGGCTACCATAATTCGTGTGTCGGTCAGCCATCACTTCGATTCGGGCAGGTCGTCCTCGGCCGTCGAGGACTACACCAAGGCGATCTATGCGCTGCAGACCCGCGCCGCGGAGGGCGAGACGGTCAGCACCAACGCCGTCGCCGAGCGCCTCGGGGTCACGCCGGCCTCGGCCTCGCAGATGATCAAGCGCCTCGACGAGGCCGGCCTGGTCACCCATCAGCCCTACCGCGGTGTGATGCTGACCGAGGCCGGGACGGCGGGTGGCGCTCGAGGTGATCCGCCACCACCGCCTGCTCGAGCTCTATCTGGTGGAAAGCCTGGGGGTGCCCTGGGACCGGGTGCACGAGGAGGCCGAGGTGCTCGAGCACGTGCTCTCCGAGGAGCTCGAGGAGCTGATCGCGGCCAAGCTCGGCGACCCCACCCACGATCCCCACGGCGACCCGATCCCGACCCGTGAGTTGACCATCGAGGAGCCCGAGACCGAGAGCCTGGAGTCACTCAAGGTAGGCGCCCGCGGCACTTTCACCCGCATTTCGGACGCCGACCCCGAGATGCTCCGCTACCTCGCCGACCGCGGCATCTCCCCGGGCCACGAGCTCGAGGTGATCGAGCGCCAGCCGTTTGGCGGGCCGCTGTTCGTGAGCTTCTCCGGCCGGATCTATCCGCTCGGCGGCGAGCTCGCCCGCGCCATGCGCGTTGAGGTCAAGCGGTGACGCCGAGCCTGCTGCGGGCCACCGAGCCGGCGCTCGAGGGCCCCGCCGCTGAGGGCGAGCCGCCGGTCGAACTCGATGACGGCCTGACTCCGCTCGAGCGGGTCATGGCCCGCGGCCGGATGCGGGCGATGCTGACCATGCTCGGCCCGGCGTTCGTGGCCGCCGTCGCCTACGTCGACCCCGGCAACTTCGCCACCAACATCCAGGCGGGTGCCAAGTTCGGCTACCTGCTGATGTGGGTGGTGGTGCTGGCCAACCTGATGGCCATGCTGATCCAGTACCTCTCGGCCAAGCTGGGCATCGCCACCGACCACAGCCTCCCCGAGCTGTGCCGAGCGCGCTTCCCCCGCTGGGTGAGCTGGGGGCTGTGGGTCCAGGCCGAGATCATGGCGATGGCTACCGACGTGGCCGAGTTCCTGGGCGCCGCGCTGGGGCTGAACCTGCTGTTCGGAGTGCCGCTGTTCACGGCCGGGCTGATCACCGGCGTGATCGCTTTCGGCATCCTCGAGCTGCAGCGGCGCGGGCATCGCGGCTTCGAGCTGGCCATCGCGGCCCTGCTCGGGCTCGTGTTCGCCGGCTTCTTCTACGAGACGCTGCGGGTGGGGCCCTCCGCGCACGCCGCCCTCGGCGGCCTGATTCCCGGGCTCCACGGCAGCGAGGCGCTGTACCTGGCGGTGGGGATCGTCGGCGCGACCGTGATGCCGCACGTGATCTACCTGCACTCGGCGCTGACCCGAGGCCGGATGGCGGTCCGCGACGACGACGAGCGCCGGCGCGTGTTGCGGTTCGAGCGCGTCGACGTGATCGTGGCGCTGGGGCTCGCCGGCGTCATCAACGTGGCCATGCTGGCGGTTGCCGCCAAGCTGTTCCACGTCCCCGGCCTGTCGGGCATCGACACCATTCCGGCCGCCCACGCGGCCATCGGGCGACTGGTCGGGGGCGGTGCCGCGCTGGCCTTCGCCGTCGCGTTGTTCGCTTCCGGAGCCTCGTCCTCGAGCGTGGGCACCTACGCCGGTCAGGTGGTGATGGCCGGCTTCATCAACGTGCGGGTGCCGATCGTGCTCCGGCGCATGGTGACGATGCTGCCGGCGCTGGTCATCCTGGCGCTCGGGGTCAGCACCACCGGGGCGCTGGTCCTCAGCCAGGTGGTGCTGTCGTTCGGGATCCCGTTCGCGCTGGTGCCGCTGGTGATCCTGACTGCCCGCCGCGACGTCATGGGCGTCCACGTCAACGGCCGTGCTCACCAGCACGGTCGCCTACACGGTGGCGGCGGGGATCACCGCCATGAACGGGTTCCTGATCGCCCAGGCCGTGCTCGGCTGAGTACGCTTTGAGCGCAGATGCCGTCGCTCGCCCACAGCTTCGAAGAGGTCGTGGCCTCGCTGCCCGACGACTGGACCGATCTGGAGCTTGACCTGCGGATCTTCGACGAGCGCCGCTACGTGGACGCCGCCGTACTGCTCGTCACCGCCAACCCGCAGCCCTACTCCAAGAGCGACTGGCACTGGCGGCTGGTGATCGCGCACCGCTTCGGGCACGCCTCCTCAGTGCCCGCCGTCCACCTGGGCCTGAAGCTGCTCGACGACGCCGGGATCGATGGCGAACTGGCCCTGCGAGACGTCCGCATCGGCCGCGCCGAGGTGGTGCAGATGTGGGGCCGGACCGAGTCGGTGCGCCGCGAGTTCCGGAAGCTGCGGGCGCAGTAGGTTCGTGGGCGGCCAGTAGTGGCCCGCGCGGTCGCGTTCGTCCCGGATCTCCTGTTCGGATCAAACGTCGTCGGCCTGCTCGAGGCCGGCGGGCACGAGCCGGTGCTGGTCAGCTCTGCCGACGGGTTGGGCGACGCGCTTGACGGCGCCGACGTGCTGGTCGTCGACCTGACCGCCGATTCAGCGTCCCGGATCGAGGCGGTCAGGCCGTGGCTGCGACGCGACGACCTGCCCACGCTGGCCTTCTTCGCCCACGTGGAAGCCGACGTGAAGGCCGCCGCCGACGCGGCGGGCTTTGACCTGGTGGTGCCGCGGTCGCGCATGGCTCGGGCGGGCGCCGCGCTCGTCGACGAGCTGGTGAGCTGACCCCGGGTCGGTGAGGCTGGGCTCAGTCCCGGGGGCCCGGGGGCCCGGGGGCCCGGGGGCCCGGGGGGCAAGGGGGCTGGCTGGCTAGCCAGCCAGCCTTGGTGAGGGCGATGGACCCTTTGGGATGAGGCCGTTGCGGTTACGTCACGCGCCGTCACAGTTTCGGCAGCGCTCGAGGTGGCTTGGCAGCAGAATTCCGTCACACCGAGGGTGTCGCACAAATCCGCGGCGGACGCGGCTTCTCACCGGCTTCTGACAGCAGGGGAGGGTGGGGGCTCAGGCGGTTGCGGTTTGGGCACGCTCCGACATGGTTCCGTGACGTCTGTGGGTGGCTGGCCGCGATCTCACCCGGATAGCGTCGTCGATCGCGGCCAGTCGGGCGCGGCCCGGGGTGGGGTCGATTTGGCTCGAAATCGAGGGTGTCGCAAAATTCCGCGGCGCGCCCGGCTCCCTATCAGTATCTGAGAACGAGTCTTGGCCCTGTACCGGCCGGCTGGCAGCCCTTTCCCGCCAGATTTGACGGGTTTGTACTGCCAGCTGGGCTGGCCGCGGCGGGCCGGTCATGCGTGACGGACCTACCGGCCGGGCTGGCCTCAAGGCCGTTCTCCTATTCCGCCGGACGCCGAGCCGCCGATAGTCGTCACCGCGGCCGGACCTGCTCAACATCCCGAATCCGATCCCCTCAGACCGATTCGGGATCCAGAGCATGTCCCACGTGACGAACTCACCAAATCCCAGGCGTCGCGGGCGATTCGGGATCCCGATCAGGTTCGCCGGTCCCGCCACGCTCGCGCACCGCCCAGGCCGGCCCCGCACTCGCGCACGGTCCGGACCGGCGCGGCGCTCGTCGACCAGGCTGGCTGGCTAGCCAGCCAGCCTCGGGGCGGTCGGAGGCGCTGGCGACCTGCATGGTGTGACAAAACGGCGTCGCCGGTCCGGCTTTGTCGCCAGGCGCACGCTGAGCCTCAAGTCTGTGGCAAAGCTGGTACGTGTCCGCGGCTTTGTCACCTTCTGCATGCTCGACGGCCAGTGGAGCTCGGGGGCCGCCCCCTTCCCTGCTGTCTCTCCCGCAGGCAAGTCAACGTCCAGGCAGAAACCGCGTCGAGAACATCGCCGCCACGTCCGGGCGCGACTTCACGATCCCGAACCGCACCTCCCACGACGCCCACCGCGAAAGCAGCGCCGGGTCGAGCACCCCGACGCCCCCACCCGGTCCCCGGAACGCCGGCAGCAGGCCGCGCAACTCGACGCCCACCAACGACGGGTCGAGCCCCGGCACCGAGGCCTCCAGAGCCTGGGCGCCGGCCGCGGGAGATGCCAGCACCGCTTGATATCCCCGCACCAACGCTCCCACCACGCCCCGCGCCAACCGCGGGTCAGACCGGAGCGACGCAGCGGTCGCGCACAGGACCAGCTCGGGATAGGCCGGGGCGCCGTACTGCTCCACCCGGAAGATGTGAAAGCCGGGCCGGCGCTCGTGCAACGTCACGCCCTCGTCGTTCCAGAAGGCCGTTGCGGCGGTCACCCGGCCGGCGAGCAGGTCGGCCACGGCGTTGAAGCCGATCGTCACCGTGTGGACGCGGGACGGCACGCCCCCGTCGCCGGCGACCTCGGAGTCGAGCACGGCCAGGTCGCTGGGATCCCCGGTCACCCCGACCGTCTGACCTTCCAGCTCTCGCGGCCGCGCCACCCGCGAGGCGGCGATCACCGAGGCCAGCGGCCGCTGCACCACCGCCATGATCCCGACCAGCTTGGCCCCTCGCTCGCGAGCGATGGCCAGGTCGTGGATGTCGAGGATGGCGAAGTTGACGCGCCCCGCCTCGAGCAGCTTGATCGCGTCCGTCGACGCCGACGGTGCGACCACGTGCAGCCGCACTCCGGCGGCGAGGTCGTAGCCGCGCCGCACCGCGGTGTAGACCCCGGCGTGGACCGCGTTGGGAGTGAAGTCGAGCATCAGGGTGGCGCTCTGCGGCTTGCCGCCCGACCCTGAGCCCGACCCAGACGCGGATGAGGTCGAGGACGACGACGAGCCACAGCCGCACACCGCCATCGCGGTGGCGGCCACGAGCAGGAACAAGCAAGCCAAACGGCGCATCAGCCGCGCCAGGATAGGCCGCCCGGAGCGCCCTCGTAGAATCCGCGGCGGAGAATGCGCCGCCGGGTCACCTTCAGCCGCAACCTCACGCTGTCGCTCTCGCGGACGTGCCGCTGCTACTGCAAGTACTGCGCGTTCGCGACCCATCAGCCGCACCTGTACGCGCCCGATGAGGTCCTCGAGATCCTGGACAGGGCCGCCACGCGGCACCGGGTCAAGGAACTGTTGATCCTCACCGGCGAGGCGCCGGACCACAACGCCGGGGTCGCCGAGCGCCTGACCGCTTACGGCCACCGCGATTTCACCGACTATGTGGTCTGGGTGTGCGAGCGCGCCCTGGAACGCGGCCTGCTGCCCCATACCAACCTGGGTGTGCTGGACCAGCACGGCCTGGCCCAGCTCAGGCATGTGACCGCCTCCCAGGGATTGATGCTCGAGTCGGTCTCCGAGCGGCTGATGGAGACCGTCCACGCCGGGTCGCCGACCAAGCACCCCGCGCACCGCATCGCCACCATCGCCGCCGCCGGCGAGCTGAAGATCCCGTTCACCAGCGGCATCCTGGTCGGGATCGGCGAGACCGAGGATGAGCGCATGGCCTCGATCGCCAAGCTGGCCGAACTGCACGAGCAGCACGGCCACCTGCAGGAGGTGATCCTCCAGAACTTCGTTCCCCACCAGAACTACTACGGGCGCGAGCCGGCACAGATCGCCGGCGACGCCGCCCAGGAATACTGGCGCACCGGGGTCGAGCCATGGGCCCCAGAATGCAGCGCCCGAGTGGGCCAGCGCCGTCAGTCTCGACGACCTCAAGCGCCTCATCGCCGAGACCAGGAGGCTGATGCCGGACATCGGAATCCAGGTGCCGCCCAATCTGTCTGACTGGTGGCCGGAGCTGGTCCGGGCCGGCGCCACCGACCTCGGGCGGGCTGAGCGCCAACGGCGACCACATCTCGCCCGAGCATCCGTTCCCATCCCCGACCCAGGCCCGCAAGCGCCTGGCCGAGGACGGCTACGCGCTCAGCGAACGGCTGTGCGTCTACCCGGAGTACATCGACCCGGAGTGGGTCAGCCAGAACGTGCTCGACGTGATCAAGGCCCGCTACTGGTCGTTCATCCCCCGCCGGGGCAGCGGACGCACCCCCAGCTACGCCATCTCAGACCAGGCCGCGCCCACCGCGATCGAGAAGGCCAGGGATGGAAAAACCCTGACCCCACAGGAGCTCACCGCCCTGTTCGCCGAGCAGCGTGCCCCCGTGATCGAGGACATGCGCGGCGCCGCCGACGAGCTGCGCCGCCGGCTGACCGGCGACACCGTGACCTTCGTCGTCAACCGCAATATCAACGTCTCCAACGTGTGCGTGGTCGGGTGCGCGTTCTGCGGCTTTGGACAGTCGCGGCGCTCGCCCGACGCCTACGAGCACTCCCGGGAGGACTTCGCGCGCCGCGTCAGCGAAGCCGTCGACGCCGGGGCGACCGAGATCTGCATCCAGTCCGGGATCCACCCCGACTGGGGGCTGGAGGATTACGAGGGTTGGCTGCGCTTCGCCAGGGAGCTGGCGCCGCAGATCCATCTGCATGCCTACTCGCCGATGGAGGTCGCGCACATGTGCGACGTCAGCGGCCTGCACCCGCGCCGGGTGTTCGCCCGCCTCAAGGAGGCCGGACTCGGATCCACGCCGGGCACGGCAGCCGAGGTCCTGCACGACGGAGTCAGGGAGCGCATCTCGCCCAACAAGCTGCCGGTGGCCCGGTGGGTGGAGATCATCGAGGCCTCCCACGCCGAGGGCATCCGCTCGACCGCGACGGTCATGTTCGGCCACATCGAGGAGCCCACCGAGCTGGCTGAGCACATGCGGGTGGTGCGCGAGCTGCAGGAGCGGACCGGCGGGCTGACCGAGTTCGTGCCCCTGTCGTTCATCCCGTTCCACACCCTCCTGGGCCGTACTCACGGTGTGCAGGAGATCTCTCGAGAGGAGAACCTCAAGCACACCGCCGCCTTCCGGCTGGCACTGGGGACCACCGTCACCAACCTCCAGGCCAGCTGGGTCAAGATGGGGCTGGATGCCGCCACCGAGGCCCTGCGGTGGGGGGTCAACGACCTCGGCGGCACGCTGATGGAGGAATCGATCTCGAGAATGGCCGGCAGCTATCACGGCGTCCGGCTCGAACCCGAGGACCTGATCGCGGCCGCCCATCGCGCTGGCCGCCCGGCGGCGGAGCGGACCACGCTGTATGAGCTGCGCCGCCGGTACGAGGTGCCGGCGGCGACGTGAGCACTGAGCACCCCGCTGCGCTGTTCGCCGGCGTCGAGCCGCTCGAGGTGTTCGTCGACCTGCTCGCCGACCTGGACACCGACACCTCGTCAACCGAGTTCTACGACCGCATCTGTGAGGCCATCTGCCGGCTGACCACCATGCAGCGGGCGGCCATCTTCATGGCCGATATCGCCCGGCGCACAGTCCGGGTGGTCGGCTCCTACGGAACCGAGTTCTCGGAGCTGGCCCGGCTTGAGCCGACGGCGGCACTGATCTCCACCCCGATCGCCCAGCGCGCCCTGCTCGAGGACCAGGTGGTGGTCATCACCCAGGGAATCGAGGACGCCCTGCCCGCCGAGTACGCCAAGCTGTTCGGGATCACCACGCTGGTGTGCACGCCGCTCAGCGCCGCCGGGCGCGCCTACGGGGTGATCTGCGCCGACCGCGGGGGAGGGCGTTTCGAGCTCACCGACGGCGAGCGCCACCTGCTGTGGACGCTCGGCAAGACCGCGGCGCTGGTGGCCACCGCCCGCAACGCGACCCGTCAGCAGGAGCGCACCCGCCGCCTGGGGGAGCGCCTGGAGCTGGCCCGCGAGATCCACGAGCGCGTCATGCAGCGGCTGTTCGGCGTGTCGCTGGCCCTGGGCGCCGAGAAGTTCGACTCAGCTCAGCGCGAGCGTTGCCTGACCGAGATGCAGGAGGCTCTCAGCGACCTGCGCCGGGCGCTGGAGCGCCCGCTGGCCGTGGTGCCGGCCGAGTCGGGCACGACCCTGGCCGCCGAACTGCGCCGGGCCGCCGACGGACCGGGACCGCCGGTGAAGATCGGCTGGGAGCACGGCGTCACCGTCCCGTCGCAGGTGGAGTCGCTGGCCCAGTCGGTGCTGGCCGAGGCGCTGCGCAACATCGCCAAGCACGCCGAGCCGTCCGAGATCGAGGTGCTGGTCGCCGGCAATTCCGACACGTTCAGCCTGGAGGTGCGCAACGACGGGACCAGTCCCGGTGCCCAGGGGGCGGGTATGGGCCTGCGTCTGGCCGCGTTCGAGGCCCTGCAACACGGCGGGTCGGTCGAGTTCGGTGCCCCCGAGGCGGGACGCTGGCGGGTCAGGCTGGTGGTGCCGGTTGACGCTGACTGAGCCCAAGCTCCGGGTCCTGGTGGTCGACGATCATGACGTCGTTCACTGGGGCTTCCGGGTGCTGCTGGGCGAGCAACCATGGGTGGAGCGGTGCCTGGCGGCGCGCAGCGGGTCCGAAGCCCTCGAGGTGCTGCGCCACTTCACCGCCCACGTGGCGCTGGTCGACCTGTTCCTGGTGGGGGAGTCGGGCGCCGACGTGTGTGACTCGATCCGCAAGGCGTCGCCGTCGACCCGCGTCCTGCTCATCTCCGGCTCGGGGCGGATGTCGCCGGCGGCAGCGCGGGCCGCGGGCGCCTCCGGGTTCGTCTCCAAGGACTGGGATGCCCGCGAGGTGGCCAAGGCGGTGCGCGCCGTCGGGATGGGGATGACCGTGTTCGCGCCCACCGCCGAGCAGCCGGCGCCGCTTTTGACCGAGCGCGAGCGCGAGGTGCTGGACCTGATCGCGGCTGGCTCCACCAACCGCGAGATCGCCCAGCGCCTGTTTCTGTCCCCGCACACGGTCAAGGAGCACACCAGCGTGCTGTACCGCAAGCTACACGCGCGCAACCGGGCCGAGGCGGTGCAGCGGGCGCAGCGGATGGGGTTGTTGGGGTAGCGCTGCGGCTGGTACACGAGCGCGCCCGTGGATTCACGCGAACTGCAGCATCGAAGGGGAGACTGCAGGCGTCCCGGGGCCTTGGTCGATTTGGCTCGATCTGCGCGCACTATCGACCAAGCCCCCCTGCCAGCCCACGCTTCTCACGACGGTTTCGGCGTTGGCGGAAACTCGACCGGGCCGTAGTCCACGCCGCCTTCCCCAGCCGTCTTTCACGCGGCGCACCTCCGGCCCAGCCCGAAGGCCGGCCGACATCCGCTCAGCGGCGGCGCATGGCCCACTCGATGGCGGGCAGCTTGAACGCGTGCGGCAGGTACCGCGCGGCCAGCATGGCGGTGCGGACCTGCAGCCCGGGGACGACCACCCGGCGCCCGTCCGCGAGTCCCTTGACCCCGGCCTTGGCCGCGTCCTCGGCCGACACCCAGGCGGGGCGGGGAACTGCGTTCTCGAACTTCTGGCCGCCGGCCTGCCAGCCGGCCGCGTCCCAGAACTCGGTGGTCACCGGGCCGGGGGCGAGGGCGGTGACGGTCACCCCCGAGCCGCGCACTTCCTGGTGGATGGCCTCGGAGAAGGTGAGCACGTAGGCCTTGGCCGCCGAGTAGCCCGCCGAATAGGGCAGCGGCTGCATCCCGGCGGTGGAGGCGACGTTGAGGATGGCCCCGCGGCCGCGCCTGACCATGTCCGGCAGGAACGACGAGGTGAGCGCCACCACCGCCTCGACCAGCACGCGCACCTGGTCGAGCTCGCGCGCGGGATCGGATTCGGCAAAGGCGCCGCCGGTGGCAAAGCCGGCGTTGTTGACCAGGATCTCGACGTCGAGCCCGAGCGACTCGATGCGGCCCGGGAGCCGCTGGCGCGAGGCCGCCTTTGACAGATCGCAGCCGATCGCCTCGGCGCGCACCCCGAACTCGCCATGGATCTCCTCGGCCAGCTCGTCGAGCTTGTCCTTGCGCCGGGCGACCAGGATCACGCCGTGGCCGCGGCGGGCCAGCTCGCGGGCGATCTCGCTGCCGATTCCGGCCGAGGCGCCCGTGACGAGTGCCGCCGAGGAGGGGCGGGGTTCGGGAAGGCTCATCTCCGGTCGCCAGCCTACATTGCGGCGCGTTGACCCGCCCGCTCCCCCCAAACGGGGGGTCGGAGGAGGTTAGATTCCTACCAGCCTCCCCCCGAACGGGGGGAACTGTGCCGCCGCCATGTATCTGCGCCCGGGGTGCGGCGTACGTTGCAGCGTATGGGTGCGCCGAGCGCTTCAGCGATCCTGTTTCCCGGACAGGGCAGCCAAACCCCCGAGATGCGCGACGTCGTCGCCGAGCACCGTCCCGACCTGCTTGAACAGGTCGCCGAGGCGGTCGGCGAGGACCCGTTCGCGCGGGCCGGGGAAGGGACCAACTTCGCCCAGCCCGCCATCTTCACCGCCAGCCTGGCCGGCTGGGCGGCGCTGGGACGCCCCACCGGCGGGCTGATGGCCGGCCATTCGCTCGGCGAGCTGGCCGCGCTGGTCGCCGCCGGGGCGCTTGACGAGCGTGACGGCCTGGAGCTGGTGGCGCTGCGCGGCCGCCTGATGCACGAGGCCGGCGTAGCCGCCGGCGACGGCGGCATGCTGGCGCTGCTCGGTCGCGGTGCCGCCGATCACGCCGACGAGATCGCCCAGGCCCACGGCTTGGCCGTGGCCAACGACAACTCGCCCCAGCAGGTGGTGCTCTCCGGCGCCAAGTCGGCTCTGCCCAATGCCGCCGCGCAGGCGAGTGAGCTGGGGCTGCGGGCCATGGAGCTCGACGTGACCGGCGCCTTTCACTCACCGATGATGCCAGCGGCAGTGCCGGAGTTCGCCGCCGCGCTGGCGCGGACCGAGTTCCGCACGCCGACGGTGACGGTCATCTCGGCGGTCACGGTGGCGCCGTTCAGCGATCCGCGCGCGGAGTTGGCCGACGCGCTCACCCACCCGGTCCGCTGGCGCGAGGTGATGCTGGCCCTGCACGAGCGCGGGGCCGGGCGGTTCGTCGAGGTCGGACCCGGCCGAGTGCTGACCGGACTGGCCAAGCGGACCCTGAAGGACGTGGAGCTGGCCAGTGCCTGAGACCCGCACCGACGGCTGCGCGCTGGTCACCGGAGCCTCCCGCGGGATCGGCGCCGCTGTCGCCCGCGTGCTCGCCGCCGACGGCTGGGCGGTGGGCGTCAACTACCGCTCCGATCAGACCGGCGCCGAATCGGTGGTCGCCGAGATCGAGGAGGCCGGAGGCACGGCGGTCGCGCTCGGCGCCGACGTCGCCGACCGGGGCGCCGCCGATCAGCTGTTCGGAGAGCTCGAGAGCCGCTTCGAGCGCCCGGTCCTGGTGCTGATCAACAACGCCGGCATCAGCGCCGACGATCTGACGCCGTCGCTTGACGACGACGCCTGGGAGTCGGTGATCAATACCGATTTGAATGCCGCCTTCCGGCTCACCCGCCGGGCGCTGCGGCCGATGATGCGCGCCCGCTCGGGCCGGATCGTAAACGTCTCCTCGGTGGTCGGCCTGCGGGCCAACCCCGGTCAGTCCAACTACGCGGCCGCCAAGGCGGGTCTGATCGCGTTCACCCGCAACGCCGCCGTCGAGGTGGCCCGGCGTGGGATCACCATCAACGCGGTCGCCCCGGGGTGGATCGACACCGACTTCACCGCCGACGTCTCCAAGGAGCTGCTGTCGCAGGTCCCGGCGCGCCGAGCGGGAACTCCGGAGGAGGTGGCGGCGTGCGTACGCTTTCTCGCTTCCGATCAGGCCAGCTACGTGACCGGTGCAGTGCTCACGGTCGACGGCGGTCTGGCCGCATGAACCAACTACTCAAGCCAAGGAGCAGCACATGTCAGTGACAACGGAACAGGTCGAGAGCCGCGTCGTCGAGACGCTGGCGAGCTTCGGCCCCGACGAGAGCCAGATCACCCGCGCGGCCACCTTCGAGGAGCTCGACATCGACTCGCTTGATCTCGTCGAGCTGGCCCAGGTGGTCGAGGACGAGTACGGCGTGGTCCTCAAGGGCGAGGACATGAAGGACCTCAAGACGGTCGGCGACGCCATCGACCTGATCGTGGAGCGGGCCGGGTAGTGACCGCCATGCCGGACAGACGTAAGGTCGTCGTCACCGGGCTCGGCGCGGTGACGCCGCTGGGCGTCGGCGCCGAGACGCTGCACGAGCGGTGGGCCGCCGGCGAGGTCGGCATCACCGACAGCGCCGGCTGGTGTCGCTTCTTCGACGCCAAGGAGTTCCTGTCTCGGTCAAGGAGGCGCGCCGCCTTGACCGCTTCTCCCAGCTGGCTCTGGTCGCCTGCTGACGAGGCGGTCGAGCAGGCCGGCTGGGACGGCGAGCCGCCGTATGACCCGCTGCGGGTCGGGTGCGTGATCGCCACCGGCATCGGCGGCCAGCAGACGGTCGAGAATCAGCTCGACGTGCTGCGCGAGCAGGGGGCCAAGAAGCTCTCGCCGCTGGGGATACCGGCTGTACATGCCCAACGCCGCCACCGCCGCCATGACCATGAAGCACGGGCTGCGGGGGCAGAGCTACGGCGTCGTCTCGGCCTGCGCCAGCGGCGCCCACGCGGTCGGCTCAGCGCTGCGCATGATCCAATACGGCGATGCCGACGCGGTCGTGTGCGGCGGCTCCGAGGCGACGCTGACGGAGTTCGCGTTCGCGTCGTTCACGCGATGCAGGCGCTGTCGCCGACCGGGATCTCGCGTCCGTTCGACCTGCGTCGCGACGGCTTCGTCATGGGCGAGGGCGCCGGCATGCTGGTGCTCGAGGAGGCCGAGGCGGCCGCCGCCCGCGGCGCCACCATTCTCGGCGAGGTCGCCGGCTACGGGTCGACCACCGACGCCCACCATCTGACCGCTCCCGAGCCCACCGGCGGCCCGGCCTCGCGCGCGATCGACGCTGGCTCTCCGCGACGCCGGTGCCGAGCCGTCGCAGATCGACTACATCAACGCCCACGGGACCTCGACGCAGCTCAACGACGCCGCCGAGACGGCGGCGATCAAGCGGGCGCTGGGCGACGAGGCCAAGCGCATCCCGGTGTCCTCAACCAAGTCCTCGATCGGGCACCTGCTCGGCGCCGCCGGCGCGGTGGAGGCGGTGGCGACGATCCGCACGCTGATCACCGGGGTGATCGCGCCCACGCTCGGCTACGAGGTGCCCGACCCCGAGCTCGACCTCGACTACGTGCCCGGTGAGGCGCGGCCGCTGATCGTCGGCAACGGGCACCCGCCGCTGGCCATCTCGAACTCGTTCGCGTTCGGCGGCCACAACGTCTCGCTGGCGCTGCGGGGTGCACCGCGGTGAGCGCCACCGCCTGCGCAGTTCACCGGCGCATCGGCTCGAGTCCGCTGGAGCGGCTGGAGGCGCTGTGCGATCCCGGCAGCATCCGCGTGCTGCGCTCGCGCGTGCGGTCCTCGCGGCTCGGCGATCGCGCCGTCGCCGGCGACGGCGTCGTCGGCGCCACCGGTGCCGTCGACGGCCGGCCGATCGCCTGCTACGCCCAGGACGGCATCGTTCTTCGGCGGGTCGCTGGGCGAGCGCCACGCCGACACCATCGTCCGCGTGCTGGAGATGGCCGGCCGGGCGCGGACCCCGGTGGTGGGGTTCGTGGAGTCAGGCGGCGCCCGCATGCAGGAGGGCACCGCGGCGCTGGCCGGCTACGGGCGCATCTTCCGCCAGCACGGTGGCGCTGACCGGCGTGGTGCCGCAGATCTCGGTCGTGTCCGGCGCCTCGGCCGGGGGCGGCGCCTACTCGCCGGCGCTCACCGACCTGATCGTGATGACCGAGGACGCGGCCATGTTCCTGACCGGCCCCGGCGTCGTCCGCGAGGCGCTGGGCGAGGAGATCGACGCTGCCGGACTCGGCGGCCCGCACGTCCACGACCGCAACGGCGTCTGCCATCTGGTCGAGCGCGACGAGGCCAGCGCCGCCGCGCGCGTGCGCGAGCTGCTGACGTATCTGCCCTCCGCCGCCGGTGAGCCGCTGCCACGGATCGCCTCGGTCGATCCCGAGCACGCGGACCCGGGAGCGTTCGTCCCGGCGGCGCCGCGCCGCGCCTACGACGTCCGCGAAGCGCTCGAGGCGATCGTCGACCGCGACTCGCTGCTGGAGCTGTGGCCCCGGTGGGCGCGCAACATGGTGACCGCGTTCGCGCGCATCGACGGCCTGCCGGTGGCGATCGTGGCCAACCAGCCGCGCTACCTGGGCGGCGTGCTCGACGCCGACGGCTCCGAGAAGGCGGCCCGGTTCGTGTCGATTCTGCAACTCGTTCGGCCTGCCGCTGGTCGCAGTCGTCGATACGCCCGGGTTCATGCCCGGCTCCAAGCAGGAGCGCGCCGGAGTGATCCGCCACGGCGCCTCGCTGGTCCGGGCGTTCGCCGCGGCGACCGTGCCCAAGTTCACCGTCGTCCTGCGCAAGTCCTATGGCGGTGCCTACATCACCATGAACTCGCGTGACCTGGGCGCCGACATGGTGCTGGCCTGGCCCGACGCCGAGCTGGGGATCATGAGCGCTCGCGCCGCCGTGGGCATCGTCAACCGACGCGAGCTGCGCGTGGCCGGCGACCCCGAGGCCGAGCGCGACCGCTTGGCTGACGCGTACGCCCACGATCACCTGCGCGCCGAGACCGCCGCCGGCGAGGGCTTCGTCGACGAGATCATCGAGCCTGGGGAGACCCGCGATCGGCTGGCCTGGGCGCTGAACTCGTTCGCCGAGGCGCGAACGTGATCCTGGCCTACGGGCGCGCGGGAGCCAAACGTGATTCTGCAGGGCAAGCGCCTGCTCATCACCGGCGTCATCACCAAGGACTCGATCGCCTTCCACGCCGCCGAGCAGGCCCAGCGCGAGGGCGCCGAGGTCGTGCTGACCAGCTTCGGGCGCGTGCGACGGATGACCGAGCGCGCGGCGCAGCGGCTGCCGCAGCCGGCTGACGTCCTCGAGCTCGACGTCAACAAGCCCGAGGACCTGGAGGGGGTGGCGGCGGCTCTACGGGAGCGATGGGGCGGAGTCGACGGCGTGCTGCACGCGATCGCCTTCGCGCCCCAGGACGCGCTCGGCGGCAAATTCATGACCGCGCCGGCCGAGAGCGCGATGGACGCATTTCAGACCAGCGCGTTCTCGTTCAAGGCGCTGGGCGCGGCGCTGGCTCCCCTGATGGGACCGGGGGCCAGCATCGTCGGCATGGACTTCGACGCCTGCGTGGCGTGGCCGATCTACGACTGGATGGGCGTGGCCAAGGCAGCGCTCGAGTCGGTGTCGCGCTATCTGGCCCGGGACCTGGGGCCTCAAGGGGTCCGGGTCAACCTGGTCTCGGCCGGCCCGCTGGGCACGGTGGCGGCCCGCGGCATCCCCGGCTTCGAGCAGCTCGCCGAGCTCTGGCGGCGCCAGGCACCGCTCGGCTGGGACATCGACGATCCAGCGCCGGTGGCACGCTCGATCTGCTGGCTGCTGTCGGATTACGCGCAGGGGATCAGCGGCGAGATCGTCCACGTCGACGGTGGATTTCATGCGGTGGGGGCGCCTAGCGAGGGCTAACCTTCGCGGGGCAGCTCGCACCGGGCAGCTGCGCATCTCGAGCGGGAGGGAAGGAGAGACATGACCGTCCGTAAGTTCGTCGCCGAGCTGGTTGGGACTGCGCTGCTGGTGATCGTCGGCGTGGGGGTGGCGACGATGAGCTTCGGCTTCAAGCTGGCCGGCTCGTCCACCGCGGCCGGCGTGGTGACCACGGCCTTCGCCTTCGGCTTGGTGCTGGTGGCGCTGGCGTACACGCTGGGGCCGATCTCGGGCGCACACGTCAACCCGGCGGTCACGCTCGGATTCCTGGTCTCGCGACGGGTCGCCCTCGACGAGGCGATTCGCTACTGGATCGCGCAGTTCGCCGGCGGGATCATCGGCGCGGTCATCATCTGGGCGTTGTTCTCTGGGGCCCCGGGGTACTCGACGAAGACCGTAGGCCTGGGGACCGACGGGTGGGGGAAACACTCGATGCTAGGGATAGGGGTGGGCAGCGCCTTCGGCGTCGAGGTCGTGCTGACCTTCATCTTCGTCCTGGTGGTGCTGGGTGCCACCAGCCGCATCGGCTCGCCGGCGGCGGCCGGACTGGCCATCGGCCTCGGCCTGGCCTGCGTGCACCTGGTTGGCATCCCACTCACCGGCACCTCGGTCAACCCGGCCCGCTCGCTCGGGCCCGCGCTGGTGGTGCGCGGTGACGCGCTCAGGCAGCTGTGGCTGTTCATCGTCGCCCCGTTGGTCGGGGGCGGGATAGCCGCGCTGCTCTACGGCTTCTTATGGCCGGTCGAGGAACAGGTGCCCTCGCCCGACGAGCAGCCGGCAGTGGTCGCCGACCGGCTCACCGGGCGGACCTCGGCGACGCCGTAGCGCTCTCCGTCTAGCGGAACAGGTCCTCGGAGGCGTCGCGCAGCAGGGCGGCGGCGCCGGGGCCGTCCTGTTCGGTGACGTGGCGCCCGGCCCCGCTGATCAGCACCGCGGGCTGCATCGCGTCCTTGCGGCGGGCCAGGTCGGCGGCGGCGGCCAGCTCGTCCGCCACCGCTATCCATGTCGCCTTGAGCTCCCGGCCGCGAGCGTCGGTCCGGCCCCGCCAATCCTCCAGCGGCGCCAGCCCGGCGCACCCGATCGCCACGTCGGCTTGGCCGTGGCGCCAGGCGCGCCCGAAGGAGTCGGTGATCAGCACCGCCGGGGCGACCTCAAGGAGGTCGTGTAGACGCGCGCGCAGCCGCCTGGCGGAGCGATCGGGGTCGTAGAGGCAGCAGGATCAGGGTGTCGTCGTCGGTCGAGTTTGAGGCATCCACGCCGGCGTTGGCGCAGACGAAGCCGTGGTGGGTGACCGAGATCAGGACGCCGTGGGACGCGCGGCGAATCTCCTGGGTCTCGTCGAGCACGACCTGGACGTGGCGCGGGTCCTTGCCCAGCTCAGCAGCCAGGGTCGTGGCCTGCTCGCCGGGGGTCACCTCGGATAGCGCGCGGGTGCGGCCCTCGGCCTTGGAGACGACCTTGTGGGCCAGCACCAGTACGTCGCCGGCGGCCGGGCCCCCGGCAGGGAGCGCGGCGGCGAGAAGGGCGGCGAGGTCATCGCCCGGTTTGATTTCGGGCAGCCCCTCCAGCGCGAGGGCGGTGATGGCCACACTGATCAGCCCCGGGTGCGCGACAGCTGGAGCAGCATGCCGCGGGTGTGCGCCGCCCCGCCGTGGCTGTTGCCCAGGGCCGACTCGACGGCGGCGAGGTCCTCGGGGGTGTCGATGTCAAGGCCCAGCGAGAAGACCTCGACGGTCTCGTGCTGGATTCCGGCGGCCTCGGCCTGTGCCTCGTGTCGCAGCCCGGCTGCCGGGACCGAACGACGGCTCCATGGCGTCGGGCGGCGTCAGCAGGAGGGCGTTGGTGCCGGTCCCGTGGCGGTCGGGGACGATCAGGGCCGAGGGGGTGTCGGGCGCGCGCTCGATCAGCGCATCGAGCTCAAGGGAGGCCAGCAGCGGACAGTCTCCGGGGACCAGCAAGGCGTGTTCAACACCCAGTTCCAGAGCACGCTGCACGCCTCGTGTCGCCGCCTCGTTGTGGCCCGGCTCGTCGTCGAGCAGCACCTGGGCGCCGTAGCCGGCGGCGATCCGCTCGGCGACGTGGTCGCTGGTCACCACCAGGATGCCGTCGACGCGCTTGGCGCGGTTGAGCGCGATGAGCACGTCGGAGAACATGGCCTCGACCAGTGAGCGCCTGGGCGTAGGGTCAAGGCCACCATCGCCCAACCGCTGCTTGGCGCGGTCGAAGTCCTTGATCGGCAGGATGGCCAGGGTGGTGGTCACAGGGGAGAAACCTATCGAGGCTGGTCGCGTAGTCAGCGGAGGCCGAGGGCGAACTCGAGCGTTTGCTCGGCGAGTCTTCGCCGGGCGCCTGCGGAGTCCATCATCACGTCGGTGGTGAGCAGCGGCACCGCTTCGGTCGGCTCGTCGGCGACCAGCCCGTCGAGGAGACCGTTGTAGTGCGCGGCGATGCCGTCGCTTGAAAGCGGTTTTGCCGCCCACTCCATGAACGCGCCGGTCGGCCCCTTGACGACGTGGCCGCGCACCAGCGGGCTGACCGCAACCACGGGGGCAGCACTGGTCTTGATCGCGTCCGTGAGGCCCGGGAGAGCCAGTATGGGCGCGACCGAGATCGCCGGGTTGGACGGGCCGATGATGATCGCGCGGGCGCTGGCGATCGCATCGAGCACGGCGGGCGTCGGGTCGGCGGCGGCGGCGTGGCGGAAATCGACGTCGAGGACCGGTCCCTTGCCGCGGTCCTTGATCATGAACTCCTGAAACGGCCGCCAGCCGCGGTCGGTCAGGATCCGGGTGCGGACCGGGCGGTCGCTCATCGGCAGCACCCGGGCGGTTACGCCGAGCGCGGCGGCGATCCGCGCCTGCGCCTCGGTCAGGGACAGGCCGTCGTCCAGCGCGCGAGCGCGCTCGAGGCCGATGGCCAGGTCCCGGTCGCCGAGGTTGAACCACACCTCCACGCCCAGTTCGCGAAGGCCGTCCATGACGTGGAAGGTGTCGTCGGCCAATCCCCAGCCGCGTAGGTCGATCCGGTCGGCCAGCCAGAACGTCACCAGGTCGGGGTCGGGCGACACGTAGGCGCCGTAGATCTCGAGGTCGTCGGCGGTGTTGGCGACCACCGCCAGGTCGTCGCCGACCACGTCGAGCATTCCGCGGGCCAGCTTGGCGCCGCCGGTGCCGCCGGCCAGGATCACCACCGGTTCTGGGGTCACCGGTCCAGGCCGGTGATCTTTATTCCAGCGTTTGACTTGTTGCGCACGTTGATCGAGATCATGAGCGCGGTGAGCTGCTCGACGATCCGCGCCATCTCCAGCGGCCCAGCGTTCACGGCGCGCAGCCCCTCGATTCGCTCGATCAGCTCGATGGCCCGCTGTTTGTCGGCCTTGCGATCGCCACAGACGAGCACGTCCTCGTCGAGCTCATAGTCGAGGTCACTGAGCAGCGAAGCGCTGACGGTGTGAAAGGCCGACACCACCCGCACCCCCTCGGGCACCATTTCCTGGGCCTGCTGGGCGGCCGAGCCCTGCCACACCCCGAGCGTGCGCGTGGCCTTGCCGCTGACCGCGGCGGCCAGTGGCACCGTGGCATCGATCACCAGCTGCTCCGGGGCGAGCGCCTGCTTGAGGTTGGTCAGCGTCTCTGATTGGGAGCGGAACGGGACGCTGAGGATCACCACGTCGGCGCCCTGGGCCGCGTCGGCGTTGGCCAGCCCGGTGAACGACCCATCCGGGACTCGCTCGGCGGCGTGGCCGGCCGACTCCTGCGCACGCCCGGCATCGCGTGAGCCGATCACGACCGGGACACCGGCACGGCCCAGCCGGAGCGCGAGGCCGAACCCGAGCGCTCCAGTCCCCCCGACGATGCAAACGGGCTCCGACACTGGCCACCGGAGTCTATGTCCCCGCCGGGATCTATAGTTCGCGCTGGGTGCGCGAACGACTGGCCTGGATCACGGGGGCACTCGCAATGGCGGCGGTCGCATTGGCGGCTGTCCCGGTGGCGGTTGCCTCGGGGACAAAGCCTCAGCCGTTGACCGTGACCAGCTCGTCGCTGGCCCAGTCGGGCCAGCAGGTGACCTGGAAACTGCAGATGGCCTCGGCGTTCTCACCCGCCGCGCTGGCGCGCTCGGGGCGCTCCCTGTGCCTGCTCCTGCAGCGGGTCTCCAACGCGAGCGTGACGGGACAGCTGTGCGTGCTCGGCCCCGCCCCCGGGGGTCGCAGCCCCCGGCTCGTCTACCAGCGGGTGAGCCGCAACGGGCCCGGAACGGCCGTGACGGTGAGCGCCAGCGTGGCTCGGGGCGGGTCGCGGACGCTGACGGCGACCTTCAAGCCCACCAGCTTCGGGATGGCCTACCGGAACGTCCGCTGGCAGGTCATGAACACGCTCAAGCCGCCGGCCTGCACACCGCCCAAGCCCAACCGGGTGGGGTGTCTGAGTCTGTTCCCGGTCAGGCCGGCGCTGGCCAAGCTGCACACCCCGCAGCTGGTCGGCTGCGTGCCCAGCGGCGCTCCGTTCGTCAACAGCGGCCCCAGCAACCGCCGGGTGGTGGCGCTCACCTTCGATGACGGCCCCTGGTACGACACCCCCCAGTTCCTCGACATCCTCGAGCACTACCACGTGGTCGGGACGTTCTTCGAGATCGGGGAGCAGATCAGCACCTACGGGGAGAACGGCGCGGTCGAGCGGCGGATGCTCGCCGACGGCGACATGATCGGCGACCACACCTGGAGCCATCCCGACGTGTCGCGCGGCGGGGCGTTCGCGGCCGGCCAGATCAACGCCGCCGCCGCCGCGATCAAGCAGGCCACGCGCGGATTCCAGCCGTGCCTGTTCCGGGCCCCGTACGGCGCCGTCAGCTCGGCGCTGATCGGCGAGGCCCGCTCGATGGGCTACACGACCATTCAGTGGGACGTCGATCCCACCGACTGGGCGCGCCCGGGGACCTCGGCCATCTACAACCGAGTCGTCGGCGGCGCCCATCCGGGCGCGATCATCCTCCAGCACGACGGCGGCGGCGACCGGTCCGAGACGCTGGCCGCGCTGCCTCAGGAGATCCAGACCCTGAAGGCTCGCGGCTACGGGTTCGTCACCGTGACCCAGCTGCTGGGCCAAAAGCTGATCTACCGCTGAGGGCCCCCCGCCGGCCAGGTCAGCTCGTGGTGCCGGCCTTGGCCGCCGGCTTGGCGGCGGGTGGCGCCGGCGCGGGCCGCAAATCGGCGTCAATCGCGTCAACCAGGGCCAGGGCCAGCCCCAGCAGCCTGTCGACGGCGTCACGATCGAGCGCTTCGGGGACGTCGCCGCGCTGGTGAGACCTTGGCGCAAGGCCGTCGGCATCGAGGCAGCCGATGGTGATCGCGGGTAGCCCGGCCAACCGCGCCGGCAGCGCCGGCGTCGTCCCGCGCCCCCGGTGGGGACGGGCGGCGTGCTCGGTATGCGGACCGCCGATGCGCTCGACGATGCCGGACAGCCGGCGCAGATAGCGCAGCGGGATCAGCGGACCGTCGCTGACCCACCAAGCTGGGTCCCCACCGCCGCCCGCGGCAATCCCGAGCACGATCGTGTTCGCTCGTCCCAACTCCTTGCGTCGGCTGCGCAGGTGGCGCGTCAGGCCGGTCATGGCCGCCGTCTCCGGCACCCTGAAGCACGAGCTCGACGCTGAGCCGTGGCGGCGGGGCAACGGCGAGCGCGCGCGCCAGCGCCAGCGCCACCGCGGCGCCGCTGGCGTTGTCGTTGGCCGCGGGGCTGAACCCGGCGCTGGCCAGATCGAGCAGCAGGGCAAGCGCCAGGACCAGACCGCCAGTGGGGATCAACTGGGCGACGCCGATGACGGTGCCGTCGGCGCCCTCGGCACGCAGGAGGGCGACAGCGATGAGCCACACCATGGCCAGCGCGATCCAGCCCAGCCAACCGGGCGTCACGGGGCCGGCCAGGCGTCGGAGGCGACTGCTCAGGCGCCTCGGCGCGGCCCGGTAGGCCAGGCCGGCCCGCCCGGCGTCGTAGTTGGCGGTCACGATCAGGTGGACTCGGTCGCCCGGGTCGGCGGGCCGGCTGACCACGTTCTGACTGGCGCGCTCCGGGGTCAGGCGGCGGCCGGGCGAGCGTCCGATCACCGCATCGACGGCGACGAACACGAGGGCGGCGAGCACCAGCGCCCCGCCCAGCTTGGCGGAGCTGACCGAGACGAGACTGCCGGCGATCGCCAGCGCCACGTGCCAGGCGGTGGCCAGTGCCCAGTTGGGACGGCACCAGAACGTCTCGATCGTCGCGGTGCGGCGGCCGGCCTCGATCTCCTCGGCCAGCCACAGGGCGGCGCGGCGCTCGGCGTCGGATCCGGCTCCGCGCTGTTGGAAGCCGGTCAGCCCGGCGAGCTGTCTCGGCTACGCCCATCCGGTGGCCATGATCCCAGGCGCTGCGCAGGACGGGGGCAGGGGCGATCGTGTAGAACCGGGCCGGTGAGCGCCGAGGATCAGGAAGCCGAGGGGCAGGAAGCCGAGCTGCTAGGCGAGCCGAGCTGCTGGAGGCCGAGCTGCTGGAGGTCGCGCGTGTGGCGGCCGAGACGGCGGCCGGGGAGCTGCGGCAGCGGTTCGGGCACCGCCAGCCCGGGATCCACACCAAGAGCAGCCCCACCGACCCCGTCTCCGAGGCCGACGTGGCCGCCGAGGAGGCGATCCGGCGGGTACTCGGCGAGCGCCGTCCGCAGGACGCCATCCTCGGTGAGGAGGGCGGCGAGACAGATGGCTCCGGGGAGCTGCGCTGGGTGATCGACCCCCTGGACGGAACGGTCAACTTCCTGTTCGGCGTGCCTCAGTTCGCGGTCAGCGTCGCCTGCGAGGATCGCCGCGGCACCCTGGTGGGGGTGGTGCTCGATCCCGTCCGGGGCGAGTGCTTCTCGGCTACCAGGGCAGGGGCGGCGTGGCGCAACGACGAGCCGATCGCAGCCTCCGGGCGCGAGCAGCTTTCGACCGCTCTGGTGGCCACCGGGTTCGCCTATGACGCCGAGGTCCGGGCCCGGCAGGCCGAGGTACTGACCCGGGTCCTGCCGCGAGTTCGTGACATCCGCCGAGCCGGCGCGGCCGCGCTCGACCTCGCGTGGTGCGCCTGCGGCCGCTACGACGCGTATTTCGAGCGCGGAGTGAAGCACTGGGACGTCGCCGCCGGCGCACTCATCGCCACGCGCGCCGGCCTGACGGTTCGTGCGCTGAAGGCGGGGGCCGACGGCCCGGCGGGCGTGCTGGTGGCGCCCGCGGCTGTGGTCGGCGAGCTCGAGGAGATCCTGCTCGGCCCGTGAGAGCCACGGCCCGGCGTGGGCCGGAATTTTTCCACCGCGGCCGTGCCGGCAGTGTTTACAGTTGCGCAAGCACCCTTAGCGGGGCTAGGGAGTCGCCGTCATTTGAAGCGGGGTAGTGCATGTTTTCTTCTGCTCGACTGCGAGCAAGGTCCCGGAGACGTCTCCGGGTCTTATTGCCGAGCGTAGTCATCGCCGTTTTTGCCATCGCCGGCGCGGCTTGGGCCGCGTTCCAGCAGCTTCCATCTGGGGGCAAGGTCAACAACGATCCGGCCTCGGGGATCAACCCGTCGCTCAGTGTGAGCGGGGAGGACCCGACCAACGCCGATGTCGTCGGCGGCGCCCTCACCGCCGGCAAGACGGCGGTGCCGTGGGCGATCTTCCGCCAGCAGGAGGCGGGCGGAGCTGCGGATCAGGTCTTCTCGCGTTCCTTTGCCGGCGGGGCGTGGACCACTCGCGGCGCCGGCACCGTCGGAGGGGTTTCGAGCGCCAGCCCGACGTTCAAGGGCTCGCTGAACTTCAACCAGGGGGAGGACGGAGAGGCGCCGTCGATCGACTTCGCCGGAGCCGGTCGCACCGTGCCGTGGGCGACCTGGTACGAGGACACCGTCGGTAACGGGTTCGGCAATGACAACATCTTCGCCAGCCGCTTCGACAACACCGGCGACGCCAACCAGGGCAAGTGGATCTTCGGCGGGCAGAACCGCGGCACGGTCGGCGGAGTGATGGTGCCGTCGATCAACATCCACACCAATCAGGACGCCGAGAACCCGTCGGTGGCGGGCGGTTCGGCCGTCGATCCGACCAAGCCGGGGCCGTGGATCACCTGGCAGGAGACCGACACGGCACCGGTCAGCGGCAAGAACCAGATCTTCACCGTCCGGCCGATCGGTCCCGGCAGCGCCAACTGCAACGGCGTCAAGCCGGCCGGTGTCAACGTGGGCGGAAACGTGCCCGCGATCGGCGGCTTCTGCTGGCAGCAGGTCGGGCTTCCCCGTGTCGGCGCCGGCACGGCACGACCCGAGCATGAACGTCGACCCGACCCGGGACGGCATCGAGCCCGACATCGCATTCACGGGCAGCCAACGACTCGGTGCCATGGGTGGTCTGGTACGAGACCGGTCCGACCCGGCTCAACGGGCTGCACAGCCAACGAGATGGTGTTCGCGGCCAAGGGGGTCAGCGACAGTGGCACCAGCGATGGCGGTTTTCACTGGGTCGCCGTCGGCAACTCGCTGCAGGAGACGCTCGACACCGGTGGGGCCAACAAGGCCGGTCTGTGCGCCGTGTCGGCCGCCAACGAGGCGGGCTGCTCGTTGAACAGCAACCCCGCCGCGGACGCGGAGGACCCACGGGTGGCCGCGGGAACGATGAATCCCGCCAACCCCACCGCGCCATGGGTGGTGTGGGACGAGAAGGTCGGAGGCGTGACCTCGATCTTCGTCTCGCGACTGGTCGGCGGCCCGACGGGTAATTTCGTGATCGCCAACGGCGGAAAGCCGATCTCGGCCGCCAACGGTCAACGCGACGCGGGCCGACATCACGTTCTCGGGCAACACGCCGTACGTGACCTGGCGTGAGCCGGCCTCGTCGGGCGGCTTCGACCTGCTGTTTGTCGGTCACTTCGTCAACCCCAGCAACCCGACGTTCGTGTTGGACGGCAGCTCGACTCCAGCTGACACCGAGCGCACAGGCGGATGTCAGGGAACCGATCTCCTCGTCATGCACGGCCAATCCGTTCAATGGCGACGGGAGCAGCCTGCCAGGGCGGCACCGCACCGCGGGGACTCCGTTCTTCCTGTTCACCAAGGGGACGACCCGCGCTCGCTGTTCGCCAATGCGCTACAAGCCGGCCACGCCGATGACCACCGCGGCGTCGGCCATCACCAGCCCGGGCGCCACGCTCAACGGTTCGGTGAACCCGGCCGGGGCCTCGGCCCTGGCCTCGTTCCAGTACGGGACGACCACCGCCTACGGCAGCACGACGACGCCGCAAAGGCTCGCCGTGGCCAACGCGTCGACGCCGTTCAGCGCCGCCATCAGCGGGCTCACGTCGGACACCACCTACCACTTCCGTGCGGTGGTGGTGACCGACTTCGGGACGCTCCTCGGGGCGGATCGGACGTTACCACGAGCTAATCGGCGCGGTTTCAGCGGCGCCGGTCTCAGCGACGCCGGCTCACCTTCCGGCGGCGATCCGCGCACGCGGTCGCCGCCGGGGGCACGGCGGGATCGGGGACGGCTCGGATCGGGCCGCCCCGATCTTCTCGCCTGCCGCCTTCGGTCGCGGCCGGTCCCTGTCCCACGCCATACACTTGGATACCCCCGGCGGCGGTGGTGGAACGGTAGACACGATGCCCTCAAAAGGCATTGTCCTTCGGGACGTGTGGGTTCGAATCCCACTCGCCGCATCCATTCAGGCGCCGAGAACCGCCTGCTTAGCTAGCTGCTAAAGCGAGTGGTGGCGGGCGAGCGGCGGGGCGGTCAGCGCCGACGGCGGTGGTCGGCGCTGGGGCCGAGGTCGGAGTCGACGCGCGCGGGTGTTGCTGGGCTGGGGGAAGGGTGGCTGGTCTGCGAACAGCAGGCGTGGCGCGACGTGCGTCGTCTGGCTTACCTCATGGGTAAGTGGATCGCACCACGTCCCGGACCCGGGCCGGAAACCTGGCGAGACTGTGTCGGCGTGTGTCGAAACTGCGACGGCCGCCTCGCCGGGACGTGAGCGTTAGCCAAAAGCCGGAGCGGCCGGGAGTCCACTCGCCAGAGAGCATCCCGACCGCCCCCGCGCCCCCGCAGAGCTTTACTAATCGAGGGCGACACGAGTATACCCCACCAAATCGGTGAACTTTAGTTAGGCGGGCGCTCCCAACGTCAATGGACAGTTCGGGACCCCCAAGTCTCGCCGTGGTCGCAGCGTCCGGCTGGCCGGATCGGCTCGGCGGCGAGCTCGACCGGCCCCTACGACTTCGGGCAGGGCGTCGGGGTCGCCAGTGGCTGGCCGACGCGCTTCATCGCGGCTGCTACCGCGCTTCCCCCAAGGTGGTGTGGGCGCCTGACCAGACCGTCTTTCCGCAGGTGTGGGTGTTGCAGTCCCCGCCGAACGTGAACGACGGTCCATGCTTGACGACCGGGCACTGACACTTCGCCTTGTCGGGGTTGTCCGGATCGAGCCGGCACGGGGAATCGACGCAGTTTGCCCAGGGCACGTCCGCGGCGCACGTCATGGCGCGGACGCCGCTGGTCACCAGCTCGGTGGAGAACGTCGAGTACAGCTTGGTGCCGCTGGAAGCGCGGCGCGGGCAGGGGAGGAGCCCGACCGAGTAGCCGTGTTTGACGACGCAGTCGCAGATCACGGTGTTCGGATCATGTGGCAGACGGCCGGCAGGCCGCGTTGGTGCAAAGGGCGTATTGCTGCTGGCAGATGTACGTGCCGCCGGCTCGCAGGGATTTAGGACGACCGGCGGTCGCGCCCTTCGCCTGTGTCGTTGAGGTTGCTCCGGAGGACGACTGACTGGTTCCGCACGCAGCTGCCAGAAGCGGGAAGGCTCCCAGGGTCGTCGCGCCGCGCGCCGCGCGCAGGATGGCTGCGCGCCGCGCGAGTCGCGGCGCGTCGTCCTGGCTAACCCGCTCGGTGACGAGCGTCTTGATCTCGCCACCGCCCTGAGCGAGCGGCGCAGCCATCCTGCCGTCGGGCTCGATCAGTACCGCGCTCGGCGTTGCGGTCACACCGTATGCCGTGGCCGTGGCGCCGGCGAGATCGACCAGCGCTGGATACCCGGTTCGCTCGGATACGCCGGGTCGCCGGCGCCCGCCGCCGGCGAGTGGCCGACCACGGCGATGGTGAGCCGGTCGCCAAGCCGCCGGTCTGCCAGTCCTGCAGATCGCTGAGCAGTGCCTGACACGCACCACACCCTGCCTGGCTGAACACCAGGAGCACAGGCCGCGCTTCGCCGAGCATCCCCTCGAGCGTCCACGTTGTCCCGCCCGCGTCAGCCAGGGAAAACCCCGGCGCCACGGCACCGCCTCGGACGCGCGGCGCCGCGGACGCTCAGCGCCAGCCACGCCGCGCCAAACAGGAACGCGAGGCCGAGGAACGGCGCCGGTTCTCGACCGCTCGTCGCGACATAGCCGGCTACCGCGGCCAGCACGCCGTTGCGCGCCAGCGTCGACCATCCAATCGGACCGGATGACAGCCGCCCGAAGCAATGGCATACCGGCGCGCGGCCGCGGACCAGGTTCGCGGCCGCGGCCCCGCTGAGGATCGCCAACAGCACCAGAGCGCCAACCGCCGCCCAGCGATGTGACGGGCCGAACAGCAAAGCCGTCGCGGTCACGAGCTCGGCTGCCGATCAGCGCCCATCCAAGCGCGGGCGCGGCGGCGGCCGGGACGCCGAAGGCCGCGACCGACTCGCGGCTGGCCTGTCGATCGGCGAGCTTGCCCAACGCCGCCGACCATCAGCACCGCAGCGACCACGATACGCGCCACCTCGACGATCACTCGCGGCCCTCCGGCATCAGTCGGCAGATCATAGGCTCGCGGGGAGACGTCGGCAATCGGAGAGCACGCGATTGCACGCCCCCGGGGCTGTCACCGACATCGGCCGGCGTCGACTGCGCCTACGCCGTTGAGGTCTCCGGCCCGCGGTAGGCCGGCTTGAGGCCGCGCTTCTCGGCCTCCTCCTCGGTCACTTCCTGCTCGACGTTCCAGCCCTGGGCGAAACCGACCATGGCGATGATGATCAGGAGGGCCTCGAGCGGGATCATCAGGATGGTCACGAAGCCGAGCGTGTCCGGGGTGAGGCCCGTGCCTCCGAACAGCGACTGCGGCGGCGCAAAGCCGACGTGGTTGCGCTCGAGCCCAGGTGGTGCCCGCCAAGCCGGTCCCGGCGACCACGGCGATGATCAGCAGCAGGATCGCCGAGCGCGGCGGCGATCGGCAGCAGCCCGCGCGCCCACCGCCAGATGTAGACCGCGATGATCAGATACAGCAGGCACCAGACGAAGTTGACCGGCTTGAGCCCCTCCAGCTTGCTCCAGCCGCCGATCGTCAGCACCAGCATCACGGCCACGGAGGCCAGCAGAACCGCCACCACCAGGATCCTGACGAGCTTGCACGACGCCTTGTCGCGGTTGGGGTGCACGACCACGTAGCCCGGCCGGATGTTCCGAACTTGTGCCACGATCGCGGACCATACATTCTGAGGTCGCGAGATGCGACAGTTTCCGGCCGATTGGCGCGGATTCAGGGCCGCCAGGCGGGTGTCGCAGGGGCCGCCATAGAATCGAGGCGCGACGCTCCGCGGGCGTGGCGGAATTGGTCTACGCGCCGGCTTTAGGTGCCGGTGGGCGATTGCCCTTGGGGGTTCGAGTCCCTCCGCCCGCATCTCGCTCCCGTTTCGGCGGCGGTCCGGCGCCATCGTCCGGCGGTGCGCCGCGGTGGACGGGTACCATCGACGGTCGCCCAGGGGAGTGATCTAATGGCCATGAGCGCGGTCTCCAAAACCGTGAATCCGGGTTCGAATCCCGGCTCCCCTGCTCAGTGAAGTCCCACACCGTCTACCGGACCTTCAACACCTCGCGGCGCCGCGAGTTCGTCCGGATCACCGACGATGTGGCCGATGCTGTGCGCGATGCGGGCATCGCCGAGGGGATGGCGCTGGTGTGCGCGATGCACATCACCGCCGGCGTGTGGATCAACGACGACGAGCCGGGAATCCAGGCCGACGCGCTCGAGTGGCTGGACAAGCTGGCGCCGCCGAGCTGGCAGGAGCCCGCCAACGAGGTCGCGCGCGAACTGCTCCCCGACCCGGGCGACTACCGCCACCACCGCGGCGGCGAGGACAACGGCGACGCCCACCTCAAGAACCTGCTCGTCCACCATCAGGTGATCGTCCCGGTCACCGAGGGCCGGCTCGATCTCGGTCCCTGGCAGCAGATCTTCTACTGCGAGTTCGACGGCGGCCGGCCCAAGCGGCTGGTGATCAAGGTGCTGGGGGAGTAGGCGCTGGAATCCTCGCGGGTGTTCGCCGACGGTCTGCTCGACGGCCGGGTCGCGCTGGTCACCGGCGGCGGCACCAATCTCGGCAAGGCCGCGGCCGCCGAACTCGTCCGCTGCGGCGCCTCGGTGGTCATCGCGGGCCGGCGCGCCGGACGTGCTCGAGGAGGCTGCGAGCGAGCTCGGGGACCGCTGCTCGAGCGTCGCCGGCGACATCCGCGATCCCGCCGGCGCCGAGGCGATCGTGCGCTCGGCGCTGGATCGCCACGGGCGGCTCGACCTGCTGCTCAACAACGCCGGCGGCCAGTACTTCGTTCCGGCCGAGGGGATCACCTCCAAGGGCTGGGATGCCGTTCAGCGGCTGAACGTCGGCGGCACCCTGACGATGTGCGAGACGGCCTACGAGCTGGCCATGCGCACGGCCGGGGCCGGCACGATCGTCAACGTCACCGTCTCGCCGCACCACGGCATGCCCGCGATGGCCCACACCGGCGCCGCGCGCGCCGCCGTGGAGGCGCTGACGCAGCGAGCTGGCCCAGCGCTGGGTTGACGACGGCGATCTCGGTGATCGCGGTCGCGCTCGGGTCGACTGGCCACCGAGTCGCTGCGCAAGTACCCGGCGGAGCTGTGGCGCAGCGCGGCGCGGAGCGTGCCGCTCCAGCGCCTGGGGGAGGTCGACGAGTACGGCTGGCTGGTGGCGCTCCTGGCCACGCCGCTGGGCCGTGCCCTCTCGGGGTCGGTGGTGACGCTGGACGGCGCGCTCGACAACTGGACGGGCCCGTGGCCGCCTGAGGGACTCGGCGCGGGACGGCGAGGTGCCCGACCGAGGAGCGGGCGCCGAGAACCGCTAGATGAAGCTCGCCCATCTGCTCGCCGAGTCCGTGCGGGCTACCATGCCGTTACCCGCGGGCGAGGTGTCAACGGTTGCACGGGAGCCTTCCAAGCTCTAAGAACGGGTTCGACCCCCGTCGCCCGCTTTCCCGGTCAGCGCGACCACGTCGGCCAGGACCTGGGATTGCCTGGTCTCGTACGGTTATCATCGAGCGACCACGGGGAGTGGCGCAGTCTGGTAGCGCACCCGGCTGGGGGCCGGGCGGTCGCAGGTTCAAATCCTGTCTCCCCGATTCACGAATAGCCTGCAAATCTCATCTTTTTGTCTTTTTGCCGGGTGGAGACGGCGCGAACGATGTGCGCGCCGTCTCCCCGGGGTCTGTCTAGCGCAGGGATCGGAACGCGGCGCGCACCTCCTCGGAGAAGAGCTGGGGCTGCTCCCACGCGGCGAAGTGGCCACCCTTGTCGACCTCGTTGAAGTAGACGACGTTCGGGTAGGACGCCTCGACCCAGCTGCGCGGCGACCGCCAGATCTCGCCCGGGAACGTCGTGAAGCCGAACGGGATCGACGACGCCGGCAGAGGCTTCTGGCCGGCGGCGGGCGCGTCTGGCCCGTAGGCCTCCCAGTAGGACCGCGCTGCCGAAGCGCCGGTGCCGGTCAGCCAGTAGGTCGTGATGTTGTCGAGGATGTGGTCGCGGGTGAGGTTGCCCGACGGCTTGTCGTCGGTGAAGGCGCGCGCGATCTTGTAGTAGGCGTCGGTGTCGTGGTCCACCATCCACGCCGCGAGTGCGACGGGGGAGTCCAGCAGCGCGTAGCCGATGGTCTGGGGCCTGGTGGACTGCTCCACGAAGTAACCGTTGCCGCTCGTCCCGAACGTCTTGATCGCGGCGAGCGCCGCCTTTTCCTGCTCGGTGTCCGCCGGCAGGGCCGCGGGGTTGTTCAGCGCAGGCACGAGCAGGTTCGTGTGGACGCCGATCAGGCCCTCGGGCGCCTGGCGGCTCATCGCGTCGGTGACGCCGGCGCCCACGTCGCCGCCCTGGGCCACATAGCTGGCATAGCCGAGACGGCGCATCAGCTCCGCCCAGGCGCCCGCGATGCGGCCGACGTCCCAGCCGACCTCGGCCGGCTCGGCCGAGAAGCCGTAACCGGGCACGGACGGCAGCACGAGGTCAAACGCGTCCTCCGCGCGCCCGCCATGCTCGGTCGGGTCGGTGAGCGGGCCGACGATGTCGAGCAGCTCGATCACCGAGCCCGGCCAGCCGTGGGTCATGATCAGCGGCAACGCGTCCTCGTGCCGCGACTTGACGTGGATGAAGTGGATGTCCACCCCGTCGATCTCGGTCTTGAACTGCGGCAGCGCATTCAGCTTCGCCTCGCAGGCGCGCCAATCATGCTCCGTCGCCCAATACCGAGCGAGCTCCCGGATCATTGCCGACTGCACGCCCTGCGAGCGATCTGCGACCAGCTCCGTGCTGGGGAACCGGGTCGCGGCGACGCGTCGACGGAGGTCGACGAGGTCGGCTTCGGGGAAACTGACCCGGAACGGCCGGATCGCGGTGTCGGCCTGGATTGCGTCAATGGGGGTTGTCGTTGTCGACATGTGATGCTCCTTATTGGATGAGTGTCGGCGTCGATCGACGCCGCTTGCTTGGTGCACGTGCTTGTGGCAACCACGGTGGAATGGTTCGCCGCCGAAAGCACGAGCGTGTTCTCCGGCGGCATTTAGGTCGCCGTTGTCATGTCTCTGTCTTACGCCTAGGGTGTTAACTCATTCACTGCGAACCGGGCCGCTCGCACGCGGCCCGCGAGCGTAGAGCGGGCTCGGTGGCGGAACCGAGGTTGGCCCCGCCGCCGTGTCGACACGAGGCCAGCGTGCCCGGCGGTCATCCGGCGTGCGGTGTGACGGCCGTGAGCGCCGTCAGGATGACCTCCGTCACGGCGTCGGGCTGCGAGATCATGATCACGTGGGAACCGTCGATCTCGGTGATCGTCGCTCCGGCTCGCTGGGCCATCGACCTCACGACGTCGGCTCCGGCGGCCTTGTCGCCTGTGCCCACTGCGGCCCAGGTCGGCAGGTCTTTCCACGCCACGTGCATGGTTTCTTCGACGAGTGCCCCGGCAGCGATTGGCCGCTGAGACAGTCCGTACACGTCGGACTCCAGTTGAGGCAGGTCGGCCGTGAACACGTCTCGGAACTTGGCGGGGTCGATGATCAGCTCCGTAGCTGTGTCGCCGTTGTGTCCGGTGGGAAACTGACTTTCCAGGACTGCGGTTGTGAGAACGCTGTCGGTGGACCTGCCGACGATTCCAGCAAGGGTCTCGCCCTTGTCGGGCGCGAAGGCGGCGACGTAGACGAGCCCGACGACGTTGGTGGTCTGCGGGACGGCGTTGGTGATGATCATCCCCCCGTAGGAATGGCCGACCGCGAGCACGTCCCCGTCGATCTGGTTGATCGCGCTTGCGACATAGGCGGCGTCGGAACTGACGCCACGTAGCGGGTTGACGATCGCGCGCACCGGCACCCCGGCTTCGACGAGACGCTGGGTGACGGGCGCCCAGCTAGCGGCGTCGGCGAACGCTCCGTGGACAAGGACGACGGTGGGGCCTTCAGCGTAGTTTGGGCTCATGGTTCCTCGCTTTGGTGACACGACGGTGTATGGCACTGGACATTCAAACCGGGTGAGATATTTCGCTAACTCGAGATCCGTTTGGTTACGATCTGGTCGGGCTCACCTCGCGGTTGGTGACTGTCGACACACTACTCACGTGACAGGCGAGGTCAAGGGGCGCCGGATGTGAGTGTTACCAAGTCCCTCCGCCGGCGTGGACGTTTCGCCTAGAGACTTCCACCAGCGTGCAGTGGGGCGTTGGAGGATCCTCCAGAAATGGCCAACAGCCTGATGCGGTGCCGGCTTTGGTGAAACACACAAGCGAGTGGACCGCGGTTGGCGCAACCCACATGTGGACTTATGCGGGAGAGCGACTACCGTCGATGTGGCTGGTGCTTGAAGCGGATGCGGAGAGCTCAGGACCCGGGCATGACAGCCAAAGGAGCAAGTGACAATGATTGATGTACCGCAGACCGTCGCGACTGCGGCCGCGGCCCAGCCCCGAGACAGCGTCGTCCCAACCCGTGTCATCGCACGGGGGAGCGGCCCCGCCGGCATCCGCCCGGGGCGATGGGCTGCCCGGCTCCCGAGGCGCCGGCACGCGCGGACATGGACCAGCCGGGTTGCGTCTGCCACGATGGCGTGGATGCCAGAGCCGAAGGGACCCGGGCCCAAACCGCCCCGGGCGGCGACGGAGTCCGGAGCGAGACGCTGCGAATCGGGCTGCTCGGCGCGCTTACCGGGCCGCTCGCCCCGGTCGAGCAGTCAATCCACGACGCGTCGCTGCTGGCAATCGACGAGGTCAACGCCGCCGGCGGGGTCGCTGGGCGTCAGCTTGAGGCGGTGAGCGCCGACTACGCCTCCGATACCACCCGGGCAACGTTTGAGGCCACGCGATTGCTTCGCGACGAGGGCATCAGACTCTTGGCGGGCGGATACACGTCGGCCAGCCGCGTCGCGATCCAGCCCGCGCTTCACAAGCACAACGGCTTGCTGCTGTACCCGACGTATTACGAGGGGCTTGAGAGCGATCCGCGGACGCTGTACGCGGGCGCGGTACCAAACCAGTTCCTGACGCCGTTCCTGGAATGGGTGCTGGAGCACTTGGGCGACCGGGTCGCGCTTATCGGCTCGGACTACATCTATCCCCGGGCCGCCGGCGCGATCGCTAAGCGGCTGGTCACCGACCACCGCGGGACGGTCCTGTCGGATCGCTACGTGCCGCTCGGGCAGACCGATTTCGGCGAAGTGATCGCCGAGATCGCCCGTCTGCAGCCGTCGGTGGTGATCTCAAATCTCGTGGGCAACGACTCCGTCCCCGCCTTCTATCGCGAGTACCGCTCGGCCGGGCTGCGGGCGGACTCGGTTCCGATCGCCGCGACGGTCACCACCGAGCTTGACCTGCGAACCATGGGACCGATCGCCGGGGCAGGCCACTACATGACGGGAAGCTATTTCAGCACGATCGATGGGCCTGCCAACCGCGCGTTCCTGGAGGGGTTGCGCCGCCGAACGGCGGTGGAACCGTCGGCCCACGCTGCCCAGGTTGGGGCATACAACGCCATCCACCTGCTTGCGGCGGCGGCCGAGCGAGTCACGGACCCGGACTCGACTGAGGCGTGGCTGTCGGCGCTTCCGGGCACCGCGTTCGCGGGCAGCCCCGAGGAGCACCCCATCACCGTTGGCGCCGACCTGCACACCTCCCACCCGGCGCACATCGGCCGCGCCGATGAGCACGGTCGCTTCGAAATCATCAAGTCGTGGCCCGCGTCTGCCCCCGACCCGTATCCGGCGCTTCTGCTCGACGCAACGGGCTTGACCGACGACAACGTATCGGCGGCGGCTCCGAGCGGGTGAGGATGCAGCCCTCAGACACGATCGAACTGGCGCAGAGCACGGATGTCGAAACGGCTCTGGGGGCGGTCGCCGCTGAGATCGGCGGCGACGTCCACCTCGTTACGGGCAGCGGCGCGCTTCCGGCTCCGGGGGCGGTGCCGTTCGCGGACGAGCTCGTCGATGCGCTCTCCGACCGGCTGCTGTCGCTTCGTGAGCCAGGTGAGATCGGCCTCGCCGACGGTCGAGTGGTCGTGGCCGTGCCGGTCGTCGTCACCGCCGAGCGCCCGGGCCCATCCCGTCTGGTGGCCGTGACCGCGGACTCAGTCCCGCGCGGCGACACGGTGCGCTCTCTCGTGCGCGGGGCCGAGGTGATCGCTGGCCATCAGCGCGGACAGCGGTTGGTCCGGCTGACGAGGCGGCCCATGGCGGCCGAGATGCTGCGGCGGACGCTGTCCGGCGAGGCGAGCAGCGACGAACTTGCGGCGTGGGCGCGGGGGATGGGGATCGCGCCCCGCGGGCACGTCGCGTGCGTCGTCATCCGGATCCCGTCCGGCCGTGTCAACGATCTTCACGACGCCGCCGATGCGCTGGAGGACGCGGCCGAGATCAATGAACTGAAGGCGCTTGTCGCGATCGAGGAGGAGGGCGAGGTAATCGCGTTCCTGTTCCCCGACACTCCCGGCGAGCGATCATCGCGAATGGTCGCATCGGTGGAACGAGCAGCTGCGCCGCTCATTGGCCGCTCCGCGGGCGCGCTCGGGCGCACCTCGGTGATCGCCCACGGAATGCCAGACCTCGCTCGCGCCGTGCACGACGCCAGACGGATGTGCGAGCTCAACGCCCTGCGCCGTCTCCCGATCGGCTCCGTCGACTCTGGCCCGAGGGTGCCGCTGAGCGCTTCGCTGTTGCTCGAGCACCAGCAGGCAGTGTCGATTCTGCATGCGACCGTTCTGCTGCCGCTAGAAGCCTACGACGCCGAGCACGCAACCGATCTCGTCGCGACCCTCGACGCGTTTCTGTCGGCGTGCGGCCATTGGAGCGTCGCCGCCAACAAGCTCGGGGTCCACGTCAACACCCTGCGCTACCGACTCGCACGCATCGAGAAGCACACCGGACGCGACCTTGACTCGATGGCTGACCGAGCCGACTTCTACCTCGCTTTGCGTACCCGCGCAATCGCCCCACCGCATCTCTAATCGAAACGCCGTCGTCAACGACCCGTGCCGTGTCTCAGCTGGGCGCTCACCGGAGGATCGCATAGGTGAGCAACCGACCCGGCTATTCGCCAGGCCTGCGCGCCGTAGAACGCGGACGAACTGCCCGCGCTGAGAGCCAGCGTCCCCCGTCCCCGACGCCTCGGCGTCCGTACGCGACATCGGCGGAAAGCACGCGTCCTTCTGCGCACGATCGCAAATCGCCGGCCGCCGGAGTCGGGCGCATGAGTGCATCGGCGACGATCCGCCGGTTTGCCGCGCCTTCCTCGTCGCCGTAGGCGGGGCGTGAGTGGAGGTGCTCAGGACCTGCATGTGGGGTGCAGAGTCTGTGAGGTCCGATCTTGGCGAGATCAGCGCCGGGGGGTGTTCGGTGTCTGGTCGTTCCGTCGTGCTGCTGTTGGTCTGCGCGGGGAGCGGCAGTCAAATCGAGAGTGCCGTTGAGGCGACGGACGAGAGGTCTCGCTAGCGAGTACAGCCGACTCCGGATCTGGCCACCGACTCCAGATCCGGTCAGCTCGCTGACGACGGGATATATGCTCCGGGGGGTTAGGACGGTCTGTTCGGAGGAGGGAGAGTTCATGGCGGTCACCGGCGCTGGTGTGAAGGAGGCGGTCGGCCCGCGTCCGGCGGACGACGGCCGGTTGGCGCGAGGGGTCCTCAACGACGTTGATATCGCGGCCCTGACGTTGGCCGACATGGCGCCGGCGATGAGTTTCTACTTCTCGTTCGCGACGATCGTGGCCGCCGCCGGGATCGCCGCGCCGTTGACGGTGGTCGCGGGGATGATCGCGATCGCGTTGCTGGGCAACACGATCAGCCAGTTCTCGCGCTCGCGGCCGTCGACCGGCTCGTTCGTGACGTTCATCGGAAGGGCGTTCGGTGGCTATAGCGCGGTGGTGACGGCGGTGGTGCTGTGCGTGGGATATACATCGCGGTCGCCGCGGTGGTGGTGATCTCCGGCGGTCTGCTCGAGACGATCCTGAAGCATTACCTGAGCATCACCGTCCCGTGGCAGGTGAGAGCGCGGTGCTGTCAATCGCCGCGTTTGCGCTGATCGTGACCGGGGCCAAGCCGTCGACCAGGGTCGCGGCCGGCCTGTCGCGTTCCAGGTCACGCTGCTGATGGTGGTCGCGATCGCGGTGTTGATCCAGCACTCCGGCCATCTCAACGCATCGCCGTTCGATCCGTATAACCTGCATCGCGGGTTCTCGGGCCTGGCGCTCGGGTTCCCGCTCGCGATCTATCTGTTCGTGGGCTGGGAGAACTCGGCCGCGCTTGCCGAGGAGCACCGCGACCCGCGCAGGGGCGTCACACGAGCCGTGTTCTCGAGCATCGCCGTCGTCGGCGCACTCTACGTGTTCCTCTCCTACGCGACGGTGGTCGGCTTTAGCTACAACGCCGCGGCGCTGACCGCCGCGTCGGTTCCGTTCCTCACGGTCGCCGGTGGGGTTTCCAGCGGACTGTTGTTCGTCGCGTACCTGGCGGGCTTTACCTCGATCTGCTCCTGCCTGATCGCGGCCACTAACTCGCAGGCGAGAATCATCTTTAACTCCGGCCGTGAGGGGCTGCTGCCGCCGGTCGTCGCGCGATTGACCCGCACCCGCCGCACACCGTGGGTGGCGTTCTTGGTGTATCTCGTGCTGGCCCTGGGGCTATGCTACGATTCGGTTGGAACACGCCGCCGGTCGACTTCTTCGGCGAGATCGCGACGCTGGGCACGATTCTGATCGCGCTCACCTACCTGGCCGCCAACCTGGCGCTACCGGTCTACTACCGCCGTTTCGAGCGTCAGAGCTTCTCGGTTGTTAAGCACCTGGTGCTGCCGCTCCTGGGCGCGGCGGCGATCGGCTACCCGCTCTATGAGCTGATCAAGCCGGGACAGCCCGCACCGTATACCACTACCCCGCGATCGCGGCCGGCGTCGTGGTTGCGGCGCTGATCTGGGGCGCGATCGTCTACGCCCGCGACCGAACGATCGGAGAACGAGTCGGCTCGATCGTCGCCGACGCCGACTGACGGCATCACTGCGCCGGTCCGAGCCATCCCAGGGCGCCTCCACCCCGCGCTCCAACGCTGAGCGTGCTCCACCCGAGCTAGTCGGTCAAGTCGAACCGGCAGTCACGACGCAGCCGCTGTCTGGGCCACGAAGCAAGTGCCGATCAACCAGGCGAGCTGCACAGCGTAGATGGCCGATCGTAAGCGAGCCTCATCGCGGGCCCCGCAACCGGCAACTGGCGCGATCCGGGGTCCGCGGGGAAGGAAGTGGCTGGCCGGATCTGTCCGACACCGGTCGCGTTGACCGGCGGCCTGAGCATCCACGTCGTGGCTCCTTAGGTCAGAGAGGAGCAGCGCGTTGGGCGACCTCCCGCCACGCGTGATGAGATCTCGAGCTTCGGGCCGCCTCTCGCTCCGCCGTCTCGAACCGGCAGCCGCGGGCGCGCCCCATGGCCCGCTCGTAGCAGTCCCTCGTGTCGGATAGGCCCGGGCGCATTGCTGCGCCCGGGCCCTCCTAAGAACCGGACTTGCAGCTTTCACCGCATCCGGCTCAAGCAAGCCCTGATGGCTGGTAGGCGTTGTGCAGTGCCAGGCCGTGGCCGTGTTGGCATTCGGCGTGTACGAGACGTGGTGTGGCCTCCTCCGGGGTGCCGGGTTCCCGCGTCGCGACGGTGTGGATCACTTGGCGGGTGGTGGCCAGCCAGTGTTCCCACTCGCGCGGGTTCTGTGGCCGGTTATCGACGGTGATTAGCGTTCCGCCGCAGATCGAGCAGCGACCGTCCTGGGCGTCGATGAGCCCCTGGGTGGTCTTGTTGATCGGCAGCGGCGCTCGTTGTCGTCGCCTGGCCCAGTACTCGGCGAACGCGGGGTCGTCGGGGGACGCTCCGCGGTGGACGAGCTGGTGTCGGAGGATCCGGGTCCAGGAGAACTTGTGGAGGTAGGCGCCGCTTTTCCGGTCGCCGAACACCCACCGATCCTGCCTGGACTTGTTGAACTTGCCGTAGTACGTGGCGAAGACCCAGGACTTCGGCTTGTTCTGGTGGCTGTACCTGGCCCACTTCCATGTGAGCCGCCACAGGTGATGATCCAGCGCGTCGAACACCTCGCTGGATACCTGTGTCCGGTAGTAGGCCGCCCACCCGCGGATGATCGGGTTGAGTTTCCTGATCACCGCCTGAGCGTTGCTCCCGCGCAGGGACCGCAGCTCGGTGCGGAGCCTTTCCCGGATTCGTCTCTGGGCCGCCTTGCTCGGTTTGATCAGCGGCTTGGTGCCGTACCGGCGGACGTTGAATCCCAGGAAGTCGAAGCCCTCATCGAGGGTGACGACGCGCGTCTTGTCCTCGTTGAACGCCAAGCCCCTGGGCGCTAGCCAGCTGGCGAGCCGTGCCTTGACCTCGAGTGCCTCCTGCCTGGTGTGGCAGAGGGCGACCAGATCATCGGCATACCTGATAACTACCGGGGAGCCCATCGCTGCCTTTCCGGCGTTGGTGCCGGTCGTGCAGTAGTGGACCCCGGCGGCCTGCTCCATCCCGTGCAGGGCGACGTTTAACAGCACAGGGCTGACCACACCGCCTTGCGGAGTTCCCTCCTCGGTGCGATGCAGCCTGCCCTGCTCGACCACGCCCGCCTTCAGCCACTGCGCGACCATTCCCCTCGTGGGGAACGAGCCGAGCATGGTCAGAATGTGGTCGTGGGCGATGCGGTCGAACGCCCCGGCCAAATCTGCGTCCAGAACCCACCGCCGCTTCGGGCTCTTGCCCTTGACGGCCTGATGGATCGCCTGGATCGCGTCATGACAGCCGCGGCCGGGCCGGAACCCGTAGGAGCGCGGCTCGAACCTGGCCTCCCACTCGGGCTCCAACGCGTTGACCACCCGAGCCTGGTGGGCTCTTTCGGCGATCACGGGGATTCCTAGCGGTCGGCGCTTGCGGCTCCCTGGCTTGGGGATGTACACCCGTCTGACCGGCAGGGCCTTGAACGGTTCGGGCTGATGCTGGATCCTGTCGGCCAGTCTTGCTTTGGCCTCCGGGGTGAGCACCACCTCGCCGTCCACACCCGCCGTCAGACGACCGGCGTTGCGCTCCGTCACCCGCCGCACGCTGTGCAGCGTGTTCACGTGCGAGCGGAGCATCAACTTCTGCAGGCTGCGGACCCTCTTCAGGTCCCCCGCCTTCGTCGCCGTGAAGATCCGCTGCCGCAACCGCCGTACGTCGGCCTCTACCCGCCGCCAGTCAATCTGGCGCCAGTCGAAGGGAACGTCCTCTGGTCCGTTCACCACGCCGACCACGGCCGTCGCAGCGTCCAACTTGTCCTCGGGTTCCGGGGCTTCGTCATTCTTCCTCCTCACAGGCTCACCTGACCGCGTCAGCACGCTTTCGCGCCCGGGCACCAGACCCGGTATCCGGCCGGTTATGCGAGGCGACCGGCTGGAGGAGCCGATCGAGATGCCCCGGTTTCCTGTCGCCTTTCGGCCACCGGCGTTTCGCTTCTCGGTCATCCGATACCCGCCGAGGAGTTGGGCTCTCCTCACGGTCGGCTTACCGGCCCAGGGCCGGACCCCGACGGGGTTACCGCGTTCCGCACGCACGAGCTACGACCGGGGTGGGTGCCCCCTATACCCCGAGGACGGCGGTGCTCATCCCGGTCTGGGGGACGTGCCCAGCCGGCGCCTGCCGCTCTGCCGCGGCTAGTCCTTCGACCCCGCTCCAACATCCATCTTGCGGGGCTCCCTTTTACGAGGCATCAACGAGGGTTCACGCAAATTCACCCGTCCGGTCTTCCCCTCGCCTGCGGCCGCCCGGATGGACGGGCAACCACTTGGGCTTCCCCCTGAGGCTTCCGCACCCCGCCGACCAGGAGCCGACGACGCACGCCAGGGGCGGGAACAGGCCGTCGAGCACGGACCTGGAACTACTCGCTCAACATCACATCCGCTGATCCTCCAATCGGTAGTTCACTCGTTTCGTGCGACCTCGCGTCGCACCGTCCAACCGGGAACAGATTCGAGGGCTCGGTCGGGGCGCCTGCTCCGTCACGAGAGCGACAGCGCCGGGCTGCTTGCTGACCGGCGCGAGTCAGACGATCGGCAAGCGCCTCGTGGCCGTACCGTCAGCGCCGGCGTCGTGCCCGGTTCACGCCAAAGCGCAACGGAGGCTGATCGGCAACGGGGCCCGAGACTGCCGACGACGCGGCGCGTCTCGAGATTGGCGAAACTCAGGGCTGGCGAGCTGTCCGGCCAAGACCTGCTTCGCTATCGGCGCGGTAAGGGTGCCGCTCTACCCCGAACGGGGTCACGTCTGGCCCCGCGTGATGCTCGGCCACCGTCCACCGTTTGAGCAGATGCTTCCCAGCCCTCGCGCCCGGGCAGTCGCAACGCATTTCGCACGGAATACTTTGAGCCTGTGGCGGTCGACGGCGATGACCTGGGTGCTCCGCTCCTGCGGACGAAGCTCGTTGTCCCCAGCTCTCCTCGCCTCGTAGTCCGTGAAAGCCTGATCGACGCACTCTCTGGGGGCCTGTCGCGACCGCTTACGCTGGTCTACGGTCCCGCTGGTAGCGGAAAGACGATGCTCGTGGCGCAGTGGGGGGCGTCCGTAAGGGAAGAGCGTCCGGTCGCCTGGCTCTGGTTGGAGGCGGTCGATAACGATCCCGCGAGGTTCTGGATGTACGTCATCGAGGCCCTGCGCTCCGTGGTGCCCGGGATCGGAGAAGCCTCGCTGGCGATGTTGCGTGCGCCGGGCGTCAACCTCGTTGAGGAGGCTTTCCCGGCGCTGATCAACGAGCTCGCCGACGTCTCGGAGCGGCTCGTCCTTGTGCTGGACGACTATCACGCGATCGAAGACGAGCGGATCCACGAAGGCATGGCTTCGCTCATCGAGCATTTGCCGACCACGCTGCGCATCGTGATGACGTCACGCGTGGAGCCGCCGCTCCGGGTCGGAACGCTTCGCGCGCGGGCCCAGCTCAGCGAGATCGACGCGGGGCAGCTGCGCTTCTCACTTTCGGAAGCGGAGTCGATGCTCAATGACGTGCATGGCCTCGACCTGACCCCCGAGACTGTCAAACGCTTGCACGACCGCACCGAGGGCTGGGCAGCCGGCCTCTATCTGGCCGTTCTGTCGATGCGCGGGCGAGAGGATGCGAGCGGCTTCGTCGCGTCCTTCACTGGTAGCGATCGACGGGTGGTCGACTATCTCGCGGCCGAGGTGCTCGGTGAGCAGACGCGAGGCGGAGCTGGACTTCCTGCTTCACACGAGCGTGCTCGACAGGTTCTGTGCGGCTCTGTGCGACGCCGTCACGGGCGCGCGAGACAGCAGGGCGATGCTCGACCGGATCGAGCGCGCGAACTACTTCCTGATTCCCCTCGACCCAAGGCACGAGTGGTACCGCTACCACCACCTGTTCGGCGAGTTGCTGCGGCACGAGCTCGAGCGCAGACAGCCGGGACGCGCGGCAGAGCTCCATGATCGAGCCGGGCGTTGGTTTCTCGATGCCGGGATGGTGTCCGAGGCGATCGGACACCTGACGGCAGCTGGGGAGCTCGACGCGGCTTCCGAGCTGATCGACAATCACTGGCTGGCGTTCACGAATGCGGGCCAGCGGGAAACGGTCGCGCGGTGGATGGACCAGCTCCCCCGCGGCTACATCGCGAGCGACGGCCGCTTGTGTCTGGTCCAGGCGAGGACCGCGCTAACAGTCGGCGAGCGTGATGAGGTCCTGCGGTGGGTGGACCTGGCCACGCAGGCGCCGACAAACAACCCGGGTGATGACGCGGAGTTGGGGGAGGAGGTAACCGTCGTTCGCGCCGCGGCATGGCAGCTGCTCGGGCGACATGCGTCAGGCTGAGCAGCTGGCAGGGCGACTCGCGCCTCTGGATGGGAGCTCCATCTGGCACTCGCTCGCGGCGTGTCTGTTGGGCACCTCAGCGCGATTCTTCGACGCCAACGACGACGCCCAAGCGCTGTTCGAGACGGCGTTGAAGCTCGGCAGCGCTCGAGGAACTTCATCGTGTCGATGATCGCGCTCGGACGGCTCGCCCTCATCGCCGCCGATCGCGGGGACTGGCGGGGATGCGGCGCCAAGGTCGAAGCCGCGTTTGATGTGGTCCGCACAAATGGTCTGGAGGAGTACTGGATCTGCAGCTCGGCGCACATCGCACGCGGGCGGCTGTTCCGTCACGACCGGCGGCCGACAGAGGCAGGGGGCGAGCTGGAGCGCGCGGTCAGCCTCGCTCGGAGAGGCGCTGGCCTGGTCGAGTGGTCGTACGCACTGACGACGCTCGCCGAGCTGCGCGCGAGCTGGGCGATCGCCGCGCCGCACGCGAGCTGGTGCTCGAAGCGCGTGAGCTGCTCTCGCGCGCTCCTGAGCCCGGCACGCTCGCACTGCGACTGGTTGGGCGGTTGGAAAGCGCGCTGCGACTTGTAGTCGATCTATCCGGCGCGAGGCCAGTCGTCACCGACGAGCTGACAGCGCGGGAGCAGACGGTGCTGGGACTTCTCCCAACGGGCCTGTCGGCCAGGGAGATCGCAGACGAGCTGGGCATCTCCCGCGACACCGTCAAGACGCACACCAAGCGCATCTACCAAAAGCTGTGTGTGTCAAGCAGACGCGACGCCGTCGCGCGCGGCCGAGAGCTGGGACTGCTCTAGCCGCCGCGTCGCCCGAGGTGACCGTGGTCGGGGTGACGGGAGCTCACCCCAGCCGGCCGCATCCTCTTGGCATGCAGGCTCGTCATCGGAGCTCCCCGTCATCTCGGCCGACCGCGCCGGGGCCTCCGCCCAAAAAGCGCGAGGTATGGCTGCGTGACGGTCCTCGCGACCTGCGCGACGTTGTACGGCATCGCTGGGTCCTTCTCGTCGCTTCTCCAGGCGCCGCTCTTGTGCGCGCGGGCTCGGCACGGGAGATCTCGATCCCGTTCATCGCCATCTTGACCGGCGGTCACGCGATCTGGCTGTCTAGGCATCGGGATCGCGAATTTGCCGCTGTTCGTGGCCGACTGCGTCGGTTCTGGTGCGGCGTGGTGACGTGGATCACCGCAGTCCGCCTCAGCCGACGCCACCTTCCGCGCGAGCCGATTCCCGACTCCGCGTGAGGGACTGCTCAGCCGCGCGTAGCCCTCACACCGGGGTGACTGTGGTCGGGGTGATGTCAGCTACACCCCAGGCGGCCACATCCTCATGACCTGAAACGAACGCGACGGGCGAAGGAGTCGAACTCAGCCATGCAAGCCAATGACCGAATTGAAGTGTCCACCACCGTGGGTCCAGCGCTCGAGCGCAACCGCGTTTTCGCCGCCGAAGGCGGACAGGAAGGCGCCGTCGTGTTTCCGAGGTTGGGCCTGTTCGTGGTCACGTGCGTGGACCCGCGGGTCGACCCTGCCCACTTTCTTGGCCTCTCCCTCGGCGACGCGGTCGTCGTCCGCAACGTGGGCGGTCGCGTGACTCCAGAGGTGATCAACGACGTCGCGTTCCTCGGCCAGATCGCCGAGAACGTGCTGCCGGACGGCCCGCTGTTCGAGGTCGCGGTCATCCACCACACCCAGTGCGGAAGCGGAGCGCTCGCCGACGCCACGTTCCGTCGCCGCTATGCCAAGCGCATCGGCGCCGACGAGACGACCCTGCGGGAGCACGCAATTCTCGACCCCGCAGCGACCGTAACCCGCGACGTCGAGCGCCTCCACACGGCTCGCGCGATCCCGGAGCGCGTGGCCGTGTCCGGGCATGTCTACGACGTCATCACCGGCTTGGTGGAGACGGTCATCCCCGCCCGCAGCTCAGCAGATCGAACCGTTGAACAAACCCAATCCCCGCAAGGAGACAAAACACCATGACAACCACCGTTACTCCCGACATCAAGCAAGACCACCCCGAAAGCCAAGAGTGGCCAACCCTTGCTCCGGACTCCCTGATACGACGCGCGAAGACCGCGCGTTGGTTCGACCCCACCCAGGGACGGAAGATCGGCTCCGAGCCCCTACGACGACCCCACCCAGGGACGCAAGCTCGGCGCCGAGCCCTACGACGACCCCACCCAGGGACGCAAGCTCGGCCCCGACCGCGTACGACGACCCCACCCAGGGACGCAAGCTCGGCTCCGACCCCTACGACGACCCCACCCAGGGACGCAAGCTCGGCTCCGACCCCTACGACGACCCCACCCGAGCTCGCTAGAGAGAGGGAGTAGACAAATGCTCGACAACCTCGCCACGTTTCTTCACGCACACGGGCGCCGGGTGCTCCTGGTCGCGGTGATCGGCGCAGCGATCGCCTCCAAACAGTCAATTCACACCCAAAAGAGCACAACATGAATCATCTACCTGCATATCTGTGGGCCCTCACGTACGCAGAGGTCACAGGCATCGCCGCGGCGACCGCATACGCGCTATATCGCGGCGCTCGCGCCGCCGGTCTCGGCAATCGAGTCTCGACGAGGATGGGGTTGGGCGCCGCCCTTCTGTTCGGCGGCTGGCTTGCCGTAAGTAGTCTGGTCGCAGGCGGGGGCAGCTACCGCTCACGCCTCGGGCACGGCGTCCCTTGGCTGCCACTGGCAGTGCTCGGCTTCTTCGGCTTGCTGCTCGCGCTGACCCGTGTGCCGTTGATCAGGCGAGCCCTGACCGCCCCAGGTGCTCAACAGCGGCTGCTGTCGCCGCACTCGTTCCGGGCAGCAGGGATCGTGTTCGTGATAGCGATGCTGCTCGGGAAACTCCCAGCGCTCTTCGCTGTGCCCGCCGGGTTTGGTGACATTGCCGTTGGCATAGCAGCGCTATGGGTCGCGCGCAAGGTACGCGAGGGATCGCCGGCCAAACCGCTCATTTGGTTCACCCTCCTCGGGATCGCAGACCTCGTCTCGGCGCTGACCCTGGGAGCGCTGACAGGCTTCCTCCAGATCGTCCACGTGAACCCGGCCGCGACTCTGAACGCTGACCTGCCGCTCGCAATCATCCCCACCGTCGGTGTGCCGTTGCTACTGGCGATGCACCTCACCTCGCTGCGCGTCCTCTTTCGGGATCGCGCGGCCGACCGAGTCGCGGATAAGTTGGTCGTCACTCCGCTGACTGCGTAGCACCGACGCGCCTGAATCGACTCCCCCCGTCCGTAGCCACAGCCGGGCGGCGGGGCGCGGGCGCGAAGCAATCAAACCCCAAGAGCAACCAGAAGGGACGACGATGAACACGACTCCCACGAGCACAACGGAGTTCCTTGACCTGCCCGACGGGCGGCTGGCCTACGACGACACCGGCGATGGGACCCTCGTGCTACGCCACGAGTTCCAGCCAACGGGCGTGTACCTGGACTCCGCCACCTACGGCCTGCCGCCCAAGGTGGCGCTCCAGGCGCTCTCGGCGGTGACTGCCGCCTGGGCGAGCGGACGCTATGACCCGGTCAGCTGCGATCAGGCAGTCGGCCGCGCACGCAGCACGTTCGCGCGACTGCACAGCGTCTTCGCGGAGGATGTGGCGATCGGCCATCAGGTCTCACCAATGGTCGGTCTCATCGCGGCGTCCCTGCCTCCGCGAGCACGCGTGCTGGCGGCCGAGGGCGACTTCACCTCGCTGCTGTTTCCGCTGCTCGCCGCCGGCTGCGACGTGCGCACGATCCCGCTGGAGCGGCTCGCCGACGCGGTCGACCGCCGCACCGACCTGGTGGCCGTCTCAGCCGTCCAATCCGCAGACGGACGGCTCGCCGATTTGGACGCCATCTCCAGCGCAGCAGCCAGCTACGACGCACTGACGTTGGTCGACGCCACCCAGGCGTGCGGCTGGCTCCCGCTCGACGCCGGGCGGTTCTCAGTCGTGGTGACGGGCGGGTACAAATGGCTATGCCACCCGCGCGGGACCGCGTTCATGACGATCGCGCCCGAGCTGCGCGACCGGATCGTCCCGCTAGCCGCCGGCTGGTACGCCGGCGAGCATCCCTGGGACAGCTGCTACGGAACCCCCCTGCGACTCGCCAGCGACGCCCGCCGCTTCGACGCCTCGCCCGCTTGGCTGAGCTGGCATGCCGCCGCCGCCACGCTGGAACTGTTCGAAGCCGTCGGGCTCGGACGGATCCACGAGCACAACCTGGCGCTGGCCAACCGGCTCCGAACAGGCCTCGGGCTCGAGCCGGGCGATTCGGCGATCGTTTCGCTCGACGCCGCTGACGAGACGACCGAGCGGCTGGCAGGCGCCGGGGTGAAGGCCGCGGTCCGGGCGAACCGCGTACGGCTCAGCTGCCACCTCTACAACGATGAAGAAGACGTCGACCGCACACTCGAAGTTCTCACCGACTCTATCCACGCGGGCGGTGGCCCATCCTCGGCACGCTCCCGGATAGCTCGCGCGTAGTCGCGCATGAGCCCGAGAAGATCATCGAGACAAGCGCAATGCTCCACAGTCCTGGATTCGTGTCGCGACGAGCATCTCCTCGCGACCCGTGAGCGCCCTGCCTTGCGCGGGATCCAGGGCGGGGAGGCACCGGGGCGGCGTGCCCGGAACTACCTGTCGTGCTCGTGGCGAGCAGCAGGGAAGCTGGCCCCGGCGACCGAGAGACCCGCAATCATTGCTTCGTGCGGTTATCCGCGAGAGCCGCAGCGATGTCGCCCCGCACCTTCCGAGCATGAGCGCGATCAGGTCGGGTACGGAATTCCGGCCCGTCGTTCGTCACGCTTGCAATGGTCGCCTGAGATGGCTCGGAGCTAGCGGTGGCGACTGCTTGCTTGGCCCGGCGAAACGGCAACCGGTCGTGCCCGAATTCGTCCGATTGGGGAAACTGCAACCAGGGTCCGCATGCGATCTCGGCATGCGATCTCTGCCGGTGCGAAACCGGAACTCTGGCCGGCGTCGGACGGAGTGACAGTGCCAGTGAAGTCTTCTACCGACGCAGTCGCCCAGGTCACGGGCACCCGCCTGAGGAGTGCGTCCGATGCGCAGCACCCGCAAAACGGCAGTCGTCTCCATATCAGGCATCGCCGCCATGGCCGCCGGCGCGATCATTCTCACCGCCCATTCCTCCCAGGCCGTCACCCGGATCGGCCCCGCCGGACCGCCAGCCTCACGATGCCGGCGGCGGCAAAGATCCGGCCGTTGACCCGTACGTGGCCAACGACAACAACAATCGGTGACCGAGTACGCCAGAGGCGCGAGCGGTAACGCCGCCCCTGTCGAATACATCTCCGTATCGGCCACCGGGCTGAGCGGCCCCGAGGGGGTTTCGGTGGACGTCTCGGGCACGTCTCTGGACCAACTTCAACAGAATTCGGTGACCGAGTACGCCAGAGGCGCGAGCGGTGACGTCGCCCCTGTCGCATACATCTCCGGATCGGCCACCGGGCTCAGCGGCCCCGTCGCGGTGGTGGACGCCCGGGCACCTGTTCGTGGTCAACTTCAACAGCAATTCGGTGACCGAGTACGCCGAGGCGCAGCGGTGACGTCGCCCCTGTCGCAGACATCTCCGGGCGGGCCACCGGGGTCAGCGAGCCCGATGGAGCGGCGGTACATGCCTCGGGCACGTATTCGTGGCCAACTTCAACAACAACTCGGTGACGAAGTACGCCAGAGGCGCGAGCGGTAACGTCGCCCCTGACCAGACATCTCCGGTTCGGCGACCGGGCTCAGCGGCCCTGCCGGGATTCGGGTGGATGCCTCGGGGCACCTGTTCGTGGCCAACTTCAACAACAACTCGGTGACCGAGTACGCCAGAGGCGCGAGCGAAACGTCGCCCCTGTCACAACATCCCCGGGCGGCGACCGGGGTTAGCGTGCCCGGTGCCGTGGCGGTGGATGCCCCGGGGCACGTATTCGTGGCCAACTTCAACAACAACTCGGTCTCCAAGTACGCCAGAGGCGCGAGGTAACGTCGCCCCGTCGAACAGATTTCCGGGCGGGCCACCGGGCTCAGCTGCCCTGCCGGGGTGTGGGCGCCTTAGTCGTTGCAACGGTGGTCGGCGCGACCTCGGGCTAACCGTTCCTCCGGTCGTTTGCGGCGCTTCCGAGGCACTCCATCATCAGCTTTGCCGCAGACCGAGTGCTTCCCAGAGAACGCGATCACCGCGTTCAGCCGGCCGTGACGCCGACACTCGTTGCTTACGCGCGCGGCCCGCTGCCGCGGGCGGCGGCGGTCGAGCTGAAGAACGCGGCGTTCGCTGTCGACGCCGCGATGTCGCTCGACGACCGATGCTTCGACTGTCAGGCACGGGAGTGAACGTGATCAGGCGCAAGGCGATCACCGAGGCGCCACGCTCCCAGGCCGCGCTGGGTCCGGCCGCCGTCGTAGCCACGCCCTCCGAATGTGGCCCGAGGCAATTGAAGAACGCGGCGGGGATGAACGCGGAAGCACGGTGTGCCCCGGCGGTCCCCTCACCGCACCCAACAACACCGAGTTCGATAGCGACCGCCACGGCGGTCGACCGGACGTGGCGAGAAACCGGCATGGCGGATGAGGAAGCCCGCATCGTGTCCGAGATGGTCGCAACGGCAACGGCCACGATGTCTGACACACCCAGCCAGAGCTGCCATCGAGGACCTGCCGCTCAACGGAAGCAGAACCCAGCCATCGCGGGCGGGTCCGACCTCATCCTTGTCGATCTCGGGCACGAGCGCTTGCCGTTTTCGCCGGGCCCAGCAAGCAGTCGCCCGCGCTAGCTCAGAGCCAAGTTCAGCCGCCGCCGCAAGCGCGCCGGCAGGGCGAACTTTCAGCCGACCTCGTCGCCAACGAGAGTGGTGGTGCTGAGCACAAGGTGCAGCCAGGCGCAGTGTTCGGCGCAGACCTGCATTTGTCGTGCGGCGCATATCTCGGCCCTCCTCGGGGCCGGCCCGCGCAAAGCGCAACTCGCTGAGAGCGACGGGCGGCGGTCATTCAACTGCCGACGACTGCAGTCGATTCCAGAGGTCGAGGAGCGCCGCCGTCGCCTCTCGACGGCCTTCGGGCGTGGCAGCTCCAGCGCCGAACTTGTCGAGGAGATAGGCCCGGTGTGTGGCCATCAGCAACAGCGCGAACTCGCGGGGGATCTGTCTGGCGGGTTTGGGGCTTTCGGCGACGAGTTCGCTCGAGCAGCCGTCGGTGCCGTCGAGCGCACGCTCGAGTTGGGCTGCGACCGCGGGGTCGGCGTCCGCCGCCGCTGCGAGCGCGCGCAGCCACCGACCGTTGTCGGCGTAGAGCTGCACGAGGCCAGCGACCATCGCTGCGATCACGTCTTCCGCGGGACCGCGCAGGACCTGATCGAGGAGCGGATCCTCGGAATCGGGCAACAGCTCGGGCGCCATCTGCGCCAGCGTGTCGAAGTGGCGGTAGAAGACGGTGCGAGTCAGGCCGGCGCGTGCCATTACGTCACCGACGGTCAACGCTGCGAACGGCCGGTCGAGCAGCAACTCCCGCGTGGCCTCGAGGATCCGACGCCGAGCTTCATCTGACGGAACTCTTCGCGACAGCATGTCGCAGAGCATGAAAGACTATGCGACACGATGCGAAACCAGAGCCGGACACAAACATCGCCCTCCCGGACGGGCGCTCACTCTCCTATCTCCTGGCGGGCGCCGATGGTGGGCCCGTCGTGACCGTGCTCGACGGTCCATGTAGCCGCGGGCTCGGGCGGGCGCTCGCCGCAACCGCGCGCGAACTAGGGATCCGACTTGTGATCCCGGACCGCCCGGGATCACAAGGCAGCACACCGAAACCAGGTCGCACGGTCGCCGATTGGCCCGCCGACCATCTCACGCTGATGGACGCGCTTGGCATCGAACGGTTCGGGATCGTGACGCAATCCGGCGGGACCCCCTACGGGATCGCCGTTGCCGGTGTGGCTCCAGAGCGGGTCTCCGCCCACTCTCTGCTCGGAGCGATTGCGCCGCTCGCGGAGAAGGACCAGTGGCGCGCGGCCGGGAAGGATCTGAAGATGGCGGCGTTCATGTCACGGCGCGCGCCGTTTCTGCTGCGGGCGGGCTTCAGACGCCAGTACAAGAAGTTGCCAGATTCAGCGATGGGACTGTTCAAGGGGCCGGACGCGGAGGTCGTCCAGATCCCGTGGGTCAACGAACTGTTCGTACCGACGACCGCGGAGCTGTTCGCGGAACCCAAACGGGTTCATCGAGGAGATCCGGATCCTCTGCAAACCGTGGGGTATCACGCCCGGCGCGGTCCGCGCCTCCCTCGGGACTGGCGAGTTCGACCGGATGCACCCGCCATCACACGCCCGCCGTGTCGCCGAACTGCTCGGCGGAGACCCGCCCGTGACTGTCGTCCCAGGCGTCGAGCAGATCGGCCTGCTCGTGATCTTCGAGGAAGCGCTGCGATTCGCAACACTCAGCGGTCCTTGAAACACCCGCTATTCGCCAATCAGACGTGCTGCGTCGTCGGCAGTCCGGGCTCCGTTGCCGATCGCCTCCGTTGCGCTTTGGCGTGAACGCGGGTACGACGCCGGCGCTGACGGTACGGCCACGAGGCGCTTGCCGATCGTCTGACTCGCGCCGGTCGCGCAGATTCCCTCGCCGATCGCCCACCAGTGCTGCGCTCCGTCGATCGGGCGTAGCCGACACTAATCGCAGGCCCCTTACGATTTGCCTCGGTCCCAGTCAACCTGGGTACCGCGGGGAGCCACGGCAGCTCAGGCGACCAATCCGTCGGGTCGTTTTCGGCCTCCAAAAAATCTACTGCGAGCGTCGACGGGTCGCTAGCGTCGCTCGTTCATCGTCACACGGATTTGGGGGGTAAAGGATGGCCGGAGAGGCACTGTTCCTTGGTTGGGGCCAGGTTGTTCGCGGCCGCGAGCAGCTCGCGCTGGAGGTCTTCAACGAGAGCGTCGCCTACTGGGGCAAGCTTCAGGAGGACGGCAAGATCGAGCGGTTCGACGCCTACCTGTTGGAGCCGCACGGCGGCGATCTCGCCGGGTTCTTCATGCTGCACGGCGAGCGCTCCGCGCTCGACACGATCAGGTCCAGCCCCGAGTTTCAGCGCGTGATCGTGCGGGCGGAGTCGATTGTCGACAACCTCGGTGTGGTGAGCGCCTCTGGCGGTGATGCCCTCGCACAGCAAATGGCGCTGTTCGGCGAGGTTTCCCACGGTCTGCCCCAGGCGAAGTAGGCCACCCGCGGTGGCATCCGGCTTCGATCCGCATCGAAAGCGCCGTTTGCGTCACTCGGCCGGCGCCTGCTGACCCAGAGCGGTTATCGGTTCCGACGCGATCTCTCGGGGGCCGAGTCCGCAAGCGAGCCCTGGGGGTGCTCGCCGGCGGATCGTCAGGATCGACACGTCGCCCAATGAGAGAAATCGCGACCAGCCGCCGATCTGGCGGGTCCTTTGGTGGGAGGCCGTCGGAAAATGCGGAATGACCGCGATTCCGTTCTCGGCGCGCGGTGTGGACGTGTCTCGCTGTGGGATGACCGCGAGTCCCGCCCTCTCAGGCGGTGTTGGCGATCCAGTGGTTGTGGAGCTTGAGCATGTTGTGGGTCGCTGCCACCAACCGGTCCCTCCGACTGCACGGCGGCTCTGCCTCTTCGCATGAACTGATCGACGCGCCGGTTGTATTTGATCTGCCCGAAGACCGGCTCGATCGTGATCTTGCGTAGGGCGTAGAGAGCGCGGCCGCCGTCCGTCTGGAGCTTTTCGCGCATCTGCTCGTAGACGCCGTCCTCCCAGCCGGCACGTTTTCCCTCGCGGGCCGCGCCGTCGGGCGGGACGAGCACCTCGATCCCACGCTCCGCGATTGACTCGATCTGACGTGTGTGCCAATAGCCGGCGTCACCGACGACGGCTTCGGGCTGCTCGGTGATGCCGTGCCGGCGCAGGTGAGCGAGCGCCTGATCGAGCATCGGTTCCAGGTGCCCGAAGTCGGGCGCGTCCAGCGAGATCTCGGCGGCGAGGATGATCTGTTGCTCAGTCACGGCGGTCTGCACGTTGTAGGCCTGGCGGTGCGCGTTTCCAGCGCATCACCCGCGAGTCCGGATCGGACAGGTTGATCGTTCCGTCCGGCGCCTCGGGCGGCACATATGGCTTGCTG
>CAVWFX010000005.1:0-16549 GCA_963754375.1 uncultured Solirubrobacterales bacterium
CGTCTTCATCCGCGTCCTCGAGCATCGTCTCTCCCTGCCGGCGGTGCGCGATATGCGCGTCTGGCTGATTCGTATCGCCTGGAACCTCGCCCTTGATCGAAGGAGGCGCAAGCGGCCCGACCAACTGGACGAGAAGTTCGCAGAATCCCTGGCCAGCGCAACCATGCCGGCGACAACACAGCGAGATGGAGGAAGCACAGCGCTTCTGCTTCGTCCTGAGTGAAATAGAGCGATTGCCAAAGGCGGAGCGCCACGTGTTACTGCTCTCCGCGATAGAGGAACTGGGCACTGCAGAGATCGCAGCAGTACTCCGCCGAAGCGAATCGGCGGTGCGAGCACTGCTTTCCCGGGCAAGAGCGAGGCTGCGGGAACGGCTCGAAGACCGACCACGGCTGAAAGAAGGAGGAAAAGTGCGATGAAAGATCCTGACCGGACAATCGAAAACCTGCTGGCGGGTCTCCGCGACGCCGAGCCACCACGGGCATGCACCATCGCATCGTCGACGCCATGGTCGCAGGCCGGGCAACAACCTATATTTCACGCCGGCGGTTGCACCCGGCGATCGCCATGTCGTTGGCGTGTGCGCTCGCCATCACGATCTGGGTTCAACATCACCGGAAATACCGGGAAATCTGAGAAGTTATGCGACGAATGTGGAGGCGCCGCGAACGAAACCACCGCAGACGGCCGCAGACATGACACCCCGTGAGCCCCGGAGGTCACGTCAAGAGCCTTGTTGAGGCCAACGCATGCTAGCGAAGTCTCTTACGCGGAATGCGACCCCGGCTTCCCTGCTCCACCATTGCCCTTAACCGCGCAGGAGAAGCTGCTACTACGTCTTGCCCATCGCAACGACGCCCAGGATATGACCCTGCTCAATCCCGATGCGCAGGCGCAGCAATCAGCCAAGGCCACACAACAGTTTCAGCAATTTTTCGGAATGAATAACGAACGAAATGAGGAGCGAAAGTGAATAAGCAAAACATACTAGGCATCACTCTGGCGATAGCCTGCAGCGGGATAAGCGCGTTGCGCAACCCCAGGCTGCCGACGCCAAAACCACTCCGAATATCTATCAGACCCTCTATCTCACTAACCTGACCCAGCAAAATGACGCAAATGAACTTATCAACGATCTGCGCAACATGATGCCAAATGCAAAGCTGTACCATGTGCCATTGCAGAGTGCTTTTTCTTTTCGCGCCTCCGCGAGGAGATTCCCTCGCGAAAGATCCTCGCCGACCTCGATAAGACCAAGAAAATCTACCGCCTCACCTATACCATGACAGAAAAGGACGGAGGTAAGCCCATCGGGGTGCAGCATTTTTCCATCATCGTAGCCTCCGGCAGCAAGAGCGAACTCAAGCAGGGCAGCCGCGTACCGATAGCAGTAGGCGCACGAACCCCTCCCCGGGTTCGAACCTTGATGTGCAGTATCTCGACGTGGGTCAGGAAATAGAAGCCTCTCTGGACGGCTATCTCGACGGCGTGCGACTGCGCACCAAGGTCGTGCAATCCAGCATAGCGGAAGATAAGTCCGGTGTAGGCAAACAAGACCGGTAGATCCGGCAGACCACGCTGGAAGGAACCTCAACACTGGTCCAGGGCAAGCCCCTGGTGCTAGGCTCGCTGGATATTCCAGGCAGCACTCGCCATCAGGAAGTAGAAGTGGTTTCGGAGTTGTACGCTAACCCGCGGGCCCGTTTATCCCGCTTGCTCTTCTGCCTCCTCGGCATTGCCAAACACTTCTTCGCGAATGATCCGCTCCGTGGCTTCGTTCAGGTACCCGTCGAGGGCAGCCTTGATCTCGAGAAATTCCGGCCACAGGGTTTTCTTGATGAACGAGTCTGGAGCTCGCACGATCACGGTGGAGTAGCGTTGTCGCGGGTAACGGTAGGGTTTAAGGCGGTACCGGCGACACAAAGCGGTAAAGAGCAGCCGGCTCCAGCGATCAGGCAATGTGAACTGTGTTTCGATCGCAGGTTCCGCCCGCTCGGCGCTATTGAGTGCGGCGAGGATGCGACTGCTTGCCGCCGCCGCGGCGTCTCGCTCTCCCACGTGGCTCCCTCAAAGAGAGCCTCTATCTTGCGCAGCTTTTCGCGAAGTTCTTGTTCAGTGGTCACTCTAGGACCCCAGGTATCAGGATACGATGAGTGCGCCTGGTCTTGTCCCTGAGACTCTCTGGACAAGAGTACGCTGCCAAAATCACCTGGTGAGAAGATCAGGAGGTAAGATCCCTGGAGGGACAAAATCCCGGTTAACCTTCACGAACACTGCGAGGAGAGTGATTGACTGGAAGACCGGGCTCCTGCGGCTACCCGGAATACGCAGGCTTTCCAGCTGTTCACACTAAGCTCCTGGCGCACTGGTTCGACTGGCGTCATCACGTTACCACTTGCGGTGAAGAGGATCCGCGCAAACTGGCCGTTGTTGGAGGGAACGCTGCTCATGCGGTCGTCTACATACCCACAACCCCCCGGTCCGGGCGATACATACTTCGCAATCTCCCGGTCAGCGATGTTTCCATGTACACGTTCATCGACATGGGATCGGGCAAAGGCAGGATGCTGCTACTCGCCGCCGAGCTACCGTTCCGCCGCATCGTCGGCGTCGAGTTCGCCTCGGATCTCAATACCCTGGCGCGGAAGAATGCGAAAAACTATCGCAACTCCAACCAGGCCTGTTTCCAGATCGAACCGCTCAACATGGATGCGACGCAGTTCGAATTTCCGCCCGAACCATCGATCATTTACTTCTTCTACCCATTTCAGCGGTTCGTCATGGAGCCGGTCATCCAGAACCTGGACCGGTCCCTCACGCGAACACCCTCGGGACGTGATCCTGGTGTACTTTAATCCGGTCTTGTCCGACGTTGTGGAGGCAGCCAGCAATTTGCGGGTGCACGCCAGAACCAACTACTTCGGCAGTCCCTACATAGTTTATCGAAGCGTTGTCTAATTTGACTGGGCGTACTCCGCTGCTGTTGACACCCGATTTCTCTCGGCATCTAATGCCCAAGTTCCTGTTTTCCAACTTCTGCGGCCTAAAGACTATGCGCTTGGGTATATCGCTACTTTTACTGAAAATTCAGGTCCGCGTGCTCGACGGCCTGCTCGAGCGCGATGAGCATCGCGCGGGTGATGCCGTTGCCCCGCTCGGGCCGGTTGAGCGTGATCCGCGCCACCCGGCCGTCCACGGCGTACTGCACGACGGTCATACCGGAAGGGCGCGCTCGATGATCGCCTTGGCGTCGACCCCCGCCGGCAGCGTCCCGTAGACGCGGCCGCGCTCGCCCGCCAGGCGCCCCGCGCAGAAGGCGTCGGCGACCGCGGGCGGGGCGTGGCGCACCAGCAGCGAGGCCTGGAGCGCGACGGCGAGGTCCTCCACCAGCCGGCGGGCGCCGAACTGGCCGGCGTAGAGCCGCTGCTCGGCGCCGGCGCCCTCGGCGCCGGCGAAGGTCTCGCTCACGCGCGCGCGCACGTGCGCGAGGTGGGCGTCCAGGCGCGGCTCGGCGCCGGCGGCGAGCTCGCACTCGGCCAGGAACGCCGGCAGCCCCTCGGGCTCCTTGACGATCGCGCGCAGCACGTCGAGCGCGGCGACGTTGCCCGAGCCCTCCCAGATCGAGTTCAGCGGAGCGTCGCGGTAGAGCAGCGGCATCCCCGAGTCCTCGACGAAGCCGTTGCCGCCCAGGCACTCGAGCGCCTCGGCGGCGTGCGCGGCGGCGCGCTTGGAGACCCAGTACTTGCAGACCGCGGTGGCGAACCGGCGGAACGCCGCCTCGACGGGCTCGTCGTAGCTGCGCGCGACGCGCATGCGCCGTGACCGTGGCCGCCTCGGACTCGATCGCCAGGTCGGCCAGCACGTTGCGCATCGCCGGCTGGTCGACCAGCAGCGCGCCGAACGCCGAGCGGTGGCGGGCGTGGTGGATCGCCTCGAGCGTGCCGCGGCGCAGCCCGGTGGTCGAGCCCAGCAGGCAGTCCAGCCGCGTGTGGTTGACCATCCGGATGATCGCCGGCACCCCCCGGCCCTCCTCGCCGACGCAGCCGCCGCGAACGCCCGCGGAACTCGACCTCGGAGGAGGGCAGCGAGCGCGTGCCGAGCTTGTCCTTGAGCCGCTGGAACTCCATCCCCGGGCCGCGCTCCACCAGGAAGCAGGAGAGGCCGCCCGGCGCCTGGGCCAGCACGAGGAACACGTCGCACGGCGGATAGGAGCAGAACCACTTGTGGCCGTGGAGCTCGTAGCTCCCGTCCCCGACCGGCTCGGCGCGGGTGATGTTGGCGCGCACGTCGGAGCCGCCCTGGCGCTCGGTCATCGCCATCCCCGACAGCGCGCCGCGCTCGTAGTCGGGCAGGGTGAGGCGCGGCTCCCACTCGGCGGCCAGCTCGGGAGCGCCGTCGCGCAGCGCCGGCACGGCGGCGTAGGTCATCGACACCGGGCACATGACGCCGTCGTTGGCGTTGCTCCACAGCGTGAACAGCGCCGCGCGGACGACGTGGGCGCCGGGCTGGGGCTCGCGCCACGGCAGGCTGTGGATCCCGCGCGCCACCGCCCCCTCCAGCAGCCAGTGCCACGACGGATCGAGCTCGACGGCGTCGATCCGGTTGCCGAAGCGATCGTGGGTGGTCAGCCGCGGCTCGTTGCGCTCGGCGCGGCGGGAGTGCTCGCGCGCCTCGACGCTGCCGGCGACGGCGCCGGCCTCGCGGGCGCGCTCGGCGCCCCAGCCCCCGCCCTCGCGGTCGAGCGCCTCCTGGAGCGCGAGGTCGAGCTCGAACAGGTTGGCGGGCTCAAGCGGCGGCGCCTGATTGAGCACCTCGCGCGCCGGGTCGGTGATCTCGATCGTGGCCATGTGATCTCCCTTGTGGTCGCTCCCGTGAGTAGGTTCGCATCGAGAGGTGCGACTGGTGGATGCCGGGCGAGGACGCAGGACCCGACGTGTAGCCCTGCTACACGAGGGTCCGAGGACAACGCCTGGCGCCGCCAGGCGTGCCTCGAATGCGAGCGTACTTGCGGGAGGGGCCACCAGCTCCGGGTGTTCAACGTGAATCGCGATTCACAAGCGTAGTGAATCCGGATTCACATGACAAGGCTCAAACAGCGTGCCGTTGAGCTCCAGCGCGTACAGCGCTCCCGAGATCCCCAGGCGCTCGTCGTTGACGCAGAAGCCCGGGTACAGGGAGCGCTGGTACTCCGCGTTGAGCACGGGCTTGCCCGCCCGCAGATAGGGGCGGAAGGCGTTGCACTCGTGGTACTGGTTGCACTGCTCGTCGAGCGCACCGTCGAACGACGGCTCGAGCTTGGCCGCCTGCTCGGGGTCGTTCTTCTCGAACACCGCCATGCCCAGCCGATGGACCGCCCGCGCCACCCACCGGTCATAGCTCAGCTGCTGCGCGGCGCTGATGTGGAAGCCGGTGGGGTTCTCGAAGCCGTCCATGTTGTCGGGCTCCACCGCGTCAAAGCCCTTGCGTGCGCACATGGCGAAGCGGGCGCGCATGATCGGCTCGAGCACCGACAGGCGCCGGACGTCGAGCCACTTCTCGCCGGGCCAGCCGTTGCCGCGGCCGAGCACCGCGCGCGGGAAGCGCGCCGCGTCGGGCCGCCACCGCTCCCAGGTGCCCACGTCGACGTAGCAGATGACGTGCTGGCCGCGGGCGTGCAGCCGGGCGACCTCGGCGGCGCCGTTATCGAAGGCGTCGATGTCGGAGGCGGCAACGTGCTCGAGCCGCACGCGGCCCTGAAGCTGCCAGTACCACGTGAGATGGGCCGGCGGCGACCACCGCGCGCGGGCTGCCGCGGTCCCCACCCCGGACGCCAGCGCGCACAGGCAGGCCGCGACGACCGCGATCACACAAGCGCCGCCGCGACCCATCGCGGTTGCGCCCTACGCTGCCGCCGCGGCGTTGACCATCGTGCACTCGGCCACCCGGTCGGTGGCGTCGTGGGTCCCGGCCAGCAGGCGCCGCGACAGCTGGGCGCGGCGGAAGAACAGCGGCGCGTCGTGCTCCCAGGTCGCGCCGATCCCGCCGTGGACGTTGATCATCGCCCGTGCGGCGAAGTCGAGCGCGCCGCCGGCGGCGCTGCGCGCGGCGCTGGCGGCCAGCGGGAACTCCTCGGGCCTGTCCGCGCGGGCCCAGCCCGCGTAGTACTCCAGGCCGCGGGCGTTCTCCAGCCGGCGCAGGACCTCGGTGAGCTCGTGCTTGATCGCCTGGTAGGAGCCGATCGCCCGGCCGAAGGTGAAGCGCTCCTTGGCGTAGGCGACGCTCACGTCCAGGCAGGTCTGCACGGCGCCGATCGACTCGGCGGCGATGAGCGCGTGGGCGAGGTACCAGGCGTCGGCGAGGACCCCGGCGTCGGCGGCCAGCCGACGTCCGCGCGCGCCCTCGAGCGTCACGTGGCCCAGCGAGCGGGTGGCGTCGTAGCGAACCACGCTCTCCATGGTCACGCCGTCGGCGTCGGACTCGACGGCCACGGCGACCGGCTGCCCGCTGCCGTCCACGCCGACGACCACCAGCAGGTCGGCGCCCGGCGCGTCGGGCACCAACGCCACGCGGCCGTCGACCGTGACCTCGTCGCCGTCGCCGCTCACCGAGGGCGCGCCCGCTCGCGCGAAGCCGGCCGCGGGCTCGACCGTCCAGCCCGCCTCGAGCTCGCCGGGCGGCCGCGCCGGCAGATAGACGGGCCGCAGCTCGCCGGCGGCGATCGCCTGCAGGCTGGAATCGCCCGCGGCATTGAGGATCGCCGTGGCCGGCAGGAGCCCCAGCAGCGGCACGGAGGCGAGCACGCGGCCGCACTCCTCGGCCACCAGCAGCGCGTCGAACCCGCCCAGGCCCGCGCCGCCGTGCTCCTCGTCGATCAGCACGCCGGGCCAGCCGGCCTCGACCGCCATCGGCCACAGGTCGGGCAGCGAGGCCGGGTCCTCCAGCGCGGTCCGCGCGGCCTCGATCGTCTTGACGCGGGCCAGCGAGCCGCGAGCGGCCTCGCGCAGCAGCATCTGCTCGTCGGAGAGGGCGAAGTTCATGACGTCACCGCCTGCTTCTCCATGGCGCGCAGCTCGCTGAACGGCACGCCCTTGTCCAATCTCGGTTCGGGTGGCAGCCCCAGCACCCGCTCGCCGATCGTGTTGCGCAGGACCTGCTCGGTGCCCCCGGCCGACTTCAGGCCCGGCAGGAACGAGATCAGGTAGCTCCACTCGCTGTCGGACTCGAGCGCGTCGGGGCCGACGACGTCGGCGCCGAGGTCGGTGGCCGCGATCGCGGCGTTGACCATCGTCACCTTGGCCAGGCCCGCCTCGGGACCGGGGATCTGGCCGCGGGAGAGCGCCGTCAGGGCGCGGTAGCCGTTGTAGCGCACGGCCAGCAGCTCGGTGATGACCTCGCCCAGCCGGCGCCGGGCATCGGCGTCGTGGCGGGCGGCGGGGTCGGCGGCCAGCGTCTGGGCCAGCCGCGTCGGCGAGCCGAAGCCCTCGGAGCCGAAGCCGATCGTCAGCCGCTCGTACATGAGCACCGTCAGCGCGGTGCCCCATCCGTTGCCGACGCCGCCGACGACGGCGTCGGCGTCGAGCTGGACGTCGTCGAAGAAGACCTCGTTGAACTCGGCCTCGCCCGAGATCTGGCGCAGACCGCGGACGGTGACCCCGGGCGCGTCCATCGGCACGATGAACATCGTCAGGCCCTTGTGCTTGGGGATGTCGGGGTCGGTCCGGGCCAGCAGCAGGCCGAAGGAGGCGAACTGGGCGTTGGTCGTCCACACCTTCTGGCCGTTGAGCGTCCAGCTGCCGTCGTCGTCCTGGCGCGCGCGGGTCTGCACCGCGGCCAGGTCAGAGCCGGCGTCGGGCTCGGAGAACATCTGGCACCACACCTCGTCGCCGTGGAGCATCGGGCCCAGGTGGCGGCTCTTCTGCTCCTCGGAGCCGTGGGCGATGAGGCACGGACCGAGCATCCCGATGCCGATCACGTCGAGGATGCCGGGGACCTCGGCCCGCGAGATCTCCTGGTTGACGGTGACCTGCTCGATGGGGCCCAGGCCCCGGCCGCCGAACTCCCTGGGCCAGGTGACCGCGGCCAGCCCGGCCTCGGCCAGCTGGCGCTGCCAGGCGCGCCGGGAATCGATGTAGGCCGAGTCCTCGGAGGAGCCCGAGCGCGGCGGGGCCTGGTCCCGGTTGGCCTCGAGCCAGGCCCTCGCCTGGGCGCGGTACTCGGCCTGTTCCGGGGTGTCGTTCAGGTCCACGCTGTACTCCTTGCTCGGGGTCGATGTGAATCGCGATTCACGATGTTACCGCCGCCCATCCCGCCGGCACGCCACAATCCGCGCTCATGGACAACCACCGTTCATCCACGACCGCGCGCTCTGCGAGTCGGACAACATCGGCTCCGGCACGCGCATCTGGGCGTTCGCCCACGTGATGGCGGGCGCTCAGATCGGCGCCGAGTGCAACGTCTGCGATCACACCTACATCGAGGGCGACGTGATCATCGGCGACCGCGTCACCCTGAAGTCAGGCGTGTTCCTGTGGGACGGCCTGCGCGTCGAGGACGACGTCTTCATCGGCCCCCAGGCCACCTTCACCAACGACATCATGCCCCGCAGCCGCCAGCCCTTCGAGCTGCGCTACACGACGCTGCGCCGCGGCGCGAGCATCGGCGCGGGCGCCGTCATCCTCCCGGGGGTGACGGTCGGCGAGGGCGCCATGGTCGGCGCGGGCGCGGTCGTCACCAAGGACGTCCGCCCCACACCGTGGTGGTGGGCAACCCCGCCCGGGCCACGCGCACGCTCACCTCCCAGTAGGAGGAAAGCGCGCGCGCGACCCCAGGGGCGCGGCGGGTCGCTCGCTGAACGGGGTCAGGCGAGCGCGAGCGCCGGCCGTGCGCTCAGCTGATCGTTCATCTCGCCGGACTCCAGCGAGACCTCGCGACCGCCCTGTTTCAGGGACCGATCGGCCGCTTCAACGATCCGCACGACGCTGCGGGCCAGCGCAGTATGGAACTGCATGGACTCGCCGGTCCGAATGGCACGGAGGAAGTCTCCGAGCTCGAGGCCGAGCGGCTCATGCGATTCGATCTTGGGTGAGACGATGTCACCGGACCGATAGGACAGGTGGTACTCACCGAACGTCTCCGGGTCCTGGTAGACGACGCCCGAGTCAAACAGGCGCACCGGCTCCACGGCCCCGTCGTCGTAGGTCACCATGCGCTCGGAGCCCACCAGCACCGTCCGGCGCAGCTTGGAGGGCGCGAGCCAGCTCAGCTCGACGTTGGCGACGATGCCGGAGGCGAACGTCAGCGTGACGAAGGCGACGTCGGCGATGCCGGGCACGATCGAGTCGCGCCCGACGGCGCGCACGCTCGTGGGCATCTCCGACAGCCAGTAGAGCAGGATCGAGAAGTCATGGGGACCCAGGTCCCAGATCACGCTCACGTCGCGCTGGTGCAGGCCCAGGTTCACGCGGCTGGAGGAGATGAAGTAGATCTCCCCCAGGGTGCCGGCCTCGAGCATCCGCTTGATCGCGCGCACGGGCGGGCTGTACACGAAGGTGTGCCCGCACATCAGCAGCAGGTCCCGCTCCTCGGCCATGCGCGCCAGGTCGTCGGCGAGGGCTGCCGACGGGGCCAGCGGCTTCTCGACGAAGACGTGCTTGCCGGCCTGCAGGGCCTGCGCCGCCAGGTCGTAGTGGGTGTGAACCGGCGTGGCGATGATGACCGTCTCGACGCCCGGGTCGGCGAGGACCCGCTCGACGTGGGAGGTGACCCGCACCGACGGGTAGCGACGGCGAAAGCGGCTGAGCCGCTCGCGGTCCAGGTCGCAGATCCACCGCACCTGCGCCTCGGGCTTGTCGGCGAGAACACGCAGGAGGTTCGGGCCCCAGTAACCCAGCCCGATGACGGCGACGCCGGTCGGCTCCACCATGGGAACGTCTTCAGTCCTGACTGTCGCGGTTGCGCTCACTTTTGCCCCGTCCTCCCCATTTGTGCTCTTTCGATTGCGTGCGCCACGCGCTCGACCTCCATCCGAGTCAGGTCTGAGTGCATGGGTAGTGACAGCTCCTGCGCGGCCCAGGCCTCGGCGATCGGAAGATCGCCATGGCGGAGGGCGTGGTCCTCCCAGGCGGCGTGCTCGTGGACCGCGCGGTCGTAGTGCACTCCGGTCTCGATCCCGGCCTCGCGCAGACGGTCCGCCATCCAGCCGCGGTCCTCGAAGCGAGTCGGGAACAGGTGATAGATGCACGGGGTCTCCGGGCGCTCCTCCATGACCACGGTGCTCTCGGGCAGCAACTCCCGGTAGTCCGCGGCACGGGCGCGCCGGGCCTCGTTCCACTCGTCCAGGTACTCGAGCTTGACGCGCAGCATCGCGGCCTGCAGGCCGTCGAGCCGCTCGTTGAAGCCGAGCTCGACGTGCTCGCCCTTGACGCGCTGGCCGAGGTTGCGCAGACGACGCAGCCGGCTGGCCAGCAGTGCGTCGTCTGTGCAGACCGCTCCTCCGTCCCCGAGCGCGCCGAGGTTCTTCCCCGGATAAAACGAAAAGCCCGCGGCGGCGCCCGAGCGAGCCGACCATGCGGCCCCGGTGGCGGGCGCCGGCGGCCTGCGCCGCGTCCTCGAGGACCAGCAGCCCATGGGGCTTGGCGACGGCGTGCAGCGCGTCCATGTCGCAGGCCTGGCCGTAGAGATGGACGGCGAGGATGCCGACGGTGCGCGGGCCGACGGCGGCGCGGGCCGCCTCGGGATCGATCAGACCCGTGCCCTCGAGCACCTCGCACAGCACCGGCGTGGCGCCGACGTGTGCGACGGCCAGAGCCGAGGCGATGAAGGTGTGGGCCGGGACGATGACCTCGTCGCCCGGGCCGATGTTGTAGGCCCGCAGCATGAGCGTCAGCGCCGCGGTCCCGGAGGAGACCCCGACGCACTGCTTGACGCCGCAGTACTCGGCAAATTCGTGTTCAAACGCCTCGACCTCGGCGCCGAGGATGTACGCGCTCGAGTTGAGCACGCGTTCGAATGCGTCGTGGAGGCGCTCCTTGATCGGAGCGTGCTGGAGATCGAGAGCAGCGAAGCGCACGGTCTCGCGCTCGCTGGCCACTGCTGTAGTTGATGCGGTCAAGATTGCCCCTGAGTTATCCGTTGCTCGGTACTGTTTATGTCATGCCGCGGGTGAGGCGGGAATAGGACGCGGTGCCCATGTGCCGTTCATCCAGTTGAACGGCTCCGCACACGCCTACACCAGGGAACGGCGTGAGGATGCCCTGGACTTTCGTGTAGGTCGGCGAACGGCCGGTTCGCCGCCTCTGCCCCGGCGCTATGCTGCGCCCAGGGAGCGTCCGCTCCCGGGTGGCAAAGGCTCGGGATGGGCGAAGCGTCATGGACTGAAGGGCAACGGGTGGACCGGGGGACACGATGGTGAGGCTGCTCGTGGTCGATGACCACGATCTCTTCCGCGCGGGCCTGGCCTCGCTGCTCTCGGCCGAGGACGGCATCGAGGTCGTCGGCCAGGCGTCGGGCGGCAAGATGGGCGTCCGCCTGGCCACCGAGCTTCGTCCCGACGTGGTGCTCATGGACGTGCGCATGCCCGACCTCGGCGGGCCCGACGCGACCCGCCTCATCCTCGAGCGCGAGCCCGACATCAAGGTGCTGGCGCTCACGGTGTCCTCCGACGACGCCGACGTCTCGGCGGTCCTGCAGGCCGGCGCGTGTCGGCTTCCTGGCCAAGGACACGCCGATCGACAGCCTGGTGGTCGCGGTCAACGCCGCCGCCAGCGGCGCCGCGTGGCTCTCGCCGCGGGCCGCCGAGGTGGTCCTGGGCCGCATCCGCACCGTCGCGCCGGCGCCGCCGCCCGAGCGCCAAGTCGCTCGAGCAGCTCTCCGACCGCGAGATCGACGTGCTGCGCCTCATCGCCGACGGGATGGAGAACGCGGAGATCGCGCGACGCGCTGAACATCAGCCCGCGGACGGCCAAGAACCACGTCTCCAACATCCTCGCCAAGCTGGGGCTGCCCAGCCGCGTGCAGGCGGCCGTCTACGCGGTCCGCCAGGGCGTCAGCTGACCCCAGAGTTCGCGGGCGCTTAGATGGCGCCGCGCTCGACGAGGTCCGAGCGGCTCTCGACGCCGAGCTTGTGGACGAGCTCGGAGATGTGGCGGCGCACCGTGACCGGCGCGATCTGAAGCCGCTCGGCGATCCACGCGGTCGAGTGGCCGCGGCGGAGCATGCCCAGGACCTGGGCCTCGCGCCCGGTGAGGCCGTTCTCGGCGTTGTGGGTCCCACGCAGCTCTGAGAGAAGCTCGTTGACCATCGAGCGCGGGACGACCGCCTCGCTGCCCTGGAGCGCGCCGAAGACACGCCGGATCCGCTCGGCGTCCAGGGCGCCGGGAACGTACCCGACGGCGCCGGCGCGCACGGACTCCAGCATGTCGTCGGCGTCGCTGGACTGCGCGAGCACGACGACCGCGCACAGCGGCGCCGCACGGCAGACCCCGCGGACGAGCGCCCGCCAGTCGCGGCGACCTCGCGCCCGATGAAGGCGATATCCGGCTGCTCGCGCTTGGCGGCGCGGATCGCCTGGTCGAGCTCGGTCTCCTCCGCGCACACGAGCACGTCGTCGCCCAGCGCCATGCGGATACCTGCGCGCGTGGGGGCGTTGTCGACGATCAGCAGTCTCATGGTGCGGTCAGTGTTCTTCTCGACCTGGGTGCCGTAAAGCTTGACCACCGTGGCGATGCCCGCCCCTGCTGAGCGCGCGTCCCAGTCCAGCTGGTCTGCAGGTCGCAACATGCACGATCAACGGCGCACGGAGCGCAGTTCTCACGCGGCGCGCTCAACCGGTGGCGCGCAGAAGGGGTGCCGCCCCGCCGGGCCTTGCGGCCCACCGCAGCGTTCATGACGCTGAACGGGCAATGAGCCAGGGCGGTCATTGCTGAGTTCTGGGGCCCAATCCATACTCGCCACATCAAGGGAGCCACGACTGGCTCCGGGGCAAATCGGAATTACGAGGCACAGCATGAGGCAGAGCACCAGGGGCGGCGCGCTGACGGTTGCATCGTCGGTTTCAGGGTTTCGCAGCAGGACGACGCTGGACGAGTCCCCCGAGACCCTCAGGAAGGTCAAGCTCGCGGTCGCGCGAGCCAAGGAAGGCGACCAGGAGGCGGTCCGCTTCCTCTACGTGGTCTATGTCCACAACATCTTCGGCTACGTCCGCTCGATCGTGCGTGACGATCACGAGGCCGAGGACGTCACCCAGCACGTCTTCGCCAAGCTGATCACTGCGATCGTCAAGTACGACGACCGCGGCGTGCCGTTCTTCGCGTGGCTGCTGCGTCTGGCGCGCAACGTCGCCATCGACCAGCTCCGGGCCAACCGGCTCACGCCGACGGAGAACGTGCATCGATCCCGACATGAGCAGCGGCATCGACCTCGATCGGACCGAGACGGTCCGCTCCGCGCTGGCGACTCTGCCCGAGGAGCAGCGCCAGGTGGTGCTCCTGCGCCACGTCGTCGGCCTCACCCCCGGTGAGATCGCCGATCAGATGGGCCGCAGCGAGGGCTCCATCCACGGCCTGCACCATCGCGGCCGTCGCGCGCTGCAGCGCGAGCTCGAGCGACTGGACTCGACGCCGTCACGCGCGCAGCAGCCGGCAGCTGGTCGCTGCCTAGGCGTCACGAGCTGGGGTCGATCCGGCGGCGGACAGGATGAAAGCCGCCGGACACCCGGACCGTTGATCGGACAGGAGATCCGCTCATGAGCACGGGGGCACTTGATCAAACGGAGCTGTCGGCGGCGATGCCGGCCGAAACGGTGCGCAGGCACCGGGCGGTGGACGTGGCGTGCCGGGCGTTGGACATCGTCGTGGCGCTTCCGGCGCTGATCCTGCTCTCGCCCGCGCTGCTGGCCATCGCCGCGGCGGTGCGCCTGGAGTCGCCGGGCCCCAGCCTCTTCAATCAGCGACGGATCGGCCGCTCGCTGAAGCCGTTCACGATCTACAAGTTCCGGACCATGGCCGCCGGAGCCAGCCACGACCGCCACCGCGAGTTCGTGCAGAGCCTGATCGCCGGCGCCCAGCCTGAGGCCGTCGACGGCAACCCGCGCTTCAAGCTCGCCTCGGACGACCGGATCACCCGTGTGGGCCGGTTCCTGCGCCGCTCGAGCCTGGACGAGCTGCCCCAGCTGTTGAACGTCCTGCGCGGCGAGATGTCGCTCGTGGGACCGAGGCCGCCGATCCCCTACGAGGTCGACCACTACCCGGCGCCCCGCTGGTTCCGGCGCTTCGAGGTCAAACCTGGGATCACCGGGCTCTGGCAGGTCAGCGGACGCTGCGAGTTGACGATCGAGGAGATGATCGATCTCGACGTGGCCTACGTCGATCGCCGCTCGCTCCGTCTCAATCTGTGGATCCTGGTGCGCACGCTCCCCGCGATGCTCACCAGCCGCGGCGCCTCCTGAGCCGCCGGGCGACGCCCGATACGGCGCCGAGGCGCTCTTCTCCATCAAATGTCCGGGCCGCCGACCGGCGGTCCGCGCGCGTGTCCGGGCGTGAATCGACCCCTTCGCGCGCCCGCGCGTCCAGTCTGCGTCCACCGGGACCGATCGGTTTCGGCGACCTACAGGCCGGTTCTCGGCCGCGTCGCGTGGTGTCACCCGCACCACCTCGATCCCGCGCACGTCCAGTGCTGTAAAGAAACTCCGGTTTTACGTCGATAGCACTACCGGTCGTCAGGTCCACGTTCACCTGAATTCCGGCTCATCGCGGCGGGGAAATTAGCCCTAAAGCCTGCGGGTTTGCGGGCGATTACTCCCTGGAACATCACCTCCCGGCTCCGATCGCGCCTCATCGGAAACCACTTCTTCACGACCCACGTTTTGCTCGTCCAGGGTCCGGGAAGAAGTGGCCCGCCAGGACGGCAACCGGCAGGGGGGGAATCACTTACAGATACGCGGAGGATCGGATGCGGCGGATCGCCTTGGTGTGCGCTGTTATGTGCTTGTGCACGACAGCGGCTGTTGCGTGGGGGCGCTCAGTTTCAATACGTCCGGCTGCGAGCCACAGTTCGCACAAAACCCACCACAAGGCGAAGAAGCACTCGACCGCCAAGAAATCCTCAACCAAGTCGTCCTCCAAGAAGACGACCGCGACGAGCAACGCCGCGACCACCGCCGCCAACCCGGTCCTGTTCGGGAATCAGACGGTGGAGTCCAGCACTGACAACAACGACGCCGGCCTGGCCGAGGCGTTCCCGTTCTCCGGGCACGTGAGCGGCACCGCCCACTCGATCGACGTCTACCTCGACTCGCACAGCACGGCTCGCACCGTGCTCGCCGCGCTCTACTCCGACAGCAGCGGCCGTCCCGGCTCACTGCTGGCGAGCGGCACCCTCGCCTCGCCGAAGGCGGGCGCGTGGAACGCGCTCCCGATCTCCGCGACGACGGTGAGCGCCTCGAAGTCCTACTGGATCGCCGTCCTGGGCAAGGGCGGCACGATGTATTTCCGCGACCGCGCCAGCGGCCCGTGCCAGAGCGTGAACTCCTCACAGACCGGCCTGTCGGCAATGCCGTCGACGTGGAGCAACGGCGCCCAGTGGAGCACCTGCCCGGTGTCCGCCTACGTCTCCGGCACCGCCACCGCGGTGGTCAGCTCGTCCGGTCCCCCCGCGACCACGACGACCAGCACCACGACCACGACCACGACGACCACGCCTCCGGTCACCCTTCCCCCGCTGCCCGTCGCCCCGCTCCCCCTCACGGCCCCGCAGATCAGCGGCACCGCGACGGAGGGCCAGACGCTGAGCACGGATAACGGCACCTGGCTCGACGGTCCCACCAGCTACGCCTACCAGTGGCAGGACTGCAACACCTCAGGCGCCAGCTGCACCAACATCTCCGGCGCGACCGCGAGCAGCCACGCCCTCACCGGCACCGACGTCGGCCACACCGTCCGCGTCGTCGTCACCGCCAGCAACAGCGGCGGCTCCGACCCCCTCGACCTCCTCCCAGACCGCGGTCATCGCCGCCCCAGCCGGCCCCGACCAACACGGCGGCGCCCGACCATCAGCGGGACCGCCACCCAGGGCCAGACGCTCACCGCAGCCAACGGCACCTGGACCGGCAGCCCCACCAGCTACGCCTACCAGTGGCAGGACTGCAACACCTCAGGCGCCAGCTGCACCAACATCTCCGGCGCCACCAGCAGCACCTACACCCTGGCCGCCGGCGACGTCGGCCACACCGCCCGCGTCGCCGTCACCGCCACCAACGACGGCGGCTCGGCTGCGGCGTCCTCGCAGCCGACCGCCACGGTGGCGTCATCGCCCCCGCCGCCGCCGGCCGCTCCGACCAACACGGCCGCGCCCAGCATCAGCGGGACCGCCACCCAGGGCCAGACGCTCACCGCAGCCAAGGGCACCTGGACCGGCAGCCCCACCGGCTACGCCTACCAGTGGCAGGACTGCAACACCTCAGGCGCCAGCTGCACCAACATCTCCGGCGCCACCAGCAGCACCTACACGCTGGCCGCCGGCGACGTCGGCCACACCGCCCGCGTCGCCGTCACCGCCACCAACAGCGGCGGCTCGG
>CAVWFX010000006.1:0-23472 GCA_963754375.1 uncultured Solirubrobacterales bacterium
GCTCGGACCGTGTGTTCATGATCGAGCGGGGGTCGGTGCTGGTCTACTGCACGGCGCCGGCCGGCCGCGACGTGGTGCTGGCTGTGCGCGGACCCGGGGACGTGCTGGGCGAGCTGTCGGCGCTGGACGACCTGCCCCGCGTGGCCACGGCGCTGTCACTCGATGACGTCGAGGCGGTCGTGGCTCCGCGGTCCACGCTGGTGCGCGCCCTGCAGCAGGTGGACGCCGCCCAGGAGCTGATCCAAACGCTGGCCGACCGTCTGCGCGAGGCCGACCGCCGGCGCCTGGAGTTCGCCACCCAGGACACGCTGGGGCGGGTGGCGGCGCGGTTGCTGGAACTGGCCGAGACCTTCGGCAGCCCCGGCCCTGATGGCGTTGTCGTCGAGCTGCGGCTGTCCCAGGACCAGCTGGCCAGCTGGTGCGGTGCCTCGCGTGAGGCGACCGTCAAGGCGCTGCGAACGCTGCGGTCGCTGGAGTGCATCGTGACCGCGCGCCGCCGGGTGGTGGTGCGCGACCTCGACGCGCTGCGACGGCACGCCACCGGCGTGGCCTGAGCCCAGCGCGCCGGCTCCCGAGTGAGTGCAAGGACGCGTTCGGGGCGAGGCCAGCCGACGCTGTGCCCGGCTCCGGCATCGGTCAGGGTTACCGGCATGGAACGCGACACGCACCGAGGGACGGCATCGGGGAGCCTAAATGCACCCCTCGTGGCCACGGGCGCGTTCCCGGGGGCTGGCTGACGGTCCTGGCCCCGCGGGCTGACTGCAAACCGCGGGGCCGGGCAAGCCACTGTTTCGGAGCTCGAACCGGCTCGGGGGGTGCCGAGCCGGTCAGAGCTCCAGCTGCGAACATCGCGCGCGTGAACCTGTGGGATGCCGCCCCGGTGAGACGGTTGCTGGGCGAGAGCGGGCGCGAGCGCCTGCGCCATCGCGCCTCGGAACTGCGGTGGGCGGCCCGGCTGGTGGTGCTGCCGCCCCGGGTAGCCGCGTTCCAGCTGCGGGCGCGGCGGCTGGCCTGGCACTCGCAGGACTACATGAGCCTGACCTCGGCCACGCGCCCCGGTGACCTGCGGATGCTGCTGAAGCTGGCCCGAGGACGGCGCCGGGTGGTCGAGCTGGGGACCGCCACCGGCTGGACGGCGATCGCGCTGGCGCTCGACGATCCGCACCGCCGGGTGGTCAGCTACGACGTGGTGGAGCGGACGGAGCCGCAGCGCTACCTGCAGCTCGTCGCGCCCTCGGTGCGGGAGCGGATCGAGCTGGTGACCGCGCCCGGGCTCGGAGGGGCCACGCGACGCCACGGCGGTGGACATGCTCTACATCGACAGCTCACACGAGCGCGAGCAGACGGTCGCCGAGGTGCGGGCCTGGCGCCCGGTGCTGGCCGCCGGGGCGCCGGTGGTGTTCGACGACTACATGCATCCGGGCTTTCCGGGCGTCAGCGAGGCGATTGCCGAGCTCGGGCTGAGCGGCGAGCAGCGAGGGACGCTGTTCGTGCACCGCACCGGATAGACGCCGGCTTCGCCTCAGGGCTCGGGCTTGTGACGCTCGCCGGTGAGCTTGGAGCTCAGGTCGTCGATCAGGTCGGCCACCGACTTGGGAACCTTGTCGGTGACCGATTTCGGCACCGGATGCTCCTCCCGGGCCTCGGAGACGCGATCGGACAGCTCCGAGGCGGCGTCGGAGAAGATCTTGGAGAAGCTGTCGTCGGTGGTGATGTAGCCGAGCTCCTCGTCGGTGTAGCGCCGCTCGGTCTCGCCGCGGGCCATCGCCGCCGCGCGCTCGGCGTCGGCGGTTCGGGCCGCCTGCTGGGCGACACGACGGGCGCGCTCGCGCTCGGCCTGGGCGTCGCGCAGCTGCCGTTCCAAGTCGGCCAGCCGGGCGTCGATGTCGGGATCTGACCCCCGTGTCCCAGCACCGGCCCCAGCACCGGCTCCGCCACGGGCACCGGACCGCCGGAAGCGCTCGCGGAAGCCGCCGCGACGTGGTTGCGCCGCCGGGCCAGCGCCTCGGTGTAGGCCTCCTGCACCGCCTCGAACCGCCGGGCCGACTCCACCGAGCCTCCGTTGTGGTCGGGGTGGGTCTCACGCACCAGGCGCCGGTAGGCGGACCGAAGCTCGGCGTCGGTGACGCCGGCGCTGACGCCGAGGACTTGATAGGGGTCAGGCATGGCGCGGTGGCTCTGGCCGATAGCGTAGCGGCGACGGCTAGGCGCAGTAACGCTGCTCAGACCACCGGGGCGGGCCCGTTGGAGGACGGCGGGCCGGCATTGCGGTTGTCGCCGGGCTCGTCCGGCGCTCGCAGCCATTCCACGATCTTGCCGTGGCGGATCACGAAGTCGGTGCGGGCGGTCTGGCCGGCGCCCGAGCCGCAGGCGCTGCCGCCCAGGCCGCGACCGGCCAGTGAGCCGGAACAGCGCGTTGACGAACGGGCCGCGTCGGGAGGCCGAGATGAACTTTGCCCCACATGGCAGGGTCGCGTTTGCCGCCTCGGCCTGGGCCAGCGTGTGGATACGGATGAGCTGCTGCAGGCCATTGGCTCCGACCACGTTGATCAACTCGCTGGGGAGGCGGAAGTAGGACGCTGCCGCGCGCAGGTCGCCGCGGCGCAGCGCACTGGACCAGGCCTTGATCACCGTGACCGCGCCGGCGGGCGGGGTGGTACTGGCGACCGGCGGGTGTGCCGGCACGGTCGCCGCCGGCGGCTGCGGGACGGCGGACACAGACGCCTGCCGTGTCGTGCTGCTCCGGCTGCTGGTCGCGCCCGCCGCAGCCGGCAACGAGCAGCGCCGCCGCTGCCAACAACGATGCACGCCCTGGTCGAAACCGAAGATCAGCTCATCATGGCAGCCTTAACCTCCCTGCTCGGGAGTGCGAACATGACCACCATGGAGAACGGCAACCGACCGATGACTCCCGAGGAGATCACCGCCCGGGTGGTGGCGAGCTTCGAAGGCAGCCCGGACGCCCGACTGGGCGAGCTGATGGTCGCGCTGGTGCGCCACCTGCATGCCTTCGCGCAGGAGGTCGGGCTGACCCTGGAGGAGTGGGAGCGGGCGGTGGCGATCCTCACCCGGACCGGCGAGATCACCGACGAGCGGCGCCAGGAGTTCATCCTGTGGTCGGATTCGCTGGGGCTGTCGATGCTGGTCGATGCGCTCGCCCACCCCGCGGCCGGCAGGAGCGACCGAGTCGACGGTGCAGGGCCCCTTCTACCTGGCGGGAGCGCCCCAGCGCGAGTACGGCGAGAGCATGTCCGAGCGCGACCGCCGGCGTGCCGGCCTACGTCTACGGGCGCGTGCTCGACCTGGACGGGCAGCCGATCGCCGGCGCCGAGGTCGATGTCTGGCAGAACGGCGACGATCGTCTCTACGCAGTGCAGCAGCCGGAGGGGCCCGAGGATCACCTGCGAGGCCGCTTCTTCACCCGTGAGGACGGCAGCTACGCCTTCGTGGGCGTGCGCCCGACGCCGTATCCGATCCCCTACGACGGCCCGGTCGGCGCGATGCTCGAGGCCAGCGGCCGGCACCCGTGGCGGCCTGCCCACCTGCACATGATCATCCGCGCCCCGGCTACCGGACGGTGACCACCCACGTGTTCGACGACGTCAGCGAGTACCTGGACTCCGACGCCGTGTTCGCCGTCAAGCCGTCACTGCTGCGGACCTTCGCCGAGCACGGCCCCGACCACCCCGACACTCCGGCCGGGGTGACCGGGCCGTGGGTGTCGGTCGAGAACGACATCGTGCTGGTTGAGGCCGATCGCGGCTAAAGTCGTCTGGCCGTTCGGACGATCATCTAGACAATGGATTTGCGCCGCAAATGGCGCAACCTTTAGTCTGGTCTGCTGTTCTGTGTCATTGCCGAGTCCCCGAGCCGCCAGCTCGAGGAACGGGGAGCCCGAGCAGGTCGGGGCGAATCCAGCGGTGTTCCGCAGGTAGCGCTTGAAGGGAGCGCGAGCCCGTCAGCTAACTCCGTAGGCGACAGGCGATCAGTTTGAGCGCTCCCGCTCTTCCCAGCCGTGGGGCGCGAAATCGATTGGAGTCAGCGAGCACCGCATGAACCGCCAATTTCCTCGATTTCCCCGCCACCCTGGTCTCGCCGTCGCGGCGCTGGCCGCCGTCCTCGCCTTCGGACTGGTCGCCACCACGGCGCTCGCCGCCACCAAGGCGGTGCACTATCACGGCTACAGGCTGGTCGTGCCCGCGAACTGGCCCGTCTTTCACCTTCAGCGCGACCCCACCGCGTGCGTGCGCTTCAACCGTCACGCCGTCTACCTCGGACAGCCCGGCGCCAACCAGAACTGCCCCCCGGAGGCCGCCGGCCGGACCGAGGCCATCCTCGTCCAGCCGCTGCGGTGCACAGGCCGCGGCCGGCTCCGGTCGGCCAGGTGCTGCCGGCGCCGGTGACCGCGGCGGCGCTGCCCTCGCAGGGGTCCTCCGCGCAGCTGGTCAAGCCCGCCCAGGGCGTCGTCGTCACCGCCACCTGGAATCGCCACGCCGCCGTCGTCCGCCGCGCGCTCGGGGTCGGCTCCCTGCCCGCGCGCGCCGCCGTCGCCCATGCCGCTGCCGAGCACACCCCCCGCGCCACCGTGTCGAGGATGCACGCGGCTCGCGCCAGTGCCCGCACGGCGAGCGTCTACACCGGGGTCGGCTTCGACGTCTGCTCGACCCCGAGCACGACCAGGATGGGGGACTGGGGCGCCTCCCCGTATCGCGCCATCGGTGTCTACATCGGCGGCACCAACATGGCCTGTTCGCAGCCCAACCTGAACGCCGCCTGGGTCAGCCAGCAGACGGCGGCAGGATGGCACTTCATCCCCATCTACGTCGGCCTGCAGGCCCCGAGCAACGATTGCTCGTGTGCCGGGATCGTCCTCCGCCAGCGCCTCCAGCGAGGGACGGCCGCCGCCGAGGACGCCGTCGCTCACGCGCAGGCGATCGGACTGGGCGCCGGGCAACCCGATCTATTTCGACATGGAGGGCTACGACACGCACCAGCTCCAACACCAATGCGGTGATGGGCTTCTTGGCGGCCTGGACCGCGCAGCTGCACGCCAGCGGCTACCTGTCCGGCGTGTACAGCAGCGCCGCCTCGGGCATCGGCGACCTGGCCGCCCGGCTCGGGACCGGCTTCGCCGAGCCCGACGACATCTGGATCGCCCGCTGGAACGGGGCCCAGAACACCTCTGATCCGGAGGTTTCCAGCGCCGACTGGGCCGACCACCAGCGGCTGCACCAGTACGCGGGGGACCACAACGAGACCTACGGCGGCGCCACCCTGGACATCGACAGCGACTACCTGGACGGCGCCACCGCCTCGGCCGGCACCGGGGCCATCGGCCCGACCACCACCATCGCCTCCGCCCCGTCGGTCTCGCTCTCGCCCCAGGCCAACGGCAACGTCAACGTGCGCCCGAGCTGGAGCGGGATGGCGGTCAGCAGGCTGGCAGGTGCTGGCCGGAGCCACGCCCACCTCGCTGGCTCCAGTCACCAACCCGACCCGGGTCCGCGCCGGCAGGTCGATCGTGATGCGCAGCTCCTACAACTACTTTGCGCTCACGGCGTTCGGCTCGGGCGGGCCAGCAGCTCGGCAGCTCGGCCCCGGTGGCCACTTCGCGCCACCTGGCCATCTTCGGCAACAGCGCGTTCGTGCCGCCAAAGGGCGTGGGCGGCGTGCCCGTCGGATGCTTCAGCGCGGTTCCCTGCATGGTGACCACCAGCATCTATTTGGGCAAGCGCCGCCTGGCTCGGACCGGCGTCGAGCGGATCGGCGTCGGCGGCGGGCTGGCGTACTTCAAGCTGCCGCCCGGCCTGCAGATCAACCTGTCGCGCCAGAACCATGGTCGGCTTCCGATCACCATCACCGTCCGCGACAAGTCCGGTATCAGCGCCACCCGTTCGCTGACGCTGATTCCGTTCCGCACCTCGGGACCGGGGGCGGCCGCCGGCCGCGCGAGCCAGACCAGCTCGCTGAGGCTGATCGGCGCCACCGAGTTCGTCTCCAACGGCCGCGTCGGCGGGCTGCTGGCCGGGTGCTTTGCCTCCGCGCCATGCCACGCCTCCATCACGCCTCAGCTCGCAGGGCAAGACGATCGCGCGCACCAAGCCCGAGATGCTCGGGCGTCAACGAGATCGGCTACCTGTTCTTCACCCTCACCAATGCCGGTCACAACCTCCTGCTCAAGGCGCACACCAACCGGCTGCCGAGCCAGGTCAAGGTCACGATCGCGGCGGTGTCGGCCTCTCCGACCAGCTCCAGCGGGTCGACGACGACCACCGCCGGGGAGCTCTGGTGGTGGCGACACCTCGCCAGGCGGCGCCAGCAGCGGCGCCACCGGGGTCGGGGTCGCCCCCGCCTCGGGCGGCGGCACGGTCACCGCGCCGCTGTCGCTGGTCTCCTTCCGCTGATCCGCGCCCGCAACCTCCGTATGCTCGCGCGTCGATGCGCGTCAGGCGAGGATGGAACCGGCTCGTGGAGGCGCTCCCGCGGCACGGGCGAGACCGGGCGCTCCCTTCCTGGGCACCTGGGAGCTGGCCGGGCCGTTTGCGCCGGGCGGCGATCCGGGATGGGACGCGTGTCGACGACTCAGGCCTGGCGCACGTTCGACGAGCGCACCGTCAACCGCGCCTACGACGACTACAACGACCTGCATGTTTGGCTGCGGCTCGAGCAGGGCCGGCCGGCGCCCGAGGGATCGGTCGTGTACCTCCGGTTGTGGGTGCACAGCGCCGGCGCCGCCGATGCCGAGCTTCGCCTCGGCGCCACCGGTCCGCTGCAGGCGCGGCTGAACGACGACCAGGTGGCCGCGCTGCGCGGCTGGACCGTGCGGCGCGATGCCGACCGGACACCGGCCCGGCTACGCCGCGGCTGGCATCGCCTGGGCCTGCGCGCCGAGCACGCCGGCGGTCCTTGGGGGTTCTACGCGCGGCTGACCGACCGCGGCGGCGAGTCGCTGAACGGCGTCACGGTCGCGCTGCGGGGTCCTGGTACCCTGACCGTCGCCACCGAGGCGCTCCCCTGCGGCTACGCCGGCTGGCCGTACGTCGCGCTGGACAACCCCCGCGGCGAGCCGCGGGCCTCGCCGTTGCACCTCATCGCCGGCGGGGGCCGGCCGCCCTATCGCTGGGCGGTGACCGGCGCCTGGGCTGCCGCCGGGGCTGCGCCTGCACCCGGACACCGGCGCCCTGCGCGGGATCCCGCAAGCCGCGGGCCGGCATGACCTGCGGGTCCAGCGTCCGACGACGCTGCCGGCGCCCGGGCCGAGCGGACGCTGACGCTGGTGGTGCAGGACGCGCCCACCGGGTGGTATCAGGAGCGTCCGCTGGGGGTGTTCGTCCACTTCGACAAGCCCGACGCGGTCGACGTCGGGGTCTGGGATCGCGGCCTGGCCGCCGGCCCCGGGTACGCCGATCGCTGGGCGGCGGCGGCACGGCAGGCCGGGGCCTCGGTGCTGGTGCTGACGGCCAAGCACCACGATTCGTGGGCCAACTGGCCGACCGAGGTGAGGCGAAGCGACGGCGTCGCGGCCCAGCGCACCGGCACGGACACCCTGGCCGCCGCCCGCCGCGCCGCCACCGATAACGGGATGCGCTTCGGGGTCTATTTCTCCACGCTCGACACCTGGCATCCCGGCTATCGCGACGACTTTCCCGACTACCTGCGGTTTCAGTTTCGCCAGCTGGAGGAGGTGGTCGAGCGCTACCAGCCATCGGTGGTGTGGCTCGACGGCCACTGGGACGAACCGACCCGCGACTGGGGCTATGACCCGCTGTTCTCACTCGTGCACGGCCTGATCCCGGAGGCGGTGATCGCCAACAACCCCGGGCGGCGGACGCTGAACGTGGGTGACAGCGGCTACGGCGACGTCGACGTGCGGACGTTCGAGGGTCACGCCTACTGGGACCACATGCCGCGGCCGCAGGCGCCCCGCCGCAACCCGCGGCCGCTGCCCGGCCAGAAGTTCACCTTCACCTGCAACTGGTGGTCGCCGGGCGAGGATCCGCGCATGCTCGGCTGTGATCGCAACCGCTGCTGGCGCGAGTGGATCCGGGTGCTCTCGCGCGTTGTCGGCGACGGCGGCACCCTGATGCTCGGGCTCGGCCCCGGCTACCCCGGAGCGCCACCCGGCTCGCCTCCCCCGGCGAGCTGTACGCCGGCGCCGCTGACGTGCTGAGCGGGATCGGCGCCTGGCTCTATCCAGACCGCGCCGAGGCGTTCTGCGGCGTGCATCCCGGCCCGCTGGCGCCCGCCCCCTGGGGTCGCTGCGTGCAGCGGCCGGGCCGGATCTACCTGCACCTGCCGCCGGGGGCCGCCGGCGGCTGGCCCAGCGCCCGCCTGCGCCTGGGCCCGCTGCCGTCGGGCACCGAGGTGACCGGCGCCCACCTGCTGCCCGGGCGCCAGCGGATCACCTTCGCCCAGCGCGGCGGCGCGGTGACGCTCGAGCTCGCCGGCGTGCGGGCCGACCCGGTGCTGAGCCTGATCGCGCTCGAGACAACTGAAGCTCAGCTCGCGCCGGCAGCGGCGTAAACGTCCACCAGCCGCTCGACGTAGCGCCCCGGCCTGTGCTCGGCGGCGACGTGCGCGCGCCCGGCCTCAGACAGCGCCGCCCAGCGCTCGGCGTTGTCGTGCAGCTGCGATGCAAGCGGCAGCCAGCGCCGCCGGATCGGGCTCGATCAGCACCCCGCCGCCGGCCCGCGCCACCTCCTCGGCCAGGCCGCCGACGCGATAGGCGACCACCGGCGTCCCCGCCGCCATCGCCTCCAGGGCGGTCAGGCCGACCGGCTCGGCCCAGCGCGACGGCACCACCACCACCCGAGCCGCGCCCACCCGGCGCCACACCGCGTCGCGGTCTGAGTCGCCGAGCACGGCTCAGGTTCGGCAGCCGACGGGCATGTTCGCGCAGCGCTGCGGTCAGCGGGCCGGGCCCGAGCACGCTCACCTCAAGCCGCGGCGCTCGCCGGGCCAGCTCCACGAGGTCGAGGGCTCCCTTGTGATGAGCCAGCCGGCCGGCGAACACCACCCCCCGGCGCTGGACGAACGGCAGCGGCGGGCCGCCGTTCGGGGCTGCCGTCGGCAGCGGCAGCACGACCGCCCTGACGCCGATCCGAGCGTAGGCGCGGGCGACCTGGTCAGAGCCCGCCACCCAGGCGTCGACCGCCGGCCGGTGCAGCGCCGCGTGAACGGCGCGCAGGGCAGGCGCCAGTGCTCGATCGGAGGCGGAGATGGCCCCGGGGGAGGGCGAAACTCACCGTCGTCGAAGGCGAGCCCGGCGAGCAGCTCGTAGTCGTGCAGCGTTTGCACCACCGGGATCTGCCGCCGCGCGGCGACTACAGCGGGGGCGGCCGACAGCTGCGGGTAGAGCTTGTGCAGATGGACGACGTCAGGGGCGAAGTCGTCGATCAGCCGGTGTGTCGCCGCCGCCGCAGTCGTGTTCCACAGGCAGCGCCGGGCGGCCCGCTGGGCGGCGACGGCCCCGAGCGCCCCGCGGTCCTCAGCCGTCACCGAGCCGGGCACGAACGCGCCCGGTAGCGCACGGTTCCCGGGTCCGGCGGTCGACAGGAATGCGACCTGGTGGCCGGCGTCGGACAACGCGTCGAACAGCTCCAGGCAGTGGCGGTCGGCTCCGCCCCGCACCCGGGCGAATTTGTTGACGATCAGAACGCGCACGGCGTCCCTCTAGGCTCCTCGCCGTGACCGCGCTCGCCGACGAGCTGCGCGCCCTGGCGCGCCGCTATCCCAAGGAGCTCGTCGCCGAGGAGCTCGGCGACGTCCCGCGGACGGTCTTCAACGTTGGTCTCGTCGCCAGCCGGCACGGCACCCGGGCGCGGGTGTGCGATGTGGGCGGCGGAATCGGGCTGTTCTCGCTCGGCTGTGCCGCCGCCGGGATGCGCGTCACGCTGGTCGACGACTTCGCGGACCCGGTCAACGCCGCGGTCGGGCCCGGCGTGCTCGAGCTGCACCGTTCCCGCGGGGTCGAGATCCTGCGCCGCGACGTGATCGAGGCCGGCGTCGAGCTCGAGCCGGGCGCGTTCGACGCCGTCACCAGCTTCGACTCGATCGAGCATTGGCACCATTCTCCCCGTCGCCTCCTGCACCAGCTCGTGGCCGCCCTGCGCCCTGGCGGCACGCTGGTGCTGGGCGCGCCCAACCGGGTGAACCTGCGCAAGCGGCTGACCACTCCGTTCGGTCACAACGAGTGGAGCCCATTCCAGGAGTGGTACCTGCCCGAACGTTTCCGCGGGCACGTCCGCGAACCCAGCGTCGACGACCTGTGCCTGATCGCCGACGATCTCGGAGCTGGAGCGGGTCGAGATCGTGGGCCGCAACTGGCTGGGCCTGGCCCACCGCAACCCCCGGACCCGGGCGCTGACCCGGCTCGTCGACCGTCCGCTGCGCACCCGCCCGGGGTTGTGCAGCGACATCTACCTGATCGGCCGGCGGCCCTGAGGGGCCTGAGGGCCGAGAGCGACTGCATGGCGGCGGCGAGTTCCCGGGCGCGAGCCTGCCAGGTGCCGTCGCGAACCGCCGCGCGTCCGGCGCGACCGACCGCCCCGCGCTCGTTCTCGTCGGCCAGCAGCCGGTCCACGGCCGCCCGCAACTGCTCGGGCCGGTCCACCAGCACCGCCCCGCCGGCGCCGAACAGCGCCTCGTGGTCGTCGGTTCGCGTGACCACGCTGGCGGTGCCGGTGGCCGGCAGCTCCCAGGTCCGCATGTTGTGCCCGATCAGGTTCTGCGGGATCGAGCACGTTGACGCCGACCCGCGCCGACCAGTACAGGCGTGCCGCCTCGCGCCCCCAGTGGCGGCCGGACAGCACGGCGCCGGCCAGCGGGGTCCCCCGGGCCAGGCGCCGCCAGCGCGGGCCGGTCAGGGCCACGCGCAGGCCCGGCGAGCTCAGCCAGCCACCGCAGCCGGTGGGGGCTGGCGCTGCCCACGAAGGCCACGTCAAAGCGCGGCACGGCGTCGCCGGGCGGCGGCCCGTACAGCGCCGGGTCATAGCCGAAGGCGACCACCGCAGTGCGCCGGACGCCGCTGGTGGCAAGCTGGTCGGCCAGCCGGCGGCTCCACACCACCACGAGGTCGTAGGTGGCCAGCGCCTCCATCAGCGGCGGCTCGCGCAGGCGCTCGTCGAGGGGGTTGTCGGGGAAGTAGTTCACCACCGGGGCGCGGGTGATCCGCCGCAGCAGCTCCACGTCGGCGGCGTGCAGAAACCGGCCGCGGATGACCAGCACGACGTCAGGGGAGCCGCTGGCCCGACCGGCCTGATGGGTCAGGGGCCGCGACAGCAGGCCGTCGAGCCCGACACTTGCGGATCCTCGGCATCAGCCGGCCGTCGCTGGTCAACAGGCCGGCCCGAACGAAGCGGACCTCGGTGGCCCTCGGCCGCGAACCCGCGGGCCAGTGAGACACCCAGCTGCCCCTCGCCCACCGGGCTGAGGAGCGCGAGCCTCATCGCCACACGGCGGCCCGCGGGAAGGCTGCAACCGTGCGGCGCAATCCCTCGTCGAGCGTGATCCGCGGCGCAAAGCCGAGCAGGTCCCGGGCCCGGGAGACGTCGAGGCGGCGGGTGCGCTGGCCGTCGGGACGCGCCAGGTCCCACACGATCTCGCCCTCGTAGCCCATCAGCGCGGCGATCGTCTCCACCACCTCGGCGATCGAGTGCTCGGACTCGCTGCCGACGTTGACGGTGAATGGCCGGTCGGTGCGCTCGGCGGCCAGGATCAGGGCCCGGGCGGCGTCGTCGACGTACAGGAAGTCCCGCGTGGCGCGGCCGGTGCCCCACACCACCACCGGCTCGTCAGGGGCGCGCCTCGGCTTCGGCGAACTTGCGGATCAGCGCCGGGATGACGTGGGAGTCCTCGAGGTCGTCGTGATCGCCGGGGCCATAGAGGTTGGTGAGGACGGGAACGCAGGAGCGCACGCCGTGCTGGTTGAAGTAAGCCTCCGACAGCGTCACCAGAACCCGCTTGGCCACGCCGTAGGGTGCGTTGGAGGGCTCGGGGTGGCCATCCCACAGCGCGTCCTCGGAGAACGGCAGCGCCGGCGATTCCGGATAGGCGCACACACTGGAGACCGCCACCAGACGCTCGACTCCCGCCCGCCGCGACTGCTCGAACACGTTTGCCGCCAGCAGCAGGTTGTCGTGAATCAGCTCGGCTGGATGGCGCAGGTTGAACCCGATCCCGCCCACCCGCGCGGCGAGGTGAAAGACGACCTCGGCACCGGCCAGCGCCGCTCGGGCGGCCTCGGGCGCGCGGAGGTCATGCTCGGAACGCCGCACCGATCGGACATCGGCGCCCAGCTCGCGCAGCTGCTTGACCAGGGCGCGGCCCACGAATCCGTCGCCTCCCGTGACCAGCACGGCGGTCCCGCGCCAGGCACGTTCGTTGGGGCTGGAGGTCCCGATCAGCGTCACCTCACCTAGCATGCAGGGTTTCGTCGACGAAGGCGGCCCAACTGTCCAGGACGGCGGTGCGTCCCAGATGCTGCTCGGCGTAGCGGCGACCGTGGTCGCCGAGCACGGCGCCGCGGTCCGGGTCGGCGCGCAGCTCGAGCACGGCGGCGGCCAGCGCCGACGGCTCCTCGGCCGCCACCACCACCCGGCCTGCGCGCGCCGCAGCTCGGCGGCGGTCTCGCTGTCAGGCGCGACCGCGCCGATGACCGGTCGGCCGGCGGCGAAGTAGGCGGTCAGCTTGCTGGGCAGGGCCATGTCGGTGACGGAGGCCCGCTGGTTGACGATCAGCGCGTCGGCCGCCTCGAGCATCGACTCATAGACGCCGGGCGGCTGCAGGGCAGGAAGGACACGTTGTCCAACGGCGCGGCCAGCCGCTCGAGCCGCGGGCGGTCGTTGCCGTCTCCGGCCAGGACCATCCGGATGCCATCGCCGGCCAGCGCACCGGCGGCGCTCGATCAGCGTCTGCAGGTTCTGCTTGCGCCCCATGTTGCCGGCGTGGACGCACACGAAGTCGCAGTCGCGCCACCCCAGACGGGCGCGCGCCTGCGCTCGCGGTACGTCCGGCGGCGTGCGCTCGAGCCAGTTGCGCAGACCGATGATGCGTTCTGCGGCACGCCGCTCTCCCGGAACGGCCGCTGAAACCCCGGCGCGGCGAGGCCGATTCGCGCCGCCCGGCGGGCGACGGCGACTCGAGTGCGCCGACGAAGGAGCCCGAGGGCCGCGCCGGCGCCGATCCCGCTCTGGGTGGCCGCGCTGCCGACCACGTCCTGGAATACCACGGCGACCGGTGCCCGGTACCGGCGTCCGGCGGCGAGGGCGACGGCGGCGCTGGTCAGGCAGGGCTGATCGCCACCACGACCTCGGGCCGGCCAGGGCCGCCGAGCGCAGTGAGACCGCTGAGGAACGATGCCTCGTAGGCGATCCTGCTCGCCGTCGACTGCCGCGCGCGGGACGTGATGCCAGCGGCGGCGGACCTCGATCCCGTCGACGACCGCGGTGGCGGCCAGGCGTGGACCTCCGGGGGCGCGGCGCCAGCTCGGGTAGTGCGGGAACCCGTGACCACCTTGACCTCGTCGCCACGCTGGGTCAGATGGTCGGCGAACCCCTTGGCATACAGCGCTATCCCGGTGACGTCCGGCCAAAAGTACGAGGTGCACAGCAGGACGCGGGCCATCAGACCCGGGCCACGGCGCCGATGAACTCCAGCTGTCGCCGGGCGCACACGGCCGGACACATCTCGCGGTCATAGAAGGCATGACCGGCGGCGCCCTGCTGGTGGCGTCGCTGCTCATCGGCGAGCAGGGGTTCCAGCCGGGCGGCCAGCGCGGCCGGAGTCGGTGGCGAGGTGACCACCGCGCCCGCCCGGACCGCTTGCTCCCAGGTGTCTCGCCCGCCCAGGGCGACCACCGGCTTGGCGAAGGCGAGGGCCATGCCCAGCGTCCCCTTGTTGGCCCCCGCCCCCGAGCCCTGCGGGAAGGCGACCACGTCAACCGCGGCCAGTTCCCGGGCAAGCTCGTCGGCGGAGACCACGCCGGTGAAGGAGAGCGAGGACCCGCAGCCGAGCGCCCGTGCGACCGCCGCCCACTGTCTGGCTCGTTCGCCGTCCGGTCCCGGCGCGCCCAGCAGCACCAGCTCGGCGTTCAGGCCGCGCGCCCGCAGACTGCGCACGGCGCCGACGACCACGTCAGGGCGGGCGTCGTCGGTCGCGAACCCGAGCACCCCGATCCTGCGCCCTCCGTTGCCCGAGGGCCCGGCGGGGGCGGTGAGCGTGGCGCACACCGGGACGCGCGCCCACGGCCGGGTCGGCAGCCAGCGCCGGGTGGTCAGCCAGCGCTCTCGCGGTACCGAGGTGAGGATGATCCCGTCGGCGGCGTCGACCACCGCCACCAGCGCCGCCCGGTGGCCGGCGGCCAGGGCGTTGCGTTGCCATCCAAGCCGGGACCACGGGTAGGCGGACTCGTGGACCAGTACCACCAGCGGCGAGCGGGCGCGGACCAGCGCCCGGGCGAACGCGGGCGCGTACACCGGCAGCCCGCTCAGGCCCCACGCGGTCCGGGGCCCGTAGTCGAACACCGCGTAGTGCCACAGCACCGCGTCATGGTTGGCTTCGGCCAGCCGCGCCCGCAGGCGCGACAGGAAGTTGATCGCCGAGCGATGCGTCTGCCGCCACGCCCAGGCCGGGTCGCGTTCCCACCACAGCGTGTCCACCGATGCACCGCGGGCGCGCAGCGCCGGCTCCATCATCGCCGCGTGATCGCGCAGGCCGCAGGTCGGCGACGACGACGCACCCACGACCAGCAGCCTCATGCCGCCCTCCGGGCGACGGCGGCGTAGACGCCGGCGTAGCCGTCCGCGGTGCGCGACCAGGAGTGCCGGCCGGCGCGCTCGCGACCGCGCCGGCGCAGACGCTCGGCGAGCTGGCGGTCCCCGAGCACCGCCGAGACCGCTGTGGCCAGGCCGGCCACGTCGCCGGCATCGGCGCGCAGCCCGGCGTCGCCGGCGACCTCGGCCAGGGCGGGGGCGCGCGAGGTGACCACCGGCATCCCGCAGGCCATGGCTTCGAGCACCGGCCACCCGAATCCCTCCGTATGCGATGGAAACAGCAGCACGTCGGCGGCGGAGTAGACCTCGATCAGACGCTCGTCGGACACCCGGCCGAGTGCCTTCACCGCCCCGGAGATGCGCAGCTGGTGGGCGAGCTGCTGGTCAGGCGCGGCCAGCGGCGGGCCGATCCGCACCAGGCTCACGGGGACTCCGGCGGCGCGCACGGAGGCGAGGACCCGCAGCGTGGCGGCCGCGTTCTTGTAACGCTGGCCGCTGTCGACGTGGAGCATCGCCGGCCCCGATAGCCCCAGCTCGGCACGGACGCGCTCGCGCACCGCCCGACCGAGGGGGGCAAAGCGCTCGCTGACGCCGTAGGGCACCACCGCAACGCGATCCGGCGCAACACCGCGCAGGCGGATGACGTCGTCCCGGGTGGCCTCGCTGCCGCACACGACCCGGGCGACGCGACGCAAAAACGACGTGCTCCAGGAAAAACGCGCGCTGGTCCAGGGCCGCGGCCGGAAGCCGACGGGCTCCTCGCGGGCGCGCAAGACCAAGAGGTCGTGACACGAGATAACCGTCCGCGCGGGCGGAGTGATTGCCGCCAGGTGGCCGTAGGAGTGGTCGGTGAGGTGGAAAACAGCCGGCGCCGCGCGGCGCCGGGCGACAGCCAGCGGCCCGCGGACGTAGCGCGCGAGGTAGGGGTCGAGGCGGGTGAGACCAAGCGGCGGCAGGACCATCGGAGCGTCGAGATGTACGCGCGACGATGATCGCAGCGCCTGCTCGAGCTCGCGGTCAAAGCGGCGCATCGAGGGATGGTCGGGATCCTCGAGTCCGCGTAGGAGCAGGACATGGGTGGGCGCGCCGGCGGTAGCCACGTTCAGCCGTGAGCCTGGCCGAGGAGCTCATCCCACACCGCCGTCAGCCGCTGGCGGTAATGCCCCCAGGTGAACCGCTCCTCGATCGCCAGGCGGGCACTCGATCCCATCGCCTCTCGCAGCCGGGGTCGAGCGTGCAGCTCGCGCAGGCGCCGGCGAGGAGCGCCGGATCGCCGGCCGGGATCACGAACCCGTCGCGGCCGTCGCGGACGACGGAGCCGGACTCTGCGCTCACCACCGACGGTAGCCCGGCGGCCATGGCCTCATAGGTGACCCGTGCCGAGCCCTCGGCCCGCGACGGAAACGCGAACACGTCGCATCCTCGATACCAGTCCAGCATCTCGCGAATGGGGCACCCCGCCCTGCCAGCGGGCGCCACTCGGTAGCTCGCGCAACAGCTCGGTCGCCCCTTGTCCCGGCGGTCCGACCAGGACCAGCTCGGCCTCCGGCAGCGCCGCGCGCCGCCAGGCGACCAGCAGCTCCTCGACCCCCTTGCGTGGTTCGATGGTGCCCGCGAACAGGACGCGAAAGGGTCGTGCTGGACCGGTCGCGGCCGGTCGACGGCTGCGGGTCAGCACCGTAGGGGAGACGGATGATCCGCTCGGCGGGCACGCCGTGCTCGAGCAGGCAGTGGACGACCTGGTCAGAGGGCGCGAGCAGCCGATCGGCCAGCCTGCGCTCGGCGCGGATTCGCTCGGTGGCGTGCCGGCGGCGGTCGCCCGCGGCCCGGCGGACGGCGACGAAGCGCTCATGGGCGCTGGCACAGTCGAGCACGGTCACGCTCCCAGCGGCGCGCGCGGCCGCGAACGTCGACAGGGCCGCGCCCTCGAAAGCGTGCACCAGCGCGGGCGGGCGCCGGCGCAGCGACCGAGGCCACGAAGGCGTCGAAGCGGCGCAGCATCCAGGGCTCCGGGTCCCACGCACTGGGCCATGGCCACAGACGCCGCCAGATCACGTGGACGATGTCGTAGCGCGCGACGCTCCTGACGCGCCTGGGGTCGAGCTCCGGATCTGAGCGGCGACTGAGCTCCCGGTCGGCCACCGCCCGCAGGCGTGGGGGCAGGCGGCCGATCAGACGGTCGCTGCTCAGCCCGCGCCCGGTCCGGTAGATGCCCGTCCAGAAGGTATCGAGCAGTCCGCTGCTCTGAGCCGCCAGCGCGGTCTGATAGGCGTGCTGGTGTACGGGATGCGTGACCACCACCGGCCGGACTGGAGCGGTGACCGGGGCCGAGGTGTTCACACCGGCACGGCGTCGCCCGCGACGGCGGGGACCGGCGCCGTGTAGACGGCAAGGCGGCGCAGGTCGGCGCGCAGCGTCCTCAGCGCCGTCCGCTCGGGCACCTCCCTGGCGACGTACGCCCCGGCGACCGCCTGCATCGCCGGCTGGGTGTGCGGATAACGCTCGCCCAGTCCGGCGGCGATGGCCTCCAGGCCGATGGCCAGCTGGGGCGAGCCGTCGGCGAGGCTGTCGTGCAGCAGCGCTGCCCGGGCCGACGTCAGAAGCTTGGCGGCGATCCGCGTCGGGGCCGCGGCCGCGGCCATGCGACCGTCGAGCCACTGCCGGTCAGACAGCGTCGCGTCCTCGGGCGCCTGCGCCAGCCACGCCCGGTGCTCGGTGACCGCCCTGGCCGTCATGTCGTCCACCGACCACCCGGCCAGGCGCGGAAACTGCGCCACACGGCGGCCGTTCAGCAGCGCGAACGACACCGGATCGGTGACCGGGCAGGCCGCCGCCCGCAGAAACGAGCGGGTCCAGTGCTCGCCCGCACCGAGTACGAGCAGATCGCCGGATCGCACCGCGCCGTAGCGGCGGACGCCGGCGGCGTGTACAGCGGCGGCGACGGCCGAGCGCTCACCGGGGTGTCCGGCCATCGGCACCAGCGTCTCGTCGGGAAGCATGGGAAGCACGACGGCCCGCCAATCGACCAGGGGCAGGGTCGCGGCGGACGGCGACGGAGTTCCCGAGAGGTGTACCTCGATGGTCCCGGCGCCGTCGGCAACGGCTTTCAGTTGCGCGGCGACTCGGTGCGAGAGACGAGCGAAGACGGCCAGCGATTCGTCCAGCACCGCCGCCTCCGGGCTGGCGCCCAGGCAGGCGCGCAGGGTCAGGGCACGGCGCAGCGACGGCTCCTCGTCGGGCAGCCGGGCGGCGGCGGCGGCAACGGCGGCGTCGCCGGAGGGGGGAGCGGACCCGAGTTCGAGGGCCAGCCAGGCTCGGGCCGCGTTGGAGACCAGTTTCAGGCAGGTGTAGGCGGTGCGGTCATCGATCTCGTTGGCGGCCACCGCCATCGCCTGGCGCCACCAGAACTGCAGCTCGAGCCAGGTGGCGATCCGCAGGCGCTGGGCGTCAGTGGCCGGCAGCGCCGGGCGCTGCTCAGGCCCGCTCAGTCGCCGCCAGTCGATGGACGGTCCCGCCAGGCCGGGGCGCTCGCGCAGCCCGCGGTCATCGCGGTTGGCTCGGTGGCCGAGGTAAACGGGGCGGCCCGGGTCAAGGAAGGTCGAGGCCGCGGCGGCGTCGACGAGCTCGGCGGCGGTGTAGGTGCCCAGGTCGGCGATGAGGGCACCGACCGGCGGCAGCAGGCGACCCAAACGCCGCCACCGGCGCCGGACGGCACCCACGTCGGCGGCGACGACCACCAGGTCGATGTCAGACAGGCCGTACACCGGCTCCCCGTCGGCGAGGCTGGCCGCGACGTAGACGCTCGCGTCGGGCTGTCCGGCGGCCAGCAGCGATCCGATTCCCCGGGCCAGCAGCTCATACACCGCCCGCCACAGCGGCCGGGCCGGGCCAGCTTGGGTTCGCAGGGCCACGCGACGAGCGGCGAGGGCGAGCCGGTGCAGAGCGCCGCTCCATCCGCGGTGCAGGCGTCGGAGGGCTGGTCGGTCGGGCATTGAGCGAGGAACCCTAACCAGGCTTCACTCGCGCTCGGCGTCGAGGCGGCCGCGCGGACGAGAACGCGCCGTTCAACCGGCGTGTCGGGGCAAGGCTCCGGGGCTGCTCAGCTCGCCGGGGCGCGGTCGGTAGCTGTACGGGCGCTCCAGCGAAAAGTGGTCGCAAAGCAGCTCAACATCGACCAGGTCCTCGTGGTGAAGCCTGTAACCGACATGCAGGGCCAGCTGCATCTCGACGGTCACGCAAGACACGGGCTGGCCGTCGATCACGCCGGAGGTGAACATCTCCGGTACCACGAACCCCTCCGACCGGGCCAGCTCGTCGACGCGCCGACGCCAGTCCTCGGAGTCGAACTCCATCATGCTCAGCTCGACCGCACGCCGCAACCGGCCGTGGGCGAGGTGAAAGGTTCGGTCGAGCAAGCCGTCGGCCCAGCGGTCGTAGACGGCGTAGCCTTCCTCTGCCGACAGTCCGCAGCGCGATCGCCTCGTCGGGCAACGAGACGAGGAGGTCGAGGTCGGAGTGCTCGCGGGTCTGATGGCCGACCAGCGCGTCGACTCCCCAGCCCCCGGCGAGCCAGGTCTGTACGCCGGCATCTTGAAGCCGAGCGATGATCTCGAGCGCCTGGGGGGCGGTCATGTGGTTGGCGTTGACCCGCTGGCGCATCCGCTTCAACACCGGCAGGCGCAACAGCGGGGCCGCCGGTGAGCGCCCGAGCAGGCGATAGGCGCGGCGGGCTGCGCGTCGCGGGACGGAGTCTCTTGGGTCGCTCATGTGGTTATGGGGGCCTCGCGGCGATCGTTCATAGGAGTGTTATCGGCGCCTCCCCGCCGCAACATTCGTACCAGCTGGCCGAGCGACTGGCCGAGGACTCCCGGCTGGATGATCGAGATCGCGGCCGCATAGACGCCGACGCCGGCAAGGAGACTCAGCGGTAAGCCGAGCAACGCGTGCTGTGGCCCCAGCAGGCGCCCCACACCCCAGGTCGCCAGCCAGGTCGGACCCGAGGCCAGCACCGCCGGTCGCAGGGCCCGCCATTGGTCGGCAAAGCTCAGGTCCGCGTACCGCCTGGCGAACACCGCGCCGATCGCCGCCGACAGCAGCGTGTCGGCCAGGGGAACCAGCGCCACCGTGGTGAGGTCGCCCACGTTGGCCGCGATCACGCAGCCGACGATCAGCGGTGGCAGCACGAACACCGACAGCCACGCCGCCGCTCCCGCTCGCCCGATCGAGTTGAGAAACCAGCTGATCGTGGTGTCGATCTGTCGGGCCGCCGCCCACAGCCCCATGATCGCCAGTGGGCCGGCCATCGGCAGCCACCGATCGCCGAATATCACGCGCGTGAACGGCTCCGCGGAGGCGCTCATGAGGATCCCAACCGGGCACGAGATGAGGGTTACCATGCCAAGCACTCTGAGAAACGAGGGGCGGATGTCGTCGCCGGCGCGGCGTTGCTTGGCGAAGCTGGGAAAGGTGACGATCGCGATCGGGTGGGCCAGGACCCAGTAGACGAGGTCGCCGAGCTTGTTGGCCATCGAGTAGAAGCCCACCGCCCGCGTGCTGAACACCGCGCCCACGGTGATGGTGTCGACCTGCTGGCGCAGGTAGGAGAACAGTCCCTGGCTGACGAACCCGCGTCCGGTGGCGATCGCGGTCCGCGCCACCGCCCGGTCGAAGCCGGGCCGCACGCTGTAGGGAGCCCCGATCATGTTGATGACCAGCATCGTGACCGTCGACGCGAGCTGACCGATCACCAGCGACCACACGCCCGCTCCCAGGGCCGCCATCGGGATGGAAATCGCCGCGGCCACCACGGACGAGGCAATTCCGGAGTAGAAGCGGACCTTGAACTCGAACTCGCGCTGCAGAACAGCGCCCCAGAAGCCGGCCATGCTGCCCAGCGGCAAACCGATCGCGGTCACGGCCAGGACCGGCTCCAGCCGCGGGGCATTGAACACATCTGCCGCCACCGGGGACAGCGCCAGGGCGATCAACCCGGCCACCACGCCGCTCAGGGTTATCAGCGTGAACAGCGTGCCCTTGGCACGTTCGTCGAGGTCCTGATCGAGCACCAGCGCCCCCGAGAAGCCCATGTCGGCAACCCAGTAGAGGAAGTTGGTGGCCAGGGTGGCGAGGGCGAGCAGGCCGAAGTCCGCTGGAGCGACCAGCCGCGCCAGCACCAGGGTGGTGATGATCGAGATTCCGCGGCCGCCGGCGTACGACAGCACCGTCCACGACACGCCGCCGATGGCCTTGTTTTCCACGTCCCCGCTTACCTACGGTCTGTGATCCGCTTTGGTGCCACAGCCTTCCTTTGTGTGAAGAGTATGGGGGCGGCGGATGCGCCACGCTACAACCGATTTTGGAGTATCGGGGCGCCTCCCATGCCGGCAGGCGCCCCGACCTCTGGATGATCGAGATCAGACGGTGACGGTGGCGGGCTGCTCGGCGATCTCGAGGACCACCGTCTGCTCGTCGCCCTCGCGGGCCACCACCCGGGTGCCCTCGGCGATCCGTCCGTCGAGGATGGCGCGGGTCAGCTCCTTCTCCAGCGTGCGCCGCACGTGGCGCTTGAGCGGCCGGGCGCCGAACTCGGCGTCGAAGCCCTCGCGGGCCAGCCGGGCGATCAGCGCCGGCTCGACCTCCAGCTCCACGCCGCGCTCCTCGCGCAGGCGCTCGGCGATCCGCTCGCAGATCAGCTCGCCGATGCGCTGCACCTGACTCTCGGTCAGCGGCTCGAACACCACGATCTCATCGATGCGGTTCAGGAACTCGGGCAGGAACGCCCGCTTGGCCGCCTCGAGCATCCGGTCGCCGGCGGGCTCGGCGTCGCCGCCGGTGAAGCCCAGCGGCCGCTTCGCCTGGCCGGCGCCCAGGTTGGAGGTCATGACCACGACGCTGTTGGTGAAGTCGACCGTGCGGCCCTCGCCGTCGGTCAGCCGGCCGTCATCGAGCACCTGGAGCAGGACGTTCCAGACCTCGGGATGGGCCTTCTCGATCTCGTCGAGCAGGATCACCGAGTAGGGCCGGCGCCGGACCGGCTCGGTCAGCTGGCCGCCGTCGCCGTAGCCGACGTAGCCGGGCGGCGAGCCGATCAGCCGCGCGACCGTGTGCGGCTCGCGGTACTCGGACATGTCGATGCGGACCAGCGCCTTCTCGGTGGCGAACAGCCGCTCGGCCAGCGCCTTGACCAGCTCGGTCTTGCCGACCCCGGTCGGGCCCATGAACAGGAAGCTGCCCAGCGGCCGGTCGGGCTCGGCCAGTCCGGCGCGCGCGTGGCGCACCGTGTCGGCCACCGCGTGCACCGCCTCGTCCTGGCCGATCACCCGCCGGTGCAGGTCGTCCTCCAGCGTGCCGAGCCGCTCGAGCTCGGCCGCCACCAGCTCGCCGACCGGGATCCCGGTCCGCGCGGCCACCACGGCGGCGATCTCCTGCTCGGTGACCGTGGTGGCGGTGCCGTCCTCGCGCTCGGACAGCTCGGCGAGATCGGCCTCGAGCTCGTGCGATCCGCTGCTTGATCTCGCCGGCGTCCTCGTAGGCCTCGGCGTCGACGGCCGCCTGCTTCTCGGCCCGCAGCCGCTCGAGCTCGGTCCGGATCCGCTCGGCTGTCGGAGCCGGAGCTGCGCAGCCGCAGCCGCGCCGCGGCCTGGTCGATCAGGTCGATGGCCTTGTCGGGCAGGCGGTACTCGCTGATGTAGCGATCGGACAGCCGCGCGGCCGCCTCGAGCGCCTCGTCGGCGATCCGCACGCGATGGTGCTCCTCGTACTGCGAGCGCAGCCCGTGCAGGATCGCGACCGTGTCCTGCACCGACGGCTCCTCCACCATCACCGGCGAGAAGCGCCGGGCCAGCGCCGAGTCGCGCTCGATCTTGCGGTACTCCGCCAGCGTGGTGGCGCCGATCATCCGCAGCTCGCCGCGGGCCAGCATCGGCTTGAGCATGTTGGCGGCGTCCATCGCGCCCTCGGCGGCGCCGGCGCCGAGCACGGTGTGGAGCTCATCCACGAACAGGATGACCTGGCCCTTGGAGGCCGACGACCTCCTCGAGCAGGGCCTTCAGCCGCTGCTCGAACGCGCCGCGGAACTGGGTGCCGGCGAGCATGCCGGCCAGGTCCAGCGCGACCACGCGGACGCCGCGCAGCGGTTCGGGAACGTCGTTGTGGGCGACCCGCAGGGCGAGGCCCTCGGCGATCGCCGTCTTGCCGACGCCGGCCTCGCCGATCAGCGCGGCGTTGTTCTTGCGCCGCCGGGTCGAGCGCCTCGACCACCTGCTCGATCTCGGGCTCGCGCCCGATCACCGGGTCGATCCCGCCGGCGCGGGCCTCGGCGGTGAGGTCACGGCCGAACCGGTCCAGCGCCGGGGTGTCCGAGCGCGGGCGGTTGCGCTGGCGCACGGCGGGGCCGCCGGCGCCCGCGCCGATCAGGCCGCCCAGCGGGCCGCCGTCCAGCGCCGCCCTGCTGTTGCTGGCGCCATCGCGGCGCGCGCGCAGCGCTCGCACAGCGCGCCGTTGCGCTGCTCGCCGCCCGCGACGAACGTCACGTCGACGGCCGCCGGCCGCTCGCCGCAGACGTCGCACAGGCGCGCGTTCTGGTTGTTCTCAAATTCCACGATTTCTCTGTCTTTCCGATCTGAGATAGATCTAAGTCGGTTGGACTGAGATTTTAGCGCGGAGGGGGCCTCCGGTAAAGGGGGCGTGCTCGACGTCACAC
>CAVWFX010000007.1:0-4834 GCA_963754375.1 uncultured Solirubrobacterales bacterium
GCGCTCCCGCCAGCGGCCGCCAGTCCGCCGGGTTCGGGCCCACACGGCCAGAAAGTGCTGCCAGCCCCCCGCGGGGGCTGCGACTACGTGTCGGCCAGTGGCTCGCAGGCGGCGGCCGGGCTGCCGGAGCGGCTCAGCGTGGTGCGCAGATGGCCGAAGGCGACCGTGCCCAGGATCGCCGGGATCCCGAGCTGAAAGGCGCGGTAGGCGAGCACGGCGGCGGTGGCCTGGGGCAGCGAGCTTCCGTACAGGACCATGGCGGCGATCAGCCCCCCGTCGGTGCCGCCGATCCCTCCCGGCAGCGGGATCAGACCGCCGAGCTGGCCGATCACGTAGCCGAAGACCAGCGGCGCCAGCGGCGGGACGCTGCCGAACGCGGCGAAGGCGACGACCAGCGAAGCGATGTCGAAGCACAGGTAGCCGAACGCGCCCAGGATCGCCCGCCAGCGGCCGGTGCGCAGCAGCTCGCCGGTGTCGCGGATCCCCTGTCCGAGCAGGACCGCGCCGGTCCGCACCTTATGCATGAACGAGCTCGAGGCCTTGTCGACGTCGATCCGGCCAGTGAGGAACGGCAGCGCCGCGACCACCCCGGCCAGCGCCCAGGCCAGCGCCGAGAACACCGCGGTGAGGGCGATCGGCACCTCTGCGCCGAACACGCCGGTCAGCAGCAGCGGGCCTAACACGGCGGCGAAGGCGAAGTTGGGCAGGCTGGTGAGGACGAAGAACTGCACGCTGCGCCGCCCGATGTGCTCGGTCGACATGCCGCCCTGGTGCAGGGCCCAGGCGCCCAGCGCGAGCCCGCCGGCCCCGCCGGTCGGGAGCAGCACGTTGGTGGCCTGCTCGGCCATGCCCAACTCATAACTGAACCGCCACCCCATGCGCGGGCAGAACACGTCGCGAAACGCGACCACGTTGGACAGGCACGAAGCCAGCTTCAGCACACCGACCAGCGCCAGCAGGTACACGTCCGCGCGCGCGAAGCGGGCGCGCAGCGTCCCCAGCCCGGGAAGCGAGGTGACGGCCAGCGCCACCAGCCCGATCAGCAGCCCCAGCCCGAGCAGCCGGCGCAACAGGCGCCGGGAGTCCGGGGCCTCGGCCTCCGCCGGCCGGCGGTCGATCACGCCGCCCACGGCAAGTTCGTCAGGACCGCTCACACGCCCCATCCCTCATCGCACCGTGGATCACCGATACGACACTAGAGCCCCGGGGTTTGAAGTCGCCGCGCGTGGATGCCGCCGCGAACCGCAGGCGTTAGATTGCCGCGACCGTCAGCGTCAGAAAGGTCCGTCATGCCAGATCGTGCCGCCATCGTCACCGGAGCCTCGCGCGGGATCGGCCGCGCCCTGGCCGAGGCGCTCGGCGAAGAGGGATTCGGCGTGACGATCAGCGCCCGCAAGCCCGACACGCTCGAGCAGGCCGCGCAGGAGCTGCGCGCGAAGGGATACGAGGTTGAGCCGGTGGCCGGCAACATGGCGGACGAGGATGCGATTCGTGAGGTCGTGCGACGCCACCGCGAGCGCTTCGGCCGCCTCGATGTGCTGGTCAACAGCGCTGGCATCGGCATCGGCGCCGCCGCCGCCGAGCATCAGACCAAGTACGTGGACCTCCAGCTGGACGTCAACCTGCGCTCGATCATCCTCTTCTACCGGGAGTGCCTGGAGATGCTGCGCGCCGCCGGTGCCGAGCATCACAGCGCGCTGGTGGTCAACCTGGCTTCGATCGCCGGCAAGTCGCCCCAGCCGTGGCTGTCGGTGTACGCCGCCACCAAGGCGGCGGTCGTCTCCTACTCCCAGGCGATGAACAAGGAGCTGGGCGGCGACGGCGTGAAGTCGACCGCCTTCTGCCCAGGCTTCGTGGACACCGATATGACTGACTTCGTCAAGGCCACGGTTGCGCCCGAGGACATGCTGCGCACGAGCGACATGGCCGAGGCGCTGCGGTTCCTACTGCGTGTCTCGCGCGCGTGCGTCATCCCCGAGGTGATCTTCCAGCGCCCCGGGGAGACGATCTAACCGGCGCGTTACCCGCTCCAGTCACCGCTTCCGGCCTTTCCCACCGGATCTGCGGCCCCGGCGCTTGTCGGCCAGGTACTCCTCACGCAGCGCCGGCATCCGTTGCTCCCACCACGCGTACAGGTCGTCGATCTCCTGCAGGCGCGTGCGGCGCTCGGAGGGCTCGTCGCCCAGCAGGTCAAGTCCGATACGAAAGATCCGCCGCCCCCCGCCGAACTGGTCAGAACGCCAGAAGAACTCCTCCCAAGCCTCCGGCTGGGCGCGGAAGCGGTCAAAGCGCTCACCTGGAAGGCGCCACCGCACGACGAAACCCAGCCGCAGCAGCACGCGGGTGGCGGTGCTGATCGATCCCTTGCTGGCATGCAGCGCCCGGGCGAGGTCGCCCGCGCTCTGCTCGGGCGGGTCGCAGATCAGCAGCCAGCCGAGGATGCGGCCCACCATCCGGGGGGTGCCGGCCTCGAGCTCGAGCATGACGCCGACCTCTTCGACGAACCGTGCTACCTCGGCCTGGTTCATTACGTTCAGAGAGTACTAAATATTCAGAGTATTCCCAATCTATTGGGGCGCTGATCCACCCCCTGACTTCGCCCGTAAGGGGGGCAGGACAGCAATCGAGTGTCCGGCCCCCGCCACATCCGTGTCGCGGGAGGCCGAATGAAGGACCGGGACCGGTCACTCGCACAACCCAAGGAGGAGCAGTGAGTGACCTAACCAGGCGCGGCTTCGTCGTGAACGCCGCGGGCACTACGGCCGGCATGACCGCACTCGGGCTATGGCTGGCCGAGCGGGCAAGCGCGGATGGACCGCCCCACGACTCCCGGACAGTGGTCGCCTATATCAGCGATCCACGTACCGGCGAGATCTCCCTCATGGCCGGAGACCGCGAGGTCACCGTCCGCGATCCGCAGCTCACCGCGCGGATCGTCCGCGCCGCTCCCTGAGCGGCGGCCCAGTTCAACACTCGAGCATACGGAGGTAAATCCATGTCGTCTCATCGTGAGGCGCCGGCGATCAGCCAGGACCCGGTCGCCGACAACACCGACACTTACGCGTTCGTCAGTCCCGACGACCCGTCCACGGTCACCATCATCGCCAACTACCTGCCGATGGAGGCACCGTTCGGCGGCCCGAACTTCTTCGAGTTCGGCGACGACGTGCTGTACGAGATCAACATCGACAACAACGGTGACGGCGTACCGGAGATCACCTACCAGTTCCAGTTTGTCACCAAGCTGCGCAACCCGAACACGTTCCTCTACAACACAGGCCCGATCTCATCGATCAGTGACTCCACCTGGAACCGGCGTCAGTTCTACTCGGTGACTCGGATCAAGAACGGCCAGTCGACGGTGCTCGCGAAGGAGATCGCTTGTCCGCCGTGCAACATCGGTCCGGCGTCGACGCCCAATTACGAGACGCTGGCGTCCCAGGCGGATTCACCAGCTGGGCGGTCACACGGTGTTCGCCGGACAGCGGCTGGAGGGGTTCTACGTCGACCTGGGGGCGATCTTCGACCTGGGTGACCTGCGGCCGTTCCAGAATCTCCACATCGCGTCGATGGCCGCCACTCACGGTGTCGACGCCACCCATGACATCGGGGTTCACACGATCGCGCTCAAGATCCCCAAGACGCAGCTGACCAGTAACGGCGGCAATCCGACCAACAAGATGTCGGCTAGCTCGGTGATCGGGGTGTGGGCGTCGGCCAGCCGCCAGAAGTCGACGGTGCTTCAGGGCGACGGCACCAGCCAGGAAACCGGCCCGTGGGTCCAGGTGTCACGGCTGGGCAACCCGCTGTTCAACGAGGTCATCGTTCCGATGGGCGAGAAGGACGGCTGGAATGCGGCAGCGCCGGCCGGCGACTCGGAGTACCTCAAGTTCGTCCAGCAGCCCGAGCTGGCCAAGCTGCTGCCGAACCTGTATCCCAATGTGTTCCCCAACCTGGCCGGGCTGAAGGCGAACCGAGCCGATCTGGTGGCAATCCTGTTGACCGGGATCCCCTCGGGCATCGTGCCCGGCTTCCAGAACTTCACCGGAAGCACCCTGGCCGACCAGCTGCGGCTGAACATGGCCATCCCGCCCACGGCCAAGCCGCGGGCGCTGGGGTTGATCGGCGGCGATCCCGCCGGATTCCCCAACGGCCGGCGGGTGTTCGACGACGTGGTGACGGTGGAGCTGCGAGCGATCGCGGGCGTCACGTATCCGCTGGTCAACCCGAGCTACACGCCGGATGCGGCCGCCAAGGCGATCGACGACGGGATCGCTCGGAGCAACACCAGCTACCTGTCGACGTTCCCCTACCTGGGCACCCCGATTAGTGGCTTTGACGCCAGGCCGCTGTCGATGGCGGCGGCGTCGTGAGGGCGTGGAGGCGATGATGGTCACTGGCCACACCCATCCCGGCGAGTCCGGGGCAATCGCACCTGCGGCATCGGCCGGCAGTCTGGCGCTCGACATCGGGCCGGGTAAGGGGGCGCTCGTCATCTACCCCGACGAGCGCTTCCGCGGCCTCGAGATCGAGATCAGCCGGCATGGTGGCCACCATCACCGCGTGCACACCGGGGTCCATGAGCGGCGGTCGGGAGCCGGCGCGCTGCTCACGGCCGTGTTCGGGAGCCTGCCGGCCGGCGCCTACACGGTCTGGGAGGACGACCACACCGCGGCCGGCACGGCCCACGTCCCCGAGGCGGCGGTGGCGGAGTTCCGGCTGAACTAAGAGGCGGCGAGCTGGGTGCCCGCGCGCGGCTGGCGACGGCCAACCGCGGGCGCCCGCTCGGTTGCCACGATCGAGAGGACGGAGATCAAATTGCGCATGTACAGGT
>CAVWFX010000008.1:0-123410 GCA_963754375.1 uncultured Solirubrobacterales bacterium
GCGCATCAGCAGATACACGGCGACGGCGGCCGGGACCAGGGCCAGGGCCAGCAGCCAGACTGGCGAAGCGAAGCTCATTGCAGATCGGCGACCCAGCTCTACGAGCCAGTCCTCATCGGTTGACAGGGTGAGTGTGGCGAACGCGCAGACGGCGCAGCTCGCTCGCCACTGCCTCGCGACGCTAGCGCTCCAGCTCGGCGAACCGCTCGCGCACGCGCCTGCGGCGCGAGGTGTTGACCTCCAGCCAGCGCGCCGGTCTCGGGGTCGACCAGCGCCAGATGCCCCACCTCGGGGAGCTCCGCTTCACGCGGGATCGACGATCTCGACCGCCAGAACCGAGTGGCGCACCCGCAGCGACCCGAGCGGCCGCTCCCAGTCGCGCTGGTCACGGAAGTCGGAGATGACGACCACCAGGCCCGGCTGTCCGGCCAGACGTCCGGCGCGGCGCAGCGCGTCGGCAAGCGCGTCCGGTTCGTGGCGTCCGTCGGGCGCAACTCCCCTCCGCCAGCATCCGGCGCAGATGCGACGATCCCCGGCTTGGATCCGCGGGGCGGGAGCACCCGGGCCGCCCCGGCTCCGAAGGCAATCACCCCGACGCTGCCGGCGCGGCGAACGCCGAGGCGCCCGAACACCGCGCCGCCCCCTCCGCGACGTCAGCCTTCAGCCGTCGGGCGGTACCGAACGCCATCGATGGTGAGACATCGAGCATGATCCAGGTGGTCAGCGCGCGTTCGGGAACGTGCAGGCGAACGTGCGGCGCGCCCGTGCGAGCGGTCGCGGCGGCGTCGATGTGGCGGACGTCGTCGCCGAGTTCGTAGGGCCGCAGCTGGGCGAGCTCGGTGCCGAGGCCAACGCCGGCGGCGCGGCGGTCCCCGGGAAGGGTGCGCGTCACCAGCCGGTTGACGGCGACATCGAGCGCCTCGATCAGCGGCGCCACCAGAGGTCCGGGACCCTGGCGCGCGGCCGGCGGCGTGAGCAGCGTGTCGGTCACGCGCTCCTCAGCCAGCCGCTGCCGGCGTCTTTGGCATCGGCGCCGGATCAGGCGGTCCTCGCCGGGCGCGCGCGACCGTCGCCAGCACGCGCTCCAGCAGCTCGTCGACGGTGACCCCGTCGCTCAAGCGCGTCATAGGACAGCACGATGCGGTGTCGCAGGACGTCGGGCGCCAGGTCGCGGATGTCCTCGGGCTCGACGTGGCCGCGGCCGCGAAGCATCGCCAGCGCCCGTGCCGCCCCGACCAGGCCGATCGGGCCTCGCGGGCTGGCCCCGAACTCGATCAGGTCGGCTGCATGTCGGCCGAGTCCGTGCTGCGGCCGGGTGCCGGGTCGCATCGGCCAGCGCCACCGCATAGCCGATCGTCGCCCGGTCCACCACGACGCTGTGCGCCGCCCGCGCGTGGCTTCTGCAGATCGGCGAGCGCCAGGCACTCCCGGACCTCGGCCGGATCGCTCAGGCTGCGTCCGACGACGGCCGCCTCCTCGCCGACGCTGGGGTAGTCGACGAGGATCTTCATCAGGAAGCGGTCGACCTGGGCCTCGGGCAGCGGGTAGGTGCCCTCGGACTCGATCGGGTTCTGGGTCGCCATCACGATGAACGGCAGCGGCACCCCGTAGGTGGTTCCGCCGATCGTCACCTGCTGCTCCTGCATCACCTCCAGCAGCGCCGACTGGACCTTGGCGGGCGCCCGGTTGATCTCGTCGGCGAGCAGGAAGTTGTGGAACACGGGGCCGAGCTCGGTATCGAAGCCGCCGGTGTCCGGCCGCCATACGCGGGTGCCGACCAGGTCGGCGGGCACCAGGTCCGGGGTGAACTGGATGCGGCTGTAGGAGCCGCCCAGGACCGCCGCCAGCGTCTTGACGGTCAGCGTCTTGGCCAGGCCCGGGACGCCCTCCAGGAGCACGTGACCGCCGGCGAGCAGGCTGACGAGCAGGCGCTCGAGCATCGCGTCCTGGCCGACGATCACCCGCTTGATCTCGTACAGGGCCTCCTGCAGGGCGTCGCGGGCCTCGCCGCGCCGCTGGTGGATCTCGTCGATGTCCGTCATCTGTCCTCCGGTGATGATTTTGCTGGTGCGAGTGTTTGCTAGGCGAGCCGGGCGAACCAGCAGCAGCGACAGCACGCTGCCGATCAGCAGCAGCACCAGGCCGCCGCCGGCGAAGCCGCGCGGTGATCTCGCGTTTGACTTTCTTGTGGCCGAGTTGTTTGGCAAGGTGGGCGTAGACGGCGCTCGCCTTGGCACTGTCGGCGGCGGTGAAGGCGCGGCCGCCGGACTGCGGCGGCGATCTCCGCCAGCTCCTGTGGGCTGACCGGCACCGGCGCGGTGATCGTCTGGGACCCGCGCTTGATCGGGATCGTGCCGTTCGGGGTGCCGATCGCGATCGTGTAGATCGGGATGTGGCGCGCCTTGGCCTGCTGTGCCGCCGCGATCGGGCTGACGCCGACGTTCGAGGTGCCGTCGGACAGGAGCACGATCGCGCTCGGCGGCCGCTTGCCGTTCTGGCGAAGGTTGGTGAGGATGCGTCAGCGCGGTCTGGATGGTGTCGCCGATCGCGGTGCCGCCGCCCCCGGGCCGCAGCTGCGCGATCGCCGGCTAGCGTCGACGGCGTGGTCGGTGGTCGGGGACTGCAGCAGCGTCGGCCGGCGCGCGAACTCCATCTGGCCGACCTCGACCGAAGCCGGGCACGCCGGCGACGAACTCGCTGGACGCCGCCTTCGCCGCGCCCAGCCGCGAGGGCGTGACGTCGGTGGCCGACATCGAGCTGGAGACGTCATTGGCGAGCATGATCGCCGCGCTGTCGACGGGCACCGCGACCGTCCGCTGGGGACGCGCGGCGGCCACGATCAGCAGCGCGCGATCGCGGCGCAGGAACGCGATCATCGGCAGCGTGCCGGCGCCAGCCGGGCCGCCGCGGGGCGACCGACGCGGTCAGGGCCGGGCGGACGAACGCCTCCGGCGGCCTGTTCGCGCCGGCGCTGCTGGCGCAGGTACCAGACGACCAGCAGCGGGATCGCCACCAGCGCGACCAGGACAGAACGGCCAGACGAAGCTCACGGGTGCACGGAGGGCGGCGCTGCCAGGGTGATCTCGGTCTGCTCGAGCGTCGAGCCGTGGCTGATCTGGATCGGGACCTGGTCGCCCGCCGGCAGGCCCTTGATCGCCGCCGCGATGTCGCTGGCGCTGTTGATCGGCTCGGCCGTTGATGGCGATGATCACGTCTCCGGGGTTCAGGCCGGCCTTGTCGCCGGCGCTGCCCAGGGCCACGGTCTCGATCACCGCGGCCCCCGGCGGCAGCGTCTCGATCTCCATGCCGAGCCAGCTGATCGGCCGAGACTGGGTGGGCGGTCGTCGGGGTCGGATTCGCCGCGGGGGCGTGGCGTCGTCGGCTGCGGCGTGGTCGGTTCGGGACGGTCGGGGTCGGCTGCGGCGGGGTCGGCCGGGGTGGTCGGCAGCGGCGGGTCTGGCCGGGGTTGGTCGAGCCGCGGGTTGGGAGGCCGGGTTGGTCTAACCCGGATTGGCGGTGCGGGCCCGGGGCTGCGTGACCGACGGCTGCGTGCTGGTCGTCCCAGTCTTGGATCCTGAGCCCAGCACCGCGGCCAGAGCCGAAGGCGGCGGCGACCAGGAACACCACCGCGATCAGCCACCAGCGGCAGCCGTGGGCCGCTTGCGCCGCCGCGGCTGCGGGGCGTGGGCGGCTGGGTCGCCTCGGCGTCCTCGGGCTTGCGCCCGCGATCGGCCCGCCGCTCCGAGGCAGCCTCGGATTCCTGCTGCCAGTTTCCACTCCAGAGATGCTTCGGTCCACTCATGCGCGCCAAGCGCACGGTACGCTTTATTGGTGAGAGGTTCTTAAGAGGGCCGCGCTGATCCCGGGTCCTGGAGTTGCACCGTTCCCTCGCGAAATACGGCGGCAACGCCGTCGAGACGCCCCCCGAGCGCCGAGACGTAGCGCGACAGGACGGCCAGGTACAAATCGTCGTCGTCGATTTCTGACAGGCCGGCCTCGCTGATCTCGAGCGCGTGTGCGATCTCGGCCTCGCTCGCGCCGTTGCGCAGGCGTTGCAGCGTGATCTGCTCCTCGGCCTGCATCAGCCGCTCGTAGGCGGCGACCCGCCGCTCGTTCAGCGGCTGTAGTCCGCGGACCTCGTGCCAGCGCTTCGTGAACCTGGACGGCAACGGACCTCCTTTCCGATATCCCGCAGGTGCCGGTCGAGAAGCTGCTCGGCGCGCCTGACGTTGCGGCGGTACCAGCGCTTGTCTGCGGTCTTGTCGCCGCCGACGAGGACCACCGCCCGCTGCCGCGGATCGAACACGAACAGCGCCCTGAGATTGAGGCCGACCACGCGCAGTTCCTTCATGTTGTGGTGGCGCGAGCCCTGGATCGAGTCGACCGTCGGCCTCCCCAGCGTCGGACCGCCGCGTTGCAGCCGCCGGAGCGCGGCATCCGTACGGATCTTGGCTTCACCATCGAGCGCTGTGTACCACCTGCCGGCTTCGGCGGTGAACTCCACCTCCCAGCGGTGCTCGGGAGCGGGTGGCGCGGTCGGCCTCCCGGCCATGGGCGTCAGCTCGCGTTGCCGCTGGCGCCACCGCCGTGGGTTTCGGACACTTCACGCTCGCCGGCCAACCGGGCCGCGCTTCGCAGATCGGCCAGCGCCCGCTCCCCGCTGGCCGCGAGCAGAGCGGTGCAGTTGCGGACCAGTGGCTCGCCGGCCGCCTCGACCGCCGGCCGGATGGTCCCGACCAGCATCTCGATGATCACGTTGGCGTTTTCCTCGCCGGGATAGGCGTCGTCGGGCAGCGCCTCGATGAGATCGGCGGCGACGCCCGTGAGCATCAGCCCGGTCCGCAGGACCTGCTCGACGAACTCCTGGCCGTAATCGTCTGTGGGTTGGGGTTGCATACGGCATAGAGGACGGTCGACCCCCACATTCGCCCCAGGCGGCGCCTTGATCGGCCATCACGTTCACGCCGGCTCGCCCGCACCGGCACACGGACGACCTGGGATCAGGCGGACGCGGTGCCGGCACGCGCCGTCACAGGACCGTCGCGCTGGGGTTGGCCGGCAGCAGAAACCCGTCACATCTGGCGGGAAAGCGCTGCCAGCCGACCAGCCGACCGCCGGCGGACCGGATCGCCTGGGGCCTTGGCCGGAAACCCGTCACATCTGGCGGGAAAGCGCTGCCAGCCGACCGCCGGCCGGACCGGACCGCCTGGGGCGCGTGCGTGACGTGACAAAGCGGCGGCCGTCGGGCTGGTTTGTCACCGGCTGCAGGCTCAGCCTGCGTGTGGCGACAAACCCGGACCCGCCGCGCGGCTTTGTCACCTTCTGCATGCTCGACGGCGAGTGCGGCTCGCGGCCGCCCGCTTCACTGCCGTATTCGCGCCCGCACCCCTCCATGGTCTCTGATGTGCGCGGCTGTGGCCACCAACGCCGAGCCGTCCGCCTGCCCCTCGACCGTATTTGCAGAGCCGCGGGGCTAGCGAGAGCGCAGGCGGCGCAGAGCCTCGACCAGGGCCATCAGGATCGCACCCGCCATCGCGAGGCGGACCACCTTGGCCCGCCGCTCGACGGCTCCGGCATCGGCGGCGCCGCCAGGCGGCTCGAGGGGCTGAGGCCGCGCCGGGGGCGCCGCCGGCCGTACCCGATGCCGCGGCCCCGCTGGGCGCCGGCGAGGTCGGAGGCACACCGTCCGGGGACCCCCCAGACAGCTCGTCCTGGAGCGCCTTGGCGAACGTCTGGGTCACCACCGCGGCCTGCTTGGCCACGACCTTCTGCCCCACCGACCCGAGCATGCCGCCCAGCGCAACGTCGCCCTCCAGGATGCACGCGGGTCGAGCCCTCGCCCTCGTCGGAGAGCCGCACCAGGTGGGTGGCGCGGACGTTGCCGGCGGCGCCGCGAACGTGCGGCCGACCGCGGTGAACTCCATCGACTTGCCCGGGTCGCGCGCCGGTCACGCGCATCTTGACGTCGAAGGTGGCGGTCATCGGTCCCAGCGCCTGGGTGATCCGCACGCTGTGAGTTGTCGGCGTCGATCACGGTCACGTCCTCGACCCCGGGCACGCAGCGTGCCACCCGGTCGAACTGTTCGAAGAACTCCCACAGCGTCTGCGGGCGACTCCGCGACCACGAACTCCTCGGCGACTTTCATGACCTGACGCCTCCTCTGGCTCTCGCCGCCGCCAACTCGCCCCACACCAACTCTGGCGTCAGCGGCAGCCGGTTGATCTCAACACCGAAGTCGGCCAGCGCGTCGCAGATGGCGTTGGCGATCGTCGCACCGCCGGGCAGGGTCCCGATCTCCCCGACCCCGCGCACGCCGAACGGCGTGCCGGGCGACGGGACGTAGGTGTGCAGCAGCTCGAAGTCGGGCAGGTCGGCGGCGGTCGGCATGAAGTAGTCCATCATCGTCCCGTTCAGCAGCTGCCCGGTCTCCGGGTCGTAGCGCAACTCCTCCATCATCGCCTGGCCGTAGCCCTGGGCCAGTCCGCCCCGCACCTGCGCATCGACGATCACGCGGGTTCACGGGTACGCCGCAGTCGTGCACCATGACGAACCGCTCGACGTCGAAGTCGCCGGTCTCGGGGTCGACGGACACCATGCGCCGCCGCCGACCCGAACGCGTAGGCAGCCGCCTCGGGCTCGAACTGGCAGCTGGCTTCGAGGCCCGGCGTCTCTCCGGGCGGCATGCCCTGGTTGATGATGGCCCGCTTGTGCACGTCGCCGAGCGGAATGCTGGTCGATCGGGTCATCGCGCAGCCGGGCCACGTCGCCGGCGATCTCCACGTCGTCGACGCTGTCGGCCTCCAGCGCAAACGCCGCGATGCGCAGCGATCTTGGCCTTCAGCTCCTCGCCGGCGTGCTTGAGCGCCCCGGCCGCCGCGATCAGCGTCCGGGAGGCGAAGCCGCCGGTGTTCAGAGGCGAGGCGTGCGGTGTCGCCGGCGTGGACGATGATGGCGTCGAAGGCGACCCCGGTCACGTCGGAGAGGATCTGGGCGAACGAGGTCTCGCTGCCCACCCCGAACGTCGACACGCCGGTGTAGACGTCGATACCGCCGGTGCGGTTGGCGCGCAGGGTGACGCTCTCGTGAGCGCCGAACCGCGACCCCCGGGCCTGGAGGAACCTGGCGCTGGCGTAGCCCGTGCGCTCGACGAACGAGGCGATCCCCACCCCCACGTACCGCCCGTCCGGCCCGCGGCCCGCGGCCGGTCCGGACGTGCTCGTCGTAGCCGATGGCCTCGGCGGCCATCCGCAGGCAGGCCTCGTAGTCCCCGCTGTCGTAGATGGCTCCGGAGGTGCTCCGCCAGGGCATGTCCTCGGGCCGCACCATGTTCTGCGCCCGGAGCTCCACTCGGTCGATCCCCAGCCGCGCCGCCAGCCGATCGACCAGGAGCTCGCGCACGAAGCACGACTCCGGCTGCCCGTATCCGCGGTATGCCCCGACCGGCGCCTTGTTGGTGATGACCACGTGGCGCTCGGTCCGGGCATCGCTCACCTTGTAGGGGCCGGTGAACATGACGCTGGTCAGCTGCGGCGAGCCGGTCGGCGAGTTGTAGCCACCGAGATCGACCCGGTACAGATCGGTCATGGCGATCATCTCGCCGTCGGATCGCGCACCGATGCGGACGGTGTGACGCGACTCGCGGGCGTGGGTGGTGGCGCGGAAGAACTCGACCCGGTCCTCGATCCACTTCACCGGCCGGCGCGCGATCATCGCGTGCAGGCAGGCCAGCACGTCCTCGGGGTAGATGCCGATCTTCAGGCCAAAGCCGCCGCCGACGTCAGACGCGATCACGTGCACGGCTCCGTCCTGGAGCCGCAGCGACTCGGCCAGCTGCTGGCGCACCAGGTGCGGTGTCTGCGTCGAGTGGCGGACGGTCAGTTCCCGCGCCCCCGCCTGCCACTCGGCCACGATCGCCCGCCCCTCCATCGGCAGGCCGCTGACTCGATTGATCGAGAACTCGCCCTCGATCACGACGTCGGCCTCGGCCATCTTCTCGTCCGGATCCCCGTCCCCCATCAGGTAGCGCTCCAGCAGGTTTGACTTGAGCACCTTGGGGTGCAGGACCGGCGACCGCGGGTCCATCGCCGACTCCACATCGAACACGTGCGGCAGCGGGTCGTAGTCGATGTCGATCAGCGCGACCGCGTCTTCGGCCACCGCGCGGCTCACTGCGGCCACGCTGACCACCGGATGGCCCTCGAACAGGGCGACGTCGGTGGCCATCGCGTAGAAGTCCAGCGACGGCGCATTGGGCACCGGGCGCAGAACGCTGAGCGGGATCGCTGCGCCGCACCACCTCCGATCCGACCAGGATGTCCTCGACCCCTTCGAGCCCGAGCGCCGCCGAGGTGTCGATCGACACGATCCGGGCGTGCGGGAACGGGCAGCGCCCGACCGCCATGTGCAGGCAGTGGCCGGGGTCGACGTCGTCGGCGAAGCGGCCCTCGCCGCGCAGCAGGCGGTCGTCCTCCTTGCGGTGGACGCTGGCCCCGATGCCCGTCTCGCGGACGGCCGGGCGGGTGGCCTCGAATACCTCAGCCATCGACGCCCTCCGTCGCCCGGGCCCCTGCGGCCTCATCGAGATACCGCCCGACCGCGGTGATCACGTTGCGGTAGCCCGTGCACCGGCAGATCACCCCGGCCAGTTCCTCGCGCAGCTCGTCGCGGCTGCAGCGGCGACCCTCGGCGGCGAGTGCCGTCGCCAACATCAGAAAGCCCGGCGTGCAGTAGCCGCACTGCAGGCCGTGCTCCTCCTTGAACACCTGCTGCAGCGGGTGCAGCTCCTCGTCGGTGGCCAGCGACTCGACCGTGGTCACCCGCTGGCCATCGGCCTGGGCGGCGAACATCAGGCACGACTTGATCGCCTGCCCGTCGACGAGCAGGGTGCAGTTGCCGCAGATGCCCTGCTCGCAACCGATGTGGGTGCCGGTCAATCCGAGCTCGTGGCGCAGGAAGTCGGCCAGATGCATCCGCGGCTCGATCTGGCGTCGGTAATCGCGGCCGTTGACGTTGATTGTCACTTCGAGCTGCTCAGCCATACAGATGAGCCTCATCGTCGCGCAGCTTGGCCAGCGTACGCCGAACGTAGATCGGGATCAGGTGGCGGCGGTATTCGGCGCTGGCGCGCACGTCGCTCGGGCGGATCGCAGACGTCCAGCGCCGCCTGCCCCGCTTCGGCGATCGCCTCGTCGTCCAGCGCCGTGCCCTCGAGCGCCGGCGGCGGCGTCGACGGCCAGCACCGCGCGGTCGTTGACCCCGCCCAGCGCGATCCGCAGATCCGACCAGCGGCCGTCGTCGCCACGGCGTCCCAGCGCAGCCACGTTGATGACCGCGAAGTCGTTGTGCTTGCGGGTGCGCTCGAAGAAGCGCGAAGCGGTCGGGCGCGATCGGGAAGCGGATCTCGGTGATCATCTCCTCGGGCTCAAGCGAGGTCGCGTAGGCGCTGAACAGGAACTCGTCGATGGGGATCTCGCGTCGCCCATTGACGCTGGAGGCGACCACGGTGGCGTCGAGGGCCAGGCAGGCCAGCGGCATCTCGCCGGTGGGATCGGCCTGGGCCAGGCTGCCGCCGATCGTGCCTCGGTTGCGGACCTGGCGATCGCCGACGTAGAGGACCACGCACTGCAGCAGCGGCAGTCGCTCGGCGACCAGCGGCAGCTGTTCGATGGTCGCGTAACGCACCATCGGGCCGAACACCGTCACCGGACCCTCGGCGGTCACCTCGGCCAGGCCGGGCAGGCGGTTGATGTCGACCAGCGTCGACAGCTGCATCAGGCGCATCTGCAGCATCGGCGCCAGGCTCTGGCCGCCGGCCAGGACCCGTGCGCCGCCGGCGCCCTCGTCGAGGATCTGGAGGGCCTCCTGAACCGACCCTGGGCGAACGTAGCTGAACGGCGCCGACTTCACTGCAGGTAGTCGGCTACGACCTCGCCGCTGTCGGCGACCAGTTCATCGTCGAGGTAGAAGCGCTGGTGCTTGAGCGCGAAGTCCTGATGGCAGCCGGTGGTGTGCGTGCCGCCGAAGGTCACGTTGGAGCCCAGCGCGAACAGCGTCGTGCCCCACGCGGTGCGCCCGTCCTGGCCGATGATCTCGAGCGGGTCCTGGAACATGCGTCGCGTTCCACAGCCCTCGGCGGTGACCGCCGAAGCCGATGTGGGAGATCACGTAGCCCTCGGGATCCTGCCAGCCCTCGATGTACTCGCGGATCATGCGGGCGTCCCAGCCGCCCTCGATCTTCACCGCGGCTCCCTTCTCGAAGGTCATCTTCACCGGGGTGGCGAGGTAGCGCTTGGGCGGGTACCAGATGTCGCCGGGGTCGAGCACGATCACGCCCTCGCCCACGTCCTCGGTCGGCGACGTGTAGGCAAACGCCCCCGGCCAGTGGTCCCAGCGCCCGGGCTCGTCGGTCCAGCCCCACTGCTCGATGACCGGGGCGTCGGTCTTGTCGAACCACACCTCGGTGCCGTTGTCGGACTGCACCCGGAGCTTCTTGGCCTCGCGCAGGCGCTTGCCGTGGCGCTGGATGCGCTCCTTGTCCTCGTCGGTGGGGAACAGTCGCTCCAGCACCTCGACCGGGTCGTGGACCATCAGCATCCGCGTCCCCGCCTCCAGGACCGCCACCTGCTCCTTGGTGTGCAGCAGGCCCACCGAGGTCATGTCGATCACGAAGTCGGCCATCTTCAGAAACTCCAGCGCCTTCTTCGAGTTCGCCACGATCGTCGAGGAGATATTGCCCGTGCGGATGAATACCGCCTGCTCGGGCGGCGGCGGGGGCAGCATCAGCGACATCGCGTCGGCGCCGAACGAACGCGCAGCGGCGAACATGGCGGCGACGTATTCCTGGTTGGAGTCGGGGTCAGAGACCACCAGGAGCGTCTCGTCCTCGGTGAGCTTGCAGCGCTTGAGCATGCGCTGGAACAGCGGCACCAGCTGCGCGGTCCGGAAATAGGTTGCGGTCGGGGCTCCCACTTATTCCTCCTCGTTCGCTCTTGCGGTCAACGGCCCAGCAGATCGGCCAGGACGTACTCGAGCGCGCTGCCCCGCTTCTCGACGGTGGGCTTGCGCTCGCGGTTGCTCCACACCGTCTCGGGGCGGGCCTGAAGGACCAGGATCCGGTCGTCGTCGGCGTCGACGGCCAACTCGATGTCCATCGGCCGCCCGAAGCTGCGCTCGATCGTCTTTCCCAACCGGGCCAACTGCACCGCTTCGCCGTCGGACAGAGACGGGACGGCGCGCCGCTCGGCGTCGACGTCCTGCACAACGACCTGGCGGCGCTCCGGGTCCGGGTGGTGCTCGATCAGCTTGGCGCCGATCTCCTTGCCGAGCGGCTGCAGGGTGACCTTGTCGACCGTGAACCGATCCGGGTCCACCGCTCCGGAGACCAGCGGCTCGCCCAGTCCCCAGGTCGACTCGATCATCACCTTGGAGCGATCGCCGTTGAGCGGGTTCAGCGTGAACATCACTCCTGCCGAGCGCGCCCGCACCATCTGCTGCACGCCGACACTCATCCGGACGTCGGCCAGCGAGACGCCCTGACGGTGGCGGTAGGTCAGCGCCTCGGGGGTGAAGAAGCCGCCCCAGCACCGGCGGATGCTCTCGAGGACCGCGTCGGTGCCCTGCGACCCACAGGTACGTCTCGAGCTGGCCGGCGAAGCTGGCGCCGGCCAGATCCTCCGCTACCGCGCTCGAGCGGACCGCCACCGGGACGGCGTCCCTGCCGTCTCGGGCGCACAGCTCGGCGTAGGCGGTCCCCACCGCTGTCCGCGGTGGTCGCGGGCAGGTCTCCACCTTCCACCAGCGCCCGTAGCTTTGCGCTGGCCGCGGCGACCTCGGCCACGTCTTCGTAATCGATGGCGCCGAGCAGCTCGACCTCGTGACGGCGCAGGTCGTGGGTCTGGAGGAACTCCTCGTGAGCGACGGTGGTGACGGCGAACCCGGGCGGGACGTCCATCCCGGCCGCGATCAGCTCGCCGAGGCCGGCGCACTTGCCGCCCACCTCCTGCGAGTTGGTCGCGCCGCAGTCCTCCAGCCAGCGGATGTGGACCGCGGCCGTCACGCGTCGAGCACCGTGACGATGCCGGTGTTGCCGTCGACCCGGACCGTCTGGCCGTTGCGGATCTGCTTGGTGCCAAACCCAGTCCCCACCACCGCGGGCAGCCCGTATTCACGGGAGACGATCGCCGCGTGGGACATGATCCCGCCGATGTCGGAGACGGCGCCCCTGATCCGGGAGAACACCGGCGCCCAGCTGGGGGCGGTGATCGGGCACACCAGGATCTCCCCGGAGCGCACCTGGTCCAGTTGCTCGACCGCGGTGATCACACGCGCGGGGCCCTCGGCGACTCCGGGCGAGGCCGCGAAGCCGCGAAGGACGCCGTCGCTATCGCCGGTCCCGTCGCCGCCGTCCTGGGCGTCGAGCCACTGCTCGACCATGTCGGTGGTGATGCCCCACAGCATCACCGTGGCCGCTTCGGTCACCGACTCAGGCGGCTTGCCGAGCGCGGGCGGTGGCGCCCATTGGCGCAGCTTGTCCATGATCCGCTTGCGGGTCTCGATCTCGTCGCGCCAGTAGCCGCCGCGCGCCGGGTTGGTGGTCGCCCATCCGGTGAGCATGTCGAACAGCGCCTGGTTGACCTCGTAGCGATGCAGGAAGAAGATGTCCTCGGAGTCCTCGAGGAAGCCCTGGGCCACGAACACGGCGCCCAGCTCGCGGATCTTGTTCCAGAAGATCGAGTGGTGCCAGTGCTCGACGTAGAAGTTGTGGTTCTCCACGTACGGGTAGACCTGGCGCGCCAGCGCGAGCACCTGGCGGAACGCCTCGCGGTCGTCATCGGTAGGCAGCAGCTCGGAGTATTCGTTGGCGATTCGCTCGCGCTCGGCCAGGATCTGGTCAAGCGGCCGGTCGATGTTCTCCCCGCGCTGGAGCTTCTCGATGTAGCCGCGCATGGCGCTGAACGGCACGGTCAGGTCGTCGACCCAGGCGCGGTGCTGGTGGCAGTAGCCGGGGCCGGTGGAGAACCAGAACCAAGGGTCCTTGGCCTCCTCGAGCGCCGTCAGCCACCGCTGGCCGTTAGGCGCGGCGCCGATCGCGGCCAGGACCGCGTCCGGGTCCTCGCTGCCGGTGATGGCCTCGGCCAGGTCGAGCTCCAGGGCCAACCTGGCCAGCTTGCGCAGCTCGTCGTCGGGCCGGAAGAACAGGATGTCGACCCCGCCCACCATCTTGGCGATCGACTGGTCAGGGATCCCCGGGAAGGCCTGCTTGCAGAAGTCCGAGAACGTCATGAAGCCCCCGTACCCGAGCATGTTGAGCTCGAAGTGGTAACAGGCCATCTCGTGCATGTTCTCGAGCACGCGGTTGTAGTTGGCGATCAGGTCCCAGGCCGTGGTCGTCCCTCGCCGGGAGGTGACCGTCTCGATCGGCTCCAGGTCGGCCAGCGGTGGGAACTCGATCGCCTTTAGCCGCTCGATGCAGTCCTCGGCCTTGGCGATCCAGTTGTCGTAGATCTCATCCCAGTTGGCGTAGTAGTCGCCGGCGCGCTCCATGAAGATCGGCACGCGGGACTCGATCACCGCGGGGTCGGTGATCGAGGTCGGGCTCACGTACAGGTAGCCGTTGACCACCCGCTGGTCGATGCCGAGCGCGGGCGGCACGGGCCACACCCGGGTCAGGAACTGGCTGAGCAGCACCCACCAGCTCTCGGTCATGATCGTGTCGAAGGGATAGAGCGGCTCGGGGTTGTGCAACCCGTCGAAGAACCAGAACTCCTCCTCCTCGTACTCCCTGCGCTCGTCGCTGAACAGGTAGTAGTACGGATACAGCCGTCGCCAGTCCTCGGCGCCCGCGGGCGCCTCCACTTCGAACGGGCTCGGGAAGCGGCGTGTTGCGGTCGTCGTCATCGCTTCCGCCTTTCGTGGTCGCCGGGAGGCCGGACGGACGGCATCGTCATGGCCCCGATTGAAAGTATTATATTTGAAATCTAGTAGGCGTGCCAAACGGCGTGAATTAGGCTTGCGGCGGAGATCAATGGCCGACGGAAACGGACGTGTGCTCGAGACGACGGTGGTGGGGAGCTATCCCCAGCCCGACTGGCTGATCGATCGCGCCCGGCTGGGCGCTCGGCTGCCTCCTCGCGTGCGCGCCCGCGAGCTCTGGCGGGTCCCCGACGAGCTGCTCGAGCAGGCGCAGGATGACGCCACCGTGGTGGCCATCGAAGAGATGGAGGCCGCCGGGCTCGACGTGATCACCGACGGCGAGATCCGCCGCGAGAGCTACTCGAACCGCTTCGCCAACGGCCTGGACGGGATCGACCTCGACAACCCCGGCACCGGCGTGGACCGGACCGGCAACCCCAACATCGTGCCGCGGGTGTCGGGACCGGTCAGTCGCCGCCATCCGGTGCAAAAGCGCGACGTCGAGTTCCTGCGCGCCCACACCAACCGGCGCATCCGGGTCACCGTCCCCGGGCCGTTCACGATGACCCAGCAGGCCCAGAACGACCACTACTCGCTCGGACGCGGAGCTGGCCATGGCCTACGCCGCGGCCGTCAATGAGGAGCTGCGCGACGCGGTCGCCGCCGGCGCCGACATCGTCCAGCTCGACGAGCCCTACCTGCAGGCGCGCCCGGAGCAGGCTCGCGAGTACGCCCTGCCGGCCATCAACCGGGCGCTCGAGGGTATCGAGGCCCACACCGCGCTTCACACCTGCTTCGGCTACGCCGCGGTGGTCAAGCAGCGGCTGCCGGGCTACTCCTTCCTGGCCGAGCTCGAGGACTGCGCGGCCGACGAGATCCTGATCGAGGCGGCTCAGCCGCGGCTTGACCCGTCGGTGCTCGACCAGGTGCCGACCAAGCACATCGTGCTCGGCGTGATCGACCTCGAGGACCCCGAGGCGGAGAGCGCCGAGGTGGTCGCCGACCGGATCCGCGCCGCGCTGGCGCATGTTCCGGCGCAGCGGCTGAGCGTCGCGCCCGACTGCGGGATGAAGTACCTGCCGCGGGCGCTGGCCCAGGCCAAACTGCGCGCGCTGGTGCAGGGCGCGCAGATCGTCCGCGGCGAGCTTTAATCGTCGAGGATCGTGACGGCGCCGGTGTCGCCGTCGACGCGGATCCGCTGACCGGTGCGGATGCGCTTGGTGCCGTAGCCGGTTCCGACCACCGCGGGCAGCCCGTACTCGCGGGAAACGATGGCGGCGTGGGACATGATCCCGCCGATGTCGGAGACCGCGCCCCTGATCCGCGAGAACACCGGCGCCCAGCTGGGAGCGGTGATCGGGCACACGAGGATCTCCCCGGTCTGTACCTCGTCGAGCTGCCCCACCGAGGTGATGACCCGGGCCAGGCCCTCGGCCACGCCCTGCGAGGCGGCGATGCCGCGCAGTTGGGTGGCGTCGTCGGCGTCGCCCTCGAGCCACTGGTTGACGGTGTCGGTTGTCACCCCGAACAGCATCACCGTGAACGGCTCGGTCACCTCGGCCGGCGCCACGCCCAGGGCGGGCGGCGGCGACCACTCGCGCAGGCGCTCCAGGATCCGTTTGCGCTCGGCCACCTCGGCCGGCCAGTAGGTCGGCCCGCGGGCCGGGGTGCCCGTCGCCCAGCCCGTGCAGAGGTCGTACAGGGCGTCGTGGATCTCGAACCGGTGCAGGTAGAAGATGTCCTCGGAGTCTTCGAGAAAGCCGCCGTTGGCCAGCACCTGGCCGAACTCCCGTACCCGGTTCCAGAAGATCGAGTGGTGCCAGTGCTCGACGTAGAAGTTGTGGTTCTCGACGAACGGATACACAGTCCGGGCCAGCTCGCGCATGGCGGTGAACGCGTCGCGGTCGCCGTCGGTCAAGAGCTCGCCGGTACTCCCCGAACACGCGCTCGCTCTCGGCCCGGATCGACTCCAGCGGCCGGGTGATGTCCTCGCCCGCCCGCAGCTTGGCGATGTAGCCGCGCATGGCGTTGAACGGGAGCCGCAGGTCGTCCATCCAGGCGCGGTGCTCGTGGGAGTAGCCCGGCCCCGACGAGAACCAGAACCATGGCTCCTTGGCCTCCTCGAACGCCTCCAGCCAGCCCCTGCCGCCGGGCGCGTCGGCGATCGCGGCCAGGGCCGCGTCCGGATCGTGCTCGCGCTCGATCAGGTCGGCCAGATCTGACTTGATGGCCAGCTCGGCCAGCTTGCGCAGCTCGTCGTCGGGCCGGAAGAAGAGGATGTCGATCCCGGCCACCATCTTGGAGATGGTCTGGTCGGCGATCCCCGGAAAGGCGTTCTGGCAGAAGTCGCGGAAGGTCAGGTAGGCGGCGTACCCCAGCCCCAGCATCTCGAAGTGGTAGTACGCCATCTCCTGCATGTTTTCGATCAGCCGGTTGTAGGTGGCCAACAGGTCGAAGCTGGAGGTCAGACCGCGGTGCGAGAACACCACCGCCTCGGGCTCGGCCTCGGGCAGGTCACGGATCTCCAGCGCCCGCAGGCGGCGGATGCAGTCCTCGGCCTTGCCGATCCAGTTGCGGTAGATCTCGTCCCAGTTCTCGTAGTAGTGGCCGGCCCGGCGGGCGAACATCTCCGCGCGCTTGGCGATCAGCGCGGGGTCGGTGATCGAGTTGGGGCTGATGTACAGGTAGCCGTTGACGATCCGCTGGTCGATCCCCAGGGCCGGCGGGATGATGTAGACCCGCGTGCCGAACATGTTGAGCGCCACCCACCAGCTCTCGGTCATGATCGTGTCGAACGGGAACACCGGCTCGGGGTTGTGCATGCCATCGAAGAACCAGAACTTGCCCTCCTCGAACTCCCGGCGCGGCTCGCTGAACAGGTAGTAGTAGGGGTACAGCCGCTGCCAGTCCTCCGCTCCCGGCGGCGGCTCGACGGCGAACGGGCTCTGGAAGCTGGCCGCGGCCTGGACGGCTCCATCGAGCCGCCTACGCCCGGTCGGAATCGTCGCTGCTGATGCCGGCGGCGACGATCTCCTCGGTCTCGGCCAGGTGCCGGCGAAGAGTGTCGGCGGCAGTGTCGCCATCCCCTGCCTTCAGGCTCTGGAGCATCGAGCGATGCTCCTCCTGAGCCGCGCGGAAGCTGCCGGCGGCCGAGGCATAGAGCCGGAGGTAGGGCTCGGTGGCGATCCACAGCGATTCGATCGTCGAGGACAGCCGGGGCATGTAGGCGGCTCGGTAGATCAGCATGTGGAAGTTCTGATTGGCGGTCAGCCACTCCTCGGGCTGGTGCTCGTACTGGTCCATCGATCTGACCAGGTTGTCCAGCACCCGCAGCAGCTCGGGGTCGTCCTTGATCGTCTCGGCCCCGCGGCGGACCGCGAACGCCTCGAGCTCGGCGCGGATGGCGTAGATCTCGCGCAGCTCGGGCTCGGACAGGGCGTTGACGACGATCTGGTTCTTGCGCAGGGTGACCAGGCCCTCAGCCTCGAGGCGACGCAGCGCCTCGCGCACCGGCGTGGCACTGACCCCGAAGCGCTCGGCCAGAGGGCGGATCCGGATCGGTCCGGGCTTGTAGACCCCGCGCGCGAGATCACGGCGCAACTGGTGGTAGATGACGTCCGGGATCGACGGCAGGTCGATCGGCGCCGCCGGGATCGGTTCGCCGCTATCGGTAAATCGCGCGCTCAACCCTTCTCTCTCCACGGCCGATGCTATAGGGGAAATCGGATGTCTCCTGTCGTCGCTTGTGTTTGATATATAATACATCTCCTTACTAGCGCCGAGCGCGGGCCTCCGTCTCCCGGCGTGGCCCAGAGCCGAGAGATCCGCTGACCAGCGGGGGTGATTTGCGTGGCCGACAACGGGAACCTGGACGACGCTCGGACGATCTACTCGCGAAGCGGGATCGGCGGTCGTGTCGGACTCGGCGAGCGCCCCGCGGTGCTGGTCGTCGACTTCCAGTACGGCTTCACCGAGTCGGTCAGCCCGCTCGGGGGAGACCTCGACGCCGAGGTCGCGGCCACCGCGTCGCTGCTCGAAGTGGCCCGCGGACGCGGACTGCCGGTGGCCTTCACCGCGGTTGCCTTTCAGGAGGGCCAGCGCGATCGGCTGGTGTGGCTGCGCAAGATGCCCAGCCTGGCCACGCTGGTCGCCGGTACTCGCGCGTGCGCGATCGACGAGCGGGTCAAGCCCGCCCCCGGGGAGCCCGTGTTCGAAAAACAGGCCGCGTCGGCGTTCTTTGGCACCTCGCTGATCGCCTTCCTGCAGGCCGCCAGCGTCGACTCGCTGATCGTCGCCGGCTGCGTCACCAGCGGCTGTGTCCGCGCCAGCGTGGTCGATGCCGTCTCCTGGGGCTATCGCACGCTCGTGCCGGCCGACTGCGTCGGCGACCGGGCCAGCGCGCCCCACGACTCCAACATGTTCGACATGGACTCCAAGTACGCCGACGTCGTCTCGCTGGACAGTGTGATCGGCGTGCTGGAGGGCAGTGCCGGCCAGCTCGCCAACAGCGTCATCGCGGACTGAGACCGATGGCCACTCTCGTCGGTCGCAGCGGCTACGTGGACGGTCCCGTACGGCTGCACCATCTCGCGTACGGGAATCGGGGCACGCCGGTGGTGATCCTCCCGGGGATCACCACGCCCGCGGCCATGCTCGAGTTCGTCTCCACCGACCTGGGGCGTGACCACCGCGTGTGGACGCTCGACATCCGCGGACGGGGCTCCTCGGACACCCCGGCCGACGGCTTCAGCCTGGATGACTACGCGGGCGACGTGGCCGCGGTCGTGGAAGGGCTGGGGCTGGAGCGACCGGCGCTGGTGGGGCATTCGATGGGCGCGCGCATCGCGGCCGCCACCGCGGTGCGGTTCCCGGACCTCGTCGGCCCGCTGGTGCTGGCCGACCCGCCGCTGACCGGCCCCGGCCGGGGCGAGTATCCGATGTCGCTGGAGGCGTTCATGAGCCAGCTCAACGCGGCCAAGTCGGGCGGCGGCGCCGACGAGCTGCGCCAGTACTTCCCCACCCTGACCGAGGAGCACCTGGCCGTCCGGGCGCAGTGGCTGCATACCTGCGACGAGAACGCGGTCCGCGAATCGTGGCTGAACTTCCACCGCGAGGACTTCCACGCACTGCTGGCTCAGCTCACGCCGCCGGTCCTGCTCATGTACGGCGATCAGAGCCCGGTGGTCACCGCGGCGGCGCTGCCGGAACTGCGGGAGACCGCGCCCGACGGCGTCGAGTTCGTGCCCATCTCCGGGGCGGGCCACATGATCCCGTGGGACAACACCGCCGACTTCCTGGCTGAGACCCGCCGTTTCCTGGCCGCCTCGCAGTAGCCCGCCTACGCCCGCCGGTGAGCGAGGATGCGCTGTAGCCGGTCGGCCTCCCTGGCCGGGGTGCTCATCCGGTTCGAGGTGACCCGGACGGTGGGGATGCCTGCAGCGAGGGCGGTGGCGTCATGGTCACGGTCCGCTTCGAAGCTGTCCCGATCGCGGTGAAAGCCCCAGCCGTCGACTTCGACGATCAGGCGTTCGACCGGGAACCAGGCGTCCACCTCACGTCCGCAGACGTGGGAGTTGACAATCGGCCTCGGCAGACCGTAGTGGCGGCAGAAGGCGACGAAGTCGTCCTCGAGCGGTGAGCGAGTCGGCTCGTCCTCGGCCTGGATCAGCGGTTCCAGGAGCGACCGTCCGGGGTGGGTGGGGAAGCGGCTGATGACGTCGCGGAGCTGGCTCAGGGACAGGGGCCGGGTTTTGTTCCGGCGGCCGTCGGCGATGACCCGTTTCAGGCGTTCGTCGGTAAGGGTGGGAGCGCAATCCAACACAGTCCGAGCGGGGCTGGTGACGCGAATGTTGTTGACAGTGCGAATGTCCCGCGGGGTCAGCGCGTGCGACCGGTGGGTGATGATCCCCGGGCGCCTGCAGTCTCGTGGTGCAGTGACATGGAGCGGAAACCACCACTTGTCGTCGAGCTCCCACAGCCTCAGCGCAGAGTGGTGGCTGAGCGCGGCGCCCGGCCCACAGGCCAGAACCGCGGCGGCAGCCTTCTCGAGTCCCGTCCTGGCCGGTCGCCCGACTGAGTACACCCCGACATGCTCGCGGTGTAGCCGACCCTTGCGGCATCGATAGGTGATCGTCCGCCGGCCTACGCCGAGCCCCAGCAACTGCTCGGTGGTCACATTGCCCTGCTGGCGGAGGGCCAGCTTCGCGATCTCAGCGTCTATCGGCGCGCCCACGCCTGGAGCCTCTCTCGATCTTGGACAAATAGTGCAACAGATCGAGAGAGCCTTCAGCGCCCCACGGTTCGCCCCCCTACTCGGTCACCGCGACGGCGACGATCTCCACCAGCGCGTCGTCGAGCAGCGAGGCCACGCCGACAGCCGCGCTGGACGGCGGCTCGGCCCCGAACCGGCGGGCGCCGGACGGCGGCAAACTCCCCGTAGTCGGCCAGATCGACGAGATAGGTGGTCAGCTGGACCACGTCGGCCAAAGCGGCGCCGTGCCCGGCCAGGATCCGCTCGATCTGGTCAAGGCAGCGTTCGGTCTGTCCGGCCAGGTCGGCGGGCACCGCGTCGCCGGCCTCGAGTCGGGCCGGGGCGTCTGACCGGCCACGTAGATCCACCGCGCGCCGCCGGCCTCGACCACCACCGCGTCGCTGTAGCTCGCGCCGCCGGGGGCCGGTGTACGGTGCCGGGCCAGGCTCACCGGGCTCGCCGTCGGCTGCTTGACCTCGCGGGCGACCATGGTCACGGCCTCCTGGTACAGCGGCCGCGCCAGCTCCCGCGCCGCGCTCGAGGCGGATGCGCTCGTACATCCATTCGAGCTTTCGCAGCGCGTGCCGGAGCGAGGTCTCCCCGCCGGTGACCCACCGCGCCGACCAGCGGCGCGTTGACATCGAGGAAGGAGAGCGAATCGGCGGCCTGCATCAGGTCGCCCGCGGGCGAGCCCCCGAACTCGTGCTGGAGGATCGCGGGGATGACCTGCTGCGACGAACGGCTCGGGCACGCCCTGGCTGCGCAGCCACTCGGACACGATGTCGGCCGAGCGCTGCGCGTGCCGGGTGTTGTACTCGACGTCGTCCCACAGGCCCTCGGCCTTGTTCGGCTGCGTGCCGCCGGGGAAGTGGCGCTCCATGTCGTGGGTCAGAGCGGCGATCAGCAGCGGCTCGGGGGCGGTGGGCTCCAGGCGCCCAGCCACACCACGGTCGCCCGCAGGTGGGGGCTGTCGTAGTAGGGCTCGACCCAGGCCATGGCCGTCGGCCACAGGGCCCGGAACGCGGGGTCGTAGTCGCGGTCCCCGGCGGCGTCGAGCAGCGCCAGGCTCTGTTGCTGGTCGGCGCGTCATGCGACTGTTTCAGCTCTGCCCGGTGGCCAGCGCCGGCTGCGCTCCGGCGAGCAGCGAGCCTGCGTCCGATACCCGCGGCTCCAGGTCGAGCTTGCCGAGCAGCTCGAACACCGTGGCCGTGGCCGCCGACAGGACGGGAAGCTCGAGCTCCCGCTCGACCGCGGCGATCACCGGCAACGAGGGCATCTGCACGCAGGCCGAGACGATCACCGCGTCGGCCTTGGTCGGTGTCGAGGCGGCGCGCCAATGGGATGAGTCCGGAGGGCTCCAGGCGCCCCACCTCGACGTTGTCGGCCACCTCCAGGCTGATCGAGTCGACCACCTCGATGTCGTGCGCGCTCAGATAGCGGATCACGAGGTCGGTGAGCGGCTTCAGATACGGCGTGATGATCGCGACGCGCTGTGCGCCCAGGGTGTGCAGGACGCGGACCAGCGCTCCGGCGCTGCTGATCACCGGAGTCGGCGAGCCGTTCGCCGCCGCCACCTCGGCCATCCGGGCCTCGACCCGGTCGTGGGCACCGGCACCCTGGGCCATGAGCGCGATCAGGCAGGCGTAGACGATCGCCTCGACGCGTGCGTCCGACAGCTCGCCGGCGCAGCGATCGCCCTCGCGGACCATCTGGGCCAGCGACTCCTCGTCGACCTGATGCAGAACGGCGCGGCTCGAATGAAAGCTGAACCGCTGGCCGGAGGCCCCCGCCTGGCGCGCGAGCATCTCCGGCACTTCGGTCTCGATCGTCGTGTTCGAGCTCGGCACCGCGAGCCCGACTCGATGCGTGACTGCGCCCTCTATGTCAGGCCCGCCCGGTCAACCGGGGTCACTTGGCCACCGCCTCAACGCTGCTGGGGAGCATCTCCTCGTGCGACGGCGTCACCGGGGCCACGCCCTGCTCCGGGAACAGCTTGACCAGCACGTAGTAGAGGACCGCGCCGACGATGGCCGCGCTGATGAAGCTGAGGTCGATCCCGTCCACGTGCTTGGTCAGCGGCCCGGTGATGATCGTCGTCGACGCGAACAGCAAGCCGATCCCGGTGGCGACCGCCCAGGCGATGAACGCCTTGATGTTGAAGCCGCCGGTGAACCAGTACACGCCCTTCTTGGCCGTGTCGGCAAAGGCCTGCAGGTCCATCGGCTCGTAGCGACCGCGGCGCATGATGTGGCCGACGGCCATGATCGTCATCCACGGGGTGCAGGTGACGAGCATGATGGTGGCGAAGGCCTCGATCGAGGAGATCGCGTTGAAGGCGATCAGGGCCACGTAGGCCGTCGCCAGTCCGATCACGCTCATGACGGCGGTGAGCTGTGCTCGCGTCAGTCGCCAGAACACCGCCTGGACATCGAGCGCGCAGTTGTAGACCGACATGGCCGCGCTCTCGATGTTGGCCAGGCCGCCCGGCGCGATCATCAGCAGGATGGCCAGCCACAGCGGCGCGACCTGGGGGAAGCCGATCGCGAACGGGGTGGCGGGGTTCGGGATCGTCGTCTGTACGTAGGCGCCGATCAGCTCCGAGATCCAGCAGCCGGCGAAGATCCCCAGTCCCGCCCACGCCACGCAGGTCCTCGCCTTGGTCTTGGAGGGGATGTAGCGCCCGTAGTCTCCGATGAACGGCCCCCACGAGACCGGTAGCGACGCCGCCAGCACCGCCGTCAGCGCCCAGGTGGCCCAGTACTTGCCCAGCAGGTAATTCCCGCCGTGCACGTCGTGGAACTTGTTGGACAGCACGATCACCGCCAGCAGGGACACGCCGGCGCTGGCGATCGCGATGAACTTGAAGCTGGCCACCAGCGTCGCGTGTCCGTAGATGGCCAGTACGAACGAGATCAGGCACACCACAAACATCGCGATGGACAGGGCGACGTTGCCGGTACCGCTGCCGAAGATGCGGTGGAAGACCTCGATGATCGTCTGGCCCGAGGTCCACACCAGGATGGCGAAGAACGACAGCCCGATGAACAGGCTGATCAGCGAGCCCAGGTAGCGGCCGCTGACGCCGAAGAACGCGCCGCTGGAGACCGCGTTGTTGGTGCCGGTCTTCGGCGACTGCATCGACACGCCGACGAAGATCACCGAGCCCAGGAGGCACCCCACCGTGACCGCGGTGAACGCGCTCCACCAGCTGAGGCCGAACGCGATGCCCAGCGAGCCGAACACCATGTTGCCGAAGCCGAACTGCGGGCCGAACATGGCCCAGGCCAGGTTGCGCGGATTGGAATGCCGGTCGCTCTCGGGGACGAAGTCGATGCCGCGGGCCTCGACGCGCCCGATCTCGTCGGCTGACTCATCCCCGGTTGGCGCCGGTCCGTGAACTCCGATCGGGTTGTCCACTCTTGTCCCCTTGGTCTTAGGCGGTCCCGCGTACGGGTCTTGCGCGGATAATCGGCAGCGATAATATACAAAATATGGTCTGCGTCAAGCAGGTCCCGGCGGCCATTCCGGGGCGTCGCGAGCCGCGGTTTCCGGCCATTCCCGGTCCGAGGCGAGCTGGCGAGCCCCGCTCAACCGCAGGCCCTGGCGCAGGACGAAATATCGTATTTACACCGTTTGGAAGCCATACGACCGCTGTTGAGGAGGCGTGCCGATGATTGGTCTCGGGGGAAGCACCTTCAGCCGACCTGTGCGCGAAGGAACTCGAGCTGTGCGGACTGAAGGAAGGCGAGGTGCTCGCCGTCCTGACGCAGGGCGATGAGCGGATCGAGTACGCCGACGCGTTCCTGAGCGCCGCCGAGCAGTTCGGTGCCACCGCCTTCCACCTGCGCCTGCCGCGCCAGTCGCACAACCTGGGCGGCGACGCGGGCCAGTGGACGGTGGGCGCCACCCCGCTGGGTGACAACCGCCCGGCGATCGAGGCGCTGAAGGCCGCCGACCTGGTGATCGACACCATGTTCCTGCTGTTCTCCAAGGAGCAGCTCGAGATCCAGGATGCCGGCGCCCGCATGCTGCTGTGCATGGAGCCGATCGAGCACCTCGTGCAGCTGTTTCCGTCCAAGAACCTGCGCGAGCGCGTCGAATACGGCGGCGAGCTGTTGGCCAAGGCCAGCTCCCTGCGCTTCACCAACCACCGCGGCACCGACGTCACCTACCGCATGGGCACGTATCCGGTGATCACCGAGTACGGGTACACCGACACGCCCGGACGCTGGGACCACTGGCCCTCCGGCTTCCTGTTCAGCGGCGGCGCCGACGATGGCGTCGACGGGACCGTGGTGATCGCCCCCGGCGACATCATCTACCCGTTCAAGACCTACGCCCAGACGCCGATCCAACTGACGATCGAGTCCGGCCGCATCGTCGACATCTCCGGCGAGTTCGACGCCGACATCCTGCGCGACTACATGGTCTCCTTCGAGGACGAGAAGGCCTACGGGATCGCCCACATCGGCTGGGGACTGAACGAGAAGGCGCGCTGGTCCTACCTGGCCACCGACCGTCGCGGCCTGGGCATGCACGGACGCTCCTTCTACGGCAACGTCCTGTTCTCCACCGGCCCCAACCAGGAGTTCGGCGGCGGAAACGACACCCAGTGCCACGTCGACATCCCGATGCGCAACTGCTCGCTGTACCTCGACGACGAGCCGATCGTGGTCGACGGCGACATCGTGGTCGAGGAGATGAAGGCGCCCAGCCTGGTCGCGTCCGCGTAGCCCCGGGTCGTCTCGCCTGACGCCGGGAGAGGTCCGCGCCCATCTACCATCGGGCGCTCGTGCCTGGCCCCGATCTCGCATCCACCGCGTCCGGCGAGCAAACCGCCGCCGTCGGCAACGTCAAGCTCTGCTACGAGACCTTCGGGTCGGCGCAGGCGCCCGCGCTGCTGCTGATCATGGGCCTGAGCGCCCAGATGGTCCTGTGGGACGAGGAGTTCTGCGAGCGGCTCGCCGCCGAGGGCTTCTGGGTCATCCGCTTCGACAATCGCGACGTCGGCCGGTCGACCATCCTGCGCGACGCCGGGGTTCCCAAGCAGTGGCAGCTGCTGGTCCGCGATCCCCGCGCCGCCGCCTACTCACTCGACGACATGGCGGCCGACGCCGCCGGCCTGCTTGACCACCTGGCGGTTGACGCCGCCCACGTGGTCGGCGTCTCGATGGGCGGGATGATCGCCCAGCTGATGGCCATCCGCTATCCGGACCGGGTGCTGTCGCTGGTCTCGATCATGTCGTCGACCGGCAACCGGCGCGTCGGGCAGCCCAACCCCCGCGTCGCCATGCGGATGCTGCGCCGGGTCCCCCGCGACCGCGACGGCTACATCGACAGCCACCTGGAGACCTACCGGCTGATCGGCTCAAAGACGATCGAGTTCGACGAGGAGCGAAGGCGCCGGCGGGCCGGCCGCTGCTTTGACCGTGGCATCCACCCGTCCGGCAGCGCCCGGCAGATGGCCGCCATCGTCACCGCGCCGGATCGGACCTCGGCTCTGGCGGGCGTGCGGGCTCCCACCACGGTCATCCACGGCGACGGCGACCCGCTGATCAACGTCTCCGGGGGCCGTGCCACCGCCAAGGCGATCCCGGGCGCGCGGCTGCTCATCGTCCCCGGCATGGGCCATGACCTGCCGCCCGTGTTGTGGCCGCAGGTGATCCATGCGATCGTCGACAACGCCGGTCCCGGGGGCGACTGACCCGCCCGGCTGACCTGCCCGGCTGAACCCCCCCGCTGAGCCCCCCGGCTGAGCCCCCCGGCTGAGAGCCGCACCCGGCTCAGCCCGCCAGCTCGCGCTCGGCCATCGCCCGCCCCAGCTCCGCCCGCGAGCGGATCCCCAGCTTCAGGTAGATCCGAGACAGGTTGGCCTCGACCGTCTTGGCGCTCAGAAACAGCGTCTCCGCGATCCGGCGGTTGGTCAGACCCTGAGCGGCGAGCTCGGCCACGCGCAGCTCGGTTGGGGTCAGCTCATCGCCCTCGGTGTGGCGCACACCGGTCCGCTCCAGCTCTTGGCGAGCCCGGTCCGCCCACAGGCGGGCGCCGATCGCGTCGAACGTCGCCGCCGCCTCCGTGAACGTCTCCCGGGCGGCTCGCTTGCGCTTGGCTCGTCGCTGGATCTGGCCGCTCACCAGCAGCGTCCGCCCCAGCTCGAGCGGCATCTCAATCCGTTTGTGCTGCTCCAGCGCCAGCTCGACTTCGCGCTCCGCCGCCTCCAGATCGCCGCGTGACGCCGCCAGCAGCGCCCGGCAGCGCGCGGCATGAGCGAGCGCCGACGGCCGGTCGTGGATCTCGCCGTGGCGTTGCAGCATCCCGGTCAGGGTCTGCGCCCGGTCGAGTTCGCCGAGCGCCACCAGGGCCTCGATCTTGTCGGGGATCAGGACCGCGGTGAACTGGTTGCAGGCGCCGTCAGCTTCAACCGACTCGGTGAGCGGTTCAAGCGCCTCGCTGGCCTGCGCCGCGTTGCCCCGCGAGAGCTCGATGAACGCCCGCACGCTGTCCAGCCACCAGCCGGCGTACCCGTCGTCGGTGCTGCAGGCCCGCGCCTCCTCGACATCGGCCCGTGCTCCCGTTTCATCCCCAAGTGCCGCCCGGACGTAGCTTCGTTCGCAGAGCATGTCGGCGCGGGCCGTCTGGCTGGCGAGCATCTCGGCGATCTCGCATCCCTCCTGGGCGATCTCCAGCGCCCGGGTCAGGTTGCCACGGGTGCGTTCGACCATCGACAGGTCGGCGTCGACCATCGGCAACTGGCTGTCCTCGCCGCGTTCGATCGCGCTGCGCCGGAGCTGGCCGTAGAGTGCCGCCGCCCGCTGGAAGTTGTCGCTGTAGTACTCGGCGATCCCCGCCAGCCGGGTGGGCCGCATCGGCATGATGATCCGGCGGTCGGGGTCCTCGAGCTCCAGCGCGCGGTCCAGCCGCTCGCGATCAAGCGGGCGGTCAAGGCGGAAGTCACGGGTGGCCGACATCGCCAGCGCGGCCGCCAGCAGCGCGTTGTCACCGGCGCGGGTGGCGGCCTCGACCGCCGCCCGCGCATGCTCGGCCGCCTGGGGGGAGGCCCCGAGGATGCTGTGGGCGAAGGCGAGGTTGAGGTGCAACTCGGCGACTCCGTCTGCGTCTCCGGCGAGCTGCAGGGCCCGTTCGAACAGCGGAATCGCCTCGGCGAAACTCCCCTCGACATAGCGAAGCTCGCCCAGCAACCGCAGCGTCCTGCCCCGGGTGGCGTGATCGCGTGAACGCGTGAGCACGCCGTCGGCCAGCGCGCGAGCACGGGGCAGATCGCCGGCCTGGAAGTGGCACTCCGCGGCGGCGAGCCTGCGTCTTTCGGCCGGCGCCCGGTCGTCCCCGTCCGGGGTCAGCGTCGACGCCAGCTCCAGGAGGTCGGCGGCGGCGTCGGGCGCGCCGCGAGACACCGCGCGCTCGCCCGCCTGTTCGAGCGCGGCCGCGATGTCCTCGGCAGGCTCGGTGGCGGCGAGGGCGAGATGCCGCGCTCGGGCCTCGGGATCGGTGACCCACCCGGCGAGTCGCCGGTGGACATCGCGGCGTTGCGGCCCCGAGACCGAGCCGTAGACGGCAGCGGAGAACAGCGGATGCGTAAACGACACGTCCGTTCCGGCGATCTCGATCAGCCCGGCGGTCTCCGCCGGCTCGAGCGCCTGGCGATCGACCAGCGCGAGACTCGGCGTCGACAGCGCCGCCGCGATCAGCAGCTGCTCTCGGGTCGCATTCGGAAGCCGTCTGATCCGTTCGGCGACCAGCTGCCGGAGATCTCCGGGAACCGGGAGTGCCTCGCCGGCGGAGGGCTCGCCGCGCCGGATCACCTCCCGAGCGATCTCCAGGACGTAGAACGGGTTGCCCTGCGCGGCGGTGGCGATCCTCACCACGACCGGCCGCGCCAGGGCGCGCCCGAGCCGCTCGAGGATCAGCTGATGCAACGCGCCAACGCTGAGGGGGCCGAGCCGGACACGTTCGGCGCCGGACTCGGCCAGCTCGCGCTCGAGGCCCGGGATCAGCGCGGTTGCCTCCGGACCGATTCGGACTGAGCCGAGGAAGCCGATCGGACGGTCTCCGACCCGGCGCAACGCGAACTCCAATGCCGCCTGCGACGGACGGTCGAGCCACTGCAGGTCGTCGACGGCGACCACCACCGGTCCGGTCTCGGCGAGCTCGAACAGCACCGAGCACAGCCCGGCGAACACGGCGCGCTGCTCGGGAGGGTGAGGTCCCGGCGCGGCTCGTAGCAGCGCGACCTCCAGGGCGTGGCGCTGCGGCGCCGGCAGAGTCTCCAGGTGGCGCTCCGCCACGGTGACGAGCAGGTCGGCGAGGCCGGCGAACGCGAGCTTGGCCTCCGTCGCGGCCGGCCGGCAGGAGAGGATGCGGCTGTCCTGGCCCATCGCCCGATGCACCAGGTCACGCCACACCGTCGTCTTGCCGATCCCCGGCTCGCCCTCGAGCACTAGGCACGCCGGCCCGTGCGCGGCCGACTCCAGAAACCGCCCACCGTCGATCAGCTCACGCTCGCGCCCGATCACGTCTCGGGGTCAACTATTCCAGGACCGGGTCGGTGGGGCCAGCGGGTCGGCTCGGTAGAGCCGTTGATTGCACGATCCTGGCAAACGGGATCCGAGCGTCGCGGGCGACCCGTGCAACGGTCTCGGCCGTCGGTGCCTCGAAGAAGCAGAACACGACCTCGTCCTCGGGAACCAGCATGGAGCCGCGGTATCGGACCTTCTGCCCCGCCCTCGACGTGCGCCCCGCCGTGAGCGAGGCGCGATCGTCGAGAGCCTTCACCTGCGCCGGGGTGACACCCGGCCAGAAGCATTCGGCGAAGAAGGTGGCGGTCACGGTCACGGGACGGTCAGCGTGTGGCTCACGGCCGTGCCGGTGCCGGCGGCGTTGGCCGCCCGCACGCTGCACTGGACTCGATGCCCGCGCAGCGAGCGAGACACGGCCAGCCGCGACTTGTTGGCCTTCAGCAGCCCGCGGCCGTTGACCAGCCAGCGGTAGGAGAACGTGCTGGGCGTGTTGGACCAGTCGCCCTTGGTGCAGCTGAGGAACCTGCCCGACCGCTTGACCCGCGGCCGGCTCGTGTTCCGCGGCTTGACCACGGCCTGGCCGCCCGTGGTCGCCGCGGCCGGCGGATTGGGACTGGCCCCAGGCCCCGGCGGCGTGGGAGCGCTCACCGGTGAGGCGGGCGACGGTGGCGGCGAGGTGACATTGATCAGCAGCTGGGCGCTGGCGGCGGTGTCGGTGATCCAGTCGCTGTAGGCGCACAGCAGCACCTGCCCGGGATGCGCGAACACCAGCTTGAACGGCACGTCGAACGAGTCCTCGGGGCCCTGCCAGTCCCCGATCACGACCTGCTGTTCGGTGGGGTCGGTGATCGAGTCGTTCTCCTCCTCGGGATAGCTCGGGGCGCAGGTCGGATCGACGCTCGGGTCCTTGGCGAAGACGTTGAGGTCAAACCCGCCGGCATAGTCCTCGACGTCGGTCTGCTGGCCGGCGGCCTCGAAGTTGATGGCGGCTCCCACCACCGCCGGCGCGTCCTGGGCCAGGCTCAGGGTTTCGCCGGGATAGGTGCCGGTGGCGCTGGCCGTGCCGGCCAGCACTCCCGGCGCCAGCAGCCCGGCCACGCCGAGCCCCAACAGGCGCCGCCGGCGCCGCTTGCAAAGGCACCGGAATGCGGTGAACTGCCCCACAGCCTGTGCTGTGAGCTTTCATCTCGAGGACCTCCTCCTTCGCCGTTTCGAGTCCGGCCCAAGCTCGGACTCACGAGTCGAGATCGAAGGTACGGCGAGGTCCTCTTTGATAAATCGGGTGTTTCCCTATTCCTGTGGGGCGAGCCCACCGCGGGGCCGGCACGCCCCCGAGAGGGCGCGCCGGCTGCCGCAGAGGTCAGATGGTCTTGCTGGTGACCGGTGCTCGCTAGTGGATGCCAAACACGGGCGGGGTGACAAGGTAGCCGGGGGTACCGGTGCCGCCTGACTTCAGCACCGTGCTGAAGCTCGCGTTGCCGGTGCCGGTGCCCGTCGGGCAGCCGGTGCCCGTGGCCGTGCATGACGAAAGGCCTTCATTAAACGTCCTTTCATGGTCCGGCAGCGTCTCCCGGCGCGGCATCACAACCATGGAAGACGGCTGGTGTGCCGCTCTTCGTGTATCTCGTGAGGCCGGTTTACGGAGTACTGCGAGAAAGTCACAGATTTGCCACATCTATGTCTTGATCGGTTACAGCCGTTCACCCGACACTTCTGGCATGGCGACACTGAAGCAGAAGGTCGAGGCCGAGGTCAGGATGCGAGAACTGATCGAGGAACACGGGCTGCCCGAAGCCCGACGCGATCGAGTATGGCTGCACCTGCATTCGCGTGTTCTGGCACGAGCCGAAGACCGTCCTGGTGATCGACATCGATGAACCGCCGCCTGGGTGGGAGTCCATCGGCGAGCGGCTCTAGTGGGCTGTTCCGCCCTAACGGCGGAGGTCCAGGAACCGGGCAGCGAAACAGGCCCGGCGTCACGCCGGGCCTGTTTCGAGCTGGTGAAGCGTTTGGGGTCAGCTGATGCTCAGTCCAAGGACCTCGTTGCTGCCGTAGTTGCCCAGCGGCCCGTTCTTGACCGTGACGGGCAGGGACGTACCGGCCGGAGCGGTCGCCGCGACGGTGATCGTGCCGGTGATGGTTGTCCCATCGCTTGACACCTTCAGCGCCGAGAAGAGCAACGCCCTTGGGGCCGGTGAGCTTGGCGTCGGAGCTGAAGCCGCTGCCGGTGGCGGTAAACGTCGTCTTCGCGCCTGGCGCCAGCTGGGAAGGCATGAAGCCGGTGATGTCCGGGCCAGCCACGGTGGTCAGGCACCCGCTGCAGGTCGCGACCTGCCCGTCGGCGCCGGTGAGCGTGATCGTGTACTGGCCAAGCGCGGCTGCCTGCCCCACGGAGACGGCCAGCGTGACCGCAGTCGCCGCCGACGACTTGACAGTCGCGGTGACGCCGCCATTGGGCCCGGTGACCTTCACCTTCTCCGGAGGGGCGAAGTCCGAGCCCGTGACCGTCACCGGGATGCCGGAGGCGCCCCGACCCAGGGTTGCCGGGGAGATCGAGCTGATCGACGGGGAGGCCGGCGTGTACGTGATCGAGACCGACGGGGACTGTCCCTGCGTCGCCGTGGCGATCTCGCTGCTGTTGGTCGGAACTGCGTAGCTCGAGCCGGCGCCACCGCCGCCCGCGGCGCCGGGGACGATCGAATAACCGTTGGGCCGAACTGTGACGTGGATGTCGGCACCGCCGCCGCCACCACCGCCGAAATAACCGGCGCCGCCGCCACCACCGCCGCCGTAGGGCGCGCCACCCGGAGTATTGGGATCGTTACCGCCCGCGCCGCCGCTCCCCGCGGTGCCGTTCTGCGCCGGCCCAACGCCGCCGGCACCCGCCTGGCCGGCGCTGCCACCGCCGGTCGAGGTGCCACCGCCGCCTCCGAATCCGGGGGCGGCAACGTCACCGGTGCCGTTCGCGCCTGCTGAAGCGGTTGATCCCGCGTTGCCGCCGGTACTCCCGCCACCGTCCCCGGTCGTGCCGCCGCCGCCCCCGCCGCCGGCGACGACCAGCCGTGAGTCGAGCGTGTTGTCGGCACCGGAGCAGCTGGTCGCGGTCGCCGAGCAGGTCCGAATGTCCGTCGCCCCGCCACCCCCGCCGGCGTTCTGACCGCCATTGGCGCCGCCGTTGTACCCGCCCGTGCTGCCGCTGGCAGTTCCGCCGACCTCGACGTAGAGGCTCTGTCCCGGCGTGGCCGGAATCACGCTCTGAACCACCGCGGCCAGGCCGCCGGGCGTCGTCAAGGGGTAGTCCAGGCCTTCCCCGCCGGGGGCACCGACCGCCTGCACCGACAGCGCGGTGACCCCGGTGGGCACCGTGAACTTCTGCTCGGCCCCCGTGGACGAGTATGAGCACGTCACCGAACCGTCAGCGTTAGCCGAGCAGCCGACCGGCGGCGCCGCCCCTGCCACCGGCGCCCCTGCGGCGCAAGCGGCGAGCACCACCGCCCCGGTCAGCACGGCGACACCGGTTCGCTTGGAGGCGGCACGGCGCAGGCGGCGATGGCCGGGGTGACGACGGGTCTGGTCGAGGTTTTCGGGGCGGTCATCTGTGCGGGACAGGAAGATCATTTGCTGGGCTCCTTTGACGTGGCCTGAATGCCACGGTCAAAGCTAGGTTTCAGCCCCCTGGGTCCGCATCGGACAGGAGCCGCATCTTGCCCGCGATAGCTGGCTTAAGTTCGCCCTCCAGGGGGCTTAAGGACTGTGTTGGCCGCTGCCCGGCGCCGTGATCACGGCGGTATCGGGGGGATCGGCGTAAAGCCTCTTGACGTCCGCGGCCCGGCACTCGAGCGTGCGCCGCTGGTTCAGGTAGCCCTTGTCGGTGATCTCGCCGGCGTCGAGGCTCGGCGGCTGTTCGAGCAGAAGCAGCCGCTCGATCCTTGACGCCGAACCGGCTTGCTCGTTGAGGTCGCGCAGGGTGGCGGCGAGGTGATCGCGGAGGTGTGGATGGTCGAGCGGGACGGCCTCGGTGGCCCCGGTCAGCCTTCGCGCCTCGGCCTGGTTGACCCAGGCCATGGCGGCGACATATCCGGCGTCCTGGCCGCAGATGACCGCGTCGGCGAGCACGCCCGCGACGCTGATCAGACGGGTCCGGAGCGCGCCGACCGCGACCCACGTGCCGGTGAGCAGCTTGAAGTTCTCAGCGATGCGGCCGTCGAACAGCATGCCCTGGTTGGGATCGCGCTCGTCGATCAGCCTGACCGCGTCGCCCGAGCGGTAGAACCCGTCCTCGTCGAAGGCCTGCGCGTGTCAGCTCGGGCTGGCGGTAGTAGCCCGGGGTGACGTTCGGGCCCTTGACCCGGATCTCGAGCCGGTCGCCCACCGGCGCCAGCTTGATCGTGGTGCCCGGCAACGGGACTCCGATGCAGCCCGTCGGGCCGCCCAGGAAGTGCATGGTGGTGGCGCCCGGCGCCGTCTCGGTCGTGCCCCAGCTCGAGGTCAGCGGCACGTCGTGGTCGGCGTGGTGGTCGGCCAGCTGGCGCAGGCGCTCGGCCAGCGCGTCCGGCAGGGCGGCGGCGGCGTAGAACATGAAGCGCAGCCGGCTGAAGAACCGCTCGGCCAGTTCGGCGTCCTTCTCGAGCGCCGGCGCCAGCAGCGCGTAGCCGGCGGGAACGTTGAAATAGAGCGTCGGCGGCACGTGCTTCAGCGCCGCTGTGGTGCGCGGGAACAGGGGCGGCGCGGGCTTGCCGTCGTCGATGTAGATCGTGCCGCCGTTGAACAGCGCCAGGTTGAGATTGTGGTTGGCGCCGAACGTGTGGCTCCACGGCAGCCAGTCGACCAGGATCGGCGGCTCGGCAAGCAGGAAGGGCCAGACCTGCCGGAGCGCCTGCTGGTTTGAGCACAGCATGCGGTGGGTGTTGATGACGCCCTTGGGGACACCGGTGGAACCGGACGTGAACAGCAGCTTGGCGATGGTGTCCGGTCCGGGAGCCGCCCTGCTTGCGGTGCTTGCCCGCTGCACCGGCGCGGTGCTGAGGAGGTCGTCGAGCCGGAGTGCCTGATCGCGCTCCCCGCGGGCGACGAGCACCTGCGGCACGGTGGGCGTGAGCGCGTCGAGGGCGTTGGCGAACGCTCCGGCGTCGTCAGCGAATACCAGGCCCGGTTCGGTCAGCTCCGCGATCGCCCTGATCCGGGCGTGGTCGGCGCTCATCAGCGAGTAGGCGACGCTGATCGGCATCACCGGCACGCCCGCGGCGTAGGCGCCGAGGCTTACCAGCAGGTGCTCGAGCGAATTGCCCGACAGGATCATCAGCGGCTTGTCGGATCCGAGCCCACGGTCCGTGAACGCTTGCGCCAGGGCTTGGGATTTGCGCTCAGCGTCGCCGTAGGTGAGCGTGACCCATTGGTCGTCCTGATCGCGCTGGGCCGCCAGGGGGCGGTCCGGGTGCTCGGCGGCCCGCTTGCTGCACAACGGCCGGGATCGACGGCTCCCAGTCGGCCGGCGCCTGGCGCGAGGCAAGCACGACTGAGCCATCGTCTGAGTGCTCGATCTCGATGTCCGGGGGCACGAACGTCTGGAGTTCCACCCGGGGGCTCATGGGCGGTCGAGCAGCGTCGACAGCACGATCAGCGTTCGTGTCCGCACGATGTTGGGGTCGCGCCGGAGTCGTTCGACCAGCTTTTCCAGGTGATCGATGCTCTCGACCCGCACCCGGATAACGGCATCGGCCTCGCCGGAGACGGTGAACGCCGAGATGATCTCCTCCACCGTTGACAGCGAGCGCCCCACGTCGGCCGGCGAGGTCCGATCGGCGCAGTAGATCTCGATCAGCGACTCGATCGCTTCGCCCAGCGCTCGCCAATTGATCCGAGCGCCGTAGCCGACGATCACGCCGTCGCCCTCGAGGCGATCGACGCGGCGCTTGACCGCGGTCGCCGACAGCCCGACGTCGGCGCCGATGTCCGCGAACGTGCGCTTGGCGCTCTCCTGCAAGATCGCAACAATCTTGCGGTCGATGCTGTCCAGAGGGCGGCTGAGTTGCACTGTGATGCCGATTGACTGCGTCTCGGTTGCGCCGAGCCTATCACCGCGCAACATTCGACACATGACCGCCATCGCTCCGCCCCATGACGTTTCGACGCGGACGCTGCTCGAGCTCGACGGCGCCACGCTCACCATCGCCGACGCGCTCGAGGTCTCCCGCCGTGGCCGCACGGTTCACCTGTCCGAGCGCGCCGCGGACGACGTCGAGGCCAGCCGCCGCCTCAAGTACGAGCTGATCGACAAGGAGATCCCGATCTACGGGGTGACCACCGGCTTCGGCGACAGCGCCCATCGCCAGATCTCGTCAATCAAGGCCGCCAAGCTTCAGCAGAACATCCTTCGCTTCATGGGCGTCGGCACCGGGCCGATCGCCCCGCCCGAGGTCGCGCGTGTGACGATGCTGCTGCGTGCCAACTGCCTGTCCAAGGGCAATTCCGGCGTCCGCGTCGAGCTGATCGACCGGTTGCTCGATCTCCTCAATCACGACGTCGTGCCGTTCATCCCCGAGCGCGGTTCGTGCGGAGCCAGTGGTGATCTGGCGCCGCTGTCGTATGTCGGTCGTGCTCTGGCCGGCGACGGCGACGTTCTGTTCGACGGCGTGCCGCGCCGGGCGGATGAGGTGCTGGCCGAGCTGAGTGTTGAGCCGATCCTGCTCGAGGCCAAGGAGGGGCTGGCGCTCACCAACGGGACGTCGTTCATGAGCGCCTTCGCGTGTTTGGCGGTGGGCGCGGCCCGGGAGCTGGCGGATCTGGCCGACCTGATGACCGCGATGGCCTCCGAGGCGATGCTCGGCAATCGCGGCCACTTCAACGCCTTCCTGTTCGACTCGGCCAAGCCCCACCCGGGGATGGTGCAGAGCGCCCGCCACATCCGCGAGCTGCTGGCCGACTCCCGGCTGGCGGCCGACAGCGACGAGCTGTTCGAGGGCGGGCTGGACGGCGCGGGGTTCCGCGAACTCGACCGCCAGGTCCAGGACAAGTACTCGATCCGCTGCGCCCCGCACGTCATCGGCCCCCTGCGCGACGTGCTCGAGTGGGTGCAGCAGTGGGTCGAGGTCGAGATCAACTCCTCCGACGACAACCCGCTGTTCAACGTGGCCGGGGGCCGCGTCGAGAGCGGAGGCAACTTCTACGGCGGCCACATCGGCCAGGCCATGGATTCACTCAAGGTGGCGCTGGCCAACCTGTGCGACCTGATGGACCGCCAGCTCGAACTGGTCGTCGACGAGAAGTTCAACCGCGGCCTGACCGCCAACCTGATCCCGCGCTTTGAACCCACGCACCCGGAGGCGGGCCTGCACCACGGCTTCAAGGGCATGCAGCTGTGCGCCTCGGCCATGACCGCCGAGGCCATGCACCTGTGCGGGCCGTCCACGATCTTCTCCCGCTCCACCGAGGCCCACAACCAGGACAAGGTCTCGATGGGCACGATCGCCGCCCGCGACGCCCGCTCGATCGTCGAACTCGCCCAGAACATCGCCGCCATCCACCTGATCGCCTGCTGCCAGGCGTTGGAGCTGCGCGGCGTCGGTGAAGCGAGCCCGCGGACTCGGGCGGCGTTCGATCTGGTTCGCGAGCACGTGGCCTTCCTGGACGGCGATCGTTACCTCGACGTCGACATCGCCACCGTCGTGGAGCTGATCCAGTCGGGGGCGATGTCTCGATTCGTCGCCTAGGGCGGCGGCGCGGTCCTCGTCCTGAGCCGGCGCGAGCTCAGAAGCTGCCCCCTCCGTCGCCCCCTCCCCCGCCGTCTCCGCCCCCGCCGCCGTCTCCACCGCCGCCACCGAAATCTCCGCCGCCGCCGAAGTCGCCCCCGCCGCCGCCACCGAAATCTCCGCCACCGCCGAAGTCGCCGCCACCACCGCCGCCGCCTGAATCAAAGCCGCCGCCACCACCGAAGTCGTTGCTGCTGTTCCAGCTGCCCGCGCTCCAGTCGCCCCCGGCGGTCTCGTGTTGATCAAGCACGGTCCCGAGCGCGAATCCGGTCAGGAAACCCGTGCCTCCGAAGTCGCCGTAGTAGCCGCCCGCGTACGGGCCGTAGTAGGCCGGCGCCTCCCAGTAGGGGACGCGGCGACCGCGGAGCAGGATCTTGCGGGACATCGGCTCCTGGCCATCCTTGATCCGGGTCGCGTCCGCGGCGCACACCGGGATCGAGCGGACACTCCCGCCCTCTGGCGCCCAGTCCAAATCCTCGACCGACGGACCGTGGCGAGGATCGAAGAAGCACGGCGCGCGGCGCTCGGGCGGCGGCTTGCCGGCCAGGAGGGCGCGGGCTGACTCCATCAGCCACCGTCCCTCCTCGAGCTTCGCCGGTACCGTGGCCAGGTCGCCGAGTGTCCTGGCGCGCTCGAGCGCCTTTCCCGCCTCGTCGTAGCACTCCAGCGCCTTGCCGTAGTCCTCCTTCGCGCCTGGATCGGCGTTCGGCATCGAGATGTCGATGTCCAGCTCGCGGATGTCGTCGCCGAGGGCGATCTGATCCTCGCGCGCGAGCTTGCGCACCTCGGCGATCCGTTCGTTGCGCCGCCGGCGCCGTCTGAGGGACGGGGCATGAACAGCAGGGCGACTAGAGGAGGATCGGCATGCGGCGGCGATGATCAGCCGGCGGTGGTTTGGCCACTCGACGCGGCCGGGGGCGCGGGCGGCGCTGTCGCGGCGCCCGGCGGCGCTCGTGGAGGTGCGCCTGTCTGGAGGCCTGGGGTCGGCCGGGCCGCAGCCGAGACGAAGCTTGCCAGCACCGCGTCGGCGCCCTGGTGTGGTGGGCGATGAAGCTCTGCGTCGCGATGCCGGCGGCCTGGCCGCGGGCGAGGACATTGCTGCCTGCTTCGAACCGCGTGCCGACGATGATCGCGTAGATCCCTGGCTTGCCGACGCCGCGCTCCAGCGCCGCGCCCACGCGCGGCAACACTGCCGCCCTGCGCGGCCGCTCTGAGCCCGGCAGCAGCGCCACGAAGATCCGCCCCGGGTCGTCGGTCGCGATCTGGCTTTCGAGCGCATTGGCCTCGGCGGTCCCAAGCTTGATCTGGCCGCGGAGCGACGTAGACGCGGTTGTCGCTGCAGCGCCGTGATCGCGCCCTGGAGCGGGCCATTGTCTGCGCTCGCGGGCGACGCGGCGACGGCCAGCACCGCCAGCGCAACCAGCAGCAGCCCGGTCCGGCGTGCAGTCACGCCGACATCCTACGGCGCTCAAGCTCCTCGAGATCAATTTGACGTGCGCGCTGCAGCGGCCGGGATCCAGGGCTTCCGTGAGCCCGGCGGCTAGCGCCGCGCTGGCTGGCGCTCGAAGTCAACAGCAACCACGGGCGGCTAGGCTGGCGCCGCAACCGGCCGACAAGCATGAGGAGCCCGATGCCCGAAGTGACCATCGCCGACGATGTGACCCTGGCCTACGACGAGCGCGGGGACCAGGACGCCCAGCCGCTGGTCCTGATCCACGGTGTCTCGATGAGCCGTCGCTACTTCCACCGCCAGCTGGAGCCGCTGAGCGAGCGCTACCGGGTGATCGCCGTTGACCTGCGGGGCCATGGCGACTCAAGCGACGCGCCGGCCGGCCACACCATCCCTCACTACGCGCGAGACCTGGAGCGGTTCATGGCCGCGCTCGGGCTGGAGCAGCCCGTGCTTCTCGGGTTGGTCGATGGGCGCGTTCGTGGTCCACGACTACGTCAAGCAGTTCGGCACCGACGGCCTGGCGCGGGTTGATCGTCTCCGGCGAGTCGGCGACCGACTTCAAATGGGACGGGTTCCCGCACGGGATGCTCGACCTGGCGACGCTGCACGAGTTCATGAGCGACATCCAGGAGGACCACGAGGGCTTCATCGGTCATCTGGTCCCGGAGATGTTTCACCAGGACCAGGACCCGACCGACATCGAGTGGATGGTCGCCGAATGCCTCAAGCTCCAGATCGGGGGGTTGACCGCGATCCTGTTTGACCAGTCGGTGCAGGACTACCGCGAGACCGTCAAGGCCATCGACATCCCCACCCTGATCCTGTGGGGGCGCCACGATGGCATCCTCCCGGCGTCCGGGGCCGAGGACCTCAAGCAGCGGATCCCCCACGCCGACGTGGTCATGTTCGAGAACAGCGGCCACTGCCCGTTCCTGGAGGAGACCGACAAGTTCAACGGCGCCGTTGAGGAGTTCATGGCTCGGCTCGCTCCCGGCGGCCGCCGTAGAGCAACCGGGGCATGGCCGCCACGTTTCGCGAACAGGTCCGCGATCGTCACCGGTGCCGGGGGAGGCTGCGGTCTCGAGATCGCACGGCAACTCGCGCTCGCGGGCGCAGCGGTCGTCGCGGTGGATATAAAAGATCGTCCACCCGAACTGCCGGAAGACTGCCGGTACCTCCAGGGTGACGTCACCGACGCCGGACTGCCGGACCAAGCGGTCGGTCATGCCCGCGGCGAGGACGGCGGTCTGGACTACCTGGTCAACGCGGCCGGGGTGGCCTGGTTCGGCCGCGACTGCTCGGCGGTGGACATCGACGACGAGACCTGGAACCGCGTGCTGGAGATAAATCTGACCGCGGCCATGCGCTTCGCCCGGGCCAGCGCTCCGGCGCTGCGCGAACGCCGGGGCGCCATGGTCCACATCGCCAGCATCGCCGGCCTGCGCGGGATGGACGATCCGATGGATGCCTACCAGGCGTCCAAGGCCGGCCTGGTCGCCCTGTCACGGGGCTTGGCCATGGCCCTGGCCGGCGACGGGGTGCGCTCCAACACCATCTGCCCGGGCACGGTCGACACTCCCCTGGTCGAGAGGATCTACGCCGAGGACCCCGGACGGCGCCAGCGGATGATCGAACGCACGCCACTCAGGCGCCTCGGGACCCCGGCCGATATCGCCGAGGCCTGCCTGTACCTGCTGTCCGACGCGGCCGGCTTCGTGACCGGGAGCGACCTCGTCATCGACGGCGGCCAGCTGGCGATCCTCCCGTAAGTGGTCGAGCCCCGCTCCGGGGCCTGCCTCAGGCCGACCGCACGCCACCGTCGGCGAGGATCGTCTCGCCGTTGATGTAGGAACTGCGGTCCGACAGCAGGAACTCGACGATCTCAGCCATCTCGGCCGTGCCTCCGAGACGGTCGAGCGGGACCTGCTTTCGCACCTCGTCCTCGCCGCCGGAGATCGCCTGCATCGACGGGCTCATGGGCACGTCGATGTAGCCGGGCGCGACCCCGTTGACGCGGATGCGCTGCGGCGCCAGCTCAACCGCCAGGTATCGGGTGAAGGCGACCAGCCCGGCCTTGGTGGCTCCGTAGAGTGAGGCGCCGCGCAACCGCCCGATGTACCCGGTGATGCTGGAGAAGTTGACGATCGCGCCGCCCTCGGTCATGCGCTGCGAGGCGGCCGACGACACGCGGGCGCTGCCGGCCACGTTGACCTCCCACACCTGCGAGGCATCGGCGTCGTCGAAGCCCGACATCGGGGTGAAGCGGACCACCCCGGCGCAGTTGACCAGGCCCCGCAGCCGTCCCATGCCCGCCGCCTCCTCGACCGCCTGTTGCACGCTGGCTCGGTCGGTGACGTCGAGCTCGGCGCCGACGATGCCCTCGCCGCTGGGGTCGCTGGCCGCGAGCGCCACCGGGAGGTCTCCCGCCACCACCTGCCAGCCGCCGGCCGCCAGCCGCTTGTTGATCGCCTGGCCGATTCCTCCGGCTCCGCCGGTGACCAGGACGACCGGCTTTTCACCATTCAATTGAGATGGACCTCCGTGTGTCGCCGCCTCGCCCAGGAAGGCCGGCACCGGCTCATTGGGGCTCATCGTAGCCCAATAGACCATTGCGGGCAACAGCCCTAATTCGTCGGTTCGCCATGGTATGGTCGCGCCCAAGATGTCGCCCAGGCCTGCAACGGCGGCGATGGCGGCGATTCGCGCCCCGGCCAGCTACGAGCTGGTCCTCGATCAGATCCGCCGGGCCATCCAGATCGGTCGTTTCCTGGCCGGGGAGAGGCTGCCCTCCGAGCGCGATCTGGCCGACCAGCTCGGGGTCTCGCGCACCACGGTGCGCGAGGCGATGCGAGTTCTCCAGGGCGAGGGGCTGATCGAGACTCGCCGTGGCCGCAGCGGCGGCGCCATCGTGATCGCGCCCGAGACCACCCCCGCCGAACGTCGCGGCCTGGTGCGTCGCCGCCTCGCCGAACTCGAGAACGTGTTCGACTACCGGCTGGCCATCGAACCCGCGGCGGCCCGACTCGCGGCCGACCGGCGGACCAAGTCCGACGTCGCCGCCCTGCGGGAGATAGTGACCGCGCTCGGGTCGCTCGCCACCACCTCGGCGCACGAGACCCCGTCGCCCGTCGCCCGGTTCTTCGCCACCGATGCCGAGTTTCACGACCGCATCGCCCAGGCCACGCGCAACCCGCTGCTGGTGGAGGCGGTCGGAGACGCCCGCGCGGCCATGTTCCTGCCGGTGGGCGGCGTCTTCACCGAGCTTCACCCGGACGCCAACCGCGGTCACGAGGAGATCTTCGCCGCCATCGAGACCGGCGACGGCAACGCCGCCCGGGAGGCGATGTCCGAGCACATCGGGCTCACCTGGCAGGCGCTGCGCGAGATGGCTCGTCCGTCGCGCCGCGGCGGCGGGCGCTCGCGGCGGGCCGCGTAGCCCAGCACCCCGTCAGCGCGCGCGGGCTGGCTAGACCCGCTCGAAGTAGCGGACCAGCTCCCAGTCGGTGACCGTCTCGTGGTTGAAGGCGTCGAGTTCCTGGCGGTAGAAGTTGGCCAGGTGCTCGCAGACGGCGGGGCCGAAGGCATCGCGCATGAACTCGCTGCGCTCAAAGCAGGCCAGCGCCTCGCCCAGCGTGCCGGGCATGTGCGGGCACTCGGGATGATCGGCGGCATTGGCGGCCAGCGGCGGCGGACACTGAGTCTTGGCGTCCATGCCGGCCAGCCCGGCGGCGGCCAGCGCGGCGATGGCCAGGTAGGGGTTGGCGTCGGCGCCCGGGATGCGGTGCTCGATGCGCAGCGACGGTCCGTGGCCGACCACCCGCAGCCCGCAGGTGCGGTTATCCAGGCCCCAGGCGAAGTTCATGCCGGCGAACTGGTTGAGCTGAAAGCGCTTGTAGGAGTTGATGTTGGGGGCGAGCGTCACCGCCAGGTCGCGGCCGTGCACCACCTGGCCGGCGAGGAAATGCCCGAAGGACTCGCTCAGGCCCCCGGGCCCGGAGCCGCCAACCAGCGAGCCGCTCGCCATCCTCGTCCCACACGCTGAGGTGGACGTGACACGACGATCCGATGTCGTCGATCTTCGGCTTGGCCATGAAGCTCGCCGCCATCCCCGCCGCCGCGCTCATCTCCTTGACGCCGGTCTTGTAGAGCGCGTGACGGTCGGCCATCTCAAGTGCGTCGGTGTAGCGGAGGTTGACCTCCTGCTGGCCCAGCCCCCACTCCGATTTCGAGAACTCGACCTCGACACCGGCGGCGTTCATGACGTCGCGAATGCGGCGCAGGAAGGACTCGTCCTTGGAGCCCTGAAGGATGTGGTAGTCGGAGCGGTAGTAGGAGAGCGGGTTCAGGTCGCGGTACCGGCGCTCCCAGGCGCTGCGGTAATCATCGCCGTACAGGTAGAACTCGAGCTCGGTGGCGCACTTCAGCCTCAGGCCGACGGCCCGGTAGCGCTCCAGCTGGCGCTTGAGGATCACCCGCGGCGCCACCTCCACCAGCTCCCCCGTCTCCTCATCCACCGGGTCGCAGAGCACCATCGCGGTGCGCGGCCAGCCACGGGATCACCCGCAGCGTGTCAGTGTCCGGGACCATCCGGCAGTCGCGGAAGCCGTCCTCCCAGCCGGTCATCTCGTAACCGGGGCGCGGGTCCATGTCCATGTCCACCACGAACAGGTAAAGCGAGGCGTGGATGCCCTCGTCGCCCAGCGCGGTGGACAGGAAGCTGTGGGGCGCCAGGCGCTTGCCCATCAGCCGGCCCCACAGGTCGGGCATGGCGCAGACGACGGTGTCTATCGCTCCGGTCCTGGCCAGCCGGGCCAGCTCGTCAACGGTGATCCGGCCACTCGGGGTCGCGTTGCTGCTGACCTCGCCCGGCACGGGGCCGTTGCTGGCCCTGAGCGCCTCGGCGGCGTGCCGGATCTCGGGGATCTCGGGGATCTCGGGAAGCTCGGGGAGCTCGGTCACGGCTCGCGCCCGGCCCGTCCCTCGGTCCTGATGCTGCCTGGCTCGACACCGTTGATGGTGATCCCGAAGGGCGCCAGCTCCAGCGCCGCCGTCCGCATGAACCCCAACATACCGGCCTTGATGGCCGAATAGGCGGACAGGCCGGGGTACCCGACACGCACCCCGGTGATCGATGACACCAGCACGAGGTTCACTGCGCTCAAGCCAGGCTCCGCTGAAGCGCCTGGGCGGCCAGCTGCACCGCCTCGGCTCCCTCCGGGAACACGGTCGGCAGCTGAAAGAAGCCGTGGATCATCCCGGGCCACTGGCGGTGCTCGACGCGCACGCCCGCGCGCGTGAGCGCCTCGGCGTAGAGCTCGCCCTGGGCGTGCAGCGGATCGCACTGCGCGGTCAGGATCAGCGCCGGCGGAAGGCCGGTGAGGTCACCATGGTCAAGCGGCGAGACCAGCGGATCGGTCGCGCGCGCGGGGTCGGGCAGGTAGTTGTCCTGGTGCCACTGCAGCTCGTCGCGGTACAGCGAGAAGCCCTCGTAGTCGTCGTCGAACCCGATCGACAGGTCGGTGGTGGTCACCGGATAGGCCAGCACCTGCATGGCCAGGTCCGGGCCGCCGCGGTCGCGGGCCACCATCGCCACCACCGTGGCCAGGTTGCCGCCGGCGCTGTCGCCGGCCACGGCCAGCTTGCCCGGAACCGTGTTCAGCTGCTCGGCGCGGGCGCTGATCGCCACGGTGGCCGCATAGGCGTCGTTCACCGCCGTCGGGAACCGCGCCTCAGGCCCGCGGCGGTAGTCGACGCTGAACACCGCCGCCTGCGACGCGTTGGCGAGCGCTCGGCACACCGCCTGATGTGAGTCGAGACTGCCCAGCAACCAGCCGCCGCCGTGAAAGTAGACGACCGCGGGCAGCGTGTCGGTCGAGGGTGAGGGCCTGAATTCGCGCACTGCGATCTCGCCGCCGTCCACCGGTACCCGGTGCTCGCGCACCGCGGCGACCTCCTCGCCCTGCCCCAGGGCGGCGTGGTCGGCGTCGAAGTTGCGCCGCGCCTGCGCCACCGGCAGCAGGTGCGCGTTGGGCCGGGTCGAGGTCAGCGATGAGGCGAGAATGTCGGCGGCCGCGGGGGCCAGCTCGTGCACCTTGGGGCCGAACGCCTCAGCCAGGCGGCTCATCTGAGCTTCGTCCATCGCGGTTACCTCTAGGCGGCCGTGGTCGCGGTCGGGGTTGCCGCCGCGGGCGAGCCGGCGCCGGCGCCGGTGAACCGGGGCGCGACCTCCTCGACGAAGCGCTTGGTCCACACGCGCCGGACGTCGTGGGGCACGCCCGGGGTCGCGGTGTGCAGGAACAGGTGGTTGAACCCGATGTCAACGTACTCCTGTACCCGCCGCGCGACCGTGTCGGGGGAGCCGACGAGCTGGTATTCGGCCCAGCCGGGAATGTTCGCCGGGTCGGTCTTGGCTTTCATACCGGCGAACTGCCCCTTCCAGGCGCGATAGCTGGGCAACTGCGCCCAGTCGGTCTCCTCGGGTGTGTAGTGGTCGATCTGCGCCTGCATGAAGCGCGGGATGTACCGCTGGGCGAGCTCGATCGCCTCCTCGTCGGTGTCGGCGACGATGCAGTTGATCATGAGCGGCTTCCTGACCTCAGTGGGGAAGCCATGGGCGCGCGCGGTCTCCTCCCAGGTGCGGATGATCCCCGCCTGCGTCTGGAAGTCCCCGATCGTCGTGCACATCGGCGCCAGCCCCATTTCCCCCATCACCGACGCGCTTCCGGGGCTGCCGATGGCCCCGTAGAAGTGGATCCGGTCGGTGGTCACGCCGGCCACGCGCGGACGCACCGCGACCTCCTTGGGCATGTCGATCTGCTCGCCGTGGTAGGCGAACGGCTGCCCCCTCAGGGCGGTGGAGATGACCTCGTAGACCTCCTGGAAGCGCTCGCGGCTGGCCCCCATGTCGAGCCCGAAGGCGTCGAACTCGTACTTGGCCGTCCCGCGACCGATCCCCAGGTGAAGTGGCTGCTCGCTGAGCAGACTGAGCATGGCGATCTCACCAGCCAGCCGCAGCGGCTCATACCAGGGGAGCACGACCACGCAGGTGCCGAGCGACAACTCCGGGAAGCGCCCCGCGATGTGGCTGGCCAGGATCAGCGGGCTCGGCGTCGGGAAGTAGTCGCTGAAGTGATGCTCGATCAGCCACATGGTCCGGAAGCCGAGCTCGGCGTTGTAGTCGACGTCGTCGAGCAGGCTCCGGTAGATGTCGGCGTCGGAGGTCCCGGGAGCATCAGCCGCCGCGGCCACCACCCCAAAGGTCACCTGTTCCTTGCTCATTGCCTCGCCCTCGGTCGTCATTGCGACATTGGTCTGAAGCCTAGCCCATTAAGGCACAGGTCGTGAAAGCCCCAAAGCCCGCGTCAACCGCCGCCCACCTGGATCAGGCGGGCACGCGCTCGGCGGCCGGCGAGGGTTCGCTGCGTGTTTTGAGCGCGAAACCGCGGTAGCCGTCGGCGGCCACTTCGTCGCACTCCTGGCGGTAGGTCCCGCACCCGGCCACATAGGGCATGAACACGCGCGGCTTGCCGGGGATGTTCGCGCCCACGTACCACGACTGGGCGAGCGGGTAGAGCGTGGCCTCGGCGAGCGTGCGCACGTGCTGCACCCACTCCTGTTCGGCCTCGTCGGTCGCCTCGATCCGGCTGACCCCCCGCGCGCGCATGGCGTCGATGCAGTCGCTGATCCAGTCGACGTGCTGCTCGATCGAGACGACCATATTGCTCAGCACCGAGGGGCTGCCGGGGCCGGTGACCATGAACATGTTCGGAAAGCCGGCCACGGCGAGGCCGAGGTAGGTGCTGGGGCCGTCGCTCCAGCGCTCTCGGAGGCTGGCGCCGCCGGCGCCGCGGATGTCGATCTCGCGCAGGGCGCCGGTCATGGCGTCGAAGCCGATGGCGAACACGATGCAGTCGACCTCGTACTCGGCTGCGTCGGTTTCGATGCCCCGGGCGCTGATCGCTTTGAGCGGCTCGCGGCGGAGGTCGATCAGGTGGACGTTGTCGCGGTTGTAGGTCTCGAAGTAGCCGATGTCCACGCAGGTGCGCTTGGTGCCGATGTGCTGGTAGGGGCACAGCGCCTCGGCGACCTCGGGATCGTGGACGATCGCCCGGATCTTGCGGCGCGTGAACTCGGCCGCGGTGCTGTTGGCCGCGTGGTTGGAGAAGAAATCGGTGAAGGCGTAGGACAGCGAGTTGATGCCGCCACGGCGCCAGCCCTCCTCGTAGAGGTTGTGGCGCTCGCTCGGGGTCACCTCGAACGCGGCCTTGGCCGGGGCCGGGAACGGCAGGCCGGCGTCTGACTGCTCGGCGAACCGGCGCCGTTCCGGGTAGTCGCGGAGGATCTCGCGCTGCTCCTCGATGGTCAGCGGACGGTTCTGGGCGGGCATGCTGTAGTTGGGGGTCCGCTGGAACACGTACAGCTGTGAGGCCTGCCTGGCGATCTGCGGGATCGCCTGGATGGCGGTGGAGCCGGTCCCGATCACCGCCACGCGCTTTCCGCTGAAGTCAACCCCCTCGGCCGGCCACTGGCCGGTGTGAAACCACTCGCCCTCGAACTCGTCCAGCCCCGCGAACGCCGGTCGCTTGATCGTCGACAGGCTGCCGGTCGCCATCACGCACCAGCGGCAGGTGAAGCGCTCGCGCTGCTCTGTGGTGATCACCCAGCGGTCGGTTTCTTCGTCGAAGCGGGCCGACTCCACCTCGGTGTTGAGCTGGATGTCGCGCCGGAGCTCGAAGCGGTCGGCGACGTGGTTGAGGTAGCGCAGGATCTCCGGCTGGGCCGCGTAGCGCTCGCTCCACGTCCACTCGTCCAGCAGCTCGTCGGAGAACGAGTAGCAGTAGTCGACGCTCTCGATGTCGCAGCGGGCGCCGGGGTAGCGGTTCCAGAACCACGTGCCCCCCACCCCGCTCCCGCGTTCGAGCACCCGCGTGTTGAAGCCGAGCTTGCGCAGCCGGTGAAGCGCGTACAGGCCGGAGAATCCGGCGCCCACGACGACGACGTCGTAGTCGTGGTCGTTCACGCGGGGACCCGCTGCGGCTGGTGCAGCGCCGCCTCGAGGGCGGCCCGGAGCTCGTCGTGGCTCCAGGGCACCGGCGACTGGGTGTGAAAGAAGTCCTCCTGCGCGATGTCGGCCAGGGTGTCGAGGTCGCTCTCGTCCGCGCCGACGGAGCGCAGGACCGGGAAGTCGAGCTTGGTCAGCAGCGCGTCGATCGCCTTGACGGCGCGCGACCCGTCATCGGAGCCGTCCTCTGGGTAGTCGAGCGCATCCGCCACCCGCTCGAGGACGTCAGGCACGTGCTGGCGCTCGCGCTCGAGCGTCGGGGCCAGCACGACGCCGATCGTCAGGCCGTGAGGGGCATGAAACAGGGCTCCGATCGCCTGGCCCAGGGAGTGCTCGGCCGTGCAGTCCGAGATGTTCATCGACAGCCCGGCCATCAGGCTGCCGCAGGCCATCTGCGACCGGGCGGCGCGGTTCTGGCCCTGGGCGACGGCGGTCGGCAGCGACCGGCCGATCAGGCGGATTGACTCGAGCGCGATGCCGTCCCCGATGGGGGTGCGCACCTTGGCGACCATCGCCGCGATCGCCTGGGCCAGGGCGTCGATCCCGGTGAACGCGGTGGTCGCGGGTGGTACCGAGTAGGTCAGGGTCGGGTCGACCAGGGCTACGTGCGCCCGCAGCGTGGGGCTGGCGATGCCGGCCTTGCGGGTCTCATTGGGGTCGGTGATCACCGCACCGCCCGAGACCTCCGATCCGGTGCCGGCGGTCGTGGGCATCGCGGTCAGGGGGACCGTTGGCTCCGGGAACGGACGCTCCGATGCCAGCCACTCCCGGAACAACATCCCGGTCTGGTGGCACAGGCGGGCCGCCTTGGCGGTGTCGATCACTGACCCTCCGCCGATGGCGACCACCGCCTCGGGCGCGTGGTTGTTGAGTGCGGTCGCGGCGGCGTCGATGATGTCGATGGTCGGCTCGCCGAGGTCCTTGACGAAGCGGTCCACCCTGATGCCGGCGTCGGTCAGGCTGGCGATGGCGGCGGCCACGCCGGCGTTGCGTTCCTCGAGCTCCGCGTCGATGACGACCAGCGCGGTCGTTGCATTTTGGTTGCGCAGCGAGTCGGCGAGCTCACCGCTGACGCCGTCCCCGAAGCGGATCCGCACCGGCAGGTGGTTGGAGAAGATCGGGATGCTGGTGGGCTCGGTGGTCATGCGGGCGTCATCTTCCCATCGTCGGGGGCAATGTCCTCACCGGTGACGTAGGCCGCGCTGATCGCGCCGTCGACGAGGAAGTTGGTGCCGCTGATGTAGGAGGAGGCATCGCTGGCCAGGAACACGGCGGCGGCCGCGACCTCCTCCGGTCTCGCGAACCGCCCGTTGGGGATATGGGCGAAGTGACGGGTGGCCCGGTCCTCGGCCTGGATCTGGCGCAGCATCGGCGTCTCCACGGGTCCCGGACTCAGGGCGTTCACGCGGACGTTCTGGCGGGCGAACTCGACCGCGAGCTCTCGCGACAGCGCCAGGATCCCGCCCTTGGAGGCGGTGTAGCTGATCTGCGAGACGGCAGATCCGAGCGTCGCCACCAGCGAGCACGTGTTGATCACCGAGCCCCCGCCTGCTTTGAGGAGATGGGGGATGCCGTGCTTGCAGCACAGAAAGATGCTCGTGAGATTGACCGCCAGGACCCGCTCCCAGGTTGTGAGATCCGTCGTCAGGACCGATCCGTCGTCGGCGGGGCAGATCCCCGCGTTGTTGAAGAGGACGTCGATCCGTCCGAACCGCTCGGCGATTTGCGCGTAGCTCTGGCCGACCTGCTCCTCGTCGGTGAGGTCTGCGGTGATGAACAGCTCGGCCTCGACCTCGCTCTGCGTTAGGTCGATGCCGACCACCCGCGCCCCCTCGGCTGCGAACAGCTTCACCGACGCGCTCCCGATAGCGCCCGAGGCGCCGGTGATCACGCACACCTTGTCAGCCAGCTGTCCCAAGTTCCCTCTTCGGCGCTCCTGGTCTACGTTGCCTACCAAATCACAGCAGAGGATCTTCTTCGGCCCGCGCCTGGCGCAGCAGACCGACCAGGCCGTCGAGGATCGCTCCGAACAGCTGCGCTCCCTTCTCTGCGGTCGCCTCCGAGGGCCGGCCAACTACCCCGCTGGCGGTTACCTGCGGCATCGCGTATTGAAGAACCCGGCCAGGTGTCCGGTCCTCTTCATCCACGACTCGGTCCATCTTCACCAGGTTCGGCGCCACGTGCAGCAGCATCGACGTTTCCGCGTCATTGGCGTGCGGATCATCCGCGTCGCGCCAATAGCCCTCGTTGGGGACCGGCGTGATGTCAAACAGCGACACGAACCGCATCCGCAGCTCCGGGCGCTGATGCCTGAGTTCGAGCAACGCGCTCTGGCACGGCGGGCCATTGGTCGCATGCGAGTTGACCATCACCAGCTTCCGGAACCCCGACGCATGCAGCCACTTCCCGATGTCGATCACGGTGGCGGTCAACGTCGCCGCCGACAGCGACAGTGTTCCCGGCCACTGCTCGGTATGCCCCAGCGAGCACCCGTAGGCCAGCACCGGAAGCGCCACATCTCCCGTCTGCCCGACCGCCGCCCTCACTGCTTGATCGGCGAGCACCAGATCGGTCCCTGTCCCCAGATGCGGCCCGTGCTGCTCCGTCGCTCCCACCGGCAGCACCGCCACCACTCCGGCCCGGGCCAACTCCCCGACCTCCTCGAACGTCAGCTCACCCCACTCCGGCATCGCGCGGTAACAGTAGCCGCTGCGGATCAACGCCGAGACCGGGTTCGGGCGGCCTACTCGGCCTTACCGGCGCCCCAGATCGACGCGGATCGTACGGCAGACCAGCCGACCTACACGGATGGCTGGTACCGCAGACCGTCGAGAGCGATGCGAAGGATGTGGTCGATCTCAGCGGGCTCGCCCGGGGATCTTGCTGATTCCAACCACCATGTGCATCACCTGCGAGAACTCCACGTCCGGCCGGATGACGCCGGCGTCCTGGGCGCGCTTCAGCAGTGGCTCACCGGCGGCGTACAACCCTGAGCGACACTCTTTGAACAGCGCGGCGTCCTCACCGAGGTAGTTCAGCAGCTCCGCGGCCAGCGCTCGCTTGGTCGCGAGATAGCCGATCAGGCGCTCAAACCACGCGCTGAACGCTTCCCAGGGCTCAGCGTCCGCGAGCTCTCCCGCGGAACGACAGACCTGCGCGACTTCCTCGACGTAAAGCGCCTCCAGCAACGCCTGCCGGTTCGGGAAGTGCCGATAGAGCGTTCCGATGCCGACGCCGGCGCGCCGCGCCACCGCCTCGAGCGACGTCGATTCGCCGCCGGCGGCGAAGGCCTCTCGCGCCTCCGCGAGCACACGCTCGCGATTGCGGCGCGCGTCGGCGCGCTTTGGACCTGTCTTGCTGAGCTGCGCGGACGCCTCTGCCGTGCTCATGGGAATTTTCGGTTGACAAGCGGAGGCTCCCTCCGCTAACCTACCGGAGGCCCCCTCCACTACTTATCGGAGGCGGTCTCCAGTTTAGCGCGACGATCCGCAATTTTCGAAGGTGACCATGAAACCAGCTCCCATCCAACTCACCTCGCCTTTCCGCCAGGTGGCCGATATTCGAGGGAGGTCCTGATGCGACAAGGTCCTCTGGCCGGCCGCTACCCCGCGTCCGCGGCGATGGTGATCTTCGCGCTGGTGCCCTACCTGGGGCTCTCGGCCGCGCTGCAGCCGCTCACGCCGATGATCGGCAAGCAGCTTCACATGAGCATGCAGACGATGAGTCTCGGCCTCGGACTGGCGAACGCCGGCTACGCCGTCGGAACCGTTCTCGCCGTGCAGCTCGCTCAGCTGTTTCCGCAGCGGCGGATGATGGTCCTCTACGCAGTCTTGCTGGTGATCGGGTCCGTGCTCGCCGCGGCCGCCCAGGGTCCGGTCATGTTCATCACCGGCCACGTGCTGCAGGGCCTGTGCACGAGCCTGTTGTTGATCGCGGCCGTCCCGCCCCTGGCGATCGGCTTCGGCCTGGCACGAATCCGCTCGACCGCCGTGATCATGAACGTCTGCATCTTCGGCGCCGTCGCGCTGGGACCCACGATCGGCGGCATTCAGGCCAGCGCGAACGCGTGGCGGCCGCTGTTCTGGATCATTGCCGCCATCTCACTGGCCGCGCTGGTCCTGTCGGTGCTGACGTTCGAGGACTCGCCGCCCGCCGACCCGACCGCGCCGCGGGCGCCGCTTGCGCTCGGGCTGGCCGCGGCAGGTTGCGTGGCCGCCTTCTACGGCGCGTCTGAGCTCCTGACCCATCCATTCCTCGATGTCCAGACCATCCTGCCGCTGCTTGGCGGGCTGGCATTGATCGTCATCCTCATCGTCAATCAGTACCGCAGCAAGCGGCCGCTGTTGACGATCCGCAGCATGCTGACCAGCACCATCCCGGTCGCGGGGATCGTGGTGGCCCTGGCCGCGGCTGCCGCCTCGGTGACCGCCAGCGATCTGACCGCCACCGCGCTGGCGCCGTACTACTCGCCGCTTCACCTCGGGCTGCTGTTCCTGCCCGAGCTCGCCGGCGCGCTGCTGACCGCGGTGGCCCTCGGAGTGGTCCTGCGAAAGCGCCAGCTGCACTACCTGCCCCTGATCGGGATGGCGTTCCTCGCCGCCGGAATCGGCGTGTTCCGGATCGAGGTCCCGCCGACCCAGACGCTGACCCTGATCGGCTCGGGCCTGACCGGGATCGGTCTCGGCGCCGCGGTCGCCCCCGCGCTGTTCGTCGCCGGGTTCTCGCTGCCGGCCGCCAGCCTGCAGCGGGTGTTCGCGATCGTCGAGCTGTTGCGCGCGGTCGCCGCGTTCATGGTCGCCCCGGTGCTCGCGCACGTCGCCACCACCGTCGGCGGCAGTCCGACGAACGGGATCTCGATCGTGCTGTGGATCGGCATTGCGATCGCAATCGGCGGCGCTCTGGCCGCGGTCGCCCTCTACGCGCTCGGCGGTGCGCGCCCGCAGACGCCTGACCTCGCGCGGTTCATGGACGGCGAGGGCGCGGCGTGGTACTCGCCGCCACTCCTGGCCGCTGTCCGCAACCGCGCGCGCCATCCCGCTCTAACCGAGGAGCTCGTGCAGCCATGACAGAAGATCCCTCACGCAGGCCGGCCGTGTTTGCCTACGACGGCTCTGACCTGGCCAAGCTCGCGATCGACGAAGCCGGCCGGCAATTGGCCTCGGGACGGGAGGCGCTTGTCCTCACCGTCTGGCACCCGTTCGACGTCGGGTTCGTCCCGGCCCGGGGAGTCCGCTTCGACGCGGCGCAGATCTCCGACGTCAGGACCGCGGCCGAACAGACCGCGGCCGAGGGCGCCTCATTGGCCCGGGCGGCGGGGTTCAACGTCGGCAGCGCGACCGTGGAGGCGACGCCCACCTGGAAGGGCATCGTCAAGGTCGCCGATGAGCACGACTCGAGCCTGATCGTGCTCGGGTCCCACGGACGCACCGGGCTCGCCAGTGTGCTGATCGGCAGCGTCGCCGAGGCGGTCGCAGCCCACTCGCGACGTCCCGTGCTGATCGTCCACCGCCCCGAGGCACCGGATCACATCCCGCCCCAAACCAACCCGGAGACCGAGAAGGCATCAGCATGAAAACGTTTGCACGAACTCGCCCTCACACCACGATCGACGCAAACCGTGGCCGCCCCTTTGCGCGGGCGCGACCAGATCCCGGCCCGGCGCAGCGCGCGACGGATCTCTGACGGAGTCACCGCCAGCTACATCCACGACCTCTCGCGCGGTGCCCGCGCGAGGGATTCGAGTCGGCGACGCCGGGGAGATGCTTGACCAAGCAACCATTCTGTATAGTTGTGTGGTCAACAGTTTGAACCCGATGAGCGCCACGATCGACCCACGGCAGACAGCGGACCCCCCGGTATCCGCGGCGCCGTCCCAGCGATCGCGAGGGGTCTCTCGCCGCCGCATCGCTAGCTGCTCCGCCCGACAGCGGACCGACCGTGGTGCCCCGGGCGACGGGCCGGCGAAGCCCAACAGCGCCTCCTCGATTCGTCGTCGCCTCCTCACCGCGCTGGTGCTCGCCACGGCAACGGTGACGCTGGTGCTCGCGGTGCCCCCGCTGCGTGGAGTCGCCCACCAGATCGAGAACCTGAGCGTCGTCTGGATCGCCGTGGCGTTCGGCTTCGAGCTTGCATCATGCGCCGGGTATGTCGTCATCTTCCGTCGGTTCTTTGGCGACGTGCCCGCAGCGGCGGCGCGGGAGCTCGCTTGGACCGAGGAGGCGTCCGGGGCGCTGCTTCCGACCGGCGGGCTCGGAGCGCTGGCCATCGGCGGCTGGCTGCTGCGCCAGGCCGGCATGTCGACCAGTCAGATCGTCGAGCGCTCGAGCGCGCTGTTCTTCTTCACCAGTGCCGCCAATGTGGCGGCGCTCGTAGGCGGCGGCGCGCTCCTGGCCACCGGCGTGGCGGGCGGCATCGACACCGTCCCCCTCGCCGGCATCCCGATTCTGATCGGTGCAGTCGCCGCCGCCGTGACCCTCGCCCTCGCCGCCGTGGTGAGGCGATCGTCCGGGCGTCAGTGGTCGAAGTGGATCGTCGACATGGCGGCCGGCATCGACGGTGCGGCCCACGCCCTGCTGCACCCAAACTGGCGCCTGTTGGGCGCCGTCGCCTATCTCGGCTGTGACATCGCCGCGCTCGGTGCCGCCTTCGCCGCCGCCGGACACCCGATCCCCATCGACGTCCTCGTCCTCGGCTACATCATCGGCTACATGGCCAACATGCTCCCGGTGCCCGGCGGCTTCGGCATCCTCGAAGCCGGCCTCGCCGGAACGCTCATCCTCTACGGAGCGCCCGCCACCCAGGCCGCCGCCGCCGTCGTCGTCTACCACGCGATCGCCTTCTGGGTTCCGAGCCTTGGCGGCCTGATCGGCTATGCCCGGCTGCGCCGCAGACCGACTGGGAGTGGCGCTCAGCTGCAACCCGTCGAGCGTGCATCGCTCGGCGTCTGATCAGCTCGGGCCACCCCGCTGAGCTGTCCGCGCCAGCCCGCGAATTTCTCCGCCAGGGCGGCTCTTGTAGGCAGCCGCGAACCGTGACCTGTCACACCGTGTGCAAAGTGCGTCACGAGAGGGTTCCAAACGCCGGCACCGGCCACTTCGTCGAGATCCGCGGGGTCACACTCGATGAATGCCGGGCGACCGAAACAACGATGTGCGAGATGACGAACCGGACGAAGCGTGGGACGGCGAGTGCTACGACGACGAGCACGCCGAGTGGATGCAAGCGTGGGCACCGCGGTGCCCGATCGGCAACCCGCAACGCGTGGGACGCCTACTTGGTTACCGTGAGCGTGAGCCTGGACGCCTCCAGCTCCGAGTGGCGGTGCGCCCCGCCACCGACGGTGTCTGCGATGTGATCGTCGAGGAGACTGAGGAGACCGTGGTGGTACGGGTGCTGTTCTGCTTCCCGGATCGCGACGAGTCCTGGGACGACCGCGACGATTGCATGGATTGCCCCGTCCACGCCTACCTGGACCAGCCGCTGGGCGACCGCGAGGTGATCGACGTCGATACGCAGAAGCCGCTGCCGCTGTACGCGCCGAGGTGGGAGATCGAGCACAACCGCCGGGTGCTGGCCGAGGAGGGTTCCGAGCCGCCTGCGACCATGGATCAGTGATGAGCGTCGACGTTGAGACATTCCCCGTGGTCGCGCTGGAGCGGCTGCGCGCGCTGACCGGCGACCCGGGCGCGGAGTTTCGCGGAGACCAACTCGAGGCGATCGGTGACGTCGTCGTCGACCGCGCTCGGGTTCTGTGCGTTCAGCGAACGGGCTGGGGAAAGTCGGCGGTCTACTTCATCGCCACCGCCCTGCTGCGCTCCGAGGGTGCCGGGCCGACCCTCATCATCAGTCCGCTGCTCGCACTGATGCGCAATCAGATCGCCGCCGCGGAACGGATCGGGCTCCGGGCGCACACCATCAACAGCACCAATCGCGACGACTGGGACGCCGTGCGCGACGCGCTGGCCGCGAACGAGATCGACCTGCTGCTGATCAGCCCCGAGCGGCTCAACAACCCCCGCTTCCGCGAGGAGATGTTGCCGCTGTTCGCCTCGTCGGTCGGCCTGCTCGTCATCGACGAGGCTCATTGCATCTCGGACTGGGGCCACGATTTCCGCCCCGACTACCGCCGCGTCCGGGACGTGCTCGACTTGCTGGCCCCCACCGTCGCCGTGCTGGGCACGACCGCCACCGCCAATGACCGCGTCGTCGCCGACGTCGTCGACCAGCTCGCGCGCGGGTCAAGTGAGCCGCTGCGGACCTATCGCGGATCGCTGGCCCGTGCCAGCCTGAGGTTGGAGGTGCTGGAACTGCCGCGGCCGGCGCGAGCGACTGGCGTGGCTGGCCTCGATCCTGCCGGCGCTGCCGGGATCCGGGATCGTCTACACGCTGACCAAACGGGACGCCGAGCAGGTCGCGGCGTTTCTGTCCGCACAGGGGATCCCCGCCGTCGCATACAGCGGCGAGCACGAGACGGCGTTTCGCGTGGAGACCGAGGAGCGGCTCCTGCGCAATGAGGTCAAGGCCGTGGTCGCCACCAGCGCGCTTGGAATGGGCTACGACAAGTCCGACCTGGAGTTCGTCGTCCACTACCAGGCGCCGGGCTCGGTGATCTCGTACTACCAGCAGATTGGCCGGGCCGGGCGCGGCGTCGATCACGCCGAGATCATCCTGCTGCGCGGCGTCGAGGATCGGCGCATCCAGGACTTCTTCATCGAGCAGGCGTTTCCGGATCGGGAGCGGGTGGCGGCGGTGATGAGTGATCTGGAGGCCGCCGGTGAGAACGGGCGCACCACCCGCGAGCTGATGGCCGTCGTCAACCTCGGCATGGGCCGGATCGAGGCGATGCTGAAGATCCTCGACGTCGAGGGTGCCGTGTCCCGGGCCGGCACGAGGTGGTGCTTGGTTCCCGGATCGGATTGGAAGTACGACGCTGAGCGCTACGCCGCGGTGACCGCGCTGCGCCGCGCCGAGCAGGACGCGATGGCCGCGTTCGGAAGCGACGGGCGGTGCCTGATCCGGACGCTTCAGGAGCAACTCGACGACCCGTCCCCGGCCGACTGCGGGCGCTGCTCGGTGTGTGCGGGACCACGATTCGCGGCGTCGCTCGATCCCGGCCTGGTCGAGGCCGCGGGCCGGCACCTGCGTTCGACGCCGATTGAGCTCGAGGTCAAGAAGATGGCGCCAGACGAGTCAGGCTCGATGCGCAAGATCCCGGTCGACGTGCTCGTCGAGCCGGGGCGGGCGCTGGCACGCTTTCAACGACGGCGGCTGGTGGCCGGCGATTTCTCGCGGTCTGGAGACCGGTGAGTTTGAGGACGACGTCGTGGCGGCGCTGGCCGACGCTGTGCGGAACCTCGACCTCGGCGTGGACTGGGTGACAACGGTGCCATCGGTCACGCTCGCCGATGTGCTCGTCACGCTTGGCTCTCGTGTCGCTGCGGAACTCGGCGTCCCGTACCTGCCGCTCCTGGCCCGCGTCAGCGAGCGGCCGCCTCAGCGGCAGATGGCCAACGCGACCCAGCAAGCGTCCAACGTCCGCGGCGCGTTCCGGGTCATGAAGCACCCGCCGGCCGGCACCGGGGTCCTGCTCGACGACCGGCGGCTGTCAGGGTGGACGCTGGCGACTGCCGGCGCCCAACTCCGGAAGGCCGGGGCCGAGCGGATCGTCCCGCTAGCGCTGGCCACTCTGCAGTAGCTGCCACATCCGGCGTGGTCGTGTCAAGCCTGGTGGCCGCCGGGGTCAAACGCCCGGAGCATGAGCACATGATCCGGGTTGACGCCGACGGGCTGGTGCGAGTCCGCCTGGGTCATCCACGCCAGTTCCATGAGCGATCCGCGAGCCGCCGCCAGGATCGCCGCCTCGACATCGTGCGGATCCCCCTCGACGCGCAGGCGCTCACCTCCGGTGAGCGTGAGCTCAGTGACCGACACAGATGCTGTCACTCGGCTTCCGTGCTGCAGCTCCTGCAGGGCAGCTCACGGCGCGAACTCGGACACCGAGTAGGCGTTGCAACCCAGCACATCACAGGATTGCTGTTGTGGATCGGTGGCGTGCTCGACGGTAGACGACGAACGGTTGGTGGGGGCCCATGTCGAAGATCGCGGTGACGGTACCGCCCCAGATCGGGTCCGGCGCGCCGACCACGGTCACGCAGTCGAGGTTGCCGCGGCGCGTCCAGAGCTCCATGATCCGGCGCTGATTCGGCGGGCGCCCCATCCGCAACTCGGTCTGCTGGCGCAGCTCCTGATAGGTGCGCTCGCCGGCCTGACCATCGTGGGTGGGGATGAAGAATTGGGGCACGGGGCTCAGCGGTCGCGAGCGCCCAGGCGACTGGTCTGACCGGGCGAACATCCGGCTCCTTCCCGTAGCGACGGGGATGTCGAGAGGTCGGGCTTGATCGGTGAGCGCGGCCCCGGAACGAGGTACTGCTGTCCGGCACCGTAGCATCTACACGGCGCGCGTCAACACGCTCTCGCGAGCGCGCGCGGGTGTGCGGTGACGCGTGGTCCGCGCTCGCGCGATGGTCGCGATGGGCGGCGGCATCCGCTATCGTCCGTTGCCGGTCGACCGTCCGGTTGGCCCTGACCGCAGTGCCCCGCGTTTCGCCAGTTCGCTGTTCACAGCGCCCCTCGTGTCACGCAGCGCACGTGAACGAAGGAGGGCGATCATGCCCACAGGAACCGTGAAGTGGTTCAGCGACGACAAGGGGTTCGGATTCATCACTCCCGATGAACCCGGCAAGGACCTGTTCGTACACCATTCAGCGATCAAAGGCGACGGATACCGTTCTCTCGCCGAAGGCGCCAAGGTGAGCTACGACGCCGAGCAGGGCCCGAAGGGTCCGTCGGCGGCCAACGTAGTACCCGTCTGATCCCGCAACTGCGATGGGGACGCCATCGTCCCCATCGCTGCGTCCCCTCCCTCGGCACCCGCGACTCGCTGAGGGCGGCATCCAGCCACGCACCGCCTGGCGGCGACTGGCCAGATCGCTTCCCATTCCTCAAACCAGGAGACGGTGATGCCCTCACGAGGTAAGAAGAAGACAACGATGGCCAAGCTCAACCGCGAAGCCCGGCTGCGCGAGCGCCGCTCCGAGAAGCAGGCGCGCAAGGAGGCCCGGCGCAACGCCGCGGCCACCGAACCGGATCACGAGCTGCCGCCTACCGAGGGCGAAACCAGCCCCACTGACGCAGTCGGCACCGCCGGTCACAGCCCCCGAGTAACGCGATCGGCACCGCCGGTCGCTACTCGGGCTCGATGAGCTCCAGGGCGCCGAATCCCTCGAGCGGCCGGTCGATGAAGAAGATCTCCATCGTGATGTCGGGCTCGACGTGGGCCTGGGAGAGAAAGGCCACGACCTTGCGGCCCGTGAGCTCCTCGATCGTCTGCTTGTAACGAGCGGCCATCATGCGCTGGAAATCCTCGCGCAGCTCGATCACTCGCTGAGGCTCCCCGCTGTCCATGATCGTCTGCTCGAGCGGGGTGAAGCCGCTGCCTCGCATGACGACGACGATGATGTCGTCAAGCGCATACGTCTTGGCCTTCATAGGCCCGCGCCCGTAGTGCTCGCGAAGGATTCCGACAATGCTGGTGGAGATCGCCGCCAACAGGCGCCCGCCCGAAGGCGGTGCGTCCTTTTTACCTGTCTCCGGCGGTACGTCCAACCGTTTCGCTCCGATTCCGGCGAGGCCCGCTAGACCCCTTCCGTCTATCGCATTGTGTCCTGACCTGCCTCTCCGGACGGTCCACCCGGTGACAGCCTGCCTGACGACAAGGTTAGCGCCGGCCCACGCTCTGTCAACGTCCCCGGTGGTGGCCGTCAGGTCCACGCGACTCGAGCACGAACACCTCGGACGAGGCGTCCCCGAGCGTGCTCGTGCCGCTCAGGAACTTCACGACCTTGCGCTCGGTGAGGCGCTCGACGGCGGCCACGAGCTCATCTTCCATCACGCGCTGAAGCGTGTCGCGCTGCAGGCGCACGAGGTCGTCGCGCCCCGCCGCGACGAGATGGGCCTCGGCCTTGGTCGCGCCGTCCTCGAGCAGGCAGACGACCACGTCCTCGTACACGAAGGCGCGCGACTTCGTCGCCCCCCGTCCCGCGAAATCGGCAACCAGCTTGCCGATTTCGTTGGCGATCGCCGCGCCGAGCTGGCCGGGCGTCTGGCCATTGCCTGCGCCGGGCATTCCGGTTGGCACCCCGCCTCCCTCCGTGTCTCTTCGCTTGGTTGCAGAGAACCGCCGCGCAGTAGAGACAACGACCCGGCGAGGGCCAGCCGATGCTACGCACCGCCGATGGCGGCTGACTAGCTCACCGCTGCTCGCCATCGCCTGGCGTGGCTCGGCTCGCCGTTTCAGCGGCCGCCCCATGCGGTACCATCGGTCACACAGCGATCCGCCTCGCGGTTACATACCGTTTTGCGGAGTTGCGCCACCAAAGGCGGAACGAGCAACCGGTCACGAGTTGGCCGGGAAACGCGGTCCGTGTCAAATCCAGCAGACAGGCTGGGTGATACAGGTACTGCGTGCGCCACAGATAGTCCGGCCGCCATCGGGATAACGGTGGTGCGCGACAGCCGCCGAGCGGATGGATCGCCAGTCCGGGGCATCATGAATTGCTCGCCACGGCCGAGCTCGACCTGGTTGTGCGCGGCCTGGCACGAACGGTGGGGGCGCAAGCGGGGGTGCTGGCAGTCTCAGACGGGACGGGCCAGGTCGTCGAGGTACTCGGCACGTGGGGAGACGTGATGGGCCTCGAGGGCTTACCTGCTTCTCTGACCGATCGGTTCCTGGGTCGCGCGTTCGCTTCTGAGCGTGCGGTCCTGGAGCCGCTTGCCGCCAACGGAGACGCGGCGCTGACAGGCTCGGGTCTGGCGATCACCCACGCAGCCACCGCGGCAGTTCACGCGGCGACGGGCGAACCGGCCGGAGCCGTTTGCGCGCTCTTCGCCGGTGCTCCGGCTGGCGAGGCCGGCGAGACATTGCGGATCGTCGAAAGCTACGCGCGCCTGGCCTCCCTCTGCCTCACCGAGCCGCGGCTGCTCGAAGACGTCCTCGCCACCGCCAAGCTCGACGCGCTGACCGGATGTCTGAACTACGCCGCGATTCGGCATGAGCTCGAGCGGGAGATCCGCCGCTCGGAGCGCCACCGCCTGAGCTTGTCGTGCTGCTTCGTCGACCTGGACGATTTCAAGCTCGTGAATGAGCGTTACGGCCACCTGCACGGAAGCGCGCTGCTGGTCGAAGTCGCGGAGATCCTGCAGGCCGCCATGCGGAGCGAGGACACGATGGGGCGCTACGGCGGGGACGAGTTCGTCGCGATCCTCCCGGAAACGGACGAGCGCGAGGGCGTCATGCTCGCGCAACGAGTTCGCTCCGTGCTGGCGACGCCGGCAGGACAACCCGCGCGCGGACATGTCGACTTGTCGATCGGGGTGGCGCAATGGCAGAGCGGATCATCGGGCGCGGACGTGCTGGAAGCTGCCGATCTGGCCCTCCGTGCGGCCAAGCGGTCGGGCGGCGGCACGGTAATTGGCGCCAGTGAGCTGCGCCGATCTCCGCAGGAGCGCCCGATGCCGGAGGCCGGCACCGATGAACCTCGGGGAGGAACGGGACGACCCGCCGCAGGGGCGGCGGGCGACCGGGAAGGCCGGGCACCAGTGCCCGCGACAGACCGGGTTCGGGGTGAGGGGGCAGATGGCCGTCGAGCGATTCGGGACGAGGCTGCCTCACGAGGTGGATGCTCCCCGTTTCGCTCGCGGCCTCCTCGGAGCCTGGACCGGGGCGACGCTGGAGCCAGATCAGCTGGACACCGCCAGGCTGCTGGTCAGCGAGCTGGTCACCAACGCCGTGCTCCACGGCCGGGGGACGATCACCCTTCGTGTGTGGCTGCGCGCTGACGCGGTGCGCGTCGAGGTCCGCGATCAGGGCGCGGAGATTTGCTCTTCGCCGACCGACGACCCGACGCTGCCATAACCGGGCGGGTGGGGTCTGCAGCATGGTGAGCATGGAGTCCAGCCGCTGGGGTATCGGCGACGACTGCGCTCGCGTGTGGTTCGAGCTCGATCTCGACGGGGCGCGTACGACCACGAATGGATCGCCATCTGCCGTGTCCGCTCCTGAGCGCCCGCCGGCGAACACGAACGGACGATCGTCGACGATCGCGGGACAAGCCGCGGTAGATCGATAACTGCAACGCGCGGGGTGCCCCGGCGTGGGGGCCGTGAACGCCCGGAGTCGTGGTTGGTGGATGCTAGTGTTGGACTGCGGGTGGCTTGCCGCTCGTGAGGTTCGGCCCGCCGACGCAGCGAATCTCCCTCCAATCAGCCCGACCCGCCGGCGAGAGGAAGGAGATGGATCCCCATCTATTCCGCAAGCAACGGTACCCCGCAGGGACCGACGGACGGACAGGGGACACCGGAGGCGTCTGCGACATCCTCTCCGGCTCCATCGCCAAAGCGAGGCGGCGTGAAGACGACGCGTGAGCGGGCTGAGGAGAAGCGTCAGGAGAAGCTTGATCTCGTCCGCCAGCAGCAGGAGAGCGGCTCGCTGGTGATCCGCCAGATGACCGACGAGGAGCGCGAGCGGTACCCGCCACGTCCCCAGCAACCACGCCGCGGGCGGCGATGACGGACGGCGACCAACGCGACGGACTGATAGCACGGATCCGCCAGGTCCGCCGCCTCGCCACGCCCCGCGATCCGTCGAAGGTCGACGCCGAGGTTCCACCGAGCGAGCGCATGCGCGCACTCGAAGCCCGAATGGCACACATGGAACAGCTGGTAGAGGGGCTGCAGGACTCGGTGCATCGGGAATCGGAGCGGCACGCCAAGCTGATCGCTGACCTTCAGGCTCAGGTCGAGCCCGGAGCGATGAACGCCGCCCTGGCCGACGACGCTCGCAGTCGCGGGCTCTGATTCCGGCTGATTCCGCTCGCTGGAGCGCGCTGACGACCTGCTAGGTTGATGGCAGCGGTCGACGCCGTCGGCCGCGAGGCAGCTCGCTTGGGTCCCGCAGTCAGCGGTTCGGGTCAGCCATAGCCTCCCGAATCGTCCGCGGCCCCAGTGCCGCCAAGGAGTTGTACATGTCAACGCAGTCCTTCGCCGATCTCGGCGTGTCTCGCGCTGTGATCAGCGCACTCGCCCAGCAGGGCATCACCAGCCCGTTCGCGATTCAGCGCGAGGTGATCGGCGACGTCCTTGCCGGGCGCGACGTCCTCGTCGAAGTCGCCGACCGGATCGGGCAAGACGCTCGCCTTCGGGATCCCGCTCGTCGAGCGGATCAAGGCCGACGGCCCCCGCCCGTCCGCGCTGGTCGCTGGCGCCGACGCGCGAGCTCGCCACCCAGATCGTGGACGACATCCGGCGCCATCGCGCACGCCCGCGCGCTGCGGGTGACCGCCGTCTACGGCGGCGTCGGCCTGGTCAAGCAGGCCAAGAACGCGGCTCGCTCGCAGGTGCTCGTCGCGACCCCCGGCCGCCTCGAGGATCTGCTCGCCCGCGGCGCCTTCACGCTCGACGCGGATCGAGATGCTGGTCCTCGACGAGGCCGACCGGATGCTCGACATGGGCTTTCGCCCGGCGGTCGACCGGATCGTCGCCCAGTGCCCCGACGACCGCCAGACGCTGTTCTTCTCGGCCACCCTCGACGGCGAGGCCGGACGCCTCGCCCAGCGAGTACACGCGCGACCCCGTCATGCACGAGCACGGACCCACGGCGCGCCGGGCCAGCGCCGACGTCGAGCACCGCTTCGTCGCGGTCGCGCACGACCGACCGCGTCGAGGCGCTCGTCGCGCGAGCTGCGGCGCGACCGCGAGCTCACCCTGGTGTTCGTGCGCACCAAGCGCGGAGCCGACCGGCTCGTCAAGCGCCTCCGCGTCCACGGCATCGAGGCGGTCGCGATGCACGGCAACAAGTCCCAGCGCCAGCGCGAGCAGGCGCTGGCCCGCTTCCAGTCCGGAGCCGTCGACACGCTGGTCGCCACCGACGTCGCCGCCCGCGGGATCGACGTCAGCGGAATCTCACACGTGATCAACTTCGATCCCCCCGCCGACAGCGAGACCTACGTTCACCGCATCGGCCGCACCGGCCGCGCAGGCGCGCAGGGCATCGGGATCACGCTGGTCGCGCCCGGCGAGCAACACGACGTCAGCCGAATCGCCACGACACTCGGGCTCGACCACCCCGTCGACCCCAGCCGGGCGATGCCCCGACCCGCTCGGCCCTCGCACTCGCAACACGGCAACTCCCGGCCCTCGCACACGCCGACGCCGCGCGACAACTCCCGGCCCTCGCACACGCCAACGCCGCGCGACAAAGCCCGCCAGCGCCGGCGCAACAACCGCCGCCGGCCGGCGGCCACAAGGTCTTAGACAGCGGACCTGCGAGGTTGCTTCAGCGGGGATGTCCCGTTACGTGTCGTCGGACGAGTACGCGAAAGTCGTCTCGTAGGCACAGCGACCTTGGACTGAGAACACCAACGAACCGGCCTCGACCTCGAGGGACTCGGTGAGCAGCTCGCGGCCTTGCCGGTGGTGCCCCGGGATCACGCAGGTCACCGTGCCTTGGTCGGGCACCGGCCCGCGCATGCGGACCTCGACCTGGCCGCCGGCTCGGAACCAGCCCCGTCCCGGCGTGTGGTCGATCTCGATGTCGAGCGCCTCGACCCCGAGCAGGGTTGAGTCCTTGAACACCCACGGGAACTGCTTGCGCGGGGTGCCGCCGAGCCGACCGGTGAAGATGTCGGCGATCGCCTGGCGCTGGTCCTGCTCCCCGCGGGCGTCCACGAACAGAGCGAAGGTCCATGGCGACCGGGGCTCGTCGTCGTGGTAACGGCTCGCGAGCACCACCCGCATGTCGGCCAGGTCAGTGTCACCCGCGTTTCCCTCCGTCACGATCCACGAGAGGGCGGCCAGGCAGTCTCCATAGGTTGAGCGCCCGCCCGACCGGCCGTCGATACGCCGGCACGGGCAGATCGCCTCGCAGTTGCAAGCTTCGAGGTAGCTGCCGGAGATCTGCCAGGACACCGGCGATCGCGCCTACGGCATCGCGTTCATGGCGTGCATCGCGGCATGAGAGCTGCCCGGCACGACCAGCCCGGGGATCGCCTGGGGCGCGGCGAGGAACGCAATGGCCAGCGCGAGCAGGATGGCCGACGTGCCCCAGGTCGCAACCCGCCGCCACGGCAGGATCTTCTCAAGCGCGATCAGCGCGGCAACGAACACCATCCACGTGAGACTCATCACCCCGAGCGCGAACAGCGCGGCCATCAGCGCCCAGCAGCAGCCCAGGCACCAGCCGGCGTGCCTGGCTCCCATCTCCAGCGCCCCGACCCGCCCGTCTCGCCAAGTGCCCAGCAGGAATCCCACCGGGCTTCGACACTTCGCCAGGCACACGTCCTTCAGCGGGGTCAGCTCGTAGAGCGCGGCGACGGCCAGCACCCCGGCGGCGAACCAGCGCCCGGCGTCATGCCACGCCAGGACGTTGCCAAACAGCGTGCGCCCGAGCTCGAACAGCCCGTAGGCGCCAGGCCCGCCGCGCCCCAGACGAGCAGATAGGCGCTCGTGAACAGCAGCGCGCGGTCAGCGCCGCGGCTTCGCGTCATCCTCGCGTAGAGCGCGACCGTCGGCGCCAGCGAGGGGAACATCATCGCCGCCATCATCACCAACCACACGCCCAGGAACCACCCGAGCGCACCAAGATCGGTGCCGGGCCCGGCATCCATTCCCGCCATCCGGTCGGCCGTCGACCACCAGGCGACGCCGGCCAGCGCGAACAACAGCACGACCAGGCCGAGCCGCGTCCGCATGGCGGCGAACGCAGCGGCGAGCTCGCCGCGGTCCGAGCCGCGGCTGGGGACCGCCGTGGTGGTCGACGTCGCGCTCACGCCGCCCAGGAGAACCGTGACGTGGAGAAGGCCGCGTTTCCCTCGTACTGGATCCCGAACGCGTCGATCTTCGACCGCGTTGCATGGGCAACGTTCAGCTCGGAGCCCGCGGGGTGAAATATCCCGGTGAGCCGGGCGGGCTCGCCGGTCTCGACCCCGAACGGCACGACGTCCTCGATCTCGAAATCAACGTCGTCGCCGATGCGGATCGAGTGCCGCAAGCCGTCCTCGCGCACTTCGATCGGTTCGCGCCTGACCCCGAGGTTGTCTCCCACCAGCGGCCCCAGCGCGGCCATCGGGCCACCCAGAGCCCCTGAGAACACCGCGCCGAGCTGCTCGGCCTGCTCGTCGGAGGCGGCGCCGTCGATGAACACGCCGAGCCGCCAGTTGCCGTCGGTCATCACCTTCGGGGTATCGGCGACGGCCGCGACCGTCAAGCCGCTCACGTCGGTCCCGTCCACCTTCCCATCCTTGACGTTGAAGACCAGGACAACCTTGCAGCGCTCGTACGTCGCGCCAAACGCCAGCGACGCGGTGCAGGGACAGACCACGTCACACGAGCACGTCTCGAAGTAGGTCCCTTCAAGCTTCCAGGACATGCCGCCTCCTCGGGAAAGAACTAGAGCTTGCTCGATTGTCCCCCGAGACAACGCGCCACGTCAACCGTGGGACCGCCGAGGCGCGGGCGCGGGCGGCGCGGGCACCGCGGTCGCCCGCGCCAGGCCGCCACGGCTCCCATCTATCGTCAACCGACATGACCAGCTCCGGACGCGTACTGGGCCGGCCCCTGTGCTCGTGCTCGACGATGGCCATCTCGACCGCGTCTGGAGCCATCCCATCGCGGAGGCGCACCGGCGCCATTCAGGAGGATGATCAATGCCTCGGTTTCTGACACGGCTACTCCCACTGCATGACACACAGTCCTTGCGGTTCACGGTGACCTGGAGGAAACGACGAGTTCGAAGAGTCAAGTTCGAGTACGCGAGGCCTCACTTGCTCCGGCGATTGATCGAAGCCTTGAAATGACCAGGCGGCCGACCCTGCCCGCCGAAACGTTCTAACGCCGCCAGGCGCGAGCCCCGGGCGACCACGTGCCGGCCACCGGCGCCGGGCGACAGTGCGTCTGTTTCCGTGCTCCGCCCCCTGAGCGGTTTTCAACGCAATTCGCTCGGGTAACGCTCGACGTATGGGAGGGCTGTGAGACTGCGGGAGCCACCCGCGTGGCCGACCACTGTGGCCGTAATCGGCGGCGGAAGGATGGGCGGCGGGATTGCCGAGGCGTTTGCCGCCGGGGGCGTGCAGGTGCGCTTGACCGACGCCGGCCCCGAGCAGTCGGCGGCGGCCCGGCAGCGGGTGATCGAGCGGACCCGCTCACATGTCGACGCCGGCCTGGTCGACGCCGCGCTGGTCGAGCGCGCTGAGCAGATCGAAGCTTTCGGTGACCTGGCCGAGGCAGTCAAAAGCGCCCAACTGGTGCTCGAGGCCGTGACCGAGGACATCGAGGTAAAGCACCAGGTCCTGTCAGCCTGCGAGAGCTCCATCGGCGATGACGTGGTCATCGCCAGCAACACGTCGTCGCTGCCGATCGAACAGCTGGCCGAGTCGCTGCGCTACCCGGCGCGGTTTCTGGGCATGCACTGGTTCAACCCGCCGGAGTGGACGCCTGGGGTGGAGGTCGTCGCCGCCCCGGCGACGGATCCGTCGGTGGTGCAAAGAGCGGTGGATTGCCTGCACCATCTCGGTAAAGCTCCGGCGGTGGTCCGCGCCGGTGTCGGTTTCGTGGCCAACCGTCTGCAGATGGCACTGCTGTGCGAGGCGGTTCGGTGTGTCGAGGACGGCGTGGCCACGCCGTCGGAGGTCGACGAGGTGGCGCGGTCGACCTTCGGCTTCCGGCTGCCCTTCTTCGGCCCGTTCCAGATCGCCGACATGGCTGGCCTGGACGTGTACTCGGCGGTCATGCAGCAGCACCGCGACGCCTTCGGCGAGCGATTCTTCGTTCCCGAGACGATGCGCGGACTGGTGGCGCGAGGCAGCGCCGGGACCAGCGCCGGCGCCGGCTTCTACTCCTACGACGATGGCGAGCCCGAGCGCATCCAGCACGAACGAGACCAGCGCTACGCCGCCCTCGCCGAGCTTGCTCGAACGTCTACCTGCGCAAAAGTTCACTCCCGGCGAAGCTTGACGATGGTCGACATCGACATCCTGGTCGTGGGCGGTGGCGCGATCGGCGGTGTCACCGCCGCGCTGATGACCGGCCAGGTCCGCCGGGTGATGGTGCTCGACGCCAATCCGGATCACGTGGCGCGACTGCGTGACCCCGGCCTCGAGCTCGATCAGCTCGGCGAGCAGAGAACCGTGCGCATCGACGCCTACGACGATCCCAACGACCTCCCGGCTGCGCCCGACTTCGCGCTGGTGACGCTGAAGGCGGCCTTCCTCGAGCCCGCGCTGAGTGCCGTTGCGCGACCGCGCCGAGACGTTCGTCTCGCTGGGTAACGGGCTGGTCCAGGACCGAATCGCCGACATCGTGGGGGCGGAAAGACTGCTGATCGGCACGGTCGAGTGGGGGGCCACCAACCTGGGTCCGGGACGGCTGGCGCAGACGACGCGGGCGCCGTTCGTGATCGGGGAGCCCGACGGCTCGACATCTGACCGGCTCCAGCGCCTCGGATCGGCGCTTCAGACGGCGGCGGAGGTGCGCCTCAGCGACAACATCCGCGGGCAGGTGTGGTCAAAGCTGCTGATCAACTCGACCTGGTCGGGCCTCGGCGTCGCCTCGGGTCTGCTCTACGAAGAGGTGGCGGCACACCCCCAGGGTCGCCAACTGGCAAGAGAGGTCTGGCGCGAGGGGGTCGAGCGTCGGGCGCGCTCAGGGACTCGGGCTGGAGGAACTTGTCGGCGTGCGACCCGAAGACATCGCCTCAGATGACCCGGCAGTGTCCGACGCGGCGATCGACACGATGATCGGGCAGCTGGGGGCGACCAAGGCCTCGATGCTGCAGGACATCGAGCGTGGGGTTCCCTGCGAGGTGGACGTGATCAACGGCGCCGTGGTCGACCGAGGCTCCGAGCACGGGGTGCCGACGCCGCTCAACGCCGAGATCGTCACGCTCGTCCATGCCTACGAGCGCGGATCCGAACAGCCGAGCCCGGCGGCCTTCGACCGGCTGGCCGAGCTGCCTCAGTAGGCGACCGCCGCCAGACCCTTGAGCCCGAAGAACTCGCGGGCCTGATCCGGAGTAGCGGGCGGTCGGTCGTAGAGCGCCGCCAGCGAGACGGCCTTCTCGACCAGTTGGGCGTTGCTCTGCGCTCGCTCCCGGCGAGACAGCCGCAGGTTGTCCTCCAAGCCAACGCGGACCTGACCGCCCAGCATCACCCCCAGCGCCGCCAGGTGGTACTCGGCCGGGTAGCCGACGCCGGCCGCCGACCACGTGAAGTCCTCGCCGAACAGCGACCGGGCGGTGGCGAGCATGTGCATCACCTGCTCGATCTGCGGCTGGTTTGCCCCCAGCACCCCGAGCACGAACTGGATGTGGATGGGCGTATCGAGCAGGCCCCGGCTGAGGAGATGGGCGATGTTGTAAAGGTGACCGACGTCGTAGGCCTCGAGCTCGGGCTTGACCTTGGCCGCGCGCACCATCTCGCAGATCCGCTCCATATCGGCGAACGTGTTGCGGAAGATGTAACCGCGCGTGTCCTCCAGGTACTCGCGCTCCCACTCAGCCCAGTCGAGGTCGCGTTCGCCGATCGGAAACAGGCCGAAGTTGATCGAGCCGGTGTTGAACGTGGCCATCTCCGGCTCGAACTCGGTCAGCACGGCGGCGCGTTCATCGATGGTCATTCCCTGCCCGCCGCCCGTGGTGGGCTGCACGATCACCGGGCAGCGCTGCTTGATGCCCGCCAGCACCTCCCTGAACAGCGCGAGGTCGCTGCTGGGGCGCCCCGTTTCGGGCTCGCGCACATGGATGTGCACGATCGCCGCCCCCGCCTCATAGGCGCCGACGGCCGACTCGATGATCTCCTGGGGCGTGACCGGAATCGCGCCACTTTGGGTCGGCACGGTCATGCCGCCCGTGATCGCCGCCGAGATGATGACCTCGTCCATCCGGCCGGTCAGGTTAGGTCAGACCCCGCTCGCGCGCGGCCACGACGGCGAGCAGGATCACGACCCCGAACAGGATCTCGCGCGTGGCCTCCGACACCGAGACGGCGGTCAGGACCGAGGTCAGCAGGGCCAGGAAGATCGCTCCGCCGAAGGTGCCGGTGTAGTGGCCGCGGCCACCGAGAATCGAGGCTCCACCGATCACCACTGCAGCGATAGACGGCAACAGGTACTGGTCGCCCATGCCCAGGAAGCCCTGGCTCGACGACGCGGTCAGAAGGATCCCTGCCAGCACCGAACACATCGCCGAGATCGCGTACACGGCGACGGTCACAGCCGGGACCCGCACCCCTGACAGGCGCGCAACGCGCTCTGAGTTCCCCACCGCGTAGACACGCTTGCCGCCGGTGGTCCGACTCATCCCCAGGCCCACCAACACCGCAAACAACACCAACGCGATCACGATGACCGGAATCCCCGCCACCTTGTTGACCATCAGATTGCGCAGCAGCGGCGGCGCGCTTCCGGTCGGCGTGCCGTTGGTGCTCAACAGCACGATCCCCTCCGCGATCGAGTTCATCGCGATCGTGATGATCACCGGCGCGATTCCCAAAAAGGCGATGCCCGCCCCGTTGATGGCGCCGAGCGCAGCTCCTATCGCCAGCAGTGCCGGCAGGGCCCAGATCAGCGCATCGTTCTGGCCGTTGGTCCACTTCGCGATCAGGACACCGCCGAGCGTCATCATCCACGGGATCGACAGGTCGATGCCGCCGGTGAGGATCACCAGCCCCTGGCCGGCGGCGGCGACCGCGATGAACGAGGCCGCGGTGACGACCGTCCAGAGGTTGTCGAGGCTCTGGAAACCAGGTCCGACGATCCAGCGCGAGGCGATCCACAGAATCACGATCGCCAGCCATACCGCCGCCCATGGCACCGAGCGCAGCGTCCGAGCGGCGCGCTCCAGGGGGCGCTCCTCTGAACGGGTGGGGGCAGTGGTGGTGGCCATCAGCTGCGCCGCGGCCTCCACCGCTTGACGTAGGTGTTCAGGAGCACGGCGAGCACCAGCACGACGCCCTCGACGATGCCAGTCGAGAAGGTGTTGATCCCGAGCACGAAGATGACTGCGACCAGCATCGTGACGATGAAGGCGCCGATGATGGAGCCGATCGCGGAGCCCTCACCGCCCCCGAAACGGGCCCCACCCAGAACCACCGCGATGAACGGGGCCAGCAGGAAGCTGGTGCTCGTCCCGGGATCGCCGCTCCCGGTCTGTGCGGTGTAGAAGATCCCGGCCAGACCGTAGAAGACCCCGGCCAGGGTGTAGGTGACCAGCAGGCGGCGGGCGATCGGGATGCCCGACATACGCGCCGCCTCACGGTCACCTCCGATCGAGTACAGCGAGGCGCCCAGCCGGGTGCGCCGCAGCGCCAACCACGCCACCGCCCCCAGCAGGATCACGATCAGCCCCCGCGGTACCACGGTCACGCCGGTCAGCGTGTCCTGGAATCCTCGTGGTACCGAACCGCCCGGCTGGTCGAGGATCTTCAACGAGATTCCGCCGAAGATAAACAGCGTCGCGATCGTGACGATGATCGACTGCAGTCGCACATAGGCGACCAGCAACCCGTTGACGAAGCCCGCGGCAGCGGCGATGGCAAGTGTGAGGACCAGCCACAGAGCGTCATTGCCGGTCGCACCGGTCAGGTGTGTGGCCAGCAGGACGTTGACCAGTCCCAGGATTGCGCCCACCGACAGGTCAAATCCGCCGGTCAGAACGACAAGCGTCTCCCCGATCGCCGCCAGGGCCAGAGGAGCGGTGTCGTTGCTGAGAGATTGGATGGTGAACGATGAGAACAGCGACGCGTAGGACGCGTACACGATCAGCATCACCACGAACACGGCAAAGGCGACCACTGGCCCCTCGGTCCACCGCCGTCGCGCGGCCTGCACCGGTGCGGAGATGACGCTCACGCCGTGGCCTCCTCGTGGTCCGCGGCTTCCTTGCCGCCCTCGGCGCCGTTGCCGCCCTCGGTGCCCTTGCCGGCCTCGGCTCCGTTGCCGGCCTCGGCTCGTTGCGGCCTCGGCACCGTTGCCGGCCTCGGCGCCGTTGCGCCCCGCGGTACCGGCGCGCCCGTCTCCCTCGTGGCCGACGATCGCGCTGAGCACGTTGCGCTCGGTGAGGGAGTCCCCGTCGAACTCGCCGCTCAGCCGCGACCGGTAAAAGGTCAGCACCCGGTCACAGAGACCGACCACCTCGGGCAGGTCGCTGGAGTAGACGAGGATCGACCGACCCTCCTCGGCGAGCGCCTGGATCAGCTTGTAGATCTCGAACTTGGTCCCGACGTCGACGCCACGGGTGGGGTCGTAGAGCAGCAGGATGCGGGCGCCGGCCAACACCCATTTGCCGATCACCACCTTCTGCTGGTTGCCGCCCGACAGCATCCCCACCTCGCCCCTGATGACACCCGGGTCAAGGTTGATCCGCTCCGCCGTCTCGACGGCGCTGCGGCGTACCCGGCGCTCGTTGAGCCAACCGTGGTGGCCGAGGCGGACGCAGTGACGGGATCGCCATGTTGGTCGCCGTTGACAGGGTCAGGAACAGCGCCCTCGGTCTTGCGGTCCTCCGGGACGAGCGAGATGCCGAGATCGGAGTTGATCGCGTCCTGCGGGGAGCGGATCCTCACCGGATTGTCGTCGATCAGGATTTCGCCCTGGTCGGACGGCAGCACGCCGAACAGCGACAGAAAGAGCTCGCGCTGCCCCTGTCCGTCAAGCCCGGCGACACCGAGGATCTCCCCTTCGCGCAGCTCGAGATCGACGTCGTTGAAGGCACCGTCCAGGCCCAGCCCGCGCGTCTGCAGCTTGACCTCACGGTCGACGGCCGGCCGGCGATCCGGAAACGCCTGGTCCATCGAGCGCCCGATCATCATCCGCACGACCTCGTCCTCGTCGACCTCATCGATCGCGAAACTGCCGACCGCCTCGCCGTTGCGCAGAACCGTGGCGTGGTCGCAGTGCTCGCTGACCTCGCCGAGACGATGGGTGATGAACACAAGGGTCGTGCCGGCGTCACGCAGGCGGACCAGCAGGTTGGTGAACCAGCCGCGGGCACCCTCGCCCAGCGCTGAGGTCGACTCGTCCAGGAACAGCGTCGGGGCCGGTGACGGACCGCCTTGGCGATCTCCACCATCTGGCGCTCCGGCAGGGTCAGGTCTTCGACCCGCCACCCGGGCGATATGTCGGGAACCTCGCATTCATCCAGGAGCGTTTGCGCGCGGCTGTGCAGCTCTCGGGGGCTGTGAAGGCTCATCCCGAGCAGCAGGTCGTCGGTGACGGTCAGGGTCGGCACCAGCGACAGCTCCTGGAACGCGGTGCCGATTCCGAGCTCGGCCGCACAGGCCGGGGATGAGATCCGCCGCACGCGCTCACCATGACCCTCAATGTCTCCGGAATCTGGACGGATGATCCCGCTCACGATTTTGACGAGTGTCGACTTGCCGGCCCCGTTCTCGCCGATGAGCGCGTGCGAGGAGCCATCCGGAATCTCGATCGGATGCCGTCCAGTGCGACGGTGGCGCCATAGCGCTCGACAACGTCGCGCACTGCCAGAGCCATCTCTCCCATCACGTCATTCGGTACCCGAGTGAGCATGCCTAAAACTCAGTGCATAAAAACGTGGGCACGGGTAACAGAAAGTCATGCGACGGGTCTTGATCGTCGTCCTCAGCCTCGCACTCGGTGGTCGCGCTACCGCGGCCGCACAGCAGGGCATTCGCGGCAATCCCCACCGTGTCTTCAAAATCGCGCTGTCGATGAGCTACGTCGGTAACGACTGGCAGATCGAGGCCAAGAACCTGGTGACCGCCGAGGCCAGGACCCCGCCGTATAACCGCGAGGTCCAGCTGAACACCTATGTCGCCGGCGCGGCTGGTGCGGGCGGAGCCAACGTCAACAGCCAGATCGAGCAGATGCAGCAGATGATCGCCACCGGATACGACGCGATCATCACCTTTCCGATCTCACCGACGGCGCTCAACCCGGTGATCAAGCAGGCGTGCGACCGCGGGATCGTCGTGATCGCCTATGACGGCGCGGTTACCGAGCCGTGCGCCTACAACGTTCACATCAACCAGTTCGAGGCCGGCAGGTTCACCGCGCAGTGGCTGGCCACCGCGCTCCACGGCAAGGGCAACATCGTCGAGGCCAACGGTGTCCCCGGCACGTCGGTGGACACTCTGCGCCGGGCCGGTGCCGCCTCGGTCTGGAAGCAGCATCCGGGGATCCACGTGATCGCCCAATTCCCCGGAAACTGGGACCAGGCCGACACCCAGCAGGGCATGGCGCGAGTGCTCGGCGCCGACCATGACATCCAAGGCGTCTGGGGCCAGGTCGGGTTCGGGATCCTGCAGGCCTACCGGGCGGCGGGCCGCAAGCTGGTGCCGACCACTGGTGAATCCGAGAACGGGTTCCGCGAGGCGATGGTCACTCATCAGGTGCAGGGAATCTCCTACGGGTCGCCTCCATACACGGGGGCGTACGCGCTCAAGGAGGCCGTAGCGATCCTGCAGGGCAAGAAGATGCCGAAGCTGATGCAGGTGCCACTGCCACTGAACACCGCCAGCCAGCTCAAGCAGTGCACGGCGGTGACCAAGGGGTGCAACACGCTGCCACCCGGTAAGGCGCCCAGCACCGGCTTCTTCGACGATTTCTATGAACAGGCGCTGGCTCCCGAGCTCTGCCTGTCGGCAGCGATCTCGGGCCAGCCGTGCCCCGGCGCCCGCGCCAAGCCGCCGACCGGCCGCTCGTTCCCGTCAACCGCAACCTCGAGGGCGTGATCGATCGATGAGCAGCACCCGCACCACGACGCCGGCCGCATCACTTACCCCAGAGCACGTGCGCGGGGCACTCGGGCTGGCCGCCACCGGCCGGATCTACGACCTGGATTGCGAGCGCTTCCCGGGTATGCCGCTGTTTCCCGGTCACCCGCCGTTTCAGGTGATGTCCTACCGGTCCCCGCGCGGACTCGACAACCAGGGCGACCAGGAATGGATTGCCGACAACGACGTCAAGTTTCACTGGCAGAGCGAGATGGTGATGGGGACCGTGCATTCCGGGACCCACATCGACGCTCTCTCGCATATCACCTGCGGCGACGACCACAGTTGGTTCGGGGGCGGTTCCGCCGAGCGCGACCTGGGGGACTTCGGTCCGCTGCGTGACGATGCCACCGACATCCCGCCGATCGTTGCCCGCGGCGCGCTGATCGACGTGCCCGGATTCCGGGGTGTCGATGCCCTCGAGGCACACACGCCGATCGGACCCGACGAGCTGCGTGACGCGTGCCGACACCAGGGTGTCGAGCTCCATGCCGGCGACGTCGCGGTGATCAGGACCGGATACCTGTCGGGGTGGCCGGACCCGGACTTCATCGCCGCCCACGAGCAGGCGGGGATCGACCGCGACGCGGCGCTGTGGCTCGCCGACCAGGGCGTGGTGGCGGTCGCCGGCGACACCGAATCGCTCGAGGTGCTCCCCTCGACCGTTCCCGGAAACCCGCACCCTGTCCATATCGCCCTGCTCGTCGAGCGCGGGATCTTCATCCTCGAGATGGTCAACTGCGAGGAGCTGGCTCGAGATCGCGTCTACGAGTTCTGCTTCATGTGCCTGCCCGTGTCGATCCGCGGTGCCACCGGTTCGATGGTGCGTCCGATCGCGATCGTCTAGCCGAACTCGCTGCGTCGTGAGAGCGATCGTCTGGCAGGGACCCGAGCAGATGGAGGTCGCCGAGCGCCCGGTGCCCGGCGAACCCGGTCCTCAGGAGGTGGTGCTGCGCCCCGGAGCCGTCGGCATCTGCGGCTCGGAGGTCGAGGGCTATCTCGGCCACATGGGCAACCGCACGCCGCCGCTGATCATGGGGCACGAGTTCGCGGGCGAGGTGGTCGCGACCGGCGCGGATGCCGAGGACTGGTTGGGCGCGCAGGTGACCGTAAACCCGATCGCCGGATGCGGGCGCTGTCGGCTGTGCCGGGACGGCCAGGAGAACCTGTGCGCGCAGCGCACGCTGATCGGCATCCACCACGACGGGGCGTTCGCCGATCTCGTCCGCGCTCCCGCGGCCAATCTGCGCGCGCTGCCTGACGGTTTCGATATCCGCTCCGGGGCGCTGACCGAACCGCTGGCCAACGGCGTCCACGCCGTACGCCTCGGGCTGGATGGGTACGACGCCGCCTCCGCGGTGGTGATCGGCGCCGGGACGATCGGACTGGTGACGCTCCAGGCCGCGCTGCTCTCAGAGCTTGCCCACGTGGCGGTGGTCGAGCCCCAGGACGCGCGGCGCGAGCGCGCGCTCTCGCTCGGCGCCCACGCGGCCTTCGCCGACGCCACTGCGGCCCGCGCAGCGACGGAAGGGCTCGGCGCCGACCTGGTGATCGACACGGTCGGCGCCCAGGCGACGCGGGCCGCGGCCGTCGAACTGGTCCGCCGCGGCGGACGGGTGGTCTGCATCGGCCTGGCCGCCGACGAAACCACGCTCAGCTTCCACACGCTCGTGCGCAACCAGGTTGCCGTCCTCGGCTCCTACGCCTACACGATGGCCGACTTCGAGCGGGCGCTGGAGCTGCTGGTCACCGGCCGCGCCTCGTTGGGCGAGCTGTCACCGGTGCTACCGCTCGAAGCGGGACCCGACTCGTTCGCCCGTCTGGTGCAGGGTCCGACCGATCAGATCAAGGTGTTCCTCGCCGGCGCGGGACGCGCGTCCTGAGCTCTGGACCGCCCTCCGGCCGGGTCGCGCTGGTGGTCGGCGCCTCCTCCGGAATCGGAGCGGCGGCGGCCCGGGCGTTCGCCGATGCCGGGTACGAGGTCCACGCGGCGGCGCGGCGGCGGCCGGAGCTGGGCGCCGCGGTGACCGGTCACGAGCTCGACGTCGTCGACCGGGCGGCCGTGGACAGCCTGGCCGAGGAGCTCACCGCGCGCGGGCCGGTCAATGCGGTGGTCATCGCCGCGGGAACCAACCTGCCCGAGCGCTCGCTGGACCGCCTCACTCCGGACGCCTGGGACATGATGCTCGCGGTCAATCTCACCGGCGCCTTCAACGTCGTCCATGCGCTGCTCGATGCGCTGCGGGCCAGTCATGGCGACGTGGTGCTGATCGGCTCGGTCTCAGGGAGCTGGCCGGACCCGTCGGGGTCGGCCTACCAGGCGGCCAAGGCGGGCCTGCTGGCCTTCGGACGCGCCGCGGCCCTTGAGGAGCACGCCCGCGGCGTGCGCTTCACCACCGTGCTCCCCGGTCTGGTCGATACCCCGATTCTCGACCGCCGGCCCGCGCCCCCCTCGACCGAGATTCGCTCCCATATGCTCCAACCCGAGGACGTGGCGGCGGCGTGCCTGTTCGCGGTCAGCCTGCCGCCCCGCGCCCACGTGCCCGAGCTCACGATCCTGCCCACGGCGCTGCAGGCAGTCGGCAAGACGAACGTGGCCAGCCCCGACCCGCCCGAAGACGCGGGATCCGACTAGGCCGGCGGGCGGCTAGGCCGCCGTGAGCCCCCCGTCGATCACCAGCGCGGAGCCGGTCATGAAGCCCGCCGACACGACATGGAGGACGGAGGCGGCGATCTCCTCCGGCTCACCGAGACGTCCCAGGGGCTGCCGGGCCACCAGCGCGTCCAGGTCCTCCCCGGCGTCGTCGAGCAGCCGCCGCACCCAGGGTGAATCGACAGTGCCCGGGCAGATGCAGTTCACGCGGACCTTGTCGTCGACGTGGTCGACCGCCAGCGCTCGTGTGAGCGCGATCACCGATCCCTTGGAGGCGCAGTAGGCGGCCCGGTTCTTGAGGCCGACCAGGCCGGCGACCGAGGCCATGTTCACGATGCAGCCGCCGCCGGCCGCGATCATCAGCGGGAGCGCGTGCTTGCAGCAGAGGTAGGTGCCACGGGCGTTGACGGCGAACACGCTCTCCCACACCTCCAGCGGAGTGTCGGGAACGCTGGTGGTCGAGCCCACCCCGGCGATGTTGGCCAGCACCGCCGGCGCTCCCAACTTCTCCTGGCAGGTGTGAAACAGAGCCTCCACTGAGGCCTCGTCGGTGACGTCGACCTCGGCGGCGCGGACCGCGTCGCCGCCCACGGCGGCGGTCTCATCGGCGGCCGCGCGGTTGACGTCGGCGGCGAGCACTCGCGCTCCCTCGCGGGCGAAAAGCAGCGCGGTGGCGCGCCCGATCCCCGAGCCGGCTCCGGTCACGACCGCGACCTCCCCGTTCATGACGACACCGCAGCCATCAGCGATGCGGGGCGCTGCCTGCTCATCGTGCGTTCTCCTCGAGCCTCGACAGACTCGTCATACCCGAGCCGACACCCGGCAAACGCCTGAGCGCGGGGCGCTGCCGGCGGGCCGCCCCGACCCGAGCCGGGGCGCTGTGAAGTGCGGTTGCACCCAGCCCGACGTGGGTAGGCGAAAACAAGTGCGGGATTGCCTGATCACCGATGTGGAGGTGCGCGATGTGCGCTTCCCGACCTCGCGGACGCTGGCCGGCTCGGACGCCATGAACGAGGCGCCTGACTACTCCGCGGCCTACGTGATCCTCGAGACCGACGGGGATCTGCGGGGCTACGGGATGACCTTCACCATCGGTCGCGGTACCGAGATCGTCGTCGCCGCCATCCATGCGCTGGCACCGCTGGTCAAGGGACGACGGCTGTCAGACCTGGCCGCCGATCAGCGGGGGTTCTGGCGCTCGCTGACCGGAGACTCGCACGTGCGCTGGCTTGGACCGGAGAAGGGTGTGGTGCATCTCGCCACGGCGGCGCTGGTCAACGCGGTGTGGGACCTGTGGGCGACGGCCGAGGGCAAGCCGCTGTGGCAGCTGGTCACCGACATGACTCCCGAGCAGCTGGTCGGCTGTGTCGATTTTCGCTACATGAGCGACGTACTCACACCCGAGCAGGCCGTCGAGCTCCTGCGCTCACGCGAGTCCGGCAAGCCGGCTCGGGAGGCCGAGATTCGCGGCCTGGGGTTGCCGGCCTACACGACCTCGGTCGGCTGGCTGGGTTTCAGCGACGACGAGGTCCGTTCTCGCTGCCGGGCCGCCGTCGAACAGGGTTGGACACACGTGAAGATGAAGGTGGGCGGCCCGCTGGACGACGATGTCCGCAGGGCGACGATGATCCGCCAGGAGATCGGCGACGACCGCTTCCTGATGATGGATGCCAATCAGGTCTGGGAGGTGGAGGAGGCGATCACCTCGATCCAGCGGCTGGCCGAGTTCGACCCGTTCTGGATGGAGGAGCCGACCAGTCCCGATGATGTGCTCGGACACGCCCGCATCGCCCGCGAGGTGGCGCCGATCCGAATCGCCACCGGAGAGCACTGTCAGAACCGCACCATGTTCAAGCAGTTCATGCAGGCCGACGCCCTGCACTTCTGCCAGCTCGATGCCTGCCGCCTCGGCGGGGTCAACGAGGTCCTGGCAGTGCTGCTGATGGCCGCGCACTTCGAGCGTCCGGTGTGTCCCCATGCCGGCGGGATCGGACTCTCCGAGTACGTGCAGCACCTGTCGCTGATCGACTACATCGCCATCGGCGCCGAGCTCGACGACCGCGTGATCGAGTACGTCGACGAGCTGCACGAGCACTTCGTCGCTCCCGTCCTGATCTCCAACGGACGCTACGTGGTGCCCGAGGCACCGGGCTACAGCATCGAGATGCGCCCGGATTCGCTGGCGGAGTTCGCGTTTCCCGACGGTGCCGCCTGGGCCGGCGTCAGCGAGGTTTCAAGGGTATGAGCGCCACGATCGCCGGAGTCCGACTGCTCCGAGTTCGTGACGAGGAAGGCCGTTCCCGTGCCGGGGTCGTGGCTGGAGACGAGCTGGGGGTCCTGGACCACGATGACGTGATTGCCGTGCTGCAGGCCGGCGAGCTGCCCGAACCGGTGCAGACGGTCCCCATCGTCGACACCGAGACCTTCGAGCTGCCCGAGCCGTGGGCCGTGCTGGTGCCGGTCACGGCACCCGAGACCTGGGCGGCCGGGGTTACCTACGAGCGCAGCCGCGAGGCCCGCCGGGCCGAGAGCCGGGGCAATGACGTCTATGACCTCGTCTACGACGCCGAGCGCCCCGAGCTGTTTCTCAAGGACGCGGGCGGCCGGCGGACCGTCGGACCCGGCGAGCCGATCGCGGCCCGCAGCGACGCGGCCTGGACGGTGCCCGAGCCCGAGCTGGCGGTGGTGCTGGGCCGGGGCGCCGAACCGCTGGCGGTGACGATCGGCAACGACGTCTCCTCGCGGGACATCGAGGGTGCCAACCCGCTGTACCTGCCCCAGGCCAAGATCTACGGTCGCGCGTGTGCACTGGGTCCGGCGCTGCTGGTCCCGCGGGACTGGTCTGACACCTACGAGATCGAGCTGCGAATCCTCGATTCCGAGGACCGGCCGGTGTTTGAGGACAGGACATCGACCGCGAGCATGTGCCGGTCGCTGTCGGTGCTGACCGAATATCTGGCCCGCGACAACCCGGTGCCGGCCGGGAGCGTGCTTCTGACCGGGACCGGCATCGTCCCCACCGACGAAGTCACCCTGGCCCCGGGGCTGTCGGTGGAGATCCGCATTCCGGGGATCGGCGTGCTGCGCAACCCCGTGGGCGACCCAGCTGAAACTCAATCAGGACAGGAGGCGAGCGCTCATGTCTGAGACCGCTGCCGAGCTGCGACCGGCGAACTTCATCGCCGGCGAGTGGACCACCAGCCGTGACGGCGCTACCTATGAGCGTCCCAACCCGTGGCGACCGTCGGAGATCGTGGGTGAGTTCCCTGACTCAAGCGGCGACGACGTGCAGGCCGCAACCGAGGCTGCCGAGCGCGCCCGGCCTGAGTGGTCGGGGCTCGCGGCCGCGCAACGGGGCGCCTACCTGCGTCGGGCCGCCGACGTGATCGAGGCCAACCTCGAGGAGATCGCGCAGGACATGACGCGTGAGATGGGCAAGCCCGTCCGTGAATCCCGGATCGAAGCCGGGCGCGCGGCGGCGATCTTCCGCTTCTTCTCCGGCGAGGGCTGGCGTCCGCTGGGCGAGGTCTACGAGCAGTCGGCGGCCAGGGCGATTGTCTACACCCGCCGGCGTCCGCTGGGGGTGGTCGGTCTCATCACGCCGTGGAACTTCCCCGCGGCCATCCCCACGTGGAAGATGGCGCCGGCCCTCGCCTACGGCAACACGGTGGTGCTCAAGCTCGCCGAGGACAGCCCCCTCACCGGCCTGCACCTCGCCCGGGCGCTTGAGGAGGCCGAGCTGCCCAGCGGCGTGCTCAACGTCGTCATCGGTGGCGCCAAGGCGGGCGAGCCGCTGGTCAGCGACCCCCGGGTCCGGGCGATCTCGTTCACCGGTTCCGGGCCGGTGGGGCGCGGAGTGCGTGACCAGGCGGCGAACCTCGGCAAGCGCGTTCAGCTCGAGCTCGGAGGACAGAACCCGCTGATCGTCGCCGCCGACGCCAAGCTCGAGACCGCGGTCGAGGCGGCCTACGCCGGAGCCTTCTGGTCCGCGGGACAGAAGTGCACCTCCACGCGCCGCATCTTCGTCCAGGACGACGTCTACGACGACTTCCGTGACCGCCTGCTGAGGCGGATCGCCGACGGCAAGGTGGGCGACCCTGCCGACCCCGAGACCGAGGTCGGACCGCTGGTCAACGAGCGCCAGTTCGAGGCCGTGCTGGCCGGGATCGAGCGCGGCCGGCAGGAGGGCGGCACCGTCATCACCGGCGGGGAACGGGCCGATCCCGATGCCTACCTGATCTCCCCCACCCTGTTCGAGAACGTCGCCGACGATGCCTTCCTGTCCCGCGAGGAGGTGTTCGGGCCGGTCGCCAGCCTGTATCGCTTCACCTCGCTGGACGACGCCGTCCAGCGCGCCAACAACGTCGGCTACGGCCTCTCGGCCGCCGTGTTCACCACCAGCCTTGTGACCGCCCAGCGCTGTCTCGACGAGCTCCAAGCCGGCATCCTGCACGTCAACTCACAGACCGCCGGGGCCGATGTCCACGTGCCGTTCGGTGGCTCCAAGGAATCCGGCTACGGTCCGCACGAGCAGGGCCGGGCAGCGATTGAGTTCTACACCGAGGCGATCACGGTCTACCAGGACGTCTGAGCTGTAACCCCCGGCCTTCGGGCTATGACCCGAAACCCGCCCCTCGCGGAGCGCCCGCTCCACGACGGTCCTCGCACAGCTGCTCGACGGTCAGCGTCGTCTCGCGCGAGGACGACGATGTCGATCGGTGCACCGCCGAGATACATGCCCGGGAGGAGATGGCGCCGACTACTCCAGATCCTCCACGGGGCCGGCCGACATTGGAGCCCGGGGAGAGCAGCTCGAACACTAATTGCGCTTCACGGACCATCGGCCTAGGACTCTCCGCACACCGTGATCGCCCCGGGTCCGTCCGCCCCTGGCGCGATCCTGATGATGATGGGGGAGATTTCGGATCAGGAAGTCGAACAGCCCGAGTTCAGCTCGTTCACCCGCCGCTGGTTCGCGCCTGTTCTCGCCGTGCTCGTGCGGACTGTTCGCAGCCCCGCGCTCGCCTACGACCTGGCAACGGAGACGTTCGCGACGGCGCACACCCAGTGGGATCTCGCGCCCGAGGGGGAGCTCGCCGTCGAGTGGGTCCTGCAGATTGGGGCTGATGTGCTCAACGCCACCGTGACCCGCGGGCGTGTCCCCTCAACTGAGCGGCGCCGGACACACCAATCCGTCCCGCGGGCGTTGACGGTCGAGCAGCAGCAGGAGATTGCAAACCTGGTCGAGCACCACATCGAGCTCCCGGCCATCGCTCGGCAAGCAACGGACGCGCTCGCACGAACTGCTCCGCCACCCCACGTGCTGGAGGAGCTCGCTCTGTCATCCCTCATGAAGGCGGAGACGGCACCCAACCACCAATCCAAAACAGATGGAACCTGAGCTTTCCCCGGCGCTCATAGAGTCCGCGCTGCAGCTCGTCGGCGCGAGCGACCCCATCCCGGCGGACACGCGCCTAACCCGCGACGGCTCCCCTACAGCTGGAGACGAGCGCCTGGGGGCCCACCAGGTCCTCCGCTACGCCACCGCCGATGAGGCCGAAACGTACCGGCGGATCATGCGCATCCTGTATCTGGAACATCAGGCGTTCGGCCTGCGACTCCGCCCCGCCCAGATCGCAGACCGGCTCCGGGAACGCTATGCCCGCAACGTCGATCTCGACTGGCTCGAGCAGCGCCTCGGGGCGCTCGACCATTGGGGCGCGGTCGCGCGCGACCACGACGCGAGCCTCGCATCTACCGCCGCCGAGTGGCGCCGGAACCGATACACGTACGACGTCACACCCGCGGGCCGCCTGACCGAGGAGCTCCTCACCCGGCTCGATGCGCTCGGCGATGAGATCGGGCGTCTCGACACCGCGCGGCTCCCGGGAATCCGGGACGCGCTTGCCAAGCTGGCGAACGAACTCGACCTAGACCAGCCGGACGGGACGCAGCTGAGGGCCTTGTTCGAGCGGCTGCTCGCCGAGGTCGAGGCGCTGCACACCGGTGCGCTGACGTTCATGCGTTCCCTTGGCGATCTGATGCGCAGCGTCGAGCAGATCGGCGAGGATGAATTTCAGCGCGGGAAGGCAGCGCTGCTCGAGCACCTGCAGGGGTTCAAGCGCAGCCGGATGCAACACTCGGCGGAGATCCTCGCCTTGCTCGAGCAGATCGACGGCCACAGTCCGCAGCAGCTCGTGCGGCGGATCGTCGCGGCGGAGGCATTTCGTCGCGCTGCCGGGCGGCGCATCGGTCGAGGAGCAGCGAAGCGCGCCGGCAGGCTGAGCTGCTCGAGCGCTGGCAAGGGCTCCGCGGCTGGTTTGTTGGCTCTGATGACTCCGGCTCCCCGTGGCGGACACTGAACGACCAGGTCGTCGATGCGATCCGGGCGGTGCTCGCCATCGCCGAGCGCCTGATCGAGCGCCGTTCCCTCCGCGTCGACCGCGCCGGTGTCCTGCTGCACCTTGCTTCGCATGTGGCCGCCGCGCCGCCTGGAGAGGCACCGGCGTGGATCCGAGCCGCATTCGGATTGCGCACTCCGCGCCACGTCGCGTGTCCCGAGGCCGACCCCGACCAGATCGCGGACCGGGGCCGTACCTCCTGGCACGAGGCGCCGCCCGCGCCGGTCGTTGCCTACCTCCGCACCCCGGGCATCGAACGCCAGGACCGGACGCGGCGCACAGATCCGTGACCTCTCGGAGAGTCGCAGCGGTTCGAGGAGCACCGGGCGGCAGAGCGCCGCGAGCTCGACGAACTGCTCGCTCGTATGTCCGCGCGCGGCCCGACCAAGCTGTCATCGCTCACGCGGGTTGATCGCGCGCGAGTTCCGCCATCTGCTGGGCTGGATCGGGCGGGCCTACGAGAGCTGCCGCGGACCCGACGGGCGCCGACGCGCGAGCTCCATCGACGGTCGCGCCGCGATCGTGCTTCGCCCGCCAAAGGAGCCGAGCCGGGAGCGCACTCGGCTCCAGGCCCCGCACGGAACTCTCGACCTGCCCGACTTTGAGATCGAGGTGGTCAGCCGATGACGCGAGAACTCGACGACCGCGAGGAGCAGACCCAAGCGACGCGAGCGCTCCTGGCCGCCCCGTTCGTCGGCGCCGACGACCCGGCGTACGCCTTGTCCGGCGCCACGAGCGCGAGCTTGCGCGCCAACTGCAATCGACCTACGGATACCGGCTCGAGGTCGGAAGCACCGCGGCGCGGGCAGCAGGTCCGCCGACCCCGGACGGCCTGCGACGTCCGCTGCGGGTCCGGCCGGCCTCGATCTCCGGACGCCAGCGCCCGCCCGACGAGTGGCCGCAGCTGAGCGACCGCGCCTGCGTGCTCCTGCTCCTCACGCTCGTCGCGCTGGAGCGCGGCGGGGCGCAGACCGCGATCGGCGAGCTCGCCACGCAGGTCGAGCACGCGGGCGCCGACGTCGAGCCTCCGATCACGATCGATTTCCGCGAGCGGCGAGAGCGAGCGGCGTTTGCCGACGGCCTCGATCTGCTCTGCTCCTGGCGGGTGCTCGATCACACATCGGGCTCGCACGCGAGCTTCGCGCGTCGGGATCAAGCGAGGACGAGGCGCTGTTCACGGTCGACCATCGCCGGCTCGCGCTGCTGCTGCGCGACCCGACCGCCGCGCTGCAGGCGACGAGCTGGATCAGCTGCTCGACGAAGCCACCCGCCACCCGCCGACGGTCGAGGGCGAGAACCGCGCCCGCGCCGAGCGGCTCGCGCGCCGTTTGACCGAGGATCCCGCGCTTCTCATTGCCGACCTCGACGAAGACGAACGAACTTACTTTCTCGGCCAGCGCGCCAGGATCGAGGGCGCTGTCGCCGCAGCGACGGGGTATGCGATCGAGCGGCGTGCCGAGGGCAGCGCCCTTGTCGTCGGCGACCGCGCGTTCACCGACATCCCGTTCCCGACCAACGCTGCGGTCAAGCAGGTGGCGCTGCTGCTCTGCGACAGGCTTGCCGAGGCCGGGTCCGGCGGTGAGCTGAGCCGCGAGGCGCTGCGAGTGCTGTGTCAGGTCTGGTGGCCGAGCACGGCGGACACTGGGGACGCGATCGCGATGACCCTGCGCAGGTCGCAGCGCTCACCACCGCGGCGCTCGACGTGCTGCTCGACGTGCGGCCTGGCCAGCCTGAGCAGCAGCGGGAGCATCGTGCCGAGCGCGCTGGCAGCGCGCTTTCGCTCGCCTACCGTGCGGACCGCGGGAGCGCAGCGATGAGTCCGAGCTCCGGACGCTGGCGTCCGCGGCGCGCCGGGATCATCAACCTCTACGAGTACGCCAACCAGGTGTTCGACTTCGCCGGGGGCGGCTCCTGCTTCGCGGCCACAACACCTCGGGCAAGACCAAGGCGCTCGAGCTGCTGCTCCCGTTCTGCCTGGACGGCGACATCAGTCCCGAGCAAGCTCGATCCGTTCGGCTCCGATCCACAAGGACATGAAGTGGAACCTCGTCGGCTGCACCGGCGACGAGAAGCGCATGGGCTACGTCTGGCTCGAGTTCGAGCGGCTCGACGAGACCGGCGCACTGCAACGGCTCACCGCCGGGATCGGAATGCGCGCGCACCGTGATCGTCGCCGATGTCCCGCGCTGGTACTTCATCGCGCGCGGCCGGGCGCGTCGGGGTCGACCTGACTGTTGCGGGGCCGCGAGCCGATCGCCAAGGCCGAGCTGGCCGCGGCGCTCGGCGACGACGGCGAGCTGCTCGACAGCCAGCGCGACTATCGCGCGCGCCTGAACGATCTGCTGTTCGGGTTCGGCGGCGAGCCGCAGTACCAGACGATGCTGCGGCTGATGCGCGATCTTCGCCGGCCGCATCTGTCCAAGACGCTCGATCCGGATCGCGTAGCCGAGCAGCTCACCGTGGGCCTGCCCGAGATCGACGAAGGGCTCATGCGCAAGCTCGCCGGTGGTCTCGAGCAGCTGGAAACGCTCGAGCGCGAGCTCGAGCGGCTGCGCGACGTGCGCGAGCGGGTTCGCCGCTTTCACCAGCGCACGTACAGCGCATACGCCCGGGCGGCCGTCCGCGAGCGATCGGAGGCGCTGCGTCAGGCGCAGACCGCCGTCGACAACCTGCCGAGAAGCTGCGCGCCATACGCGCCGGGCTGGAAGCCGAGGTCGCGCGGGCCAAGGGGGCGGACGCCGCCGCGACGGCGCAGGGCGCAGCCGCCAAGCGGCTGAGCGCTGAGGAGCTCGCGCTTATCAGCTCGGAGGCGTGGTCATCGGTCTCCGAAGTGGAGGCGCTCCGCGGTCAGGCCGACACGCCAGACGCGCGCTGCGGCCGCGGCGCGAGCGCGCGCGGACGATGCCGGCGGCAAGCGCCGGCGCGCTCGAGGCGGAGCTGATCACCGCCCGGGCGGCCGCGGCTGATCAGCGCGAGCGCGCCAACGGCGAGCTTGAGTCCGCGATCGCGCTCGCCGGCCGCGCCGGGCTCGCTAGGCGAGTCGCGATCCTCACAGACCAACTGCTCGGACGGTGCGTTGAGGCGGAGACATGGAGCTCGCTTCTGCGCGAGCTCGCCGCCGACTGGCGCGACGTGCTCCATCGCCACCGAGAGCTGCTGCGCGAGTCGCGACGGCGCCTCGGAACGCGCCGAACAAGCGCGCGCTGAGAACGAGCCGCGGCGGCAAAGCTCGAGCGGACTCTGGCCCGACGCGCAGCGTGCGAGCAGCAACTCGAGCGAGGCGCGGTCGCGTCTTATCGGTCGCTTTCGCGGCAGCTGGCGTGGGGCACTGGTAGAGCTCGACGTCGACGAGCGAGCTCGCGACGAGCCTGGGGCTCGCCCACGAAGGGAGCCCGCCGCCCCAGCCCTGTCGGCGCTGCCGACAGGGTGCGCGGGGCGCTCGCCGACGAGCGATCCGCGGCGACGCCGCCCGGAGATCGCAGTCGAGGCGCGTCCACACGGCTGAGGCCGAGATCGAGCGGCTCGCGGCCGCCCGCGATGACGGTCCCGGGCCCCGCGTGGTCGCGCTCCGACCGCGACAACCGGCAGGGCGCCCCACTGTGGCGGCTGGTCGACTTCGAGAACTCGTCTCCGCAGCCAGCGAGCTGGGCTCGAGGCGGCGCTTGAAGCGGCGGGATTGCTCGACGCCTGGGTGACACCGAGCGGCGGGCTCGGCTGATCCCGCACTCGCCGACGTAGTGCTGCGTGGCGGCCGGCTCCCGGAGCTGGTCTGCTGCGACGTCCTGACGCCCGTCCCGGACCAGCCGGTCGCAGCCGAGGTCATAGCGCGGCTGCTGGACTCGATCGGTCTTGGCGAGCACGATCCGGCCCGTGGGTTGACCGCGACGGTCGGTTTCGGCTCGGACCGCTCACGGCCGCGGCGCGAAGCACAGCGCCGAGCACGTCGGGGCGGCCGCCCGCGAGGCGCGGCGGGCGGCGCGATCGCGAGCAACGGCGTGCGACGATCACCGAGCGCCAGGCCGAGGTCGCGGCGCACGACGCTCAGCTTGAACGAACTCGACCGACGCCGTGCGACGGCTCGAGCGGGAGCTCGCGGCGTTCCCGACGGTGGATGCGGTCACTCGGCGATCGACGCAGTGAAGGTCGTCGCCGCGCTCGAGGCAGAGGCGGCCCGCGCGCACGAGCACGCCGCGGCCGATGCCCATGAAGCCGCCGACGCGGAGATCGCCGCCGACGCGGCGCGCCGCGAGCATGCGGCCACCCATGACCTGCCCGCACGGACTCGACGACCAAGCCCTCGATGGGCCTGCGCGACGCCACAGCCGAACTTGCCGGCGCCGCGGTGACGGTCGCCAACGCCTGGAAGCTCGCCGAGCGCGAGGCCCAGGCCGCGGAGACCATCGGCGAGCGCCTAGCCGAAGCCCAGCGACGCCGGCCGGAGCTCGACCGCGCGCCCGAGACGAGGAGGCCGAATCCGAACGGCTGACCGCCGAACACGCGGCTCGAGAGGCCGCGCTCGGTGCCACAGGTGAAGAGCTACGCCGCCGCCACGAGACGGTGACGACCGAGCTGAGGAGCGCACGGGACACATTGCGGCGCGCCGGCGAGCAGGCCCAGAAGGCCTGATAGCGGCGGCCGAGCTGGAGAGTGATGTCGATGTCTGCTCGGCCGAGCATGAGAACGCGCGCGCTCGGCGCGAGGACGCGAGCGTCGCGTTCCGTCAGCTCGCCCAGGCTGGGGTCCTGATGCTCGTACTCGGCGACAGCGCTCCGGAGGACCTGGGGCAGGCAGCGAACTGGACGTTCACGCGGACGCTCGAGGTCACGCGCGCGCTTCCCGCCGAGCTGCTGGTCGGTCCGGAGCACGACCGGCGAGCTGGGCATCGAGGTCCAGCGGGGTGTCCAGCTGCTCGACCGAGAGCTGGCCGAGTCCGACATGGGCGCGTACGCGACTCGGGGCGACAACGCTCTGCTGCTCGTTCGCGTGACCGAGAGCGGCGCCGAGCAGACGCTCGGACAGATCCTCGACACGTTGAGCGCCGAGATCGCAGACCGCGAGCAGATTGTCACCGCCGAGGAACGGAGGGTTTTCAACGACGCGCTCGTCGAGGAGATCGCCGACCACCTCCGCCATCGGATCCACGAGGTCCATGGACGCGTCGGGCAGATGAATGCTGTCCTGGAGTTGAGTCCAACGGCCGCAGGCAAGCTTGTCCAACTCGACTGGCGCCCGCTCGAGGACGACCAGAACACGCAGCGGGCGGCGCTGGCGCTGTTGCGACGAGACGTACGGCACCTGGATGACAACGCACGCCAGAACCTGATCGCGTTCTTCCGTGGTCGCATCGAAACGGCTCGGCGAGAGCACGTTGCCGCCGGCGAGCCGAGACCGATGGCCAGCTCACTGATGGGTGCCTTCGACTACCGGAGGTGGTTCGCCTTCGGGCTGTATGAGCAGATCGGCCGTGAGCGGTTGCGGTTGACCAAGCAGCGGCATGCCGTGGGCTCCGGAGGTGAGCAATCCGTGCTGATCCATCTCCCGCTGTTCGCAGCGGCAGCGGCGCTGTACGGCGATGCGCAGGCGCCGCGGCTGATCATGCTCGACGAGGCCCTGTCCGGGATCGACGACGAGACGCGCGAGCGCGTGCTCGAGGCAACGGTCGCCTTCGATCTGGATGTGGTCATGACCTCCCACGAGCTGTGGGGCACGTACCGATCCGTGCCCCAGCTCGCGATCTACCAGCTGCACCGCGAGAACAGCAGCTTTGGCGTGCACGCCATCCCGTTCATCTGGGACGGCGAGGTTCTGCGCGAGATGGAGTCGTCGGAGCAGCTCGTGTGAGCGAGTCCACGCCGGGTCCCGCACTGGAGCGAGCGCTGCGGGAGGCTCGCCGCAAGCGCGAGCAGCGAGGGTCGGCGGGAGACGCGACGGTTGTACTGAAGGACGTGGGTGCCGAGGAGGCGTTCGCGCTCGACGGTCTGTTGTCGATCTCGCGCCGAAGGCCGATCCTGCCCGGCCAGCGCCTACAGGTTTCCCTGTCGCAATTCGAGGCCGCGCTTGAGTCGTGCGGCTTCGATCCGCGACGCGAGTATGAGCGCGTTGCCGGAGAGCCGCTGCGGGACCTACCGGCGGAGCGTGAAGCACGGCGTGAGCTGCGGACCGAATTTCGTGCGTGGCTCGACGGGCACGAGGTCGTGCGGCGCAGCCCGGCAATCGCGGCGTGGCTCGATCAGGCGATGCGGTCCGGCCGGGTGCACCCACAGCTCGCACCGATCGTCCGGCAAGCGTTGCAGGTCGTCGCCCGACTCCAAGCGGAAAGCTCACGACCGATCCAGCGCACTGTGCTCGCCGCAGAACTGATCGACGGGGACCCGCATGCGCTGGACGTCGGCACTGTGCTGCACGAGCTCACCGTCTCGCTTCTGGCCGCGGCCGCGCATCTCAACCACGACGCGAGACCCCGTGAGGTGTGGGCGGCCTGGAACGTGAAGGTCGATCCCGTCTCTTCCAACGCGGCGGCACTCAATCTGCCGCTGCTCGGGACAGGCCCCGCGGTGGAGCTCGCTCAGATCGCTCGCGGAACGCATGTGATCCTCACCTACGGGCAGCTGTCACACAGTGAAGTTCGGTGGCCGGACGGGGTCGCATGCTTCAGCTGCGAGAACCCGTCGGTCCTGATCGCCGCTGAGGCAGCGCTCGGCGCCGACTGCCCGCCACTGGTCTGCACCGGCGGGCGCCCGTCGGACGCGGTCCGACTGCTGTTCTCCTGCATCCGGCGGTCAGGAGGCGAGATCCATCATCACGGCGACTTTGATGATGCTGGAGTTCAGATTTTCCGCGACCTTGAGCAGCGGTATGACGCGCTGCCGTGGCGCTTCGATGCCGGATCTCTTCGTGGGATGCTTGGGGAGATGGGTCTCTCACCGTCCGCGGCTGATGGCGGCGCGCTCGAGTGTCTGGTGCAAGGACTCAGCGTGACCGTGCCGGAGGAGCTGGTCCTCGACCGGCTGGTTCACGACTTGGCCGACGCCGGCGGCGCCGGCGTCCCGGTCAACTCTTGAGGCTGTCGCCTTGTGCGCCCGAACAGCTACCCGAGCCATCGCTGACGATCGCGCTGGCCCAGTCGATCGCATCGATAGCGGCGATGCTCGCAGAGGACCGGTCGAGGGTGGTGTCGAAGGTTGCGTAACGCGCGGCGACCGCCCACGGTGTGAGCCAATCGGCGCTCTTCACGGATCCCGGCGGCTGGACGGCCGCCTCAGCGAGGCGGTTGACGAGGTCGTCGGATTGGTCCGGATCAGCAAGCAGGGTCTTTAGCGCCCGAAGGTCTGAGCCGGGCGGCGAACAGAAGCCTGCGCGCTTCTTCAGCTTCTTCAGGCGTCAACGAGGACGCGACCCTCTCGGAGTGCACGCTCTACGACTGTGCCGCGGACCGAAGCCCGCCGCTCCGCGTCTTCTCGGGCAAATACGAGCACGTCGACGGGTACTTTGAGCGCGCCCAAGACCCGTCTCAGTCGAACGGACTCCGCGAAGGGATCGTCGACATAGGGCTCTATCACCAAAACGTCAACATCAGATCCGGCGCCGCCCTCGCCCCGGGCGTGGGAGCCGAACAGGATGATCCGAGAATCCGCGGGAGCCGCCTCAGCGAGGCGTCGCCCTATTTGCTCGATGAGAGCGTCGTCCGACAACACGATGACAGTACCGACTGGATCGAACTGAATCTAATCGAACTGCATCAGTACTCAAAAGCTGCGCTCCACTCGCCGCCGAGCGAGCACTCGCCAGAACGTCAGCGACCGGCGAGCGGGCCGCCAAGCGGCTGAAGGAGCGGCGGGTTTCGGGCGGCAGTTCGCAGGGACGATGTTCCGCTTCCCTCGCAACGCTCACCCTTGGAGAGGACGCAGCCAGGGGCTCACCCACCCCGTGGTCGCCGTCGGGATCGTGTGCGGCGATGGCCATCACGCCGATGGGGCAGTGGCGGCCCCAGATCCGGTAGCGGGACCAGGACGATGTTCTCGCAGATCGCCTCAGTGGCCTCGGCGATCATCGAGGCCGCAGCCGCGATCTCGGATGCCGAATGGCGCTCCCTGACAACTGAGATGGCGTCCCGGACCTGGTCATGGGCCACATCCGGGATCGGTGCGACGTCAGGCGCCGATCTCCCCGACGCTTCGAATTGGATCATGTGTGTGACGATCTGGCTCAGGACGCCGCCGCACTCGAGAAGGCGACCGGCGAGCTCTCCGAGCGGATCGGGCATGGGGTTGTCGGTCATATCGACAAGAGGCCCTTGGACCCCCGGTTTCCCCCCGTAAGTCGCCTCACCTCGCTGCCGGATCAAACCGCGTCAAACCGCCAGTCGTGCACTACGACAAAACCTCCGATCTCTCGGAGGCCTCGATTTCCAGCGGATTTGAAGCAGCGCGGGCGGGGTTCGAACCCGCGACCCTTCGGGTTATGAGAGGCTTCGAAGGCGTTGGCTACACGTCGTTTTGCAGGGCTTTTCTGATTTTGGGTCAGGCTGAATCGGGTCGAATTTGCCGACCTTGTTACATCGTTTGTTACACGGTTTTCTGTCGGAGCACCCCGGTTGAGTCGGCCGCGAGAGGGTGCTCCGCGACCAGCATCGAACTGCGCGGTGTCCGCGGAAGGGGTCCAGGGTCACCGGCTGCCTCCAGGATCGTGACTCCGTGACGCTCGGCCAGCACCAGGGGTACACGGTGCCCCGCGGCGTCGTGCATCGCACCGGGCGCCGCAGCGGACCGCGGTGCTAATGGTCGAGGCCGCCGGAGTGATACCGACCGGCGACTAACTCCGGGGCCCCTCGAGGCCCGTGGATCGCGAACCAGACGACGCCGAGCGCGATGTAGGGCAGCCTGGGCCAGGTACCGAATGCCGTCGCTCGAGCTGCTCTCCTTGAACCCCGGCAGCGAGCTACGTTTCCGGGACGAACTGAAGGAAATCCTCGTCGCCACGCGCGCCTGGGACGGTTCGAAGGGGTCGAGGTCTATCTCGACGACCAGGATCCGGACACGTCTGGTTGATCCTCCACTGGGCCAGCCGCGAGCAGCATGCCGCCCACGCACAGTGGCGGCAAGAGAGCGGTACGTCCGTGGGACTTTCGCCGCGGCTCACCGGCGAGCCGAACCGCTGCTTCTCTAGAGCCTCCGAGGTGAGGTCAGACCACGGCGCAGATTACGATTTGATCGATGACCGCCTCGGCCCGCGCGGATCTTCCGGTTGGCGTCGTCACGATGTTGTTCTCGGACATCGAAGGCTCCACGCGGCTGCTGCACTCGATCGGGGACGAATACGGCATCGTTCTCGCCGAGCATCATCGGTTACTGCGCGAGGTGTGGCTGGCCCACGACGGAGTGGAGGTCAGCACCGAGGGTGATGCGTTTTTTGTCGCGTTTGCGGACGCCTCTCAGGCCGTGCGTTCCGCGCTTGCGGCGCAACGTGTGTTGTCGGCGCACGATTGGGCCGCCGCGGCGGAGGTGCGCGTACGGATGGGCGTGCACACCGGGTCGCCGCGGGTGCGAGACGGTAACTACTGGGGGCTCGACGTGCACTATGCGGCCCGGTTATGCGCGGCCGCCCACGGCGGCCAAGTCCTGATCAGCGAGTCAACGGCGGGACTGGCTGATGTGGTGGTGCAGGACCTCGGAGAGCATGCGCTCAAGGATTTTCCGGCGGCACGCCGGATCTTTCACCTGCCGGTCGAGGGGCGCGGTAAAGATCAATTCCCGGCGCCGCGCACCGTGCGCACCGGTCGCACCAACCTGCCCGACCAGCCCTCCAGCTTCGTCGGCCGCGAGGCTGAGCTGGAGCGGCTGCGGGCCCTGGCGGCCAACGCGCGCCTGGTGACCTTGACCGGAACTGGTGGCGTGGGCAAGACGCGCTTGGCGGTGAGGCTGGGATCAGAGCTGCTCGACGGCAGCGGCGACGGAGTCTGGTTCGTCGACCTCGCCTCGCTGACGGATGGGATGCTGGTCGCCCTGCGGACAGCTGAAGTTCTGGAGGTGACGGTCGCGCCGGGCCGCGACCCGCTCGACGCCATTCACGAGAGATTGTCGGATCGGCGGCTGGTGGTCATTCTGGACAACTGCGAGCACGTGGTGGAGGCGGCGGCGAGCTTTGTCGCTGGGGTGCTCGCTCGGTGTCCCGGCATCCTCGTGCTGGCCACCAGCCGCGAGCCGCTGGGGATCCCTGGCGAGCACGTCCATCGCGTCCCGTCGCTGTCGATCCCGTCTGAGGAGATCGACGATCTCAGCGTCCTGGCGGACTCAGAGGCCGTGCAGCTGTTCGTCCAGCGGGCCGCTGCGCAGCGGCCCGGGTTTGCGCTTGACGGCGAGAACGCGGCAGCGGTGGCGCACGCCTGCCGCCGGCTCGACGGGATCCCGCTGGCGATCGAGCTGGCCGCGGTGCGGTTGCGGTCGATGTCGATCGGCGATCTCAATGCTCGGCTGGATCGGCGTATGGCGCTGCTCAAGGGCGGCTCGCGCACGGCGTTACCGCGCCAGCAGACGCTGCAGGCGCTGATCGACTGGTCGTATGAGCTGCTGTCGGAACCCGAGCGGATCGTGCTGGCGCGCCTATCGGTATTTGCCTCCGGCGGCTTCGATCTCGCCGCCGCGGAGGCGGTGTGCAGCGGCCGGGACATCAGCGAGTTTGAGGTCCTCGATCACGTTGATGCGCTGGTGGACAAGAGCTTGGTCCAGGCCGAGGACTCGGCGGACGGCAGCCGCTACCGGCTTCTGGAGACGGTCCGCGAATATGCCTCCGCCAAGCTCGGCGAGCGCGGAGAGGAAGAGGTCGCCGCCGCGCGACGGTCACACCGCGATCACTATCTGAGCCTCGTTCAGACTGCCGCTCCCAATCTGCCCGGACCCGACCGCCTGGCCTGGCTGGACCGGCTGTCACTAGAGCAGGACAACCTGCGGTTGGCGTTGACTGAGTGCCAGCGCGACTCGGACCCAGGCCCGGGGCTGCGCTTTGCCGCTGCCTTGATGCAATTCTGGGGAGTCCGCGGGCACGCGTCGGAGGCCGCCGATTCGCTCGCGCGCCAGCTCGGGCGACCCGAAGCCGCCGAGCCTACGCTGGACCGCGGATACGCGCTGGCCGCGGCCAGCCATCTTCACGCCGCCTGGCTGGCCGACTACGCCACCGCCCAGGAGCATGCGCAAGAGTCGCTCGCGATCGGGCGTCGCCATCAGGATCACCAGCTGACCGCGGAGGCGCTTAGATCATTGGCGTGGGCGCACGCGGTCCAAGGGGACTTGACCCGCGCGCTGGAGCTCGCCGACCAAGGGCTCGCGATCGCGCGAGAGCGAGAGGATGCCTGGCTCTTGGCGAGTCTCCTCAGCGTGCGCGGGGCGGCATTGGCGCAACTCGATCGAGACGCTCGACCCGACTTTGAAGAGTCACTCGACCTTGGCCGGCGGCACGGGAGCCCGTACCACGTGGCCGTGGCGCTTCACAACCTGGCGCAGCTGGATTTCATCGCGGGAGATGTTGCCGCCGCCAGCGTTCGCCTCCAAGAGGCGCTCACCATTCATCGTGACCTGGGTGAGTCAGCGGAGGTCGCCATCGTTTCCTGCAGCCTCGGCTGGGCCCGATATGCCTGCGGGGAGGGCACCGCGGCGGCAGTGCTGTTCCGCGAAGCGGTCACCGCGGCTCACCGAGACGGCGATCCGAGCCTGCTGGGAAGGGCATTGGTGGGCGCTGCACTCACGCGCCCGGACCCTGCGGCCGCAGCAAGACTCCACGGGGCAGGTGACACTCTCCTCGAACGTGTCGGTTACATGTTCGACGCGACCGAACTGCAACTACGCAATGACCACTGGGAGCGCTGTAAGGCCCAGCTGGGCGAGGCCGCCTTCCTGGCCGCCTACGCCGCCGGCCGCGAGCAGCCCCGCGGGGAGACAATCTCTCTCGCCCTCTCGGACCCACCGACCGCGGACTGAAAACCATGCAGACTTCGCCAGCGCGGCGCCAATCGCGTGACCTTCAGAAGGTGACCGGATGCCGACATCTCGGTCGGAGACGTGCGCATCGCACAGCCAATGGACGGACCCCGTCACGGCGAGCAGCGTCCGGTCCTCGTCCTCGAGCTCAGCGATCCCCCGATGTTTGCCCAGATCGCGCTGATGTCGCCGGAGCTAGACCTCGCGGGTGGACGGGACGTGCTGCTCGACGGCAGCGCCGACGATCTGCCCTATCGATTGGTGGTCGAACTTGACGTGCTGGGCCCCGTGTTCATCGATCAGTTGGGCGCGCTCGTCGGCCGAGTGGATCGCGACTTCACCCATGCGCTCAAGGCGGCACCCGCGACCGAGCTCGAGGCGAATCCCGCGCGACTCGTCGGGTTACCGTAGGGGCGCCCGGAGGTCGCCGCCCAGCCGTTTCTCACCGGGGGCGCGCGAGCGGCTCGGCGACCCTGGCAGCGGTTCTGAATCCTCGAGCGCCGTGACTCGGATATCGGCCGCCGCAAGCCTCGCCGCGTGACGGTGGTTATCGTGCTCGGGTGTCGTGTGACTGGCTATTCATCGATGGATCAAGCTTGATCTTTCGCGCCTATTACGGCTTTCGCGATACGGCCAGCCCAGCTGACGGGATGCAGGTCAACGCAATCCGCGGGTTTCTGGAGCGGTTGGGGCGTCTTATCGATGACCGCCAGCCACAGCACATCGTCGTCGCCGATGATTGGGCGTGGCGTCCGGATTGGCGCGTGGACCTGATCGCGGGCTACAAGTCCCATCGGGTCGCGGAGCCGGTTCCGGCGGGGCTGGCGCCGCAGATTCCGGCAATCCACGACCTTCTCGACGCGAGTGGGATCGATCTCGTCGGTGTTGCCGACCATGAGGCGGAGGACGTGATCGCGACGCTCACCAAGCTCGCGTCCGGGACGGTCGAGATCGCCAGCGGTGACCGGGACCTATTCGCGCTGGTGGAAGACCCGCGAGTCCGGGTCCTGTACCCGGAGAAATCGGGGCTCTCGGTCATCGACGAAGCCGAGGTGACTCGCCGCTTCGGCATTCCTGGGCGCCGGTATGCCGACTTCGCGATCCTTCGGGGTGATCCCTCTGACGGTCTTCCGGGACTCAAGGGGGTCGGTAGCGTCACCGCGGCGGGGATCATCAGGCGCTATGGGGACATCGCCGGCGTCCTGCGCGAGAGGCCGCTGCGCGACGCCGACCGCCATTATCTGGAGCGCGCACTGCGGGTCGTGACCCCGGTCGCCGATCTGCCGATCAAGCTCCCGGCCGGCCGGCGCGACGTGTATCCGGTGGACGAGCCCGCGCTGGGGTTGGATGCGGCGCGGTACGGGGTGCAGGCATCGTGCGCTCGCCTGTTGAGCGCCATGGCCCGTCTGGCAACTGGTCAGAGCAGCACCGCAGCCTGACAGCAACCTGCCAACCACACGGGGGAGGTCCGCGCGCAAGCGTCGAGGCTAAGCCCTCGGGTTTGGGCACACACGGGATCCCACCTGAGTGTTCGCGGTGGAGTGATCCAGTGCATGAGCAATCGCCGCGAGTGACGGCTGCTGCAGGCGATGACAGCGCGACGCGGGGGAAGCTTTAAGCCGTCGCGAATCCTGGGGTCGCAAAGGTATCGGCAATGGTGTTACAGGCCGCCGTCGGCTCAGCGGGGCGGGTGCTCGGTCTCGGAGGCTTCGGCCCCGGCGGGACGGACGGCTCGCGGCGCGGTGGCGTCGCGAGCCTGGATAATGACCGCCGCGGTGACGATCGCGCCGCCGACGACGGTCGCAACATCGGGTCGCTCGCCGGCGGCGAGCCATACCCATAGCGGCCCTAGCACGACCTCCAGCAGGCTGATCAGCGCGACCTGGGCGGCGGGAATCAGCCGCGCACCGACGGTGAGCAGAATCAACCCGAGGCCGATCTGACCGGCGCCGAAGACCGCCAGCCAAAACACGTCGGGCGCGGCCACTGTGACGCCGCCGGCGAGCGCGATCGGTAGCGCGCCGATCACCAGCATCAACTGGGCCAGAACGACGGCCGGCGCCATCGATACCTCACGGCGGTGGCGAGCGATCACGATCGCGCCGGCGAAGCCGAACGCCAGCATCAGCGACAGCCCATCACCGAGCGCGCTGCCACCCGGGGAGCCGACCATCACGCCCACCCCCAGCAACGCAACGGCCATCGCCAGCGCGGTGCGCGGGCTCACCCGCTCGCCCAGCAGGACGAGCCCCAACAGCGCCGCCAACACCGGAGCGATTGCCTGGATGAACAGCACCTGGGCGACCGAAGCATGATTCAAAGCGACGATGAACGCTCCCGAGGCAACCGCTACACAGGCCGCAAACCCAACGCCCGCACCGCCGATCGAACGACACGCCTCGACCACTCGGCCTCGCTCGACGACCGCGACATACGCGGCGACCGCGATCGCGGCGAACAGCGCCCGTCCCCCTACCTGCGTAGCTACCGAAACCGAGGTCAGCTGGCGCTGGAGCACGCCCGCGGTCGACCACACCACCGCCGCGAGAGCGACAGCGAGCTGGCCACGGTCCGCACGCGAGCGCGTCATATCGATCATCGCTGGCATGCTGGACATCGCGGAAAGTCAACCATGCCCGCAGTGTCTGCCCGCACGGCGAACGCACCGTCACCTGCGGGATCGGTGCCGATCAGCCTAAGTCCAGAGCCCGCGATGCCTGGCCCGGCGGTAACCCGATCGGCCCGGAGCCGACCCAGGTCCACGCCGACGAGCCTTAGTCGCCTCAGCGCAAGCCAGCCGAAGCCTTCTGCCCATGACCAATGCGATGGTGCGGACCGGCCTCGTGAAATGCTCCGTGGAGGGTCTGTCCGGTCGGGGCTTTAGCCCGACGCGACACGGTTGAGCGCCTGGAGGGCCTCGGTCGGGAGGCGCAGATCGCCGGCGGCGATGTTTTCGGCCAAGTGCGCGGGATCTGAGGTACCGGTGATCAGGAACGTGTCCTCGTATTCGGCAAGCAGCCACGCGAGACCGACCTGCGCGGGGGTCGCTTCGAGCTCGGCGGCGACGGCTTGCACGGTCAGATTGTCGGTGACCTTCTTCGGCCGGGCAAGGCGGACCCGAGTGGGCAGTAGGGCACCCATGCCACGCCGTTGTGGCGACAGGCCTCTAGCACGTCTGCGGTGTCGCGCTCGAGCAGGTTGTAGAGGTTCTGGACGCAGGCGATGCCGGCGGGCAGGGCATGCTCAAGCTGCTGCGCCGACACGTTGGATAGCCCGATGGCTCCGATCGTGCCCGCGTCGCGTAGCGCTACGAGCTCGGCCAGCTGCAGCTCGATATCGACCAGCTGGTCGCCCTCGGCGAGGATGCCGGGAGCGTGATCGAGGCGGCGCAGGTTCACCACCTCGAGGTGCTCGGTCCCGAGCGAGGCAAGGTTGTCCTCGACTTGGCGCCTCAGCTCCTCGGGCTTCTGCCCGGGCACGAGATCTCCGGCTGCGCTGCGAGCGGCGCCGACCTTGGTGGCGAGAACGACGCCGTCTCGCCGGGCGCCCAGTGCTTCCCTGATCAGCTCGTTGCAATCCCCGTAGAACGCAGCCGTGTCGAAGTGGTCGATCCCGGCGTCGGTCGCCGCCGTCAAGATCGCCAGGGCTGCCGTCCGGTTGGGGGCGAGGCGTTCCAGCTGCATGACCCCGAAACCAATGCGGGCCACGAGGCTCTCTCCAAGCCGGGCGGTGCCACCCGGGGGCGGTGTCATGGGAATTGGACTCGGGCATGGGGGTTCTCCCGCCGGTTTCTGCCGGTCTGTCGAGGTTCTGTTCGCCGGGCGATGATAAACGGAGGAGCCTCCGCTACCGCTGAAGCGTACCATGAAACCGGAGGGTCCTCCAGTTATGTCCGTCTCGGAAAGCCCACAGCCGAAGCGACGCCGGCGCGCCGATGCCGAGCGCAACCGCCTGCGACTGCTCGACATCGCCCGCGCGGCGTTCGCCTCAGGTGAGGCAACAGTCTCGCTGGAGCACATCGCCCGCGACGCCGGTGTGGGTATCGGCACGCTGTATCGCCACTTCCCCACCCGTGAGGCGCTCGTCGAGGCGCTCTATCGCCAGGAACTGGATGAGCTCTGCGCGAGCGCCGCGGAGCTACTGGGAACCCTCACACCCGAACTGGCGCTACGGACCTGGATGGACCGCTTCCGCGGCTACGTCATCGCCAAGCGTGAGATGGCCGAGACCCTGCGGGCCGTCTTCGCCTCCGGCGCATTCACCGTACCCGGCATCCGCGAGGAGCTGTCAGCCGCGGTGCAACAGATCCTCGAGGCCGGTGCCGCAGATCACAGCCTGCGCGCCGACGTCCACGCCGAGGACGTGGTCGCGCTCGGTCGTCGGGATGTGCACGGCGACGTCGCTGGCCGGCGGCCACGAGCAGCTCGAACGGATGCTCGACCTCCTGGTGGACGCGGTGCGCGACCTAGACCCAGCATCGCACGGAGAGCGAAGACGTCGCGTGGCAGGCGGCGCTCGGTCGAGACTACCGGGCATTTCGTGGAGGCTGAGAGCTGCCAAGCACCTCAGTCCCAAGGAGGACACCGGATGAATCTGCACGCTAACGCGGCGCTCAGTCTGAAAGGCCGGCGGGAGCTCTGTCGTGCTGTCGTGGAGCAGGAGCGGACGCTGGCGCAGGCGGCCGAGGCCGCCGGCACCCGGGGCGTGCTCTGAGTCGAGATGACGAAGCTCACCGAAGGTGGCCAGAAAGCCGCGGCTTCCCAAAGTGATGGTCGGCGGTTAGGACGAGGACGCGGGACCCGGCTTCGTACGTTCGGACTGAACGATTACCTGGAGCCCGTCCTCAGCCGCCTCGAGGAAGCGGTCGACGTCCGCGTCGGTGTGCGCGGCGGATAGAAACCAGTTGTGACGCGGATGGATGATCACCCCACGCTCGTGCATGGCGGCGCTGAAGGCGCTGGCCTTGGCGAAGTCGCGATCGCCGGGAAAGCTCACGTTGGGTATCTGGACGGGACCGCTCTGGTTGATGGGGACGCCCGCGTTCCGAGCTAGTTCATCGAGCCCTCTCCGCAGCCGGCTTCCGACCCGCTCCATCGTTGCGACGGCGTCCTGTTCGCGGAGCGCCCAGATGGTCGCGATGGCGGCGGCCATCGGCACTGCCTGAAACCAGAACGATCCGGTGACGAAGATCCGCGTCGCTGCCTCGGCATAAGCGCTGCCGCCAAGGATGGCGGCGATCGGGTAGCCGTTGGCGATCGCCTTGCTCCAGGCGCTCAGGTCTGGATGGACGCCGAGCGGCTCCCAGCTCCCGCCATGGTTGAGCCGAAAGCCGGACCGGACCTCATCCAGTATGAGCGCGGCCCCGAGCTCATCGCACAGCTGGCGCAAGCGCCGCGCGAACGCCGGGTCGACCTCCTCCTGATCAAGTCCGGCATCGTGCTTGAACGGGGAGGCGATGATTGCGGCGATGTTGGCCGCGCCGGCTTCGTCGATCGCGCGCTCGACGCTCGCCGCATCGTTGAACTGGTAGTAGTGGAGGTTGGCCTGCTCCTCCGGAGCGACGCCGTCGTGCCGGAAGTTGGCCCACGGGGCCGAGCCGTGATACGCGCCAGCCGCGGCCAGGACTCGGTTTCGATTGGTTTGGGCGCGTGCGATCATCAGCGAAACGGTCGTGGCGTCGGTGCCGTTCTTGGCGAAGATCGCCCAGCTGGCGTGGGCGATCCGCTCGACGAGGAGCTCGGCCAGATCGACCATGACCGGTGAGGGCCCGGGCTGAGTGTCGCCCTTGTCGCGCTGGGCCTGAGCTGCAGCCTCAACCAGCGGGTGTTGATAACCGAGGATCATCGGGCCGAAGCTGCACATGAAGTCGACATACTCGTTGCCATCTGCATCCCATACGTGGCTCCCCCTCGAGCGCTCATAGAACTGAGGATGCGCGGCGGGCAAGTGCCCTACCGTCATGTGTCCATACATCCCGCCCGGGATGACGCGCGCGGCGCGGCGCCTCAGGTCGAGATCGCGGGCTCGAACCTTTCCATGACTGCCGGTGTCAGTCATCCAGGCGCGTCATCCGGTAAGGCGACGACCAACGAGAGAAGTGGCTGATGTCCGCTTTCATGTCCCGATCTTCTCGTGTGACGCTGGCGGGACCTCAGCTCCCTCTCCCTCCCTGGCGAGCTGTCCAAACCGAGCGGCGATGGCCAAGGCGGGGTCAAGCGGTACCTTCACGCGTCGCGTGCCCTCGGGGATCGGAATCGCTGGCAGGGTGCGGATTCGACGCCCAGCGAACTGGGGCAGCCACGAGCGCTGCGCCTCGAGCAGTTCGGACGCCATCATGCGTATTTCGCGCAGTGTGAGGACGGCGCTGGTGAGGGGATCCAAGGCACATGCATGCACCAGGGCGTCGGGGTCGCCAGTTAGTGCAGCCTCGACCGCGAGTCGTTGTACGTTGATATTGGTCAAATTGAGTGCTGCACATGTGCTCGGCAGCTCGCCCACCAGCACCCTCTGCAGCCCAAGTCGATCCGCAATCATCGGCCCTTCGACGCAACAGTCGTAGGGGAGATTGGTGATCATCCCGCGATTGATGACATTACCCTGGAAATGGAAAGGCGGTCCTCCCTCGAGTGCCTCAATGATCCGCGGGCCGTATTCTGTGCTCGGCGCGGGCAGCGCAGGGTACGCGTCGATGCATTCCGCTGCCCGCCAGTTATTGGCAACCATTCGTGACCACTCGACCTCGGCGCCGGAGGCCACTCCTGACTCAGGCTCGTCGCAGTACTGGTCGCGGGCTGCCTTGGTCTTGCGGAAGTACGGAAGATATTCGGATAGATGCGGGGTGGATTCGGTCATGAAGTAGCCGATGTGGCGGAGGACCTCGCCGCGAACCTTTTCGCTCGCGTAGTACGCTGGATCCTCAAATCGCTCCCGTAGCAGGGGATATAGATCTTGCCCGCGGTGCTGGAGGCGTACGAACCAGGCCATGTGGTTGATCCCCGCCGAGCGATAGTCGATCTCGTGTTTGGGGACGCCCGTGTAGTGAGCGATCAGATCAAGGCTCACTTGAACCCCGTGGCAGAGCCCAACGGTGGCGACGGGACTTTGGCCGAGCGCCCAGCAGACCATCGCCATTGGGTTGACATAGTTCAGCAATACAGCGCCCGGACAGAGCTCCGACATGTTGCGCGCGAGGTCGACCGCGACGGGGATCGCCCGCTGGGCACGAAAGATGCCGCCTGGCCCCAGGGTGTCGCCGATGCATTGATCCACTCCGTAGCGCATCGGGATCTCATAGTCGAGTTCGGTGGCATCGAGACCGCCGATATTGAATGTGGCGAAAACGTAGTCCGCGTCGGGCAGCGCCTGGCGCTGATCTGTGACCACGGAAACGGTCGCGGGCAGGCCCGCAGTGCTGATCAGGGATTCAGCCCACCTCGCTATATGCGAGGTTCGCTCCGTCGTGGGAGCCATCAGGACAAAGTCCACACACTTCGTGGACCCCGCGAGGATGTCAGCGATTAGGGTCTGGGAGAAGACAACGCTGCCACCGCCGATGACCGCAATTCTGATGCGTCGCCCGTTCTCGGCGGTGATCAAGATGGCTTCCGGCGTCCTCGCGGCTCAGGATTGATGGAACTGCGGAAGATGCTCAGCGTGAGCAGTCAGGAGTTCATCGAGGAGCGTTTCCGTCTGTTGGATGTCGAGCCGCGCCCCGATCGTCGGCTCGAGTAGGAAGGCGTGTAGGGCGGCCTGGCGATCACCCGTGAGTGCAGCTCTGACCATCTGCTTTTGCAGCGCCACGTAGTTTCGTAGATGCGCTGCCAGGGCATCGGGCAGCGGTCCGGCGTAGATTGGGCGCACCCCGTACGCGTTGACTGAGGCATTCACCTCTACGATCGCCTCCGGGGGAAGGTTCGGGATCACGCCGTTGTTGACCGCGTTGACTATGTGTGTCTCGCTGCGGTTGTCGGCTATCGCCTCCATGATCTGGATCACGTCGATGCCTTCGTCCTCGTCGCCTGGCGGCAGAGCGTCGAGAGTGACCGGACCGGCGTCGGGTTGGGTCCATGCCTCGGCGAGATCCTCGAACTGCTTGACGCGGCCCCGTTCGTAGTCCATGTCGTGGGTCTTGATCCCATAACGGACTCGCAGCCCCTGTGCACGTCCCTCATACTTTTCGTCCACGTACTGCATCTGGGGATGGAACTCGACCCAGTGCTGCCAGCAGTACGGAAGGACTCCATAGGTTTCGAGCACCCACTTGACAACTGGCTCCTCAGCGCGCTCGCGTGCCAGCGCCAATCCATCGCGCCCGTCCTTCAAACGAAGTTCAACCACGCTTGCGCAATGGTTGATCCCGGCCACGACAACAGGCATTGCGATCTCGTCGGGCTCGACACCGACGGACCGCGCCAGCCAGCCGGGGTGTGAGGGCGCCGCGGCACACGAGCAAAGCGATAGCGATTTGACCTCAGGCACGGTTTGAAGCGCCATGGCTCCCACGCTCGCGGGGTTCGCGTAATTGAACACCAGCGCGTCGGGCGCGACCTCGGCGACCTCCCGGCCTACAGCGGCGATCACCGGTGCGTTGCGCAGCGCGCGCATGATGCCGCCGGGGCCGATCGAGTCGGCGACATGCATGACGATTCCATACTTGGCCGGTATCTCAATATCCTTCTCCCAGGCGTCCATGCCGCCGGCGGCGATCGTGATGATCACATAATCGGCATCGCGCAGCGCTTCGCGGCGGTCGAGTGTCGCGGTCACCTGCAGCGGGCTGCCAGAGCTCGCGACGAGCTTGCGAGCGAGCTTCTCCATCGTCCGCACCCGTGGCTCATTAACGTCCATCAGCGTCACCTGCGCGTCGTTGAGCACCTCCGAGTTGATCAGGTTGCGGACCAGGGCGGGGACGAAGCTGCTCGACCCACCGCCGATCACCGTCAGCTTGATTGGCATCGCTACTCGTTTCTGTTGACGGCCGGAAACCGGCCCGGCTCAGCCAAGGGAGTCCTCGCCCATCGGTAGCAGTGACGACTCGAGCACCCTCAGCGTGCGCGGACGCGTGAGAACATGAAGCACAGACTCGGCGACCTCGTCCGGTCGCATCATCAGATCGAGATCCGGGTCGTCGGGACTGCGGCCGCGCCCCATCGCAAAGTCGGTCGCGACGCCGCCCGGGCAGATCGTCGAGCATCGAACGCCGCGGTCCCAGAGCTCGTGATCTAGCGAGCGCATGAAGCCGACCTGGGCGAACTTCGAGCACGAGTAGGCGGCCTCGCCCTCAGGCCCGCGCTGGCCGGCGATCGACGCGATCACGACCAGCTCCGCAGAATTGCTCTCAAGTAGCAAAGGGAGCGTTGCGCGAATCGTGTAGAGAAGCCCCTTGACGTTCACGTCGACGATCTCGTCCATGACGTCAACGTCGAGATCCAGGAAGTCACCGTAGGCTCCGACGCCCGCGTTGACGACCACGATGTCGACTCCACCGAAACGTTCACGAGCGGCCGTCGCCAGCTTCTCCAGCGCGCCCAGATCGCGCACATCACAGGGCGCAGCCAGCGCACCGTCGATCCCGAGATCGCTTCCCGAGCGGGAAGCCAGCACCACGCGTGCGCCGGCTCCGTTGAGCAATCGGGCCACCGACGCTCCGATCCCGCGGCTGGCTCCGGTGATCAGAGCAACTTGGCCTTCGATGGAACTCATCGCTCTCCTTTCGATTTCAGGATTCAGTTCGCGGGGTGACAACGCGGCGCCGCCGGTGGCACGTCGAGAGCAGGATTGCGTTCGAAGAAGGCGACCGGCTTGAGCGTGAAGCCGATCATCGCCACCGGCATCACCGGCCAATCCTCTGGGCGCGGCACGTGGTGATGGCCGAACGTGTACCACACGACCACATCGCGGTTGCGGATCGGTCGATCCTGGGCGGTCCATTCCGGAAGCCCGGCACCTCCGGGATGCTGGCTGGGTACTCGCCGGCCGCGTACCGCTCGCTCGGCTCGTACGGGGTGACCCACAGATGGTTGGTGATGAAGCCGGCGCGCTTGAGCACCGCCGCATCCGCCTGCGCGTACGGCACGGCGGTTTCCCCGGGAATCAGCCGATATCCGACCGGTTCTCCAAGCCGATGGCGCACCCCCGGATTGATGATCTCCCACCAGCGCGCCGAAGCTGGATCGACGCGCCGCTGCGCTTCGATCTCGGTCAAGAGCGGTCGGCGGTGAGCCGCAAACGCGTTCCCGTGCGGGTTGTCGGGCCCGGGTAAAACCGACTCGGTCCACACCTCTTCAACGGTGTTTTCGAGGCCGTCGATATCGAGATCGAGGCGGACACTGAAGTAGTGCTGATGGACCATCGCATTGAGGCCCGGCGCCACTAGCACGCCATGTCGGGGACGCGCATGCGGCGCCACCGCGCCCGTAGACAACACGCCCGTGAGCTTGACCTCGTGGGCGATCGTCCCGTCCTGGTAGAGGTACCAGAAGAAGCCGTAGTCGTAGTTGCCGATTGCGGCGAAGGACGAGATCACCAGCCGCCGGGACCGGCGCACCTCGCCCTCGCCCGTCCGCCACTCGATGCGGCGCCACAGAACGCCATAGTCCTCCTCGTGCATGCAGATCGCGTTGGGGATCGTGATCGGCTCGCCGTCTGCGTCGTGCACGACCGCGTCGAAGTAGTGGATCTCGCCTACGCAGTCACATCCGAGGCGAAGCGAGGACGTCGACAGGCCGACCCCGTTTTCGCCTGCATCGAAAGCGTTCTTGAAGTAGTGGGTTGGGCTTGGGTCGCCGTAGGGCACGACCATTTCCGACAGCGATGCCCGGTACAGAATCGAGCGCAGCCGATCCCCGTCCTGATAGCTCACCTGGTTCAGAACGAGACCCTCTCGAGGAGTGAAGCCGACGTGGAGCTGCCACTTTTGCCAGTTGACGACGTTGCCGTCGACAACGAAGCTGGGGCCCTCCGGCTGCGTGATCTCAAGCGGCGCGACATCAGTCCGGAGCGGCCCCGCCGACTCCGGGTCGAAATTCCCAGGCTCGGGTGGCACCGGGATCACGCCGTGATCGTCGACCCGCAACACTTCGAGGCGGTTTAGATCGACGAGCGCGATCAGGCCATCGACGGGATGGGCCCACTCATTGTCGCCGGGTCGGTCGCGAACGAAGGCCACGCAGCGTGCCAGACGAAGCCCGGCCTCGTCGTCGTGGCCGAAGTTCCCGGCCGGCCAAGCGTCGATTTGAACCTTCTCGATCTCCGTAACACCACGGAGCTTCAGCGCGGCTTGAAACTCAGGGTCAAGCCGCACAAGCTCCTCGGCCTCGCCTAGTTCGTCGACAGTCGCAAGTGGCTGGACCCCCGGACGCTCGCGCCAGTCGAGGATTGCCTCGCCGGTCAGCGATACGACGACTTCGTGCGCGATCCCGGAGCCGTGATCCAGGAGCACCACCTCTGCTTCACGCGGCGCCGACGTCGCGTCAGACAGTTCACGTAGGGCGAGGAGCGCATGCTTCGTCGGCTCCCGCAACGCGATCGTGATGAACCGCCAGCGACTCCCGAACGCCGCGAACTGGGGCGCAGCCCGGACCATAGACGTGACGGCGCGGATCTCGTCGGCCGACAGCGGATCAAGCGCCGCAAACGCGCGGGAGATGCTCGATCTGTGCGCGGCTTCGTTCGTTATGCGGCACATTCAAGCACAGACGCGCAGTGCCTCGTCGAGTGTCGGCTGGCCATCGAGTCCCGTCACGGAGACCGACAACGAGCCGCAGACACATGCGAACTCCAGGCAGCGCCTCGGCTCCCAACCCGCAAGGAGGCCGTAGAGGAACCCAGCAGCGAAGCTGTCACCCGCCCCCGTGGTATCAACGACCGCCCGAGCGAGTGCCGGCGCTCGGAGCGTCTCCGTGGCTGAGACCAGCAGACCGCCCGCGGCGCCGAGTTTGACGACGACCGTCGGGCCTCTGGACGCCAGCCCCCGAGCGGCGGCGAGGGCATCGTCAGCTCGCCCGATCAGTCGTGCCTCCTGCTCGTTGACAAACAGGTAATCGAGCAACGGGAGCAAAGCCAGCAACCCGCCGTCCCATGTCTCGTCCGGGTCCCAGTTCGGGTCAAGCGAGACCGAGGCGCCGCCTTCCCGCGCAGCCACAAGCAGCGGCTTCAGCGTCGCCTGCAGCGTGACCTGGAGGTAGTAGGAGCTGACGTGCACGTGCCGAGCGTCCCGCAGCACAGCCAGATCGACGACCCGAGCATCCAAGGCGTTAATCGCCCCGAGAAAAGTCAGGATCGCCCGATCGGCACCGCGAGAAAGGATCACGGTCAGCCCAGTTGACAGCGACTCATCGACGATCACCGTCGAGAGGTCGACACCACGACGGGCGAGAGCGTCCAGCTGCAGCCGCCCAAGCGCGTCGTCGCCGACAACGCTGACCAACCCGCACCGAAGACCCAGGCGAGCGGCACCGGCCGCCACGATCGCGCCCGATCCTCCGATCTGAAAACCGGCGTCGTCGACGAGCTGCTCGACCTGGCCAAACGCTGGCACGAAGTCCCCGCGCAGCAGCAGGTCGGGATTGCAATCGCCCAAAACAACGAGATCGCGCTCGGCGATGTGCGGGAGATCGCCCTCGGCCATGTGCGCGCGCAGTGTAGCTTCGGGACGCGGATCCAGGTCGTTGGCGCGCAACCGCGCATCGGGTACGGTGCTCGACGTGCAGCAGACTGAGCGTTTGGCTGGGATCCTCGAGCGATTGTCGGCTAACGGCAGCGTCAACGTCGGTGAGCTCGCACAGACGTTCGACGTCTCACTCGCGACGATCCGCCGGGATCTCGGACTGCTCGAGGAACAGCGACTGATCGGGCGAGTCCATGGTGGTGCCGTCGCCCGCGGCGTCCTCTACGAGCTCCCGCTTCGATACAAAGCGGAACGTCAGCCCCAGGAAAAGCAACGGATCTCGCAGAAGGCTGCTGCCCAGGTGACCGACCACCTGACCGTCGGCTTCACGGGCGGTACGACGACAACCGAGGTTGCCCGGGCTCTTGCCCAGCGTCCTGGGCTCACGGTGGTGACCAACGCCCTGAACATCGCATCGGAGCTGGCGGTGCGCGTGAACCTCAAGATCGTCGTACCCGGCGGTGTGGCGCGACCCGAGTCCTATGAGCTCGTCGGTCCGATTGCGGAGGCTGGCCTCGAGGATCTGAACCTCGATATTGCCTTTGTGGGGGTTGATGGGATCAATGCGACCGCCGGCTGCACGACACATCACGAGGTGGAGGCCTACACGAATCGAGTCCTGATCAGCAGGGCAAAGCGCGTCGTCGTGGTCGCCGACAGCTCAAAACTCGGCCGGGTCGCGTTCGCGCGGATCTGCTCCCTCGCAGATGTCGATGAGCTCATCACCGATACCTCGGCTCCGCAAACCGATGTACAGGCTCTCGAGGCGGCTGGACTGGTCGTAACGCTCGTCTAGCCGCGACGCGGGCCTCCACCAACGTCGATGAGCGATCGCGCATGATCGCGGTTGTCAGATGAGCGACTTCGCGTTAGGGTAGGCCAAGATGCTCAAGATCGAGCACGAGCTTGCGAGTCAGCCGCTCATCTGGCGCAAGGCCGCACAACAGGCGAGTGCTGCGGCTGACAGTCTGCCCAGGCGCGGTCATCGCCTCGCGATCATCGGATGCGGGACGTCGTACTTCATCGCCCAGGCGATGGCCGCTCTGCGCGAAGCGGCCGGCCACGGCGAAACGGACGCCTACGCGGCCTCCGAGGCGCGGCTAGCCCGCGGTTACGATGCCGTCCTGGCCGTCTCGCGCTCGGGTACGACGACCGAGGTCCTGAACGCGCTCGAGCGGCTCCCAGACGCCACGCAGACGATGGCCATCTGCGCGGTGGCGCACTCGCCGTTGTCCGCAGCCGTCCAGCAGGTCGTGCTGCTCGAGTTCGCCGACGAGGACTCAGTCGTCCAAACGCGGTTTGCGACGGGCGCACTTGCGCTTTTTCGGTCTCTGCTCGACGATCCCATCGATGAGCTGAGTGACGCCGCTGAGGACGCGCTACGGGAGCCGCTCCCACATGGGCTGGCGCAGTTCGACCAGATCGTGTTTCTGGCGACCGGATGGGGGGTCGGGCTGGCCAATGAGGCGGCGCTGAAGTTGCGCGAGGCGGCCGGTGCGTGGACCGAGTCCTACCCGGTGATGGAGTACCGCCACGGGCCGATCAGCGCGTTGACGCCGAAGACGCTGGTGTGGGCGCTCGGGTCAGTTGACGGTGGCGTGCTGGCGCAGGCGGCGGCGGCCGGCGCGACGGTGGTCGACAACCGGCGCGATCCGATGGTCGAAATGGTCATGATTCACCGCGCCGCCGTCGCTCTGGCGAACGCTCGCGGCCTCGATCCAGATCAGCCGCGATTTCTCACCCGGTCTGTAGTTCTACAAGCGATGCAGGACCAAAATGGAGAGGGCGAATGAAGGAGAGGACGGCTTCGATGCCAACCATCAGGCGAGCCGCGCTCGCCCTCGCGACCGCTGTCGGTGTCGTTATGGCTCTCAGCGCGTGCGGTTCTTCGTCGAGTAGCACTTCGAGTAGTGCAGGATCGAGCAGTGGCGCGTCCTCCAAATCAGTGTTCGCCTCCAGTACGTCGCTTCGCGGGCAGCACATAACGGTGCTGCTCCCGTACACGGTGCCGCAGAGCTTCCTGAACCAGTTCACGAAACAGACCGGTGTGACCGTCACCTTCGATACGGCCGGCTGGGACAATGTCAAGTCGAAGCTGATCGTGGCCAACACTGCCGGTACGTACATCGCGGACGTCACCGAGTTCGACTGGTCCTTCACGGGACAGTTTGGCGGTTCCGGGTGGTATGAGCCCTTGGAGGGCGGCTTGGGGTCGGCCCTCATCAGTGACCTCGGCAACGTCAACAAGGCGTTCGACACAAAGGGGCACACGTACGCTGCCTGCTACAGCAACGACTACCGCCTCTCGATGTACGACAAGAAGGCTTTCGCCGCCGCCGGAATCAACCAGTTCCCGGCCACGTTCACCCAGCTGGAGGCAGATCTCACTACGCTTAAGCAGAAGAAGGCGGCGCCTTGGCCGATGTCCATGCCGCTCGGCGCCACCGAAGGCGGCCTGACGCCGTGGTATCTGCTGACCCTTGCCATGGGGGGACAGCTGTTTAGCGCCGAGAACAAGCCGGTGTTCGGACAGCCGAACTCGGTTGCGCTGAAAGCGCTCGAGTTCGAGATCATGGCGCTGAAGAATGGCTGGGTGTCACCGGGCTCGGTGACGCTTGACGACACTCCTGCGCTCAATAACTTCAACGCGGGCGACGCCGCAATGCTGTTCGCTGCCGGCCCTGGGAACATCTCCATCGCCAACGATCCCTCGCAGTCGAAGATCGCCGGGCGCGTCTACGCGGGGTTGATCCCTGGGGTCAACGGCCCTGGCTCCTCGTTCGGCCTACCTGAGGGCCTCGCGATTCCCGTCACCGCGAAGCACAAGGCCGCGGCGCTCGCGTTCATCAAGTGGTGGATGGAGCCTCAGACACAGGCCGAGATGTACACGAACGGACAGACCGGCTTCTTGCCCTGTCGGGTGTCAATGATTCAGAAGCTCGCGAAGGAGGGCAAGCTCCAGGGCGGACCAGCGGTCCCGGCTGAGCTGAACCACATCGCGCCGCTGTTCCCGCAGGGAGCGCCGACCTGGTATTCGAAGTTCGACACCAAGGCGCAACAGCTGATCAACGCGGCCGTCAAGGGCGAGATGAGCCCAAGCTCGGCGTTACAGCAACTCGCTTCCTACACCAACAGCGTCGCGAGCGGCTCCTTCTGATCTAGGCGGTGGCCGCTCCGATCCTGAAGCGACCGCGCGAGGCCGGACCAGTCGGGCCCGGCCGCCCGCGCACAGTGCGATCCGGTCCGACTCTGGCGCGGGAGAATGCTCGCCTCGGCCGGTGGCTGGTGGCGCCGGCGGTCGCGATCACCGCTGCGCTCGTGATCTACCCGTTGGTGATCGGCGTCCAGACTAGTCTGCACGCTCAAGGGCCGACCCTGAATGCGCCGGGCAAGTTCGTCGGATTCGGCAATTACTCCGACCTGCTCAATGACGCGACCACGCGGTCGACGTTCGTTCACACGCTGTTCTACGTCGCAATCGCCCTCACTCTCGAGATCATCGGTGGGCTGATCATTGCGGTCGTGCTGCACCGCGCCTTTCGCGGTCGCGGGATCATTCTCGCGATCCTGATCCTGCCGTGGGCACTACCCTCTGTGGTCAGCGGCGTGCTTTGGCAGCGCATCTTCGCCCCAGACAACGGACTGCTCAACAGCATCCTTGTCAACCTCCACATCATCCACTCGCCTGAGGTGTGGTTCGCGAATGGATGGGCGATCCCGTTCATCACTCTGGTCCATGTTTGGGGTGTCTTGCCGCTCATTGCACTGATCCTGATCGCCGGGCTGCAGAGCATCCCGGAGGACGTCTACAACGCCTCGGCGGTTGACGGCGCGACGCCGCTGCGGCAGTTCCTCCATGTAACCCTCCCGCTGCTTCGGCCAGCGCTGGCCGTAGCAGTGATCGTGGGGTTGATCCAGGCGATCACGATCTTTGACGAGATCTACGTGCTCAACGGGACGGCCCTCAATACGGCGTCGGTGTTGATTCAGGTCTACAACATCGCGTTTGTCGACGCCGATTTCGCCCACGGAACCGCTCTCGCCTTCATCGTGGCCGCCGCTACCGGGATCTTCGCGCTGGTGTCATTGCTGATCTCGCGAAAGTCGAGCACGGCGGCATGAGGGCTTCGCTCCCAGCCCGCATCCTGCGGTTCCTCGTGATTGGCGCGATCGTCGCTTGGTCGTTGGGGCCGGTTGCCGTCGGCGTTGTCACCAGCCTGTCCAGTCAGACCGACATCGAGGCCGTACCAGCCCGCTGGATCCCGCACCACGTCAGCACCGCTGCGTACCAGGCACTGATCACGGGTACGAACACGAGCGTTGGCAACACCGCGGCCGATGCGAAGGCATTTGGCGCTTCGTTGCTGAGCAGCATCGAGGTCACGATCGAGGCGACAGTCGCCACACTCGCCGTCTCGGTGCTCGCCGGCTATGGGTTCAGCCGATTGCAGTTCCGCGGTAGCAAGGTCCTGCTCTGGGCGGTGCTGGCCACCCTGATCATTCCGCTATTCACACTCGTCGTCGCTCTGTTCAAGCTGATGGTGCAGTTGCACCTAGTCAATACGCAGCTCGGGCTGGATCTGGTCTATTTGAGCAGTATCGCGCCGCTTGCGATCTGGCTTTTCTACAACCACTGTCGCGAGCTCCCGCTAGAGCCCGAGGAGGCGGCTCTGATCGACGGGTGCACGCGGTTTCAAGCTTTTTGGCGCGTCGTGCTGCCCCAGATGCGCTCCGGTATCGCCGCCGTGTCGGCGATCATAATGCTGCTGGTCTACGGCCAATTCCTGATCCCGCTGCTGCTCAGCTCGTCGAGTTCGACGACCCCGGTCACCGTGCTGATCACTGACTTCGTGGGCAAGTACACGACCGACTATCCATTGCTGACCGCCGCCGGCGTGCTCGCCCTGCTGCCGCCGGCGATCGTGGCCCTGGCGCTCAACGGTCAAATCCGCGGCATGCTGGCCGGCTCCACATGAGGAAGGAGCGTCACCGGGCGTGAGCGGCATCGTGCTGGAGTCAGTTCGAAAGGAGTTCGCCGGTGGGGTGGTCGCCGTCAGCGACCTCAACCTGGAGATAGAGCAGGGCGAATTTGTGGCGCTCGTGGGGCCGTCGGGATGCGGCAAGACGACGACGCTGCGAATGGTGGCCGGGCTCGAGGAGATCACCTCCGGACAGGTAACGATCAACGATCGGGTGGTGACGCGCATGCCCCCGCGCCAGCGTGACATCGCGATGGTCTTCCAGAACTACGCCCTGTACGCACACATGAGCGTGCGTCGCAACATCGGCTTCGGGCTAAAGATGGCCGGAATGCCCAAGGACGAGATCCGCCGCCGGGTGGATGACGCAGCGGCGATGCTCAGCATCGCCAAGCTGTTGGACCGCAAGCCGAAGCAACTCTCCGGGGGGGAGCGCCAGCGGGTCGCGATGGGGCGGGCGATCGTACGCGAGCCAGCTGCGTTCCTGATGGACGAGCCGCTATCGAACCTGGACGCCAAGCTCAGGGTCGAGATGCGCGCCGAGATCGTCAACGTGCAGCGCAGGCTCAAAACGCCAACGCTATACGTAACCCACGACCAGGTCGAAGCGATGACGATGGGCGACCGGGTCGCCATCCTGCGCGGTGGAGAGCTCCAGCAACTCGGCACGCCTGAGGAGCTATACGAGCGACCCGTAAACGTGTTCGTGGCCACATTCATCGGCTCTCCAGCGATGAACCTCTTCCCCGGTCGCCTGCGGATGGACGGCCAGACGAGCGTCTCGATCGGGGGCTCGGACATCGCGCTTTCGGATGCCGTTCTGCGGCGCTCCCCCAGGCTCCACGAGCGTGCGGCGCAGGAGATCGTGGTCGGAATTCGGCCTGAGGATTTCTCCTCGGCCGACCAGAGTAGGTCAGGCGGGCACAGCCAGCTTGATGTCACGATCGCACGGGCCGAATCGCTGGGTTCGGAGCTGATCGTGTACTTCGAGCCTCTCGACGGCTCAGCGTCAGGCGATGAAGGGCCGGGCACCCACGAGCTCGTCGCGGAGGCGACTGACCAGGTCGCCGGGGGGACGCCAAGGCTGCTGACCGCACGGCTGAGCCGCACCTCCTCCGTGCGGGAAGCGGGCCCGGCCACGCTCACCGTCGACCTCGACCGGCTCTACTTCTTCGACCCGCAAACCGGCGACGCGATCGGCCACTAGACCACGATCGATTGGACCCTCGCACGAAACCGCCGGTATGCGTCTGGGTCAAACGAGCCCGCGAGCGGAGCGCTCACCGCCGCCGCCGAGAGCGCGGCGGCGTCGGATATCCGGTCTGCCCACGGTGTGTCGTCGATCATGCCCACCGCAAGGGCGGCTGACACGGCATCCCCGGCGCCGGTCGGATTGCCGGTGCTGACCGCAGGAGCGACTGCGTGCAGGGTGCCCCGAGCTGAGAAGCACGTCAAGCCAGCGGAACCGTCGGTGATAACGACGGTCTGCGCGCCGGCACTGCACAGTGCTCGAGCGCCGGCGTTCAGCTCGTCTGCGCCGGTGGCACTCACCAGCTCGGACACGTTGACCTTGACAACTGCCGGCCGCGCCGTAACGCCGAGCGCGAGGGCCTCACCCTCGGCATCGAGCACAGCTGGGACGCCGACCTCGTTGGCTAGACGTATCAGCTGTGCGTATGCGCTGACCGGGACACCCGGCGGCAGGCTGCCCGACAGGACCACGACCGATGCCGAGCCAATTAGCTCCGAGCAGCGGCTGCGTGCGGCCTCCCATTCCTCTTGGACCACAACGGGCCCAGGCTCCCAGAACCCCGTCGCGCAACCCTCACCGTCGACCACCGTCACAGTCATGCGCGACTCTCCCGCGATGTCAACGAACTCGTCACGCAAGCCGGCAGCTTTCAGCTCGGCTCGAGCGGCAGCGCCGGTAAGGCCACCCGCCAACCCAGTAACGGCCGCCTCATGGCCGAGCCCCTGCAGGACTCTGGCCACGTTCACGCCTTTGCCGCCAGCGCGGCGCCCAACCTCGCGAACACGCGTCGTCTGACCGTGCGCGAAGCCGTCGACGTGATACGTCACGTCGAGGGCCATGTTGAGGGTCACCGTGAGAATCACGCAGCCGCTATCACAGCTTGGGTGAATGGCATTCCACGCGGCGAACCCACTCGCCGACCGAGGAGTCGGCCGTCGAGACCCATCGGCCCCGCGGCCGTGGAAGTGCCTATGGCTTCTCGCACCCGTTCCGTCGGTGCGACTCAGTCCGCCAGGTCGATGTAGGTCATCTTCACCTGCGTGTAATTGTCCAGCGCGTGGACCGACAGGTCGCGTCCCCCGCCCGTTTGCTTAAAGCCGCCGAAGGGCAGTGACAAATCCCCTCGGTCGTAGCAGTTGACGTAGACGGTGCCGGCGCGCAGCGCTCGCGCGAACCGGTGCGCCCTATTGAGTTCCCGAGTCCACACGGCCGCCGACAACCCGTAGACCGTGTCGTTGGCCATGCGCAGCGCGTCGCCCTCATCTGAGAAGTCGATCACGCTGAGGAACGGGCCGAAGATCTCCTCGCGTGCGATCCGCATGCCGTTATCGACTTGGGTGAAGATTGTCGGCTCGATGTAGAACCCGCCACTCTCCTCACGGGCGCGCCGGCCGCCAGCATGCAGGGTCGCACCCTCATCGGTCCCCACCTGGACGTACGCGAGCACGCGGTTCATCTGGTCCTCGTCCACCATCGCACCCAGCCTCGTCTCCGGGTCGAGTGGATCGCCCGGCTGCCACTTCGCCGCCTGCGCTTCCAAGAGTTCGAGCGCCTCATCGTGCACCGACTCGTGCACCAGGAGCCGCGAGCTCGCGTTGCACATCTGCCCGGCGTTGACGAAGATCCCGTCGGCGGTTTGCTCCACGGCCGTCGGGAGGTCAGCCACATCGGCCAGAATCACGCTCGGGGACTTGCCTCCGCACTCCAGCTGCACGCCCTTCATATTCGACGCGCCGGCGTAAGTGAGAAACAGCTTGCCGACCTCAGTCGATCCAGTAAAGGCGATCTTGTCGACGTCCATGTGCAACCCGAGGGGCCTGCCGGCCTCCGGTCCGAACCCAGGGAGGACGTTCAGCACCCCGCTCGGCAGGCCTGCCTCGGCGGCGAGCGCCGCGAGCCGCAATAGGCACAAGGGGGACTGCTCCGCCGGCTTGACAACCACTGAGTTCCCCGTTGCCAAGGCAGGGGCGAGCTTCCACATCGGGACGTCCAGCGGGTAGTTCCACGGCACCACCACCCCCACCACGCCGACAGGCTCGCGCGTGATCAGAGTCAGCGCCGATGGATCGGTCGGACCGATCTCCCCGTATAGCTTGTCGATCGCCTCGGCGTAGTAGCGCAGCGTTGCGGCCGCATCGGGCCCCTCCTCCAGGGAGTCGCGGATCGGCTTGCCCATATCCATCGTCATCAAATAGCCAAGCTCTGGCGTGTCCGCCTCGATCAGCTCGGCCAGCCTCAGCAGCACTACTCTGCGGTCGTGCGGCGAAGCATCGGACCAGACGCCCGAGGCAAAGGCCCGCCGCGCCGCGGCCACCGCCCGGTTGACATCCTCGCCATCACATGCCGCCACCTGGCAGAGAACCTCGCCCGTCACCGGGCTAAGACACGGGTAGACCGCACCTGACGCAGCGTCAACAAAGCTCCCGTCGATAAACGCCTGGTGTGGCCATTCCCGGTCAGCAGTGAGGCTGGAAGGACTGCCTTGGACGGTGTTCAGATCTGGCACTTCGCACTCTCCCCGTTGCGGTCCGAGCATCTGGCCGCTGACAGCTCGGCACAGCGCTCTCTCTGCTCCATCATGCCTGATGCAATCAAGTAATGCGTATGTTTCGCGATCAACTGGCGCTCACCCGGGACACGGTTTGGGCATCGTCCGCGCGCCGACCGCTCACGGATTGTCGGGATGCTCGCACAGTGAAGCGTCTGACGAGAGCGCGGCGTTGTGCTAGTTGGGGTCATGCCACACTTCGCCGACGCCGAGCCCTCGTTCTGATCCGGCCCTCGGATTGAGACCCCCTCCGACCGCGTTCCCACTCGCGCCGACGTCAACCCCATGAGCGTTGGTGATCTGCTCGGGCCGCGGACATGAGTGGCAGACGAGGATCGCCGACCCGGGCGGCCTGGGCACCGTTGTCTCGTGTGTGGCGGTCGGAAGGAAGCGGTGACGGCGGATGAGCGCAAACGGACCGTCGAGCGCTCGCGGGCCGTCGCGTGTCTGCGTCCGGATCTGCTCGCCGGGTGGCATACGACCAGCAAACGGCGACCTGGACCCGTTTGCGATGCTGTTTCGCTTCTCCGCATGGCTCCGCTCAGCGGTATTCGTGCACGTGGTCGGGGTCGACGCGGAAGCTGACACGTGGCTGGCCGGCGAAGTCAGCCGGATCCTCACCATACCGCTCGCCCTGTCTCATCGCCTCAAAGAGTGCATCCTCGCTCTCGTCCACGAGCGCAGCACGACCACGGATCGAGACGTAATGCAGATAGTCGCGTTCGTCATGGATGATCAGCGCGACCCGAGGATCACGGCGGACGTTGGCCACCCACCGGCGATCCCGGTGTCCGTTGAGTCGGATGTGGTCCTCGCCAAGCGTGTAGTGGATGACGATTTGGCGAGGCGCGCCGTCCCGCCCGAGCGTCGACAGCACCGCGCATCGCGGCGCGGAGAGAAATCGGCGCACCGGCTCGATCAGACGCCTGCCAACGCTCATCACGCGAAGTAATAGCGGATCCCTGAGCGCCCCTGCCGCCATCGCAGGCGCACGAGCGCTTTGCTCGGCAGCGGCCGCTCGGTACGCACGAGTGCAACGGCGACGCGGCGATGACGCGCGCGGCCGTCGACAGGCGAGCGCTTGGCCACGATTGCGATCGCGCGGTAGACGTCGACGATGTGCTGCTCGTGTCTCCGAGGGGCCACGCGGCACGTGACCGCTCTCGGGCGGCGGGCTTGAGCGCTGTGTAGCACCGTTGTAGCAACGCGTGCTACGCTGGTGGGGTGTCTCGAGAGATCTCCGTCAGAGACCTGCGAAATCACACCGCGGACGTGGTCGCAGCGGTCCGATCGGGCGAGCGCTTGTCGTTGACCGTCAATCGGCTACCCGTCGCAGACATCGTCCCGCACACGGCACAGCGCAGTCCATGGGTGCCCTCGCGGACACTCCGCGCGATCATCGACGAGGCCGGCGCCGACGCGGGTCTGCTAGCCGACCTGGCCGACGTCCGCGGCTCGTTGCTGGACGATAAATGAGCCGGGCGATCGCCGACACGTCGGTCTTCATCGCACGGGAGTCCGGCCGAGCCCTCGGAGAACTGCCAGACGAGATCGCGGTATCCGTCGTGACCGCGGCCGAGCTCGAACTGGGCGTCCTGCGCGCGGAGGATCCCACTGCCCGCGCAGTCCGGCTACGCACGCTTTCTCGCGTCCGGGCCGAGTACCCACTCCTCGTGATCGACGACGAGACCGCGTCATGCTTTGCCCAGATCGCCGACGAACAGCTTCGAGCTGGGCGCAAGCTGCGCCGGCACGATGCCTGGATTGCCGCGACCGCGATGCAGCACAACGCCGCGGTCGTGACCAAGGACACTGACTTCGGGGCGTTCGTCTCGGTGCCCGTGATCAGGGTCTAAGCGACCATCCCAACACGGAGTTGTGGATCCCACCGAATAGGAGGGAAGGCAGCGACATGTCCGAGATGCTCGTGGCACCCGGCAGAGCAGGTCTCTCGTGACCGATCGCTCCGCCTCCCAGCGCGACTGACCCGGCGCTGCCGCTTCACGCCTCGAAGATCAACCAGAGCAAGCGCATCGCGCTGTTCAACTTCAAGGCGAAGGGGTGCAAGCAGTTCAAGTGCGACCTGACCCGGAACAGGCGCGAGGTTTCTCCATAAGTGCAAGTCCCCCAAGCCGTGCGCAAACCGGCTCAAGCCCGGCAAATACGAGTTCCTCGTCGATGCCTACAACGCCGGCGGGATCGATCCCAAGCCGGCCAACAAGAAATTCACAATCCATTAGGCCTGGCGGCTAGCCAGATCACCCGGTTGAGCCGCCGCAGCCAGCAGACGACGTCAGACGGTAACTGCTGACCGCTTGATGGGATGGACGGCAGCGGAGGAGACCGACCAGGCGGCGGCCGAAGGGCGCACGGCTGGCGCAGGTCATCTCGCTGACTCGGGTCGTGGCCGCAATGGCGCGACATTGGAGTGCTCCGCCGGCGACGGCGCCGTACGAGTCCTACGTCGCCAAAGCAGTGCTGTCGCCCGCGGCGGCCGAAATGCGAGTGATCACCACCGAGAGGCTCGGTTTCCACCGAAAAAAGGGGGGCCTCACCGCCCAACTGGGGATGCTCGACCGGCGCGGAGGCCAGGCCTGAGCAGACGGTCGCCAGCGCCGCGGCGCGTTCAGCACGCCTTCGATGAGACCTAGGAATGCACCGATGCGGTCGCTGGATAGGGCACGCGACCGCGTCCCATCGCGATCAGAGGCGGCGGCTTGAACCGTTCGCCGCCGCGATGCCCGGATGCGGATTTCGGGGTCGCCGTAACGCATCGCCGGCGAGGAGGACTGTGTCTATGCGAACACCGGGTGTTGATCCGGTGCTCGGCAGGATCTCCACGCGGATGCGCTAACACTAACCGGAGGTGATCTCACCATGGGATGCCGGGTCTCGCTGTGCTCACTGCTCGTGCTGGTATCGGCCATGTTCGCCCTCTGTGCTACCGCCTCGGCCGCTAGCGGCCAGACGTATTTCGTGGCGTCTGGTGGTTCGGATGCGGTGGGGTGTGGCGGGGTAACACGTCGGCTAGCCCGTTTGCCACGATTCAGCGGGCGGTGGCGTGTTCGGCCAGCGGCGATGTGATCTCGCTGGCGCCGAGCGGGTCGAGGCCCTATCCCGGGATCGGCAGCGTCGGTGACAACGTCACTATCCAGGCCCGGTCCGGTGCCGGCGCGCGGATGGTCGCGATCGATGCCGATCACGCCCCGCTGAGCGTCGCTCCCGGCGCCGTGGTCGCTCTGTCGGGCGTCAGCCTGAGCTGCCCCACCCTCTGCTCCGGCGCCCCCAGTGTCACCAATCAGGGCACGCTGACTCTGTCTCGTGACAGCGTGACCGGCAACCAGAGCCTGGACTCGGCCATCCTCAACACCACCCCCGCCAACTCGAGCAGCTCCGCTGCACTGAGCGTCATCGATACCACGATCTCGGGCAACATCGCCCGCTTGGGTGGCGCAATTGAATCTAACCCCGGCACCGGCGCGACCGGCCCGCTGACCCTGACCGTCGCCAACAGCACCATCGCCGGCAACTACGCCCAGACCGGGGGCGGGGGCATCGCCGTGCTCAACAGCACCCCGGGCTCAAGCGCCAGCATCGTGAACACCACCATTACGAACAACTCCGCCCAGCAAGGCGTCGGCGGCCTGTACGCCAGCAGCGGCGTCAGCCTTGACAACACCATCATCGCCGCCAACACCGTCCGCGTCGGCAGCACCTCCGACTGCGAGGGCCCCAGCGGCAGCCGACCGTCGCCGACGGCCCCGCCGGACACAACCTCATCGGCAACGGCACCGGCTGCCCCACCCTTCAGGACGGCACCAACCACGACCACGTCGGGGTGTCGCAGCCGGGACTCCTCCCGCTCGCCAACAACGGCGGGTCAACCGACACGGTGGCTCTGCAGTCCGGGAGTCCGGCCATCGCCACCGGCGATGTCACGACGTGCCAGTCGGCGCCGGTCCTCGATCTCGACCAGCGGGGCACGGGCCGGTCGAGCGCCGGGCGCGGCTGCGACATCGGGGCCTACGACACATCAGGCTCCGGCGGCGTCGTGCACGCGAGGTATTTCGTGGCTCCTGGTGGTTCGGATGCGGTGGGGTGTGCGGGTAACACGTCGGCTAGCCCGTTTGCCACGATTCAGCGGGCGGTGGCGTGTTCGACCAGCGGCGATGTGATCTCGCTGGCGCCGAGCGGGTCGAGGCCCTATCCCGGGATCGGCAGCGTCAGTGACAACGTCACTATCCAGGCCCGGTCCGGCGCCGGCGCGCGGATGGTCGCGATCGATGCCGATCACGCCCCGCTGAGCGTCGCTCCCGGCGCCGTGGTCGCTCTGTCGGGCGTCACCCTGAGCTGCCCCACCCGCTGCTCCGGCGCCCCCAGTGTCACCAATCAGGGCACGCTGACTCTGTCTCGCGACAGCGTGACCGGCAACCAGAGCCTGGACTCGGCCATCCTCAACACCACCCCCGCCAACTCGAGCAGCTCCGCTGCACTGAGCGTCATCGATACCACGATCTCGGGCAACATCGCCCGCTTGGGTGGCGCGATCCAATCTAACCCCGGCACCGGCGCGACCGGCCCGCTGACCCTGACCGTCGCCAACAGCACCATCGCCGGCAACTACGCCCAGACGGGGGGCGGGGGCATCGCCGTGCTCAACAGCAGCCCGGGCTCAAGCGCCAGCATCGTGAACACCACCATTACGAACAACTCCGCCCAGCAAGGCGTCGGCGGCCTGTACTCCAGCAGCGGCGTCAGCCTCGACAACACCATCATCGCCACCAACACCGTCCGCGTCGGCAGCACCTCCGACTGCCAGGGCCCCACCACCGCCGGCACCCCGACCGTCGCCGACGGCCCCGCCGGACACAACCTCATCGGCAACGGCACCGGCTGCCCCACCCTTCAGGACGGCACCAACCACGACCAAGTCGGCACCTCGACGAGTCCGGTCAATCCGCTGCTCGCCCCGCTCGCCTACGACGGCGGGATGACGGAGACCACGCCGCCTCTCGCGGGCAGCCCGGCCATCGGGGCGGGTGACGCGGCCAGTTGCGAGGCGGTGCCGGTCCTCGACCTCGACCAGCGAGGCGTGACGCGGGCGGCACCCTCCCGATCCGCCTGTGACATCGGCTCAGCGGACACCGGCGGTGTGATCGCGGCGCAGTCAGCGCCGGCCATCACCTCCTCCGCCGCAGCCGACGTCACCGAGTCAAGTCCGGGCGTCGTGAAGGTGACCGCGGCAGGCTCCCCCACGTCGGCGCTCAGTGAGTCCGGTGCCCTGCCGTCGGGGCTGAGCTTCACCGATAACGGCAACGGGACGGCGAGTCTGTCGGGCACTCCGGCCGCCGGTAGCGCGGGCAGCTACCCGATCACGCTCACCGCGGCCAATGGCGTCGGGCCAGGGGCCAGTCAGTCGTTTACGCTGACCGTCGCGGCGCTGTCGGCCACGGGCGCCTCCCCGACAACGATTGCTCAGGGCACGAACGGCTTGGCTGTGACGATCGCGGGCACCGGGTTCGAGCCCGGGGCGAGCTTGACGGCGTCGGTCCCGGGGATCACGTTCTCCTCCGTCGTGGTCAAGAGCCCGACCGTCATCAGCGTCAAGGAGACAGCGGACCCGGGCGTACCCACCGGCGCCTACGACGTGACCGTGCACGAGCCTGGCACGAGTTCAACCTGCAGCGGGTGCCTGCACGTTCTCGCCCAGCCAACCGTGACAGCGATCTCGGTGCCCACGCTCGCCACTGGCGCGACCGGCATGCCGCTTACCATCTCCGGCACGGACTTCTGGAGCCCGGCCAAGGTGAGCTTCACCGGCCCGAGCCAGGGTGTGACAGGCACCGTGACCTTCGTGGGCGCGACGAGCCTGAGCGTCAAGATCACCGTGCCGGCGACGGCGACGCCGGGCGCGTACAGCCTGAAGCTCGCCAACGGCGATGGCGGAGTGGCCACGTGCACCGGTTGTTTGACCGTCGTCGCGGGTCCTCAGGTGTCGGGGATTTCGCCGACCACGGTTCTCCCCGGCAGAAGAGCATGTTCACGCTGACAGGAAGTGGTTTCAGCCCGGACCTGAAGCTGACCGGTCCCCAGGGCGTGACCTTCTCCGCGATCAGCGTAAGCCCGGACGGGACCACGATCACGGCGACGATCGCCGTGGCCACGACGGCGCCGGCGGGCACGGGGCGGGCGCTCACGGTCAAGGACGGTCCGCTGGGTAACTACGGCAGCACCGTCTATAACGGGTTGACGGTCAGCTGAGCGTTGGTCGCCGGCCCGGCCTAGAACTCGCTATGAGAGAGAAGTCCCAGGCGGGCGCGACGGCGGCCCCCGAGGTGCGCGAATACACGAAAGACGCCGGGCCGCGTCGACGAACGAACATCCGTTGAGCCAGCGAGGCCGAGCGCGGTAGCCAAGGTCCAGCGGGCGTCGCCTGGACCTGCCCGCCACCTTGTCGTCGTGCTGCGCGTGCTCCACCTCGTGTACACGGCCGACCACGCAGGGCAGGTGGACCTGGCGAGGCGATCCGGCTCGCGCGCCAGCTCGAGCTCGCCACGGAACGGCCTGTGCCGCGCGGGCCGCTCGCGCTCATGCTCCTCAACCACGCCCGGCTCCCGGCCCCATTCGACTTCAGAACATCCTCGAGCTGGCCGAGCGGATCGGCTGACGGATCCAGTCCGCCCACGACCGCCGGCGGGGGTCGCGGAACGCGCCCCCGCCGGCTGCCGACAGGTCGAGCAGCACGATTGCTTCTACTTCCCGACCGCGACCCATGCTTCCCGCGTCCGTCGGCGACCGAGCGCAACTCCACGACCCGCGGCGCTAGCCGTTAGCGAGCAACCAGACGGTCAGAAACGGCGGTCGGCGTCAGGGGTGCCGCCACGAACCACCAGCAGTCTCGGGAGGCCTCCAGCTTGTTCACGACCCCGCCGCGCTCGGAAAAGGCAGCCACGGGACACGGCGGCGATCACTTCGGCGCGACCACGAACGCGGGTCTAGCCCGGAACTTCGTCGTCGGGCTGGCAAAATCGCCACCAACATGACGTGGCGCAGCTTCCCGTAGGCTCGGGGCAGTGGCCATCCAGCCCAAAGCCGTTGTGCATATCCCGATCTCGCCCCGGC
>CAVWFX010000009.1:0-85377 GCA_963754375.1 uncultured Solirubrobacterales bacterium
GATCGCCGAGCGCGCCGGGCTGACCAGCGCACCTTCTTCCGCTACTTCTCGGACAAGCGAGAGGTGCTGTTCAGCGGCAGCCAGGAGTTCCAACGCCTCTGGCTGGAAGGGCTTGCCGCCGCCCCGGCGGGACGCGAGTCCGCTCGCGGGGTGGTCGCCTCCGGACTCGATCCGGTCGTCGAGATGTTCACCGACCGCCACCCTTTCGCCCGGATCCGCGCTCAGATCATCGAGGCCAACCCGGAGCTACAGGAACGTGAACTGATCAAGCTGCAGAACCTCGCCGCCGCGATCAAGGGCGCGCTGCTGGAGCGGGGCGTCTCACTGAACGCAGCGACCCTCGCCGCCGAGGCGGGCGTAACTGTCTTTCACGTGGCATTCGCCCAATGGGTGCAGCAGGACGACCCGACCGCGTTCCGGCGACTGATCGACGAGTCGCTGGAGGAGCTGGGGGCGGCGGCGGCGGCGGCGGGGCCGGGATGGGGGACGTGGTGCGCCCTACTCGCGTATATGCCGAGTCAGACGACCCACGTCGGCTGCTCCGCCGGGTTGCGTCGCAGTTCTGACACGCGCCGGCACAGACTCGGGGGTCAGTGAGCCCCAGCCCGGCGACGCAGGTCGGCTGCAACCCGCGAATGGGCCGAAACCGTCACGGCGCGTCCCGGAAGCCGTCACGCTCTAGCCTCAGCCAGGAGCGAGTTCGCGCTCGAGGCCAGACCCAGCTGGCAGTACAAACCCACCTCGGGGGGAGAGGGTCCAGCCGGCATACGTCCCTCACGCGCGACCGGCCGGCCGCGGCCAGCCCAGCTGGCAGTACAAACCCGTCAAATCTGGGGGGAAAGAGCTGCCGGTCGGTACAGCGCCAAGACCGTTCTCAGATACTGATAGGGAGCCGGGCGCGCAGCGGAATTTGCGACCTCTATTTCGGGTCAACTCACCAACGACCCTTCCCTGGCTGGCTGGCTGGCTGGCCAGCCAGCCGGGTGGGCGGGTGGACGCACGCGGCCCGGTGGACGCAGGCGGTGGGGTCAACGGTGGGCGCAGGTTCCGGCGGGTGGTTAGCCGATCGTGCGAGAGAAGATCTGGTTTGCTCCCTGTGTGCTCGAGCAAGCTGCCGGTCTTTCGTCCGAAGCCCTGGATGCGATCGCTGAGTTCGAGCGGGAGGTGATCGAGGTCGACGGTGGCCGGTTGAAGCTGGAGTGGGGGAGGCTTCGCCGCCGTAGCGGCGACCGCGTCGAGGACCTGCTGTGGTGGGCGGATGATCGGTTGGTCGGCTTCCTCGGCTTCTATCGCTTCGGCCCCTCGCTTGAGCTGGCCGGCATGGTGGCGCCCGACGCCCGCCGGCGCGGTATCGGGACGGCGCTGTTGGATGCGCGCCGTGCCGCTTTGCGGTGGGCTCGGCTTTCGGGAGGCGCTGCTGATCGTTCCCCGCCCCTCGGAGGCGGGGAAGCGTCTGGCGCTGCGCCGCGGTGCGGTGTTTCATCACTCCGAGCATGCTCTGGCGCTGTCGGGCGACCCGAGCAGCGGGCCGCGCGAGCCAGCGCTCAGCATTCGTCCCGCTACCGCAGCGGACATTCCTGTCGTGTCGCGATTGTTGGAGGTGGGGTTCGGCGGGCCTGCACCGGAGGATCTCCTTGAGCGCCTGAACTCGCCGCACGGGCCGACGTGGGTCGTCGCGCGAGATGGCTCGGCGGTCGGAACGCTGAGCCTCGTCCGGGACGGAGCCGATGCCGGCATCTACGGGTTTGTGATCGACCCTGCCTGGCAGGGTCGTGGCCTGGGCCGCGATGCGCTGAGGCGCGCCTGCGAGCAGCTGCGCGCCGACGGCGCGCGCCGAATCGCCCTCGACGTGGCCGTCGACAACGACCGAGCGCTCGCGCTCTACACGTCCATCGGCTTCATCCCGGTCACTACGGAGGACTACTTCGCGCTCCCCTTGAGCTAATCCCTCCCGACGTCATGGATGCATCCTTCGTGAGGCGTCTATTCGTCGGGCGCCCGTCCGGCGTCGGGACTGGGACTGTCGCCGTTCGTGCGCTGGTGACGGGCGAGCTTGCGTCCGAACTCGCGTCGGTCGCGGGTAGCGGCCTTTCGGTCCTCGATCCATGCCTGCTCGCGAGCCAGCTTTCGCCACGCGGCGATTCGCTCATGGTCGACGGCGTTCCGGACCGCGCAGCCTGGTTCTGCGTCGTGCGCGCAATCGGCGAAACGGCAGTTGACGGCGGCGGCCTCGATGTCGGCAAAGGCCCCGTCGGCGCTGTCCCAAAGACCGACCTCGCGGATCCCGGGGGTGTCGATCATCAGTGCGCCGCCCGGCAAGGTGAGCAGCTCGCGGATGACTGTCGTATGTCGTCCACGACCGTCGTACGCCCGGACCGCTGCGGTGGCTTGCCGGTCGGTGCCGAGCAGACAGTTGGCGAGCGTCGACTTGCCGGCTCCGGACGGCCCCAACAGCACCGCGGTCGCCCCGGAGGTCAGTATCGAGCGCAGTGCGCCAAGCCCTTCACCGGTGGTTGCGCTGACGGTTATCGCGTCGGTCAGGCCGACCTGTCGCGCGATTGGAGTCGCCGCTTGCCAGGCGTCTGGGTCGAGGTCTGCTTTCGTGAGGATGAGTGCGGCTGGCACCCCTCCGGCCGCGGCCAGGGCGGCGAAACGCTCGATCCGGCGTGCGTTCGGGTTGGGCAGAGGCTCGGTGATCAGCGCGAGGTCGACGTTGGCCGCGAGCACTTGCGCGTCGGCTGACCGGACCAGCTGCGCGGCGCACGATGGTGCCACGCCGCTCCAATACGGCGACGATCGCGTCGTCACCGTCAAGCGCGACCCAGTCGCCGGTAACGGGCGGCCCTTCGGTCGCGTGCCGCAGCCGGCCGCGAGCCGGAACGAGCCGGACGTGCTGCTGCTCGCCGGGCGTCGCGACCATCCATCGCTCTGTGTATTGGGCGAGCACGCGGCCCGCGGTCAGGCCGTCAGTGCCGAGAGCGATCAACTCGGTGTTGAGATCCGTTCGTCGGTCGACGCCGACATCCGAATGTTGCATCTTGGAAAGCTCCTACTTCGCGGGGAAACGGACGCTGGGACCCGCCGCACACGCTGCACGTGCGGCGGGTTGATTAGGCGTCCGATGCGATGGTGCGAAGCGAAAGACGCATACCTCTGAGACTTTACTCACCAACTCAAGCGACTCGGCGCCAACGACGCCCAACCCTGAATCTGTGACGGGTGACTCCGCAGTCAACCACTGACGATTTCGGTGAACGCCGCCTGCTCCCGGAGTGCGGCGAGATCATCGTCTCCGCGGGCGAGCTCAGCCAACATTGGCGAGAGCTCGACCGCACGTCGCAGGTGCGCGAGCGCGTCAGCTGTCCGTCCCGCTCGAGCCTCGAAGCAGGCGGTGTTGTAATAAACCGCGCCGTAGGGCGGGTCATCGGCCAGGAGCGCCTGAGCGCGATCCGCGCCCTCCTCGAACTCACCAGCTTCGAACAACGGAAGCAAGGGCGCGAACAGCTCCCAACCGCTGGGCTCGTACGGCTTGCCGGCCGGTCCTCCACCGATGGCGAGAACGGTCGTGCCCGCCTCATGGGCGAACGCTGTCCGCTTGATGTTCGCCGGAACATGGATCAGCGTTCCCGCCGGAGCGTCCTGCTTCTCTCCGTCCACCTCGAACCACGCGTGCCCGGAGACAACGACGTAGAGCTCCTCTCCGGAATCAGGTTCAGCCTCCTCGTGCTCGCTGATGAGTCGGTCCCCGTCCGCGTGCGCGGTCATCGCGTTGACCCCAAATGTCGTGATCCCGAAATGGTGTCGCACCGGGCGAAATGGGAGCCGCCCGTCATCGATCTCATCAATCTGATCAAGTCGCGCGACTGCGAAGCTCTCCATGTCTGGCCTCCCTTTCAGCCGATACCGTGCTGGCGAGGCTACCTGCCACATCGTCTGACGATCAGGTGCCGGCCCGGGGCCACGAGCAGAAGCTCCGGCGCTCACTCGAGTCGGCTTCGTAGCCTGCCTGCAGTGCAGTTCAGCGCCTGATCCCGGCCACGAGCGCATTCCAGTTGCCAGCGGCGATCTGCTCCTGGTTGGCGCGGTCGAGCCCGGCGGTCTGAAGGAAGTGCTCGACGCCACCGTCCGGGCCGGGCCGGTACGGATAGTCGGTCGCGAACAGGATGCGTTCGACGCCGACCACCTCGACCGCCCATCGCAGGTAGCGCTGGCTGTAGACGCCGCCGGCGGTGACGTAGGCGTTTCGGCGAACGTACTCCGAGAACGGCTGTGGGAGCTTGGCCTGCATGGCCAGCCCGTCGGCCCGCTCGAGAAAGAACAAGACGACCTCACCCCAGTGGCCGAGGAGGACCTGCAGGTCAGGGAAGCGGTCAAACACGCCGGCAAGCGCCAGGCGAAGAAATTGCACGCCGGCCTCGTAGTGCCAGCCGATGCCGTAGGTGGCGAACGCGTTGTCAATGGCGCCGTCAAAGCCCGCGTACAGCGCCGCCCGCACCCGCGGCTGCGGGATCTGGGGGTGGATGTACAGCGGGGCGCGAAGCGACGCCGCGACCTCGAAGATCGGCCAGTTGTCGGGATGGTCGAGGTTGCGCTCACCGGTCCGGCCGAACAGCAGAGCACCGTTGAGGCCGAGCTCGGTGACGGCACGCTCGAGCTCTTGGGCGGCAGCGGTGGGAGCGGGGGTGGCGAGGGTGGCGAACCCCTGAAACCGGTCCGGGTGGGCATTGCAGAGGTCGGCGATGCGGTCGTTGGTCTCGACCTGCAGCCGGATTGCGTCCTCGGCAGCAAGGTTGTGCAGGCCGGGCGAGGTGAGCGAAATCACCTGCACGTCCAGGCCCGCCTGGTCCATCGCCTCGATCCGGCGGTCTCCGACCTCGCGGAGCCGTTCCCCGACCTCCCCCGGCGGGACGCCAGCCCGCGAGTCATCGCGCGCGGCGGAGTCGAGCCGGCTCCACGCCGTGACGACCTCGTCAGTGACGAAGTGCTCCTCGGTGCCGATCGTCTTCATCTCGATGCCTGCCTCCTGTTGATGCCACGGTCTCGGTAAAGGTCGTGGCCGAGCAGGACCCTCGGGCCGATCCCGCCGAGGATCCCGGCGAACGCGACCGACATCCCGCTCTGGTGGGGTTGAAACGTCTCGCCGATCCCATGCCCGACCAGCGCGCCGAGCAGATACAGCAGCAGCGCGATCGCCGTCAGCGCGGGTACGGGACGCGGCTGCCCAGCGCTCGGATGGAAAGGGCCGGTGCGCCTGGAAGTGTCTCTTTCGCGAACCACCTCGAATGCACCTCGTCCCGCCATTGACCGAATGATTTCCCGCAACGACGAAGTCAAAGCCTCGAAATTCGGGTGACGGGCGAGCCTCTCCGGGGTGGAAGCGAAGTTGGCCGCGGAGGCGACACTGCGTACGTCGACGGGGCTCAGCTCTCCAAGCTGGTCAGCTCGCCGCCAATCGCCATGAGCAGACCGTCATCGGCGACTGCCGGGCTGGTGGTGAGGAATATCACCACGCCGGCATGCGGGGCGCGGACTGTCTCCTGTTCGTCGCCGAAGCCGTCGAGGACCGCGCCCAGGAGTTGCCCTTCGGTGACGGTCTCGCCAACGGTGACGTCAGCCTGCCACCATCCGGCGGCCCGGCACCGAAGCCACGTGAAGGCATCGATGAGGACCTGCTCGACGGATTCGGTCGTCGGGTTGGTTTTGAGCATGCCGGCGGCGGTCAGTGCGCCTCGCAGACCGCGCAAGTGCCGCTGTACGTCCTGCTCAACCAGGAGTCCGCATCCGCCGGCCTCGGCGATGATCGCCGGGATCCCAGCGGCGGCGGCAGCAGCGCTCGTGGTTGCGGCCAGATTCGAGGCGTGGTTGCGGATCACGTACTTCAGGCCGTAGGCGCGCGCGAGTCGCTGAGTGGTTTGCTCATGTGGCGACGCGTCGTAGATCACAAATGGCTCCAGGGCTTCGAACAGGTCGCCGCCGTGCAGGTCGATGAGCAGATCCGCCGGCTCGATGAAGGCACGAAACACGTGATCGGCGAGTGCCTCGGTGAACGACCCGGCGTAATTACCAGGAAATGAACGGTTGAGATTGCGCCCGTCCTCGGGAACGACAAATGCCGATCGCGCTGCGAACGAAGTCGGAGACACCACTGGCACCGCCAGGATCGATCCCGACAGCCTTGCACTGTCAACCTCGGTCATAAAACGACGCAGCGCGGCGATCGCCGGGTATTCGCATCCATGAACACCAGCCAGCAGCGACAGCCGCGGGCCGTCGCGCGCGCCGGCCACCTCGAGCACCGGCCACTGCACACCGACCAGCCGAGGGTTCGGCGAAGTCTCAATGCGGCGCGCAACCACTGCGCCAGCATCGCAGACGCTCGTGTTCAGGGCCGATGCGTCCGTCGGTGACACCGACGCGCAGGTCCCGAGTGATCCGTCTGTCCAGAACCCGTCGAGGCGAGGACTCATGTGGCTAAGATCACAAGCACAGCGTGCTGGCCGAACCGCGGCGGGCCGCATCGAATCGAGGGCTTCGGCGGCGCGCGCCGCGTCCCCCAAGGAAGGGGAGTGGGATGGCGGTAGATGCGAAATCGGCTCCGGCCGAGGACGGCTCCATCGACCTCGGCGGCTACAAGCCAGAGCTGAAGCGGACGCTGGGCTCGTTTCAGGTGTTCGCGATCTCGTTCGCGTTCATCTCGGTGGCGGTCGGGATCTTCGGAACATACGATCAGGTGCTGCGGACCGGGGGGCCGCTGGGGATTTGGCTGTGGCCCATCGTGGCGTTCGGTCAGGGGCTCGTGGCGCTGGTGATAGCGCAGTTCGCGGGCCGCATCGCGCTCACGGGCTCCTCCTACCAATGGGCCTCGCGGCTGGCCAACCCGAGGATCGGCTGGGGGTTCGGTTGGCTGACCTTCTGCTGGCTGGGCATCGGCACGGTGGCAGCGGACAACGCGCTCGCGAGCCAGGCGTTCATGCCGCTGTTCGGCATGCACCCGGACGAGGGCACCGCGCGCCTGATCACGGTTGCGGTGCTGCTCGCTCAGGCCGTCCTGGTCGTGGCCTCGGTGCGCATCGTCGCCCTCATCAACTCGAGCGCGGTGGTCGTCGAAGTGGCGATCGTCGGGGTGCTGGCGATCGCGCTGATCGTCGTGGTCGTGGTCACCGGCCACGGCTCGGTCGAGAACCTCACCTCGCGTGGTGTCTCCGCGGGCGCGCTCGAACTATTTCGGGGCCGGAGGCGGGTTGATGCTCGCGACGATCATGGGTCTCGCCACGCTCGTCGGCTTCGACGCCGCCGCGAACCTCGCTGAGGAGGCCAAGGATCCGTATCGCACCGTCCCGCGCGCGATCGTGGGATCGGTGGTGGCCGCCTCGGTGCTGGGCATGGTGTTCCTGATCGCGCTCACCGTCTCGATCACGGATATCAAGAAGATCAGCCTTACGGAGGCCTCGGTGGCGGCGATCACGCGTGATCAGCTCGGTCCGGTGGTGGAGAAGATCCTGCTGGTGGCGGTCACCTTCTCGTTCTTCGCCGCCGGGATGGTGACCATGGCAATCGGCGCACGGCTGGTGTACGCGATGGCGCGCGACGTGCGCTTTCCGCTTCACCGGACGTTCCGGCGGGTCAACCCGCGCACGCACACGCCGATCCCGGCGACGATCCTGATCTTCGGCGGCGGGGTCGTCCTGATGGTCGCGCTGCCGGGCAACGCGCTGCTGCAGCTGATCACCTCGGGAACGATCCTGCCGGTGATCATCTACGGCGCGACGGTCATCCTCTATCTGGCGGTGCGCAAACGGCTCGCCGCCAAGGAGGGCGCGTTCTCCCTCGGGCGCTGGGAACTGCCGATCGCGGTCGGCGCGCTGGTCTGGCTGGTCGTGGCGCTGCTTGTGCTCGTGCTGCCACACGAGTCGCGCGTCCCCGTCCTCATCGTCGTCGGCTTGATCCTCGCCGGCGGGGTGTTCTTCCTGTTCATGATGACTTTCGACCGCAACTCGCTGGAGGCCGAGCCGGGCGAGGTGAGCGTGCTCGAGGCCTGATCCGCGCGTCCCACCCGAGCGATCGACCGCGCCGATTGCCCGGCGCGTCGGTTGCACTCGAGACAGCGACCCGGTTCAGCGGCTCCCAGGCCGCCGACCGGCAGGTCGCGGATGCAAAACGCCCTCGACGAGGTAGGCGACGAAGCGCTCGTTGACCGGGCGGCCGGTCACGGTCACGCGGTAGATGACCGGACCATAGAGCGCGTCGAGCGCAGCGTCGGCGTCCAGATCGGCAGCCAGCTCACCGCGGGCAATGCCCCGCTGCAGGATCAGGCGATCGAGCTCGCGGCGCGGCTCGAGATAGCGGGTGCGCAGCCGTAGCGCGACGGTGGGATCGTGCTGGGCCTCTCCGATCAGCGCGCGCAGCACCCGACCGGCGGGCTGCTCCAGGAACCCGGCGAAGCGCAGTAGCTCCTGGCCCAGGTCCTCGACCGACGAGCCGGCGTCAACCGGTGGTAGGTCCTGGCCGGCATCGTCGATCAGGCAGTCCAGCAGCAGGTCCACCTTTGAGCTCCACCAGCGGTAGATGGTCTGCTTGGCCACCCCGGCGCGGGCGGCGATCCCCTCGATCGTTGTCGCGCCGAACCCGTTCTCGACGAGCAGGTCGTCGGCCGCCTCGAGGATCGCCGCGCGGGCCCGGGGGCCTCGGCCGGCGGTCGGACCGCCTCCACACGGAGGCTGCCCGCGACGACGAGCGCGAGCAGGCACTCACCTTCACCACGGGCGCGGCCGGCCAGCGCAAGCGCGCTGCGTCGCGCCGAGGAGCGAGAGAGCCTGTACATGCCCATATCCGAGCCCGCAGGACGGCTGCTCTATGCACTCACCCGAGCGACTGCACCAGCGCTCGTCGTCGAGTTCGGGATGTCATACGGGATCTCGACGCTCTACCTCGCGGCGGCGGTGGTCGACGCCGGCCACGGCCGGGTGATTACCACCGAGCTGAGCTCGACGAAGGTCACGGCCACGCGTCAGGCGCTGCGCGAGGCGGGACTCGAGGGGGTCGTGGAGATCCGAGAAGGCGACGCGCTGCGGACGCTTGCCGATCTGGACCAGGAGATCGGGGTTCTCCTGCTCGACGGCTGGAAGGACCTCTGCCTGCCGGTCCTGGCGATGCTCGAGCCACGGCTGGCACCGGGCGCGCTGGTGTTCGCCGACGACACCGATCAGGACGCGATGACCGACTACCTGGCCTACGTCCGCAACCCGGCCAACGGTTATGAGAGTGTCGAGTTCCCGGTCGACGACGGCGTAGAGATCAGCTGCCGCACAGCCTGAGCGGGATCGGCTCTGGGTCAGTAGCTGAAGATGGCGGCGTGCTCGTCTCCGATCCACTCGAACATTGGGGTAGCGCCGGCCAGGCTCGCGTTTGGCGCCAGCGCGCCCTCGTCGAGCTTGCGGGCGTTGAAGCAGATCGGGCAGACCAGAAGCTGACCCCCACCCTCGGCGTATTGCTCGACCAGGCGCGACAGGGGCGGGCACCCATCGCAGGCGACCCCCTCTGCATGACCGGGCAGCGCGAGCCTGACTGCCTCCTTGGTAAGCCACATCGCCACGGTCTCGCCCCGCTGGACGGCAGCGCCGCCCACCAGGAGCGCCACCGTCACACGCTCGGGATCCTCGAGTCCGGTGGCCAGATTGATGAGAACCTTCCGTGGCACTGGTCTCCTTTCGACGTTCGCTGAACGCCCATCGTTTCAGACACTCGAATGCAGTGTGAGCCACTCTCGCCGTTTGCCGGTTGGTGGGGCCCACGGCGGCTGCCGATCCGCGTACCCGCGTCCCGCGAGACGAACCTGCCGCGGTGGGAATGGGCATCATGGCCGGATGCTGCTCGTACCCCACTACCCGGTCAGCACCGCTCGGCTGTTGCTGCGACCACTCGTCTCGACGGACGCCGAGGACCTGGTCGCTTACAGGTCGCTTGATGAGGTGTGTCGATTCGTGCCGTTCGAGGTGATGGGCCACGAGACGGTCACCGAGAGAATCAAGGGCGCCTGGGCCGGCGAGGGGATCACCGATGAAGGTCAGGCGTTGACCCTCGGAGTCGAGTTAGCGGAGTCCGAGCAGGTGGTCGGCGACGTGGTGCTGTTCTTCCGTAGTGCCGAGCATCGAAGCGGCGAGATCGGCTGGGTGTTTCATCCTGGCTATTCCGGCCGCGGTTACGCCACGGAGGCATCGCACGCCCTGCTTCACCTGGCATTCGACCAGCTTGGTCTTCACCGGGTGATCGCCAGGGTGGATGCTCGGAACGAGGCCTCCCTTCGGCTTGCCGATCGTCTCGGGATGCGGCGAGAAGCCCATCTGGTGAGCAACGAGTGGTTCAAGGGTGCGTGGAGCGATGAGATCGACTTCGCCGTCCTCGAGCACGAGTGGGCCGCCCAGCACGCCGATGGCCCTCGCTCGTGTCCCTGGCCGCTGGCGCAGACGACTCACCGCCCGAGCTAGCCGACGACGAGGCCAGACCGCTTGGCGAGTCGTTCCGCCATCTGGTGGGCTCAGCTCGTGCGGCTCTCGGAAGCTATCGGGGACTCGCTCCGACTTTTCGTTGGCGCGCGCCGCGGAGCGGGTTCGGGCGACGTCGTGCTCAGCAGCTCCTGGATGCCGCTTTCGATCCCGTCGCACACCACCCCGATGTCGGGAGCCGTGTCGTAGTCGCCGGTGACCCCGAAGTTGATTCCGCCGTCGTAGGAGAAGATCGCCACTCCGATCCGCACGTGTCCGCCCAGGGGGACGAACGGGAACGCCTCGAGCATCCGCCGACCCGAGAGGTACAGCGGCTGCTGCGGGCCGGGGACGTTGGTCGTGACCGTGTTGACACTGCTCTGCGGCAGGCGCGTACCGACCCGTCCCGCGAGCGACAGCAGCATTCCGGGGGCGAACCCGCTGAGCGCGGTCAGCCGCTCGGCGGCCACCGCCTGGCCCGAACGCTTGAGGTGCTGCATCTGCTCATGCAGCGATTGCAGCCGTTCGCACCGGGTCCCCGATCTCGACCGGCAGCTCGGCGAACATCGCCGACACCTTGTTGTTGTACGTACCGTGCTCATCGTCGGCGCGGACCGAGACGGGGACCAGCGAGCGGATCACCCGTCCCTCGACGGACTCCCCGCGTGACAGCAGCAGCTCGCGGAACCCGTTGGTGATTGCTGCCAGCACGACGTCGTTGATGGTGGCGTCGTGGGCCGCTCGGATCCGTTTGACCTCCGACAGCCGCGCTCTGGCCCAGTCCCAGCGGCGATGCGGGCCGATCGGGCCGTTGAGCGAGCTGGCCGCATTGGTGTTGAGCAGTGGCCTCATGTTTGCCAGGCCGCGGGCGGTGTCGAAGGTCTGGCGGGCCACCCGTCGCGGACCGCGCACGGCAGAGAGCACCGTGCGCGTCGCCTCGTACGGGCTGGCCGCCCGCCCCGCGAGCGAGTGAGCGACCAGCGCGGCGGAGTTGGGCTCTGGACCGGGCGCCCAGGCGTCAGCGTCGGCCGACTCCGGCGTCGCGCTCGTTGCTGAGGATCACGCTCAGCAGATCGGTGGCCGAGACGCCGTCGACCATGCAATGGTGCGTCTTTGAGATCAAAGCCCAGCGTCCGTCGTCCAGACCCTCGACGATCCACATCTCCCACAGCGGCTTGGCCCGGTCGAGCTGCTGCGACATCACCCGTCCCACCAGGTTGCGCAGCTCCTCATCGCCACCCGGGGCGGGCAGACCAGTGCGCCTGACGTGGTAGTCGAGGTTGAAGTGCGGATCATCGACCCAGGTGGGACGTCCGAGCGCCAGCGGCACAAACCGCACCTTCTGCCGGTATCGGGGGACCAGCGGCAGCCGACCGGCGATGGCCGAGCGCACCTCACCAGGACCCGGCGCCGGTCCTTCGAAGATCCCCACCGATCCGATGTGCATGTGCGTGACCGCATCCTCGATGTGTAGAAACGACGCATCGAGCGGGCTCATCGTCTGCATCTCAACCCCTCTTCTCTCGCTGGCCTCTCCGCGCCGGGCCTGTTGCCGGTCCGCCACCGACACCGTACCTCGGATCCCGATCATGGCTCGGTCGGGCTGAGTAGACGGGCGCTCTCCCTAGCTGGCCGCGAGCCGTTGCTCAAGCCGTTTCATGTTGTCCGGCATCTCGCTGGCGGCCTGCCGACGGACGACCAGGGGGACGAGCCGCCGTCCAATCCCGTGCCCCGTGAAGTCCAGCTCGATCGTCACCCGCGACCGGGACCCGTCGGCGAGGGACTCGACCGTGACGGCGACGATGGCCCGGATCGGCCCGCTGATGCCTCGGTCGGCCCACCGGTGCGGGGGGTCGTACTCGGTGATCTCGGGCGGCGGGCCGCGGGCGGGGGGCGGCGGGCGGTTAAGGCTCAGCCGGTTGGCGTAAGCACGATCCGACCGCGCAGACCGCCGGCGGCGAGCCGGTCGTGCGCTGCCGCGACCGTCTCCAGCCGTTGGGTCGCGGCGATCCGTGGCGTGAGCCGGCCCGCGTCAGCCAGGCTGGCTACTTCAGCGAGGCCGGGCGCGTCGGTTCGGATCCACACGTTGTGAACCTGGGTGCCGCGCAGTGGGATGGGTGCGGCGCCGGCGGACATCGCCACGAATGCGCCACCGTCGCGGACCGCGTCGAGGGCTGGCATTCCGACCAGCGCCGCGTCGAGCGCGCCGTCGACCCCTCGCGGGACGACGCGCCGAACGGCGACGCCGAGGCTCTCGGTCCGCGCGACGAACTCGTTGGCACCGAGTTGTCGCACGAGCGCCTCGTCCTGAGACGACGCGACCGCGACGGTGCGCAGTCCGCGGATGGCGGCGAGCTCGAGAGCGAACCCGCCGAGCGCCCCGGCGGCTCCGGTGACAAGCAACCACTGGCCGGCCTGCAGACCGAGCCGATTCAGGGCTTGCATGGCGGTGAGGCCGTTGAGCGGGAGGGTCGACGCTTGCAGCTGGTGACACCTGGCGCGGCGCGTGCGCGACGGCATCGGTGTCAAGGACGATCTGCTCGGCCTGGGCGCCGAGTGGCGCGCTCAGCAGGTCGCGCATGCCGATCACCGGGTCGTCGACGGCGAACTGATCTACGTCGGGACCGACTTCATCGATGACCCCGGCCAGATCCCAACCGATGCCGATCTCGCCGGTGGCGGCCATCAGGCCGCTTTCGGCGAGCCGGCCGACACGCGTCGCGATGTCGACGGGGTTCACGGCGGCGGCTTGGACGCGGATCCGCACCTGGCCTTGACCGGTTTTCGGCACCGGGACCTCGGCGATCTCCAGCACCTCCGGACCGCCGAAGCGACGAACTATCACGGCTTTCATCTCGCACTCTCCTGGACTCGGGGCCATCCCCATAGACCTTAGGGCTGTTACTCTCTTTTGGGAAGTAGGCACCCAGCAGTGCGTAGCCGACCCGAAAGGAAGCCCAGATGCCGACGATGACGGCGGCGCAGCGCCGCGAGCTTGAGCGCGCTGCCTACAACGCCTACGTGGCCGAATGCCCGTCGCGTCAGGTGCTCGACGCGCTCAGCGACAAGTGGGTCACGCTCGTCCTCACCGCGCTCGCCGGCGGCCCTCGTCGCTACAGCGAGCTCGCGCGCACCGTCGCCGGCGTCAGCCAGAAGATGCTGACCCAGACGCTCCGAACGCTCGAGCGTGACGGACTCGTCACCCGCACCATCACGCCATCAGTTCCGGTCCGCGTCGACTACCAGCTCACCGCGCTCGGGCAGACCATCCTTCCGGTCGTCGGCGCGATCAAGCATTGGTCAGAGACGCACATCCAGGAGATCCACGCCGCCCGGGCCATGTACGACCACGCCGACCGAGGCTGAATGATCGTTGGCCGCGCGCTCGCGTGGGACGATCGGCTCGTCCTCGCCGAGATCTATCTTGGGGCCATGCTGAGCACCGCCGCCTCCCGCAGCTACGGCACGGTCTTCAACGAAGTCGCCGCGGAGTACGACCGTCACCGCCTCACCTACCCGGATCTCCTCGTTGACCGTGCCTGTGAGGTGGCGGGCGTCGGGCCCGGCGCCCGGGTGCTCGAGATCGGGTGCGGGACCGGCCAGCTGACGCGCTCCCTGCTTGCCCGGCGCCTGCAGATCACCGCCGTCGAACCTGGTGAACGGCTCATCGCGCGGGCGCGCGATCGGCTGGGTGACAGCAGCGACGTGCAGTTTGTCAACGCGCGTCTTGAGGACGCGTCGCTGGGGCACGCGCGCTACCCGGCGGTGTTCTCGGCCTCGGCGATCCACTGGGTCGATCCGGATGTGAGCTGGCGCATGGCCGCCGACGCGCTGGTCGACGGCGGGACCTTGGCGCTCGTCTCGTACTTCGGGTTACAGGAGTCATGCAGCGCTCGCGATCAACAGGCCCTGCGCGCCGGCTTGGCACGGGTCGCGCCCGAGCTCGCCGCCGAGTGGCCGGTGTATCGCGACCTCGACGGCACCCTGTCGGGCGTCGCGGCACGGCGCGACAACGTGTCGGAGGCATGGGCGTGGCTCGGGAGCTACGACATCGCCCGCCCGTATGCCGCCGGCCTGTTCGATGACACGCAGGTCGCCGCGGTACCTATGGTTCTCGAGCACACGGCCAAGGAGCTCACAGCCGTGCTCGGCACCATGTCGTTCTGGAAGCGGCTGTCACCGCGACAGCGCGACGCCGTCGCCGCCGAGAACGATGTCCTTCACCAGCGGCTCGGCCGGCCGATCCGCTCGAGCACTCTCGCCTGCGTTGTGACTGCACGGCGGGTGCCCCGCACCTGACCGTCCGGGCCTATCGCACGAGGGCCCGGCACCATCGGGACGACAGTGACGCCTCGTCTCAGATCGTGAACAGTCGCGTGACCGCGGCTCCGACCACTGACTTCGCGAGCGCTCGCACCTCGAAGGTGTGGCTGACTGTTTACGCCGCCCACGGTGGGTAGCACCTTGCGCAGCATGTCCGACGCCACGCCGTCGTTTCCGAAAGCCAGCTCAGGAGTCGGGTGAGGCTTGCCCACAAGCCGCTCGTTGGATGAGCAACGCTGGCGGTCGGGGTTGGCCGCACTGTATCTGCGCGTGGCCGACACGCTCGAGCGGTCCGCGCAGCTCGCCGAGGCACATGGCAGCCGCGAGCAAAGCAACGGGCGGCAGGTTCAGGCCAGCGTGGAGCTGGACCGGGCCGCCCGAGCCCGCGCGGCCGCGTGCCGCGGGCGCGGCTTCGCCTCGCGGCTGAAACCGGAACCCACCAGAGATGAGCCCAATTGACCTGCAGCTACGCGGGCGGCGGGCCGTCATCGGCAGGCGGCTCGGCGGGAGCCTCGGATGCCTCTGATTCGCGGGCCCCTCGCTCGGTTGCGGCGATCTCGCGCTCGATGGTGGCTCCCTCCCGGCGAGCGGACGCTTGCGCGCGCTCGTGCTCCTCATCGACGCGCGTGAGCCGACATTCGACGCGTCTCAGCCGCTCTCGCTCGCGCTCCTCAGTGGCGCCTTCGCGCTCATCAGCGGCGCGTTCGCGGTCATCGGCCAGCTCCTGACGGCGGTTGGCCACGCCCTCACGGTCGTCCGCGCGATGCTCGCGGGTGTCGGCGATCCGGTCCCGCCCATCGGCAATCCAATCACGTGTGCGCGATTCGCCCTCTCGAGCCTCAAGCGCACGCTCGCGCTCATCCAGCAGCCTGGCCCGCTCCTGCGCCAACTGGCGGGCGCTCCCCTCAGGCACCCTGTCCACCTCGTCGCGCTCACCGCCGTCCATCACTGACAAAGTCCTTCCTCGTCGATGCCCACGGTCGGTGCCAGACAGCCTAGTGCGACCACCCCGGTGGCCGCTCGCCCCACGTCCATGGGCTTGGCGGCCGGTCGCTGTGGCGACCCGCCGGCGTGGGCAGATCTGCATGGGACGGGTGGCGCCGAACGCGCCGCCGGTCGTTATCGTCGGCCAGCCGGAGCTTTGGCCGCGCCTGCTTTCCTTGGGGCGGCGGCAAGCCTCACACCGGGATATTGAGAGACAGGAGCACGATGGATCTTTCCGACAGGCCTCAGGGCGAGCATCTGACCCGACGCCAACTGATGGAGCGCTTGGGAATGGTCGGCGCCGGGCGCATTCGTGAGCCAGTCGGCGCTGGCCTGGATGGCGGAGCCGGGTTGGGCGTCGGCGATCGACCGCGCGGCCAAGACCAAGCCGGCCGGCTCGGACCTCGAGGCGGTTGAGCACATCGTCTTCCTGATGCTCGAGAACCGCTCCTACGACCACTACTTCGGCGCCTACCCGCGCGGACGCGGCTTCGACGATCACCCGAAGCGCTCGCTGGGCGCGTTCGCTCAGCGATTACCCCGGAGGATCGAAGGTGGTCCCCAAGCACAAGCTGCTGCCGTTCCACCTATCCAGCAACCACGGTCTCGAATCGACCGACGATCTGACCCACGACTGGGGTCCGATGCACGAGTGCTGGAACCACGGCAAGATGGACTCCTGGGTCAAGGTCCACACCCAGAAGCAGTGGGAGGGGCCCAAGGGCGCGATGACGATGGGCTACTACAAGCGCGCCGAGCTGCCCTTCCACTGGGCGCTCGCCGATCACTTCACGCTCGGTGACGCCTACCACTGCTCGATCCTCGGCCCGACCCACCCGAACCGGCTGATGGCCACCAGCGGCACGATCGACCCGAGCCGGCACGGCACGGCGGGCCGGTCGTGGCGACCAGCGGCACCGCCGACATCGATGTGGAACTGCACCTGGACGACGATTCAGGAACTGCTCGAGGACAAGGGCGTGTCGTGGAAGGTCTACACGCCGAGCAACGTCGGGGTGAGCGGCAAGTTCGCCGTCGCTGAGCCAAGTACCTGACTTGGGAGCCCAGCTTCTATGACCCGACTGCAACGACCAGCCTCGGTCTGACCGACAACGTGCTGCCGTACTTCAACGGCGTTCCGCAAGCCGGGCACGCCGCTGTTCGAGAAGGCGTTCAAGCAGACGTTCCCCAACGACTTCGCCGCCGACGTCAAGTCCGGCAAGTTCCCGAGCGTCTCATGGATCATCCCGCCGCTCGGCTTCGACGAGCACCCCTCGGCCTCGCCGCTCGAACGGCCAGTGGTTCGTCTCGCAGGTGCTCGACCAGCTCACCTCGAACCCGAAGGTGTGGTCCAAGACGGCGCTGTTCATCATGTACGACGAGAACGACGGCTGGTTCGATCACGTGCCGCCACCGACCGCCCCGAAGGGAACCCGCGGCGAGTACCTGACCACCAACAGGTTCCCGGTCGGCGAGCCCAAGCCGGATACGCTCGGCATCCGCGGGCCCCTCGGCCTCGGCGTCCGGGTGCCGCTGCTGGTGGTGTCGCCGTTCAGCCGCGGTGGTCACATCGCCACCGAGGTGTTCGACCACACCTCACAGCTGAAGCTGATCGCCAAGCGCTTCGGCGTCGAGGTGCCCAACGTGTCGGCGTGGCGGCGCAAGACCGTCGGCGACCTCACCTCGACGCTGTTTCAGCTCCAAGACAGACACCTCGGTGCCCCGAAGCTCCCCAAGACGTCGATCGTGTTCGCGTCTTCGGGCCTCCGCCGACTATAACTCGCAGTGGACCGAGGCAGGCGGGTTCGGCCCCAGCATCCCGACCAAGCAGCGGATGCCAAACCAGCGCGGCGGCTCTGAGCCGGCCAGCAAGTTCTTCAAGCTGACCTCGGAGGAGGAGGCGATCGCCGACGAGGCTCGCACTCCGATCGATATCAGCGGCCCGCCGAACGAGACGACAAAGTCGCGCGGGAACCGGTTGCTGAAGACCCCGACTGGCTGATCGCCAACCAACCCTGACCGACAACCGCGACGGCCTGCCTGGAGGCGGGCGTCGTCGTTGTCACCACGCGGTCCAGCCGCCGTCGACGCGCAGCACATGACCGACGACATTGGCCGATGCGTCACACGCGAGGTATCGGACGGCATTGGCGACGTCCGACTGCGTCGCGAGCTCCTTGGTCGGCAGCCGCCCGAGCACCTCGGCGCGGAACTCGGGGTTGGCCAGCATGGGGCGCGTCATCGGCGTCTCGACAAAGGTGGGTGCGACCGCGTTCACGCGAACCTTCAACGGGGCCCACTCCACGGCGAGAGCCTTGGTGAAGCCGTCGACCGCGTGCTTGGTCGCGCAGTACGCCGCGCGTCCCGGATACCCGACAGCGCCCATCGTCGACGACATGTTCACGATGCTGCCGGCCATGCCGCGACCGATCATGTGATCCCCGACCGCTCGGCACACCATGAACAGGGCCCTGACGTTGATGGCGAACAGGAGGTCCCAGTTGGCGGTCTGATATTCACGAGTGGGTCCGGTGCGGTTGGTGCCGGCGGCGGTGAGGCAAACGCGAAGGTCGCCCAGTTCGCTCGCGGCCTTGACGACGTCTTTCACCTGATCCTCGTCGGTCACATCGGCGACGCGATGGACCGCGGTGCCTCCGGCGGCGGTGATCTCGGCGACGCAGTCAGTCAACTCATTCTCGGTTCGGGCCACCACCATCACGGTCGCTCCGGCCCTGGCGAGTTCGACTGCGCACGCGCGTCCCAGCCCGCGCCCGCCGCCGGTCACCAGCGCGACGCGATCGTCAAGTCGCCACGCGGCGTCCTCGGTCACCTGCGGAGCGGGTGCTTTGGGCTGGTTCAAGAACGTGGGTGACATGGCTCAGGGTGCCTCGCCGGCGAGGCGACGCTAGCGGAAGGTCGCGCGGCTGTGCGATTTAGGAAATCGGCGTAGTCCTAATCGAGCGCCGCTGGCGGGAGAGCGTCACGCGGGGGCGTCAATTGGCCAGGCGGATGCCAACTTCAACTAGGATCGCGCTATGCCGTGTGCGGTCCGGATCTGCCCCGATCACATGACGAAGGCCGACTACGAGCAGGTGGTCGGCGAGCTCGAGAAGGCGCACGGTGGCGAGCCGGACGGGCGCCTCTACCACGCCGCCTACGGCGCCGACGAGGTGCACATGTTCGAGATCTGGGAGTCGCCCGAGCATTTCGAGGACTCCCGGATCACGCTGCTGGCGGTGCTTCAGGGCGTCGGGGTGGGCTCGGCGGACGTCCAGATCCACCCGCTGCACTCCGAGCATCCCGACTGAGAGTGACTCGCCGGGAGCCGCTGGCCGGGGCTCGGCGCTCGGCGCCCACGGCGCGTGCGCGACCATGTGGACGGAGGACGGGACGACCTGCCCCGGCCCGCAGTCAACCAGCCCACAGGAGGTACAGCCATGGCCCGCAGCATCACCATTCGCCGCCGGATCCGCGGTGTTGAAGTCGCTCCAGCAAGCATCCACGGTGCCAAGACCGTCGGCGCCAGGCTGATCGGTCCATCGGCGATGGGGCCACTGGCCATCGCCGTCTCGGCCATCGGAGCCGTCGCCATCGGCCGTCTGGCGATCGCCGAAGCGGTGATCCGCCGGCTGCGCGCGGAGGAGATCGAGATCGGGTCGCTCAAGGTGCGAGAGCTGGAGGTCGCCGGCCAGCGCTGGCCGTCGCCGTCCTAGGCAGCGGCCCACCCGTCCCGGTGGTCCCTCCGTCCCGGGTATCGTTGGGCTCGGAGAGCCTCTTGCAGCGACCCGGCACCGTCATCACTTGAGCGCCGTCGGCGAGCATAACCTCGCGCGCCTGGCCGAGCGTTCGTTCGCGGCCAAGGGCGATTACCCCGCGTTGTTGTTCGAGGGCCGGTGGCACGAATCGGGCGAGTTGTTCGAGCGGTCGCGGCGGATGGCGACCGGCCTGGCCGAGCACGGCGTCGGCCCCGGGGACCGGGTGGTGGTGACGATGGCCAACTGCCCCGAGGTTCCGGTGACCTATCAGGCGATCTGGCGCGCCGGCGCCGTGCTCACGCCGGCCACCTTCCTGCTCGGGCCCGAGGAACTGCGCCACGTGATCGCCGACTCGGGAGCCAGTGCCGTGGTCACGACGCCGGAGTTCGTGGCCAAGGTGGCCGAGGCGGTGACCGGGCTCGAGCACGTGCGCACGGTGATCTGCACCGGCGACGCCGGTGACGGGGTGGTGTCGCTGGCCACGCTCGAGGATGCCGTCCCAGGGCCGATCGTGGCTCGTTCCGACGAGGACCTGGCTGCTCTGCTGTACACCGGCGGCACGACGGGGCGCGCCAAGGGAGTGATGCTGTCGCACGCGAACCTCCACTTCACCGGGAGCTCCGCCCACGCCTCGGCGTACGTGGCCGGGGTCAACCGGGCGCTGACCACCCTGCCGCTGTCGCACGCCTACGGGATGCTGGTGACGGTCGTCGGCCTTCCACTCCTCCGAGCCCGGCGTCTCGGTCCTGCTGCGCTGGTTTGACCCGACCGCGTTCCTGCAGCTGATCGCCGAGCATGGCCTGCAGGTCAGCGCCGTCGTCCCGTCGATGTTGCAGATCCTCCTGTCCCAGCCACTGGAGGAGCTACGACCTGTCGACGCTGCGGTACCTGACCTCCGGAGGCGCCCCGCTCGCCCCCGAGGCCGAGCAGGAGTTCCGCCGACGGGTGCCGTGGGTGTCGATCCGCCAGGGCTACGGCCTCGACCGAGACCGCCGCGCTGGTGTCCAGCAATCCCACCGGCGCCGAGCGCGCGGGATCGGTGGGCCGGCCCGTGCCCGGCACCGAGGTCGAGATTCGCGGCGACGACGGCCGCGCGCTGGCGACCGGCGAGATCGGCGAGATCTGCTGCCGCTCGCCCGGGGTGATGCGCGGCTACTGGCGCTCTCCAGAGGCGACGGCGCAGGCCCTCGACGATGGCTGGCTGCTGACCGGCGACGTCGGCTACCTCGACGAGGACGGCTATCTGTACATCGTCGACCGCAAGAAGGACCTGATCATCCGCGGCGGCTTCAACGTGTACCCCCGCGACGTCGAGGATGCTCTGGTCGAGCACCCAGCGGTGCAGATGGCCGGGGTCGTCGGCCGACCCAGCCAGCGCCACGGCGAGGAGGTGGTGGCGTTCGTCGCCCTGCACGCCGATGCCGAGCTCGGCCCCGACGAGCTGGTCGCCTGGGCACGGGAGCGGATCGGGGGCTACAAGTACCCGCGCGAGGTGCACGTGGTCGATGCCGTGCCCCTGACCCCAGTCGGCAAGATCGACCGCAAGGTGCTGCGCGCCCGGATCCGCGAGCCGGCCGCCGAGACCACCGGGGCGTAATCCCGGTGCCGGCGCCCGCGAAGGTCATCCCGCAGCTGTCGGTACAGGGTGGTCGCGCCGCGATCGAGTTCTACAAGGCGGCCTTCGGCGCCGTCGAGGAGTACCGCGTCGGCGGCACCGACGAGCACGAGGCGGTGGTGGCGCAACTGTCGGTCGACGGCTCCCCATTCTGGGTATCGGACGAGTCTCCCGAGCATCTGCATTTCAGCCCGCCGACCCTCGGCGGCAGCACCACCCGCATCCTGCTGCTGGTCGACGATCCCCGGGCGATCGCCCAGCGCGCGATCGCCGCCGGCGCCAAGGAGATCTACCCGGTGGCCGAGGAACATCGCTGGTTGCTGGGGCGGATCGAAGACCCGTTCGGCCACCAGTGGGAGATCGGCAAGCCGCTGATCCCGTGGCCTCCGGCCGGCGGTCGGCCGGGGTTATGATCGGCCCATGCCCGATCGCCTCTACTTCACCGACTCCGACGAGGCCAACGCGCTGATTGCGTCGGACCCGATGGCCCTGCTGGTGGGGTTCGTGCTCGACCAGCAGGTTTCGGTTCAGAAAGCGTTCTCCGGACCGCTGGCGCTCAAGGAGCGGCTCGGCTCGATCGACGCCTCGACGCTGGCCTCGGCCGACCTCGAGCCGGTGTTTCGCGAGCGACCGGCCATCCACCGCTTTCCAGGTTCGATGGCCCAGCGCGTGCATGCCATGGCCGTCCACGTGCGGGATGAATACGACGGCGACGCGGCTCGGATCTGGACCGATGCCGACGATGCCGACGCCCTCCGGGCCAACCTTGCCGCCGTGCCCGGCTTCGGCGACATGAAGATCAAGGCCCTGGGAGCGGTGCTGGCCAAGCGGTTCGGGGTTTCCGCCGCCGACGACCTGGTGCCCTGGCACCCGACGCTGGGCGACGTCGACTCGCCGCAGGCCCTGGCCGACTACCAGGCGGCCAAGCGAGCGCACAAGGCCGAGTGGTCTCGCGCGCGAGCCCGCTCCTGAGCGGCGCCCGCCCGGTTCAGGGCCGGCAGCGGGGGCTCACCGGCACGTTGTCCGACGGCGCCGGCGGCGGATCGCGCTTGCAGTAGGTGACCTGCCGCGTCCTCAGGTCGGCCACGCCCAGGAACGGGTAGCCGACGCTGCCGGCGAGCACGTTGCAGCCGAAGGCGCGCCGCGTGCCCCTGGCCGGACCGGTGGGATGGCACTGGACCCGCTGCAGCGGTCCCTCCAGCGCGCCGGTGCTGATCCGCTTGGCCATGTCGGCGCGGATCGCGCGGGTCAGCGCCGCCTGCGCGCGCAGGCCGGGGGCAAGCCGGACCACGTGCGGCGCCTGATCCTGGGCGACGAGGATCTCCGACTCGCGGTTGGCCGAGACCTCGCCGGCCGGATTGGTCGATGGCGGCGAGTTGGTGTTGTGGTGATTCACGTAGACGACCAGCGCGACCAGAAGGGCCACGGCGATCACCCCTGCGAGGCCGAACCGCGCCCACAGCGGCAGCCGAAAGTACGCGCCCGGGGCCTTCGGCGGCCTCGGCGGCCGCAGCGGCCTCAGCGCCAGGGGCGGGGGCGACTCGGAGGGGTCGGGGTCAGGATGCGGCGGGTCGACCATCCGGGATCTAGGCTACGCGTCCGACGCCGACGGCGATCCGGGTTAGCCTGCGAGCCGTGATTGTCTGTGATTCGTTCGTGGTCGCCGATTGGAGCGATCCGGGCACCCATCCGGGCCGCCCGATTGCCGGACTGCACCTACACCGTTCCGACGACGAGGCGTGGATCGTGCTCGCGGGTCGGCTCGGCTTTCGGGTCGGCGAGGAGGAACGCGAGGTCCCGGCCGGGGAGTCGATGCTGGTTACCCGAGGCACGCCGCACTCCTTCTGGAACCCTTCGTCGGAGCCGGCTCGCTATCTGCTGGTCATGACCCCGCGCCTTCATCACCTGATCGAGGCGCTGCACGCAGGCGATCGCAGCGACTGGGCCGAGATCTTCGAGGAGCACGACTCCGAGCTGTTGGAATAGGCGCGGCCCGGGATCATCCCGCCGACGTGGCTGCAGCCTGCTGCTGCGCGTAGCGGTCCAGCGAAGCCAGCTCCTCGGTGTAGATGCGCTTCATCACCCGCGGGGCGAACGTGCGCTCGAAGAACCCGCCGATCCCGCCGGCTCCCTGCCAGCTGGTGGATATCCGCACCCGGGAGCGATCGCCGTCCGGGTCGACAGTTGACGTGGTCACGAGAGTCGACTCGGTGTCGGTCTCGGTGAGCACGCGGCCGGGCTCGGGCTCGGCGACCTGCATGCGGTACTGGCGGGTGCGGCCGCCCGCCGTCACCTTGAAACGGGTCACCGTGCCGGCCCCGACCCCGCCCGACTCCACCTCGAAGTCAGAGAACGCTTCGGGGAGGAAGCGCGGATGGTGCTCGCGCATGTCCGCCAGGTAGCCGTAGACGGTCGGCGCGGGGGCGTTGACGATCCCCTCGGCGGAAACGTGAATCGTGCTCATCGTGTCGACCTCCATTTCACGCGGTGTTGGGCGATCACGCTGACGCGAGATCATCCCGGCTCATGCTAGGAGCAGGCCCGGGCCGGCTACGCGGGACCTCCAAGGTCAGGCCGGCGCGGATCCGTCGAGCCACCGCGGCCTAAAAGTCACCTCTCTGTCACAGCGTGTGCCGACATCGCAACGGCCCGGGGAGCTTCCGTCCAAGCAGTGCACTTCGGGTGCGATATCCGCACCCAATCTGCACTGCTTGCAGGACCGCGGTTTTTGGCATGCCGCGTGACGAAGACGTGACGTTTCAGGTCCAAGGGGGAGGAGCCGGCGAGCCCGGGCTGCGAGGATTGAGCCCATGCTGTTCCAGGATCGATCGCGGGCGGAGGCGTTTGGCGCGGTGGCCGATCTCTATGACCAGGTGCGGCCGTCGTATCCGCCGGAGCTGTTCGATGCGCTGCTCGAGGCCGGTCCCCCCGGTGCCGGTCCCCCCGGGGCCGGACCCGTGGACGTGCTCGACGTTGGCTGCGGGACTGGGATCGCCGGTGCCTTGATGGCGGCCCGAGGTTGCAACGTACTTGGCGTGGAGATCGACCCCCGCATGGCCGCGGTCGCGAGGGCCAAGGGGCTGACCGTCGAAGAGGCGCCGTTCGAGTCGTGGGACGACGCCGGCCGCCGCTTCGACCTTCTCGTCTGCGCCCAGGCCTGGCACTGGATCGACCCCGAGATCGGCATTGAGAAGGCGGTTCGGGTGTTGCGGCCTCAGGGCCAGATTGGCCTGTTCTGGAATCTCGGCGACCCGTCGCCGGCGGCGCGTGACCTCCTGGCCCCGGTCTATTCCGAGCTCGAGCCCGAGTTGGAGAACTACTCGTTGGTGCTCGGACGCCAGTCGGGCCGTGACCGGGAGGCGGGCGTCGGCCTCACCGAGTCCGGTCGCTTCGACGAGGTCCGGGTGCGGGAGTTCCCCTGGCGCCACACCTACACCAAGGCCGAGTGGCTGGCGTTCCTGCGCACGCACAGCGACCACGCGGTTCTGCCCACGCCACGGCTCGAGCGTCTGCTGAGCGGGGTCGGGGCCGCCATCGACGAGCTGGGAGGCTCGTTCGAAGTCAACTACGAGGCCACCCTGGTCTCGGGCCGCCGCCGCTGACCGTGCTGTTCGCTTCAACGGGCGGGTCGGCTGGGAAGCTGCCCCGGGGCCCTCAGGCCGCGCCCCGGCGCAACGGACGGGCGCGCAGGCTGGCGCCCCAGGCGAGGCCGATCAGCACCAGCCCGGCGGCAAACGCGATCCAGGCGGTGATGTCGACCGAGCCGCCCCCGGCGCTGGGGGCCGAGCCCGCGGCGGACGGCAGGGCCAGCTGATGGCCCATTGCCGCGGCCAGATGCTGCACGGCAGTGGCGGCCGCGGCGCCGAGGGCCGGGCCCGAGCCGGGCGCCGGTAGGCCGGCCAGGCCCGCGTTCGCGCCGCCGGCACCGGCTCCAGAGCCCGGCCCGCCGACGGGGTAGACCCCGAAGCCGTTCGGCATCGCCACCAGCAGCGTGCCCTTGAACACCAGGCTCAGCTCCTGGCCCAGAAAGCGGGCGTAGTTGCCCGGCTGGCGCCACAGTTCGGTGATCGAGCCCAGGTCGGCCGGCGAGGCGATCAGCGCCACCCGCACCGGGAAGCCGCTGCGCTGCGCCGAGCTCAACAGCGCCGACAGCCGCTGCTGCTGCGCTGGCGGGATCCCGGCATCGCCCGGCAGGAACAGGCTCTGCGAGGCGAGCACGTCGCTGGCCGGGTCACCGTCGGCCCACGCCTGGCTGGCTAGCCAGCCAGCCCCGAAGGTCAGGGTGACGGCCAGCGCCAGGGCCAGACTTACAACCGTCGCCCGGCCGCGCCCGGCCCGACGTTGCGTACGCCTAACACCAGTGTGCGTACAGTCAGCCAGCAGTGGTGATCTCAAGGTTCAGGTCGCGCTCCGGGGGCTTGTCCAAGTCTAGGCGCCGGGCCTGGCTGCGGACACTGATGCCGACGGTTGGCGCCGTGCTCGGCGCGGCGTTGTTGCTGGCCCCAGCCGCCGAGGCCCACGGTCCGATCGATCCGGCCGCCTCCAGCTACGAGGCGCACATATCGAGCCTCCCGGCCGGGATGCAGGCCAGGGTGATCGACGGTGACCTGCGGATGTGGCTCAAGGTCGATCCCGGGCCCACGGTGGTGGTGCTCGACTACACCGGCGCTCCGTATCTGCGGTTCTCGCGCACCGGAATCGAGGTCAACCAGAACTCGGCCATGTACTACCTCAACCAGGTTCCCCCGCAGACGCCTCCGACCCGGCTCGGTGCAAGCACGCCGGTGCACTGGAGTCAGGTCAGCAGCGGCCATCAGTACGGGTGGCACGACGGCCGTCTGCACGCGCTGGCCAGCGTCGCGCTGGCGCCGGGAGCCACCTACGTCGGACACTGGACGATCCCACTCCGCGTCGATGGAGCGCCGGCGGCGATCGCCGGCGGCCTGTTTCATGCTCCCAACCCATCGCTGGTCTGGTTCTGGCCGATCCTCGTGGTCCTGGCCTGCGTGTTCGCGGCCGCGCGGGTGGGCCGGCCGGAGCTTGACCGTCGTCTGGCCCGCGGCCTGGGGCTGGTCGCGTTGGTCGCGTTCCTGGTGGTGGCGGCCGGCCAGCAGCTGCACGGCCGCCCCACCGTGTCCGTGGGACAGCTGGTCATGCTGGCGGTTGAGGTCGCGTTCGCGGCCTGGGCGCTGCGCCGGCTGGCGCTCGGGCGACACGGCTGGTTCACCTTCTTCTTGATCGCGGTGGCGGCGATCTGGGAGGGCGCCTCCTCGATCACCGTCTTGCTGGACGGCTACGTGCTGCTGGCGCTGCCGGCGTTTCTCGCTCGCGCCGCCGTCGTCACCTGCCTGGCCACGGGCATCGGCCTGCTGCCGCTGATCTTCCGGATGGCCGAGCGGCCCGTCCGGGGCTCTCGCTCGCCGGCCTCCGAGGCCCAGGACTCAGAAGCTCAGGAGCTCGATTGGGAGGACGAGCACGCATGGGACGCTGGCGTCTAGCTGTCTGCGCGGTCGCCCTGACCGCCGCCGGCTGCGGCACGCAGCACTCGAGCACCACGGGGACGTCCGGCATCCCGTCGGCGCTGCTGCATGAGGCCCGGCCGATCGGACGCGGACCGCGATTTCACCCCCCCGCCACGGGTTCGGTGATCGGCCCTTGCCGGCGAGGCATCGGACTGCGCGACGGAGTGCACGTCGAGCTGTTCGCCGCCAACCGCGTCGTCTTGCTGGCCGCCGGAATCGGTGTCCGACCGCCGTTTCGCGTCAGCGAGGGCCGGATCGCGCAAGCCGCCTGCTACGGCGACCTGGTGACGCTCGAGCCCACCGGGGTGGTGCAGCTGCGTCCGGGGATCCATCTGACCCTCGCCGCCGTGTTCCGGGCCTGGGGCCAGTCGCTGACCCGGCGGCGGCTGGCCTCCTTCAGCGCGACGGGCCGGGGAGTCCGGACGTACGTCAACGGCCGGCCCTGGTCCGGGGCTCCCGGGGCGGTGCCGCTGACCCGGCACGCGGAGATCGTGCTCGAGGTCGGCCCGCAGGTGCCCCCGCACCGGCGCTACACGTTTCCCCCGGGCACCTGATCACGCTCGGGTCGGCTGGCAGCCCTTTCCCGCCAGATTTGACGGGTTTGTGCTGCCGGCTGGGCGGGGGTCTGCCGGCCAGCCACCCACAGACGTCACGGAACCGTGTCGGCGCGTGCCCAAACCGCAACCGCCTGAGCCCCCACTCTCTCCTGCTGTCAGATGCCGGTGAGCCCGTCACCGCCTGGCGAGTCGTCCGGGAACGAGGGCTGATCCTGGGTGCCGAGGGTCTCCACTCGATTACGGCCGCGAGCCTTGGCCGCGTACATGGCCCGGTCGGCGACGCGAAGCAGGTACTCGGGCTCGGCAGCGTCCTCCGGTAGGGAGGCGACGCCGAAGCTGGCGGTGACGGTGCCGACGTTGGCCAGCTCCTGGCGCTCGATTGCCTGCCGCAGCTTCTCGGCCACCTCGACGGCTCCGGCACGGGCGGTGTCCGGCAGCAGCACGAGGAACTCCTCGCCCCCGTAGCGGGCCGCGAAGTCACTGGCGCGGATGGTGGCGGTGAGGGTCTGACCCATGACGGCCAGCACGTTGTCGCCCTGGTCGTGGCCGTGCAGATCGTTGACGCGCTTGAAGTGGTCGAGGTCGAGCAGGATCACCGACAGCGGGGTGACGGTGCGTCCCGCGTGGGCCACCATCCGCTTGATCGACTCATCCGCCGCCCGGCGGTTGGGCAGCCCGGTGAGCGCATCGCTGGCCGCCCGCAGCTCGGCCAGGGCGAGGTTGCGCTGGTTGGCCAGGATCGGCGCCGCCTGGACGACCGAGTCGCGAACGTTGTCGCGCTCCGTGGCGCTGAGCGCCCCCTCCTTGGCGACCAGCACCGATCCGATCACCTCGCCGCCGACCAGCAGCGGCTCGCACAGCACGTGGCCCTGCACTTTCCCGCACGCCTGGCAGGTGACCAGTGGCTGCGCCCCCGGATCCCGCGCGTAGGTACGGCTGAGCCGGACCGCCAGGCACGAGCGCGGCCGCAGCTGCTCGGTCTGCAGGGCGCGCAGCGGGGTCCGGTCCACCGTGTCGGGCAGCCGAGCCTCGAGCCGATCCTCGCTGTTGTTGCGGTTGAACACCGCCGCCGCGGCGCCGGGCGCGATCTGTTCGACATGGCGGATCAGCAGCAGCTGGGACTCCTCCTCGGACACGGACACCTGGAGCAGCTCGCGGAGCTCCTGCTGGCGCGCCAGGCGTCGGTGCTGGTGGCGATTGCTGCGCCGGAGTAGCACGATCCCGACCAGGGTGAGCACGACTGACAGCAGCGCCGCCACCCCGACCGCCAGCCAGGTGGCCAGCGACAGCGAGCTGTTGCGGCGGCTCGTGAGCTGGCTCTGGAAGATCGCGTTGAGCGAGCGGAAGTCGTCCATCCACGACTTCCACAGCACCGTCTGGGCTGCGGTCGGGCGCTGCCCGCGGGCGTGTTGCTGGTCGATGGCAGCCGCGACGGCTGCGTGCCAGGTGACGGCGCGCTGGTCCTGCTCGGCGAGGGCCTGCAGCAGGGTCGCGTCGCCGCCGGCCAGCGAACGCGATTGGGTCAGGGCCTTGGCGAACTCGGTCTGGCCCATGTACCAGGGCGCCAGGAACCGCATCTGTCCGGTCTCGAAGTAGCCGCGGGAACCAGTCTCCTGGTCGAGCATCCCGGTCAGCAGGAGCTGAGCCTGCTCCTGCTGGCTACCCGAGTGAAGGGCGCTGTTGCGCTCGATCGTGGCGGTGGCGAACACCGCGCACGCCAGCAGGACCACCGGAATGGCGATGAGCACGGCGATGCCACGAGCTGAGAGCCCGGCCATGACCAGACCATCGGCAGCGGCCGGGAATGCTTGAGTCCGGCCGCCGGCGGCTCAGTCCCCGACGGCGCTGCGGGCGCCGAGCGTCCGAGCGGTACCCGACTTCTTGACCGTCGACTGTTCGGGCGCGGTGTGGAGCAGGTGGTCGCCCAGCGTCGAGGTCACCCCGAACCAGTAGTGCTCGTTCTTGAAGTGGTGAAGGCGGTGCCCACGCCAGATCGAGCGGTAGTACCAGCCGCGCGGGCGGTACGGCGTGTGGATCAGGAAATGGCACCATTCATACCCGGCCAGCAACGCGTAGCTCACGACCAGGCCGGTGGCGGCGTGAGCCAGACGATCCCCGCCGAGGATCAGATGGATGGGGAACGACAGCGCCCAGGTGATGAGGGCGATCTGGATCACGAAGATGCCAACCGCGTAGGTGGGGATCAGCACCCCGTCGAGCTCAGCGGGCGCCTCGTGATGCTCGCGATGCTCGCGGGCGGCGATGAACTCGTGGGTGCGACCGCGGATCGTCACCGGGCGCGCGTGCAGCAGGTACACGTGGATCAGCCACTCGATGACCGGCATGGCGGCGATCACGGCGGCGGCCACGACCAGGTCGCGCCAGTCGAAGTGCCCGAGGAGGGCCCGGAGCACGATCGCGATCGCCAGCGCCGATGCCAGCAGGGGAGGAGTGGCCTGTTTGACGAACAGCCGCCAGCAATCTCCCAGGGTCAGGACGTCCGGATTGCGGCGTGGAACCGCGGTCGGCCCGGCGATCAGGGGGTCGGCCCTTTCCATACTCCGGATTCTTGCATGACCGAAGGAGCGGGACGCCAGCGAGAATTTGCTGTCATAGGGTGTGCCAGCGCCCTCGGCGAGGTAGCTTTGGCTCTGGCATCAGAGAGGAGCAGTCGGGCGCATGGCGGTGAAGGCTGGGGACCTCGAGCTGGACCTGATCGAGGGTCTCAAGGAATGTGTTCGCCGCCGGCTCGCCGACGAGCCGTCTGCCGGTTACGAGGAGTTCGTCCGCCAGTACTACCACTGGGTGCCCGCCCCCGACCTGGCCGATCGCAACCCGCTCGACCTGTGTGGCGCCGTGGTGGCGCACTGGAAGGCGGCTCGCCACCGCGCCAACAGCGAAGTAAAGGTCAACGTCTACAACCCCGACCAGGATCGCGACGGCTGGCGCTCACCGTTCACCGTGGTCGAGATCGTGGGCGACGACATGCCGTTCATCGTCGACTCGGTGATCATGGAGCTGGTTCGTCAGGGGTACGCGATCGAGTTGCTCATTCACCCCGTGATGCGGGTCGTCCGCGACCCGGACGGCGAACTGCTTGAGGTGCTCGAGGCCGGTATCGAGGTCGAGGGCGGCCTGCTGGAGTCGATCATCCATGCCGAGGTCACCCGGCAGTCGAGCTCCGACCGGCTGGCGGTGCTGCGCGCCGGCGTCGAGCTGATCCTGGAGGAGGTCCGGGCCGCGGTCGAGGACTGGGGGCCGATGCGCGAGCGGGCGCTGGCGCTGGCCGACGAGCTGGCCGACGGCGCGCCGCAGGTCGATCGCGATGACCGCGACGAGTCACGGGCCTTCATGCGGTGGCTGGCCGACGGCCACTTCACCTTCCTCGGCTACCGGGAGTACGACCTGCGCGAGCGTGGGGGCGACGGCAGCGATCCCAGCGGCGAGCTGCGAGCCCGCGACGGTACCGGGCTGGGCATCCTGCGCGGCTCGGCCGTAACCCCCTCAAAGCACTTGAGCCAGCGCGCGCTCGAGCTCGCGCATGCGCCGTCGCCGCTGGTGCTGACCAAAGCCAACTCCCGTGCCACCGTCCACCGGCCCTCCTACATGGACTACGTGAGCGCCAAGCACTACGGCGAGGACGGCCAGGTGGCCGGCGAATACCGCTTCCTCGGCCTGTATACGACCCGGGCCTACAAGAACTCGCCGTGGGCGATACCGCTGCTGCGGGGCAAGGTCGAGCGAGTGCTGGAGCGGGCCGCGTTCCCGGCCGACAGCCACGACGCCAAAGGCCTGGTCGACATCCTTGAGTCGCTGCCGCGCGACCTGCTGATGCAGATTCCCACCGACGACCTGTTCGAGATGGCGATCGGGATCCTCGGACTCGGCGAGCGCCAGCGGGTGCGGCTGTTCGTCTCCGCAGACCAGCTCGACCGGTTCGTGTCCTGCGCCCTGTGCATGCCGCGCGACCGCTACAACACCGAGAACCGGGAACGGGCCGGGAGGATCCTGGCCGAGGCGTTCGGCGGCGGCGAGGTCGAGTGGCGCCCGCACTTCTCGGCGTCGGTGGTGGTACGGGTCGACTACGTCGTCCGCTGCCCGGACGGTGTCCCGCGCGACTACGACGTGGCCGCGATCGAGGCGCGGATCGTCGAGGTGACCCGCGCCTGGAGCGACGACCTGCGGGCCGAGCTGATCTCCCGCCACGGCGAGGCCCTGGGACAGGACCTGCACACCCGGTTTCGCGCCGCCTTCCCGACCGCGTACCGCGCCGATTGGAGCGCGGCGGCCGCGGTCGCCGACATCGACCGGATCGGGGAGCTGGAGCGACACCACCGGCCGATGATCACGATCTACCGGCGCTCCGAGCACGGGGAGGACCGCATTCGCTGCAAGTTGTTGAGCGCCCGGCGGGTGTCGCTGTCCGATGTGCTGCCGACGTTCGAGCACATGGGGGCCAAGGTGGTCGACGAACGGCCCTACGAGATCACCCCGCGCGACGGAGACGCGGTGTGGATCTACGACTTCGGACTCGCCTGCCCGACCCAGCAGCTCGAGCGCGTGGCCGGAGCCTTCGCCGAGGTGTTCTTGGATGTGTGGGGCGGCCGGCTGGAGGACGATGGTCTCAACGGCCTGGTCCTGGCCGCCGGTCTCACCGGGCGTGAGATCACCGTGATCCGGTCGGTGGCCCGGTATCTGCGACAGGCGACGGTCGCCTTCTCGGACCGGTACATGGAGCGCACCCTGGTGCGCAACCCGGAGGTCGCCATCCGGCTGCTGCGGCTGTTCCGGGCACGCTTTGATCCCGACCGGCGCGATCCCGTCGCCGCCGAGCTGGTCACCACCGTGATCCAGCAGAAGATCGACGAGGTGCAGAGCCTCGACGAGGACCGGATCCTGAGCAGCTTCTTGAACGTGGTCCGGGCCATGCTGCGCACCAACTACTACCGGCACGACGAGGATGGACAGCCGCCCAACTATCTGTCGTTCAAGCTCGATCCCAGCCAGCTGACGCTGCTGCCCCAGCCGCGGCCGCGCTACGAGATCTTCGTCTACTCGCCGCGTGTCGAGGGCATCCACCTGCGCGGCGGCAAGGTGGCCCGCGGCGGCGTGCGCTGGTCGGACCGCCGCGAGGACTTCAGGACCGAGGTGCTCGGCCTCATGAAGGCCCAGATGGTCAAGAACGCGCTGATCGTGCCGGTGGGATCAAAGGGCGGCTTCGTCGTCAAGCGGCCACCGGCGCAGGGTGGCGCGGACGCGCAGACGCAGGAGGCGATCAACTGCTACCGGACGTATCTGCGCGGACTGCTGGATCTCACCGACAACTACGTCGAGGACGAGGTGGTCGCACCCGACCGCGTCGTTCGCTATGACGAGGACGACCCGTATCTGGTCGTCGCCGCCGACAAGGGCACGGCCAGCTTCTCCGACATCGCCAACGAGGTGTCGGCCGAGTACGGCTTCTGGCTCGGCGACGCGTTCGCCTCGGGCGGCTCCAACGGCTACGACCACAAGCAGATGGGCATCACCGCCCGCGGTACCTGGGAGTCGGTCAAGCGCCACTTCCGCGAGCTGGGGACCGACATCCAGAACCAGGACTTCACCGTGGTCGGCATCGGCGACATGTCCGGTGACGTGTTCGGCAACGGGATGCTGCGCTCCGAGCACATCCGGCTGGTGGGCGCCTTCAACCACCGTCACGTGTTCCTCGACCCGAATCCGGACGCCGCCACCGGCTTTGCCGAGCGCCGGCGGCTGTTCGAACTGGCGAGCTCGTCCTGGGCCGATTACGACCGCTCGCTGATCTCCAGCGGCGGCGGGGTCTACGAGCGCAGCGCCAAGAAGATCCCGGTCTCTCCCGAGGCGCGGGAGGCGCTGGGCATCGAGGACGAGACACTGACCCCGGCCGAGCTGATCAAGGGGCTGCTGCAGGCGCCGGTCGACCTGCTGTTCAACGGCGGCGTCGGCACCTACGTCAAGGCGTCGGATGAGAGCCAGGCCGACGCCGGTGACCGCGCCAACGATCCGGTCCGGGTCAACGGCGAACAGCTGCGCTGCCGGGTCGTCGGCGAGGGCGGCAACCTCGGTTTGACCCAGCGCGGCCGCGTCGAGTACGCCATGCGGGGCGGCGCCGGGCACACCGGGGGTGCGATCAACACCGATGCCATCGACAACGTCGCCGGCGTCAACTGCTCAGACCACGAGGTCAACATCAAGATCCTGCTCGACGAGGTGGTCGCCGAGGGCGCCATCTCGATCAGCCAGCGCAACCGGCTGCTGGTCGAGATGACCGACGCGGTCGCCGACGCGGTGCTGTACGGCAGCTACACCCAGACCCAGGCGATCAGCATGTCGCTGGTCCAGGCGGTGCCGATGGTCGGCGTCCACGCCCGCCTGATCCGGCACTTGCAGCAGGTCGCGGGTCTGGACCGCAAGCTCGAGCAGCTGCCCAGCGCCGAGGAGCTGGCCGAGCGGCGCCAGCAGCGGCGCGGGCTGACGGCCCCCGAGGTGGCGGTGGTGATGGCCTACGACAAGATCCACCTGTACGAGGAGCTGCTCGATTCCGACGTGCCCGAGGATCAGTACCTCGGCGACGACCTCGAGCGCTACTTCCCGTCTCCACTACCCGAGCGCTACTCCGAGCAGATGCGCGATCACCGGCTGCGGCGGGAGATCATCGCCACCGTGGTGGCCAATCAGCTGGTCGACCGGGGCGGTACCACCTTCACCTTCCGGCTCGGCGAGGAGACCCGCGCCACCACATCCCAGCTGGCGCGAGCGTTCGCGGTGGCGCGCGAGGTGTTCGAGATGCGCTCGTTCTGGGACGAGGTCGAGGCGCTGGACAACCGGATCGAGGCGGGTACCGCGCTGCGGATGCTGATAGAAGGCCGCCGGCTGGTGGAACGCGCCACCCGCTGGCTGGTGCGCGCCGGTTCGTCGCTGACCGACATCGAGGGAACCACCCGCCGCTTCCTTCCCGGCGCCCGCACGCTGGCCGGCGCGCTGCCCGAGGTGCTCGACGGGCTCGACCGCGACGCCTTTGCCGAACGCCTGGCCGAGCTCGAGGCCGCCGGGGTCCCGCGCGAGCTGGGCCGCCGCGTCGCCAGCATGCCGTCTCTGCTGTACGCGTTCGACATCGTCGAAGACACCGCTGGCCACCGGCTTGCCGCAGGAGACGGTGATGTCGGTCTACTTCGCGATCGGCTCCCGGCTGGGCCTGGACTGGCTGCGCGACCGGATCCTGGAGCTGCCCCGGGCCGACCGCTGGCAGGCGCTGGCGCGTGCGGCGCTGCGCGACGATCTGTACCGGCTGCACCGATCGCTGACCCGCGCGGTGCTGGCCGGAGTGGAGCCGGGCGAGGGCCGAGCGCAGGCGATCGAGGATTGGTCGGAGCGCAATCAGGAGGCGATCCGCCGCGCCCTCAGCGTGCTCGCCGACGTGCGTGAATCGCGCTCCTACGACACCACCACGATTCCGGTGGCGCTGCGCGAGCTCAGCAACCTGGTCGGTCCGATCGACCAGCTCGCCTCAACCCGGCGCCAGGGCACCCCGCCGACGGTCAGGTGACCTTGGCGATGCGGCTGTAGAGGGTGGTGTTGCCCGGACCGGTCCAGGCCAGCCGCAGCCCACCGGCCGCGGGCAGCGAGACGCTGGTGGTGAGGAAGCCCTCGGGATCGCTCGAACTGACGTTGGCGACGGTGGTCCAGACGCTCGAGCCCTTGGCCTCGAACTGCAGGACGCCCGTCCGCGGCGCGTTCGTCGGCCGGATCTGCGCCCACACGCTCACGTGCGGCCCGTGGTGTGAGTGGGCCAGCCAGATCGGGAGCTCGAAGGCGTAGTAGGCCGGCTTGGGCTGCTCGCTGGGGTAGAACAGCAGCCCCGACTGGAAGGTCGCCCAGTAGGCCTTGCTGCCCGGCTTGTCCTGCTTGTTGGGCCCGGCGTCGACGAGCAGGAACTGGGCGAAGCTGGGGATCAGCGGGTTCTTCCACGCCATGTACTCGCCCTCGTTGATGTACTCGGCCTGCTGCGCCTGGCTGAACTTGACGTAGGGGCTGGGCTTGCGGCTCTGGACGCCCCATTCGGTCACGTACAGCGGCACCCGCGACGGCGTGTGGTAGGCCCGCCGCGCCCGGCCGAGCGCGCTCTCGATGCGAGAGATGCTGGACAGCGTGGCCGAGTTGGGGTCCCGGCGGTGAAAGCTCGGCGGGTTGACGAAGTCGTAGGGATGGTGAGCCCAGCCGGTGGCGTCGAACAGGGCGGGGTTCTTGCGCACGAAAGCCGCGCGGCTGCCGGACTTCGGGCAGCCGACGTCGGTGGCCGTCTTGCCTCGCAGCGGCCGGTAGTTGGTGCCCACGCAGTAGAAGGCGCGGACGAAGGTGAGCGGATCCATGCTGGCGCCGTAGCCCGGGTGGCCGGCGCCGTAGGCCGCCGTCTCGCCGATCAGGATCGTGTCGTGGCGATGGCCGGTCGCGCACCAGCGCGCTCCACGCGGCGTCGACCAGGGGCCGGTCGATCGCCGGCGACGCCTCGACCTTCTTGCCGCCCTTGATGGTGTTCCACTGCGGCGTCATCCAGCCACCGATGTTGGGCTCATTCCACATCCCCCAGTAGCTGACCCGGGGCAGCGGGCTCGAGCCGCCGCCGCTGTAGTTGGGGGCTGCGTAGGAGCCGCTGTAGCGGGTGGCCACCGCCTGCACGAACTGCCCGTAGTCCTTGGCGTTGGGGTCGTGGGACCAGCGATAGCCCTGGGGCAGCTTGCGCGGGGTGGTGGCCCAGTTGGGCGCCGGCGCCGTCGGCTGGAAGTAGACCTTGATCCCCACCTGATTGGCGACGCGGTCGAGGAAGTCGTAGCGAAACCATGCCCCGCCCGGATACGCCGCCGGGTTGGTGGCGTTGAACTTCGGCTTGTGGTTGGCGTTGGGGCTGGGGGCCACGAGGTTCCACACCACCGATACGCGCACCCGGTCGACGCCCATCGCGTGCAGCGTCTGCAGCGTCTCGGCCACCTTGGAGCTGGGCGAGTAGATCAGCTGCTGGTCGTCCTGCAGGATCATCTCCTGGTTGCCTGAGGCCGCCGCCGCTCCAGGGGCGACGAGCGCAATGGCCAGCGCGCAGATCGCCGCGATCACGGCCAGGAGCCTATCTCTGGTTCGCATCGCGCCGGATGGTAGAGAGATGGGGCAAAACGGGCGTCAGTCATGGTCGATCACGCTCGACGCCGGCCGGCCCGGGCGCGAATGGACGCCATCGCCAGCGACACCAGGTCGATCAGCCCCCCGACCAGGAACGCGATCGGAGCGGTCAGCAGGCGCGCCGCCGGCGCGAGGAGCAGGCGGTCCTTGATCCAGCGATACACGCCGCCAAGCTATCGTCTGCCCGGCAATGCCCGCCCTGAAGACCAACGTCACCGAGCTGCCCGAGTCCCGCGTCCGGGTCGAGGCCGAGGTGCCCGCCGACGAGGTCGAGCGCCGCGTCCAGCAGGCCGCCCGCAAGCTCGGCGGCCAGATGCGCATTCCCGGCTTTCGCAAGGGCAAGGTCCCCCCGCCGGTGGTCATCCGCCGGCTGGGGCGCGAGGCGGTGCTCGACGAGGCGCTGCGAACGGCGCTGGGCGCCTGGTACGTCGACGCCCTCGACGGGGCGGGGATAAGCCCGGTGGGAGAGCCCGAGCTCGACGTCGGCGAGCTGCCGGGTCAGGGCGAGCCGCTGGCGTTTTCGATTGAGATCGGAGTGCGGCCGCGGGCCAAGCTGGGCCAGTACAAGGGCCTCGAGGTGGGTCGCCGCGAGGCGCAGGTCGAGGACTCGGCCGTTGACGCCGAGGTCGAGCGCCTGCGCGAGCGCGTGGCCACCCTGGAGACCGTCGAGCGCGCGGCCGAGAGCGGCGACCAGGTGGTGATCGACTACGTCGGCAAAATCGACGGCGAGCCATTCGCCGGCGGCGAGGGTCGCGACCAGCTGATCGAGCTCGGCTCCGGACGCTTGATCCCCGGCTTCGAGGAGCAGCTCGTCGGCACCGTCGCCGGTGACGAGCGCGAGGTCAAGGTCACCTTCCCCGAGGATTACCCCGGCGACATGGGCGGCAAGGACGCGACCTTCGACGTCACCGTGCGCGAGGTCAAGGCCAAGCGCCTGCCCGAGCTCGACGACGACTTCGTCTCCGAGGCCTCCGAGTTCGACACCGTGGCCGAGCTGCGCGAGGACATCGCCACCCGGCTGCGGGAGGCCGACTCGACCGCCATCGAGCGCGAGTTCGAGGAGGCGGTGGTGCAGGCCGCCACCGACGAGGCCGAGGTCGAGGTGCCCGACAAGCTCGTGCACGCGCGCGCCCACGAGGTGCTGGACCAGACGATGCGGGCGCTCGAGCGCCAGGGCATCTCCAAGGAGGCCTATCTGCAGATCTCCGGCAAGGATGAGGAGACGCTGGCCCACGAGGCCGAGCCTGACGCCGCCGCGGCGCTGCGCCGCGAGGCGGTGGTCGCGGCCATCATCGAGGCCGAGAACATCGAGCCCTCCGACGACGACCTGGTGCAGGCGCTGGCGCCGGCGGCCGAGCGTGATGGCGCCGATCCCGCCGAGCTGCTCGAGCAGCTGCGCAAGGCCGGGCGCATCGAGAGCCTGCGCGAGGATGTGGCCGCACGTCAGGCCGTCGAGCTGCTCGTGCGCGAGGCAGAGCCGATCAGCGTTGAGCAGGCCAAGGCGCGCGAGAAGCTCTGGACGCCCGGCAAGGAGGATCCGGCCACCGGGTCGGGTCAGCTGTGGACCCCCGGCTCGAGCTGACGGGGCCCCCTCGGAGCCGCCCACCGGCGGTTGCTAGTCTCGGCAGGATTCCGGCGCAGGAAGCGAAAGAAGCGAGCACATGAGCCCATTGGTACCCATGGTCGTCGAGCAGACTTCCCGCGGGGAGCGCGCGTTTGACATCTACAGCCGTCTGCTCAATGAGCGGATCATCTTCCTCGGCACACCAGTTGATGACCAGATCGCCAACCTGATCGTGGCTCAGCTGTTGCACCTGGAGTCCGAGGACCCAGACAAGGACATCTCGGTCTACATCAACTCGCCGGGCGGCTCGGTCTACGCCGGCCTGGCGATCTACGACACGATGCAGTTCATCAAGCCCGACGTGTCGACGATCTGCGTCGGCATCGCCATGTCGATGGGCGCGCTGCTGCTGGCCGGCGGCGCCAACGGCAAGCGGATGGCGCTGCCCAACGCCAAGATCCTCATCCACCAGGTTTCCTCAAGCTTTCAGGGGCAGGCGACCGATATCGAAATCCATGCACGGGAAATCATCGATGTGCGCCGCCGCCTGGATGAGATCATCGCCAAGCACTCGGGCCAGGATCTCGAGAAGGTCCGGCGTGACACCGAACGTGACTATTTCATGAGCTCCGAGGAGGCGAAGGAGTACGGAATCATCGATCGGGTGATCTCCCAGCACTGAAGCATTAGTCTTCGGTTCTGGAGCAGCCGACCGGTTCGAGCTCTGGGAGGGGATTCATGGCACGTCCGACCGACTCCAACGAACAGCTTCTCTGTAGTTTCTGCGGCAAGTCGCAGCGGCAGGTCAAGAAGCTGATCGCCGGCCCGGGCGTCTACATCTGCGACGAGTGCATCGATCTCTGCAACGAGATCATCGACGAGGAGCTCACCGCCCCGCCGAGCTTCGACATCGAGAACCTCCCCAAGCCGCGGGAGATCTACGACGTCCTCAACGAGTACGTGGTCGGCCAGGAGATGGCCAAGCGGTCGCTGTCGGTGGCCGTCTACAACCACTACAAGCGCGTCCAGATGATGCAGTCCGATGAGAACGACATCGAGCTGCAGAAGTCCAACATCCTGCTGCTCGGTCCCACCGGCTGCGGCAAGACGCTGCTCGCGCAGACGCTCGCGAAGATCCTGAATGTGCCGTTCGCGATCGCGGACGCCACCGCGCTGACCGAGGCCGGCTACGTCGGCGAGGACGTCGAGAACATCCTGCTGAAGCTGATCCAGGCCGCCGACTACGACGTCAAGAAGGCCGAGACCGGGATCATCTACATCGACGAGGTCGACAAGATCGCCCGCAAGGCCGACAACCCCTCGATCACCCGCGACGTGAGCGGGGAGGGGGTCCAGCAGGCATTGCTGAAGATCCTGGAGGGGACCACCGCCTCGGTCCCGCCCCAGGGCGGGCGCAAGCATCCCCACCAGGAGTTCCTGTCGATCGACACCACCAACGTGCTGTTCATCTGCGGCGGCGCGTTCGCCAATCTGGACCGGGTGATCGAGCGCCGCATCGGCCACCAGGGCGTGGGCTTCGGCGCCGCCATCCAGTCCAAGGAGCAGCGCGACCTTGGCGAGATGTTCGAGCACTGCCTGCCCGAGGACCTGATCCAGTACGGCCTCATCCCCGAGTTCATCGGCCGGCTGCCGGTGATGTCGGCCATCCACCAGCTGTCGCGCGACGAGCTCATGCAGATCCTCACCGAGCCCCGCAACGCGCTGGTGAAGCAGTTTCACCGGTTCTTCCAGTTCGACGGCATCGAGCTGGTGTTCGCCGACGAGGCCCTGTCCTCGATCGCCGACAAGGCCCTGGAGCGCGAGACCGGGGCCCGCGGCCTGCGTTCGATCATCGAGGAGGTCCTGCTCGAGGTCCAGTTCGAGCTGCCCTCGCGCCGCGACGTGCAGAAGTGCGTGGTCACCCGCGAGACGATCGAGAAGGACGTGTCGCCCACGCTGGTCACGGTGGCCGCGCCCGACGACGAGGACGAAGCCGCGGCCTAGTTTTTGAGGCCTATCTGGGTTTGTTGCCATTTTGGCAGCAAACCCAGATAGGCCGGGCCGAAGCAAACACTGGGCCTCCTAGACTCCAACCACCCGTGTCGGACCTGGAGAAACAGACCCGCTACATCCCCTCCGAGGTCGAGCCGCGGATCGCGCGCAAGTGGCTCGAATCCGGGCTGTTTCACCCGGCGCCCGAGGGAACCGCGAGCGAGAACTACTCGATCGCGATCCCGCCGCCGAACGTCACCGGCGTGCTGCACATGGGCCATGCCTTCCAGGACTCGATCATGGACACGCTGATCCGCTACCACCGCGCCAAGGGGCAGCGGTCAAAGTGGATCCTCGGCACCGACCATGCCGGAATCGCCACCCAGACCCAGGTGGAGCGCCAGCTCGAGCGGGAGGGGACCAGCCGCGAAGAGCTCGGCCGCGAACGGTTCGAGCAACGGGTGTGGGAATGGCGCCAGGAGCACGGCGGCACGATCATCGAGCAGCTCAAGCGGCTGGGCGCCTCGTGCGACTACTCCGACGAGCGCTTCACGCTCGACGAGGCCTACGCCGAGGCGGTGCTGAAGGTGTTCGTGGCCCTGTACGAGAAGGGCTACATCTACCGCGACCGCTACATGGTCAACTGGGACCCGGGCACCGGCTCGGCGATCTCCGACCTGGAGGTCGAGCAGCGCGAGGTCACCGACACCCTCTACTACATCGACTATCCGCTGGACTCGGGCAGCGGCGCGATCACCGTGGCCACCGTCCGGCCGGAGACGATGCTGGCCGACACCGCCATCGCCGTGCACCCTGACGACGAGCGCTACCGACGCCTGATCGGCGAGAAGGCGATCCTGCCGCTCGTCGGGCGCAAGCTGAAGATCGTCGCCGACGAGTACGTGAAACCGGAGTTCGGGACCGGCGCGCTGAAGATCACTCCCGGCCACGACCCCAACGACTTCGAGATCGGGCGCCGGCACGGTCTTGCCCACCCGTCGGTGATCGGTGAGGACGGCCGCGTCACCAGCGAGGCGCCCGAGCGCTTCGTGGGCATGACGGTGGCCGAGGCTCAGCGCGTGGTGATCGAAGAGCTGTCCGAGCAGGGGCTGATCGCCCGCACCGAGCCCTACACCCACGACGTGCCGTTCTCGCAGCGCTCCGGCGAGCGGATCGAGCCGCTGATCTCGCTGCAGTGGTTCATGGCCATGAAGGAGCTGGCCCGGCCGGCGATCGAGGCGGTGACCAGCGGCCGGATCACCTTCCACCCCGAGAACCACACCCGCATCTACCTGGACTGGATGGAGAACATCCGCCCGTGGTGCATCAGCCGCCAGCTGTGGTGGGGCCACCGGCTGCCGGTGTGGTACCGCGGCCCCGAGACCTACGTGGGCATCAAGCCGCCCCGCGGCGAGGGCTGGACGCAGGACCCCGACGTGCTCGACACCTGGTTCTCGAGTGCCCTGTGGCCGTTCGTGACCCTCGGCTGGCCCGATGACACGCCCGCACTCAAAGCGTTCTATCCCACCGACGTGCTGGTCACGGCGCGCGACATCGTGTTCCTGTGGGTGGCGCGGATGATCATGATGGGGCTCGAGTTCACCGGCGAGATCCCGTTCAGCGATGTCTACGTGCACTCGATCATCCAGGCCCCCGACGGCCGGCGGATGTCCAAGTCGCTGGGCACCGGGATCGATCCACTCGACCTGATCGAGGGCGGCCCGCGTCCGCCGGTCTTCCCGCAGGGAGACGAATTCCCCGCCTACGGCGCCGACGCGCTGCGCTGGGGCCTGTTGGCCATGTCGTCGGCCCAGGACGTGCACTTCTCCGAGGACAAGGTCGCCCAGGGGCTCCAGCTGACCAACAAGCTCTGGAACGCCGCCCGGCTGATCCTCCTCGGCGTCGAGCGGGTGGGGACCGATATCCGCGGGCAGCGCCGACCGGTGGCGGTCGAGGACCGCTGGATCCTGTCGCGCCTGGAGCGGGCCAAGGCCGAGGTGGCGGCCCGGATCGAACGCTACGACTTCTCGCACGCCGCGCTGGCGGTGTACGACTTCGTCTATCGCGAGCTGTGCGACTGGTACCTGGAGCTGGTCAAACCGCGGCTGCGCGCCGGCGACCCCGAGCTGGCCGCCACCCTGCTGTACGTGCTCACCGAGACGGTCACTCTCGCGCATCCGCTGATCCCGTTCGAGACCGAGGAGATCTACTCGCACATCCCCGGCGCTGAGGGCCTGCTGGCGGCGCGAGTGGCGGCGCCCCCGGCGGACGTCGACGAGCTGGCGGAACGGGCCATCGACGCCGTGATCGAGGCGGTCCAGCGGCTGCGTGGATGGCGGGACGAGACCGGCGTCCGCGCCGGCGCGCAAGTGCCGGCCAAGGTGCTGGCCACCGGCTACGAGGAGACGGCCGAGCACCTGACCCGCATGGCGCACCTCACACTCGCCAACGGCGACGGTGGCGGCCCCACGGTGGCGTCGGTGGCCGTTCCCGGCGGCACCATCGAGATCCTGGCCTCCGAGGAGCTCGACCTCGGGGCGGCGGAGCGCAAGCGCGAGCAGCGCCGCGCCAAGCTCCACTCAGAGGTCGAGCGCTCGCAGCGCAAGCTTGAGAATCAAGGCTTCGTGGCCAAGGCGCCACCTGCGGTGGTGCAGGAGGAGCGTGACAAGCTGGCCCGTCTGCAAGCCGAGCTGGAGACCCTGTGACCGCACGCGCCACATGGCGGAGCCAAGCGCCGTGAACCAGTCCGAAGCCGAGCGCTACCTGCTGTCGCTGGAGCTGTTCGGGATGCGGTTCGGCCTGGACCGCATGCGCCGGCTGATGACCGCGCTCGGCCATCCCGAGCGCCAGTTCGAGTCGATCCACGTGGTGGGGACCAACGGCAAGTCCTCGACGGTGCGCATGATCGCCGCCATCCTGGCCAGCCACGGCCTGCGCACCGGCGCCTACCTCTCTCCCCACCTGGTCTCGTTCGGGGAGCGGATCCGGATCGAGGACCGGGACCTGGCGCCCGCCGACTTCGGGGCCGCCGTGGGCCGCGCGGCGCACGCCGCCGACCTGGTCGATCGCTCGGCGTCGGAGGACGACCGCGTCACCCAGTTCGAGGCGCTGACGGCAGCGGCCTACTCGGAGCTGGCCCGGGCCGGGGTCGAGGTGGCTGCGATCGAGGCCGGACTGGGGGGCGCTACGACGCGACCAACGTGATTCCGTCCAAGGTCCAGGTGCTGACCAGCGTCGGCCTCGAGCACACGCGCTGGCTGGGCCCGACCATCGCCGATATCGCCACCGAGAAGCTCGACGTCGTCCAGGAGGGCGCCACCCTGGTGCTGGGGCACGGCCTGCACCCAGAGGCGCTGCGGGTGGCCGATCGCGTGGCCGCCGAGCGCGGCGCCCGTGTCGTGCAGTCCGGCGTCGACCCGGGCGTCCTGGTCGGTGCCGCCGGCGCCTTCCAGCGGCGCAACTTCGCGCTGGCCCGAGCGGCCTCCGAGGCCTACCTGGGCAAGCTCGACGAGCGCGCGGTGGCCGCCGCCGCGGCCGAAGTTCGCGTGCCGGGCCGGCTGCAGGAGGTGGCGCAATCACCGCTCACCCTGCTGGACGGGGCTCACAACCCGGACGGGACGCGAGCGCTCGCCGAGTCGCTGCCCGAGCTGGTGGCCGGCCACGACCGGGTGGTGGCGGTATTGTCGATCCTCGACGATAAGGACGCCGCCGGGATGCTGGCCCTGCTGCTGCCCGCATGCGATGCGGTCGTGTTCACGAGCAGTCAAAATCCGCGGGCATTGCCTCCGCCGACATTGCAATCCCTCTCCACCCAGCTCGGTGGCCCGCCCGGGGAGATCGTCCCGGTACCCCACCGTGCCCTGGCCCGCGGCCGCGAGCTGGCCGGCGAGGACGGCGTGGTCATCGCCACCGGGTCCATCTATCTGATCGCCGATCTGCTGGCGCCGCCGGGGCGAGAACGGGCCTCGATCCTGTGAACGACCGCCGCGATCAGCCCAGCTTTTTGGCCATGATGGGGCTGGTCGCGCTCGTGGTCGCGATCGTGATCCTGGTGTTCTTCGGGATCGGCTACCTGTTCGGACGGGCATTTCTATAGGAATTACCGCTCGCGGTGACGAGGATCCCCACACTCGACGGCGTATATCTGTAAGCGAATCACCACCGGCCCACTACACTCGCGTCCTTAAATGCTGCCTTTTGCCATCTTCGGAATCCACAACAGCGCGCTGAACCTCGCTGTTGAGCTGGTGATCCTGTTCCTCATCGTGATCTGGCTCGCGCTCGTCTACTGGACCTACGCCGACGCTCGCCGGCGGATCGCCGACCCGCTGCTGATCGGCTGCGCCACCGCGGCCTCCCTGTTTCCATTCGTCGGCACGATCGTCTACATGATCGTGCGGCCGCCGGAGTACCTCGACGACGTGCGCGAGCGCGAGCTCGAGATGCAGGCCGCCGAGGCTCGCCTGGCCGAGCTCGGCTACCACCTGTGCCCGCACTGCGACTACGAGGTGGAGAAGGACTTCCTTCGCTGCCCGCACTGCATGCGCAAGCTCAAGGACCCATGCCTGTCCTGCGGCAAGCCGCTGGATCCGACCTGGAAGGTCTGTCCGTTCTGCGAGGCGGAGATCGGCGTCGCCGCTCCCACCCCGCGACGGCAGCGGCGCCGGCGGGAGACCGGGTCAGAGCAGACTGCCGCCGAGCAGCCTTCGACCACCTAATCCTCGATCGCCGTCCCGGGAGGCCCGCCGTCCATGGAGCGCACGCTCATCCTCGTCAAGCCCGATGCCTTCGCGCGCAACCTGACCGGACAGATAATCGCCCGCTTCGAGCGCAAGGGCCTGCGTCTGGTCGCGCTGCAGCTGATGACGATGAGCCGCGAGCTCGCCGCCCAGCACTATGCCGAGCACGAGGGCAAGCCGTTCTACGAGGAGTTGGTCGGCTTCATCACCTCAGGGCCGCTGGTGGCCATGGTGCTGGAGGGCGACTCGGCCGTCGCCGCCGCCCGCCAGGTGATCGGCGCCACCAACCCGCTCGAGGCCACCACCGGCTCGATCCGCGGCGACTACGCGATCGCGGTCGGCCAGAACATGGTCCACGGCTCCGACGCGCCCGAGTCGGCAGCGCGAGAAGTGGCGCTGTTCTTCGGCGACCTGGCCTGACGCGCGAGCGGGTCCCTGAGCGCGCCGCAGCTGATCCTGGCCTCGCGCTCGCCCCAGCGGCGGTCGATCCTGGAGCAGATCGGCGCCAGCTTCGAGGTCCGGGTCGCCGACGTCGAGGAGGTCGCCGCCGGGCCACCGGACGAGGTCGCGCTCGAGAACGCCTATCGCAAGGCGGCGGCGGTGGCGGCCACCGATCCGGCCGCGCTCGTGCTCGGCGTGGATACGGTGGTCACCGTCGGCGGACGGCTGTACGGCAAGCCCCGTGACCAGGCCCACGCCGCCGAGATCCTGCGGGCACTGGGTGGGCGCCGGCACGCGGTGATCAGCGGCGTGTGCCTGATCGAGCCCGGCCGCACCCGTACCGCCGCCGCCCGCACGCTGGTCGAGTTCCGCGACCTCGACGACGCCGCCATCGCCGCCTATCTCGACACCGGCGAGTGGCGCGAGCGCGCCGGCGCCTACGCGATCCAGGGTCGCGGGGCGGTGCTGGTGCGCGCGATCGAGGGCGATTACCTCAACGTCGTGGGCCTGCCGGTTGCCACGCTCATCGACCTCATGCCAGGATTGGGCCTGCGACCATGACCATTCAGATCGCGTGCTGTCAGTTCGTGGCGCCGCAGAAGCGCATCGCCGCCACCGCCAGCCCCTGGGCGCAGCTGACCAGCCCGTCCACGGGCACGTACTCGTCGATGGTGTGGGCGATGGTCGCTCCGTCGGGGTCAAAGCCCGGCGGCCCATAGCCGATCGACGGGATTCCGGCCAGGTGGGTGAAGGTGGCGCCGTCATACCAGGAGTCAAGGCCGCCGAGGCTTCCCGGGCGTCCGATGTCGGCGGTCGCCTCAAGCATCGCGCCGACGATCGGCTCGGTCTCGGGGATCTCCATCGGCATCACGCCGTTGGTCCACCACTCGATCGTGGGCGGATACTCGGCCAGCCAGTCGTCGCGGGCGCACTCGCCGAGGATCCACTCCTGCACCTCCTCGCGCACGTCGGCGCCCCACCCGTCCCGGTCGGCCTGTGCCGGTAGGTACATCACCGCCAGCGTCAGGTCGCACGACGACGGGTAGGTGACCGGCCACACGCCGCCCCGGATCATGGTGGGCACCAGCGAGGGCGGGGACAGGACAGCGTGCTGGAAGCGGGGGTTGGCGGCCCACTCCCAGCGCAGCGAGGCAATCGCGTCGAGCACAACGCCGGCCTTCTCGACCGCGTTGACCGCGCCCCCGGCCCGCCAGTGGGGATGGCGCACCTCGGCGTGACCGGCCCGTCCCGGAACGGTGACCACGCCGTACTCCGAGCCCCGGCAGGCGATCCACACGCTGAAGCCGGTGGGTTCGGTGACGATGCCGGCGTCGGCGGAGAGGCCGTGGCGGACCAGCGCCGTGCCGCCGGCGCCCGAGGACTCCTCGTCGGTGTTGGTGGCCAGCACCAGATCGCCCGCCAGCCGCACCCCGAGGCTGGCCAGGGTCTCGGCGGCCAGGACCATGGCCGCGATCCCGCCCTTCATGTCGCAGGCCCCGCGCCCGTACAGCTTGCCGTCGCGAACCTCGGGCGCAAACGGCGGGCTGGTCCAGTCACCCAGGGGCTCGGCCGAGACCACGTCGATGTGGCCGTTGAACAGCAGCGACGGACCGTCAGCGCCGCCGGGCAACCTGGCGATCAGCTGGGGTCGGCCGGCGAAATCCAGCCCTGGCGGCACCAGCGGGGCGCCGGCCAGCGCCTCGCCGCCGGGCTCGAACAGGTCGACCGCCGCCCCCGCCGCCGCCATTCGCTGCGCCAGGTGCTCCTGAAGCTCCGCCTCCTGGCGCGGAGGGTCCGCTATCTCGCGGGCGGTCGTATCGAATGCGATCAGCGTGGACGCCAGTCCGACCAGGTCGTCGCGGCGCTCGGAGATCGCGTCGGTCACCCGCTGCTCCAGGGAGGACAGGGCCATCGCGGGGCGACCCTAACACCCCCGTTCAGGCCCGCTTTGCCCGGCGCATCTTTCCGTGCAGGTCACCGCGATTTGCCCGTATTCGGTTTTCCAGGGTTTTTCTCAGGTTGAGAAGGGACACGAGGGTCATTGGCGGACAGGCGTTCGATACACTCAGCCGCGGACGGAGCTGGCAGCTTGGTGCGGTCCGTTGCTTCTCGCCGACTCGTCCCCCGCTTCCAGCTACCTGTACTCACGATGGGCTTTTTTACGTATCTGACCGGCTTCGGCGGCCGCGACATGGCGGTCGATCTCGGCACCGCCAACACGCTCGTGTACGTGCGCGGGCGCGGCATCGTGCTGTCGGAGCCCAGTGTGGTGGCGGTGGACTCGCGGACCGGCGAGGTTCACGCCGTCGGCATCGAGGCCAAACGGATGCTGGGACGCACGCCGGGGACGATCTCGGCCATCCGGCCGCTGAAGGACGGCGTAATCGCCGACTTCGAGGTGACCGAGGAGATGCTCCGTCACTTCATCCAGAAGGTCCACCAGAACCGGTGGGCGCACCCGCGGGTGGTCGTCTGCGTGCCCAGCGGGGTCACCGGGGTGGAGAAGCGCGCGGTCGAGGAGGCCTGTCTGAGCGCCGGGGCTCGCCAGGCCTACCTGATCGAGGAGCCGATGGCGGCCGCGATCGGGGCCGGGCTGCCCGTCGGCGAGCCGACCGGGTCGATGGTCGTCGACATCGGGGGCGGCACCAGCGAGGTGGCGGTGATCTCGCTCGGGGGGATCGTCGTCTCGCAGTCGATCCGCGTCGGCGGCGACGAGCTCGACGAGGCGATCATCAACTACGTCAAACGCGAATACAAGCTGCTGATCGGCCAGCAAACGGCCGAGGAGGTCAAGCTGGAGATCGGCTCGGCGTACAAGATGCCCGAGGAGGTCCAGGCCGAGATCCGAGGCCGTGACATGGTCTCGGGCCTGCCCAAGACGGTGATCCTGACCAGCGAGGAGATCCGCGGAGCGCTGGAGGAGCCGGTGTCGCAGATCATCGACGCTGTGAAGCAGACGCTGGACCGGACCCCTCCCGAGCTGGCATCGGACATCATGGATCGTGGCATCATGCTGGCCGGAGGCGGATCGCTACTGCAGGGAATCGAGGAGCGACTGCGTCACGAGACGCAGATGCCCGCGCACCTGGCGGAGTCTCCGCTGACGTGCGTCGCTGTCGGCTCTGGCCGTTCGCTCGAGGAGTTCGAAGCGATCCACCGTTCAAGCAAGAATTCACGCAATCGCCGGCGCCGGCAGTAGGTTCGAAGACGAGGACTGGCGGCGCATGCGCAGCGAAACTTTGGAGACACAGATCTCGTGCATGACAAACAGGTTCGGCGGCGGCGGGCGGTACTCGCTTTGCTGGTCGCCGTCTCCCTGATCCTGCTGACCGCCTACTTCGGCGAGTCCCCGAATAGCCCGCTGCACAACGTGCAACGGGGCATCGTGGAGGTCCTCTCTCCGGTTCAGCAGGGGGCCAGTACGGTGCTGTCCCCGGTCCGCGACGTGGCCGGCTGGTTCTCGGACACCCTGCGCGCCAAGTCCGAGCGCGACCAGCTGTCCAAGGAGGTCGACAAGCTGACTGCGGAGGTCGACGCCTACCGCCAGAAGGCGATCCTCAACAGCCAGCTGGTCAAGCAGGTGGGGCTTGACAACAGCATCGACATCACCTCCTACCACGCGGTCGCCGCCCAGGTGATCGCCCGCGACCCGACCCTCTGGTACCAGACGATCCAGGTTGACAAGGGCTCTGACGACGGCGTCTCGCTGAATGACCCGGTGACCGGCGACGGCGCCCTGGTCGGCAAGGTGACCACCGTCGACGCCACCGTGGCGGTGGTGACGCTGATCACCGATCACTCCTACGCGGTGACCGCCGAGGTCGAGGACTCGCGCGGAGACACCGGCGTGCTGGTCCCCGCGGTCGGCAACCCCAACCAGCTGCTCCTGCAGGACCTGCCCCCGCATGCGCCGATTCAGCAGGGCATGCCGGTGATCACCGCCGGCTTCAAGTCCGGACCGCTGGATTCGCTGTATCCGCCGGGGCTCCCGATCGGGACCGTCTCCGACGCGAACCAGAACACCTTGCTCAACAACCAGCAGGTGACGGTGTCGCCCCAGGCTGACGTCCGCCACCTGTCGGTGGTGCAGATTCTCACCCGCCCGCATCCGGGCGGCACCGAGCGGGCCCAGGTGCCATGAGCCTTGTCGATTTGAGCCCACGCCGGCCGGTACAGGGCGGGCGCCTGTGAGTGGCTGGCGCCTCCCGTTGCGGCTGGTCATCCTGGCCTTCGCGACGGTGCTGATCCAGCAGACGGCCATCTCGCAGATTTCGATCTTCGGGGTCAGCGCCGACCTGTCGCCCCTGGTGGTGATGTCGGTCGGCCTGCTGGCGGGCTCCATGGCGGGAGCGATCATGGGATTCGGCACCGGCCTGCTCGTCGACACGGTGCTGGTCCAGACACTGGGCGTGACCTCGCTGCTGTACATCGCGGTCGGCTACTGGGCGGGACGGCTGCGCGAGGTGCGCGATCCCGCGCACGGGCTGATCCCGCTGGTGGCGGGGGCCGCCGCCACCGCTGTCGTCGGCCTGGGGATGACGTTGATCCAGTTCCTGCTCGGCGTCGAGGCCCCGGTCAGCTGGCTGCTGCTTCAGCAGATCTTCATGACAGTGCTGGTCAACACCCTGATCGCGCTGCCGGTGTACGCCCTGGTACGCCGCGTCATCACGCCGGCGCTGCCCGACGATCCCCGCCGCCGCCGGCGCCGCGCCTACACCACCGGCGGCCTCAGCCCGCTTCAGAGTCCGTCACAGCGGCTCGGCCAGATGTCCAGAGGCACGAAGTGACCCAGCCGCCCGAGGATCGCCGCTCACCGTTCACGCCGCAGCTCGCCCTGCGGGTCGCCGTCGTCGGCAGTTTTGCCCTGGCCATGTTCGCGATCATCTTCTTCCGGCTGTGGTTCTTGCAGGTGCTGTCGGGCGACCAGTACCTGGCCCAGGCCACCGTCAACCGGGTCCGTGACGTCGCCATTCCGGCGCCCCGGGGCGAGATCCTCGACTCCGGCGGCTCCGTGCTGGTCGACAGCCGGCAGTCGCGCGCGGTCCAGATCTCCCCGCCCGACCTGCCTCACTCTCCGCGGGCCCAGCGCATCATGTTCCGGGAGCTGGCCCACGTCCTGAACCTGCCCACCAAGCGCAGCAGCTGCAAGGTGCCGGGGCTGGGGGTCAAGAAGCTGTCGCCGATCGCCTGCGACGTGGCCAAGCAGCTGGCGATCGTGCCCTACGCCGACGTGACCATCAAGACCGACGTCCGGCCGGCGGTGCAGTACTACATCGCTGAGCGTCAGAACCAGTTCCCGGGCGTCGAGGTCCAGGAGATCTACCTGCGTAACTACCCCCTGAAGGGGCTGGCGGCCCAGCTGTTCGGGACCGTGGGGCCGATCAACGCCGAGGAGCTGCACCAGAAGGCCTACCGCGGGATCAACCGCCAGGCGATCATCGGCCAATCAGGCCTGGAGGCCTCCTATGACCGCTACCTGCGTGGCAAGGATGGGACCGAGGAGGTGCAGGTCGACGCCCTGGGGCGCCCGACCGGCGATCTGAAGAAGACCAACCCGGTGGCGGGGCACAACCTCGCCCTGTCGCTAAACGTCGGACTGCAGCGGGTGGGCCAGGCGGCCCTGCAGGAGTCGATCGATTCCAACTACCCGGCTAACGGCGGCGCCTTCGTGGCTCTGAACCCGGATGACGGCTCCGTCTACGCGATGGGCTCGCTGCCGACGTTCAACCCCAACGTGTTCACGTCCAACCTCAGCAAGTCCACCTATGACCAGCTGGTCAGTCAGGGCCAGAACTACCCGCTGCTCAACCGCGCCATCGACAGCGCCGGCCCCACCGGATCAACCTTCAAGCCGATCACCGCCACCGCCGCTCTCGAGAGCGGCGAGTGGACGACCGCCGAGGACTACGACGACACCGGCTCCTTCTGCACCTCGCCGGGCGTCTGCCGCCACAACGCCGGCGGTGCCGCCAACGGCGTCGTTGACCTGGTCAACGCGATCCGGGTCTCGTCGGACACCTTCTTCTACAACCTCGGCGCGCGCACCAACATCGCCAACCCGGTCGCCCATCCCCAGGGGGGACCACTGCAGCAGTGGGCGCGAAGGTTCGGTATCGGCCAGAAGACGGGGATCGATCTTCCCGGCGAGGATGCCGGAACGTTGCCGTCACCGGCCTGGCGGGCCGAGCGCAACAAGCTGGAGGCCGAGTGCGACTCCGCCACCGGCCTGTTCAGGTACACCAACGGCCACACCACGGGTCCGCACAAGCACAAGGGCTGGTACCGCAGCCCCAAGCACGCGGCCGGCGGGTGCGGGATCGCCGATGGCACCGACCGCCCCTGGTCGATCGGCGACAACATCAACCTCGCCGTCGGCCAGGGCGACGTGCAGGTCACGCCGCTCCAGCTGGCGGTGGTCTACTCCGCGCTGGCCAACGGCGGCACCATCGTGCGGCCCCACATCGGGCTGAGCATCCAGAACGCCACCGGCACCGTGCTGCAGAAGATCGATCCGCCGCCGTCGCGCCACATCAACATCGATCCCCTCTACCTGGAGACGATCCGGGCCGGATTGCGGGCGGCCGCCTCGCAGCCGGGCGGAACCTCCGCCGACGTGTTCTCCAACTTCCCCGAGCAGGTCTACGGCAAGACCGGCACCGCGCAGTACAACGGTCAGCAGGACTACGCCTGGTATGCATGCTTCGTGCCGGCGTCGGCGACCACCAAGCCGATCGTGGTGGTGGTCACAGTCGAGCAGGGCGGCTTCGGCGCCGTCGGCGCCGCTCCGGTCGCCCGCCAGATCCTGTCGCAGTGGTTCTTCGGCAAGCCAGGGCCGTACACGGCCGGTAACTCCCAAACGCTGTGAGTGCCGCCGCCATCACCCCGGGTGAGGAGACGGCCGCGAGCCGCCGCCGCCCCCACATGTTCCCCGACCCGCTGCTGCTGCTGGCGGCGGTCGGGCTGGTGGTGTGCTCGCTGGTGACGCTCAACGGCGCCACCCGCAACGCGGTGCGGGGACAGCCCCACTTCTACGTGGAGCGCCAGGGCATCTACGCCGCGGTCGGCGTCATCCTGGCGCTGCTGCTGAGCCGGATCGACTACTCGCGGTTCCGCGAGTACAAGTTCGGCTTCTACGCGGTGATGGTCGTGCTCAACCTGGTGGTGTTCGCAATGCCGCCGATCCTGGGAGCGCGGCGCTGGATCCCGCTGCCGTTCCTGCAGTTCCAGTCGTCGGAGTTCGGCAAGGTGCTGATCATCGTCGCCCTGGCGGCGTTCGCCGTAGATCGCTCACGGCGACTGCACGAGCGGCGAACTACGGCCAGGATCATGCTCCTGGCCCTGATCCCGGCGCTGCTGGTGATCCCGCAGCCCGATCTCGGCACCGGCATGGTGTACGTGGCCATCGGCTTCAGCATTCTGTATTTCGCCGGGACCTCGTGGAAGCAGCTGATCGGGCTGGTGGCCATGTTCGTGGCCTCGATCGCGATCGTGCTGGCCGGCGCTCCGGCGCTCGGCGTGCACCTGCTCAAGCCGTATCAGGTGCAGCGGCTGACGGGCTTCTTGAACCCATCGCACGACCCTCAGAACCAGACGTACAACATCACCGAGTCGCTGATCGCGATCGGCTCGGGTCAGAAGACGGGCCGCGGCAACAACGCGACCCAGACCAAGCTCAACTTCCTGCCCGCCAATGACACCGATTTCGTGTTCGCAGCGGTGGGGGAGACCTATGGATTCGCCGGTGCCGCGGTGGTGCTGTCGCTGTATGCGCTGCTGATCTGGCGCACGCTGCGGATCCTCACGATGTCCAAGAACCTGTACGGCACGCTGATTGCCGGCGGCATCCTCGCGATGCTGATGTTCCAGATATTCGTGAACGTTGGAATGACGATCGGGATCATGCCCATCACGGGCGTCCCCTTACCGCTGCTGAGCTATGGCGGCTCGTCGGTGATCGTCACGTTCATCGCCATTGGTCTGCTGCAGTCGATCTACATCCAAGCTCGGATCGCATCGACCGGTAAGCCCAGGGCGCTACTTTCGTAATAGCCGCAGCGTCCGCTATAAGACCGGCGCGCGGCCAATATTTTCACCAAAGGACTGAATGACAATTGAAGAAGCAAGTACTGGTCAGCGTCGACCGTGGAGAGACGCGGGTCGCGCTGATGGAGGCAAGCGGAACCGTCACGCCTCGCAAGGAGGGTCAGAGACCCTCACGGCGGCGGCGTAAGCCGGCCGTCTCGTCTGCCTATCGAGTCGCCGAGCTCTATCTGGAGCGCCGCGGCAACCGCTCGATCGTCGGCAACATCTATAAGGGCCGGGTCGACAATGTCCTGGCCGGTCTCGAGGCCGCCTTCGTGGACATCGGCCTGGAGAAGAACGGCTTCCTGCACGTCGACGAGATCGTGCTGCCGGGCGTGGATGCGCCCCGCCGGGGGCGCGGCGGGTCACGCGAGGGTCGCAACATCACAGACATGCTCAAGCCCGGTCAGGAGATCGTGGTCCAGGTCGTCAAGGACCCGCTGAAGACCAAGGGGGCGCGGCTGTCGATGGATCTGACCATCGCCGGGCGCTACATGGTGTACGCGCCGTATGGCGAGGGGATCGGCGTGTCCCGCCGCCTCGACGACAAGGAGCGCGAGCGACTGCGCAAGGAGGCAGCCAAGCTGGACCTCAAGGGCGCGGGGGCGATCATCCGCACCGCCGCCCAGGGCGCCAAGCGGGCCGGCCTCGAGCGCGAGCTGGTCTACCTGTTCAAGCTCGGCGAGGTCCTGACCAAGCGCGTCGAGGAGAGCACGGCCCCGGCGCTGGTCTTCCAGGAGGCCGACCTGTCGGTGCGCGTCGTCCGTGACATCTTCTCCGACGACTTCGAGCGAGCCATCGTCGACGATCCCAAGCAGCACCACCGGCTGCTGTCGTTCTTCTCCCGGACCGCCCCGGAGCTGGTCGAGCACGTCGAGCTGTGGGAGGAGGACCAGCCTTTGTTCGAGGCCTTCGGCGTCGAACAGGTGCTCGACTCCACGCTCTCGCGCCGGGTCGACCTGCCCAGCGGCGGTTATCTGATGATCGACTACGCCGAGGCTCTGACGGTGATCGACGTCAACTCGGGCTCGTTCATCGGGCGCGGCAAGGGGGCCCGCCTGGAAGACACGATCACCAAGACCAACCTGGAAGCCGCCGACGAGGTGGTACGCCAGCTCCGGCTGCGCGACATCGGCGGGATCATCGTCATCGACTTCATCGACATGGCGCGGGCCCGCAACCGCGACGCGGTCTTGAAAACGCTGCGCAAGGCGCTGGACGAGGACCGGACCAAGACCTTCGTGGTCGAAATCTCCCCATTGGGCCTGGTCGAGATGACTCGCCAGAACGTGACCGACGGCGTCCGGGAGATCATGACCCGGTCGTGCCCCACGTGTGACGGCGAGGGCGTGATCAAGTCCGAGGAGACGATCGCCATCGAGTTCGAACGGCGCATGCGCGAGATTGCCTCCGAGACCTCCGCCGACGCCATCCTGATCCAGATGAACCCGCGAGTGAGCGCCGAGTTCACCGCCAACGACGGGCGCGTCCTGCACTTGATCGAGGAGGACACCGGCAAGGTGTTCGTGTTCGAAGGATCCGAGGGACTGCCGCTGGAGCACTTCGCGGTGCGGATGGAGGGCGACCGCGAGCAGGTGCTCGAGCGCGCGCTCCCGTTCCGCGAGGGCGAGGAGGTCCACGTGGAGATCGTCGAGCCCCACATGTACAGCCCCGGCGACGCGGTGGCCAAGATCGACGGCTACATCATCTCGATCCGCGGCGGCACCAAGTACGTGGGGGAGAAGCACGTGGTGCGAATCGACGAGGTCGGCCGCACCTCGGCGGTGGCCTCGCTGGTCGACGTCGGCCCTGGCGCCCAGAACGGCGACGGTTCGGGTGACTCAGGCGATGAACTAGAATCGAAGCCTCGGCGCCGTGGCCGCAGAGGCGGACGGCGCCGTTCGGGCGCCAAGGCCTCGGTTTCGGAATAGACATGTATGCGATCGTGAAAACCGGCGGAAAGCAGTACCGCGTCGAGGAGGGCCAGTCCCTCCTCGTCGAGCGGCTGCCCGCGTCAGACGGCGACACCGTGGCTCTGCAGCCGCTGCTGCTCGTTGACGGCGCCGACGTGGTGGACGGCGACGATCTCGCTTCGGTAACCGTCGAGGCTCGGGTGGTGGCCCACGAGCGCGGGCCCAAGCTGCGGGTGGTCAAGTTCAAGCCCAAGCGCGGCTACAAGCGCCGCACCGGGCACCGCCAGGAGCTGACCCGGCTCGAGGTGACCTCGCTCGGCCGCAAGGCCGCTCGCTCTCGCTCGGCCAAGGCCCCGGCCGAGGTTGCGGATCCCGGCGCGGCCGAGCCCACCGCTACGACTTCGGAGGCCGGCAATGGCTCATAAGAAAGGGCTCGGATCGAGCCGCAACGGCCGGGACTCGAACGCCAAGCGCCTCGGCGTCAAGGTGTTCGCCGGCCAGGCCGTGACCGGCGGCGAGATCATCGTCCGCCAGCGCGGCACCCGCTTCAAGCCCGGCGACGGCACCGGGATCGGCAAGGACGACACCATCTTCGCCAAGTCCCCGGGAACCGTTGAGTTCACCCGTGGCCGGCGGGGCCGGGTGATCACGGTGGTGCCCGCGGGTGCCGCCGACTCGTCGGGTTCTGACGCCTGAGGCTGGCCGATAACCGCGGCGGTGGTTCCGGCCGTTTTTGGCTGGGGAAGGTGGCCGGGCTGCTGGCCTTGGCCGCGGTCCCACATCGCCCACGTCAACCAGTGCGATATGGCTCCCTGGCCGACGTGGGTCGTTTGAGTCGTCGTATACGCGAGTCAGATGCACCACGTCCCGCGCGCAACGTCGGCATGTCCCGCCCGCGTGACGGCACGTCACTAAGCCGAACAAACGTGCCGGAACCGCAACACTCCAGCCGACCCAACTCTTCCTTGCTGAAACGCGCCCCGAAGGCGCCCCGGACCCGGGACACCCCGGGCCCCCTCGCCTCACCCCGGCGCGACCGCCAGCTCAGACGTGCACAGCGGGCAGCGCTTGGCCTTGACCGGGATCGCGCTGGTGCACTCCGGGCACTCCTTGGTGTCCGGGTCCTCCTGGGCGCGGCGAGCCATCAGATGGTTGACCGGGACGACGACGAAGAAGAACACGGCCGCGGCCACCGACAGGAAGGTGATCAGGTTGTTGAGCAGGTCGCCGTAGAGGAAGTGGCTGCCGTTGATGGTGAACGACAGGTCCTCGAAGTCCGGCTTGCCGAAGATCATGGCGATGATCGGGGTGAGGATGTCGGCCACCAGGGCCTTGACGAGGGCGGCGAAGGCGGTCCCGACGACAACCGCCACGGCAAGGTCGACGACGTTCCCGCGCAACAGGAACTTCTTGAAGTCTTGAAGCACCTTCACCATGCCGGAACCTCCCTGGTCTTCGTTGCCGGGAGGTGTTCGCCGCGGCGCGCGCGACCCCTGCGCGGGCGGGCCCTCAGCCGTCTTGGGCCGTGGGGCGGATCAGGAGCTCGTTGACGTCCACGTGGGCGGGCTGTGACACCGCGAACATGACCGCCCGGGCCACGTCCTCGGGGTGCAGATAGGCCTTGGGCTGGCGGCTGAAGAACGGCGTGTCGACCGCGCCGGGCTCGATCACGGTCACCCGCACGCCGGTGCCGTTGAGCTCCTGGCGCGCGCCCTCGCCCATCGCGGTCACGGCCCACTTGGTGGCGGAGTACAGCGAGCCCTCCAGCGCCTTGCGTCCGGCGACCGAGCCGGTCAACAGCAGGTGGCCCTGGCTATCCCGGAGTGCTGCGATCGTGGCCCGTATGGTGAGCGCGGCACCGTAGACGTTGGTCAGCACCATCGAACGCCAATGCTCGGGCGACTCGCCGCTCTCAAAGCCCCGCCGCGCCCCGAAGCCGGCGTTGGCGAACACCACGTCGATGCTGCCGAAGCGCTCCAGCGCGGCGGCTGCCAGCGCCTGCTGGTCGTCCCACTCGGTGACGTCGCAGCGCACCACCAGGGCCCGCTCCTGGCCGCCCAGGTCGGCCGCCAGCTCGTTCAGGCGATCAACCGAACGGGCCGCCAGCACCAGCCGGTAGCCGGCGTCAAGGGCGGCGCGGGCGGTGGCCGCGCCGATGCCGCTCGAGGCACCGGTGATCAGAAAGACGGGATCGGCCATATCTTCAGTGGTGATCATGCACGATCGGGCACGAATACACGTTCAAGCCGGTTCCGGCGGCGACGGAAGCCTCAGCTTCCGTCGCGAGGCCCACGTGCCCCGAGGCGGCCCGGACGGCGGCGACGGTGGCCGCGGCGGCGATGTGGTGCTGGTCTGCGACGACTCGCTGCGCGATCTGGCGACCTACCGCCGGCGCGCGCACTACCGCGCCGGCCGCGGGGGTCATGGCCAGGGGGCGCTCCGTCACGGCGCCGCCGGGGAGCCGCTGGAGTTGCGGCTTCCGCCCGGCACACTGGTGATCGTCGAGGGCGACGGCGCCCGCCACGACCTGCTCCTTCCGGGGCAGCGCGCGGTGGTCGCCCGCGGTGGGCCCGGCGGCCGGGGCAACAAGCGCTTTGCCGGACCCACTCATCAGACGCCGCGGTTCGCCGAGAAGGGCCTGGCGGGAGATGAGATGTGGATCTCGCTGCAGCTCAAGCTGATCGCAGACGTGGGGCTGATCGGGCTGCCCAATGCCGGGAAGTCGTCGCTGCTGGCCCGCTTGACCCGCGCTCAGCCCAAGGTCGCCGACTACCCGTTCACCACCCTGCAGCCGGTGCTGGGCACGATCGACGGCGACGACCGCCAGCTCGTGCTCGCCGACATCCCCGGCCTGATCGAGGGGGCCAGCGCCGGCGCCGGGCTCGGCCACGAGTTCCTGGCCCATGTCGAGCGCACGCGGCTGCTCGTCCATGTGCTGGATCTCAACCCTCTCGACGGCTCCGACCCGGTGCGAAATCACGCCACCGTCGAGGGCGAGCTCGCCCAGCATGACCCCCGCCTGGCGGCCCTACCTCGGGTTCTGGCGCTGTCGAAGGCCGACCTGGTCGAGGCCGCCACCGCGGAGCAGGCGCGACGAAGCTGGGAGCAGCGGCTCGGGTCGCAAACGCCCGTGATCCTCACCTCGTCGGTCTCCGGCGTCGGCCTGCGCGAGCTGACCGGCCAGCTCCTGCGGGCCGTCGGGGAGGCCGAGCCGACCGCCGCCGAGACGGCGGCCGCCACCGGCGAGCTCCCGGCCGACCTGGCCGAGCACCGGGTGTTCCGGCCGGCGGCCGACCGCGCCTACCGCGTCACCCGCACCGGGAAGGCAAGCTTCAGCGTCGAGGGCGCGGGGATCGAGCGTCTGGTCGCGCGCTATGACCTCGACAACGAGGAGGCGCTGGCGCACCTCGAGCGGCGCCTGCGAGGGATCGGGGTGCTGCGCGCACTGCAAGCGGAGGGCTTTGAGGCCGGTGACGAGGTCGAGATCGCCGGGGTGGCTTTCGACCTTGATCCGGACATCTAGTCACCGGGTAGAGCGGAGCGGCAGGTGCGGCCTGGCCGCGCGGGAGCGTGTAGGATGCCGCGCCGTCCGAGGGACCGGCCGAGAGAGGAGCATAAATGCGTCGCACCGTCCCCCTGTTGGTGGCACTGGGCGTCAGCCTGTGCGTCACCGGCACCGCGCTGGCGAAGGTCCTGCGCGTGGGTTCCTACCACGGGATCAAGGGTCAGTTCACCACGATCCAGGCGGCCGTCAAAGCGGCCAAGCCGGGCGACTGGATCCTGATCGGCCCGGGCGACTACAAGACCCGCGCCAGCCTGGTCCGAACGCCGAGGGGCGGCGGGAACTTCCCGGCCGCAGTGCTCATCACCACGCCTAACGTTCACGTCCGCGGGATGAACCGCAAGTCGGTGATCGTGGACGGCACCAAGCCGGGCTCGGGGCGCTGCAGCAACAAGGCCTCGGCGCAGAACTTCGGCGCCAAGGATCCGAGTGGCGGGTCGGTCGGCAGTTACGCTCGCACGGCCAAGGCGCCCACCGGGCTCAATGGCCTGATGGTGTGGAAGGCGCGCAACGTCTCGATCGAGAACCTGACGGCGTGCAACTTCCTCGGCGGTGCCTCCGACGCCGGCAACGAGATCTGGTGGAACGGCGGCGCCGACAGCGGCAAGGTCGGCGGCCATGGCTACTACGGCGCCTACCTGACCGCCACCAGCACCTATCTGAAGGGGACCTCCAAGGCCGACGAGTTCAGCGGCGCTCAGTACGGGGTGTTCTCGAGCAACTGGAGTGGGGGCACCTGGAACCAGATCTACGCCTCGAACTTCAACGACAGCGGCTTTTACATCGGGGCCTGCCAGCAGGTCTGCAACCAGACGATGAACCACGCCTGGGGCGAGTACGACGCACTCGGCTACTCGGGCTCCAACTCGGGCGGCAAGCTGGTGGTCGAGAACTCGCAGTTCGACAACAACGAGGACGGGTTCGACACCAACAGCCAGAACGGCGACGAGCCCTCGCCGCAGAACGGCGACTGCCCGGGCAACGGGGTCAGTCCGATCACGCACACCCACTCCTGCTGGGTGTTCATCCACAACTACGTGCACGACAACAACAACCCGAATGTCCCCACGGCCGGATCGGCGGCGGCCGGTCCGGTGGGAACCGGAATGTCGATCTCCGGCGGTCGCAACGACACGATCATGGACAACCGCTTCTCCAACAACAATGCCTGGGGGGTGATCTTCGTCTCGTATCCCGACAGCGGTCCGCCGTGCCTCGGCGGGACGAAGAACCTGCCGCTGTTCGGCAACGGAAGCTGCACGTTCGAGGGTTGGGGCGACGCCCTGATCGACAACACGTTCAGCCACAACGGGTCCTACGGCCACCCCAGCAACGGCGACTTCGCCAAGCTGAACCTGGTGGACGGCAATCCGACCGACTGCTACAGCGGCAACACGGACGCCGGCGGCGGCCCGGTGACGCCGAGCTCGGCGGCGCTCCAGGCAGCGCACCCGGTCTGCAACGGCGCGCTGGTGCCGGCGTCCAGCGAGCCCAGCACGTTCATCACCGAGGTGCTGTGCGACAGCTCGGCCGGTAGCACGCAGTTCTGCCTCACCGGCCAGTACCCGAGGCAGACGAAGATCATCATGCACCCGCTGCCCAAGGGCCTGAAGACGATGCCGCGCGTGTGCGGCGGCGTGCCACGCAATCCGTGGTGTGACCCGCCACGGCCGACCGGCGGCAAGGGTTAGATCGACGGGGGCGGCGGGCAACCGCCGCCCCCCGCCCGCCGCCCGGACACCCCGCGTAACCTCTCCCCGCGGTGAGCTGTCTGGTGGTCAAGCTTGGATCGAGCATCGTCGCCGACGACCGCGGCGAGGTGCGGGCCGACGTCCTGGGCTCGATCTGCGATCAGCTGGCCGAGCTGCACCACGCCGGCCGTTCCCCGATCGTGGTCACCAGCGGCGCCATCGCCCGGGGGATGGGGGTCATGTCGCTGCCCCTGCGCCCGCGGGCGGTCGACGAGCTGCAGGCGGCCAGCGCGGTGGGGCAGGGCAAGCTCTACCAGGTCTACGACGAGCTGCTGCGCGCTCGGGGCGTGCCCACCGCTCAGGTCCTGCTCACGTTCTTCGACATGAGCGCGCGCACCCACTACCTCAACGCGCGCCAAACGCTGCGCCGGCTGCTGGACTGGCGCGTGGTGCCGGTGATCAACGAGAACGACACCACCACCACCGACGAGATCTCGTTCGGCAACAACGACTTTCTCGCCGCCCAGGTGGCGATTCTGCTCGGCGCCGACCTGCTGCTGCTGCTGACCGACGCCGAGGGGGTGTTCACCGCCGATCCCCGCCTTCACCCCGACGCCCAGCGTGTCGACGAGGTCCGCGATTTCGCCGCCCTGGACGGGTTCGACATCGGTCACACCGCATCGCCGCTGGGATCGGGCGGGATGCGCTCCAAGGTGGTGGCGGCCGAGATGGCGACGGCGGCCGGGATCACCACCGTGATCGCCAGCGGACTGGAGCCGGGGATGATCTCGGCAGCGGTCGCCGACCAGTCTGTGGGCACCCGGTTCCCGGGCCGCGAGAGCCGCTACTCGAGCTTCAAGCTATGGCTCAAGTACGCCAAGCCGGTCCGCGGCCGCGTGCTGGTCGACGCCGGCGCGGCCCGGGCCCTGCGGGAGGGCGGCACCAGCCTGCTGCCGGTGGGCGTGGTCGAGGTCGGCGGCGCCTTCGAGGCCGGTGACGCGGTCGAGATCGTCTACGGCGAGGAGGCCGTCGGCAAGGGGATCAGCAACTACTCCGCGCTCGAGCTGCGCCGGGTGCGCGGGCTGAAGTCAGATGCGGTGCGCGAGGTGCTGCCGCGGGCCAGCGAGGAGGCGATCCACCGCGACTACTTCGTCCTTGCGTAACCTGTAGCGCACGATGGCGACCGCCACCGCTGAATCGATCGCAGACACCTGCGCCGCCGCCAAGCGCGCCGCGCTCACGCTGGCCACGCTCGGCTCCGGCGTCAAGGACGCCGCGCTGGAGGCGATCGCCGCCGCGCTGCTCGGCCGCCAGGAGGAGATCCTCGAGGCCAACGCTCGCGACCTCGAGCTCGGACGGGCCAACGGCCTGTCACCGGCGCTGCTTGACCGGCTCGAGCTGAACCCGGCGCGGGTCGCCGAGATCGTCGACGGCGTGCGGACCATCGCCGCGCTGCCCGACCCCGTCGGCGAGGTGATCGACGGCAACGCGGCTGCCCAACGGGCTGGAGCTGCGGCGCGTGCGCGTCCCGCTGGGCGTGATCGCGGTCGTCTACGAGGCCCGGCCCAACGTCACCATCGACGCCGCTGCCCTGTGCCTGAAGTCCGGCAACGCGGTGGTGTTGCGCGGCTCGAGCTCGGCGGCGCACTCCAACGCCGTGCTCGCCTCGGTGGCCGCGGACGCCGCCACCGCGGCTGGCCTGCCCCACGGCGCCATGGCGCTGCTGGGCGGCGGCCGCGAGGACCTGGCCGAGCTCGCCACTCAGACGGGCTTGGTCGACCTGATCATCCCGCGCGGCGGCGAGGGTCTGAAGGCGGCGCTGAAGGGTGTGGCCACCGTGCCGGTGATCTACGCCGCGTCAGGCAACAACCACGTGTTCGTCGACTCGAGCGCCGATCTTGACAAGGCCCAGGCGATCGTCATGAACGCCAAGCTTCAGCGCCCCGGGACCTGCAATGCGGCCGAGAAGCTGCTCGTCCACGCCGATGTGGCCGGCGAGTTCCTGCCCGACGCGCTCAAGGCGCTCCGCGAGGCCGGCGTCGTCCTGCACGGCGACGAGCGCGCCCGCCGCGCCGTTCCCGGGATCGAGATCGACGCCGCCACCGACGAGGACTGGGACACCGAGTACCTGGCCCTGGAGCTCGCCATCGGCGTGGTCGACTCCGCCCAGGACGCCATCGCCCACGTCAACGCCCACGGCAGCGGCCACTCGGAGGCGATCGTCACCGGCAGTACCGAGTCGGCTCGAGCCTTCCAGCTGGGGGTGGACGCCGCCTGCGTGTACGTCAACGCTTCCACGCGCTTCACCGACGGCGGCCAGTTCGGCAAGGGCGCCGAGATCGGCAACTCGACCCAGAAGCTTCATGCCCGCGGTCCCATCGGGCTCGAGGAGCTGTGCACGTTCAAGTACCTCGTCGAAGGTGCGGGCCACATCCGGGCGTGAGCAGTCTCTGAACGCGGTGCGAGTCGGAATCCTCGGCGGAACCTTCAATCCGCCACATCTCGGTCACCTCGTGTGCGCCCAGGAGGCGTACCGTCAGCTCGAGCTCGCCCGCGTGATGCTGATCCCGGCCTCAATCCCCCCGCACAAGCCAGTCGAGGACGAGCCCGGGGCCGAGCATCGCCTCAGGCTCTGTCAGCTCGCCGTGCAGGACGATGACCGCTTCGAGGTGTCGGAGCTGGAGCTGGGCCGCGACGGACCGTCGTACACGGTCGATACCCTGGAGTTGCTGAACGCGGATACGCCCGACACCGAGCTGTTTTTGATTTTGGGCGGCGACATCGCCGCCGGTCTGTCCAGTTGGCATCGGGCAGAGCGCGTGCTGGAGCTGGCCACGCCGGCCATCGCCAAGCGGCGCGGGACGGCGCGGGCGGCCGTGGTGCAGGCCCTGGCGGGCCTACCCGGCGGCGACCAGGCCCAATTTTTCCGGATGCCGACGATGGGCATCTCCTCGACCATGATCCGCCGGCGGGTGGCCGCCGGGCAGCCAATCAGATATCTCGTTCCTGACCGTGTCGTTGACTACATCCAGCGGCACCATCTCTACGGAGGTCCCCACAGCACATGAATCCCGAACAGATGGCGGCCGCCATCGCCGAGCTCGCCTCCGACCGCAAGGCGCTTGACATCATCCAGCTCGATCTACGCGGCATGATCGGCTACGCCGACTACTTCGTGATCTGCACCGGCCGGACCGATCGCCAGACGCGGGCGATCCACGACGCCATCCATGCCGGGATGAAGTCAGACCACGCGCTGCTGCCCGCCCGCACCGAGGGCGTGAGCGAGGCGCGCTGGATCCTGATCGACTACCTCGACGTCGTGGTCCACATCTTCACCCCCGAAACGCGCGAGTACTACCGACTGGAACAACTCTGGGGCGAAGCGCCGTCGCTGGAGATCGCCGCCGCCACCACGGCCTGAACCCGGCTACAGCGCCGTCATCAACTTCGGCGCCACCTCCTTCTTGCGGCTCATGACGCCCGGCAGCCCGATCGTGCCGTCGGTCGGCTCGACGCCGAGGCTGCGGGCCACCGTGGCGACGTCGCCGGCCACCAGCATCTCCGTCCCCTTCTCGAGCACGTCGGTGACCATCAGCGCGTACAGGGCCAGCTCCTTGTTCTCGCGTTCCTCGCGCATCGCCTCCAGCAGCTCGTCTTTGCGGTCGAGCAGCGCGTCGCCGACCACTTCCACCTGGGCGATGCAGATCTCCTGGCCGCCCCCGACCTGATACCGCTTGGCGTCGCGCCGGATGATGTCACCGGCCGAGATCTCGGAGACATCGGAGGTCGACTCGAACATGTCGCGCCCGAGCTCGTGCGCGTCGATGGCCAGCACCCGCTCCAGGTACTCCACCACCCCATGGTCGCGCGCCGTGGTGGTGGCCGAGTTCAGGATCACCGTGTCTGACAGCACCGCTCCGAGCAGCATGATCGCGGTGGTCCGGCTGGGCTCCATCCCGTTGGCGCGGAAACGCTCGACCACCAGCGTCGCGGTGGAGCCGACGGGATCGAAGGTGGCCGTCACCGGGATTCGGGTCTCGATCGAGCCGATGTGGTGGTGGTCGAGGATCTCGACGATCTCGGCCTGATCGATGCCGCTGACGCTCTGTGCCTGCTCGGCGTGATCCACCAGGATCACCTGGCGGCGCGGCACCGCGACCAGATCGGCGCGGGTGATCAGGCCGACCGGGCGGTGGTCGGCGTCGACCACCACGGCGGCGCCGTAATGCAGCTCCTTGATCTGCTCGGCCATGTCGTCGACCAGGAAGTCCAGCGGCACCGACAGCGGGTCGCACTCCATCAGAGCGCGGCACGGTGCCGCCAGCGTGATCATCCGGCCCGACACGTAGCTGTCCAGGGGGGAGATGACGATCGCGGTCCCGCGCTCGCGGGCACGCTCCAGCACCTCCTCCGACGGCTCGACCGAGTTCGACAGCACCATCAGCGCCGCCCCGCAATTGATCGCCAATATCTGGGCCGCCCGGCGATTGCCGACCACGACCACGTCGCCGTCGGAGATCCCGGTGTCGGTGCGGGCGTCCATCGACTGCACCCAGACGCGGCCGGACAGCTGCCAGTCGTCTCCGCAGACGACCTCGCCCTCCAGCACGGCAGCGATCGCGCTCACGTAGGTGGGGGCCTCCTCGAGCGTCGAGGTCCGGCGCGTCTCACGGATGTAGCGGCGGGCCAGGGCGCGCTCGGTCAGCACGCCGATCAAGGCCCCGTCGGCGTCGACCACCGGCACCAGCTCCAGGTCGGCCCGGCTCATCTCCAGGCCCGCTTCCCGCAGCGGTGCGTCCTGCTCGGTGACCGGGAAGCTCGCCTTCATGATGTCGCGGGCGCGGGGCATGACGTGGGCGAGGAACGCGGGCTCGTCGGCGCCGGATCGGTCCAGCAGCCAGCGCGTCTGGGCGTTGCACTCTCCCAGGCGGACGGCCACGTACCGGTTGCGCGGGTCGAGCCGTCCCATCAGCTCGGCATAGCCGACCGCCGAGGCGACCGAGTCGGTGTCCGGGTTGCGATGCCCGGTGATGTAGATCTCCGCCACGGTGGCGATTATCGCCCGATCAGGTAAGGATATGGTTCTCGGTGCCGAACGGGGCAAGCGGGCTCAGAGCCGCCCCGTAGTAGCTCGAGCAAAAGCAAGGAGAAAGCGGATGCCCACAGCCCCGACCATCCTGCCCACCCAGATCACGCAGGGCACTGCACCCGGGCTCAACTACCGGCTCGAGGGCGAGCTGGTGCCCGTGCTGCACATGGCGCTCGACGGCCAGGTGCCCGTGTACTTCGAGCAGCACGTGCTGCTGTGGAAGTACCCCAGCATGCAGGTCGGCCTGCACCCGCTCAAGAAGGGGCTCAAGCGGCGCGCCTTCGGCGGCATGCCGCTGCTGCTGATCGAGGCCCAGTCCGCAGGTGAGATCGCCTTCAGCCGCGACGCCCCGGGCCACATCGTCGCGCTCCACCTGCAGCCCGGCGAGGGCATCATGGCCCGAGAGCACCAGTTCCTGGCCGCCACCCGTAACGTCGAGTACGACTACAGCCGAATCAAGGGCTTCGCCAACATGCTGTACGGCGGGGGCTTTTTCGTCGACCACTTCTTCGCCGGCGACCATGAGGGCGTGGTGTGGATGCACGGCTACGGGAACATGTTCGAGAAGGTGCTGGACCCGGGGGAGACGATCGACATCGAGCCCGGCGGCTGGGTCTACCGCGACCACAGCGTCGAGATGACCCAGGAGGTCTACGGGTTCAAGACCGGCCTGCTGGGCGGTGGCGGCGGCAACCTCGTGTTCAACCGGTTCACCGGCCCCGGCCGCGTGGGAATCCAGAGCGCCTATTTCCACCCGCCCGAGGAGAACTCGAGCAGCGGCAACACCCAGAAGGAGGCCGGCGGCGGGCTGATCGGCGGCATCGTCGGCGGCATCTTCGACAACTAGGGAGATCGGCATATGACGTTCGCGCCGGGGTACCTCGCCGACCACCCGCTTCCCTCCGGCATCGTCGGAGCCCTGGGTTTGGGCGGCTACCAATTGCTGGCCGATGTGGCCGGGGTGGGGGCGGGCCGGCTGGGGTCGCAGGCGTTCCTGCTGGTGGCCCCGGAGCAGGATCCGGCGGCCCCCGATCTCGGCACCCAGCTCTCGCTGCACCACAAGCGGCTCAAGGATGAGACAGAGGCGGTGGCGTTCACCCAGCTCGCCGCCCAGCTCGGCTACATGCGCCTGTCCGGCTACCGGCTGGCGCTCGAGCGCCACGGGCTGCGCAGCAAGATCAACGTCGTCAACCCGGCCACCGGGGGAATCGCCGTCACCATTCCCGACAAGCACCCCGGGGCGCTGTCGTTCGGCGGGGGCACCAGCGCCGCCAAGCTGCTGGCCGGCGTGCGTTCGCTGCCCCCCGCCGGCGAGCCGCCGAACCTGCAGAACCCGGAGCTGATGCGGCAGGTGCTGGTGGCCCTGGCCCTGCGCGACGAGGACGTCAGCGGCGTGGAGGCGGCCGAGCTGGCCGACCGGGCGCTGGAGCTGGCCCAAGCCGACCGGTCGCTGGATCCGCCGGCGGCGCTCGAGGCGGCCAAGCAGGCGTCTTAGCCCCTGAGATCGACGATGACCGAGTTTAGTTTCACGTCGGGTTGTTTGACGAGACTCTGCCCGAGTTCGTATGGCCGTCGGGCATGGAGGTACTGGTCGCGAACATCGACTGTGATCTCTACACCTCCGCTCAGACCGTTCTGGCCTTTCTCGAGCCACATCTAGACGACGGAAGCTTCATCTATTTCGACGAGTTCCGTGACCGCGGGGACGAGCGTCGTGCTTTTGACGAACTACTGACTCGTAGGCCGTTGAAACTGGATGCTGTGGCGGCGTCGCGGGATTGTTTCAGCATCGCATTTCAAGTAACACCGAATACCTCTCGGAGTGACACGGAATCGTTTAAAGGTGACTTCGGTGTGTGTAACTGGTGAACGCATCCCGTCTGGAAAAGTGGCTGGTGGCAGTACTGCTCCTAGACCCGAGCTACCTGGCCTAGGCCGGGGTCGGGGGTGGCCGTGCGCGGGGCGCGCTTCGCCGCTGAGCCCCTGGGCGCCAGCAGCCGGACCGGCGTCCGGTCGCCGTGGTCGCCTACATGCTTCAATGAGGACTGGCAAGCGGGCGAGAGAGTGGGGAATGATCGACCAGAAGCACCTAATTGAGGCAGATGCGCTCGCTCAGGCGGGTCGGCTCGACGAGGCTCTTGCCGCATACACCGGACTCGCTCAGGAGAGCCCGCCGCCGGCGCTCTGCGTGAAGCTGGCGCGTCTCCAGGAGCAGCGGGGAGAGCGCGCCGACGCGTTCCACTGGGCTCTAACGGCCGCGGATACGGGGAGCGACTTCCGCTCATGGATCGCGGCCGAGGCCTTGGCGCGGCGAAATGCTCGGGCTGGATCCGCCCCCCGGCGTGCGCTGCGGGTCGCGGTGCTAGGTAGTTACACCACTAATCAGCTGACCGCGATGCTTTGGCTGGCGGCGCGGCGTGTCGGCATCAATTTGGAGATCTTCGAGGGCGGCTACTGCCAATACCGCCAGGAGATCCTCGATCCTCAGGGCGAGATGTACGCGTTCGGTCCCGACCTGGTCTTACTCGCTGTGCATGCCGGCGAGCTCGAGTTGCCGACGTATAGCTCCCAGCCCGAGGAAGACGTTGCCGCCGAGGTGCAGAGGTGGCAGGACCTGTGGCGCGTGCTCGGCGAGCGCTCGCCCGCGACGATCGTCCAGCACCTCTTCGCGCTTCCTCCGGAGGCTCCGTTCGGCCATCTCGGAGCCACGCTGCCGGGGACGTTTGCGGTCATGGGCGCGATGGTCAACCGCGAGCTCGCGGAATCCGCTCCTGACCATGTCGCCGTTGTCGACAGCGAGCGCCTTGCGGCGCTCGTCGGAAAGCGGGACTGGTTCGACTCCCGCTATTGGCACCTGGCGAAGCAAGCGGTGTCCCTCGGGGCCCTACCCTTGCTCGCGCGCCACACTGTCGCCGTGATCGCGGCGCGGCTGGGCTTGAGCAAGAAGTGCCTACGCCCTTGACCTCGACAACACGCTATGGGGTGGCGTGGTCGGCGAGGATGGCGTCAATGGCCTCGAGCTCGGTGATACGCCCGACCGGTGAAGCGTTCCAGGCCTTTCAGGAGGCGATCCTGGCGCTGGCTCAAGCGCGGTGTGATTCTCGCCGTCTGCTCGAAGAACAATGCGAACGACGCCCTCGAGGTCTTCGAACGGCACCCGGGCATGCGTACTCTCGTGCGGCGACATTGCCGCGTTCGTCGCGGACTGGCGGCCAAAGTCGGAGCAGCTGCGGTCGGTCGCCGACACACTCGGCATCGGCCTGGATTCAATCGTGTTCGTGGACGACAACCCGGTTGAGCGCGAAACCGTTCGCCAGCTCGTACCGGAGGTCGACGTGATCAACCTTGCCGGTGGACCCAGCCGAATACGTGGCTGCGCTGGAGGATTACGTTTTCCTTGAGCCGGCGGCGTTCACAGCCGGAAGATGCGGGCCGCGTGAAGCACTATGCCGCGCGGCAGGCGGCGGCGGAGCTCGCGGCGAAGCTCCGACACAATCGAAGCCTTCTACGAGCGCCTCGAGATGCGCGCGAAGGTCTCACCCTTCACGGAGGTCGATCTTCCGCGTATCGCGCAGCTAGTCGGAAAGACGAATCAATTCAACCTGACCACCCGGCGGCACAGCCTCCAGATCCTGAACGGATACGCTACAGGATCCTTCGTGCGTCCACCTCTCGTTCTCTCTAGAGGATCGGTTTGGCAACCATGGGTTGGTGGCGCTCGCCATTGGCTTTGTCCGCGCGAAGTGTGTTGACGCTCGATACCTTTTTGATGAGTTGTCGCGTAATCGGGCGAACGCTTGAAGACACGATGCTTGATGAGCTATGCCGGGCGGCGCATGCTCGCGGGTGTACCGAGCTTCGCGGGGTCTACATTCCGAGTCAGAAGAACGGCCTCGTCCGGGACCTGTACCAGCGCCTAGGGTTTGAGCTGGTTCAGGAGGAGGATGGGGCTACGGAATGGGCTCGCGAAGTCGCGCTCGGGGGGTACTCCTCCGGGTTCATTGCCGTCAACCGTCCGGAGGAGCTCGTTGCCGACGCTTCATGAGCAACTCGAGAACCTGATGCGAGATGTGTTCGGAGACGAGACACATCGTCGTGACACCGGAGACGACGGCGAAAGATGTCCCAGGGTGGGACTCTCTGGGCCAGGTCAACCTCATGTTCGCGATCGAGGATCAGTTCGGGGTGCAATTCGCCGGGAACGGACTGGCCGAGTTCCCGAACGTCGGCGCCCTCGAAGCGTTTCTCCAAGAGCGTGTCCGAACCTAGCCGACCCTACCTGCATCACGTTGGCATCATCGCGCGGTCCGAAGCCGCGGCCGAGCGTGTGATGGCCCTGCTGAGCCTCGAGGAGCATCGGCGGGGTTACGTCCCCGAGTACGAGGCGCTCTGCATCTTCTGCGGAGGTGCCAAGGGACCCGATGTGGAGTTCGTGATCCCCAACGGGGGCAAGTTGAAAGAGTTCAACCGCGGCGCCGGTGGGCTCCATCACATCGCGCTGGGGGTCCAGGACCTTGCGCAGGTGACGAATGAACTCGCAATCCAGGATATTTCCCTCCTAGAGGAGAGGCCGGTCCGTGGTGCCGGCGATTTCGTCCTGAACTTCCTGTCGCCGGTTTACACCGACGGAGTGACCGTGGAGTTTGTGGAAGTTGTCTCGGACGTCGACTCACCTGAGGATCCAGGCTGAGCTTCAAAGCCCGGAACGCGCCCGACTACGCGACCGGGTACGCCGAACACGATCGAGCCGGCCGGGATGTCGCTGGTCACCACGCTGTTTGCGCCAATCTCGCTGCCTGCCTCGACCCTCATCTTCTTCAGAATCTGAGCTCCGGCCCAGACGGTCACGTCGTCGCCGAGGACGGCACCTCCACCAATCGAGACTCCGTGGCAGATGAGCGCGCGCTTTCCGATCGTGGGAGGTTTTGCCGATCACCGTTCCGAGGCCGTGGTAGAGGTACAGACCCGGTCCTGACGGTCGCCCACGGCGAGATGTCAATATGGGTTACGAATTTGGAGACCGCGTAGACGGCTTCGGCGAGCGGCTCGGAGCCGGTGGCGCAGCGAGCCACCGAGAGACGCGGTAAAAAAGCGCCGCCTGTATGCAGTTGTCTCCGAGGAGAAGGCTGCTGACGTATAGGAGAGAAAGGCGACGACCTGATGGAAGCGATTGTTTCGCTTCCACCTTTCGTGAGAAGGTCGCTTTTGAAATCGAACTCCCAGGAGGATCGCACCAGCAGGTACACGACGAGGGAAAAGAGGAGGGCCACGAGAAACAGCAGGCACGGCAGGGCCAGATAGATAACGACGACATTGAGGACTGTGACGGCCAGCGGAGGCTGCATCACGTCAAACGCTGGCGGTAGATGGCTGGCACTTGTCTCGGTTGCGGAGCTAGCGATGCTAAGCATAGTAATCGAACGTCCCCTCGCGTATTAACAATGCCCGCAAATCGATGGCCGATGCCTAGCGGCAATACGCGCCCTCGAACGACGTCACCGTCTAGGGCAGCCTCGACGACATCACCGGTTCCGGGCGGACGCCCAAGACCGCAACCTATGGAGCTAGCCGGGCTCGAACCGGCGACCTCCTCGCTGCCAGCGAGGCGCTCTCCCAGCTGAGCTATAGCCCCGTGGGGTCGATCCAAGCGTAGTACATGTCAGCGGGGCGGGATGAACTCGGGGACGTCCGGCACGCCGTCGTCGGACTCGACGTCCTCGAACCGGGCGCGGGCGCTGGCCCAGCCCCCGTCGGAGCGCTGGCGCCGGGCGGGGCTGCTGGGCGGGCGGGGCTTTGCGGTCGCCGCCGCCGGCGCGCTCGATGCCGGCCACCATCCGCGAGTGCACGCTCTGCACGTCGCGCAGGATGCGCTCGGCGTTGGTGCGCAGCGAATCGCCCATCTGGCGCAGGTTGGCGACCAGCTCGGTGCCCTCGCGGCGCACCTCCTCGGCGATCTCCCGGGCCTCTGAGAGCAGTTCACGCGAGTAGCGCTCCGCCTCGCGCTGGCTCTTGCGCCGCTGCCTCGGTGGCCTGCTCGAGCGTCTCGTCGGCGTTCTGCTGGGCGTTGGCGACGATCGTCAGCGCCTCCGAGGTGGCGCCGTTGTCTTGGCCTGCTCGGCCTCCTCGCGACCGGTCGCGGCGCAGCCGCTCGGCCTCCACCCGGGCCGAGGCCAGGATCTCGGCCGCTTCCTCCTCGGCCGCCCGAACGCGGTTGTCGGCGGCGCGCTGTCCCTCGGCGATGCGCTCGCGGACCCGGTCCTCGGCCTCTTTGCGGATGCGCTCGGCGGTGTCCTCGGCTGCGGTCAGGATCGAGCTGACCCGCTCCGCGTCCGACGACCGCGGGCGACGGGCAGCGCGAGCCGGGGCGCCGCGCTGACGCTCGGAGGTGCGGGTGCCGCGGGTCGTCCGAGCAGCCTTACCCGGCTTGGCCTTCGGTGCGCCGCCAAGCTTGCCTGAATCTGGATCTTCGGGCACGCGGCCATGCTACCCGCGACGGCTCGATCCGGCGCACGAGCCCTGTCGCCGGCGTGCGCCACCGTGGGCCGGGTGCGCTCCCACGGGCCCGGCGCCCAAAGTAATCTCAGTTTCATCGATGTCCGACCGCCGTTATGACCCGAAGCAGATTGAGCCGCGCTGGCAGGAGCTGTGGGCGCGCGAGGGGACCTGGGAGGTCTCCAACGATCCCGCCGACGACGCCGCGCGGCATCGAGAAGTCCTACGTGCTCGAGATGCTGCCCTACCCCAGCGGCGAGCCGCACATCGGGCATCTGAAGAACTACGCGCTCGGCGACGCCATCGCCCACTTTCACCGGCGCACCGGCCACCGCGTGCTGCACCCGATGGGCTACGACGCTTTCGGGCTGCCGGCCGAGAACAACGCCATCAAGACCGGGGTCCATCCGCGGGAGGCGACCGACCGTTCGATCGCGCCTACCGCCACTGGTTTCACCGCTGGGGGATCTCGATCGACTGGTCGCGCGAGTTCGGCACCCACGAGCCGAGCTACTACCGCTGGACGCAGTGGATCTTCCTGCAGCTGCTCAAGCGAGGACTGGCCTATCGCAAGGAGGCGGCGGTCAAGTGGTGCCCGCACGACCAGACGGTGCTGGCCAACGAGCAGGTGATCGACGGGCGCTGCGAGCGCTGCGGCCACCAGGTGGAGCTGCGCCAGCTGGAGCAGTGGTTCTTCCGGATCACCGACTACGCCGACCGGCTGCTGGACGACCTCGACGACATCGACTGGCCCGAGCACGTCAAGGCGATGCAGCGCAACTGGATCGGGCGCAGCGAGGGCGCCGAGGTGACGTTCCGCTGCGAGGATGTCGATCCCGCCCACCCAATCGACTACGCGGTGTTCACCACCCGTCCCGACACGCTGTTCGGCGCCACCTTCTTCGTCGATGGCCCCCGAGCATCCCGACGTCTTCAGGCTGGTGGACGGAACCGAGCACGAGGCGGCGGTGCACGACTACGTCAACCGGGTGCTGGCCGAGTCGGCGGAGGACGCGCGGCGCCGCCGACAAGACCAAGACCGGGGTGCCGCTGGGCCGCACCGTCACCAACCCGGTCAACGGCGAGCAGATCCCGATGTTCGTCGCCGACTACGTGCTGATGGAGTACGGCACCGGCGCGGTCATGGGCGTGCCGGCGCACGACCAGCGCGACTACGACTTCGCCGGACGCTTGGACCTGCCGATCCGGCCCGGTGGTCGCCCCCGCCGGAGTGCAGGACCCCGACGTCGAGCGCCGCAGGCGTTCACCGCCCACACCGACGACGAGCGGCTGATCAACTCCGGAGAGTTCACCGGCATGGACGCGGTCGCCGGCGCGCGATGCGATCGTCGCCTGGCTGGATCGCGAGGGGGTCGGCCACGCCTCGGTCAACTTCCGCCTGCGCGACTGGCTGCTCTCCCGCCAGCGCTACTGGGGCTGCCCGATCCCGGTCGTCTACTGCGACGCAGTGCGGGCTGGTGCCGGTCCCCGAGGAGGACCTGCCGGTGCTGCTGCCCGACGTCGAGGACTACCAGCCGCGCGGCCGCTCGCCGCTGGCGGCCGCCGAGGACTGGGTGGACACCAAGTGCCCCTCCTGCGGCGGCGAGGCCCGGCGCGAGACCGACACGATGGACACGTTCGTCGACTCCAGCTGGTACTTCCTGCGCTACTGCGACGCTCGCAACGACGACGCCGCCTGGGATCCGCCAGGTGCTGCGCGGCGTGGATGCCGGTCGACCAGTACATCGGCGGCGTCGAGCACGCGATCCTGCACCTGATGTACGCGCGCTTCTTCGTCAAGGCGCTGGCCGACATGGACCTGCTCGACGTCCAGGAGCCGTTCCGGGCGCTGTTCACCCAGGGGATGATCCTGGGCCCCGACGGCAACAAGATGTCGAGCTCCAAGGGCAACGTCGTCGCCCCCAGCGAGATCGTCGAGCGCTTCGGCGCCGACGCCGCCCGCTGCTACGTGCTGTTCATCGGCCCGCCGGACCAGGACGCCGCCTGGTCAGACACGCGGCGTCGAGGGCGTCCACCGCTTCCTGAGCCGGCTGTGGCGGCTGGGCGACAGCCTCGGCGAGGCGATCGGCCGGCTCGGCCGGAGCAGCCGCCGCGACCCGAGGGCGACGCGCTGACCTGGTCCGCAAGGCCAACTGGGCGATCGACAAGGTCACCGACGACATGCGGGGGCGGTTCGCGTTCAACACCGCCATCTCCGCCGTGATGGAGCTGGTCAACGAGATCTACCGCCATCCCGACGCCGAGCGAGGCGGCGCGGCGGTTCGCCGTCGCCACCGCCGCCTCGCTGGTGTTCCCGTTCGCGCCGCACCTCGGGTGCGGAGGTCTACGAGCGGCTGACCGGCGGGCGGGTGTGGGAGCAGCCCTGGCCCGACGCCGATCCCGACATGCTGGTGGCCGACACCTTCGAGCTGGTGTGCATGGTCAACGGCAAGGTGCGCGACCGGGTCACGGCCAGCACCGGCGCTCCGCGCGAGGAGCTCGAGCGGCTGGCCCTGGCCGCCGCGGCGTGCAGACGCACGTCGACGGCCACCAGGTCGCCAAGGTGATCGTCGTGCCCGACAAGCTGGTCAACGTCGTCGTCAAGCTGAGCGGTGACCGCCGGCCGCCGTCGTACGTGGCGGTGGTCGGCGCCGTCGCGCCCACGCGCGGCGCAGGCGCAGGCCGCCGAGGAGGTGGGCCGCGGCGCTCGCCGCCGCCGGGGCGATCGTCGTCACCGGCGGCGGGGCGGGGGTGATGGCCGCCGCCAGCCGCGGCGCGGCGCGAGGCCGGCGGACTGGTCGTCGGGATCCTCCCGGGCGAGGATCGCGGCGCGGCCAACCAGTGGGTGGCGGTGGCGCTGCCCACCGGGCTGGGCGAGCTGCGCAACGGTCTCGATCGTGCGGGCCGCCGACGCGGTGGTGGCGGTCGGCGGCGCCTACGGGACGCTGTCGGAGATCGCGCTGGCGCTGGCTCGGCGGGATGCCGGTGGTCGGGCTTCGACACCTGGGCGATCGACGGGGTCGAGGTCGGCCGCAATCGCCGGCGGCGGCGGCGGCACCGGGCGCTCGACGCTCGCGCGGCGGACACGGGGCGTCCCGCGGCGCGCGACCTAGACTCGGACTACGCGCGATGCCCACGTTCAAGGCCGCCTATCTGATTCACGGCGACGACCACGGCCGGATCGCCGAGCGGCGGGCCCGGCTGCGGGAGCTGGCCGAGTCGATCAGCGGCGCCGAGGGCCTGGAGCTGTTCGAGGGGGAGGACGCCACCCCGGACGCGGTGGCGCTGGCGCTGACGCGATGACGCTCGCCCTGGGCCGCCGGTTCATCATCGTCGACGGCGTCGAGCGCTGGAAGGACAAGGACCTCGACGCGCTCGAGGCCGCCGTGGGTGCGATCGCTCCCGGAGACCACGGTCGCCTTCTTCGCCCGCGAGGACAGCCGCAGCCAGCGCGCCCGAGCGCCTGCACGCCGCCGTCAAGGCGCCGACGGCGACATCAGCGCCGAGAACAGCGTCAAGCCGTGGGAGCTGCCCAAGTGGGTGATCGCGCGGGGCAAGGAGCTGGGCGTCGAGCTCGAGCCCGACGCCGCCCGGGCGCTGATCCGCCACGTCGGCGAGCGCCAGCAGCGGCTGCTGCGCGAGCTCGAGAAGCTGGCGCTGGGAGCGCGAGGAGGGCGTCGCCGATCGACGCCGCCGCGGTCGAGGAGCTGACCGCGCCTCTCGGCCGAGCGCAAGGCGTGGGCGGTGGCCGATGCCCTGGTGGCCGGCGACTCGCCGGCGGCGGTCGCGCGCCTACCTGGGGCTGCGCGCCCAGGGCGAGCGCCTGCCGGGGCTGCTCTACTGGATCTCCCAGCGCGTGCGCCAGGCCCACGACGTGGCCGTCGCGCTGGACGCCGGCGAGCCTCCGGCGCAGGTCAAGCGCCGGCTGCGGATGCCCTCCCGCGCCGCCGACCGGCTGATCGCCGACGCGCGCCGCACCGGGGCCGACCGGCTGCGGCAGGCGACCTGCGAGATCGCCGACCTGGAGCTGGCCTCGCGCGGCGGGGCCAGCGGCGGGGCCGGCGAGGACACCGCGGCGCTGGTCACGATCGCCCGGTTCGGACCGACCGAGATCGCCGGGCCGGCCTCGACGGCAGTGCGTGCGTCGAGCTGATCACCAGGACGATCGCGGCGATCACCGCCAGCATCACCAGCACCACCAGCACCCGCCCGAGCCAGTAGGTCCGGTGGCGCAGCGAGGGGTTGAGCGGGCGCTCGCGGCCGAGGCGCGGTCTGGGCGCGGCCCGAGGCGTGGTCGGGCGCCGGCGGCGCCCGGCGCGCGGCTGCGCTCCGAGCGCTCGCACGGGCACGGGACCTCGTCTGGTCGGATCGGGTGCCTCGGGGGGCGCCGGCTCGGCGTGCGCTCGCGGCTCGGCGCCGTCTGCTTGGCCTGCGCGTCGGGCCTCTCAGGCCGCGCGCGGGCTCTCGGCTCGGCGCGTGCGCTCGGCCCGTGGCGCCGCTCTCGGCCCTGGTCGAGCGCTCGCGCCGCGCCCGCGCCCGCGCGCCGGCGGCTGACTCGCGGGCCCGCACCGCGGTCTCCCGGGCTTCGGCCAGCTGGGAGCGCAGCCGCTTGCCGGCCGAGCGCTCCTCATCCAGCGCGCGCCTGACCTCGTCGAGCTCGGCCGTCGCTGCGTCGTCGTCGACCTGGGCGGCCCGGGCCAGGTCCAGCTCGGCCTGGAGCTTCCCACCTGGGCGCGGAGCCGCAGCGCCTCGGCGCGCTCCTGCTCCAGCTCCTCGGTGACCGCGGTCCGGCGGGCGCGCTCGCGCTCGAGCCTCGTCGTTGGCCGCCGCCACCCGGGCGTGCTCGCGCTCGAGCTGCTGCCGGCGGCCGCGCGCGCGCGCGCTCGCGCTCGAGCGCCTGGCCGGCGGCGATCAGCCGGGAGTTGAGCCGGTCGATCTCCTGGGCTCGCTCGGTGAGCGCCGGGCGGGGAGCGCCTGCGTCGGTGCGAATCCGGGGGGCGCGCAGGATGGCCGCGGTGGGACGGCGCCGGCGCGGGCTCGCCGGCCGGCCCCCGTCCGCCAGCTCACGGCGATGTCCGGGGCCACCGACAGCTCGACTCGGAGGCCTGTCCAAGCTTGGTCTCGACCGGGAACGCCGCCAGCCAATCCTCGCCGTCCTCGGCCGCCCACGGCTTCTGCTCGAGGTCGGCCAGGTAGCGCTGCTCGGCGCCGTCGACAATGCAGCGTCAGCGTCGGGCGGACGAAGCGACGGCCACGGACCCCGAACCAGCGGCCCGTCGACCTCGACCCGGCCGCTGTCGGATTGCTCGAGGCGCTCGACCTCGAAGGCGATCCGCTCGGGACCGGCGGTGGTGGGTTCGGTTGTCTGATTCGCCATCCGTCAATCCCAATTTTGCCGCTTTGCTCAGGGAATGTGCGCGACGGCGTTCAGTCGGCGCAGGTTCTGCCGGTGAGAAGCTTCTCAGACGTCCCGCCGGATCCGCGCGGTGGCGAGGCAGCTCAGGCGCCGCGTCGCAGCCGCGCGGCGCGCGACTTCTTGCGGGCGCCGTTGTTGCGGTGCAGCGCGCCCCGCTTGACGGCCTTGTCGATCGTGCTCACCAGCACGCGGTGCTCGCTGTCGGCGACGGTCGGAGTCGCCGTCGGCCAGCGCACGCTCGAGCCGGCGGAAGTAGGTCTTGATCGTCGACGTGTAGCGACGGTTCTCGATCCGCTCCCGCTCAGCGCGCAGGATCCGCTTCTTCTGTGAGTGGATGTTGGCCATGACGCAAAGCAGCCGCGGATGCCCGCGGCGACGGCGCGTACTATAGCGCGCCGTGTCTGCCCCCAGCGCCCTCCCGGGGGAGCCATCGCCGCCTCCGCCGCCCTCGTCGCCGCGCCGCCGGCTGGCTCTCAGCACCGCGATCTTCGCTCTGGCCACGGCCGTGTCGCGGATCGCCGGCCTGGGCCGCGAGGTCGTCCAGGCCAGCTTCTTCGGCACCACCGCCGCGGCCTCGGCGTTCACCGTCGCCTCGCAGATCCCGAACCTGTTCAGCAACCTGTTCTCGCAGGCGGCGCTGTCGGCGGCGTTCGTGCCGGTGTTCACCGAGCTGCTGCAGGAGGGCCGTAAGCCGCGAGGCGTTCAAGCTGGCCTCCGAGCTGTTCTGGCTGATCCTGGTCGTGCTCGGGCGGGCTGACGATCCTCTGGATCGGCGTCGCCGGGTTCGTCATGCCGCTGTTCACCGGCACGCTCAGCGCGTCGGCCACCGACCTGACCGTCGGCCTGTCGCGGGTGCTGTTCCCGGTCGTGCTGCTGCTGAGCCTGACCGGGCTGCTGGTGGGGATCCTGCAGTCCTACGACGAGTTCACCATCCCGGCGCTCGCGCCGGCGGTGTGGAACGTCGTCATCATCGTCCTGCTGGTCATCCTGCACGGCCACTTCCACGGGCAGAACGCCGTCTACGCCTACGCCATCGCATGGTTGATCGCCACCTTGGTTCAGTTCCTGCTGGTGGCCTCGGCGCTGCGCCAAGGTCGAGTTCAAGCTCTCGTTCTCGCTCGAACTGGCGCGACCGCCGGATCCGCCAGGTCCTGATCCTGTTCCTGCCGGTGACGATGAGCATCGGGATCATCAACCTCGACATGTTCCTCAACGCCGGGCTGGGGACGCTGGTCTCGCCGCACGCTCCGGCCGCGATCAACGACGCCTTCCGGATCTACATGCTGCCCCAGGGGATGTTCAGCGTGGCGGTGGCCACGGTGCTGTTCCCGACCCTGAGCCGAATGGCCGTCCGGCGCGACGTCGCCGGGATGCGGCGCACGGTCGGCAACGGGATTCGCCAGATCAACCTGCTGCTGATCCCGTCGGCGGCGCTGATGGCGGTGCTGGCCATGCCGATCGTGCGGCTGGTGTACCAGCGCGGCGCGTTCAACCCCGGCTCCACCGACCTGGTGACCACCGCGCTGTTCTGGTTTGCCTGGAGCCTTCCGTTCGCCGGGCGTCAACCTGCTCCTGGGCCGGACCTTCTTCTCGCTCAAGCGGCCCTGGATCCCGACCACTCTGGCGGCCATGAACATGGTGGTCGACATCGCCGTCTCGCTGGCGCTTTACAAGCCGCTGGGCATCGCCGGGATCGTGATCGGCACCGTGGCCGCCAACGTGGTCATGACCTGGCTGCAGCTGCGCCGCCTGCGGATCGGCTTCAACGGCCGCCTGGAGGGCGGCCAGACGACGATGATCACCGTTCGCATCGTGGTGGCCACGGCGATCGTCACCCCGCTGTGCTACCTGGTGTGGAAAGGGCTCGACAGCGTCCTCGGCATCGACCTGATCGCTCAGATCATCGCGGTCGGGTTCAGCCTCACATTGGCGTCGGTCCTCTACGCGCGACTGGTGCTGTGGATGCGGATCCCGGAGGCGCGCCAGATCCGCGATCTGATCATGGGCCGGCTGCGGCCGAGGTAAGGTCAACGGGCACAGATGCCCGAGCGAGGCCTCTACCGGCGCCATTTCGATGACCCCCAGCGCGAGCGGGCGCTGCTGAGCGCGATCGGGTTCACCGCCGCCTTCGGGGTCGCCCGCGGGATCACCCATTCGATCCGGGCCGGGGTCGGTCCGTTCCGCAACGTCAGTGCCGGCGGCCGCCACGTCCACCACAGCACGTTCGGGATCTTCGGCCTGCTCGGGATCGGCTTCCTCTGGGCCCAGCAGATCTTCACCGGCCAGGACCGTCCGCCCCGCTGGGGCTCGCGGGTCACCGCCGCCGGTTACGGCGTCGCCTCGGCGCTGACGCTGGACGAGTTCGCGCTGTGGCTGGACCTGCACGACGACTACTGGGACGCCCAGGGCCGCAAGTCGATCGACGCCGTCGTCCTGTTCGCCGGCCTGCTGTCGATCGCGGTCGCCAGCCGGGAGGCACTCGACGAGCTCGGCGTCGACTCCACGGGTCAGCCGCTTTCTGGCCACGCTGGACATCCACTCGGGCGACCCGGACAGCAGTTCGCCATCCGCCGCCTGAGCGCCCGCCGCCGCCGCCCTTCCTACCCTTCAAAGCAGCACAAATGGCTGACCAGGCACACATCCGCAACTTCTCGATCATCGCCCACATCGACCACGGCAAGTCGACGCTGGCCGATCGCATCCTCGAGCTGACCCACACCGTCGACCCGCGGTCGATGCGCGCCCAGCTGCTCGACTCGATGGACCTCGAGCGCGAGCGCGGGATCACCATCAAGGCCCAGGCGGTGCGCGTCTTCTACGAGTCGCCGCACGACGGCCAGACCTACCAGCTGCAGCTGATCGACACCCCCGGCCACGTCGACTTCACCTACGAGGTGTCGCGCTCGCTGGCCGCCTGCGAGGGCGCGCTGCTGGTCGTCGACGCCTCCCAGGGGGTGGAGGCGCAGACGGTCGCCAACACCTACCTGGCGGTCGAGTCGGGGCTCGAGCTGATCCCGTGCCTGAACAAGGTCGACCTCCCGGGCGCCGAGCCCGAGCGGGTGGCCGCCGAGGTGGCCGACCTACTCGGTGAGCCGGCCGACCAGGTACGGCGGATCAGCGCCAAGACCGGCGAGGGCGTGACCGACGTACTCGACGAGCTGATCGCGCGCGTTCCGCCGCCCTCCGGCGATCCCGACGCGCCGCCACGGGCGCTGATCTTCGACTCCGAGTTCGACCAGTACCGCGGAGTGATCGCCTACATCCGCGTGGTCGACGGCGTCTTCACCAAGGGCGAGGCGATCAGCGCGATGCAGACCGGCACCGAGGCCGAGATCGACGACATCGGCTTCTTCACGCCTCAGATGACCTCGGCCGCCGCGCTGCACGCCGGCGAGGTCGGCTTCCTCATCACCGGCGTCAAGGACGTCACCAGGCTCCGGGTCGGCGACACCCTGACCACCAGGGGCCGTCCGGCGGCCGAACCGCTGCCCGGCTACCGCGAGGTCAAGCCGATGGTGTTCTGCGGCCTGTTCCCGATCGACTCCGACGACTACCCCGACCTGCGCGACGCGCTCGAGAAGCTGACGCTGAACGACGCCGCGCTGAGCTGGGAGCCCGAGACCTCGGAGGCGCTCGGCTTTGGCTTTCGCTGCGGCTTTTTGGGCCTGCTGCACATGGACATCGTGCGCGAGCGGCTCGAACGCGAGTACGACCTGGAGCTGCTGGCGACGATGCCGAGCGTCGAGTACGAGGTGACGCTGACCGACGGGACCGTGGTGCCGATCCACAGCCCCAACGACATGCCCGATCCGGCGCGCATCCAGGAGATCCGCGAGCCCTACATCCGCGCCTCGATCCTCAGTCCCAAGGAGTACGTCGGTCAGATCATGGAGCTCTGCCAGGAGCGTCGCGGCACGCACGCCGGGATGCACTACCTGTCGGCCGAGCGCATCCAGCTCACCTACGACCTGCCGCTGGCCGAGATCGTGCTCGACTTCTTCGACCAGCTCAAGTCGCGCACCCGCGGCTACGCGTCGCTCGACTACGACCTGATCGGTCTGCGCGAATCAGACCTGGTCAAGCTCGACATCCTGCTGGCCGGTGACCCCATCGACGCCCTGTCGATGCTGGTGCACCGCGCCAAGGCCCAGACCGCGGGCCGGACCCTGGTCGAGAAGCTGCGCGAGAAGATCCCCCGCCAGCAGTACGACGTGCCCGTCCAGGCCGCGATCGGCTCCCGGATCGTGGCCCGCGAGACGATCAAGGCCTACCGCAAGGACGTCATCGCCAAGTGCTACGGCGGCGACATCAGCCGCAAGCGCAAGCTGCTCGAGCAGCAGAAGAAGGGCAAGCAGCGGATGAAGCAGGTCGGGCGGATCGAGGTGCCCCAGGAGGCGTTTCTGGCCGTGCTCGAACTTGGCGAGCGCAGCAGCTGATGGCTGCGCGCACTCCGGGCTTCGCCGCGGAGCTCCCCGGCCAGGCGGATCCGGAGATCGGCCACGAGCTGGTTCGCGTGCGCCATGATGACGGCCGCGTCGAGGAGCTGCGCCTGCACGACTATGAGCGCCTCTACTCGTTCCCGGGCCTGTACGAGGAGATCGTCCAGGAGCGACTGGGTTGCCGCTCGCCGCAGGTGATCGCCGCCATGTTGGCCGCGGCGGTGGATTCGGTCGGGTGGGATCGTGCCGCCACGAAGGTGATCGACCTGGCCGCCGGCAACGGCGTCTCCGGTGAGGCGCTGACCGCCGAGGGCCTGCGCGCGGTGCTCGGCACCGACGTCGTCGCGTCGGCGCGCGACGCGGCGCTCCGGGACCGGCCGGGCGTCTACGACCAGTACCTGACGCTCGACCTTCTCGCGACCACGTCGAGCCAACGCCAAGCCATCGCGGCACTCAGCGCCAATGCGCTCAACTGCGTGGCCCCGGTCGGTCCCCACGCCGGCCAGGTTCCGGCGCCGGTGCTGATTGAGGGGGCCAAGCTGCTCGCCCCCGACGCGCTCGTCGCCCACATGCACGACCCGATCTTCGGCGACCCCGACGCGATCACGAGCGACCTGTGGGGCGAGATCGGCTTCAGCGTCCGCGAACTCGAGCGCCGGCGCTACGTCCACCGCCGCACCGTCAACGGCGCGCCCTACGAGATGGATGGCGTCGTGTGGCGCCTGCGGCGCAACTCGAGCTGAGGGCCTACATCCAGCGCCCGCGGGGCGGTGCCAAGCCGTAGCGACGGCCGTGGCCCCATGGCGGGCGGCCCATGCGATGGCGGCCGCCGACCATCAGCACCACCAGGACCATCACCGTCCACACCACGGTGGCGGCGATCAGCGCGGCCACCGTCAGGGCCAGCACCGGGATCGCCAGCACCAGCAGGATCGGGTTGGCGCGTACCACCGACACCGCCCAGCCGCCGGCGGAGTGGCGGACCGGCGCGTTGCGGCTGCGCGGGCGCGGAAGGTCGGCCACGGTCTCCTCGAGCTCGGCGTAGGTGAGGGCCTTGAGCGCCGCCGCCACGCGCTGCTCGAGCTCGTCGGAGGCGATCCGCCCCTCGGTGGCAGCCTTGTGCAACCGCTCGACGGTGCGATCGCGATCTTCGTCAGAGGCTCTCAGGGTGCCGCGCCGGTTCACACCATCGAGGCTACCGCGCGCCGCCCAGCTCCGCAATCGGTTTCCGTGTTGTCGTTCCCGCCGCGGACCAGCGCCAGGCCCACGCGGCGCCGGACATGCCACCGCCACCCGCGCGGGTCATGCCACCGCGGCCCCGTGCCGCTCGGGGTATCGCGGCCGTCGCCAGCCGGGCGGCCTCGACCGCGCTGGCCCAGGCGATCTCCGACAGGCAGCCGGGGGCGGCCACCATGTCGCCGGCCAGGAAGACGCCGTTGCCGCGATCGATCGCCGGCCGGTCGCGCCAGGTCTTGCCGGGCGGATCGAGCGCGCCGGTGCGCCCGTTCATCACCTGCCGGCGGCGCCAGGTCTCGCGCTCGCGCCAGCCGTGGTAGGAGGCGTCGAGCAGCTGCTCGAGCCGCTGTCGTCGCCGACGCCGGCGTCTCGCCGGGCCGGATCGGCATCTGGGCCTGGAGCAGATCCTCGCCCGCCGGGGCCAGCGAGCGGTCGGCGGCGGTGTAGCGCTCGACCCAGCCGGTCTCCTGCAGGTCGACGACCACGAACGGATCGCCGCGCCGCGACCGCAGCGCGACGTCCAGGCAGACCGCGTGGCCGCCCAGCCACCGCAGGCTGTCATCGCCCAGCAGCTCGCGGGCGTCGGCCAGCTCGGTGGCGACGATCACCGGCGGCTCGGGCAGCTCCGAGACCCGTGTGCCGGTCTCGATCCGGACTCCGAGGTCGATCGCGTGTCGGCGCAGCCGCGTCGGTGATCGCCACCCAGCCGCCGATCGGGAAGCGCGCCGTCGGCGGCGCCGACAGCAGGCCCGCGGACCAGCGCCTCCCACAGGAACGCGGCCGACAGCTCGCCGGGGTCGTGGTAGTAGGTCAGGATCCCGCCGCTGCGGGCCAGGGCGTCGGCCGCCTCGGGCCCGACGTGGTCTGACGCCCAGGTGCGGAAGTCGAGCTCGACCGGAGCCGTGCGGCTGCGCAGCCGCAGCGCCGCCACCGCCGCGCCTACCGCCGGGACCCGGCGGATGTCGTCCTGCCAGCGGAAGCGGACGCCGGACAGCGGCGGCCGCGCGTGTGGGGGAAGCAGCCCTCGCTCGCCGAGCCACTTCCAGAACGGGCTGCGGGCCAGGATCGCGTGCGGCCCGAGGTTGGCCTTGTAGGGGCCGACGAGCGTCCGCGCCCGGCCGCCCAGCTCCTGGTGGGCTTCGAGCAGCCTGCACCGTCGCGCCCTGCTCGGCGCACGAGATGGCGGCGGTGAGGCCGGCAATCCCGCCGCCGACGATCGTGATCGGGTTCATCGACGAGGCTCCCTTCGCGAGCTCAATTGACCGCCGGAGCCTACGCGGCAACTGGCTCCGCTGATAAGGTCCAGTTTTGATGAACGAGAACAGTGCCAGTTGTCGGGCCGGGGCTGCTCGTCGAGCTCGAGCCGGGCGCGGGGCCGCTCCACGAGCAGCTCGAGCGCAGCCTCCGCGACCACATCCGCACCGGCCGGCTGGCGCCCGGGTGCAAGCTGCCCTCGACCCGTGCTCTGGCCGCCGAACTGCGCGTCTCCCGCGGCGTGGTCCTGGAGGCCTACAGCCAGCTCACCGCCGAGGGCTACCTGATCGCCAGCCAGGGCGCGCCCACCCGCGTGGCCGTCACGTCCGGCACCGAGCGCCCGCCCCTGGCCACCGGCACGCTCGCACCCCCGATACGCCTACCAGTTCGACCCCGTCTTGCCCGACCTGGCCTCGTTCCCCCGCGAGCAGTGGCTGCGCTCGCTGCGGGCAGCGCTGCGCGAGGCCCCGTTCGAGGCCCACGGCCACGGCGATCCCCGCGGGATGCGCGCGAGCTGCGCAACGAGCTGCCTGGGTACCTCGCCCGCGTGCGCGGCGCCGCCCCGGAGCCCGAGCACACCCTGATCTGCGCCGGCTTCGCGCAGGCGTTCGCGCTGCTGTGCGCGAGCCTGCGCGGGCGCGGGATCGAGCGGCTCGCGCTCGAGGACGCCCGGCTGGCCCCAGTACCGGCTGATCGCCGAGCAGGCGGGGCTGGAGACGGTGCGGATCGGAGTCGACGAGCACGGCCTCGACGTGACCGAACTGGAGCGATCGGGCTGCGAGACGATCGTGGTCACCCCGGCGCACCAGTTCCCACCGGGGTGGTGATGTCGTCCGAGCGCCGGGCGGCGCTGCTGTAGTGGGCCGAGGAGGTGGACGGGCTGATCGTCGAGGACGACTACGACTCCGAACTGCGCTACGACCGCGGGCCCGTGGGGGCGCTGCAGGGCCTGGCCCCCGAGCGCGTCTGCCACATCGGGTCGGTCGGCCAAGCGGCTGGCGCCGGCGCTGCGGCTCGGGTGGATGCTGTCGCCGT